>CAWBRK010000001.1:0-113738 GCA_963791205.1 uncultured Actinomycetes bacterium
CGACGCCGCCGTAGGAGACGATGTTCGCGCCGTATTCGGCGAACGTCCGCGCGACGTCCTCGAGCAGGCGTGGACGGTCCCAGGAGTCGACCGCGATGTGGACGCGGAAGCTCGTCTTGTGGCCGTCAGACCACTCGACGTCCGTGAAGCGCTCCGGATTCCGCATCAGCGACTTCACGTTCGGACAGTCGAGACGGTGGATCGTCACGCCCTTGCCGAGCGAGATGTAGCCGACGATGTCGTCGCCCGGCACCGGTGTGCAGCACTTCGCGACGCGAACGAGCACGCCCTCGGCGCCCTTGACGATCACGCCCATGTCGTCGCCCGAGACGGGCTTCGCCCGCGTCTGCTTGCGCGGGACGCTCTCCTCCTCCGGCACGTCGTCGGTCTTCAGGCGCGTGAGCACCTTCTTGACGATCTGCGCGGGCTGGAGCTTGCCGGAGCCGAGCGCGATGTAGAAGTCCTCGGCCTTCTTGTAGCCCGAGTCGCGGATCACCTGCGCCAGCACCGCCGAGCCGGCGAGCTTGCGGTACGGGAGGTTCTGGCGCTTGAGCGCCTCCTCGAGCGCCTCGCGGCCCTTTGCCTCGGTCTCCTCCTTCGTCTCGCGCGAGAACCACTGCCGGATCTTGTTGCGTGCGCGCGAGGACGCCGCGAGCGACATCCAGTCGCGCGAGGGGCCGCGGCCGGTCTTCGCGGTGAGAATCTCGACGAAGTCGCCGCTCTTCAGCCGGTAGTGCAGCGGGACGATGCGGCCGTTCACCTTCGCGCCGACCGTGCGGTGGCCGACGTCGGTGTGGACGGCGTACGCGAAGTCGATCGGCGTCGCGCCGGCCGGCAGCGTCTTGACCTCGCCCTTCGGCGTGAAGACGAACACCTCGTCGTCGAAGAGGTCGGTGCGGAAGTTGCGCATGAACTCGCGCGGGTCGGCCTCGTCGGCCTGCCAGTCCATCAGCTGCTTCACCCACGCGAGCCACTGCTCGTCGGCCGCCTTGCCGTGCTTGTACGCCCAGTGCGCCGCGATCCCGAGCTCGGCGGTCTCGTGCATCTCGCGCGTGCGGATCTGGATCTCGAGGGGCCGGCCTTCGGGCCCGATCACCGTCGTGTGGAGCGAGCGATAGCCGTTGAACTTCGGCATCGCGAGGAAGTCCTTGAAGCGGCCGGGCATCGGCTTCCAGAGCGAGTGGATGAGCCCGAGGGAGCCGTAGCAGTCGCGCGTCCCTTCCTCGCCGCCGCGCTCGACGATCACGCGCATCGCCGTGAGGTCGTAGATCTCGTTGAACTCGCGGCCCTTCTTCGCCATCTTTTCGTAGATCGAGTAGAAGTGCTTCGCGCGCGCGGAGATCTCGGCCGGGATGTCGACCTTCTCGAGCTCGGCTTCGAGCAGCCCCGCCGCCTCGCGGACGTGCTCCTCGCGGTCGGCGCGGCGGTCGGCGACGAGCGTCTTGATCTCGGCGTACTTCCGCGGATGCAGCGTCTCGAACGAGAGGTCTTCGAGCTCCCACTTGAGCGCGTGGATGCCGAGCCGGTGCGCGAGCGGCGCGTAGACCTCGAGCGTCTCCTTCGCCGTCTGCACCTGCTTCTGCTTCGGCAGGTGCTCGATCGTGCGCATGTTGTGCAGCCGGTCCGCGAGCTTGATCGGGATGACCCGAGGGTCGTCGGCCATCGCCACGATCATCTTGCGGTAGTTCTCCGCCTGCACCTGCTCGCGCGTCTGGAACTGGATCCGGGTCAGCTTCGTGACGCCCTCGACGAGCTGCGCGATCTCGTCGCCGAACTCGGCCTTCAGGTCGTCGAGCACGACGCCGGTGTCCTCGACGACGTCGTGGAGGAGTGCGGCGGCGACCGTCTGCTCGTCGAGGCGAAGCTCGGCGCAGATCTTCGCGACCGACCACGGGTGGCGGATGAACTCCTCGCCCGAGCGCCGGAGCTGGCCCTCATGGGCTGTCGCTGCGTACGAGAAGGCCCTCGACAGCAGCTCTCGGTCGGGGTCGGGGTTGTATTCCGACACGGCCGCGAGCAGCTCGTCGACGAGGTCCTGGTGCTTCTCGCTGACGTCGACGACTGCCATCAGTTCAGTGTAGACCGGGGGATTTCTCTACAGAGGATCGGCGCCTCGGACGATGAACAAGAGATGCCCATGCGCCGATTCCGCAAAGTGCGCAGGAACAGGAGCCTCGAGCTGGCCCGCCTCCTCGTGGCGCTCGACCGGGCTGCCGCCGACGTGAGGCCGACGCCCGGCCGCCGCCAGCCTCGGATCTCGGTCTCGCGCTAGGAAAACTCGTCGAACGGCTGCGGGTAGACGACCCGGCCCCGCGGGTGGTCCGGAGCGAGCGCGAGCGCCTGGAACGCGCCGTCCGGGATGCCCTCGTGCGGCTCGTCGAGGCCGAGCTCGGTGGCGCGGCTGAAGCCGAACCGCGAGTAGTAGCGCGGGTCGCCTTCGACGATCACGACCGGCTCGCCGCGCTCGCGGGCGCGTTTCAACCCTTCCTCGACGAGCGCAGAGCCGACGCCGCTCCGCTGGCGGTCGGGCCGGACGCCGAGCGGCGACAGCATGAGCACCCGCCCGCCCTCCGCGAGGTCGGCGTGCGTGAACATCACATAGCCGACGACCTCGCCTTGGTCCTCGGCGACGAGCGCGAGGTCCGGCAGGTAGCCGGGGAGCAAGCGCAGGGCGTCGACGAGCTTCTCGACCGGCTCGTCGCCGAACGCCGCGTCGACGACGGCGTGGATCTGCGCGAAGTCCGACTCGCGCTCGGCGCGGACGATCACGCGGCGCGTTCGAGCGGCGGCTCCTCGAGCAGCGCGCGGAAACGCGCAGACTCGAGCAGGCTGCGCGGATCGCCGTCGCGGTCGAGCCCGAGCTCGGCGAAGATCTCCACTGCAACCGGGTCGCGCTCGTCCTTCCGGAACTCGTCGACGAGCCAGGCGCGCAGGCCCTCGTAGGAGTCGCTCGCGTCGAAGATCCGGCGCACGACGAGCTGCGGCGCAACGGTGCCGTTCCAGTGGTTCGCCTCGAGCCGGAACGCGACGTCGAAGCGGCGTTCGGTGCGGAAGCGGTCGAGCTGCCCGCCGAGGCCGAACGCGATCGCCCCGCCGTGCCGCACGCGAAAGCGCAGGTGCCGACCCTCGCCGACCGCCGAGAGGTCGCGCAGCTCGCAGCTCTCGGCGAGGAGCGTCACCTCGGGGTTGCCGAGGCCGAACGGCGCGAGCTTCGCGAGCTCCTCGCAGAGCTCGAGCGTCGGCACGGTCCGAGCCGGAGGACCGCGTCGACGTACGTGACCGGCCGGAGGTCCTCCTCGACGAGGTGCTCCTCTGCGTGCGCGGCGAACGCGCGCGCGAACGCGTCGACGTTCTCCGGACGGATCGAGAGCCCGGCCGCAGCGCGGTGCCCGCCGAAGCGCTCGAGGTGCTCCGCCGACGCGGCGAGTCCACCGTGGAGGTCGAACGCCGACACGGAGCGGCCCGATCCTTTCCATGCCTCGTCGCCGCCCGCGATCATCACCACGGGCCGGTTGAAGCGCTCGACGAGCCGCGATGCGACGATGCCGATCACGCCCTCGTGCCAGTCCTCGCCGGCGAGCACGTAGGCGCGGCGCCGCCGGTCGGTCTCGTCCCACTCGTTCACCTTCGCGACGGCCTCGCGGACGATTCGCTCCTCGACCATCTGCCGCTCGCGGTTCAGTTCCTCGAGCCTCGACGCGAGCCGGAACGCCTCGTCGCGGTCGTCGGTGAGCAGGAGCTCGAGCGCGGCGCCGGGGTGGCCGAGGCGGCCGGCGGCGTTGATCCGCGGCGCGAGCCGGAAGCCGACCGCACCCGTGTCGACGCGCGCAGGATCGACCGACGCCGCGCGCATGAGCGCCTGCAGGCCCGGCTTCTGCGTGCGCGCGAGCGCGCGGAGCCCGGCGCTCGCGAGCGCGCGGTTCTCGTCGAGCAGCGGCACGACATCCGCGATCGTCGCGAGCGCGACGAGGTCGAGGTGCCGGTCGACGTCAGCGCCGAGCGCACCGAGCAGCTTGTAGACGACGCCGGTCCCGCAGAGCTCCGGGAATGGGTAGCGCGACGGCCGCGTGGCCACGATCGGGCAGTCGGGCAGCGTCGGCCCCGGCCGGTGATGGTCGGTGACGATGACATCGAGCCCGAGAGCCTTCGCCCGTGCGACCTCGTCGACGGCGGTGATCCCGCAGTCGACCGTGAGCACGAGCTTGTAGCCCTCGTCCGCGAGGCGTTCGATCGTCTGCCCCGAGACGCCGTAGCCCTCGTCGAAGCGGCTCGGGAGGTGCCAGTCGACGTTCGCGCCGAGCTCGCGCAGGCAGGTGACCGCGAGCGTCGTCGCGCAGATGCCGTCGACGTCGTAGTCGCCGTGGACACAGATCCGCTCCCCTGCCGCGATCGCGGCGCGGATGCGGTCGCAGGCCGCGGCCGTGTCGCCGAGGAGCGCCGGATCGTGGCGCGGCGGCTCGGCGGCGAGGAATGCCCGCGCCTGTTCGGGGTCGCCATACCCGCGCCGGACGAGGACGCTGGCGGTGATCCAGCTGATCCCGAGCGCCGCTGCGAGGGCGCTCGCCTCACCGTGCGGGCAGGGACGAATTGTCCACGTGCCCTGTTGCATCGCGAGGTCACCGTACGGAGGGCGTCGGACGGAGTTGGCTAGGTTGCTCGCGTGGACGAGCTGCTGAACGTCTTCGACTACGAACGCCGCGCCGCCGAGCTCCTCCCGGCCGGTCCGCTCGCGTACTTCGCCGCCGGCGCGGGCGACGAGTGGACGTTGCACGAGAACGTGAGCGCGTACCGGCGCTGGACGCTCCGGCCAAGGATGCTCCGCGACGTCGCGCGCGTCACGACCCGGCGGACCGTGCTCGGGGCCGACCTCGCCGCGCCGATCATCGTCGCGCCCATGGCGTACCAGCGCCACGCACACCCCGAAGGCGAGGTCGCGATGTCGCGTGCGGCCGCGAACTTCGGGACGATCATGACGCTCTCGACGATGGCGACCGCCTCGCCAGCCGAGGTCGCGTCGGCAGCGCCGGATGCGCCGCGCTGGTTCCAGCTCTACGTCTTCCGCGACGAAGGCGTCACGCGCTCGATCGTCGACGAGGCAGTGGAGAACGGCTACCGCGCGATCGTGCTCACGGTCGACGCACCGTACTTCGGCCGGCGCGAGCGCGACATCCGCACCGGCTGGCTCATCCCCGAGGATCCGCCCGTGCCCGCGCTCGTCGCCGCGCTCGGAGCGGCTGCCGCGACGTCGGTGACCGAGCACTTCAGGCTCATCACGCCCTCGCTGAGCTGGCGCGACGTCGAGCGGATCGCCGGCCAGACGCAGCTACCCGTGCTCGTCAAGGGCATCCACACCGCCGAGGACGCGACCCTCGCGGTCGAGCACGGCGCGGCGGGCATCGTCGTCTCGAACCACGGCGGCAGGCAGCTCGACGGCGTGGCCGCGACGATCGACACGCTGCCGGAGGTCGTCGACGCGGTCGGAGAGCGCGTGGACGTGCTCGTGGACGGCGGCATCCGCCGCGGCGTCGACGTCGTCGTCGCGCTCGCGCTCGGCGCGCGCGCCGTCCTCGTCGGCCGTCCCGTCCTCTGGGGGCTCGCGGTCGACGGGACCGACGGCGCGGAACGCGTGCTCGGTCTGCTGCGCGACGAGCTCGAGCTCGCGCTCGGCCTCTGCGGCTGCTGCTCGCCGGACGACGTCACGCGCGCGCACGTGGCCCGTGCGGTCTGAGTTCCTCCTCGACCCCGACGTCGTCTTCCTCAACCACGGATCGTTCGGCGCCTGCCCGCGGCCGGTGTTCCAGCGCTATCAGGAGTGGCAGCGCGAGCTCGAGCGGCAGCCGGTCGAGTTCATCGCTCGGCGCCTCGGCGAGCTCCTCGACGAGTCGCGCGCGCGGCTCGCGGCGTACGTCGGCGCCGACCCGGAGGACCTCGTCTTCGTCCCGAACGCGACGTCGGGCGTCAACCTCGCGGCAAGGGCGATCGGCCTGGAGCGCGGCGACGAGGTGCTGACGACCGAGCTCGAGTACGGCGCGTGCGACCTCACGTGGGCGAGCGTCTGCGAGCGCGCAGGCGCGAGCTACGTGCGCGCGCCGATCGAGCTGCCGCTCGAGCGGGACGAGGACATCGTCGAGTCGCTGTTCGCGCGCGTGAACGAACGGACGCGTGCCGTGTTCGTCAGCCACATCACCTCGGAGACCGCCGCCGTGCTCCCGGTCGCGGCGATCGTCGAGCGGGCGCGCGCGCACGGCCTCCCGACCATCGTCGACGGCGCGCACGCACCCGGCCAGCTCGACCTCGACCTCCCCACGCTCGGGGCGGACTTCTACGCCGGCAACTGCCACAAGTGGATGTGCGCGCCGAAGGGCGCCGGCTTCCTCTGCGTGCGACCCGAGTGGCAGGAGGAGGTCGACGGGCTCATCGTCAGCTGGGGGCACGGCGAGGACGCGAGCTACAGGACGCGGAACGAGCGGCAAGGCACGCTCGACCCGTCCGCGTATCTCGCTGTGCCGGCGGCGATCGACTGGATGGCCGCGCACGACTGGCCGCGCGTGCAGGAGCGCTGTCGCGCGCTGCTCCTCGACGCGCGTGAGCGGCTCATGCGACTCGACGGCGTCACGCCGGTCGCGGCGCCGGGCTTCCTCGTGCAGATGGCGAGCGTGCGCGTCCCCACCGACGACGCCGAGGCGCTCAAGCGACGCCTCTACGACGAGCACCGGATCGAGATCCCGGTCTTCGCGCGGAAGACCGAGCCGATGCTCCGCGTCTCGATCGGCGCCTACACCGAGGAGCGCGAGATCGACTTACTGGTCGGCGCCCTGACCGCGCAGTGAGTCCCGGATCACCTTCGCCCAGAGCACGATCAGGAAGGCGATCGCGCCGACGACGAGCACGAACACCGGCGCCAGAACGAGCGCGCTGTCCCACGCGAGGTCGAGCGCATAGCGCCCCACGACGACGAGAATCGCGCACGCGAAGGCGCTGATCGCAACGGCGCGAGCGGTCACGGGCGACAGCCTAGTCGCGGCTATTCTCCGACCGTGGCCGAAGCGAACTACACGTCCGGGGACGACTACGTCGTCGAGTTCCTGGGCTATCGGTTCAGCTTCAACAGCGACGACTTCGAGCAGCGGGTCACCGCCGCGGCGGTCCGGCTCGGGCTGATCGGCGACAACGAGCTCGACCCAGAGGAGATCGAGGACCTCGTCGAGCTCGCGGCCGACGGCGGCATCGAAGAGCCGAGGAGCAACCTCGGTCGCTACGTGGTCCGCCACTGGGACCACATCGCGCTCGTCGAGGGCGAGTCGCTCGTGTACTGGCTCCGGAAGCTCGTGTTCCGGGGGGCCTGGCTCGACCACAGGGTCAAGGAAGGCCTGCTCGAGGTCGCCTGGGACGACGACGCCGCCGACTTCGGCTACCGCGATCCCCACGGCGGCCGCGCCCTGCTCGAGCTCGCTCCCGTGCCGAGCTGGCACGAGCTCCAGTTCCGCCGCTGAATCCGCCTCGTTCGGCCGCCCGTAGACCCGGGCGAGACCCGACCAAGGGGGATTCCACGTGAAACGCTTGCTCGTCTTGCTCGTCCCGGCACTGGCGGTCGCCGTTCCACTCGGCGCTGCACAGGCGCGGACGTCGTCGCCGGAGGCCTCGATCACAGCGATCTGCCACCGCACGTCGTCTGCGCGCCGTCCGTACGTGAAGCTCCGCGTCACCGCGCGCCAGCGCACGGCGCACCTCCGCCACGCGGCGGACATCATCCCGGCGGGCCGAGGCGCCTGCCCGAGGTCGATCCTGTCGCCGGTCAGCGGCGGCACCGCGCTGCAGATCTTCATGACGGGCGAGGCCGACGTGCCGGCCGGCGACCCCGTCGGAACCGGAGAAGCGACGGTTCGGCTGCGTCGCGGCCAGGGGCAGGTTTGCTACCGCCTCGAGGTGTCGAACATCACGCTGCCGTCCGTCGGCGCACACATCCACCACGGGGGCGCAGGTGAGTCCGGGCCGATCGTCGTGCCGCTCCGCCAGCCCGGCGCGAACGGCCAGTCGAGCGGCTGCACAACCGTCTCACGCGCGCTCGTCTCGCAGATGCTCGCGAACCGCGACCAGTACTACGTGAACGTGCACACGACCGACTTCCCGGGCGGTGCGGTTCGCGGTCAGCTCACCGGAACCTCGGAGGCCGACCTCGGCCGGACGGTCACCGTGACGCTGAACGGCGCGTCCGAGTGCAACGCCGCGGGCGTGTGCAACCTCGGCGACGCCGACGGCGCGGGAACGACGGTGTTCCGGTTCCGCGCGGGCAACGTCTGCTACCGCGTGCGCGTGCAGAACATCCGCCTCCCCTCGGTGGGGACGCACATCCATCGCGGGTCGCGCACGGCAGCCGGACCGATCATCGTGCAGATGAACGCGCCGGACGCGAGCGGCGTCTCGAGCGGTTGCACGGCGACCGCGCAGACGCTGATCGACGAGATCCTCGCGACGCCTGCGAACTTCTACAACAACGTCCACACGACGGACTTCCCAGCCGGCGCGATCCGCGGCGCCCTGGGCTGAGAGCGACGGGGCGGCTTCGGCCGCCCCACGCTCACTGCTCCGCGACCGTGAAGCCGAAGCGTGCGCGCTCGGGCTCGAGCGGGCCGATCACGAACTGGCGGATCGACCCGATCGGGACGACGAGCTCCTGCACCTCGTCGCCGTGCGGCGTCAGCGTGATGAAGCCGAACCCCGGCTCGGGCGAGATCTCCGACACCGGGATGAGCGCACCGTCGGCGAGCTCGACCTCGACGGCTGCCTGCTCGAGCCCGTGCTTGCGCGCGAACTCGGCGACGCGCCGCTGCAGGCGCTCGACGAGCTGGTCGAGCGGCCCCGCCGCTCCGGGCAGCCAGAGATCCGGCACGGGAGAATGAATACACATCCCGCACGCGATACGGTTGGTGCATGCTCCGCGCCGGAGCGTTGATCGTCGTCGCCGCGCTGACGTGCACGGCCGCGGCGAGCGGCGGCTATCCAGGCCGCAACGGGCGCATCGCGTACGTCGAGTCCGCCCGCGGCCGCGGCAACGTGGGCTGGGGGCTGACGATCGTGACCGTCCGTCCCGACGGAACGGGGAGACGCGCGCTCACGAAGCCGACCCGGACGTCCGGCGACTTCGATCCCGCGTGGTCTCCCGACGGGCGCCGCATCGCGTACGTCCACTCGACAGGGACGACCGTCGGCGCGGGCACGTCGGGCACCGAGATCTGGGTGATGAACGCCGACGGCTCGGGCAAGCGCCGCCTCACGAGGAACGTGTCCTTCGACGGCGGCCCCACGTGGAGCCCCGACGGCCGCCGCATCCTCTTCGCCCGCGGCTCGCTCTACACGAACGGAAGCGGCTTCCCCCACTCCGACCTCTGGGTCATGAACGCCGACGGGTCGGGCCAGCGCCGGCTGACGCGTACGCGCGAGCTCGAGCTCGAGCCGAGCTGGTCGCCTCGCGGCGACCGGATCGCGTTCCTCGTCGCGCCGCCGGTGCGCGTCTGCACCGCGTCGAACGCCTGCACGCTCGGACGCGAGCGGGACGTCTGGACGGCGGCTCCCGACGGAACGCGGCGCGCGACCGGCGGGATCGGGGGCGACCTGCTCCCGTCCGCACCGACGTGGTCGCCCGACGGCCAACGGCTCGCGGCGGGCACGCGGCTCGGCATCGTCAGCATCTCGGCCGAGGGCAAGGACGCGCGCGTCGTCGGCGGCGGCGACGAGCCCGCGTGGTCGCCCGACGGGACGACGCTCGTCGTCTCGGAGATGTTCGGCAGCTCGAACTTCCTCGGCCTCACGCTCCTCTCGTCGGGCGGACGCACGACGCCGATCACGCACAACCCGGCGCCGGCCGCCGAGTTGCTGATCGACCAGCACCAGCCGGACTGGCAGCCTCTGCGCTAGGAGGGCTTGGCGGGACAGGCCTCGTCGTCGGGGTGCGCTGGGTGGTGCGAGGCAAGGACGCAGGGAGCGTTCGTATCCGTGGATACGGGCGCGACTGAGGACGCCGCATCGCGCCGCCCAGCGCGGCCCGGCGGCACAGCGCCTGTTCCGCCGAGCCCTCCCCTAGGCGGGTGCCGGCACGGACGCGTGCTTCACGCTTTCGAAGCACGCCTCGTGGCACGCGTACTCCGCCTCGCGCGGCGGGCTCGACACGAGCACGCGGTACGCGTCCTTTGCGTCGGCCTCGATCCACTCGCCGCAGACGAGGCACGGGCCACCGCGCGAGAGCACGTGCTCCTCGCGCCGGTCGGGGATGTCGCGGCGCTCGGGATCGTGCATGACCTCCGTGACCGCCATGGCTAGAGGTGCGGCGGCGAGACGACGCCGAAGACAGACGCCGGCTCCTCGCCGAGCGACGTGAACTGATGCCGACGGTCGGCGCTGTAGTACGCGCCGTCGCCCGTCGCGAGCTCGACCGACTCGTGCCCTTCCACCTCGAGCAGGACCCTCCCGGCGAGCACGTAGATGTACTCCTCGCCGTCGTGCTGCGACCACTCCGCCAGGTGCCCGCCGGGAGCGAACTCGGCGACGAGCGGCAGCATGCGCCGCTCGCTGTCCGGCCCGAGCAGGTACACGTCGATGCCCTCGCTCGGCGACGCGATGTGCCGGCGCTCGGACGCGCGCACGACGATCGGATCGCGACCCGATCCCGGGCGGCAGCAGGTCGCTCACATGCACGTCGTAGAACTGCGCGAGCTTCATCAGACGACCGATCGTGATGTCGCTCTTCCCGTTCTCGACGAGCGACAGGAACGACGCCGAGATCCCGGTCCCCGCGGACACGTCCTGGAGCGAGAGTCGCCGGTCACGCCGCAGTGTCTTGAGCGCCGAACCGAAGCCGCGTTCGGTTGCCATCTCCGCCATCGTACGAACAGGGACGGGCGGCGGTTTCCCGCCGCCCGTCCTGGGGCCCCCTTCTCAGTCGGCGATCGTCTTGAAGTTCTGGACGATGTGGTCCGCCGTGCGCCAGGCCGTCGCCTGGATCGTCTGCGTCGGGTTCCGGCCCGCGGAGCTCGGGAACGTCGAGCCGCCCATGAGCCCAGGTTCGGCACCTCGTGCGACATGCCCCAGCGGTCGACGACGTTGACGCTCGGGTCGTCACCCATCCTCGTGCCGCCGTAGGCGTGCGTGCTCAGCGAGCGCGCACCCGGTGCGGCCGTCCAGATCTCCGCGGCACCGGCGGCCTTGAGCCACTCGACCATCTTCGCCTGCACGTAGTCGGAGAGGCGCTTCTCGTTGTCGTGGAAGTCGTTCGTGATCCGGATCACCGGCCGGCCGAGCGGATCGCGGACCGCCGGGTCGAGGTCGAGGTAGTTGTCCTCGTAGGACAGCACCTCGAGCTGCGCGCCGACGCCGGCAACCGAGTCGGCGTTCTGCGCCAGCCAGGACTTCCAGCTCGAGCCCCAGCGCGGGACGCTCGGCGGCGTCGTGTTCGCGGTGGCGATCGGCTTCGCCTCCATCGTGGCGCTGCACATCCCGCCGCCGATGAAGCCGAGCCCGGAGTGGTCGAAGTTGTCGGCGTCGAGGTCGTCGAACGCCGACGAACTGGCCGAGCGTGCCGCTGTAGCGGTTGAGCCGCTTGCCCGGGAACCAGCCGGTCGCGCCGGCGGAGCCGAGGCCGTGGGCGATGTAGTGCCTGCCGACCTGGCCGTGGTTGTTCGAGAGACCGTTCGGATAGGCCTTCGACGTCGACAGGAGCAGCAGCCGGACGTTCCCGTACGTGTAGCCGGCGACCACCACGACCTTCGCCGGCTGGAAGTACTCGCGGCCGTTCTTCAGGTAGAGGACACCGGACGCACGTCCCTGGTCGTCGACCTCGACCGTGAGCGCGTCGGCGAGCGGCACGACCTTGAGGTTCTTCGTCTTCTCGGCCGACGGGATGTAGTCGACGTTCGTCTGCACCTTCGCGTTCGTGTAGCAGCCTGTGCTGCCGCAGAAGCCGCAGTACGTGCAACCCGCCTTCCCGCGGTAGGCCTTCGAACGGATTCCCGCGGGGCCCGGGTACGGGTGCCAGCTCGCCGACTTCGCGGCCGCGTCCATCATGTCGGTGAAGCCCGAGCTGCGCAGCGGCGGCAGCGGATACCCTCGCCGACGCGGGCCCTCGAAGATGTTCCCTCGCGGGTCGATCGTCCCCTGGATGTTGCCGGCCTGGCCCGACACGCCCGCGAAGTACTCGTGCTTGTCGTAGTACGGCTCGAGCTCGGCGAAGTCGAACGGCCAGTCGATCGAGGTCGAGTCCTTCGGGATCGCGTTCGGCCCGTACCGCGTCTTCGACATCGACACGGTCTTGAAGTTCCACGGGAGGAACCGCCAGCTCTGGGTCATCCAGTGGATGGACGTGCCGCCGACGGCGTTGATCATCGGCCCGGTCGCACCGAGCGGCCGGGTCGCGGCGACCCTCGAGTTGGGCCTGGTGGTCGGGACCTCCTGGTTCGACTTGTACCGGCCGTACAGTTCCGCATCGCGCTCGTGATCTCGTCGAACGGGTAGTCGCTGACCTTCAGCCGTGGGCCGCCTCGATCGCGACGACCTTCATGCCCGCGTTCGCGAGCGGCCAGACGGCCGTGCCGCCCGCGGCACCGAGGCCGACGACGACGACGTCGGCGGGCTGCATCATCTCTGGCATGTCAGTCCCTCCTCGACGCGCGGGCGCGGAACAGCGGGTTCGAGTACGTCGACTTGAGGTTCGACCTCGGCACGACGTCGAGCCGCTGGTCGCGGGCGCTGATCACGAGGCGTGGCCCCGGGAAGCGCACGAGCTTCCAGCCGACGAAGTTCGTGTTCCCGCCGTGAGCCGGGTCGCCGAACATGCCCTGCACGGCGTGCGTGCGGATCATCTCGAACACGGCCTTGGCGTTCGGCGAGAAGCCCCGGTGTCGCCCGGTTCAGGTCCATGTCGGTGAGCACGGCGTCCTGCTGCGCCGCCGTGAGCGCGGCGAACGCCGCCGCCGTACTTCGACTGCGAGTAGGCGTCGAGCGCGACAGCGGCGGCCGTGTACGGAGCTTCTGAACATGGCCAGATCGCCGGCGAGCGCTCGGTCGATGTAGCGGATCACGTTCGCCTCTCGGGCTCCGGGCCCGCTCGAGTCCGACGGAATCAGCCGCTCGCAGACGGCGCCGATCGTCGCGGCCTCACCGGGCGAGAGCGCCTTCATCTGCTGGAGTTGGGCGAGCTCCTCCTGCGCGAGAGCGCTGTCGGGCGCGAGCGCGACCGGGACGGCCGCCGCGGCACCGACGACGCCTGCCCGCTTGAGCAGCTCACCCCGCGAAAGCAGCCTGGAGGGTGCTTTCTCCTCCCCTGAACAGTCCATAGAGCCTCCAATCTGGAACAGTGGGGTGAAGCCACGACCCTAGAACAGTCGATCCGTCTTTGCAATAGTTCGCACAATTCGTTCAACGAACTGAAGGGAGCTCCATGACGCCGCGCCGTGGTCTTGCCCTGCTGGCCGTCGCCGCCGTGACGACGGCGATCGCTGCGATCGCACCCTCCGCGCTTGCCCGGAGCACCGCGAAGGCGTCGGTGACTGCAACTGACTTCAAGTTCAAGGTCATCCCGGCGCGACTCACGCGCGGCGTCGCGACGTTCACGGTCGTCAACCGCGGCGAGGCGACGCACGACTTCAAGATCGCCGGGAAGAAGACGAAGATCCTGAACCCGGGCCAGCGCACCACCCTGAAGGTCACGCTGAAGAAGGGGACCTACGCCTACCTCTGCACGGTGCCGGGCCACGCGGCCCTCGGGATGAAGGGCAAGGTGGTCGTGCGGTGAGCGAGCGCGAGGCAGAGGACGAGGAGGAGCTCCTTCTGCCGATCAAGAAGGCGACCGTAGGCGACGACGTCGTGCCTCCGGAAGACCAACCCGACGACTGGCTCGAGCAGCCGGACTTCGACCCGGCGGGGCGGCCGCTCTAGAAGAGCTTGTCGTCAGCGGCCGCGCCGACGTGCGCGCGCCCGAGGTCGGTCACGATCCGCCCGCGCGGCGTGCGCTGGATGAAGCCGAGCTGGAGCAGGTACGGCTCGTAGACGTCCTCGATCGTGTCGGGCTCCTCGCCGAGCGCGACCGCGAGCGTCGAGAGGCCGACCGGCCCGCCGCCGAACTTCTCGACGATCGCGCGGAGCAGCTCGCGGTCGGTGCGCTCGAGCCCGTGGCCGTCGACCTCGAGCAGCGCGAGCGCCTCGTCGGCGACCGCGCTCGTGACGACGCCCTGGTGCCGCACCTCGGCGACGTCGCGCACGCGGCGAAGGATGCGGTTCGCGATGCGCGGCGTGCCGCGCGATCGTCCGGCGATCTCCTCCGCTGCCTCGTCCGCGATCTCGACGCCGAGGATCCGCGCCGAGCGGTGGACGATCGTCGCGAGCTCCTCGGGCGCGTAGTAGTCGAGCCGGAACGTCATCCCGAAGCGGTCGCGGAGCGGCGTCGTGAGCAGGCCGGTGCGCGTCGTCGCGCCGATGAGCGTGAACGGCGGCAGGTCGAGCGTGAGCGTGCGCGCAGCCGGCCCCTGGCCGACGACGATGTCGAGCCGGAAGTCCTCGAGCGCCGGGTAGAGGATCTCCTCGACCGCGCGGTTGAGGCGGTGGATCTCGTCGACGAAGAGCACGTCGCGCTCCTCGAGCCCGGTGAGGATCGCGGCCATGTCGCCCTTCCGCTCGAGCGCAGGGCCGGCGATCGTGCGGATGCCGACGCCGAGCTCCTCGCGGACGATGAACGCGAGGCTCGTCTTGCCGAGGCCGGGCGGGCCGACGAGGAGCACGTGGTCGAGCGCCTCGCCGCGGGCCTTCGCCGCCTGGAGCGCGATCGCGAGCTGCTCCTTGACACGCTCCTGCCCGACGAAGTCGTCGAGGCTGCGCGGGCGGAGCGAGCGGTCGAGGTCGTCGTCGTCCGCGTGGAGCGTCGGGGCGAGGAACTGCGTCGTGCTCACGCGGCCTTCCTGAGCGCCTGGCGGACCTGCTCCTCGACCGGGAGTGGCCGTCGATCTCGGCGAGCGCGCGCTCGGCGTCGACGAGCGAGTAGCCGAGCTCGACGAGCGCGTCGCGCGCCGTGAGGTCGCCACCGGGCGCGTCGGCGCTGTCGAGGACGATCTTCTCCTTCAGCTCGAGCACGATGCGCTCTGCCGTCTTCTTGCCGATGCCGGGGATCGCCTGGAACCGCGCGACGTCCTCGCGCACGATCGCGCGGCGGAGCTCGCCCGGCGGCGAGCCGGAGACGATCGCGAGCGCGACCTTCGGGCCGACGCCGTTGACGCAGAGGAGCTGCACGAAGAGCTCGCGCTCGGCGGCGTCGGCGAAGCCGTAGAGCTGGAGCGCGTCCTCGCGGACGTGCAGGTACGTCTCGACCGTGATCTCGTCGCTGGTCTTGGCGGCGGCGGTCGGCGTCGCCGGACGAGGTAGCCGACCCCGTTGACGTCGAGGACGAGGCCGTCGGTCGTGCGCGCGACCGGACGGCCGCGGAGGCGCGCGATCACGCCGTCACCCGCATCAGCGGCGAGGCGAGCGCGTGGCAGATCGCGACGGCGAGCGCGTCGGCGGCGTGCGTCGGCGTCGGCTCGGCCTGCATCCCGAGGATCGCCTTCACCATGCGCTGCACCTGCGACTTCTCGGCGCGGCCGTAGCCGCAGACGGCCTGCTTGACACGGGCGGGCGCGTACTCAGCGCAGTCGACGCCGGCCGCGGCGCAGGCGACGAGCACGGCTCCCCGTGCCTGCCCGACAGAGAGCGCGGTGCGGGCGTCGGCGCCGACGTACGACTCCTCGAGGGCGACGGCATCCGGGGCGTACGCCTCGATGAGCCCGGCGACCCCGTCGAAGATCGTCTTCAGCCGCAGCTCCTGGCGCTCGCCCGCGCGCGTTCTCCACCAGCCGTGGTCGAGCGCCCGGAGGCGCCCGTCGCTTTCGTGGACGATCCCGTACCCGCAAGCAGCCGTTCCTGGGTCGATTCCGACGACGACCTTCACGCGGAGACATTAGGCGGGAGGTCGGACGACTCCTGCCGCGACCTGTGGATGAATCGCCGCAAATCCGCCCCACGTTCCCCTTGACACGATTCGGGGTCTGACCCCGAATCGATGCCGCCCCGCCGGCAGACCGTGTTGCGCCTTCGGTTTGCGGTCCGGGGTCTGACCCCGGATTGGACCGCTCGGCCGGCTAGGACGCGACTTCTTCGAGCACCCGCTCGGGGATGTCGAAGTTCGCGTAGACCTCCTGCACGTCGTCGTTGTCCTCGAGCGCGTCGACGAGCCGGAGGATCTTCTTCGCCTGGCTCTCGTCGTCGACCTCGATCGTCGTCTTCGGGATCATCGTCAGCTCGGCCGAGTCGACGGTGAACCCGGCTGCCTCGACCGCCGAGCGAACCGCCGCCAGCTGCTCCGGCGCCGACGTGATCTGCCAGCTCGAGCCGTCGCGCTCGATGTCGTCCGCACCGCCGTCGGCCGCCGCCAGGATCAGCTCGTCCTCGTCCGCCGAGCCGTCGACGAGCACGACGCCGCGGCGCTCGAAGAGCCATGCGACCCCGCCGGTCTCACCGAGGTTGCCGTCGTTCTTCGCGAACAGATGCCGCACCTCGGACGCGGTCCGGTTGCGGTTGTCGGTCAGCGCCTCGACCATGATCGCGATCCCGCCCGCGCCGTACCCCTCGTAGACGATCGTCTCGAACGCGCCGGCGTCGCTGTCCTGACCCGAGCCGCGCGCGATCGCGCGCTCGATGTTGTCCTTCGGCATGGAGTACGAGCGCGCCTTCTCGATCGCGTTCTGCAGCGCGAGGTTCCCCGCGGGATCGCGCCCGCCCTCCTTCGCCGCGACGATGATCGCGCGCGAGAGCTTCGAGAACAGCTTCCCGCGCTTCGCGTCGGCGGCGCCCTTCTTGTGCTTGATCGACGACCACTTGCTATGCCCGGACACTCGTCTCCTCCCTGACCAACTCCAGGAACCGCTCGTGCACGCGCGTGTCGTCCGTCAGCTCCGGGTGGAACGACGCGACGAGGAAGCGCCCGTCGCGCACGAGCACCGGCTCGCCCTCGTGCTCGGCGAGCACCTCGACGCCGGCGCCGACCTCCCGAACGCGCGGCGCGCGGATGAACACGCCGCGCAGCGGTCTCGTCGTCGCCCGCGAGCGTCGAGGTCGGCCTCGAAGCTCGCCACCTGGCGCCCGTACGCGTTTCGGTCGACGACGAGGTCGACGAGCCCGAGATGGTCGCGGTCGAGGACGATCATCCCCGCGCACGTGCCGAACACCGGCTGCTCGAATCGCCGGACGGCCTCGTCGAGCCCGTACAGGCGCATCAGGCGCATGAACGTCGTCGACTCGCCGCCGGGGATCACGAGCCCGTCGAGCCCCTCGAGCTGCTCGGGCTTGCGCACCTCGACGACGTCCGCGCCGAGCCGGCGCAGCATCGCCGCGTGCTCGCGAAAGTTGCCCTGCACGGCCAGAACGCCGATCGTCATGCCCCTCGATTACAGCATGAAGGCGCCGCCGTTCTGGTCGATCGCCTGTCCGGTGATCGACCCGGCGTCGCCCGAGAGCAGCCACGCGACGGTGCCCGCGATCTCCTCGGGCTGCGCCACGCGGCCGAGCGGCACCTCGCGCATCGCCTCGGCGAGCGCCTCCTCGCGCGTCCCTGGAATCGCGTCGAGCCCCTGATACGCCATGTCCGTCTCGACCCAGCCCGGACAGATCGCGTTCACGTAGACGCCCTGAGGCGCCCACTCGGCCGCGAACGATCGGACGAGCCCGAGGAGCCCGGCCTTCGACGCGCTGTAGCCGCTGTAGCCCGGCACGCCGATGCGCGCGAGGATCGAGGAGATCACCACCACGTGCCGCGGATCCGGCCCGACCGCGAGCGAGCGCTCGAACGCCCGCACGCAGTTGTAGGTGCCGGTGAGGTTCGTCTGGATCAGCTCGTCGAAGCGGTCGACCGCGCCCGGCTCGTTCGTCCCGCCGACGCCCGCGACCGCTGCGAGCGCGTGGAACGGACCGCCCGCCTCGGCCGCCGCGTCGAACGCCGCGTCGACTGCCGCGGGGTCGCGGATGTCGCACACAGCGCGGAACGCGCCGAGCTCCTCCGCCGTCCGCGTGATCCCCTCGTCGTTTCGGTCGAACAACGAGAGCGTCCAGCCGTCGCGAGCCAACCGATTGGCGACCGCACGCCCGATCCCGCGCGCAGCGCCGGTGACTGCCGCGTGCCTTACCAGCCGCGGACTTCGAGCCGGTCGGTGTCGAGCAGCGACGCGGCCGAGATCCCGACCATCGCCTCGCCGAGCCCCGCGGAGACGTCCGCGAGCACCTTTGCATCCTCGAAGTGGGTGGTCGCCTCGACGATCGCCTTCGCGCGCGTGTCCGGGTCGCCGGACTTGAAGATCCCCGAGCCGACGAAGACGCCGTCCGCGCCGAGCTGCATGCAGAGCGCCGCGTCGGCCGGCGTCGCGATGCCGCCCGCCGTGAACGTCACGACCGGCAGTCGCCCATTCTCAGCGACCCACCGCACGAGCTCGAACGGCGCGCGCAGCTCCTTCGCCTCCGAGTAGAGCTCCTCCTCGCGCAGCGACTGAAGCCGCCGGATGCCGCCGAAGACCGAGCGCATGTGCGTGACCGCGTTGACGATGTCGCCGGTGCCCGCCTCGCCCTTCGTGCGGATCATCGCGGCCCCCTCCGCGATCCGCCGGAGCGCCTCGCCGAGGTTCGTGCAACCGCAGACGAACGGGATGGTGAACTTCCACTTGTCGACGTGGTGCTCCAGGTCGGCCGGCGTCAGGACCTCGGACTCGTCGATGTAGTCGATCTCGAGCGCCTCGAGGATCTGCGCCTCGACGAAGTGGCCGATCCGGCACTTCGCCATCACCGGGATCGTCACCGCCTCCTGGATCTCGCGGATCTTGTCCGGGTCGCTCATGCGCGCCACGCCGCCCTGCACGCGGATGTCGGCAGGCACACGCTCGAGGGCCATGACCGCGACAGCCCCGGCCTCCTCGGCCACGCGTGCCTGGTCGGCGTCGACGACGTCCATGATCACGCCGCCCTTCAGCATCTCCGCGAGCCCCGTCTTGACGCGCATCGTGCCCAACTCGAGCATGGCGGTCAGTCTACTCAGGCGTGCAAGGCTCGTCGTCGGCCGCGGAGAGCCGACCGAGCAGCTCCGCGAGCACGGCGCGCTCGTCCTCGTCGAACCGGTCGAGGAAGACGCGGGAGATGCCCGCGCGGTGGGTCTTGCCTGCCTGACGCAGCTTGCGCATCCCCTCGTCGGTCAGGCACGCGTAGACCACCCGCAGGTCGCTCTCGCACGTCTGTCGTTCGACATAGCCGCTCTTCTCGAGCCCCTCGAGAAGCCGCGTGATCCCCGACGGCGACAGCAGGACCTCCTGCGCGATGTCGACGCGCCGCATCCGCCGTCCCTCCGCCCGCGAGAGCCGGAGCAGCACCTCGTAGTCGTTGATCGTCAGACCGTGCTCGGCCACGAGCTCGGACGAGAGCTCGCCGACGACGGTCGCGTGTGCGTGCAGGAACCGAACCCAGGGGTCGAGCTCGGTGAGAGTGGGTGTTTCCGCCGCAGTCGCCAAAGTTGACACCTCAAGTATATCCGAGAGGAGGCCCGCTCGACCATCGCACATCCGGGGGACGGAGCGCACGGCTACGTTTTCGAAGTGAGTGCGATCGTCGCCGAGCGGCTCGTCCGACAGTTCAAGGCAGTACGCGCCGTGGACGGGATCGACCTCGAGGTGGCGGACGGCGAGATCTACGGGTTCCTGGGCCCGAACGGCGCCGGCAAGTCGACGACCGTCCACATGCTCACGACCCTGCTCCCGCCCTCCGAGGGCCGCGCGATCGTCGGCGGCTTCGACGTCGTCGACGACGGCCCGAAAGTGCGCGAGACGATCGGCGCAGCGCTCCAGGAGGCTGCGCTCGACCCGTTCCTGACCGGCCGCGACCACGTGCGCCTCCAGGCGTCGCTCCACGGGCTCTCCCGCGACGAGCGCAAGGCTCGGGGCGACGAGCTGCTCGAGCGCGTCGGGCTGACGCAGGCCGCCGACCGGAAGGTCCGCACGTACTCGGGCGGGATGAAGCGGCGGCTCGACCTCGCGCTCGCGCTGCTCCACCGCCCGTCGATCCTCTTCCTCGACGAGCCCACGACCGGGCTCGACCCGCAGAGCCGAAACGCGCTCTGGGTCGAGGTCGCGCGACTCGCGAAGGAGGACGGCGTCACCGTCTTCCTGACGACGCAATACCTCGAAGAAGCCGACGTCCTCGCGGATCGCGTCGGGATCATCGACCGCGGCCGCATCGTGGCCGAGGGGACGCCGGGCACGCTCAAGGCCGAGATCGGCCGGCCGACCGTGCAGATCGTTCCCGCCGAGGCCGGAGACCGACAGCGGATCCTCGACGCACTCGACCGCTTCGGCGTGCCGGTCGAAGGCAAGCCGGGCTGCGTGGCTGCGCGGCTCGACCCGGGCTACGACCTTGCGGACGTCGTCCGCGCGCTCGACGCGGACGGGGTCCCGATCGACCATCTCGAGCTCGACGCTCCGTCGCTCGACGACGTCTTCCTCGCGAAGACCGGCCACCGCCTCGAAGGCGAGGGGGACGAGGTGGCGCAGGAAGAGGCCGCCGAGCGCGTCGGCGCGTGACGACGCTCCGTCAGATCGCCGTCCTCGGGCGCCGCGCGTTCATGCGCTCGATCCGCCAGCCGGGCCAGCTTGCATTCGCGCTCGTCTTCCCGCTCTTCTTCTTCACGGTGATCGCGAGCGGGCTCGACCGCGCGTCGGCGCTCCCGGGTTTCCCCGCCGACTCGTACGTCGACTTCATGTTCGCGATCCCGTTCGTGCAGGGCGCGCTCTTCACGTCGCTCAACTCGGCGATCGAGCTCGGACGCGACATCGACACGGGCTTCCTCAACCGGCTCGCGCTGACGCCCGCACGCGGCGTCGCGATCATGCTCGGCAACCTCGCGGGCGGCGTCGCGCTCGTGATGATCCAGTTCACGATCTACTTCATCGGCGGGACGCTGCTCGGCGCCGACTTCCACGCCGGCGCGCTCGGGATCCCCGTTCTCTTCCTGCTCGCGGCGATGGGCGCAGTCGCGATCGGGGCGGTCAGCATGACCGTCGCGCTCCGCACGGGCTCGCCGGAGGCCGTGCAGGGCATCTTCCCCCTCTTCTTCGTCGCGCTGTTCCTGTCGTCGATGAACATGCCGCGCAACCTGATCGAGACCGACTGGTTCCGCTGGATCGCCACGCTCAACCCCGTCTCGTACCTGATCGAGGGGCTGCGCAGCCTCGTCGTCGTCGGCTGGGACCTCCAGGCGCTCGCGACCGGCTTCGGGATCGTCGCGCTGTGCATCGCGGGCGCGCTGTTCCTCTCCGCAAACGCGTTCCGGGCGAGGTTGACGCGCACGTGATCCACGTCGCCCTCGCCATGGCGTTCCGCACGCTGAAGAAATCGCTCACGAACCTGAGCTTCCTCCTTCCTTCGCTGATGTTCCCGATCATCTTCTTCGTCGGGTTCGCCGGCGCGCTCTCCCGAGTCGACCAGGTACCCGGCTTCGACTACGCCGCGGGCTACGAGACGTTCACGTTCGCGTTCGTGCTGCTGCAGTCGGCGGCGATGGCCGGCGTCTTCACCGGCTTCGGCATCGCGCAGGACTTCGAGCGCGGCTTCGCGCAGCGGCTGATGATCGCAGCGCCGCACCGCTCCGGGATCCTGCTCGGCTACTCGCTCGCGACGATGGTGCGCTGGATCATCAACACCGCGTTCGTGTTCGCACTCGGGCTGCTGATGGGGATGCACGTGCTCGGCGGCCCGACCAACCTCGCCGCGCTGCTCTTGCTCGGCCTGGTCGTGAACGTGATCGGCACGCTCTGGGCGGCCGGCGTCGCGCTACGGCTCCGCTCGACGCAGGCGGGGCCGATCATGCAGTTCCCGATCTTCCTGCTCATCTTCCTCGCGCCCGTGTTCGTGCCGCTCGGCCTGCTCACCGGGTGGATCCACACCGTCGCGAGCGTGAACCCGTTCACGGCGTTCCTCGAGGGCGCGCGCAGCCTGCTCGCCGGCTCGACCGAGATGGTCGCGATCGCGTTCGGGATCGCGATCCCGCTCGCGGCGGTGTTCGCGGTCTGGTCGCTGACCGGCCTCCGCTCGGCCGAGCGGGGTTGAAACGCCGGGTTCGAACGTACACTTGAGAGAAGTGCGCTACGCGTTGATCGCGCTCGGTCTGCTCGCGCTCGCCGGATGCGGCGGGGGCGACGAGCGTGGCCAGACGCCGGTTGCAGGCCCGGGCGCGTTTGCGCTGCGGATCAACACCTACCTCCGCACGGGCAAGTTCGACCTCGCCTGGCGGCACCTCCACCCCGAGCAGAAGCGGATCGTCAGCCGCGCCACGCTCGCGTCGTGCTGGACGAGCACGACCGACGTGCTCGGCGACCCGAATGTCCGCATGAACGTCGTCGAGGTGTTCGACGAGCCCTGGCGGATCCCCGGCACCGGCCTCACGAGGCCGAGCACCGCGGTCACGGTCGAGGCCGTACGTCCCACGCAGGACGGTGGCAAACCGGTGCTCGAGAAGTGGACGCAGCACACCTTCAAGACGGGCGAGGGGTGGGCCTGGATCGTCGCCGCGCCCTTCATCGAGGACGTCCAGAACGACGCCTGCTGAGCCTGACCCCGGTGAGAGGAGCCGGGGGGATGGACGGTCCCTGCGGCCCGAGACGTCCAGGGCCCCCCGACCCGCCTTCGAAGGTAGCGCGACCGGCCCGGTCGACCACCGGCCAGTCGGCCAGGATCCGCGCAAAGACCGCTAGTTAACGCGGAAGCCGAGCGTCTGCCGAGCGCGATTGCCGCCCGACTGCGCGCGCAGTGTGACCGTGAGGCTCTTCCCCGCCGCCCGCCGTGGGACCATGAGCGAACAGCGGGCGATCGAGCTCTCCCAGGTCAGACGCACCGTTCGGACCTTCACGCCGCCCGCGCGCGCCGAGCAGTGGATCGCCCCCGGCGTCCCCTCGAACTGGATCCGCGCCGAGACGACGAGGGGCGCCCCGGCCTGCGGGGTCGTCGGCGCGGCGGCGATTTCGGAGATGCGGATGGTCGAGTCCGCTGCGAAGAGCGGAACGAGGAGCGCGGCGACGGCTGCGGCAAGCGCGCTGCCCATACTCAGAAGGTCCCCCCGCTCGATCCGGGCGAACCATCGATTCGCTGTGAGAGGAGATCGGCGGGGCGTGGAGAACGGCCCCGGATGCACTCGGAAGAGAGCCAGTACGAGGAGATGCGCGCGGCCATCCGCGCCGATCGGGAGCGGGCCGAGCACCGCCGGATGCGGAACGTCCTGACGCCGGTGGTCGACCGCCGGCGCCGCGGGCCGGTCTCGCGGCTTCTCCGCCAGCTGCGCATCCGTTAGGGTCAGAGCCGCCGTCCGGCCCCAGTCCGACAGGAGGGCCGATGGCATTCACCTTCAAGCTCGAGAACCCCGACGGAACGCCCGCCGACCCGCCGACGCTGCGCTCGGCGGTCCCGACCTGGGAGCCGGGCGACCGGATCTTCCTCGGCCCGGGCAGAACGCTGCGCGTCCTCGAACTGCGCACCGCCGAGGAGCCGACCCACGACGCGCGGCTCGTGGTTGCGCCGGACCAATAGGAAGGCCCGGGCAGTCTCGCCCAGACCCCGGGCCTTGTGCACGACCGGGTTCCCCAACCTCGGTCGGCACCACTTCAACGGACCAGGCGCGGAAATCGATACGTCAGGCGGCGCGCCGCTCCCAGAGCGTGGCGTTGAGGACGGCCGCCGCCACGACCAGCCGGCTGATCAGGAAGAGGCTCAGGAGCAGCGCCGCGGCGAGACCGAGGGCGCCGTACGTCCCCTGCTTGTTCAGTGCCCAGGGCGTGAGGATGTAGGCCGTGAACACGTTGAGCGCCTGGACGCCGATGCCGAACAGGAGCGCGCCGGGGACGAGCGCCTGCCAGGGCGCGTCCCGATGCGGGAGGCGGAACGATATGAGCAGCCAGAGAGCGGCGAACGGCGCGACCGCGAGCAGGGTCGCAAGGATGCCGACCCCCGGCGACCACGCCCGCATCGCGCTCGCCAGCGTGCCTGCGAGCGGGAAGGCGAGGAGCAGGACGAGCAGCCGGAGCGATGCGAGCATGGTCGGCTTCGGCGCCCTCGCCCGGGCATCGGTCCAGAGCAGCCGATGTGCGCCGATCAGCACCCGGAGGACGCTCCTCGTCGTGTAGACGAGGATGGGGATCCCGATCAGGAGTGCGTACCAGCGCCCCTTTCCGGTCGCCGCCGACGCGACCGAGTTGGAGATCAGCCCGCCGATCCCCAGTGACTCCGCGGCCTCCTCCGGCGTCTCCTCGGCCGCATCCGCCGCGATGCCGAGGCCTCCGACGAGCACGAGGGCGAGCGGCAGGAGCCAGATGAACAGTCGGTACGCGAGCGCGCCGGCGATGATCCCCCCGCCGAGCTCGATGTCCCGGTCGACCATCTGGAACGTCGCATCGACCGACTTGTGCAGCCGGCGCTCGGTCTCGGCGCGCTCGGCGAGCCGCTCTCCGCGCGAGCGGAAGGAGTCCTGCCACGACCGTATGCGGCCCATGAGGCGTTCTACACGGTTGTCTGCGCGACCGCAGCTTCGGCCGCGCGCCGCCTCGCCATCTCCTCGCGGCGCGCCGCCGTCACCTCTCGCACGACGATCTGGATCGACGCGACGATCGGGACGGCGATGATCGCGCCGACCGCGCCTGCCAGCGAGCCGAAGACGATGCACGCTCGCCATCACGAAGAAGCCGGAGACGTCCGCCGCCTTGCCGAGGATCGTCGGCTGGAGCAGGTAGTTCTCGAGCTGCTGGTAGATCAGCACGATGGCGAGCATGATCACGGCCGCGGTGACGCTCTGCGTGAGGCCGACGAGGACGAGGATCGTCCCGGCGATCGTCGCGCCGACCATCGGAATCAGGTCGAGGAACCCTGCGATGAGGGCGAGGACGAGCGGGTAGGGCAGGCCGAGCGCCCAGGCGGACACCCCGTAGATCGTCCCGCAGATGACCGAGATCGCAATGTTGCCGAGCATCGTCCTCGAGACGGCCGTAACGATCGCCGGCCAGATCCGCTGCAGGCGCTGCGCGCCCGACGGATCGAGGAGGCTGTCGACCGCGCCCACGAGCCGCGGCATGTCGATGAGCAGGAAGAGCGTGAGGAAGATGGCCGAGACGAGGCTCAACACGATGCTGAATGCGGAGAGCGAGAAGCCGAGCACGCCACCGAGCGCCGCGCCGATCCCCTGCGCGACCTTCTTCACGCTCTCCTGCGCCTGCTCAGGCCCCTGGCTGTGCTCGTCGATCCACGAGCCGATCGACGAGTTGCGGATGTCCTGCACGATCGAGGGCAGCGCGTCGACGAAGTCGCGCACCTGGTCGACGAACGGGGCGATCACGAGGGTTGCGAGGACGACCGCGAGCACGATGAGCCCGAGCACGACGATCGTCGAGGACGCACCCCGGCCGAACCGGGATTTCCGTTCGAGGAGGGCAACGACGGGTTCGAGGACGAGCGCGACGAAGAGCGCCAGGAACAGCGTGAGGATCGCCGACCGGATGTTGACGAACGCCCAGCCGACGAACACGATCGTCGCCGCGAGGAGCAGCGTGCGGAACGTGATCGAGACGCTCAGCGGGCGCCGTCCGGGCGCGCCCGGGCCGGAAGCGTGTGCGGCCTCCACGGTCAACAGTACGAGGCCGGGGCTCAGCCTCCTGCGCGCCGTCGCTCGCGCCGGAACCAGACGAGCTCGAGCGCGATCCCGACGACGACCACGATTCCCCACCGCATCGAGAGCTGCGGCGCGACGAAGCTCGCGATCTTGTCGTCGGTCCAGCCGCGCTTGAACACCTGCTCGAGCCAGTCGTCCTGGATCAGGTTCGCGACGCCGTACGCGAGGTAGAGCGCGAGGATCGTCGACGTCGCGGCCGCGAGCCTTCGCCCGTTGAACCACGGCGTCAGCCGCGTCAGGAGCAGCGCGGCCACCGCGAGCAGCGCGCCGTCCATCCCCTCGTGGCTGCCGAGGTGCACGGACGCGATGTTCTCGCCCGGCGTTGGCTCGTCGGCGCGGATCGGATCCGGCGCGAAGAAGCCGAGCTCGGCGAAGTCGTACGGGATCGCCCCGATCGCGATCACGACGGCGATCACGATCCGGAGCGGATCTCCCGGAAGGCGCACCCACCTCCGGGAGAGACGCGGCCAGGCGCGCACGAGCAGCGCGATCGTGAGCGCGACGCCGACCGCGGGAATCGCGTTCACCGGTTTCGCGTCGAGGTCCGCGCGGTCGACGACGCCCGGCAGCGCGGTGACGATGCACGCTGCGATCGCGACCGCAGTCACCGCGATCGTCCCTCGACTCGGGCCGAGCACGTCGAGCGCGAGCAGCGCAAGCGGGATCGCGAGGATCGCGTCCGGGAAGTTCAGCTCCACGAGCGCGCGGCTCAGCCCGCCGCGGAGCCCGCTGTCGCCGACGTGGTAGAGCTCGGCCGCCGGAATGCGCGCGTAGGTGACGAAGGTCGCGACGAGGATCGCTGCGAAGAGCAGCGCGACCGCCGTCAGCTCGCGCCGTCCCGGCCGGGTCAGTGGTGCATCGGCGCCGGCACGCCCGGAACGTGCAGCAGGCTCTCGACCGCACGGACGCCGTTGATCTCCTCGGTCCGCTTGACGAGCTCGTCGATCTCCTGCTCCGAGTGGACCTCGCCGCGCAGCTGGACGATCCCCTTCGCCGCGCTGACGAGGATCCCCTGGTGCGCGAGCGGGTCGCGGCCGAGCTCGGAGCGCACGTGGTCGACGAGCGTCGCGTCGTCGTAGTCGCGGTTCGGCGCCTTGCGATGCGCCAGCTGCGCACGGCGCGACTGGACGCCGGAGCGAGCCGTCCGTTCGCCCGCAGCGAGCTGCCTCGCGGCGCGGCGTCGGTACGCCCCCGTCTTGTCACGGGCCATCGCCCGACGGCGCCTGCCGTTCGACGGATCGGCGAACAGAGCGAGCAGCGCCCCCGCGCCCAGACCGATCAGGAACACCCTGAGTCGCATGGAAACCTCCTCCTGGACGAGCGGCGATCGTACTACGACGCCAACAGCTCGTCGTCCGAAGTCGACGCGAGCTTCTTCGGAACGACCATCCGCCACGCGTCGAGCACGAGCTCGCGCATCTCGGCCTCGTCGAGCGCCTCCAGCCGGACGACGATCCAGCTGTAGCGCATGTCGGACGGTCTCGGCCGGACGAACTTCTCGGGGTAGGTCTCGAGCGCCGCCTCGCGCTCGTCCTTCGGGAACGCGATCCCCATCAGCGTCTCGTCCTTCGAGAACGTGAGATAGACGATCCGTCCGACGCGGAACTTCACGCGCCCGCGGACGAACGCCTCGGTGCTCCTCGGCAGCCGCGACGCCAGGGCGCGCACCTCGTCGGTGGTCACCATCGGGCTATGCTCTCCATGCCAGCGTCGATCGACCAAGGAGGCAACGTGCGCCAGGCGTTCATGTCCATCGAGTACCGCTTCACGACCTCGGAGGGTATGACGCTTGCAGCACCGAACGCTGAACTTGGGGATCCTGGCGCACGTCGACGCCGGTAAGACGACACTCACGGAACGGCTGCTCTACGCAGCCGGCGTGATCGACGAGCTCGGCAGCGTCGACCACGGCAACACGCAGACGGACACGCTCGCGTTGGAGCGCCAACGCGGGATCACGATCAAGTCCGCGGTCGTGTCGTTCGCGATCGACGACGTCACGATCAACCTGATCGACACCCCGGGGCATCCGGACTTCATCGCCGAGGTCGAGCGCGTGCTCGGCGTGCTCGACGGCGCAGTGCTCGTGCTCTCGGCGGTCGAGGGCGTGCAGTCGCAGACGCGCATCCTGATGCGCGCGCTCCAGCGGTTGCGCGTGCCCACGCTCGTGTTCGTCAACAAGATCGACCGGAGCGGCGCGCAGTACGACGGCGTGCTGCGCGCGATCGCGGAGAAGCTGGCGCCGGCGGTCGTCCCGATGGGGCGCGCCGAGGACGTCGGCAGCGACGGGGCGTACTTCACGCCCTTCGGTCCCGAGGACGCTGCGTTCGGTGCGTCGCTGACCGATGCCCTCGCCGAGCGCGACGACGCGATCCTCGCCGCGTACGTCGCCGACGAGGCGAGCGTCTCGTACCCGCGTCTCCGGGCCGAGCTCGCGAAGCAGACAGAGCTCGCGCTCGTTCACCCGGTGTTCTTCGGTTCCGCGAAGACGGGTGCCGGCGTCGACTCGGTGCGCGCCGGCATCGCCGAACTGCTGCCCGCGCGCGCAGGCGACGGCGACGCGCCCGTCTCGGGCACCGTCTTCAAGGTCGACCGCGGCGACGCCGGGGAGAGGATCGCCTACGTCCGCATGTTCTCGGGAACGCTGCGGACGCGAGATCGCCTCGACGACCGCAAGGTGACCGGCATCGACGTGTTCGACCGAGGTTCGACGACGCGTCGGCAGGCGCTCGCAGCAGGCGAGATCGGATTGGTCCGCGGCCTCGGCAACATCAGGATCGGCGACGCGATCGGGAAGCCGGCGCACCGTCACGACCACCACTTCGCTCCGCCGACGTTCGAGACCGTCGTCGTTCCCCGTCACGCCGACGACCGGGCGGCGCTGCACGTCGCACTCACGCAGCTCGCCGAGCAGGATCCCCTGATCGACGTGCGGACGGACGGCGGCCGCGACCCGTCACTCTCGCTCTACGGCGAGGTTCAGAAGGAAGTCATCCAGGCGACGCTCGCGAACGACTTCGGCCTCGAGGTCGGATTCAACGAGACCACGACGATCTGCATCGAGCGTCCGGCGGGGACCGGCGAGGCGGTCGAGGTGCTCGGCAGAGGTTCGCCGTTCCTCGCGACGGTGGGCCTGCGCGTCGAGCCCGGCGAGGGTGTCTCGTTGCGGCTCGACCTCAAGGTCGAGTCGATCCCGCTCTACGTCTACAAGGAGACCGAGGTGTTCCGCCAGGCGGTCGAGACGACGGTGCGGGAGACGCTCCGCCAGGGCCTCTTCGGCTGGAAGGTCGACGACTGCACCGTCGTGATGACCCAGTCCGGCTACGCCTCCCCGGAAACGAGTGCCAGGGACTTCCGCCTGCTGACCCCGCTCGTGCTGATGGCGGCGTTGCGGGATGCCGGCACCGTCGTGTGCGAGCCGATCCACCGCTTCCACCTCGAGCTTCCGACGGAAGCGCTCGGGGCGACGCTCCCCGCGCTCGCGCGACTCCAGGCGCTTCCGGAGACACCGACGATCCGGGGCGCGTCGTCGACGGTCGAGGGCGACGTCCCGGCCGCACACGTCCAGGCGCTACGGCAGCGGCTCCCCGGGCTCACTCACGGCGAAGGCGTGCTCGAGTGCATCTTCAGCCGCTACGAGCCCGTGAGCGGCCCGCCGCCCACGCGGCCGCGTTCGGACCACAACCCGCTCAACCGCGAGGAGTACCTCCTCCACATCGCGGGACGGGTGCGCGGGTGACGGCGTACGATCGACCGCGATGAGGTCACGCAAGAGCACGGACCTCCTCGAGCTCGACGACGTCGAGCGCCGGATGCGGCCGTTCGCCCGCCGCTATGTCGGGCTGCGCACCGTTCCGCTCGACCACGTCGTCGGCACCGAAGGGAGAGCGGCGGCGTTCACGCGCGACTTCCAACCGCGGCACGACTTCAGCCGCGACCGACTGCGCTCGCTCGAGAGCGCGTTCCCGGACGGCGGCTTCCCGCCGATCGTTGCGGTCAAGCTCGGCGAGACGTACTTCGTGATCGACGGACACCACCGCGTCGCGCTCACCAGGAAGAACGGCGGTGCGGCGATCGACGCCGACGTGACCGAGTTCGTCTCGCGCGTCCCGCTCCCGCCGGGCGCCGACCTGGTCGAGGTCATCCTGCGCGAGCTCGAGCGCGTCTTCATCGAGGAGAGCGGGCTCGCGGAAGCGCGCCCCGGCGTGCGCATCGGCGCGAGTCGTCCCGCGCTCTACCTCGAGCTGCTCGAGAACCTCCAGGTGCACGGCTACCACCTGATGCGCGACCAGGATCGTGTCCTGGACGACGCCGAGATCGCGGCCGACTGGTACGACCGCATCTACCTTCCGGTCCTCGAGGCCGCAGGGCGTGCCCGGCCCGACGCCGACGAGTCGGTGGGCGCGGACGTCTTCCTGCTGCTCCATCGGCGCAGGCGCGAGTCGTTCCCTTCGTGCGGGTGCCCGCCGCTCGAGGAAACGGTGCCGGACGAGCCGCCGCGGCGGCGGCGCGGTTTGTTCAGGCGCCGAGCGTGATTAGGCTGTCCACATGTCCCGGACACAGAACCGGCCGCTGCCGCTGATCCTCGCGCGCGAGCTCGCCTCGAACGTCGCGACGCCGTTTCTCGTGCTCGACCGCGACGGAACGCTGATCTTCTTCAACGAGCGCGCCGAGCAGATCATCGGCATGACGCCTGCCGAGCTGGGCGAGGTGGCCGAGGAGGAGTGGCGCGGTCTTCTGAAGGTCGAGACGCTCGACGGGACCCCGGTCCCGAACGACCAGACGCCGTCGGCGATCGCACGCCGGGAGGTCCGGCCGCACCTCGACACGCTCTTCTACACACGGCGCGACGGGCACCGCATGAAGCTCGTCGTCATGGCGGTGCCGCTGCTCGCGCACGCTGACGACCTGGCCGGCGTCTTCCTCCTCTTCTGGGAGACGTGAGTTGAAGGCGACGGTGTGGGGCTGCCGCGGCTCGCTCGCGTCACCGGGACCCGAGACGGTCGTCTACGGCGGGAACACGCCGTGCATCTCGCTCGAGCTGTCGGACGAGACGCCGGTGATCCTCGACGCCGGGACGGGCATCCTCCGGCTCGGGCAGGAGCTCGTCCATACCTTCCCGCGCCCGATCCACATCTTCCTGACGCACCTCCACCTCGACCACATCGAGGGCCTCGGGTTGTTCGCGCCGATGTGGATGCCGGGCCAGGAGGTGCACTTCTGGGGACCGCCCTCGCCGATCGCGGGCCTCTCCGAGCGCATCTCGCGCTACTTCTCCCCTCCGCTCTTTCCGATCCAGCTCTCCGAGGTGCCGGCGCAGCTCGTCTTCCACGATCTGCCCGAGGAGGAGTTCCGCGTGGGGACCGCCGAGGTGCTCGCCCATCCCGTGCAGCACCGTGGCCCCACGGTGGGCTTCCGGTTCGCCGACGACGGACGCTCGCTCGCCTATATCCCCGACCACGAGCCGTTCCTCGGCTTCGAGCCGGGTGAGGTCGACGCGGAGTGGCTTTCGGGCTACTCGCTCGCCGACGGAGTCGAGACGCTCGTGCACGACGCGCAGTACTTCGAGGAGGAGTACCACGACCGTCGCGGGTTCGGACACTCGAGCGTCGCGCACGCTGTCGCGTTCGCGCAGGCCGCATCTGCCGACCGGCTGGTCCTCTTCCACCATGACCCGTTGCACTCCGACGCCGACCTCGAGCGCCTCCAGGCGCGTGCCCGGGAGCTCTGGGGCGACGAGGGACGCATGCCAGAGCTCGCCCGCGACGGGATGGAGCTCGCGCTCAAGCCGCGAACGTCGTCCTGGTAGCGCGTCGAATCATCCGACGCGCTTCGCGCCGCTGCGACTGATCAGGAAGCCTCTCCCGGTTCGGATCACGACGCACGTGATCCCCGCCTGGGACGAGCGGCAGCGGAAACGGCCGATCACCTTCTGCCTGCCGTAGCCGAGCGTGGTCACGGTGACGTCACCCGGGTCACCGATGCAACGGACGCCGCGACAGATGGTGACCCGCCCCGCAGCAGTCAGGTCGACTCGGTGCGGAGGCTTGTAGCTCTGGCAACCGACGCCGACGAACTGCGCGTCGTCGCCCATGGTGCAGATGAGGTTCCGGCTGGGCGAGCGGAAGACCGCGAACCTCTCCGGCGCCCCGGGCTTGACCTGCGTCCAGGCCCCGGCGACGAACTTCGTGCCGTTCCAGTGCCAGAGTCGCGCGTGCGTGCCGCCGGTCGGGAGACACCGCGGGTCGCCGGCCCGTTGCACAGCCGTCTCCTCCCGGATGTCGTTGCCGACGGCGGTCAGCGGCGGGATCAGGTACGCCGGAATCGTTTCGAGCAGCCGCCACCCGCCCCCGACGACGCCGAAGATCGCCCACTGCTGGATCGGCCAGCACGTCGGCGCGCCGATCGTCACCGCCATCGCTTCGCTTCCAGGTCCCATGAACGGACCGCAGAGCACCTGGCGGACCGGGTCTTGCAGGAGAAAGCTGTTGAGGTCGTGCTGCGCGACGAGCTCGGTCGCGGTGACCTTCGAGCAATCGGCGGCGTGGGCCTCGGCGCCGGCGACCGTCGTGCCCGCCGGGTCCGCAACGAGCAGCGCGAGGGCGGTCGACGCGAGCAGGAGCAGAGCGCCTTTCGGGAGCTGCCGCATCGCCGTCTCCTCTCTCCCCACCGGAGAGACCCCTTGCTCTGAGCGCCAGGCGATTGTCTCACACTTCTGCTCGCGTCCCACGACCGTCGATGGCGGCCCGCTTCTAGCTCGTTCGCTCGACGCGGTAGTCGATGAACGTCGCATACGGCGACTGCCGCACGCCGATGTGCTCGAGGTCGACCGAGCGCGTGAAGCCGTCGAACAGGGACTTGCCGCCGCCGAGGATCACCGGCGCGACGATGATCGTCAGCTCGTCGACGAGCCCGGCGTCGAGCGCCTGCCGTATGACGTCCCCGCCGCCCATGACGTGGACGTGCTTGTCGCCGGCAGCCTCCACCGCCCGTCGAACCGCTTCCTCCACGCCTGATACGAACGTGAACGCGCCGCCCTCCGGTTCCTCCTCGGGCCGGTGCGTGACGATGAAGAAGGGCAGCCCCCACGGGTTCTTGCCGCCCCAGTGGTCGGCGGCCTCGTACGTCCAACGCCCGGCGACGACCGCTCCGAGCCCGGACATCGCCTCGGTCAGCCAGGCCGCATCCTCGCCGGTCGCCTCGCCCTCCGGCTCGGCGTCGTACGACCACGGCCCGCCGAACACCCAGTAGTGCAGACGCTCTCCACCCTCCCCCAGCCCCTTGCCCGGGCCGTCGTCGGGCCCCGCGATGTAGCCGTCCACGGACGTCGTGATCCCTGCGAGCACCTTCGTCATCGGAGGTCTCCTTTCGCGTCGTTGAAATGGAGACTCCAACGGCCACCGTGATTCATCGATCCGGAATGACCCACCCTGGTCATGGCTCCGCGGCTACCGTCCACGCCCTCCGCGGTAGCGGGGAGTGGCGGGGGACGCTCGGAGTCAGAGGACCCGGAGCGTCCTCCGCCGTTCTTTCTTTCAGCTATTTGGCCGCGACGACCACGTTCGCGGCGACCTCGGCACCGGTGCTCAGCGGACATTCGACGAGTCTACGACCGCGAAATGACGCACATGTGTCACGGGCCGTCGTTCTAAGGTCTTGCCGGGTGTGGCGTGGAGGCCGCCTACACACAGGGCGTCCTGAGGCGGCCCCTCGCCTCGCCTGAAGCGGCCGATCAGTCGTGCGTCATCTGGTCGATGCAGACGGTGACGGCGAGGATGAATGCGTCGTCCTGGCCGGGCGCGATCTCGATCCCGTACGTGTCCCGTACGCGGAACCAGCGCTTCGAGACCTCGGCCACCTTGTCGCCGCCGCGCTCGATCTTGTACTCGTGGTCGACGATGTTCCCTTTCGCCTCGAGGTCATCGCCGTCCTCGACCTCGATCGAGAAGCGCTCGCGAAGCGGCGTGATCAGCGCCTTCTTGACCCTCGCGACACTGTTGCCGCCGCGTTCGATGTCCATCGTGTCGCGGATGTGCAGCTTCTTCTCCTGCACGGTGAAGAGCTCGGCGCCCGAGCCGTCTTCGAGGATCAACGTGTCGCGGATCCGGAGCGCTTTTCCGTCGACCTTGAACGCGCGCTCGCCTTCCTCGTTCTCGATCCAGTAGTCGTCGCCGATCGCGAACATCTTCTCGCGCATCCGGTACTTCGTCCCGCCGTCGTCGCGGCGGCCGCGAAACAGTGGCATGGCGTCCTCCTCGGTTCCGGACGATGCTATCGGCCGCTACTTCACGCCGACCAGCGTGAGCGTCCGAATCGCGTGGTTCGAGTTGATGTCGTTGACATCGACGCTCATCGTGTACGTCCGCCCAGCCGCCGGGGTGAAGCGCGGTCGGATCGTGATCCAGCTGTCGCGGCCGAGGAACGCCTCCGGCTGCGCGACGGCGATCAGCCGGCCGCGCAGGAACACCTTGTAGACGACCCCGACCTTGGAACCGACGCCGCTGCGGTAGGTCAGCTGCGTCGTCGGGATCCGCACAGGCGGGTTCGCCCGTCCCGCCTTCACCTGCTGGATCAGGTTGCGGCCGTCCAGCGGCTTCGTCAGGACCGAGAAAAGATCGAACGCCGGCTTCTCGAGACCGCCGAACGTGAGCAGGCCGGACTGCCAGACCGACGACGGCTCGTCACGCATGATGAACCAGATCAGCATCTGCACCCGCGGTTGCGCCTTCGCCATCTGAAATGCCGTCCGCATGTACGACGCCTGCTGCGCGTAACTGACCCCCTGCGGATCCTCCGGCCTCGTCTCGTGCCCGTACTCGGTCAGCCACAGGGGGATGTTCTTTCGGCCGAACCACTTGTCCAACGAGAGGCCGAACCGGGTCAGCGAGGTCATCGAAACGTTCGGCCACGCCACCTTCTGCGTGGGCGGCTGGTTCGCCGGCGACCCGTACGGATGATGCGCGTACGCGTCGAAGCGAAGCTTCGGCCGCACCTTCGAGAGAAGCTCGGCGAACCGAGCGGGCGCGTGCGAAGGCGACGTGCTCAGCTTCCGCGGCGACGTCTCCCCCATCGCGACCTGCGCCGTCGGCGATCCCTGCTTGAACCCGGTGTAGGCCGCCCGGTACAGCTGCGCGTACAAGGCGGGGCCGACGGAACGCCTGCCGGCGAACTGCGGCGCGAGGAACAGCTGCAGGTTCGGCTCGTTCCACACCGAGTAGAAGCGGACGAACGGAAACGACGCGTAGCGGCCGGAGTAGCGGGTCGCGACCGCACGTGCGAACTGCTGCAGGTCGGCGAGCCGGCGCGGCAGCCGGTTCCGTGCCGGACCGGCCCAGGACGGGGTGCCGTACACGGTCAGCATCACTTCGATGTCGCGGTCGTTCGCCATGCGGACGAACTCGTCGATGTCGCTCCAGTTGTACGCCGGGTCGAACGGATTCGCGGCGTTCGCCGGCCGAGTCTCCGCGATGAGGTACCAGGAGACCGTCGACTTCATGATCGTCGCGTTCGCGTCACGGGCGCGGTCACGCATCGCTTGCCGCTCGGGCAGCCAGCGGTAGTAGAGGTCGTCCTGAAATCCCATCCACATCCGAGACCCAGCAGAGGCCGCCGCCGGCAAGCCGAGCGTGACTGCGAGCAGCAAGACGAGCAGGATCAGACGTGAAGGACGGAACATCGGAGAACCCCCTGGGCCGGGACGACGAACGAAGGTTCGAGGCTAGCCCGAACGCAGGACGGCGGATCGAACCTTCGCAACCACGCGGAAAAGCCGGCCAAATTGACCACGCCGTTCGAACATTTCGTCCGTGGGATCCTCCATCCGACCGATCCCGCGGAGGCCATGACGGCAGGCAGGCTGCGGGAATCGCACGTCCGTTCTACTCCGTCGTCGAGTGGGCCCGCCTGGATTCGAACCAGGGACCGACGGATTATGAGTCCGGTGCTCTAACCGCTGAGCTACGGGCCCGCAGGGAGGGTAACGCTCCTTCAACAGGTCCTTACGCGACCTCGCTAGGATCTCGCGCGGTGAAGGTCTTCCAGCGGGAATCGCGGTTTCGGACCTCGGGGGGCTCCAGGTTCGGGACATCACCGACGAGGTCAACGAAGCCGTGCGCGAGAGCGGGATCACCCACGGCATCGCGTGCGTCTACTCGCCGCACACGACCTGCTGCGTGCGTGTCAACGAGTTCGAGCAGGGCTTCCTCGAAGACTTCGCGACGCTGCTGAAGCGGCTCGTCCCGAGCGACAAGTACTACGCCCACGACGACTGGGACAAGCGGACGGAGAACATCTGCGAGGAGGACGTCGAGTTCGGCAACGGCCACTCGCACTGCATGTCGATGCTCCTCGGCTCGGCGGGCGAGTCGATCCCCGTCGTGGACTCGCAGCTGCAGCTCGGCACGTGGCAGCGCGTGCTCTTCCTGGAGCTCGACCGCGAGCGCGACCGGCGCTGGGTCGTCCAGGTCGTCGGGACCTAGCGGCTCCGAGCCGCTAACTCCGGCGGAGCGCCGCGACGAGCCTTGCCACGTACGGCGCCTTCGCGTCCTGGTAGCCCGCGCGGTCGTCGAGGAACTCACTGGCGAGCGCGAGCTTCAGCTCGCCGTAGGCCCGCGCGTCCTCCGGGTGCGTGCGCAGGTAGTCCCTGAACCGCACGTAGTCCATGAAGTCCTCGTCCTCCTGCTCGTAGGCGTGCAGGTGGTAGTCGCCGCGGGTGAAGTACTTGCGGTTCGGAAAGTCCTCCTCGAACTTCGGGACGTACTGGTACCCGAGCTCCTCGACGGCCGCGACGTCGAGGTCGGCGAGCGACTCGACCGAGATCGCGATGTCGATCACCGGCTTCGCGGCGAGGCCGGGGACGGACGTCGAGCCGACGTGCTCGATCACGCGCAGCTCGCCGCCGAGTGCCGCGCGGATCTGGTCCGCCTCGGCCTCGAACAGCTGCGGCCACGTCTCGTCGTACGGGACGACCTGGACGCGCGCGGTCATTCGGGGGTGACGTACGACGCGGTCAGCCCGCCGTCGACGAGGAACGTCGAGCCGTTCACGTACGAGGACTCGTCGCTCGCGAGGAAGAGCGCGCCGTTGACCACCTCGCGCGGCTTCGCGAGCCGGCCCGTCGGCCAGTGGATGCGCCGGCGCTCGAGGGCCGCGGGGTCGTCGCCGAAGATGTTCAGCAAGAGCGGCGTCTCGACCGGCCCCGGGCAGAGCGCGTTGACGCGGATCCCGTCGCGCGCGAACTGCACGGCGAGCTCGCGGCTCATCGAGAGCACCGCGCCCTTCGACGCCGTGTAGGAGATCTGCGACGTCGCCGCGCCGACGATCGCGACGAACGACGCGACGTTGATCACCGAGCCTCCGCCCCGCTCCTTGAGGTACGGGATTCCGTGCTTGCAGCAGAGGAAGACGCCCTTCGTGTTGACGTTCTGCACGCGGTCCCACGCCTCGACCGAGGTGTCGAGCACCGACGCGTCGTCGTCCGGCGAGATGCCCGCGTTGTTGTAGAGGACGTCGATGCCGCCGAACCGCTGCGGCCGTCGTCTGCATCATCGCGGCGACCTGGGCCTCGTCCGCGACGTCGACCTCGAAGGCGAAGGCCGTGTCGGGCGCGCACGTCGCCGCGGTCTCCTCGGCGGCGCCGAGCTGCACGTCCGCCGCGCAGACCTTCGCGCCCTCGTTCGTGAAGAGGATCGCGGCCTCGCGCCCCATCCCGCCGCCCGCGCCGGTGATCACCGCGACCTTGCCGTCGAGCCGTCCCATCAGGTCGCCAGGAACACGTTCTTGACCTCGGAGTAGCCCTCGAGCGCGTGCATGCCGAGCTCGCGCCCGAAGCCGGACTGCTTGAAGCCGCCGAACGGCGTCGAGTGCCGCACGGACGAGTTCGAGTTGACCGAGATGACGCCCGCGTCGATCGCGCGTGCGACGCGGAGCGCGCGGGCGCCGTCCCGCGTCCAGATCGAGCCCGAGAGCCCGTAGGGCGTGTCGTTCGCCTGGCGCACCGCGTCCGCCTCGTCGTCGAACGGGATGAGTGCCGCGACCGGCCCGAAGACCTCCTCGCGCGCGACGCGGTCCTCGTTCGACGCTTCGACGAGCGTCGCGGGGAACCAGTAGCCCGGCCCGCTCGGCGTCTCGCCGCTGAAGAGCACGTCGCCGTTCACGAACGACGCGACCGTCTCGCGGTGCTGGGCTGAGATGAGCGGGCCCATCTCGGTCGCGTCGTCCGCGGGGTCGCCCACGCGCACGCCGCGAGTCGCATCGACGAGCAGCCCCGCGAAGCGGTCGTACACCGACCGCTGGACGAGGATCCGGGAGCGCGCGCAGCAATCCTGGCCCGCGTTGTCGAACACCGCGTACGGAGCCGCGGCGGCCGCCGCCTCGAGGTCGGCGTCCTCGAAGATCACGTTCGCGGACTTGCCGCCGAGCTCGAGCGTGACGCGCTTGATCGTCCCCGCGGCCGCCTGCATGATCCCCCGCCCGACCTCGGTCGAGCCGGTGAAGCCGATCTTCGCGACGTCGGGATGCTCGACGAGCCGCGCCCCGACGACGGAGCCCTTGCCGACGAGGACGTTGACGACGCCCTCGGGGATACCCGCCTCGAGCACGAGCTCGGCGAGCCGCAGCGCCGAGAGCGGCGTCAGCTCGGCGGGCTTCAGCACGACCGTGTTCCCGCATGCCAGCGCCGGCCCGAGCTTCCACGACGAGATGTTGAGCGGGAAGTTCCACGGGACGATCAGCCCGACGACGCCGAGGGGCTCGCGGAACGTCACGTCGACGCCGCCGGCGACGGGGATGGTCTCGCCGTAGTGCTTCTCGACCGCGCCGGCGTAGAAGTGGAAGACGTTCGCGGCCATCCCGACCTCGCCGCGCGCGCCGCTGATCGGCTTGCCGACGTTCTGCGACTCGATCCGCGCGAGCTCCTCGCCGTGTTCCTCGACGAGCGTCGCGAGGCGGCGCAGCAGCCGCGCGCGGTCGTTCGGCGCGACGTCGCGCCACCTCGGAAACGCCTCCTTCGCCCGTGCAACCGCGGCGTCCGTCTCCTCGACGCCCGCCTGCTCGAGCTCGGCGATGGGCTCTTCCGTCGCCGGGTTCACGACCGTGACCGACATCGCGCGTGATTCAACCACGTGCTAGGACCCGTTCGTGGGACGGATCACGACGCCGGACGGCCGCACGATCCAGGTGCACGAGGCGGGCGACCCGGACGGACTGCCGGTGCTGGTGCACCACGGAACGCCGAGCGAGGGCTCGTTCTTCGCACCACATGCCGAGGACGCCCGAGCGCGAGGGATTCGTCTGGTCGGATACGACCGACCTGGGTACGGCGGGTCCAGCCCGCAGCCGGACAGGAGCGTCGCCGACTGCGCCGGCGACGTCGCAGCGATCGCCGACGCGCTGGGGCTCGACCGGCTCGCGGTCTGGGGCTTCTCGGGCGGCGGACCGCACGCGCTCGCGTGCGGCGCCCTCCTCCCCGGGCGCGTGGTAGCAGCGGCCTCGCTCGGGGCCATAGCGCCCTCCGACGCTGAAGGGCTGGACTGGACCGCCGGCATGGGCGAGGACAACGTCGAGGAGTTCGGAAAGGCGCAGCAAGGTCGCGAGGTCCTGGAGCTGACCCTGGAGGAGGAGCGGGCGGAACGACTCAGGGGCAATCCCGTGCAGCTCCGCGAAGAGCTCCGCACGCTGCTCACGCCTGTCGACGCGAGCGCACTCACCGGCGACTACGCCGAGTTCCTGGATGGGACGATGCGGAAGAGCCTGGAGGCGAGCGGCGACGGCTGGCTGGACGACAACCTCGCCTTCGCGAAGCCGTGGGGATTCGACGTCCGGGCGATCGAGACGCCGGTGCTTCTCTGGCACGGCGAGCACGACCTCTTCGTCCCGCTCGCGCACGGACGTTGGCTCGCCGAGCGCATCCCGAACGTCGACGCGAGGCTCTCGCCCGACGACGGGCACCTGACGCTCGTCACGCGCCGCGTGCCCGAGGTGCACGCCTGGCTCGCCGAGCGGCTTCAGGCGTAGGTCGAGCGCCGCTCCTCGCGGTACACCCGCGCCTGCTCGACCAGCGCCTCGAAGAGCGCACGGTCCTCCCCCGCCTCCGGGTGCCAGAGGACGCCGACCGCAAACCGCTTGGACGGGTCCTCGAGCGCCTCGACCGTCCCGTCGTCGGCCCACGCGACCTCGCGCAGCCCGTCGCCGACGCGGCCGTAGCCCTGATGGTGATGCGACTTGACCGGCGCGCGCCCGCCGACCAGGCCCCCGAGGCGCGACTCCGGCTCGACGCGGACGTCGTGGTCCGCGAAGACCCCCGGCGTGTGCTTGTGACGCTCGTCGCCGACGACGTCGGGGAGGTGCTGGACGAGGTCGCCCCCGCGCGCGACGTTCAGCACCTGCGACCCGCGGCAGACCGCGAGCACCGGCATGTCGCGCGTCGAGCGCCGCGGTGAGGAGCGCGAGCTCGCCGGCGTCGCGGTCGGGCCGCGTGCCGGTCGTCTCGGGGTGCGGATCCTGCTCGTACGTCGCCGGGTCGAGGTCGCTCCCGCCGGAGAAGAGGAGGCCGTCGAGCGCGTCGAGCGTCTCGTCGAGGCCCTCGACGGCGGGCGGTACGAGCAGCGCACGGCCGCCGGCGCTCTCGATCGCCTCGACGTACATGTACGGCACGAGCGCGGAAGGCAGCTCCCACGCGCCCCACTGCGCAGGCTCGACGTAGGACGTGATGCCGATCAAGGGCCTAGAGCTCATCCCAGGATGGTTGCGCACCGCGCCCGGGCAGTTCGCCGTTCATCCTGGGGTGAGCTCTTAGCCACGCTCGAAGAACCTCTCTCGTTCGTAGCACGTGACCGCCTGGTCGAAGAGCCGCTGCTCGGTCCGCGCGTAGTTGAGGTAGTGGTCGACGACGTCGTCGCCGAGCGCGCCGCGCGCGAAGGTGCCGTCCTCGAGCGCCGCGATCGCCTCGCGGAGCGTCGAGCGGGAACCGGTCGGCGTCGGATTCGTACGCATTCCCCTCGAGCGCCGCCGGCGGCTCGGCGCCGCGCTCGATCCCGTCGAGCCCGGCCGCGATCAGCGCGGCGAACGCGAGGTACGGGTTCACGTCACCGCCGGGGATGCGCGACTCGACGCGCTTCGTCCTCCCATGGCCGACGACTCGGAAGCCGCACGTCCGGTTGTCGTTCCCCCACGCGAGCGTCGTCGGCGCCCACGAGCCCGCCGCGTAGCGCTTGTACGAGTTGATGTTCGGCGCGACGAAGACAGCGAGCTCCTTCGCGTGCTCGATCCAGCCCGCGAGCCACGAGCCGAAGAGCGCGTCGTCGGTGAACGACGGCTCGCCGCCGCTCCAGAGCGAGCCGTGGATGTGGCACGAGTTGCCGATCCACGTGTGGTCGGGCTTCGCCATGAACGTGATCGACAGGCCGTTCAGTTGCGCGAGCTCCTTCGCACCGTTCTTGTAGACCACGTGGTTGTCGGCCATCGTGACCGCGTCGGCGAAGCGGAAGTTGATCTCCTGCTGGCCCGGCCACGCCTCGCCCTTCGAGCTCTCGACCTTGATCCCGGCGCCCTGCATGCCGTTCCGGATCTGACGGATGAACGGCTCGTCGTACGTCGTCGCGAGCACGTGGTAGTCGAGGATGTACGGGACCGACGGCGTGAGGCCGCGGTAGTGCTTCTCATGCGCTTCGGCGTAGGTCTCCTTGAGCAAGTAGAACTCGAGCTCGGAGCCGAACATCGGCTCGTAGCCGGCCGCCTGCGCACGCTCGACCTGGGCCTTCAGCACCTGGCGCGGCGACGGTCGCACGGGCGAGCCGTCCTCCCAGAGGACGTCGCCCAGGACGAGCGCGGTGCCCTCCAGCCACGGGATCCGCCGCAGCGTCGCCGGGTCCGGCTCGATCCGGAAGTCGCCGTACCCGCGCTCCCAGCTCGCGATCTCGTAGCCGGGAACGGGATCCATCTCCATCTCCAGCGCGAGCAGGTAGTTGCAGCCCTCGATGCCGTGGTCGACCGAGTCCTCGAGGAAGAACTCCGCGTGCATGCGCTTGCCCATCAAGCGGCCCTGCATGTCGGTGAAGGCGACGACGACGGTGTCGACCGCGCCCGACTCGACGTCCGACCGCAGCTCGTCGAGGGAGATCACCCGGACGACACTAGTCGGCGGATCAACTCGCGATCAACAGCGCTCGTGTAGAGGTCGGCCCCCGGGAGCCCGTCGCTCGTGAACCAGCGCGTCAGGCCGACGCAGCGCAGGCCGGCGGCCTTCGCCGAGACGATGCCGGGCGGGGAGTCCTCGATCGCGACGCCGGAGTCGACGTTCAGCAGCTCGAGCGCGCGCAGGTAGCCGTCCGGCGCGGGCTTTCCGTTCGCGACGTCCTCCCGGGGAACGACGGCGACGACGACGTCGAGGAGCCCCGCCGCGTCGAGCACCGGCTCGATCTCGTCACGCGCCGAGCCCGAGACCACGGCAACCGGCCCGTGCTCCGCGGCAAGCCGGACCGCGAGCCTCGTCTCCTCGTCGATCGTGCTCCCATCGGAGACACGGCGGCGGTACTCGTCGATCTTCCGCTGGACGATGCCCGGGTCGGGGCGGCCGAGCCAGACGCTCCACGATCTCAGGGTCGGAGTATCCGAGCAGCCCGTAGTAGTCGTCCTCGGACATCGGCCGCCCGGCCTCTGCGAAGAGCTCGCGGAGGATGTCGCAGAGCACCCACTCATCGTCCGAGAGCGTGCCGTTGAAGTCGAAGAGCACCGACGTCATGGCCCGCGCAGTCTAGGATCGCGCGGGCGTGGAACCGGAACGGATCGCCGAGCGGATCTGGCCGGGGAGCGTCCGGTCCCTCGAGGCGCTCACCGGCGGCATCACGAACCGCAACTTCAAGGTCGAGCTCGCGACCGGCGAGCAGGTCGTGCTGCGCATCGGCGGCAAGGACACGGCGCTCCTCGGGATCGACCGGAGCGTGGAGCACGAGGCGACGCGCGCGGCGGCGGCGCTCGGTCTCGCGCCCGACGTGATCAGGTTCGTCGAGCCGCAGGGCTACCTCGTGACCCGCTACGTCGAGGGCGCACCGATCGACGAGCGACGAGGTGCGGAAGCCCGACCGCCTGCGCGAGATCGCGACGGCGCTCCGCCGCTTCCACGAGAGCGACCCGATCGCCGGGCGGTTCGACTCGTTCCGCGTCGTCGAGGCCTACTGCGCCACCGCGGCCGCGCGCGGCGTCGCGCCGCCGGCCGACTACGTCGACGCGAAGGCGATCGCCGACCGAATCGAGACTGCGCGCGGCGTGCAACCCCCGGCGCCCTGCCACAACGACCTGCTGAACGCGAACTTCATCTCCGACGGCGACCGGCTCTGGATCGTCGACTGGGAGTACGCGGGCATGGGCGACCGCTTCTTCGACCTCGCGAACTTCTCCGTCAACCACGAGCTCACCGACGACGAGAACAACGAGTTGCTCCAGGCCTACTTCGGCGAGGTCGACGATGAGGACGTCCGCGCGCTCGTGCTCATGGGTTTCATGTCGGACTTCCGCGAGGCGATGTGGGGCGTCGTCCAGCAGGCGATCTCGGAGCTCGACGTTCGACTTCGCCGTCGTACGCCGAGTCGCACTTCGAGCGTGTGCGCGAGACCGCGAAGGATCCCGCCTTCCGAGAAGCGCTGGGATGAAAGCCCGTGCGCGCGTCGTCGTCATCGGCGGCGGCGTCGGCGGCTGCTCGATCGCCTACTGGTTGACGAAGCTCGGCGAGCGCGACGTCGTGCTGGTCGAGCGCGCCGACCTGACGAGCGGCTCGACGTTCCACTCTGCCGGCCTCGTCGGGCAGCTCCGCGGGTCGCTGAGCCTGACGAAGATGATGATGCGCTCGGTCGAGCTCTACCGCTCGCTCGAGGCCGAGGTCGGCCTCGAGACCGGCTGGCGCGAGGTCGGGTCGCTGCGACTCGCCTCGACGCAGGAGCGCGATGGAGGAGCTCGCGCGCCAGGCCGGCTGGGCGAAGACGTTCGGGCTGCCGCTCGAGCTGATCTCCGCCGAGGAGGCGCAGCGGCTCTTCCCGCCGATGACGACCGACGGCGTGCTCGGCGCGGCGTTCCTCCCCACCGACGGCTACATCGACCCGAGCCAGCTGACCTTCGCGCTCGCGGAGGGCGCGCGTCGCGGCGGCGCGGAGATCGAGACGAACACGCGCGTCACCGGGATCACGGTCGAGCGCGGGCGCGTGACCGGCGTCGAGACGGACAAGGGCGCGATCGAGGCGGAGATCGTCGTCAACGCGGGCGGCATGTTCGCGAAGGAGCTCGGCGAGCTCGCCGGCGTCAACGTCCCGGTCGTCCCGATGGCGCACGAGTACCTCGTCACGAAGCCGTCCGGCCTCCCGCTCGAGATGCCGACGATGCGCGACCCGTCGCTCCTCGTCTACTTCCGTCCCGAGTCGGGCGGCCTCGTCGTCGGCGGCTACGAGCGCGACCCGGCGCCGTGGTCGCTCGACGGGATCCCGGCGGACTTCAACGGCCGCCTGCTCGCCGAGGACTGGCCGCGCTTCGAGCCGCTGCTCGAGAACGCGATCGAGCGCGTGCCCGACCTCGCCGAGATGGAGTCCGTCCGCCTGATCAACGGCCCCGAGGCGTTCACGCCCGACAACGAGTTCATCCTCGGCCCGACCGACGTGCGCGGCTTCTGGGTCGCGGCCGGGTTCTGCGCGCACGGCCTCGCCGGCGCGGGCGGGATGGGGCGGCTCGTCGCGGAGTGGATCCTCGACGGCGTGCCGAGCCTCGACGTCTGGGAGATGGACTCGCGGCGCTTCGGCACGGCGTACCGCACGCCGCGAGTACACGCTCGCGCGCACGATCGAGGTCTACTCGACGTACTACGACGTGCGCTACCCGGGCCACGAGCGCGAGGCCGGGCGACCGCTTCGCACCTCGCCGACGTACGCGCGCCTGCAGGAGCTCGGCGCAGCCTTCGGCGAGAAGTCCGGCTGGGAGCGGCCGAACTGGTTCGAGCCGAACGCCGCCGCCGGCGACGAGTCGCTGCGCCCGCGAGGCTGGGCCGGCCGGCTCTGGTCGCCGGCGGTCGGCGCGGAGCACCGCGCGACGCGCGAGGCCGCCGCGCTCTTCGACGAGACGAGCTTCGCGAAGATCGAGATCTCCGGCGAAGGCGCCCCCGACTTCCTCGAGCGCCTCTGCGACAACAAGGTCGCCCGCGACGTCGGCGCGATCACCTACACCTCGATGCTGAACACGCGCGGCGGGATCGAGTGCGACTTCACCGTCACGCGACTCGCCGACGACCGCTTCCGCATCGTCACCGGCACCGCCTTCGGCCGGCACGATCTCTCGTGGATCCGCCAGCACGCGCCGGAGGACGGCTCGGTCGTCGTCGAGGACGTGACCTCGCGCTACGCCTGCCTCGGGATCTGGGGACCGAGGGCGCGCGAGATCCTCCAGCCGCTCTCGACCGCCGACCTCTCGAACGACGCGTTCCCGCTACATGCGCGCGCGCGAGATCGACGTCGGCTCCGTGCCCTGCCTCGCGCTCCGCGTGACGTACGTCGGCGAGCTCGGCTGGGAGCTCTACTGCCCGATGGAGTTCGGCCTCCGCCTCTGGGACGCGATCTGGGAGGCGGGGCGCGACCACGGGCTCGTCGCGGGCGGCTACAAGGCGATCGACTCGTGCCGGCTCGAGAAGGGCTACCGCGTCTGGGGCGCCGACATCACGCCGGACGACACGCCGTTCGAGGCCGGCCTCGGGTTCGCCGTGAAGCTCGACAAGGGCGACTTCATCGGCCGCGACGCGCTGCTCGAGCGCCAGGAGCCCGAGCGGCGGCTCGCCTGTCTCGTCCTCGACGACCCGCGCGCCGTCGCGCTCGGCTCGGAGCCGGTCCGGATCGACGGCGAGACCGTCGGCCGCGTCACGAGCGGCGGCTACGGCTACACGGTCGAGCGCTCGATCGCGTACGCCTACGTGCCCGCGGCCAACGCCGAGCCGGGGCAGCCGGTCGAGGTCGAGATCTTCGGCGAGTGGATCGCCGGCGAGGTGGCGGCCGAGCCGCTGTACGACCCGTCCGGTGCGGCGCATCCGCTCATAGACGCAGCGTCCTATTGACACTCCGTCCGGCGGCGGGCGTAAATAGCGCCTAACGGCACGAACCGTCGACGGAGGAGGAACTCGGCTTGGAACCGACACCCCCGGCCGGTCAGTCGCCTGCGGCTGCTCCGACCTATCACACCGACGAGGACGAGCGGACTCTGCACCGTCTCGGCTACGCGCAGGAGCTCTTCCGCGCGATGGGCGGGTTCCAGAACTTCGCGATCAGCTTCACGATCATCTCGATCCTCGCGGGCTGCCTCACGTCCTACTCGATCGCGTACGGCCAGGGTGGCCCGGTCGCGATCACCTGGGGCTGGCTGATCGTCGGCCTCATGAGCACGATCGTCGCGCTCTCCATGGCCGAGATCGCGTCGTCCTTCCCGACCGCGGGCGGCCTCTACTACTGGGCGTCGAAGCTCGGCAGCCCCGGCTGGGGCTGGTTCACGGGCTGGTTCAACCTCATCGGCCAGATCGCCGTCACGGCCGCGATCGGCTACGGCCTGGCGATCTTCTCGACCGCGCTCTTGAACTACTGGTTCGACTACCCGAACTCGAAGGGCTACGTCTACCTGATGTACGCCATCGTGCTCACGGTGGCGCTGATCCTGAACCTGTTCCGGATCACGCTCACGGCGATGCTGAACACGATCTCGGCGTACTGGCACATGATCGGCGTCGGCGTGATCGTGCTCGTCCTCGTCGTTGGTCCCGGACGACCACCGCTCGTTCAGCTCCGTCTTCACCGACACGCTGAACCTCACGGGCTGGGGCGGCGACCCGGCACCGACCTCGTTCAGCAGCCCGGTGTTCTGGTACGTCTTCTTGACGGGCTTCCTGATGGCCCAGTACACGATCACCGGGTTCGACGCATCCGCCCACGTCGCCGAGGAGACGCACAAGGCTTCGCGCTCGGCCGCCGTCGGGATGTACATGTCCGTCGTCGCCTCCGTGATCTTCGGCTTCATCCTGCTCGTCGCGGTCACCGTGGCGCTGCCGGCCGGAGCCGGTCTTCGACCTCGTACATCGTCCCGTCCAGCTGGGTCACGGCGATGGGCGAGAGCTGGGGGACGTCCATCCTCTTCATCTGCTGCGTGGCGCAGCTCTTCTGCCTGATCGCGTCGGTGACGTCGGCGTCGCGCATGCTGTTCGCGTTCTCGCGCGACCGCGCCGTCCCGGGCCACCAGCTCTGGCGTCGCGTGTCCTCGAACCGCATCCCGCACATGGCGGTCGTCGCGATCGTCGTCGCGGCGGCGGCGCTCATGCTGCCGACGCTCTACAACTTCTTCGTCGGCTACTACGTCGGGACGGGCATCGCGGTGATCGGCCTGTACATCGCGTTCATCCTCCCGGTGATCCTGCGGTACCGGATGAAGGACGAGTTCCAGCCCGGCGCCTGGACGCTCGGGAAGCACTACCGGTGGATCGACCCGATCGCGATCGTCTGGGTCTTCTTCATCTCGATCGTCTTCCTCATGCCGCCGTACTCGATCAGCGCGCCGTGGAAGGACGGGTTCACCTGGGAGGCCGTGAACTACGCGCCGCTTCTCGTCGGCGGAGCGATCCTCCTGTTCGGCGGCTGGTGGGTCCTGTCCGCCAAGAACTGGTTCAAGGGCCCGGTCCGCATGGGCACCGACGAAGAGCTCGAGCGGATGGAGCAGCAGTACGAGCAGTCCGCGAGCGCGCCCTCGCCGGCGGCCGGAAGCTGACCTCTCGACGGGCGCGGGCCGCTCGGCCCGCGCCCGTCACTTCTTCAGGACGAGCGTCCGCGCGAGCATGTCGTGGAGCGTCTGCCGACGCCTCGTCCAGAACGCCATCCAGTAGCCGACCGCGAACGGCGTGATCGCGCTCAGGTACATCGCGAAGTGGCGCCCGGTCGCGTGCGTGAACGTGATCCGTTCTCCCTCGAGGTCGGTGACGCGCACGCCGAGGATCGGGCCCGAGAGCGTCGCCTGGCGCGGCGAGCTCTCGAGAACGGCAAAGTAGAGCCAGATCGCGGTCAGCCCGACGACGAACCCGACGAAGTAGTTGTCGCCGCCGAAGGTGAGCCCGACGGCGAGGAGCAGAGAGACGACGACGAGCTCGATGAACCAGCCGGCGATCCGCTGCAGCTTGCTCGGGTACGTCACGGGGCGATTCTCCCAGTAGCGTCCGACGAATGGACGCGGACTGGCTCGACCGGCTCGAGGCGATCGTCGCCGAAGCCGAGACCGGCGTCGCCGTCGTCACCGTCGCCGCGGTCGCCGGCCGCGACGTGCCGCTCGACGAGGACGAGCTGCGCGGCGACGTCCGTCGCGCGCTGCTCGTGCTCGCTGTCGGCGGCGATCCCGAGCGGGGGCTCGACGTGAACGGCCCGGCGGTCGTGACGTTCGCGGCGGAGCTCGACTCGCCCGAGCGCCGCGGCACGCTCGACGCCGGCCTCGAGCGACTCGCAGCGGACGCGCTCGGGCACGCGCACGTCAGCGAGGTCGTCCACGCGCTGCGCGAGGATCCGGAGATCGCGTGGCGCGCCTACGCGTGCGCCGTGCTCGCGGAGGAGCTCAGCTCTTGAGGTAGCGGTCGAACCAGTCGAGCAAGAGCTCGAACCGCTGCACGCGATGGACGGGCGAGCCGGAGCGCGAGAGCTCGTGGCTCTCGCCGCCGAAGCGCACGAACTCGACCTCCTTGCCGAGCAGGCGCAGGATGATGAAGAGGTGCTCGGCCTGCTCGACCGAGCAGCGCAGGTCGCCCTCCGAGTGGAGGATGAGGAGCGGCGTCTCGATGTTCTTCGCATACATCGACGGCGAGCGCTCCAGCCACGCCTCCGGCTCCTCGTGCGCGAACGCGCCGAAGTAGCCCTTGAACGCCCAGAAGACGTCGCTCGAGCCCATCGCGGTGAAGAGGTTGTTCACCGCACGCTCGGAGCACGCGGCCTTGAAGCGGTTCGTGTGCCCGACGATCCACGACGTCATGTAGCCGCCGTACGAGCCGCCGAGCACGCCCGTGCGCTCGGGGTCGAGGAAGTCGAAGCGCTCGAGCGCCTCGTCCAGCACCGCCATGACGTCCTCGTAGTCGACGGTGCCCCAGCCGGGGCCGCCGCCGTTCAGCGGGCCGCGGATCGCCGTTCCCCAGTCCTCGCTGTAGCCCGAGGACCCGCGCGGGTTCGTGAACACGACGGCGTAACCCGCGCCGGCGTACACCTGAAACTCGTCGAAGAAGCTCGTCACGTACTGCGTTTGAGGACCACCGTGAATGCTGAGGAGGACCGGGTAGCGCTTGCCCTCCTCGAAATCGGCGGGCCGAACGAGCCACGCCTCGACCTCGGTGCCGTCCTTCGAGGTCGCGGTGAAGCGCTCGGGCTCGAGGATGCGCGCCGGGAAGTCCTTCGTCGCGTCGGTCACGCGCGTGTCGCCGACGTAGAGGTCGGCGAACGTCGTCGGCGTGCCGGTGGCGTGCACGAGGGTGTCGCCCTTGACGTCGTAGCCCTTGACCGTGCGCGTGCCGCCGACGAGCAGCTCGGGCTCGGCGGAGCCGTCCACGGGCACGGCATACAGGTGGACGTTGCCGCCGTCCTCGACTCCGAAGACGATGCGATCGCCGTCCCAGGTAGGCGGGCGAAGCTCGGGGTACGGCCCGCACTGACGGTCGAGGCTCTCGGTGAGGAGCCTGTGCGCGCCGGTCTCGGCGTCGATCACGGCGATCTGCGTGTGCTTGCCCCACACCCACGGGTCCGGCGTGAACTGCGCGACGATCTGCTTCCCGTCCGGCGACCAGACCGGAGCACCGTAGCCGCCGCCCCCGTGGGTCAGCCGGCGTGCCTCGCCGCCGTCTGCCGGCACGAGGTAGATGTCCGAGACGAGGTCCGTGTCCCAGTTCTCGCCGCGCGCGGAGGCGAAGGCGATCGTCGAGCCGTCGGGCGACCACGCAGGCGAGGTGCTGTCGTACTCGTCCTCGGTGAGCTGCCGCGGCTCCGCGGTGCCGTCGGCGGGGACGACGAAGAGCTTGTTGCGACGATCGGCCGTCCAGCCCTCGCTGTCGAGCTTGTAGAAGAGCCGCGTGACCCGCTTCGGAGGGCGCCTGCGGTCGTCCTCCTCGTCGTACGACTCGTCGCGGACGCGCGACGCGAACGCGATCTGCGACCCGTCCGGTGACCACGCGACGTGCTTGACGTCCTCCTTCAGCTTCGTCAGCCGCTGCGCCTCGCCCCCCGCGAGCGGGATGACGTAGAGCTGCCCCGGCTCCTTCTCCGCCCGGCTCGAGACGAACGCCATCCTGGTGCCGTCGGGCGACCAGCGCGGCTCGCCGTCCCTCCGCTCGCCGGTCGTGAAGCGGCGCGGCGGCTCGGAGGCGTCGACCGGGGCGAGCCAGATGTTCGCGCGGTACTCGTTCTCGTCGCCGTCGACGGACCAGTGCGCGTAGGCGACGGTCTTCCCGTCGGGATCGAGGCGCGGGTCGGAGACGCCTGCGAGCGCGTACACGTCCTCGGGCCGCATACCGCGCATCGGCGGGATCATAGGCGGCGCCGGTAGAGGACTGTCGCAGTGACCAGAGAGGCCACGACCGACCCGGTCAGGCCGAGCGCGAGGTCGCCGAGCGTGTCCGTGTATGCCGTATCGAGCTCCGAGGAGTTGCGGATGAAGGCGAAGTACTCGCCGAACTCCCAGAGGATCGCCGTTACCGCTCCGAAGCCGACTGCGACCGCGAAGACGTTCAGCGGCCCGAGCGGCAGGCGGAGGAGGAACTGCCCGAACGCCGCCGTGAGCAGGCCCCAGTTGAGGAAGTGGTTGAAGTCGTCCCACCAGTCGATCGTGTCGTAGAGGTCGAGCGCGTTCCCTGCGGTGTCGATCAGGAACGGCAGCGTGAGGAGGATGTCCGCCGCGTACGGGTAGGCGGGCGGGCGATCGCGGCGACGGGCGACGAGCCACCAGGCGATCGGCACGATCACGGTCGCGAGCGGGTACGCGAGCAGCCGTCCGCCGAACGCCTTCCCCTCGAACTGCTGCAGGCCCGAGAACGCGCCGACGAGCAGCAGCACGACGAGCGCGACCTTGAGCGCGACGTCGACGACGAGCGCCGGTCTCAATCGAACTCGAGCCCCAGCACGCGGTCGATCTCGCCGTGCCAGTCGGCGTACACGTCCTCGTACTCGTGGGCGAGCGCGCGCACGCGGCGCGCGAGCTCCTGCTGCGTCGTCGGGTCCGCGGTCCGCGCGACCTCGAGCATCAGCGGCTCGAGCTCACCGAGCCTCCCGGGCCAGTCCTTCGGATACGGGCCGCGCGAGCCGTCGAGGGCGAACAGCAGCTCGCCGAGGAAGCGCAGCGAGCGCCCGGCCTCGATGCGTCCGGCGAGCTCGTTCCCGCGGCGCCACGCCTTGAGCGAACGGTAGAGGTCGTTGAGGTACCCGTCGTAGAGCTCGGCGGTCTCCTCGCGCGAAACGCGCTGCGCCGCCGCGACGGCCGCGGCCACCTCGCCGTCGTCGTCGAGGAGGACGCGCGCATGGGCGAGCGCCGGCTTGAACCAGTCCGGCGCGTTCCGCAGCCGCTCGAGCGTCGTCGGGACGAGGTCCACACGGCCCTTCCGCTCGCGCTCGGGCGGCTCGCCGTCGTCGCGGAGCACGTAGAGCACGTCGAGATCCGACTCCTCGTCGGGCGTCCCGGAGGCGTATGAGCCGATCAGCACGAGCCCGACGGCGTTCGGGTCGCTTTTCGCCTGCTCGAGGAGCTCGTTCAGTTCCGGCTCCAACGGGTACGGGTCCTATCAGTCCAAACCGACCAAGGGGGTCCCATGAAGCTTCGAATCGTCCCGACGAAGACGCACGGCGCCATCGACATGGCCACCGGCCCGGCACTGATCGCCTCGCCGACGCTGCTCCGCATGAACGGCAACACCGGCGCGACGATCCCGCCGCGCGTCGTCGGCGCGCTCGCGACCGCGAACGCGCTGCTGACCGACTACGAGTTCGGGCTCAAGCGGGTCGTGCCCATGCGCGCCCACCTCGCGCTCGACGCGCTCGGCGGTGTCGCGCTCGCCGTCACGCCGTTCCTGACCGGCGCCTCGAAGAAGGGGCTCCGGCACTGGCTGCCGCACACGATCATCGGCGCGAACGAGGTCTTCCTCGCGCTGACGACGAAGGAGCGCCCGCCGCGCGCCCGCCGGCTGCGCGCGTACGCGCCGAAGGCCGCGATCGCCGCGGCTGCCGGCAGGCGCGATCGCCACGACCGTGCTGGTGAGTCGGCGGGTGGTCGCTACCGACTAGCCGACGACACGCGCCGACCGGTCGCCGAAGATCGACCCGAGCGCCGAGTAGAGGATCCAGTTCACGAGCCAGATCACGATCGTCGCGCCGACGTACGTCCAGAAGCCGTCGATCGAGAAGTCCGGCGTGATCCACTCCGTGATCAGCAGCATCAGCACGTTCAGGAAGAAGTAGGCGAGCCCGAGCGTGAAGATGATGAGCGGAAGCGTGAGGAGCGCGAGGATCGGCTTCAGGATCCCGTTCGCGATGCCGAGCACGGCGCCGGCGAGGATGATCGAGCCCCAGCGCCCGATCGACACGCCGTCGAAGAGCGAGTCGACGACGAGCAGCGAGACGATGTTGACGCCCCAGCCGATGAGGATGCCGACGAGCACGCGGGCAGTATCCGCGGTCTCGGCCGGCGCAGTCAACCGGGCCGAGGATCTCTAGTCGCGGACGGTCGTCAGCCAGACGAGGTCGCCCGTACCGACGGAGAGGTCCTCGGCCGCGTTGCCCGGGTTCTCGCGGATGACCGAGATCCAGCCGCGCGGGTCCACCATCAGCCCCCACTCCTCGGCCTCGAGGTCGGCGTACGTCGAGACGATGCGGGCCGAGGCCTGGCCGCCTTGAGAGGCGACAGCAACTCGATCGAGGCGATCGAGCCCCGCCGCTGCGAGATGTGAGCCGCGGACGTTCAGCTGAACGTTCCCGAACCGATTCAGATCGAGGACCTCGCACGCGATCTTCCCCTGCTCGACCTCGGGGTCGGGGATTCGGAGGGAGGTGAGGCTCTCGACCTCGATCATCTCGCCGAGCTCCTCGAGCGCACCGCCGGTCGCGAGATACGCCGCGGCAGGAGCGAGCACGTCGCGCGCGTGGAGCGACGGGCTGACGGGTTCGAGGAGGATCTGCGACGACGTGATCGAGACGGCCCGCTTCGCTCCTCCCGCGGCGCGCCACGCCGGAGCGAGCACCCCGTTGTCCGGCCCCACGAGCAGGCGGCCGTCCCCGGTCTCGACCGCGATGTCGCGGTCGCGGCCGACGCTCGGGTCCACGACGGCCAACAGCACCGCGTCGTGCCGGATGAACGGCAGCGAGTCGGCGAGCACGAGCGCTCCCGCCTGAACATCGAGCGGTGGCACGCCGTGCGACAGATCGACGACCGCCGTCCCCGGCGCGAGCCGGTCGATCACCGCGTGACAGATCCCGACCCACTCGTTCCGATAGCCGAAGTCGGACAGGAAGACGATCGAGCTGCTCATCGTGCAACTCTCGCGCTCAGCAGGTGCTTATGCAACCTCCGAGGACGGATGCAGCAGCGGCGCTTCCGAGCGCCAGCCGACGCGGAGGACGGCGACGAGCGACGGCGGCGTGACGAGCCGTCGCGGTCCCGTGGGCGACTCGTCGCGCGTGCCCGCGATAACCGGCCGGCGTCCAGCGCAGCAGCTCGTCGCCGCGAACGACCCACGGCTCGCCCTCTCGGAGGACGAACGCGCCGTCGGGCAGCTCGGCGAGCTCGGCCTCGTGGAGGCGATGCGCGCGTGAGCCGTCGACGCGCTCCTCGTGCAGCCGCGCGTCCATCGAGTCCGCGTCGGCGGGGCCGCGCCAGAGCCCCTGGAAGCGCACGTAGTCCTCGCGCCTGCAGAGCGCGCACGGGCGATGTCCCGCCGCGAACGCCGTCGCCTCGTCGAGGAAGAAGAGCTCGGTGAACTTCCCGGGCTGCATGAGCGGCTCGCGGTGCCAGCCGCGGAACTCGAGCCGGCAGGCGATCCAGCGCTTGCCGTTGTAGCGCCGCCGGATGCGCCCGTGCTCGTCGTGGAGGCAGCCGCGGTTGCCGTAGAGCAGTCCGCGGGCCGGGTCCGCGACGAGCTCGCCGAGCGGCGTGACGCGGTTCTGCAGCGGCATCTCGGCCACGTTAGTCGTGAACCGAACGAGGAGCGGCCGCGAATCAGGCGGTCTACTCGACTCGGAGGTGGGTCATGCGTTGGAAACTCATGGGGACCGTCGGATTCGTGCTCGTCGCCGCCTCGATCGCCGCGGTTGCGGCATTCGCAGGAGGCAGCTCCTCGCAAACGTCCGACAGGCACATGCCGGGGATGGCGCACTCGAGCGCGGCGACCGTGACCGCGTCGGATCTCCGCGCGCTGCTCGGCCGTCAGTTCGGCGAGCACGCCGTGCTCGCGATGAACGCGACGAACGCGGGCGTCACCGGTTCGCCGACGTTCCCGACGGTCGCGAAGGCACTCGACGCGAACTCGGTCGCAATCTCGAGGTCGATCGGCTCCGTGTACGGCCCCGCGGCGGCGAAGACGTTCCTGGACGGGAAGTTCATGTGGCGCGACCACATCCGCTTCTTCGTCGCGTACACGACCGCGGTCGCCAAGAAGGACAAGGCCGGCCAGGCCAAGGCGGTCGCGAACCTCAAGCGGTACACGGTCGTCTTCGGCGCGTTCCTCGCGAACGCCACGGGCCTGCCGAAGCTGGCCGTCCAGAACGACCTGCTCGGCCACGTGCTCGAGCTCAAGAACCAGCTCGACGCGTACGCGGGCAAGCGGTACGCGAAGGCGGCGACGGACTACAGCGCGGCGTACGGCCACATGTTCATGACCGCCGATCTCGTCGCGGGCGCGATCGCCAAGCAGAAGAACCTGCGGCCCTAGTCCGCACGTACCGGGGCGGCCGTTGGGCCGCCCCGGTGACACGAGCTCAGGCCGTGGCGGTCTCACCGCCGCGTTGCAGGACCCCCAGCGCGAGCACGATGAACCCGATGCCGCTCAGGAGCAGTGCGACACCGACGACGATCCCGAACAGCGAGAGCTGCTCGGCCATGTACGACATGTTGAGCGCCGTCGCGAGCGCCGTCTCCGTCACCCAGAGATTCCGCGCTCCGTTCTCGACGGGCTGCCCCTCGGGCGTCTTCGCGGCGGCCGCCTCGTCGTTGGTCTCCGCGCCGGTGGACGTCAGGTACCGGCCCATCTCGGCGTAGCGCTTCCCGCCGGTGGCCTCGAGCGCGTGGTGCTCCATGACGTCGGCGAACGCCTTCGCCTGGGAGCCGGTCTTGATCTGCTCGCCCGACTCGAGGTCGCCGTTCGTGATCTCGGGCGCGTCCGGCGTCGCCGTGATGTTCTGCTCGGCGAGCGCGTCGTGCACCTCGTTCCGGCCGTTGATGCCCATCACGATCGCTGCGATGCCGAAGATGATCAGCAGCGCTCCGGCGACGATCCCGCCGATCTTGAAGAGTCTGCTCACTGCCCCTCCTTCGCCTGGTCTGCGAGGCGAGCCTAACCGGGGGCGAACGGCCCGACGATCACCCGCATGAGGTGAACCCGCTCAATCGCCGTCGCTCTCGAGACGCGCCGCGCGCATGACGAGGTAACGCTGTTCCGCGAGATTCGTCGTCCGGTTCGCCGCCTCACGGTAGTGCTCGCGCGCCGCGGCGGTCTCGCCTGCCATCTCGAGGAGGTGCGCGCGGACGGCGTCGAGGCGATAGTGGCCCGCGAGCGACTCGTCGACCTGGTCGAGCAGCTCGAGGCCGGCGTGCGGCCCCTCGGCCATGCCGGCCGCGACGGCGCGGTTCAGCGTCACGATCGGATTCCGCGTCATCTGCTCGAGCAGTCCGTAGAGGGCGAGAATCTCCTGCCAGTCCGTGTCCTCGGCGCGCCGGGCGCGGTCGTGCACGGCCGCGATCGCAGCCTGGAGCTGGTACTCGCCCGCCGCCCCTCTCACCAGCGCCTGGTCGAGCAGCGCGATCCCTTCCGCGATGCGCGCCTGGTCCCACCGCGTGCGGTCCTGCTCCCCGAGCGGGATCAGCTCGCCCGCGCGGGTCGTTCGTGCGGGTCGACGCGCGTCGATCAGGAGCATGAGCGAGAGCAGCCCCGCGACCTCCGGATCGTCCGGAAGCAGGCGGTGGACCATCCTCGTCAACCGGATCGCCTCGTCCGAGAGCTCGGTGCGATGCACCTTCGCGCCGGCGGTGCTCGCGTACCCCTCGTTGAAGATCAGGTAGAGCACGTGCAGCACCGAGCGGATCCGGTCCGTCTGCTCGTCCGCCGTCGGCAGCCGGAAAGGGACGCCCGACGACTTGATGCGCTGCTTCGCTCGGCTGATCCGCTGCGCCATCGTCGCCTCGTCGACGAGGAACGCGCTCGCGATCTCCTGGGTGGTGAGGCCGCCGAACGCCCGTAGCGTGAGCGCGATCGCGGACGCCGGCGTGAGCGCCGGGTGGCAGCACATGAACAGCACGATCAGCGTGTCGTCGTCATCGGCGACATCGGGCGGCGTTGTGTCCTGACGCGTCGCCAGCTCCTCCCGCTGCCTCCGGGATCGATCGGCGCGCCACTGGTCGATCATGCGTCGCGACGCGGTCTGGATCAGCCAGCCGCGCGGCTCCTCGGGCACGCCGTCGCGCGGCCATCGAACCGCCGCCGCGAGCAGCGCCTCCTGCACGGCGTCCTCCGCAGCGTCGAAGTCGCCGTACCTGCGGACGAGCGCACCGAGGACCTGCGGCGCGAGCTCGCGCAGCAGATCCTCGGTGCCGGAGAGCGCGTTCAGCGCCGTGGCCCGCCGGCCGCGTGCTCGAGGTAGTCGCCCATCTCGGCCGCGTCCTTCGGCGCCTCCTCCATCACCTGCCGCACCTGGATCGGCTGTTCGAGGGCGACGCCGTCCGGCCCCGGCACCGCCGAGAGCCGGGCCGCGATCTCGATCGCCCGCGCTTCGTCCACGACGTCGACGATCTGGTAGCCGGCCAGCCACTCCTTGAACTCCTGGAACGGCCCGTCGGTCACGACCGGGGCAGTGCCGTCGGAGGTCACGATCTTGGCCAGATCGGGCCCGGCGAGCGCCTCGGACTCGACCACCTCGCCGTTCGCGACGAGTTCCTTGTGCAGCGCGCGGTAGTAGTTCAGATGCGCGTCGATCTCCTCAGGCTTCCACTCCTCCATCGGCGTGTCGACGACGCCTCCCTCGAAGTTGACGATGAGCATGTACTTGGGCATGTCGCTCCTCTGGTCGGGCTTTGCAGGTCACCACGGGAACGGAGCCCGTCCCGCATTCTCGACATCCTTCGAGGGGGTTGGGGCAGGATGTGACTCCGTGGTTCCTGAGGCGAAGCTCGAGGAGACCGAGCACGGGCTCTCGCCGAGAGGCGACGGGTGGTACGTCCTCAACATGCGCGACGCCGGGTGGCGTCACGCGGACGGGCGCGGCGCGGTCTGCCTCGTCGGCGACGACTTCGAAGGCTGGAGGCGGTTCGACCAGCTCGGCGTCAATCCGTTCGTGCTGATGCCCGGCGAGCCGATGTCGATGTACCACTGGGAGGCCGACCAGGAGGGCTTCCTCGTCGTGTCGGGCGAGGCGCTCCTGATCGTCGAGGGCGAGGAGCGGCCGCTCCGGGCCTGGGACTTCTTCCACGCTCCCGCGAACACGCGGCACGTGATCGTCGGGGCGGGAAGCGGGCCGGCCCTCGTGATCGCGATCGGGTCACGCCTGCACTCCGAGGAGCCCGACGCGCTCGGCTTCCCGGCCGACGACGTCGCCGGGCGACACGGTGCGAGCGTCGAGGAGGAGACGATGGACGGCGGCGTCGCGTACGCCTCGGTGCCGGAGCGCCGACCGACGGCGTTCCGGGAAGGCTGGCTGCCCGACTAGGCTGCCGGAATGGTCGAGGAGCGGAACCAGCTCGCTCTCGAGCTCTTCGCTCCGCTCGGACCGACGTACGACCGGTATGCCAGCCTGCTGTCGTTCGGACAGGATCCGCGCTGGCGCCGCTTCCTGGTCTCGCGGATCGAGGCGACGCCCGACGACACGATTCTCGACGTCGCGACCGGCACGGGCGCGGTCGCGATCGAGCTCGTTCGGAGGACCGGGTGCAGCGTCGTCGGTGTCGACCAGAGTCGCGAGATGCTCGACGTCGCTCGGGAGCGCGTCGCGAGCGCAGGGCTGAGCGCGCGGATCCGCTTCGTGGAGGCGAGCGCGGAGAGCCTGCCGTTTCCCGACGCCGAGTTCGGCGGGCTCACGTTCACGTACCTGTTCCGGTACGTGCATGACCCGGCCGCGACGATCCGCGAGCTGGCGCGCGTCGTGCGACCGGGCGGGTCGATCGGATCGCTCGAGTTCGGCGTTCCCGACGGCCTTGCGCGGCCGTTCTGGGAGCTCTACGTCCGCGTCGGTCTGCCGGTCGCCGGACGTCTCATCTCGCCAGGCTGGCACGAGGTCGGTCGTTTCCTCGGCCCGAGCATCCGGACGTTCGCCGAGACGTGGCCGCAGGAGCGCCTCGCGGCGGCGTGGGACGAGGCAGGCATCGGTGAGGTCCGGTCGCGGCGCCTCAGCCTCGGTGGCGGCGTTGTCAGTTGGGGCGTGCGCCGGTGAGCGTCGAACGGCGGCCCGCCTTCTACGCGCTCGAGACCGGCGGCTGGCGCGACTACGTGACACTGCTCCACCCGCCGTACACGGCGTGGCACCTCTCCTACGTCGTCATCGGCGCTGCGCTCGCTCCCGAGCTCCCGGTCAACCGGCTCGTCTGGGGCCTGATCGCGTTCGCGCTCGCGCTCGGGGTCGGCGCGCATGCGCTGGACGAGCTCAACGGCCACCCGCTCCGAACGGCCATTCCCGACAAGGTGCTGATCGCGCTCGCGGTCGTCTCGACCGGCGCGGCGGCGGCGATCGGCGTGGGCGGCGCGTTCGCGTGGACGTTCTGGCTGCTCCCATTCGTCGCCTTCGGCGCGTTCCTCGTCCCCGCGTACAGCCTCGAGCTGCTTCGGCGGGCGGTTCCACTCGGATCTCTGGTTCGCCCTCGGTTGGGGAGCCTTCCCCGTCCTGACCGCCTACGTCGGCGCGGCGGAGACGCTCAAGCCGGTCGCGCTCCTCGCGGCGGTGTTCGCGGCGAGCATGAGCATGGCGCAGCGCCATCTCTCGACGCAGGTACGAAACGCGAGGCGCCGTGCGACGTCGGTCACGGGAACGATCACGTACCGGGACGGCCGCGAGGAGGCGATCCAGGCGGAGACGCTGACGCGTGCGCCCGAGGCAGCGCTCCGCGCGCTGACGCTCGCGGTGATCGTGCTTGCGTTCACACTGCTTGCGCTGCGGCTGTAGGCGTCAGTACCAGGCCGGCCCGTATTGCTGGTAGGGCGCTTCGAGTTCCTGCACCTCCTCGTCCGTCAGCTCCAGGCCGACCGCGTCGACCGCCTCCGATAGGTGGTGCGGCCTGGTTGCGCCGATGATCGGCGCAGTGACGAGCGGGTTGCGCAGGACCCACGCCAGGGCGATCTGGGCCATGCTGACCCCGCGTGATTCGGCGAGCTTCTGCACCGCGTTGATGACGGGTTCGTCGTACGGGGAGTCGAACGCCTGGAGGACCTTGTCGGTGCTGGAGCGTTCGCTCTGCTCACCGGCCGGGCGGGCGAGGCGGCCCTTCCCGTTCGGGGAGTACGGGACGAGACCGACGCCCATGTCGCCGCACATCGCCATCAGCTCTCGTTCGTCGTGCCGGCGCAGCAGGTTGTACTGATTCTGCATCGACACGAACCGGGTCCACCCGCCGACGTCAGCCGCGTGCTGGAGCTTCGCGAATTGCCACGCGTACATCGAGGAGGCGCCGATGTAGCGCGCCTTGCCCGCCTTGACGATGTCGTGCAGCGCCTCCATCGTCTCCTCCACCGGCGTGTCCGGGTCGAAGCGGTGGATCTGGTACAGGTCGACGTAGTCCGTGCCGAGCCGCGTCAACGACACGTCGACCTGCTCCAGGATGGCCTTGCGGGACAGGCCTTCTCCGCCGGGGCCGTCGTGCATCTTCCCCCGCACCTTCGTCGCGAGCACGATGTCCTCACGGCGGGAGAAGCGGGAGATCGCGCGGCCGACGATCTCTTCGGACGTGCCGTGCTGATACACGTTCGCGGTGTCCCAGAAGGTCACGCCGAGCTCGACGGCCTGCTGGAAGAACGGTGCTGCGTTCTCTTCGGTGAGCGCCCACGCGTGGGCGTTCGGGGTGTTGGGGTCGCCGTAGCTCATGCAGCCGAGCGCGAGCCGGCTCACCTTCAACCCGGTCGTCCCTAGGCGGGTGTACTCCATGGTCGTCTTCCTTGGCCGAGATTCCTGGGTCTGACCCTGGTACTGGCGTCGAGAGCCACGTCCTTCGTGACAAACGTGTGACGGTTTCTACCCAACCGGCACGCTCGCCGCGGACCTTCGGGAGAATGACAACGCCTGCCGGTCGGAGCGCCCGAAAGACCGAGTCCGATCCCGGGACGTCGACGCTGCGCGATTTCGGCTCCGCCGGCTGGCGCGTCAGTTCGCCGAAATCACATTCGCGTCAGCGGCGCCCGTCCGAGAACGCCGCGTTCGCGGTAGGTTCCCACCGACATGGCGCCGCTTGCGTACACCTTCGGGACGGGCATTGCCGCCGCGGCGCTCATCGCGTGGATCCTCGTGTGGTTCGTCGTCGCCGTCGGAATCGTCCGACGTAGGGATCTGGGAATCGTCGCCAAGCTGCTCTGGCTCGTCGTCATCCTCTTCATCCCACTCGTCGGACTGTTCGTCTACTTCCTCTGGGACGCAGCGAGGCCGCGCCGCGCCTGACCCGGTAGTCGTGCGCCTCGCCGGGGCTCCCTTGCTTGTCAATCGAGCCGAGCGATCAGGTCCCGAAAGCGGCGCTCGGGCGCTGACTCGAAGGAAGCCGTTCCTCTTCCTCGACGATCCCTCGGACTCGCTCGACCTCGAGCCGGGCCTGATCGATGCCCGCCGCCGTGCGTGCTTCTCCGGTGATCCGTTCGCGCATGACTGCGGTCTGCTCGCGCAGACGGTGCGCCTCGAGCCGATCCCGCTCCCGCATCTCGGCGGCAACCTCCTCGTAGACCGCGCCGGTGACCAGTAGGTGCGACAGCTTCATCACGAGTGCGACCAGGTCGAGACACACGAACAGCCCGAGCACGAACAGGACGTACCGCGTGACCTCCGGGTGCTGCTTCTCGATCGCCGAGAGCGCCTGCGCCTTTGCGAGCAGATCCTGGTCGTTGGCGATCGCGCCGACACGCGCCTGCGTCTCGGTCGCCTCGGCCCTGTGCCAGTCGTCGATCTGCCCCTTGAGTGCGGCGACCTTCTTCCGGTCCTGAGGGAGCTGACGCTCCAGCGTCGCGCGCGCGATGCTTGCCTGCGTCGAGTAGTAGCGGCACCAGTGCCCGCACCCCGTGAGGTGCGTGCGTGAGCAGGTGGGGTCGTCGCTCTCGCAGCCCGACAGGCGCGTGAACGTGCTGATGCGCTTCTCCAGAGCGGTCTCGTGCTTCTGGATCGCGGCGATCTGCGCCGTAGCCTGCTCGATCTTCGGCTCATAGAACGCGATCGCGGCTTGCCGTGCTTCTTTCTGCTCGACCGCGCTCGTCTGTGTCAGCTGCTTCGAGATCGACGGCTTGAAGATGAACTGGACCATCGGCAGCCCGAGAACGAGCGCAAGCATCACCGAGAGCGCCGCGCGCGGAACGGCGAGCAGCAGATTCCCGACTCGACTCGTCCCGAAGCTCTTGTAGATCAGTCGATCCACGATGCAGATGACGGCCGTCCACACGAGTCCAAGCCAGAGAAGGTGGGAGATCGGGACGTTCCACCAGCCGCTCCCGGCGACGGTGACGGCGAAGCCGGTGACGCCGGCCATCGCCACGATGACGAGTCCCTGCGCGTGCAGGAAGCTGCGTTCGCTGGGGACGAGCGCCAGAACGTGCTCGTCGGCGCCGGCGAACCACGCCCATCCGAGCCTGCTCGCGCGTGCATTCTCCGAGAGCGGATGTCGCCGCCGGGCGATCACTGGTGTCTGCTGCTCTCGCTCATCCGGTCGTCCGCCGACGCGACTCAGGCCAGTGCGTTGAGTCGTGGGGCGGAACGGGTGTTCTAGCCGAGGCAGCGGCTAAAGCGACTGGCGCATCTGGGTCATTTCGCGATCCCGCGAGGTCAAGCCCTGGTCATCGAGACGGACATCGCCCGGGACCCGCAGGCCGTCGAAAGCGGCATGCAGGCGACGGCGCCGTGACGTTTTCTCAGCGAGAGGATGCTCGCCCAACGCCAGAGTGCTGGGGTAGGCCCGTGAGGGCTGGCCCAACAACACGAAGCCCGGCCGAGTGGCCGGGCTTCGTTGTTTCCGCGTGATGCCTCTACCGCGCGCGCACGATGAGATCGCGCTGAGCGTGGGTCGCCTGCGTCCGCCGCGCCTGCAGTTGAGCGGACGGGTTTGGGACGCCGGGGAAGAGCGCGTCGCCGATCGTCGGAATGAACTGCGGCGGGACTCGAACGTGCGTGGCCTGCTCGTAGTCGTAGGCAAGGCCGAGGAGCTTCGGTTCAGCCCAGCGTCCGCCGATGAAGGTGATCCCGAGCGGCAGTCCCGCGTCGTAGCCGGCGGGCACCGTGATGTCGGGGTAGCCCGACACCGCGGCCGCCGTCGACGAGCCGACGAAGTACTCGAAGTGGCCGTCGAGGTCGCCCTCATTCGGGTTGTCGTTGGTCGGCCAGGCCGGACCGTTCGTCAGGGCGATGATCGCGTCGAGGCGGTTGGCGGCCATCAGCTGGTCGATCGCGGCCTGGACGGGAGGCGTCGTCGCCTGCCGTAGGGCAGCGCAAGCGGCGTCACGGCCGTTCGTCGCCTCGGCAGCCTCGAAGACCGCATCGTTCCACGGTCCTTCGAGGTTCGGATGGGCCGCATCGAACGCGATCAACCCAGCGAGCGTTTGCGGATACGCCGTGTGCGTCACCGGGTTCGTACCGTGGGCGTAGGTCTGGAGGTACGTCGCGATGTCGGTCTTGAACTCGCACAGAAGCGCCGGGAACTCGTTGACGGTCGCCGACAGGTCGATGTCGGTCGGGTCGATCACGGTTGCACCCTGGGCCTTGAGCGCGGCGATCACGTTGTTGAGAATCGGCTCGACGACTTTGCCCACCAGTGCCGGGTCGTACGTGCCGGCGCGCCAGACGCCGATTCGGGCGCCATTCAGCGCCTTGTCGTTGAGGAATCGGGTGTAGTCGGTGAAGGCATGCCCGGCCTGAGCGGCGGTCGCAGCGTCTTGCGGGTCGACGCCGGTCGCTGCGCCGAGGAGCACGGCAGCGTCGGTCACGTTGCGGGCGATCGGGCCTGCGGTGTCCTGGTTGGCGCTGATCGGGATGACGCCTGCGCGGCTCCACAGCCCGAGCGTGGGCTTGATCCCGACGTCGGCGTTGGCGCCGGAAGGGCAGACGATCGAGCCGTCCGTCTCCGTGCCGACAGCTGCGACTGCGAGATCAGCAGCAGCGACGACACCGGAGCCGGAGCTCGAGCCGCACGGGTTGCGGTCGAGGACGTAGGGCATGTTCGTCTGGCCGCCGATGCCGCTCCAGCCGCTCGACGACGGGCCGGACCGGAAGTTGGCCCACTCGGACAGATTGGCCTTCCCGATGATGATCGCGCCGGCGGCCTTCAGTTGCTTCGCGATGAATGCGTCAGCGGGAGTGCTTCCGGCGAGTGCCCAGGAGCCGGCTGTCGTCGGCATGCCGGTGGTGTCGACGTTGTCCTTGACGATGATCGGAATCCCGAGCAGCGGACGGTGGTCGCCCTTGCGCCGCGCCGCGTCGGCCGCCACTGCGTCGGCGTGGGCCGTCGGGCTGACCGTGATCACCGCGTTGAGAATTGGGTTGAGCTGGCGGATGCGCTGGAGATAGAAGTTCATCAGGTTGACGGAGTTGATCCGGTGCGAGTTCATCAACTCCTGGAGCTGCGGAATCGTCGTCGCGTCGACGTCGATACCCGCGACCTTGGTGTTCGGCGGGTTGGCCGCGAGGCCCACGGGCGTGGCGCCGGACACCCCGAGCAAGAGGGCGAAGAGGGTCGTCAGAACAAGGGAACGCCGAAGTCGGCTGCTCATCGTGTGACCTCCACGGAATCGGGTGCGGTGGACGCTGGGATCACAGGGCTGGGCGGAGAGCTAGGGCCGGACTCTATAACCTCTCGCCGCCAGCTCGACGACGCTGACCCTGAGCCTCTCTTAGCTGTCTCGAACGGTCGCCTCGTCGCCAACTCCACGCCTACGGCGGCAGACGCCTCGTTCACCGGAGCATGGAGGCGGCGGGAATCGAACCCGCGCACTGTTCCCCCCGCCGAGCTGGTGGCGGCGCAACTCGGGCACTCAAGAAAGAGTCTTACGCTCGACTCGTTGGATTTGTGGGCGGCGAGCACGCTCGCCGCCCACAAGGTCGAGCACTCTAGTAGCCCGCCCCGAAGGTCGATCGGGGCACGATTCCGAGCACCTGCTGCTGATAGTAGACAGGCCCGCCGCCGTCGGCGGTCACCGTCGGCGAAGGGTAGTGCGTCGAGACCGCGTACGTGTAGACGTTGCCGTTCGAGATCGCGAGCCCGAAATAGTCGCCAATGAAGCCGCGGCCCGTCGGGCACGGATCGTTGTGTCCGGCGCACGCGTACTGGGTGATCCCGTCGACCTTCTGCTGCGACTGATCGGGATCCCAAGTGAACTGCGAGACCCGCACGTTGCCCCCGACCGGCACGGCACCGGCCGCCGTTCCGGCGTCCTTGTACGCCTGGAGTGAGACGTCGATGCAGGTGTTTGCGTCGCCTACGTGCTGCGGCAGGATCGACGGGTCGTTCGGGCACGTTAGCTGGCGGTCGTAGAAGGCGACCGCGACTGCGCCGCCGGGACCCGCCGCGACGGAGGGCTGGAACTGATCGGTTGTGGCCGAGTTCGGCGCATCGTTCACCGTCTGCACGGGCGACCACGTGAGGCCCGCGTCGGTGGACTGCCTGAACTTGACGTCGAACTGGCCGGACGCAGCGTCCCAGTCCTCGTAGGTCAGGTAGACGTGGCCCGGATAGGTCTGACTGGCGGTGAAGTTCTCGATGATCCCGTCGCGGAAGTTCGTGTTCGGGAGGAAGCCGTTCGGGTTCTCACCCGGTGTCGCCGCCTCCACGAACGGGCCGAACGTGACGCCGTCGTCGAGCGAGCGCGTCACGTACACGTGCCCGACGCGGTTCTTGTTCGTCGTGTCGAAGCCGCCGACGAACGCCACATAGAGCGTCCCATCGGCTCCGACGGACGGGTAGACGTACGTCGTCGCCGGGGTCGTCACGCCCGGAGCCGTGATCGTGATCGCCTTGCGGAACGTGAGCCCGCGGTCGGCGGAGACAGCCAGTCGAATCTTCCCGTTCCCGGCCGCGCCGTTGAACGTCGTCCAGGCCGCGTAGACGTGATCCTGGAACCGGGTGCCGACGAAGTGATTCACGGCCACCCACTGCTTGTCCTCGACATGGCCGGAGGCAAGGCTCGTCTGATTGTTGTTCGGCTCCAGGTCTTTGCCCCCGTTGCCCTTGATCCAATGGGCGCCGAGGTCGTCGCTGTACGAGACGTCGATCGCGCCGTTCGGGTGCAGGCCGCCCTCCCAGAACGCGTTGAACGGGAGCGTCACCTGGTACGCCCGGCCCTGGGTGTCGAAGTCGACGTTCGGGTCGGTGTTGTTCGTCCAGCTGGGCGGCATGTCCTGCGTGCCGGTCGAGACGCAGTCGTACCCCTGGACCTGGTTGGACCCCGTCACCGCCCCGTTCTGGAAGGTGACCGTGCCGAGATGGAAGTCGTAGAAGGTGCTGTACTTCTCGAAGAAGATCTTCGAGTTGCCGATCAGCGTCTCGGTGCCGGGCTTGACCGCGATCCAGGACTCGGAGCGGTTTGCGTTGTAGAGCCCGCTCCGGCAGGTTCCGGAATCGGGCCGGGTCGCGCCCGGCGGGACCGGATAACCGCCGCCGGAGATGACGCCGTCTGCGACGACGTTCGTCCCGACGGGTGTCTGCCATGACACGGCGGACGCCGCGCCGGCCATGACCAACGCGCTCGCGGCTGCGAGCGCGACTGCAGCTCGTTTCACCTCGTCCCCCTTCTGGTCGAGGGCTTCCCAAGCACCGGCAAGTCTTACAGGTGGCCCGTGCTCGGGCGGTGGCGCGGCGAGCACCACGGTCGCCGCCCGAAGAGCGGACGTTCGCCGACAGCCGCAGACGCCGCCCGGGACGAAAGCTCTCACCAGCTCGCCGAGACGATGAGGGAGGTCGTCGAGGAGAACGAGCGAATCGTTCCCCCCGGCGACTGAAGAAAGCCCGCAAAAAGCGGTTCTATGGAGGCGGCGGGAATCGAACCCGCGTCCGTCGTCGCACCGCCAGAGCCTCTACAAGCTTGTCCCACCTTCGAATCTCGCCCGACCGGCTGGTGGTGGGCAACCGACCGACCGGGCCAGCCATCCTTGGGTGTCGCACCTCCGGCGATGGCGTTCCTTCGGTGCCGAGCCCGTTCGTTGTCGCTGCTTCCCGAGCCACGGGCCGAGCCCGGGAGCAACGTCCTCAGCTACTGATTAGGCAGCGAGAGGAAGTGCGTTGTTGTCGTTCGCACTTGCTTTTGGTTCCCGGTGTTTTACGAGGCCTCCGGGACCTCGGCTTGCAGCTCTGCCGGAGAACCGACCACGTCGAAACCAGGTCGCCCCCGTATGTGTGCTCATTGTAGCCGGGGTTCCCCCGACCGCCGACTCGGGCGAAGATCAGGGTCGGCTCAGGGGCTTTCCCGATGGTGCAGCCACACCTCCGGCACGCATCCTCGAGGAGTACCCAGACGAAAGGAAACGCCATGAGCACGACCGAGACCCAGACACCCGTCAAAGAGCTCCACCGGAGCAGCGACGACCGGTTCATCGCCGGCGTCGCGGGGGGGCTCGGCCGGTACTTCGACATCTCGCCGACGTTCTTCCGGATCGGCTTCGTGATCCTGACGCTCGTGGGCGGAGCAGGGATCCTGCTCTACGTCGCCGCCACGCTCGTGATCCCCGAGGAAGGTCGCAGCGACTCGATCGTCTCGGAGGCCCTCCGCCGCCACCGCGAGCGGCCGTGGCTCCTCGTAGGCGTAGCGCTCGTCGGGATCGCGCTGGTCTCGCTGATCGCGCAGGCGGACTTCTGGCCGAACAGCGGGTTCGCCTGGACGCTGCTGCTGCTCGGCGGGCTCGCGATCGTGATCGCGCAGCGCCGCACGAACGACGGCTCGCCGCCGCCGGAGACCCAGGCTCCGGCGGCGCAGCCGCGTCCGCGCCCACCGTCGCTCTTCCTCCCGGTCGTCGGGGCGCTGCTCGCCGCAGCGGGCGCCCTCGCGCTCCTGGCCGCGGTCGGCGTCGACATCCCCTGGGACGTCGCGCTCGCCGTGGGCGCGATCGCCACCGGCGTCGCGATCGTCGCCGGCGCCGCGACGCGCAGGCGCACGGGCGGGCTCGTGGTCGTCGGGATCTTCCTCGCCTCGCTCGCAATCGCAGTGTCGGCGATCGACGTCCGCCTCGACGGCCCCATCGGAGATCGGACGTACACGCCGTTCAACGCGGCCGACGTCCACCGAGATTACGAGATGTCGATCGGCGACCTCACGGTCGATCTCACCGCCACGGATCTCGCGAGGAACACCGAGGTCGACGCGAACGTCGGGATCGGAGCGCTCACCGTCGTCGTGCCCGCCGACGTCGCCGTGGAAGTCGACGCGTCGGCGTCCGCCGGCCAGGTGACGGTCTTCGGGCGCCAGGACGACGGGGTCAACGCCGAGATCTCGGAGAACAGCATCCCGGCCGCGGCGTTGCAGGGAATGCGGCCCCGGACCGTGAAGACGATCCACCTCGACGCCCACGTCGGGCTCGGCAGCGTCTCGGTCTCGAGGATCCCGTAGCGGTGGACGTCCGGACGATCCCCGCCCGCGACCGCGCCAACGGCGTGGTCGCGGGCGTTGCGGCAGGCCTCGCCCGCGAGCTCGAGGTCGACCCGACGCTCGTGCGCCTCCTCTTCGCGCTCCTGACGCTCGCGGGCGGGGCGGGGATCGCCCTCTATCTCGCGGGTGCGCTGCTCATGCCGGAGGAACCCGGTCTGCGGCCGAGCCGCAAGCGCACGATCGCCGGGCTCGCGCTCGTCCTGCTCGCGACCCTGGCCGTTCTCAACGGTCTCGGGCTGCCGCCGTTCGTCCAGCTCGCCGCCGCGCTCGCCGCAGTCGGCGTGTTCCTCCTCTGGCGCCGCGAGCAGCGCGTCGCCGGCGTGGTGTTCCTCGCGCTCGGCGCGGTCGTCCTGCTCACGAGCGGCGGCGACGTCAGCCAGGGCGGCCCGCTGCTCACGCCCGCGGCCTTCGCGGCCGGTCTCCTCCTCGTGGTCGGGCCGTGGCTCTGGCGCACCGCGCAGGAGCGCGACGCGGAGCGCACGCGCCGCATCCGCTCCGAGGAGCGGGCGGAGGTCGCCGCGCGCGTGCACGACTCCGTCCTGCAGACGCTCGCGCTCATCCAGCGCGAGTCGAACGACCCGAAACGCGTCGCGCAGCTCGCGCGCCGGCAGGAGCGCGAGCTCCGCGCCTGGCTCTTCCCGGCGGGCGAGCTCTTCAAGGACGAGACGCTCGTCGGTGCGATCGGCAACGCGGCAGCCGAGATCGAGGAACTGCATGGCGTCCCGGTCGAGGTCGCGAGCGCCGGCAACACACCGCTCGACGAGGACGTGCGCGCGGTCGTGCTCGCCGCGCGCGAGGCGATGGCGAACGCGGCCCGCTTCTCCGGCGCCGACGAGATCTCGGTCTACGCGGAGGCGACCCCGACCGGCGTCGACGTCTTCGTCCGCGACCGCGGGAACGGCTTCGACCGAAGCACCGTTCCCCCGGAGCGCCGCGGGCTCGCCGAGTCGATCGAGGGACGGATGCAGCGCCACGGTGGAACCGCGACGATCACGAGCACGCTCGGCGAGGGCACGGAGGTCGAGCTCGCGCTCCCGAGGAGCGAGCAGTGAAGCCCATCCGCCGCATCGTGATCGTCGACGATCACGGGCTCTTCCGCGCCGGCGTCAAGAGCGAGCTCGGCGCGACGATCGACGTCGTCGGCGAGGCCGCGTCCGTCGGCGAGGCGATCCCGCTGGTGGTCGAGACCGATCCCGACGTCGTTCTCCTCGACGTCCACCTGCCCGACGGCGGCGGGCAGGCCGTGATCGCCGGGGTTGCGCCGGAGCGCCCGGGCGTGCGCTTCCTCGCGCTCTCGGTCTCGGATGCAGCCGAGGACGTGATCGCCGTCGTCCGCGCGGGGGCGCGCGGGTACGTGACGAAGACGATCTCGGGCGACGAGCTCACCGACGCGATCCACCGCGTCGCGGACGGCGACGCCGTGTTCTCGCCGCGGCTCGCGGGCTTCGTGCTCGACGCGTTCAGCTCGGGCGAGCCCGTCCGCGACGCGGAGCTCGACGAGCTGACCGCGCGCGAGCGCGAGGTGCTCCGCCTGATCGCGCGCGGCTACCGCTACAAGGAGATCGCCGCGTCGCTGCACCTCTCGGTGAAGACGGTCGAGACGCACGTCTCGAACGTCCTGCGGAAGCTGCAGCTCTCGAGCCGCCACGAGCTCACGCGCTGGGCGGCCGAGCGACGGATGATCTGACGGGCGGGCGCGCGCGGCACCCGCCCGTCAGCGGTCACTCACTTCTTCTTCGCCTTCGCGGGCTTCGCGACCTGGACGACCTCGTAGCTGGTCGATGCCGGCGGCGAGCCGAACTTCGCGTTCACGGCGTAGAGGAAGTTCTTGTAGTCGTCGATCGTCGTCGGGATGGCGAACCGCGCGTCGGTGATCGTCGACACGATCTTCCCCGACGTCAGGTCCTTGTTCAGGTCGATGACGGCGATCTGGTTCGACCGGTTCTGGACGACGAACAGCCTGTTCTTCTTGTCGAGCAGAAGGCCGTCGCCGTTCGGGACGCTCCCGCCGCCGAGATCGATCTCGACGGTCGCGCCCGTCGACGGGTTCACCCGGAACAGCTTGGCGGTGGCCGTCTGGACGATGATCAGCCACTTGCCGTTCCTCGTCGCCTCGATCCCGTTCGCGTTCAGGCCGGTCGTCGCCAGCTTGAAGTCTCCGGACAGCGGGATCCGCTGCGGCGTCGAGCCGAGCTGGCCGTTCTGGATCGGGACTCGGAAGAGCGCCGCGACGTTCGAGTTCGTGAAGTACGCGCCGTTCTTCGTCACGACGACGTCGTTGATGAAGCCCGGATCGAACGTGTACGTCGCGACGTCCGCGCCCGTCTTCACGTTGTAGACGAACGCCTTGCCGGTGGCCGCGCCCGAGACGAACAAACGGTCGCCCTTCACCTCGAGGCCGGTGGCCGCGCGTCCGGTCCGGACGATGAACGGCGCGCCCTGGCCGGTGCGCAGATCACCGCGGTAGACCGAGCCGGTCGGGATCGAGCCCACGTAAAACGTGTGGCCCTTGATCGCGATCCCCTCGGGCTGCCACGCGGTCGGCAGGTTGATCGTGGACGGGAGCGCGTCCTTGGCGACCGCCGGACCGACCCCTACGGCCACGAGGACGAGCGCCAGTGCGGCGAACGCCGCATTCCTTCGAAGCATCAAACTCCCCCTCGTTCGAAGACAAGGTCCCGTTCTACCCAGTACGGAAGAGCCTACCCCTCGGTTTCTCGGCCCAGCCGGTGCGGTCGGCGAGCCAGCGCCGCGCGACCGCGCCCTGCGCCGCCTGGAACTCGCGGAGCGTCGGAAGCCCTGGCGGCGGCGGCAGCAGAGCGCGGTACGTGAAGAAACCTGCGACCGAGGCCACGACTGCTGTCACCTCGTCCTGATCGGCGTCGACTGCGCCGGGCCAGCGGACGAAGAGCGCCTCGGGGTCAGGGCCTCCTTGCATCGTCACGCTCGGCGCGAACGCAACGGCGTCGACCCAGGGCGGCCCGACCTGCGCATGCGGCCAGTCGACGAAGTAGACCTCGTCGTCCGTCAGCAGCAGGTTGTCGGCCCGGATGTCGAAATGGAGGAGCGTCTCGCCGGCAACGCCGGCTACGCGGGCCTCGAGCTCGACGAGTTCCGCAAGGTGTTGCCGCGACCAATCGTCGAGGCCTTGCGGTTCGTCGACGAGGCGCCACCCGTTCATCGACTCGAGCGTTCTGCCGACCTGCGGCGTCTCGAGCGGCGACGGCGTGAGCGCCTCGACGAGTGCGTCCGCCGCGCGCACGACTCGATCGAGCTCGTCCGCCCGCCACGGCTCCGAGGGATGCCGTGCGTCGAGGTCTTCGAGGGCGAGCGCGACCCAGCCGCCCTCGCCCTCGTCGACGGCGCCGAGCAACCGCGGTGCCGGCGCCTTCGCAGGCAGCGCGGACATCACGGTGACCTCCTGCCGATGAAAGGCCGGCGAGTCGGGATTCGGCTCCGGCCCGACTGCCTTGACGAAGGCTCGGCGGCGGTCGTCCAGGATCACGCGCGCGGCGATCCCCGGCGAGAATCCGCTCGGTTGCGACTCGGCCGCGATGATCTTCGACCCGAGCAGCCGCTCGAGCTCGACGAGCACGTGCGGAGGCAGGTCGGACCACGCGCGCCGCGCTCCCTGCGCGGGCGGCGGGACGCTCACCTCCTCGACTTGACGGCGCGCTCGATCTCCCGGTCCGCGTCCCGCTTGGCGATCGCGCGCCGCTTGTCCTGAGCCTCCTTGCCGCGCGCGACCGCGACCTCGACCTTCACCCGGCCGTTCTTGAAGTAGAGACGCGTCGGCACGAGCGTCAAGCCGCGCTCGCGCACCTTTCCCTCGAGCGAGTCGATCTCGCGCCGCTTGAGCAGGAGCTTGCGGTCGCGGTCGGGATCGTGGTTCGCGATGTTGCCCTGCGAGTACTCCGGGATGTGCGCGCCGACGAGCCACGCCTCGCCGTCGCGCACCTCCGCGTACGCACGCTGGAGGTTCGCCTGTCCGGCCCGCAGGGACTTGACCTCGGTCCCCGTCAGCGCGACGCCAGCCTCGACTCGGTCGCTGAGGTGGTAGTCGTGGCGGGCGCGGCGGTTGTCGACGATGAGCTTCTCGGCCACGCGGCCATTCTAGGATCGGTCTGTGAAGGCACTACGCGACGGGGAGCTGCGGCTGCGTCCCTGGGTGCCGGAGGATCTCCACGAGCTCGTCGAGGCCGCGAACGACCCGGAGATCGGCCGCTGGATGCCGGCAATCCCGTACCCCTACCGGCGCGCGGATGGGGAGACGTACCTCCGGCGCTCCGCCACGACCCACGGCACCTTCGCGATCGTGGACGTGGAGCGCCTCGTCGGCGGCATCGCCGTCAGCGCCCGCAAGTGGAAGCGCGCCGAGGTCGGCTACTGGGTCCGGGCGGACGCCCGCGGTCGCGGGATCGGTTCGCGCGCGCTCACGCTCGTGGCCGAGTGGGCCTTCGCGCACGGCTACCGGCGGTTGCAGCTCCACGCGGACGTCGAGAACCGCGCATCGCAGCGCGTCGCCGAGAAGGCCGGCTTCCGCCGCGAGGGAGTGCTGCGGGCGTGGATCGAGCAGGACGGCGTCCCGCGCGACCACGTCATGTACTCGCTGCTCGAATCCGATCCATGACGTAGTCGCGCGCCTCGAGCAGGAACCGTGGATCGATCGAGTGCGCGAGCGGGTATTCGCGGTAGAGCAGCTCGGCGCCGGCCTCCTCCAGCAGCGCCTTCGCCCGCCGACCCCACTCCACGCCGATCACCGGGTCGTACGTCCCATGCCCGATCGCGAAGCGCGGGAGCGGCGCGTCGAGGTCGAGCTCGAAGCCGTCGACGGTCGGGACGAACCCGCTGAGCGCGAGCACCGACGCCGGACGCGGACGGCCGGCGCCGAGCGAGAGCGCGTAGCTCATGACAGCGCCCTGCGAGAACCCGCCGAGCAGCGTGCGCTCCAGGTCGGAGCTCGAGCCCGTCGAGCCACTCGGTCACCTCCGCGAACGTCGCGTGGAACGTCGCGGGGTCGGGGTAGCCGATCTCGCGCACCGCGTACCAGTGCGCCCCGCCGGGCGGGAGCGAGAGCGGCCCGCGCGGCGTGATCCCGCGGAAGCGCCGCTCCGGGTCGAGCACGTCGAGCAGCGGGGCGAGGTCGTGCTCGTCCGCCCCGCGGCCGTGGAAGAGGACGATCGTCCCTGCGGGCTCGCCCTCTGCTTCGCGCTCTACGTACGAGACCACGTCTCGCGCGGGTTCTTGATCGGCGTCAGCATCGGCTCGACCTGCTCGCGGATGCCTTCGAAGTCGGGCGGCAGCGAGAGGCGCTCGCCGAGCGACTCGAGCGGCTCGTCGGCGGTGAAGCCCGGGCCGATCGTGGCGATCTCGAAGAGCACGCCGCTCGGCTCGCGGAAGTAGATCGACTTGAAGTAGAAGCGCTCGATGATCGGCGTCGGACGGGCGCCCGCCGCCGCGGCGCGCTCCCGCCACGCGGCATGCTCCTCCGGCTGCGATGCCCACGCGACGTGGTGCACCGTGCCGGCGCCGGGAACGCCGGCCCCCGGCGGCGCCTGGTCGTACTCGTACGCTCCGCTCCGGTTGTCGCCTCGAGCGACCCAGCCGGGCTCGAACCCGAGCGCCTCGAGGAACTCGTTGCTTCGTTCCGGGTCGCCGCTGAACGCACGCACGCCTGCGAAGCCGCGGAGCGCGTGCTCGGCCGGGATCTCGGGGTGCTGCGCTGCGAGCGGCTCCTCCCCGCTTTCGTCGACGACGAGCGCGTGCTCGAGCCCTTCGGGATCGGAGAAGACGAGCGTGTCTCCGTCGCGCGCGACACCGAGCCGGTCGGCCCAGAAGTCGAGCGACTCCTCCGAGCCGACCCGCCACAGGACGCGGTGCACCATGCCGGCGCCGGCGCGCCCCTTGGCCGCGCCGGGGTACTCGAAGAACGTGATGTCGCTGCCGGGGTCGCCCTTCTCGTCGGCGTAGAAGAGGTGGTAGACGGTCGGGTCGTCCTGGTTGACGGTCTTCTTGACGAGCCGGAGCCCAAGCTTGTCGACGTAGAAGTCGACGTTGCCCTGCGCGTCGCCCGTGATCGCCGTCACGTGGTGGATGCCTTCGAGCTTCATGTCCCTCCTAACGGTGCCGTCGTGATCTCGCTGAGCGCCTCGTCGAACACCTCGGTGTGCCGGTCGACGTCCGCGCGGGTCGTCGCCGGCGACATCAGCGCCATGTTGTGAAACGGGGTGAGGAGCACGCCGCGGTTGAGCGCGTACAGGTGCATGAAGCGCTCGAGCTCGAAGTCGCCCGCCGCTGCCGCCTCGGAGCCGGTCCGCGGTCGATCCGGGCCGAACAGGTACTCGGCCCGGCAGCCGAGCTGCGTCACGTGCCAGGGAACGTCGTAGCGATCCAGCGCGTCCTCGACTCCCGCGGTGAACCGGTCGGCGAGCGCGATCATCCGCTCGAACGCCTGGTCCGTCAGCACGTGCTCGAGCGTCGCGCGCATCGCGGCGAGCGAGAGCGCGTTCGCCGCGAGCGTCCCGCCCACGCCGCCGACGTCGACGTCCTCGAGCTCGATGTGGTCGACGACCCGCTCGGCCACCTCCTCGCTGAAGCCGTAGGCGGCCGCGGGGACTCCGCCCGCGATCGGCTTCCCGATCGTGAGCAGGTCGGGCTCGAGGTCGTTCGCACGAGTGAACCCGCCCGGCCCGCAGCAGATCGTGTGCGTCTCGTCGATGATCAGCAGGGTATCGGTGCGGCGCGTGAGCTCCCGGAGCGCGTCGTGGAAGCCCGGGTCGGGATGGACGATCCCGACGTTCGTGAGCGCCGGTTCGGCCAGGACGCAGGCGACGTCGCCCGCCGAGAGCTCGCGCTCGAGCGCCTCGACGTCGTTGAACTCGACGACACGCGTGGTCACGTCGAGGTCGACGGGCGCGCCGAGGTTGCCGCGCCGAGCCACGACACGGCCGTCGCGCAGCGCGACGAACGTCTCGTCGACCGTGCCGTGGTAGCACCAGTTGAAGACGAGTACCTTCGGACGCCCGGTGATCTCGCGTGCGAGCCGGATCGCGAAGCGGTTCGCGTCGGTCGCCGTGAGCGCGAACTGCCAGTACGGGAGCCCGAAGCGCCGCGCGAGCTCCTCGCCGACCCACGGCGCGTCCTTCGTTCGGGAGCATGAGCGTGATCCCGTGCTGCGCCTGATGCTCGATCGCCGCGACCGTCGGCGCAGGCGAGTGGCCGGTCATCGCGCCCGTATCGCCGAGGCAGAGGTCGACGTACTCGTGCCCGTCGACGTCGACGAAGCGCGCGCCCTGTGCCTCGGCGACGAAGAGCGGGAAGCCGCCGGGCCACTTCGCCATCCAATGCATCGGGACGCCCGCGAGGAGCGAGCGGCGTGACCGCTCCGCCAGCTCGCGCGAGCGCGGATGCTCGTCGCGGAACCGACGCTCCTCGCGCGCCGTGAGCTCGGCGATCCGCGTCCGCACGCGGCGAGCCTAGCGCCGACGGGCGAGCGAGAGCTCGACCTTCCCCTCGGTCTTGCGGATCTCCTCGACGCGCACGTCGATCGGGTCGCCGAGCTTGAACACGCCCCCGCCGCGCCGCCCGACGAGCCGCGTCTCGAGCGCATCGACCTCGTAGTAGTCGCCGTGCAGCCTGCGGGCGGGGAGGAAGCCCTCGAACACGTCGCCGAAGCGGACGAAGAGCCCCGACCCGATCAGGCCGGTGATCTCGCCGCCGAACGGCTCGTCCCACCCGCGCTCGAAGAGCACGTCGTCGAGTAGCCACGCGAGGCAGATGTCGTCGGCGCGGTACTCGACCTCGGCCGCGGCGCGCTCACGGGTCGAGCAGTGTTCGGCCGCCTCGTCGATGTCTTCGGGGGTGGGATCGTCACCCGCGCCGAGCTCGCGCAGGAGCGCGCGATGGACGACGAGGTCGGGGTAGCGGCGGATCGGCGACGTGAAGTGGCAGTACGCGGGGCTCGCGAGACCGGAGTGGCCGAGGTTGCTCGGGTGGTAGCGCGCCTGCTTGAGCGAGCGGAGGACGAGCGCCGGAAACGCCTCGCGGCCGCGCTTGGCGCGCTCGACGTACTCGCTGACGCGCTCGCTCGCCTGTCCCGCGAGCAGCGCCGCCTGCTGCGGCGCCATCCGGTCGGTGTCGGGGAGCGGCGGCGTCGGGACCTCGAGCGATGCGAGCTTCGCGAACAGGCGAGCGACCGACTGCGGATCGGGCGGCTCGTGGATCCGGAAGAGCGCCTCGCGGCGGCGGCTGGCCAGCAGGCCCGCGACCGCCTCGTTGGCGAGGATCATCAGCTCCTCGACCAGGGCGTGCGCGTGCGGCTCGGTCTCGAGCCACGCCTTCTCGACGTCGCCGTCGCCGTCGAACGCGAACGCGATCTCCGCGCCGGCGATCCGGAGCGCTCCGCGCGCGAACCGGCGGCGTCTGAGCTCCAGCGCGACGGTCTCGGCGAGCCGAAGACCCTCCGCGAGCTCGGCGCGCGCCTCCTCGCGCCCCGCCAGGATGTTCTCCGCCTGCCCGTACGTGAGCCGCTCGTCGCTGCGGATGACCGAGCGATAGAACGTCGGCTCTCCAGGCCCCAGGGAGCCGTCGAACGGGACCTCGACCGTCACGCAGAGCCGTTCGACCTGCGGGCGAAGCGAGCACGCGTCGTCGGCGAGCTCGTGCGGGAGCATCGGGGCGACGAGCCCGGGCACGTACGTGGAGAGCGCGCGCTCGGCGGCGCCGCGGTCGAGCGGCGAGCCTGCGGGCACGAACCACGAGACGTCTGCGATGTGCACCCAGACGCGGATCCCGTCCCCCTCGCGCCGCGCGGAGATCGCGTCGTCGAAGTCCTTCGCGGTCTCGGGGTCGATCGTGAAGGTGAGGAGGTCGCGGAGGTCGGTGCGCCCGTCGAGGGTCGGCTCCGGGAGCTCGAACGGCTCGAACGGCTGGCGCAGCCCCTCGTGCTCGAGCAGCCCCTCGAGGACCGTCTCGATCCGGTCCGAGCGCCCGAGCCGCCGCTCGAGCCGGGCGCGCCCGCGGCTCGTGCGGACGACGGCCATGTCGCCGGGGCCGACGTCCGCGAGCCCCTTCCGGTCGAGCGGGATGGGCACTCCGGGCGTGAACACGGGCTCGCCCACGACCAGCCGGCCGCGCCGGGAGACCTCGACGACGACGTAGTCGGTCACGCCCGGAGCCTTCGGGGAAGCGCGCGAATCGGACCTACACGCGCAGGAAGCGGCGTAGCGTCAGTCCCGAGCCGGCCGCTCCGAGCAGCAGGCCGAGGGAGAGCAGGATGAGCGCGGTCACCGGGAACGCGAGGGCCTGCACGTCGGAGTCGGCGTCGACGCGCCCGAGGATCGCCGGCAGCGCGATCTCCTTGCCGAGCAGGAGCAGGATCACTGCGAGCGTCGCGCCGGCGAGCCCGCAGAACAGCCCTTCGAGCATGAACGGCCCGCGCACGAACCAGTTCGACGCGCCCACGAGCTTCATCACCTCGATCTCTCGTCGTCGTGCGTAGATCGAGAGGCGGATCGTGTTCGCGATCAGGAGGCCCGAGGCCGCGAGCAGCAGTAGGACGACGGCGAAGAAGATGATCGAGATCACCTGCCCAACCTTGATGATCCTCCGCGCGGTCGCACGGCCGAAGTCGACCTTCTCGACACCTACGAAGTTCTGCAGCCGCAGGTCGCGTGCGAGCGCCTCGACGTCCTCCGCGCGCTTCGGCGTGACCTCGTAGGCGTTCGGAAGCGGGTTGTACGTCAGGTCCTTGACGAGCTCCGGCGAGCGCTTGCGCATGATCTCGAGCGCCTGCTCCTTCGAGACGTAGGTCGCCTCCTTGACGCGCGGATCGCGGTCGAGCCACGCCTGCACCGGCGTGACCTGTGCCTCCTTCATGTCGCGCGCGCACGTGTGCTCGGTGCAGAAGAACACCTTCACCTGCACGTCCTTCTTCACGTGATTCGACCACGAGACGACCCACGAGCCGAGCGCAATCGCGACACCGAGCAGGAACATCCCGATCAGCACCGTCATCGTCGCGGCGAACGTCGTGGAGAGGCTCGCGCGGAGCGAGCGAAGAGCCTCGGCGACGAGCAGCTGGAACCTCATTCGCCGACGTACCCCCCACGCCGTTCGTCGCGCGCGAGCTTGCCTTCTTCGAGCGCGAGCACGCGGCGGCGCATCTTGTCGACCATCTCGCGGTCGTGGGTCACCATCAGGATCGTCGTGCCGGAGCGGTTGATCCGGTAGAGGAGCTGCATGATCCCGACGGACGTGTCGGGGTCGAGGTTCCCGGTCGGCTCGTCGCAGATCAGGAGCGGCGGGTGGTTGACGAACGCGCGCGCGATCGAGACGCGCTGCTGCTCGCCGCCGGAGAGCTCGTCGGGCAGGGAGTTCATCTTGTGCGCGAGGCCGACGAGGCTGAGCACCTCGGGCACCTTGCGCCGAATGGCGCTCTGGGGCTCCCCCTGCACCCTGAGCGCGTACGCGACGTTCTCGGCGGCGGTGCGGTTCGGAAGGAGCTTGAAGTCCTGGAAGACGCAGCCGACGTTTCGGCGGAGCTGCGGGATCTTCCCGCGCCGGAGCCGGGTGAGGTCGCGGCCGCCGACGAAGATGCGGCCCGACGTCGGCTCGAGCTCCTTCAGGATCAGCCGGATCAGCGTCGACTTGCCCGAGCCGGAGGCGCCGACGACGAACACGAACTCGCCCTTCTCGATCACGAACGAGACGTCGGAGAGCGCGGTCACGCCCGGGTCGTAGACCTTCGTGACGCCGTCGAAGGTGATCGCGGCCCCGGCGCCGGGCGCCGGGGCTGCGGCCCCGTTTTCCGACGCCTCGATGACTGCCGCAGGTGTGGTCTCGAGCTCCGTCACCAGAGTGTGTGCAGGGCAGCCCGAAGCCGCGCCGGCTCGGGGGCTCCCGCCTGGGGAGTGTAGCTGAGGCCTCGGAAGGTTCTACGCGACGGAGGTGCCCGCCGCCTGGGCCAGGAGGTAGGCGTGGATGAAGCCGTCGATGTCGCCGTCGAGGACGCCCTGGGCGTTCCCGACCTCGTGGCCCGTCCGGTGATCCTTGACCTGCTGGTAGGGCTGGAGGACGTAGCTGCGGATGTTCGCCCCGCCGAAGCCGGTGTCGGCCGCCACGCCGCGCTCGCGCGCCAGCTCGGCCTCGCGCTCCTCGAGCTGGAGCTCGGCGAGGCGGGACCGGAGCATGCGGAGGGCGGTCTGCTTGTTCGCGGACTGCGAGCGCTCGTTCTGGCACTGCACGACGATCCCCGTCGGGAGGTGCGTGATGCGCACCGCCGAGTCGGTCTTGTTCACGTGCTGGCCGCCGGCGCCGCTCGCGCGGTACGTGTCGATTCGGAGATCGCCCTCGTCGAGCTCGACCTCCGCGTCGTCCGGGAGCAGCGGTGCGACGACGACCTGCGAGAAGGACGTGTGGCGGCGGTGCGCCTGGTCGAACGGCGACAGGCGGACGAGCCGGTGCTTGCCGCGCTCGGCCTTGAGGATCCCGTACGCGTTCTCGCCGCCGACGCTCAGCGTGGCCGACTTCAGGCCGGCCTCCTCGCCCGGCGTCGCCTCGAGCAGATCGGTCCGGAACCCGCGGTCGGAAGCCCAGCGGAGGTACATGCGGAGGAGCATCTCGGTGAAGTCCTGCGCGTCGATGCCGCCCGTCGCCGCGTGCAGCGAGACGAGCGCGTCGCCGGTGTCGTACTCGCCGGTGAAGAGCGCGTCCTCCTGGAGACGGTCGAGCTCGTCGCGGAGCGGCCTGATCGTCCCGGCGATCTCACCGGCCATCTCGCCGTCGAGCGCGAGCAGCTCGCGCGCGTCGTCGTAGTCGCGCGTCAGCTGGTCGTAGCGCTCGAGGCGCCTGCTCAGCCGCGAGTGCTCCGAGGAGATCCGCGCCGCAGTCGACTGGTCGTCCCAGAAGCCGGGCTCGCCCATCCGCGACTCGAGCTCAGCGACGCGTGCCCTCAGCGAATCGGGGTCAAAGGTACTCACGGACCCAGGCGAGCTGGACCCCTATCTCCTCGAGCTGCTGGTCGAGCGGTGCGTCGGTCTCGGTCATGCCGTCGTCGATGGTAGCCCGGCGAGACCGAGCGACGTCAGGCGCGTGCGGCGGACATCGACGTCCTCGTCGGTCAATGCCATCTCGCGCTCGCGGGCGAGCACGCGCTCGACCTCGAGGACCGGCGCGTCGTCGGCGACCGGTTGGGCAAGCGCACGGTCCTGCCGGATCCGCGCGAGGGCGAGCTCCCAGTCGTCGCCGTAGCGGTGAACCATGCGGCGGCCGAACTCCTCGGGGAGGTCGAGGTCTCTCGCGGTCGCCTGCGCGTGGGCGAGCGCCTCGCCGAGGGGGACCGTGAGACCGAGCGGCAGCTCGTTCGTCCTCGCGTGCGTTCGCGGGGCAAGCCGGTCGACGACGTCCTCCGCCATCGCGCGGTAGGTCGTGAGCTTGCCGCCGGTGACTGTGAACAGGCCGCGCGGGTCCTCGTAGATCTCGTGTCGCCGCGAGAGGTCGGCGGTCGCGCCGTTCCCGCCGCGCGCGAGCGGGCGCAGGCCTGCCCACGAGGCGACCACGCAGCGCTCGTTCACGTGCGGAAACGATCTGGCGACGGCGTCGAGAACGTACTGCGCGCTTCTCTCGTCGACCGTGGGCTCGTCCAGGTCGCCGTCGTATGCCGTGTCGGTCGTGCCCGCGTAGTAGCGGCCGTCCCACGGGAGGACGAACACGAAGCGCCGGTCGTCGTCGGCCGACGGGACAAGCGCGCCCGCCCGCGCCCGAACCGCGCCGGGTCGGAAGACGAGATGGACGCCCTTGCTCGCGACGTGACGGCGAGGAGCATCGGTTGCGAGCGACTGGAGAACCCCGGCCCAGACGCCGGTCGCGTTCACCGTCGTGCGGGCGCGCACATCCAGCGTCTCGCCGGTGAGCGCGTCGCGCACGCGGGCGCCGGTGACGCGGCCTTCGCCGAGCAGCGCCTCGACGCGCGCGTGGTTCGCGACGAGCGCACCGTGTGCAGCGGCCGCCCGCGCGACCTCGAGCGTCAGCCTCGCGTCGTCGGTCGCGCACTCGTAGTAGACGAGCCCGCCGCCTTCGTGCTCCATGCCGGCCGCGTAGGTCGAGAGCTCGTCCGCGTCCACGCGCCGGTGTCTCGCGACGTTCACACCGGCGGCGAGGGCGTCGTAGATGGTCAGCCCGGTCCGGAGCACCGCGCTGGTGCGCGGGACGTAGATCGGCAGCGTGCGCAGCAGGTGCGGCGCGAGCCGGAGCAGGATCGCGCGCTCGCGGAGCGACTCGCGCACGAGCCGCACCTCCCGCTGCGCGAGGTAACGCATCCCTCCGTGGACGAGCCGCGAGGAGCGCCCGGAGGTGCCGGAGGCGAAGTCGTCCCGCTCGACGAGCCCGACGGTCAGCCCGCGCGACGCGGCGTCGAGCGCAACGCCGCAGCCCGTGATCCCGCCGCCGACGACGAGAACGTCGAGCTCCGTCTCGGCCATGCGCTCGAGCGATTGTCTTCGCGCAGCGGCGTCGAACCGCGGTCGCCGCGGGCGTGGGCTTAGCCCGTCCCCGCTCACGAACGTCGGCGGAGAACGGAGTGACGGGAAGTCGTCATGGCAGCCGCGAAGCGGCTGCCGGACTTCCTGTCACTGGCCGTGACACTTCTTGTACTTCTTGCCGGAGCCGCACCAGCACGGGTCGTTGCGGCCGAGCTTCTGCTCCTCGGCGACTCGGACCGTCTGCTGCCCGGTCGAGACTGTCTGCGCCGGTTCGGAGAAGCCGCCCGCGGTCGCGCCGGCCATCGCGATCGCACCGGCTCCGGCGGTCGACTCGTGCTCGTAGGACAGCGACCCGCCGTTTTGCTGCGGCTGCTGCTCGAACACCGGCGCGTCCTGGGGTGCGAGCTGTGCATGGAAGAGCGTCCCGACGACCTCCTCGCGGATCTGCAACGAGAGCTCCTCGAACATCCTGTGGCCCTCACCGCGGTACTCGACGAGCGGGTCCTTCTGCGCGAAGGCGCGCAGGTGCACGCCCTCGCGGAGGTAATCCATGTTCTCGAGATGCTCACGCCAGCGCGTGTCGACGACCTGAAGCGTCACGTAGCGCTCGAGATCGCGAAGGAGCGGCTGGTCGGTCTCGGTGTTCGGGCCGAGCTCGTCCTCCTTGTCCTGGTACGCGTCACGCGCGTCCTGCTGGAACTCCTCGATGAGCGCGTCGCGCTCGAGCTCGACCTCTTCGCGAAGCTCGTCGGGTGTGATGTCCGACCCGTAGAGATCGCGCATCGCCTGCGTGAGCGCGCCGAGGTCCCACTCCTCGCCGTACTCGGCCTGCGTGTAGGTGTCGACCGCATTCGCGATCACCTCGTCGATCCAGCTGCGGATCTCGTCCGAAAGGTCCTCGCCCTCGAGCACGGCGCGTCGCTGCGCGTAGATGACCTGGCGCTGCGTGTTCATGACGTCGTCGTACTTGAGGACGTTCTTGCGCATGACGAAGTTCTGCTCCTCGACCTTCTTCTGCGCGTTCTCGATCTGCTTCGAGAGGATCGACGCCTCCATGGGCTCGTCGTCGGGCACCTTGAAGCGCGCCATGATGTTCTTGATCCGGTCGCCGGCGAACAGCCGGACGAGCTCATCCTCGCCCGAGAGGTAGAAGCGCGACTCGCCGGCGTCGCCCTGACGGCCTGAGCGGCCGCGGAGCTGGTTGTCGATGCGCCGCGCCTCGTGCCGCTCGGTGCCGAGCACGTAGAGGCCGCCGGCCTCGAGCACGCCCTCGCCGAGCTTGATGTCGACGCCGCGACCCGCCATGTTCGTCGCGATCGTCACCGCGCCGAGCTGGCCCGCGTCCTTGATGATCTCGGCTTCGCGCTCGTGTTGCTTTGCGTTCAGGACGCTGTGATTGATGCCCTGGCGCTCGAGCAGCTGCGAGAGGTACTCCGACGTCTCGACCGCGATCGTGCCGAGCAGGATCGGCTGGCCCGCCTCGTGCCGCTCCTTGATGTCGCGGGCCACTGCCTCCCACTTGCCTTCCTTCGTCCGGAAGATGAAGTCGTTCTTGTCCAGGCGCGCGACGTCCTTGTTCGTCGGGATCTCGACGACGTGGAGGTCGTAGATCTCGACGAACTCCTTCTCCTCGGTCTTCGCGGTACCGGTCATCCCCCCGAGCTTCTCGTAGAGGCGGAAGTAGTTCTGGAGCGTGATCGTCGCGAGCGTGACGTGCTCCTCCTGGATGCGAAGGCCTTCCTTCGCCTCGATCGCCTGGTGGAGGCCCTCGCTCCAGCGCCGCCCTTCCATGATGCGGCCGGTGTTCTCGTCGACGATCTTGACCTCGCCCTCCTGCACGACGTAGTCGACGTCGTTCTTGTAGAGCGACTGGGCCTTCATCGCCTGCGTCAGGTGGTTGACGAGCTGGACGTTCCGCGGGTCGTAGAGGTTGTCGATCCCGAGGGCGCGCTCGACCTTCTCGATCGCCTCCTCGCTCGGCGAGACGGTCTTGAACTTCTCGTCGTAGACGAAGTCGCCGCCCTCGGCGAACTGGTCCTCGCCCTTTGCGAGGATCTTCGCGGGGCGCGACTCCATCGTCTTGACGACGCGCGCGAAGTCGTAGTACGTCTGCGCGGCGGTCTCCGGCTGGCCGGAGATGATCAGCGGCGTCCGCGCCTCGTCGATGAGGATCGAGTCGACCTCGTCCACGATCGCGTAGCGATGGCTCCGCTGGACGAGCTCGGGCAGCGAGACGGCCATGTTGTCGCGCAGGTAGTCGAAGCCGAACTCCGAGTTGGTGCCGTAGGTGACATCGGCCTCGTAGGAGTCCTTGCGCTCTGCGAACGGCATCTGGTTCTGGATGAACGCCGCGCGCATCCCGAGCAGCTCGAAGACGGGGGCTGTCCACTCGGCGTCGCGCTTGGCGAGGTAGTCGTTGACGGTCACGAGGTGGACGCCCTGGCCCTCGAGCGCGTTCAGGTAGAGCGGCTGCACGGCGACGAACGTCTTTCCTTCGCCCGTCTTCATCTCGGCGATGTCGCCCTCGTGGAGGGCGATGCCGCCCATCAGCTGGACGTCGAAGAGCCGGACGCCGATCGTGCGCCTGAACGCCTCGCGGACGGCGGCGAACGCCTCGAAGAGGAGGTCCTCGAGCGACTCGCCGTTCTCGAGGCGCTGCTTGAACTCGGCCGTCTTCGCGGCAAGCTCGGCGTCGGAGAGCGCCTCGAACTCGGGTTCGAGCGTGCCGACATAGGCGGCCTGCTCGGCCAACCTCTTGATTCGGCGTCCCTCGCCGAAGCGGAGGACTTTCTCGAAGGAACCGAGTCCCTGAGCCACGCTCGACCTAGGGTAGCCGCTCGGGGTCGAAAGACCGAATCGCGCGATCGGCGGTCAGAGCGGCGCCACCTGGACCTCCCAGAGATCTCCGTCGATCCGGTCGGCGCGGACGACGTACGACGGCATCCCCGCGGCGAGGGCCTCGATGCCGGGGAGCAGCCCGAATGCGAGCGCGCCGTCGACGAGGAGGCTCTGTTCGCCGTCCTGGATGGCCAGCTCGACCGTGTCGCCGGCGATCTCGTCCGTGATCGTCGCGGTCGTGATCTTCGTCGCGCCGACGGCCCAGAGGCGGTCGCCGCGCCGCGTCGCCTCGGCGCGGTACGGCGGCTCGAGCTGCGTCTCGACGGCCTCTGCCAGGGGCGTCAGCTCGTCGTCCGGGACGTCCTCGTCGACGATCAGCGACCGGTCCTCGAGCGCGACGAAGTGCACCGCGTCGCCGGGGAGGTCGGCCTCGGCGCTCACGACGGCGTCCCACTTCCGCGGTCGCGGGACACCGTGGATGCCCGCCTTGTCCCACGGCGCGACCTCGCGGCCGCCCGTTTGCGCCAGCGTCATCCCCCCGTCTTCCGCCAGCTGCTCGTGGAGCGGCTTCTCGCGCCGCCAGAACGCGGTCACGCCTGCGGCTCGATGAGCCCGTACCCTCCGTCCCTGCGTCGGTAGACGACGCCGATCTCGCCCGTGTCGGCGTTGCGGAAGACGAAGAAGTCGTGGCCGATCAGCTCGAGCTGGAGGGCGGCCTCCTCGGCAGTCATCGGCTTGTCCGGGAACGTCTTCGTCTTGACGATCTGGCGGTCGAGCTCGTCGTCCTCGGCCATCGGCGGCGCTCCTTCGTCGGCGGGAACGTTGTGGTTGCGGTTTCCGCGGAAGCTTCGCTTGTCGCGGTAGTGCCGCACCTGCCGGACGAGCTTCTCGGTCAGCTGGTCGATCGACGCGCGCATGTCTGCGCTGGCTTCGCGCGCGCGCAGCGTCGGGCCTTTCGTCCACACGGTGATCTCGGCGACCTGGTTCGCCGCGATCGACGGGTTCTTCTCGACTGCGAGCTCGAGCTCGGCGAGCGTCGCGTCACCGAGCTGCTTGTTGAGCTTCGCGAGCTTCTGCTCGGCGTAGCTGCGGATCGAGTCGGTGACCTCGAGATTCCTGCCCTTCACTTGAAGTCGCAACGCGTCCTCCTCGCGGGCGGGGATCAAGCCTGGGGGTTCACCATATACCCGCGAACTGCCCGTGCGAATGTGATCACCTCGACGTGCCGCGCACCCGCGCGCCGGAGTGCGGACGCCGCTGCGTTGACGGTGGCCCCGCTCGTGTAGACGTCGTCGACGAGCACGATCGCCGGCGGCGAGCGCGCCGACGCGAACGCACCTCGGACGTTCGCTCTCCGCGCCGCGAGCGACTGCGCCCGCTGCGGCCTGCTTCGCCCGGTCCGGGTGAGGAGCGGCCGGACCTCGGGGCCCCAGCGCGCGCCGAGCTCGTGTGCGAGGGCCTTCGGCGGGTCGTGGCCGCGCCGGCGCCGCCGTTCGCGGTCGGCGGCGACGTACGTCAGCTCGAGGTCGCGCATCGGCGGCTCGAGTGACGCGACGATGACGTCGGCGGCGTGCGCGGCGAGCCCGCGGAGCCCGCGATCCTTCCACGCTCCGACGAGCGCACGGGCGGCGTCGTCGTAGACCACGGCGGCGGTGGCCTGCGCGAACGCGAGGCGCCGTCCGGAGCACTCGCGGCATCGGCGGACGGGCCAGGCGGTCGGCGCGCCGCAGCGACCGCAGCCCGGACCTGCGAGCCGGCGGAGCCCACGGACGCAGCCGGCGCAGAGCTGCGCGCCTCCGCGCCGGCAGACGACGCACCGCGGTGGCAGCAGGAGATCGAGGAGCACGTGTCGACCGTAGCGGCGCCGCGCGCGAACTCTCCGCGTGTGGATGGATCGTCACGCACTCGGCACAGAGTCGGCACAGCCGCGCGCGAATGACGCCGCGGCGAAGCGGTATCGTCGCCGCCGAGGGCGGAGGGATGCGACCCCACCCTGATCGGGTGGGGGCTGCACTCCGACGGTACGCTCGCGCGATGGCCGAGTCGACCGGGGCGCTCGCGCGGCGGATCTTCGACGCCTTCGAGCGGCGCGACGGGTTTGCGCTCCGAGAGTGCTTCGCCGAGGACGCGGTCTGGAACGTCGCGGGTCGCAGCCGTCTCGCCGGTGAGCACCGGGGACGGCGCGCGATCATCCGCTTCCTCGGCTCGCTTCCGCGCCTCAGCGACGGGACGTACCGCTCCGAGCTGATCGACGTTCTCGAGAGCGGCGAGCGCGCGGTCGTGCTCTACCGGGCGCGCGGGACGCGCGGCGGCGTCGAGCTCGACATCGACCAGCTTCTCCTGTTCACGATCCGCGCCGGCGTGGTCGTTGCGGTCGACGCGTACCCGAGCGACCCGATCGCCTTCGACGCCTTCTGGGCGTAGCGGGAGCTAGTCCAGCACGTACTCGGCCCGCGGCTGGAGCCCGGTGAGCTCGCGCGCGCGGTTGTCCGCCTCGAGCAGCTGGTTCTTGTCGCCGATGTCGAGCCACTCCCCGGAGAAGCGGTAGCCGTACACCGGCACACGCCGGTAGAGCCACTCGACGAGGCGCCCGGGCTGGTCGGGCGAGTTCCCCTCGGCGAGGTACGTCGAGATCAGCGGCAGGTGCTCGCGGTGGTAGAGGTAGCAGGCGGTCGCAGCGAGGTTCGACGCCGGGTTCGGCGGCTTTTCGACGAACGACACGACGCGTTCGTCCGCGTCGATGTCGACAACGCCGTACTGCTTGACGAGCTCGAGGTCGGGATGCTCGTAGAGCGCGACAGCGCTCGCCACGCCCTTGCCGCGCCACCACTGGACATAGGCCTCGAGGCTGTAGTCGAAGAGGTTGTCGCCGGCGACGATGAGGAGATCGTCGTCGATCCCCGCGTGCTCGATCACGAACTGCGTGTCGCCGATCGCGCCGCGGCGGTCGTCCTCACTCGCCGTCCCGTCGTCGTGGACGGTGACGTCCGCGGGCGCCCACTCGGAGAAGGCGCCCGCGAACTTCGAATTCGTCACGACGTGGATCCCGTCGACCGACCCGACCTCCCGGATCCGCTCGACGAGCAAGTCGATCATCGGCTTCCCGCCGACCGGGAGCAGCGGCTTCGCGATGGTTTGCGTCAGCGGGTAGAGCCTGGTGGCGTAGCCCGCCGCGAGGACAAGGGCCTTCAGCTCAGGTCCCTTCGTCCCACGACGCGAGGTAGCGCTCCTGCTCCTCGGTCAGCTTGTCGATCTCGACGCCCATCGTCTCGAGCTTGAGCCGCGCGATCTCGGCGTCGATCTCGCTCGGCACCGAGTAGACCTTCCGCTCGAGCTCGGACGCGTGCACGACCGCATACTCAGCGGCAAGCGCCTGGTTCGCGAACGACATGTCCATCACGATCGCCGGATGCCCCTCGGCCGCGGCGAGGTTGATCAGGCGCCCCTCGCCAAGGAGGTACACCCGCCGGCCGTTCGCGAGCGTGAACTCGTCGACGAACGCGCGCGCCTCGCGCGTCTCGGTCGCGAGCGACCGCAGCGCCGGGATGTCGATCTCGACGTTGAAGTGACCGGTGTTCGCAATGATCGCGCCGTCCTTCATCTGCTCGATGTGCTCGCGGCGGATGACCGACTTGTCGCCCGTCGCCGTGCAGAAGATGTCGCCGACCGCAGCGGCCGACTCCATCGGCATCACCTCGAAGCCGTCCATCGACGCCTCGAGCGCCTTGACCGGGTCGACCTCGGTCACGATCACGTGCGAGCCCATGCCCTTCGCGCGCATCGCGACGCCCTTGCCGACCCAGCCGTACCCGGCAATGACGAAGCGCTTGCCGCCGAGCAGGACGTTCGTCGCGCGGATGATCCCGTCGATCGTCGACTGACCCGTGCCGTAGCGGTTGTCGAACAGGTGCTTCGTGAACGCGTCGTTGACCGCGATCACCGGGAAGCCGAGCGCGCCGTCGCGCTCGAGCGCCTTCAGCCGGATGACGCCGGTGGTCGTCTCCTCGGTGCCCGCGATCACGTCGCCGAGCTGCTCGCGGCGCGCCGAGTGCAGGACGCCGATCACGTCGGCGCCGTCGTCCATCGTGATGTGCGGCTTGTGGTCGACCGCTGCCTCGATGTGCGCGTAGTAGGTGTCGTTGTCCTCGCCCTTGATCGCGAAGACGGCGATGTCGAACTCCTCGACGAGCGCCGCGGCGACGTCGTCCTGCGTCGAGAGCGGGTTCGACGCGCAGAGCACGACGTCCGCGCCGCCGGCCTTCAGCGTCCGCATGAGGTTGGCGGTCTCGGTCGTCACGTGGAGGCACGCCGAGACGCGGTAGCCGGCCAGCGGCTGCTCGCGCTCGAAGCGCTCCCGGATGGTGGCCAGGACCGGCATCTGCCGGTCGGCCCACTCGATGCGCCGCATGCCCTCGGGGGCGAGCGACAGGTCCTTCACGTCATGCCTGCGTGTCGTAGCCAAAGCGAATCCTCTTCCCTCGTCGGATGGTCAGTGCTGGGTCAGGCCGCGAGCAGCCGTTCGTGCTTCCGCTGCTCCCAGTCGAGTGCGTCGACGCCGCTGCCGTGCAGCCACGTCTCGACGCTCGCGCGGAGGTCGGGCTCGCGCCGCATGCGGCGCGCGAACACGATCTCGGCGAGGTCGACGTCGAACCGCCGCCGGAGCTCGGCGAGCGAGCGGAGCTGGTTCAGCTCGCGCAGGCCGTAGAGCCGGTACCCGGCCGCCGTCCGCTGCGGGACGACGAGCCCGGCGCCCTCGAGGTAGCGCAGCATCCGCGCCGACCAGCCGGTGCGCGCCGCGGCCTCTCCGACCGTGAGTCCGTCCACGGAGGAGACCTTACCACATGAGTGTTAAGGTTCTGAGGTGCCCGCTCGCCCGTAGGCGTCCTCGAGCCGGACGACGTCGTCGAGCTGCGGGGTCGAGACCTCCAGGATCGTCGTGTCCTCGATCGCCGTGACCCGGTGGACCGTGCCTGGAGGGTAGTGGTAGGCCTCGCCCGGCGCGATCACCTGCTCGTTCAGGACGGCATCGCCGGTCCCACCCAGCTCGAGCCGAGCCCGCCCCGACTCGACGTACCAGCTCTCGTCCTTCTGCTCGTGGTACTGGAGGCTCAGCGAGTGCCCGGCGCGGACGAAGAGGATCTTCCCCACGTAGTCGTCCGTGTGCGCCCAGATGAGCTCCCAGCCCCACGGCTTCTCGACACGCCGCGGGTCGAAGGTCCAGGCCTCGAAGGAGTTGAGGTTCGGCGAGGTGTCGATCCGGCGATCCTAGACCTGTCCGGCCGCGGCGAAGTGCTCCTCCGCGGCGCGCAGGTCCTTCGGGGTGTTCACGGTCAGCCAGAGCCCCTCGTGACGGAACGCGAGGAGCTTCCCCTCCTCGGCGAGCTCGGGGAACGTCGACGTCTCGTGGTCGCCCTTCTCCGGAAGCCGCTCGATCGCCTCGTCGTCGAGGACGTACAGGCCCATGTTCACCCAGTGGGGCAGCATCGGCGCCTCGCGGAAGCCCGTGACGCGGTCGTCGTCGGCCAGCTCGACGACGCCGAAGGGCGACGGGAGCGGCGCGACGCTGATCGTCGCGGCGGGGGCGCGGTCACGGTGGTGCGCGAGGAGGGACTCGAGGTCGACGTCGAAGAGCTCGTCGCCGTTGAGCGCGAAGCACGGTCCGCTCTCGCGCCGGAGCCCGGCCGCGAAGCTGCAGCCCTCCCCCGCGCCCGAGCGGCTCCTCCTCGCCGGCGAAGGCGAGCTCGACGCCGACGCCCTCGAGCGCGCGCTCGAACTCCTCCTCCTGACCGGCGCGGCAGCTGACGATCACGCGGTCGACGCCGGCGGCCGCGAGGCGGCGGATCTGGTACGCGGCGAGCGGACGGCCCGCGACGTCGACGAGCGCCTTCGGCCTGCCCTGCGCTGCGTCGCCGAGGCGCTCGGCCTTGCCGCCCGCGAGGAGGATCGCCTCCACTAGACGACCTTCGGATCGCGCTCGGGGGTCTCGGCGAGCACGTCGCCCGGCGAGACGGGCCGGCCGATGCCCTCATACGCGAACCCGGCCGCGCGCACCTGGGCGGGGTCGAGGAGGTTGCGCCCGTCGACGATCAGCGGCCCGGCCATCAGCTCGCGGATCTCGGGCCGCGCGAGGTCGCGCAGCTCGTCCCACTCGGTCACGATCACGGCCGCGTCGGCGCCGCGCACCGCGTCCTGCACGGTCGTCGAGAACTGCGCCTGCGGGATCAGCGACGCGCCGTCCACGACCGGGTCCCAGCGCGCGGACCTCCGCACCCTCGGCGATCAGCCGCGACGCGAGCACGAGGCTCGGCGCCTCGCGCGTGTCGTCCGTCCCGGCCTTGAACGCGAGCCCGAGGAGGGCGATGCGCTTGCCGCGCAGCTTCCCGAGGTGGCGCTGCAGCTTGCCGATCACCCGCCGCTTCTGCAGCTCGTTCACCTCGATCACCGCGTTCAAGAGCTGGAAGTGGTATCCGGAGTTCGCAGCGAGCTGCTTGAGCGCGAGCGAGTCCTTCGGGAAGCACGAGCCGCCCCAGCCGACGCCGGCGCGCAGGAAGTGCGGCCCGAGCCGCTGGTCGAGGCCAACCCCCTCGGCGACCTTGACGACGTCCGCGCCGGTCGCCTCGCACACGTTCGCGATCTCGTTGATGAAGCTGATGCGCGTCATCAGGAACGCGTTCGAGGCGAGCTTGACCATCTCGGCCGAATGGACGTCCATGCGGACGATGGGGCTGTCGAGCTCTGCGTACAACCCCGCGACGCCGCTCGGCGTGCTCCTCGTCGAACGCGCCGACGACGACGCGGTCGGGCTCCATGAAGTCGCGCACGGCGCGCCCCTCGGCCGTGAACTCCGGGTTCGAGACGTAGCCGACGTGCTCGAGCCCGCGCTGGTCGAGCGCCGTGCGCACCTTCTCCCCGGTCCCGACGGGCACGGTGCTCTTCATCACGAGGATCGGCCGGCCCTCGACGCTCGGCAGCTCCTCGACCACCGTCCAGACGCGCGAGAGGTCCGCATCGCCCGAGTACGGAACGGGCGGCGTGTCGACGCAGACGAAGACGAAGTCGGCGCCGACCACGGCCTCGGACGCGTCGAGCGTGAACGTCAGCCGCTCCTCGTTCTTCGCGATCAGCTCGTCGAGGCCCGGCTCGAAGATCGGCACCTCGCCGCGCTTCAGCCGCTCGATCTTCTCCGGCACGACGTCGCGCACGACCACGTCGTGGCCGAGCTCGGCGAGGCAGGCCGCCGTGACGAGCCCGACGTACCCCGCGCCGAAGACGCCGATCCTGGACACGGCCGGAGCCTAGCCGGAGAGCGGCTGGAGACCCTTCGCGATCGCCAGCATCGTCTCGTTCGAGAGCTTGTCGAGGACGGTGTTCGTGACCCAGTACGTCGCGTCGCCCGTATCGAGCACGACCATGTGCAGGTGCGAGCCGTTGTAGTAGAGGCGATACGTACGCCGCTTGACCTTGGTCGAGTCGTTCGGGTCGCTGAGGGCCGGCGCATCCTCCCAGTCGGTCATCTGGACGCCCCAGAAGTCCCCGATCCCGTTCGTATACGTGAGGCGGACGGCATTGTGGTCGCCGAGCTTGTAGACGCGGATCGGCGTCGTGTCGTCGAGCCGCGAGCTCGACTCGATCACCGTCGGCGCGAAGAGGCGGTAGGGGACGCGCTTTCGCGCCTGCGCGAGGAGCGGGATGGCGGAGGTGTCGTGCCGGACGTTCGGCGGCGTGCGTGTCGGCGTACGGTCGGCGGCGGACGGAGCGATGCTCCCGTGGTACGTCTGCCCGACGACGACCGTCACGAGCGCGTTGTTCGCGAGTGGCGAGATCTCCGGTGGAAGCGGCTGGACGCGCGCGTCGCCGAAGAGCTTCCCGACCTTCCGCGCCGCGGCGAGCGCCTTCGGCGTGCCCTGGTAGTAGACCTCGGTGCGGAAGTACTCCCAGCTCGGCGCGTTCCCGTCGCCGCCGGTCACGATCTGGTAGCCGCGCGACGCGAGCTGCGAGCCGGCGGCCGCGGCCGACCCGGCCTGGCCGTTCCCGTTCAGCACCGTCACGCTCGTCTGGGAGGGCGGCGGCGCGTTGTCGGCCCGCTTGCGCTGCAGCGCGACGTCGGTCGCCTTCAGCGGCGCGTCGACGTCGGGGTGCCCGAAGTCGTTCACGGCGGCCTGCACGCACGACGCGGCGACGGTCAGCTCGTTGTAGCCCTGGTAGCAGCCGATGTCGATCTTCGACTGGAAGACATGACCCGCCGGCAGCTGGTAGGCGAAGAGCGCGTAGTCGAGGATCGCCTTCGCGTCGAAGCGCGTGCCGTCGCCCTTCCCGACCTCGACGTTGGACGTCACCGACTTGACGAGGCGCGGGAGGTCGAGCACGGGGAAGTCGGCGGCGCGCTGCTTGACCGCCTTCAGGAACAGCTGCTGCCGCGCCACGCGGTAGAGGTCGGAGTCGGTGTGGCGGTAACGGACGTAGTCGAGCGCCCTCGAGCCGTTCAGCTTCTGGTAGCCGGGCTGGAGGTCGATCGCCGCGTAGCCGGTGCCGGGCGGGTTGTAGTAGCGGCGGTCGACATCCATCCAGACGCCGCCGAGATGGCTCACGACCTGCTTGAAACCGCGGAAGTTGACGGTGACGAGGAAGTTGATCGGCAGCCCGGTCAAGTGCCGGACCGTCTCGATCGCGGCCGTCGAGCCGCACGCGCCGTACGCGTCGTTGATCCGTGAGACCCAGGGCCCCCGGTTCTTGCAGCCGTAGATATTGACGAGCAGGTCGCGCGGGAACGAGAGCATCGTCACCGTCTCGAGGTCCGGGTCGGCCCGGACGAGCATCAGCGTGTCGGAGTGGCCGGTCTCCGCGCCCTCGATGCCGGCGCGCTTGTCGTATCCGAGGACGAGGGCCGTCGTCGCCTCGCCGGGGATGACGGCGTCGAGCTCACGCTGGGCGACCTTCACGTCCGCCGAGCGGGGGCCGAGGCTGGCGGCGATGTCCTGCTCGACGTAGAGGTACGTGCCGCCCGCGATCCCGCCCGCGAGCATGAGCGCCGCGATCACGATCCAGAGGACGATCTTCCCGAAGAGGAGACCCCAGCTCCGCCTCCCGGGCTCGGGTTGACGGTAGCGGCGCATCGGCGCGGCGACGGCGGGCGGGTAGACGGCGCGGCCGTTCCCGTTCAGCTCGGCGGCACGGCCGATTCCTCTCTTGAGCGTCGTCTTCATCGACTGGAAAAAAGGACGCCTCGCAGGCGTCCCCGGCGGTCAGGATAGCGCCGGCTCCGGTTGCGGCGTGTAAGCAAGATTCGGCGCCAGCCACCGTTCGACCTCCTCGAGCGGGAGGCCTTTCCGGGCGGCGTAATCCTCGGCCTGATCTCGTGCCACGCGGCCGATGCTGAAGTAGCGGGCGTCCGGATGGGCCAGGTAGATCCCGGAGACGGCCGAGGCCGGGAGCATGGCGCAGCTCTCCGTCAGCTGGAGGCCGGCGTCGCCCGCCTGGAGCAACGCGAAGAGCGTCCGTTTCTCGGAGTGGTCGGGGCAGGCCGGGTAGCCGAACGCCGGGCGGATCCCGTGGTAGCGCTCCTCGACCAGGTCCTCGTTCGTCGGCTCGGGGCCGGTCTCGTACCACTCGCGACGGGCGACGGCGTGCAGGTATTCGGCGAAGGCCTCCGCGAGACGGTCTGCGAGGGCCTTGACCATGATCGCGTGATAGTCGTCGTGCTCGGCCTCGTAGCGGGCTGCGAGCTCGTCGGCGCCGTGGATCGAGACGGCGAACGCGCCCAGGTGGTCCTTGCCGGTCCGAGCGACGAAGTCGGCGAGCGAGCGGTTCGGGCGGGAATCGCCGTACTCGGTCTGCTGGCGCAGGAAGTGGAAGCGCGTGCCGTCCTCGAGCACGACGTCGTCGCCGTCCCGGCGGGCGGGCCAGAAGCCGTAGACCCCTCGAGCCTGGAGCTCAGAGCCGCGAACGATGCGGTCGAGGAGCGCGAGCGCGTCGTCGTACAGCTCGCGCGCCGCCGGCTGCTCGAGGATCGCCGGGAACTTGCCCTTCAGCTCCCACGCGTGGAAGAAGAACTGCCAGTCGATGTAGCGCACGAGCGTCTCGAGGTCGGGCTCGACGATCCGGCGGCCGGTGAACGACGGGGTCGGCAAGTGCTCGAAGTCGAGGCGCGGCGCGTTCGCTCGCGCGGCCGCGATCGGCGCGAGCGGCTTGCGCTCCTTGTCGGCGTACTGCTCGCGGAGGCGGTCCTGGAGCTCGCGGTTCTCGCGGTCGAGGCGCACGCGCCGTTCGACGTCGAGCAGGTCGGACATCACGCCGACCACGCGTGAGGCGTCGAGCACGTGCACGACCGGCTGGCCGTACACGGGCGCGATCTTCACGGCGGTGTGCTGCTTCGACGTCGTCGCGCCGCCGATCAGGAGCGGGAGGTCGAGCCCTCGCCGCTCCATCTCGCGTGCGACGCTCACCATCTCGTCGAGCGACGGCGTGATCAGGCCGGAAAGGCCGACGACGTCCGCCCCGAGCTCGACGGCCGTGTCGAGAATCCTCTCCGCCGGGACCATCACGCCGAGGTCGACGACCTCGTAGTTGTTGCAGCCGAGCACGACCCCGACGATGTTCTTGCCGATGTCGTGCACGTCGCCCTTCACGGTCGCGAGCACGGCGCGGCCCTGAGCGCCGCCGCCGCCGTTCCCCGCCTGCTTCTCGAGCTCCATGAACGGCTCCAGGTAGGCAACGGCACGCTTCATCACACGCGCGCTCTTGACCACCTGGGGCAGGAACATCCGGCCCGAGCCGAAGAGGTCGCCGACGACCTGCATGCCGCTCATCAGCGGCCCCTCGATCACCTCGATCGGTCGGCTGAACCGTTGGCGCGCCTCCTCGGTGTCGTCTTCGACGAAGTCGACGATCCCGTGGATCAGCGCGTGCTGGAGCCGCTTCTCGACGCTCGCTTCGCGCCACGAGAGGTCGACCTCGCGGCGGGCTCCCTCCCCCTGGACCCGGCTCGCGAGCTCGACCAGACGCTCGGTCGCGTCGGGCCTGCGGTTCCAGATCACGTCCTCGACGTGCTCGAGCAGCTCGGGGTCGATGTCCTCGTACACCGCGAGCTGGCCGGCGTTGACGATGCCCATGTCGAGCCCGGCCTGGATCGCGTGGAAGAGGAAGGCAGCGTGCATCGCCTCGCGGACGACGTCGTTGCCGCGGAAGCTGAAGCTGAGGTTCGAGATGCCGCCGGAGGTACGCGCACCGGGACAGCGCTGTTTGACCAGCGGCAGCGCCTCGATGAACGCCTTCGCGTAGTCGTCGTGCTCCTCGATGCCCGTCGCGACCGCGAGCACGTTCGGGTCGAAGATGACGTCCTCGGCGGCGAAGCCGGCTTGCTCGGTGAGAAGGTCGTACGCGCGCCCGCAGATCGCCACCTTCCGCTCGACCGTGTCGGCCTGCCCCTGCTCGTCGAACGCCATCACGATCACGGCGGCGCCGTACCGGTGGGCCAGCCGCGCCTGGTCGAGGAACGCCTCCTCGCCTTCCTTGAGCGAGATCGAGTTGACGACGCCCTTGCCCTGGAGGCACTTCAGCCCCGCCTCGAGCACCTCCCAGCGCGAGCTGTCGACCATGATCGGGATCCGCGCGACCTCGGGCTCGGTGGCGATCAGATTGAGGAAGGTCGTCATCGCCTGGACGCCGTCGAGCAGGTCGGCGTCCATGTTCACGTCGAGGAGGTTCGCGCCGCCGCGCACCTGCTCGACCGCAACCTCGAGCGCGCCCGACCAGTCGTCCGCCTCGACCATCCGGCGAAAGCGGGCGCTGCCGGTGACGTTCGTGCGCTCCCCGACCATGACGAAGCCGGTGTCGGGGCCGATCTCGAACGGCTCCATGCCGCTGAAGTGCGGGTTATGGACACCGGTCGGGATCGCGCGCGGAGCGAGCCCGTCGACCGCGGCCACGATCGCGGTGACGTGGTCGGGCGTCGTGCCGCAGCAGCCGCCCACGACGTTCACGAGCCCGTCAGCCGCGAACTCCCGCAGGAACGCGCTCGTGTCGTGCGGCTGCTCGTCGTGCAGCCCCATCTCGTTCGGCAGCCCGGCGTTCGGATGACAGGAGACGTAGGTGTCGGCGATCCGCGACAGCCCTTCGACGAAGGGGCGCATCTCGGTCGCGCCGAGCGAGCAGTTGACGCCGACGACGAGCGGCTCCGCATGCTCGACCGCCGTCCAGAACGCCTCGACCGTCTGGCCCGAGAGGTTGCGGCCGCTCTTGTCGATCGCGGTGAACGAGATCCAGCGCGGAACGTCGGGCGCGACGTCGAGCGCGGCCGCGACGGCGGCCTTCGCGTTCAGCGTGTCGAAGATCGTCTCGATCAGGAGCAGGTCGACGCCGCCCTCGACGAGCGCCCGGATCTGCGACGCGTAGGTCTCGACCACCTGGTCGAAGGTGTGCGAGCGAAAGGTCGGGTCGTCGACGCGCGGCGACACCGAGAGCGAGACGTTGAGCGGGCCGATCGAGCCGGCGACCCAGGCAGGCCGGTCGAGCTCGTCCGCCGCCTGCCGCGCCAGGCGCGCTCCCTCGACGCTCATCTCGTACGCCGCGTCCTCGAGCGCATAGTCGGCCTGGCCGATCGTCGTCGCCGTGAACGTGTTCGTCGTCGCGATATCCGCACCGGCCGCGAAGTAGTCGCGGTGGATGCCGAGCACCACCTCCGGCCGCGTGAGGTTGAGCAGGTCGGGATCGCCGGCGACGTCGCGCGGATGGTCGCGGAACCGCTCGCCGCGGTACGCCTCCTCCCCACGCACGTCGCGCTGGATGAGGACGCCCCACGAGCCGTCGAGCACGACGATCCGCCGCGCGAGAAGCTCCTTCAGCTGTTCGATCCGGTCGCTCACGAAAAACGCTCCCGCCTAGAGAGGTCGGGAGCGGGAGCTCTCGGCTCTTTAGGCGTTTTTTATCCTGGTCGCCAAGCTGCCTTCAAAGCTCTCCAGGTAGCGAAGAGCGTAGCAGCCGACCCTACGAGCCCCGGTTCATGCTGGCGCGGAACAGACGATGGAGATCCGCCGCTCCCGTCGCGACGTCGAGTTGCGTCTGCGCGTGGACGACCCGCTGCTCGACGACCCACCGGTCCGCGGTCGACTCGCCGCTCTCGATCCGCTCGAGCTCCGCCTGAGCCTCGTCGAGCTGGCGCTGTGCGTCCTCGGCGTCGATCTCGTTCGCGCGGACGGCATGGTCGACGAGTGCGATCGCGCGGTCCTGCTCGACCGTGAAGAACCCGGGGCCCGTCGCGAACTCATCGACGCGGTCGGAGCCGAGATGGACGCGCGTGGCGCCCGCCTTCAACGTGGCGATGAGCGGCGCGTGCCGCGCGAGCACGCCGATCTCACCGGCCGCGCCGGGCACGACGAGCATCTCCGCGTCGCCCTCGAACGCCGCGCCCTCCGGCGTGACGAGCGAGACCTCGAACCGCGGACGGGCAGACATCAGTGGCCCTTCCGGCTCCATCGCCGGATGCCCGGTTCGCGAGCACCAAGCGATGCAAGGACGCAGGGAGCGCTCGTGCTGGAGAGCACGGGCGCGACTGAGGACGCCGCAGCGCGCAGCGTGATCGCGGGCCGGGCGCCGGTGGAGGGAGCCGGGAGGGCCACTAGGCGGCGGCGCCGGCGGACTCGCGCTGCTTGCGGCGGGCCTCGACCGGATCCTCGCCGCGGGCCTTCATGAGCGCCTCGTCGATCGTGCCGACCATGTAGAAGGACTGCTCGTTGAGGTCGTCGTGCTTGCCCTCGATGATCTCGCGGAAGCCCTTGATCGTCTCCTCGACCGGCACGTAGACACCCGGCTGGCCGGTGAAGGCCTCGGCGACGTTCATCGGCTGCGAGAGGAAGCGCTCGACCTTGCGCGCGCGCTGCACGACGAGCTTGTCCTCGTCGGAGAGCTCGTCCATGCCGAGGATCGCGATGATGTCCTGAAGATCCTTGTAGCGCTGGAGGATCTCCTGCACGCGCGTCGCGGTGTCGTAGTGCTCGTCGCCGACGACGGTGCGGTCGAGCGCGCGCGACGAGGAGTCGAGCGGGTCGATCGCCGGGTAGATCCCCTTCTCCGAGATCGGGCGCGAGAGCACGATGAACGCGTCGAGGTGCGCGAACGTGTTCGCGGGCGCCGGGTCGGTGAGATCGTCGGCCGGCACGTAGATCGCCTGCACCGACGTGACCGACCCCGTCCGGGTCGAGGTGATGCGCTCCTGCAGCTGGCCCATCTCGGTCGCGAGCGTCGGCTGGTAGCCGACGGCGCTCGGCATCCGGCCGAGAAGGGCCGAGACCTCGGAGCCCGCCTGCACGAAGCGGAAGATGTTGTCGATGAAGAGCAGCACGTCCTGCCCCTCGTCGCGGAAGTACTCGGCCATCGTCAGCGCGGACAGGCCCACGCGCAGGCGGGCGCCCGGCGGCTCGTTCATCTGACCGTAGACGAGCGCGACCTTGTCGATGACGCCGGTCTCCGTCATCTCGCGCCAGAGGTCGTTCCCCTCGCGCGTGCGCTCGCCGACGCCGGCGAACACGGACACGCCGCCGTGCTGCATCGCGACGTTGTGGATCAGCTCCTGGATCAGGACCGTCTTGCCGAGCCCGGCGCCGCCGAACAGGCCGATCTTGCCGCCGCGTACGAACGGGGCGACGAGGTCGACGACCTTCATGCCGGTCTCGAAGATCTCCATCGTCGGCGAGAGCTCGCGGAACTCCGGCGGATCGCGGTGGATCGGCCAGCGCTCGCCGCCCGCCTCCACCTCGGAGTTGTCGACCGGGTCGCCGATCACGTTCCAGAGGTGGCCGAGCGTCTGGTCGCCGACGGGCACGCTGATCGGGCCACCGGTGTCGGTGACGTCGGTGCCGCGCGCGAGACCGTCGGTCGAGTCCATCGCGACGGCTCGGACGCGATCGTCGCCGAGGTGCTGCTGGACCTCCGCGATCAGCGTGCCGCCGTTGTCGGGCCGCTCGATCGACACCGCGTTGTTGATCTCGGGCAGCTCGTCCGGGAAGACGGCGTCGATCACGACGCCCTTGATCTCGACGATCTTGCCGACGGTGCCGTTTTCCCGGGTGGACATGCGCCTCCTACGAAGCTCGAGCGGTCAGGTCAAAGGATGCGCCGAAGCGCACCGTCGATTCTATCGAGCGGGGTGGAAGGCCGCGCCAGGAGGGCTTGGCGGAGCGGGCCTCGTTGCCGGGGTGCGATGGGCGGTGCGAGGCAAGGACGCAGGGAGCGTTCGTATCCACTGGATACGGGCGCGACTGAGGACGCCGCATCGCGCCGCCCAGCGCGGCCCGGCGGCACAGCGCCCGTTTCGCCAAGCCCTCCTAAACGGGGATGACGGGGCCGGCCGGGCCCTCGTTCGGCTGCGCGCGGCGGTAGAGCTGGAGCTCGACCCGCGGCTTGACCGGCTCGTAGAGCCGACCGGCGGAACGGCCCGCGGAGCCCGAGTCGTCGAGCAGCGCCGGCGTGATGCCGACGACCCCGGCGACGACTGCCGCCGCGGCGACCGCTCCGGCCGCGGCCGTCTGGAGGCCGCGGAGGTACGCGCGGCGGCGAGGCGTGGGCAGCCAGATCGGCTGCGCGAGCCGCTCGAGCGGCGCCTGGCGAAGCTCCCGTGTCGCCTGCGCGGCGTCGGCCGCGAACTCGCGGCAGGCGTCGCAGCCGCCGAGATGGGCCTCGAGGAGCGCGCCCTCGAGCTCCGAGAGCTCGTCGTCGAGCTGCAGCGAAACGAGCGACCGTGCCTGGTCGCAAGCTCGTGTCCGCGTGAGAGCCAAACGTGCCATTTCCTAGGGAGTCTGACGGCCGATCCTGCCGGGAGTTAGCAAGATCCCCGAATCCTCATATTAGGTACTCGGCGGATCGGCGCTCAAACTGAAGTCGAAGCCGGGCCCAGGTCGGCCTCGGTGTCGAGCGGCTTCATGACCTCAGCGAAGTGGCAGGCGCTCGGATGCCCCTGCCCGCGGTCGATCAGGGCAGGCTCCTCCTCGGCACAGATCGGCTGCGCCTTCCAGCAGCGCGTGCGGAACCTGCACCCGGACGGCGGATTCGCCGGACTCGGGACGTCGCCGGTGAGCACGATCCGCTCCCGCTTCCCGCGCAGCGCGGGATCCTCGATCGGCACCGCCGAGAGGAGCGCCTGCGTGTACGGGTGCGCCGGCTTCTCGTAGACGTCGCTTCGGTTGCCGATCTCGACGATCTTGCCGAGGTACATGACGGCGACGCGGTCGGCGACGTGGCGGATGAGCGACAGGTCGTGGGCGACGAAGATGTAGGTGAGGCCGAAGTCGCGCTGCAGCGACTCGAGCAGGTTGACGACCTGCGCGCGGATCGAGACATCGAGCGCCGACACCGGCTCGTCGAGCACGAGCAGTTGCGGATTGAGGGCGAGCGCGCGCGCGAAGCCGATGCGCTGCCGCTGGCCGCCCGAGAACTCGTGCGGGAAGCGGTTGCCGTGCTCCGGGCTCAGGCCGACCGTGCGAAGCAGCTCGTCGATGCGCTGGCGACCCTGCTTGCCGCGGTACTGCCCGTGGATGCGGAGCGGCTCTGCGACGATCTCGCGCACGGTCATGCGCGGGTTGAGCGACGCGTACGGGTCCTGGAAGACGATCTGCAGCTCGCGCCGCACGGGCCGCATCTGACGACGGGTGTACTCGGTGATGTCCTGACCGTTGAAGGTGACGTGGCCGTCCGTCGGCTCGAGCAGCTTGATCACGGTGCGCGCGAGCGTCGACTTGCCGCAACCGGACTCGCCCACCAGGCCGAGCGTCTCGCCGGCCGTCAGGGTGAAGTCGACACCGTCGACCGCATGCACCTGACCAACCTGGCGCTTCCACAGACCCGCACGGATCGGGAAGTGCTTGACGAGGCCCTCGACGCGCAGGATCTCCGAGCCCTCGGTTGCGCGCGTGAGCGCGGCGGCTTCCGCGGCGGTGGTCGTCACGACGAGGCCTCGACGGTCTCGTGCAGCTTCGAGCCGCGTCCGATCAGCTCCTCGGCGAAGTGGCACGCCGAGAGGTGCCCCGACTCCTCGATCGGCCGGAGCGGCGGGACCTCCGTGCGGCAGCGCTCGCGCCCCTGCGCGAGGAAGCAGCGCGGGTGGAACGCGCAGCCGGGCGGCACGGCGATCAGGCTCGGCGGCTGGCCGGGGATCGGGCGGAGCCAGTCCTCGTCGACCGTGAGCCGCGGGAGGCTCTCCATCAGCCCGATCGTGTACGGGTGCCGCGGCGACGCGAAGATCGTATGCACGTCACCCTGCTCGACGACGCGGCCGCCGTACATCACGACGACCCGATCGGCGAGCTCGGCGATCAGCCCGAGGTCGTGCGTGATCAGGATCGTCGCCGCGTGCGTCTCCTCCTGCGCCTTCTTCATCACCTCGATGATCTGCGCCTGGATCGTCACGTCGAGCGCGGTCGTCGGCTCGTCGGCGATCAGGAGCTTCGGCTCGTTGGCGATCGCCATCGCGATCATCGCGCGCTGCCGCATCCCGCCCGAGAACTCGTGCGGGTACTGGGTCGCCCGCTGCTCGGGGTTCGGGATGCCGACGATCTGGAGCAGCTCGATTGCGCGCACCTGCGCCGCCTTCTCGTTGTGCCCGTGCGCGACGAGCGCCTCGGAGATCTGGCTACCGACCTTGAAGACCGGGTTGAGCGACGTCATCGGGTCCTGGAAGACCATCGAGACGGCGCCGCCGCGGATCCTCCGGAGCTCGGACTTCTTGATCTTGAGGAGGTCGCGCCCGTCGAAGATCGCCTCGCCGGAGACGACCCGTCCCGGCGGCTGCGGGATCAGCCCGAGCAGCGACATCGTGCTCACGCTCTTCCCCGAGCCCGACTCGCCGACGATGCCGAGGGTCTCCCCCGGGAAGACGTCGTACGTGACGCCCGTCACGGCGTGCACGACGCCGTCGTCCGTGTCGAACTCGACCGTCAGGTCGCGGATGCTCAGAAGCGGATCGGCCACCTACGTTCGGACCCTGCGCTGGGTCGGATCGAGCGCGTCGCGGAGGCCGTCGCCGATGAAGTTGATGCAGAGGGCGATCAGCACGATCACGAGCCCCGGGAACGTCACGAGCCACCACAGCTTCAGGCCCTCGCTCTGGCCGTCGTCGATCAGCTTGCCGAGCGCCGGCGTCGGCGGCTGGATGCCGAAGCCGAGGAACGACAGCGCCGCCTCGACGAGGATCGCGGTCGCGATCAGCAGCGTCGCGTTGACGATGATCGGGCCGAGGGTGTTCGGGAGCATGTGCCGGATGATGATCCGGCGGTCAGGCGAGCCGAGCGCCTTGGCCGCCTCGACGTACTCCTTCTCTCGTAAGGAGAGGAAGATCCCTCGCACGATCCGGGCCAGCGGCGTCCAGAACAGGAGCGCCAGGATGATTGCGACGCGCAGTGGGTCGCCCTGCCCCAGGTACGCGGCCGCGACGAGCAGCACCGCGAGCGTCGGCAGCGTCAGGAACAGGTCGGTGATCCGCATGAGCAGGTTGTCGCTGACGCCACCGAAGTAGCCGGCGATCGCGCCGATCGCGGTCCCGATGACGGTCGAGAGCCCGGCGACCACGAGCGCGACCCAGACCGACGTTCGGATGCCGTAGATCACGCGGCTGAAGTAGTCACGGCCGAGCAGGTCGGTGCCGAAGAGGTGGTTCTTCGGGCTGAGCAGGTTCCACGTCTCGAAGTGCGGCGGCGAGTAGAGCGCCTCGAGGTCGATCTCGTCGTAGCGGTACGGCGCGACCTGGGGCGCGAAGATCGCGAGCAGGAAGATAACCGCGAGCACGGCTGCGCTCGCCATCGCGAGCTTGTGGCGGAGGAAGCGGCGCCACACGTAGCCCCACTGGCTGCGGGCCTCGATGTTGAGGCCGGACTCGTACGCGAGCGTGACGTCCGCGGCGATGATCATCGGGTCGTTCGGCATCCCGATCGCCTGCGGGATCTCCTTCGCGCCGTCGGTCAGCGCGGTGTCGTAGAGGTCCCGCTCCATGTCTCGCTGCCTACTCATAACGCACCCTCGGGTCGAGGACGCCGTACAGGATGTCGGCGAGCAGGTTGCCGATCACGATCATGATCGACGTGATCATCAGCCAGGCCATGATCGGGTAGGGATCGGACTCCCCGAGCGCGTTGATGAAGTAATAGCCCATCCCGTCGAGCTGGAAGACCGTCTCGGTGATCACCGCGCCGCTCAGCAGGCCGCCGAAGTTGAGCGCGACGAGCGTGACGAGCGGGATGAGCGCGTTGCGGAAGGCGTGGCGCATGATCACCCCGCGCTCCTTCAGGCCTTTCGCGCGGGCGGTGCGCACGTAGTCCGAGTTGATCACCTCGAGCATCGACGCGCGCATGAAGCGGCTGTACGCGGCGATGTTCGCGACCGCGAGGACGAAGACCGGCAGGGCGAGGTGCTGCATCCGGTCGAGCAGGAAGTGGTAGCCGCCGCCCGGATCCGGCGAGCTCAGCTGGGCCACGTAGAAGATGCGGTGCCCCGATTCGATGAAGATGTTGACGACGAGCACCTGGAGCATCAGCGCCAACCAGAAGACAGGCGTCGCGAGCCCCAGAAAGCTGAAGGTCGTGGCGGCGTAGTCGAACGCCGAGTACTGGCGAACGGCCGAGTACACCCCGATCGCAATCGCGAGCAGGATGGCGAGCACCTCCGCAGCCACGATCAGCTGCAGGGTGTTCCCCATCACGCGCTTGAGGTCGGGCCAGATCGGCCGGTCGCCGACGAGCGTGCCGCCGAACTTCTGGGTGACCGCCTCCTGCATCCAGTACACGTAGCGGACGGGCACCGGGTCGTCGAGGCGTTCGCGCCCGTGGAGGACGCCGTCAAGGCGTGCTCGGCGAAATGCAGCGGCTCTTCTACGAGAAGGGCCTCGACGTCGAGGTGGAGGGCGAGCAGAACATCCCGCACAACCGGAACACCATCGTCGCCGCGAACCACGCGAGCCACCTCGACATGGGGCTCGTGAAGTACGCGCTCGGCACCTACGGCGAGGACATCGTGACGCTCGCCGCGCAGGACTACTTCTTCGAGGGCAACGCTTCGCAGGCGTACTTCGAGAACCTCACCAACCTCGCGCCATCGATCGCAAGAACGGCCTGCGCGCAAGCGAGCGTCAGGCCGGCGAGATGCTCGACCAGGGCAAGACGGTGCTCATCTTCCCCGAGGGCACGCGCACGACCACCGGCGAGTGGCGGCGTTCAGTCCGTCGTTGGCTACTTCGCGCTGCGCCACGACGTCGACATCCTCCCCGTGTACGTGGAGGGCACGTATCGCTCCATGCCGCGCGGCGCGTTCGTCCCGCGCAACAGAAACGTCGCCATGCGCATCGGCGAGGTCATCCCCGCCAGCGTGCTCAAGGCGGCCACCGACGCGCAAGGGCTGCGGTTGTCGGCCGCGTGCAACAAGACCGTCCTCGTGGTGCAGAAGGCCGTGGAGGCGCTGCGCAATCGCCGCGCGTTCCACCTGGAGCGCGCGCTCGACGACGCGCTCGGGCGCGCCAAGCCCAACGGCCACGCGCACCTCAACGGCAACGGCCACGCGAACGGACATGGCAACGGCGAGAGCGAGAGCGGCAAGGCGCTGCGCGAGATCTTCGGTGACCTCGAGAAGCGCTTCCAGGCCGACTCGGTGAAGGAGCCCGCCACCTTCTACTTCTCCCTCGGTGAGGGCAAGGAAGCGAAGTGGACCGTGGTGGTCACCCGCGAGGGCTGCAGATCGTGAACGACAAGGTGGAGGGCAAGGCCGACTGCGTGTTCAAGACCGACGTGAAGATGTTCACGAAGATCATGCGCGAGCACTACATCCCCGACGTGAGCGAGTTCCTGAACGGCACGGTCAAGACCAACGACCCCGAGCTGCTCACCACGTTCCTCCAGTTGTTCAACCTCTAAGGCGTCATGCGGGAACCTCTCCTCGAGCTGCTGTGCTGCCCCGCCTGCAAGAAGGCGCTGCAACTCCATGCGGGGAAGGCTGCCGGCGCGCACATCATCACCGGGTCGCTCACGTGCGCTGCGTGCGGCGCGTCGTACCAGATCATCGAGGGCGTGCCCGACTTCGTCATCGAGACCGGCAAGCGCGAGGTGGAGCAGACCACCAGCGGCTTCGCCGCCAATTGGCGCCGCTACAGCGACGTCATCATGGCGCAGCCCGCGCTCAACGATGAGCTCTTCCGCGACTGGATCGTGCCCATGGAGCCCGAGTCGCTCCAGGGCAAGGTGGTCCTCGACGCCGGTTGCGGCATGGGCCGCTGGCTGGCGGCCGCGGCGCCGCACGCAGACCAGGACGCTGGTGGGCTTCGACTACTCGGAGATCGCGCACGCGGCCTTCGAGAACACGCGGCACCTGAAGCACGTGCACGTGGTGCGCGGCGACATCTTCGGCTGCCCTTCGTCCCGATGAAGCCGAAGAACGGCGTGGCGCAGACCGAGCCCGCGTTCGACGCCTGCTACTCCATCGGGGTGGTGCACCACACGCCCGACCCCGAGGGCGCTTTCGCCGCGCTCCTCGACGTCGTCAAGGAGGACGGCGCGCTCGCCGTCTGGGTGTACGGCAAAGAGAACAACGAGTGGATCGAGAACATCGTGTCGCCCGTGCGCAAGCTCATCACGAGCCGCATGCCCGACGCCGCGCTCTACGCGCTCACGAAAGTGCTCACGCTTCAGCTCGCTGCTGCTGCGCACGGCTACGCGCGCGCGTTCCCCACGCCCACGAGCTTCGCCTACGACGCGTATGCGCGGCACCTGTTCGAGTCTCCGCGCCCGTATCTCGAGCACATCGTCTACGACCATCTCGTCCCGCAGCTTGCGCAGTACCTCCCCAAGGGTGACGTCGAGCGCTGGGCCACGTCCGCGGCGCCTCGCGTACTCGCTCACCTCACGCAACGACAACTCGTGGCGCCTCATCGCCGCCAGGAACGAGCGCGCGCTCGCGGCGTCGCCGGCCACCTCACGCACGCAGGCGCACGCCTGATGACCTCGAGTGCCAATCGTCGCATAACCATCCTCGTCACCGGCGGCACCGGTTTCATCGGGCGGCACACCGTCGACGCGCTCGTGCGCGCCGCCGGCCACCGCGTCCGCTGCCTGTGTCGCGGTGATGAGCCTGCGCTGCGCGCTGCCGGCGCGGAAGTGGTGCGCGGCGACGTGCTGCTCAAGGACTCGGTCGCCAAGGCGCTCGACGGCGTGGACATGGTGATAGGGGCGGGCCTCGTGTCGCGCTCGTCGGAAGACGCGTCGTTGATGATGAAGCTCCACGTGAACGGCACACGCCACGTGGTGGGGCTCGCGTGCGAGCGCGGCGTGAAGCGCGTGGTGCACCTCTCCACCTCGGGCACCGTCGCGTGCGGCAGCAATCCCGACATGGTGTATCGCGAGGATGACCCCATCCCGTTCGAGCAGCTCTCGCGCTTCCCCTACTACCTCTCCAAATGGCTCGCGGAGCGCGTCGCCGAAGATTGCCTGCGCACCACCACGTCGCGCACCAGTTCGTCACGCTCAACCCGTCGCTTGCCCTCGGGCCCGGCGACACGCGCGGCAGCTCCACCACTGACGTGAAGCGCTTCCTCGACCGCGAGCTGCCCATCGTCCCCTCCGGCGGCTTCTCGTTCGTGGACGCGCGCGACGTCGCCGACACCGTGGTGGCAGCTCTCGAGCAAGGCAAGAACGGCGAGCGCTACCTCCTCGGCGGCCTCAACTGCACGTTCAAGGAATTTTTCGAGCGCCTCGGCCAGGTGAGCGGTGTGCGCGGCCCTGCCCTCTCGGTGCCGCTCCCCAAGCGCGTGGCCACGTTCGGCATCGGCTTCCTCGAGCGCATCGCTGACGTCGTCGGCGCCAAGCTCCCCGTCACCACCGTGGAGGCCGAGATCGCCTCCGCCTTCTGGTACGTGGACCCGCGCAAGGCCGAGCGCGCGCTGGGCTTCACCGCGCGCGACCCGATGGTCACCTTGCTCGATACCGTGAAAGACATGCGCGGAGAGCGCCGCATCGAGAAGCGCGTCGGCTGAGCAGCGGCATCATCGCGTCGGTGCGGCCTTGGTGGCCTCGTCCGGAGCAATGAGCCACGCGATTCCCACAGTGGCAAAGGGCGCCGCGATCATCGCAACGCCCGGCAGCGCCGGCGCGAAGGCGGGGAAGACCGGCGGCGAGTCGCTGCTGGAGGAAGCCACGATGTCGGCGCCAAGAACGCACCGCCGGCCGCCGCGACAATCCCCAGCACCTCGAGCGCCGCGCCGAGGTAGGACGGCGGGAACGGGACGAGGTCGTGGTCCTCCCCGCGTTGCCGTTGCCAATCACGGCGCCCGCCGTCGCGCCGGCCGTCATGGTGGGTCCAAGCGCGAGCGCGGCCACGGCCAGGCCGGCTGGCCCGCCGGCGATCCCGAGCGTAGACGCGCCGCACGCGCCGGCCGTGCAGCCGACCGCCGAGTCCGTGACGATGACGAGGCGCGCGTCGGGCGCGTTGGAGGGCGTATCGGGCGGCGGTCCCTTGCCGCCTGGCCACGCAACGCGCAGCTCGATCTCGTCGCTGCCGGCGTCACCGCGCGGCGTCGTCACGCTCACCCGCACGCGATAGGCGCCGACTGCATCGAGGCCGGCGACGACGCGCTTGCCGATGAAGAACCTGAAGCGCTGCTCCGCGCCGTCGTCGAGGAACGCCAGCGCCACTGTGGACGTCGGAGGCCGCTCGACGAGCTGCCACGCGTAGCGCGCCGGCGACGCCTCGCTCTCGGCGATGAGGACGACATCGTCGAGCGGCCGCAGCGTCTTGTCACCGTCGGACGCGTCCCCCGTTCACGGTCTTGACGCGGAGATGGACGGCAACCGTGGACGTGCTTACGACGTCTTCGCTGGGGTCGTGCGTCTGGCCGGCAAGGCACACCAGGAGCAGCGCGAGCATCCGCCAAATGTACCGCAGCTGGTGAGACGCGGCCCGGGTCTCACGGCGTGGTGCAGGTGACGTCGACGGCGTAATCGCGCAGGAGCGTGGCGTGCACGCGTTGGGTCTCGTCGGCCTCCCTACAGGGGCAATCGAACGTGAACCACATCGGGCCGCAGCCGAGCACATCCACGCGCTGGCCGAGCGCGTCGTCGGCGCCATACGCGCGACTCGCGGCCGCTGCGCCGGCCGAGGATCAGGATGCTCCCTTGTCGACGCGGTGCTCGAGCTTCGAGAGCATCGCCGGAAGGATCGAGAGCGAGCCGATCAGCGCGACCGCGACCATCAGCATCGCGCCGACGGCGATCGAGGTGAAGACCGCGTTGCCGGTGAAGAGCATCCCGGCCATCGCGATCAGCACCGTCAGGCCCGAGATGAACACCGCGTGCCCCGACGTGCGAGCCGTGTTGACGAGCGCGTCGCGAGGCGAGGCCCCGCGGGCGCGCTCCTCCCGTTCGCGGCGGAGGTAGAACAGCGAGTAGTCGACGCCGACCGCCATCCCGATCAGGAGGATCAGCGGACTGCGTGGCGTCGCCGGCGGGCACGAGATGGCTTCGCGAGCGAGGAGAGCCTGCGAGCGGGTGGCGGCAGCACGCCCGAGAAGGCGAGCAGCACCGGCAGCCCGGCAGCCACGAGCGCGCCGAACGCGACGAGCAGGATCACGAGCGTCACCGGCAGCGACGAGTACTCGGCGCGCTGGAAGTCCTTGCTGAGCGTGTCGTTCAGCTCGTCGTTCGCGCTCGCGAAGCCGAACTCCGCGACGGTGAAGGCGTCGTGGCGATCCTGCACGCCCGCGACGGCGTCGAGCACGGGCTGGATCCGCTCGTCGGCCGACTCCTCGTCGCCCTTGATCTCGAACTGGACGAGCGCCGAGCGGCGGTTCTCGGAGATCTGCCCGGCGTTGCCGGGCGCGAACGGCGAGCGCACCTTCTGCACGTCCGGCTGCTTCGTGACCGTGCGCACCACGTCGGCGACCGCGGCACGGAAGGCCGGGTCGGACAGCGTCTGCGTCCTCGATTCGACGAGCACGCTCTCGTTCGCGCGGTTCGGGAAGTCCGCGCGGTTGAGGATCTGCTCCGCCTGCTTCGACCCGCCCGCGGCGGTGTCGGAGTCCTTCAGCATCTTCGTCCCGGCCACCGCGCCGAGCGCCACCGCTGCGACGCAGAACGCGAGCCAGGCCGAGACGGCCGTCTTCCAGTGGCCGGCACTCCAACGGCCGGCCTGCGAGGCGATGTTGAACCTCATCGCTGTCCCCCTCTCGATACGAGTCGACCCCAAGGCTGCCTCCGGGGCGATGGCGCGCGCCTCGGGGTAGCCGGTGTTGAGGGGGTGCGGTAAGCCGTACTCCGCGCCGGGGGCGGCGGGGTGGGCCTACGCGTCGAGGCGCGAGGCCTCGAGGTCGAGGTCGCGCTCGATCCTCCGCATCACCTCGTCCCGGATCTCGCCCGCGTTCCGCAGCTCGACGACGGCGCGCCGCTCGGCCTCGAGCAGCTCGAGCCGCAGCCGCTGGTACTTGAGCGAGCGCTTCTCGATCTTGCCGTCGCCGTCCGGGTCGGAGCGGGAGCGGAAGCGGTCGATCCGGAAGCGGTAGAGACCGCGCATCCGCTCGGCCGTGTCGTCGCGTACCCACGCCTCGCTCTCGAGCTCGTCGAGGCGCGACGAGCGCCGCCTCGGCGGCGAGGATCCGCGCCTGCGACTCCTCGTTGTCGGCCGCCGCCTCGTCGGACTCGATCCCCAGCGCCTGGATCAGGTACGGCAGCGACAGGCCCTGCCCGACGAGCGTCGCGAGCACGACCGCGAACGCCAGGAAGACGATCAGGCCGCGGCCGGGCAGCGGCTCGCCCGCGTCGGTGGTGAGCGGGACGAGCAGCGCGGCGGCGATCGTCACGGCGCCGCGCATGCCGTTCCAGGCGATGAAGGTCGAGTAGCGCCACGGCCTCGTCCGGCGACGCTCGGGCCCGTGCGGGATCAGCCGCTTCGGCAGGTACATCGAGGCGAACACCCACGCGAACCGGATCGCGACGACGGCGAGCACGACGACGGCGGCGTCGCCCACGAGCGTCCCCGCGCCGCGCCCGGAGAGGCCGTCGAGGATCGGCCGCAGCTGCAACCCCACGAGGCCGAACAGCAGGACGTTGAGCAGGAAGGTCACGATCTCCCAGAAGGCGGTGCCCTGGAGGCGCGTCTCGACCGTCGTCACCTCGGGCGTGTACCAGCCGAGGTAGACGCCCGCCGTCACGGCTGCGAGCACGCCCGACACCCCGATCGCGGACGCCGGCAGGAACGCGAGGTAGCCGGTCAGGAAGGCGATCGTGATCTCGAGCGGCGGGTTGTCGAGCCGCCGGCGCACGATGGCGGACGATGTAGCCGACGGCGAGCCCGATCGCGACCCCGCCGACGATGCTGAGCACGAGGCGCGCGCCCGCCTCCCACGGCGAGAAGGTCCCCGCCACGGCGGCGACGATCGCCGTCCGCAGCAGCACGAGCGCGGTGCCGTCGTTGATCAGGCTCTCGCCCTCGATCACGTCGAGCAGCCGCCGGGGCACGCCGAGGCGGCGGCCGATCGCGGTCGCGGCGATCGGGTCGGTCGGCGAGACGACGGCGCCGAGAATGAACGCCTCCGGCCAGCGTCAGGTCCACGACCATGGTGCGCGACCACGGCCACGCCGGCCGTCGTCGCGATCACGAGCGCCGACCGCGAGCAGCGAGATCGACTGGATGCTCTGCCGCAGCTCGCGCAGGCCGGTGAAGAACGCCGACTGGTAGAGCAGCGGCGGCAGGATCCCGATCGAGCACGACGTCCGGCGGCATCGTCAGGCGGGGGACTCCGGGCGCGAAGCCGATCAGGAGCCCGCCGAGCACGAGCAGGATCGGGTAGGGCACGCGCAGCGGGCCCGGAGGATCAGGAGCGTCGCCGCCGGCACCAGCAGCAGGAGCAGCTGGAGCTCCTGCCGAGCGCCGAACTCGTACAGCATGTTCAGAGCGCGGCCCGGCCCCGTTTCCGGGGCCAGGTGCAGGCGTGCTCCGCGAGCAACTCCATCGCCCCAGTATCACGACGCGCGCCGGAAGATAGGTAGGGAGGCGAAGCGGATGGGATCTTCGCCCGATGCGGCAGAGCCGTTTTCCGGGCGACCATCGGAGCCAGATTCCGACGAACCCGAAAGGAGGCAACGATGGCAACGGTCGCAGAGCCCACGCTCGACGCGGAGCAGCTGGAGCAGTTCGTGCTCACGGCGGTCGACGAGATCGGCGCGACGCTGAACGCCGCGCTGGTCGTGATCGGTGACAGGCTCGGGCTCTACCGAGAGCTCGCAGACGGGGCCGCTGGTCGCGGCCGAGCTGGCCGCGCGCACGGGCACAGCCGAGCCGTACGTGCGCGAGTGGCTGAACGCGCAGGCCGCGGGCGGCTACGTCGCGTACGACGCCGACAGCGGCCGTTACCGCCTCCCGCCCGAGCAGGAGGCCGTGCTGGCCGACGCTGACAGCCCCTCGTTCCTCCCCGGCCTGTTCCAGCTCGCGCTCGGAGCCGTCATCGACTCGCCGCGCGTCGCGCAGGCCATGAGCACCGGCGACGGCGTCGCCTGGCACGAGCACGGGCGCGACGTGCACGACGGCCGCGACCGCTTCTCCCGGACCGCGTACGCGGCGAGCCTCGTCGCGACGTGGCTGCCCACGCTCGACGGTGTCGTCTGCAAGCTGGAGCGCGGCGGGCGCGTCGCCGACGCCGGCTGCGGCCAGGGCGGGACGACGATCCTCATGGCCCGCGCCTTCCCCGGCGCGACCTCTCCGGCTCCGACGACCACGTGGCGTCGATCGCGACGGCGCGGCGGCGCGCCGAGGAGGCCGGCGTGGCGGAGCGCGTGAGCTTCGAGACAGCGCACGCCGCCGCCTTCTCCGGCCGCGAGTACGACCTGGTGACGATGTTCGACTGCCTGCACGACATGGGCGACCCGGCCGGGGCCGCGCGCCACGTGTTCGAGCGGCTCGACCGCGACGGCACCTGGCTGATCGTCGAGCCCGCCGCCGGCGACCGCGTCGAGGACAACCTGACGCCCGTCGGCCGCACGTACTACGGCCTCTCGGCGCTGCTCTCCACACCTGGCTCGCTCGCGCAGGACGGCGGGCTCGCGCTCGGCGCCCAGGCCGGAGAAGCGCCCGCATCCGCGAGCTGACCGAGGCCGCGGGCTTCACCCGCTTCCGCCGCGCCGCCGCGACACGGTTCCACTCGGTCTTCGAGGTGCGGCCGTGACGCCCGCTGCCGTCACCGAGCCGAGGCTCGGCGCGCTGTTCTTCGACGCGGCCTACGACAGCGCCTCGGCGAGCGTGCACGCGCAGGTGCGCCGCGAGACCTACGACGGCGACATCGGGCAGACGAGCTGGCTCGACCTCGCCGAGTGGCGCGCGCTCACGAGCCGGCTCGGCGTCGGGCCTGGCTCGACGGTGCTCGACGTCGCGTGCGGATCGGGCGGTCCCGCACTCCAGCTCGCCCGCGACACGGGCGCGGCCGTCGTCGGCGTCGACCTCCACGCCGACGCGATCGCCGCTGCCTCGAGCGGCGGCGGTGCGGCGCTCGCCCGCTTCGAGCAGGCCGACGCGCGCGAGCCGCTCGCCTTCGACGACGCGAGCTTCGACGCGATCACGTGCATCGACGCGATCCACCACTTCCCCGACCGTGCGTCTGTGCTCGCCGACTGGCGGCGGCTGTTGAAGCCGGGCGGCGTCGTGCTCTTCACCGACCCGGTCGTCGTGACGGGCTCGTCTCGCGCGAGGAGCTGGACGTGCGCGCGTCGGTCGGCTGGTTCGGCTTCACGCCGCCGGGCGAGAACGAGCGCCCTGCTCGCCGCGGCCGGGCTCCAGCTGGTGCGCCGCGACGACGGCACGGAGGCGATGGCCGAGGTCGCCGCCCGCTGGGAGCGCGCCGGGCGCGGCACGTGCACGCGCTCGAGGTGCACGAGGGCCGCGACGTCTACGTCGCGACGCAGCGCTTCCTGCGCATGACGGCGAAGCTCGCCCGCGAGCGCCGGCTCTCGCGCCACGTGCTGATCGCGCGGCGCGCCGGCGGAGCGAGCCGTCCCGCGAGCGCGGGCGAGTGGTGGCTCGGACGCTAGGGCCTGGGCGAGGCGAGCTCACGGCGCGACGTTGTGGTTGCGGCGAGAGGTTCTCCGGATCCCAGATGCGCTTGAGCGCGCGCAGCCGCTCGAGCTTCTCCGCGCCGCCGAACGCGGCGAGCTTGCGCGCCTCGGTGACGTCGCCGCCGATCGCGTTGACGTAGACCGAGCCCGTCGTGAACGGCTCGAGCGTGGCCGAGCAGGCGCGCGTCCAGTCGCGGTGCAGCGCGTCCTCGGACGGGTCCGTCCATCGGCTCGCGATCCAGACGGCCCACGGCGCGGTTCTGTCGCCGAACGCCGTCGCCTCGGCCGGCACACGGGCGATGGCGCCACCCATCGGGAAGATCAGGATCTCGCTGCGCTTCGACGAGACGCCCCGCGCGCCGCCGACCAGCGCGTCGATCGCCTCGTGGGAGAAGCCGTCGTAGTCGCCGCGCTCCCAGTAGCGATGGCCGTGCGGATCGGCGTCGTCAAGCGCGGACTGCAGCGCGGCGTACGGGATCGGCCCGTGCATGTTCGCCACCGGCGAGCCGAACGACGTGAGCGGCTCGAGCAGCGCCGGGCCGCGCTGAGAGGTCGGTGCAGAACGGGACGAGCGCGAGCGCGGGCATGCCCCACGCCGGCTCCGGGAA
>CAWBRK010000002.1:0-390036 GCA_963791205.1 uncultured Actinomycetes bacterium
CAGGACGCCGCCGCCTCGAAGCACGCGATGCGCTTCGCGGAGCGCGGCCAGCCGCTCGCGCCGGTCGGTGAGGTGGTAGAGGCTGACCCATCAGCAGCACCGCGTCGTAGCGCTGGTCGGGTTCGTCGAGCGTGCGCGCGTCGCCGACGTCGGCCTCGAACCGGCCGTCGCGCCGGGCGTGCTCGACGTCCAGGGCGAGCGGGTCGACGAGCCGGACGCGGTGACCGCGGTCGGTCAGCGCAGCGGCGTAGACGCCGGGCCCGCCGCCGACGTCGAGGACGTTCGCCGGGTAGCGAAGGTACCGGTCGAGCAGCTCGAGTGTGCGTGCGAGCTCGAGTCGCGGCCGCCCGTCTCGTCGACGAGCCGTCCGACCTCGACGCCGCTCTCGTAGTGCCTGCGGGTCGGCTCGTCCACTGACGCAGGGTACCTCCGTCTCCTGCGAGATTTCGCCGCGATGTCAGCCATCGCGCGCGTGCACGGCAGGCAGGTCCTCGACTCGCGGGGCAACCCGACGGTCGAGGTCGACGTCGAGCTCGAGGTCGGCGCGCTCGGTCGTGCGGCCGTTCCGAGTGGCGCGTCGACCGGCGCGCACGAGGCGGTCGAGCTGCGCGACGGCGGCGACGTGGTGGCGGCAAGGGGTGCATCGAAGGCGGTCGCCAACGTGAACGGCGAGTATCGCGAGCGCCTCGTCGGCACGCGACGCGAGTCGACCACGCGGCGATCGACCGCGGCGCTCGATCGAGCTCGACGGCACGCCGAACAAGGGGCGCCTCGGCGCGAACGCCATCCTCGGCGTCTCGCTCGCGCTCGCCGCGCGGCCGCCATGGCGCTGGGCGTGCCCGTCTACCGCTACGCTGGGCGGCGACGAGGCGCAGACGCTGCCGGTGCCGATGCTCAACGTCATCAACGGCGGCGAGCACGCCAACAACTCGATCGACGTGCAGGAGTTCATGGTCGTCCCGCACGGCTTCGATCGTTCCGCGAGGCGCTCGGAGGCGGCGACGAGGTCTTCCACGCGCTCAAGAAGGTACATCGACGAGCGGGGGCTCGACGGCCGTCGGCGACGAGGGCGGCTTCGCGCCCGACCTGCCGTCGAACGAGGCGGCGCTCGAGGTTCCGGCGATCGAGAAGGCCGGCTACGACGCGGGCCGCGAGCGCGTCGATCGCGCTCGATCCGGCGTCCAGCCGAGTTCTACCGCGACGGCCCTATCACTTCGAACGCGAGGACGAACGCTCGACGGCCGCAGCATCGGCTCGATTTCTGGGCGGACTGGGCAGCGCGCTATCCCGATCGTGCTCGATCGAGGACGGCACGGCGAGGACGACTGGGACGGCTGGAGGCTCGCTGACCGAGCGCCTCGGCGACCGCGTGCAGCTCGTCGGCGACGACCTCTTCGTGACGAACCCCGAGCGCCTGCGCGCGGGCGATTCGCGAGCGCGCTGCAACTGCGATGCTCGTCAAGGTGAACCAGATCGGGACGCTCACCGAGACGATCGAGGCGATCCGGCTGGCGCACCGCGCCGGGTACACCGCAACGTGATGTCGCACCGCTCGGGCGAGACGGAGGACACGACCATCGCCGACCTCGCCGTCGGCACTGGCTACGGCCAGATCAAGACCGGCGCACCCGCCCGCACCGACCGCGTCGCGAAGTACAACCAGCTCCTGCGCATCGAGGAGGAGCTCGGCGACCGCGCGGTCTATCCGCGGTCGCCGAGCGCGCGCTTCCCGCGCGCCAGATGGCGCCGGACTGCACCAGCGAGCCCCGCTACGCGTAGGGCGCATGTCCGACGTCAGAGCCGTCGCTCGCACCAAGATCGTCGTGCACGATCGGCCCGGCGTCGGCGATCGACGGAGATGCTGCACGCGCTCGTCGAGGCGGGGATGAACGTCGCGCGGCTCAACTTCTCGCACGGCGACGCACGAGGATCACGCCGAGCGGGCGCGGCTCGTCCGCGAGGTGCGGAGGAGGTGCGCCGGCCGATCGCGATCATCGCCGACCTCCAGGGCCCGAAGATCCGCGTCGGCGACCTCGAGGGCGACGCTCGTCGCTCGACGACGCGGCCACGAGATCGTGCGATCGCGGGCCGGAGGAGTCGCGACGGACGGCGAGCTGCCGGTAAGCCCGGCGGTGATCGCGCGAGCGTGCTGCGCCCGGGCACGACGGTGCTGCTCGACGACGGCACGTCCGCCTGCTCGTCAGCGACGTGCGCCGGGCGCGCGCGACGTGCACGGTCGTCGTCGGCGGCGACGATCACCGCGCACAAGGGCGTCAACCTCCCGGACGTGCCGACTCCACATCCCGTCGCTGACCGAGAAGGACATCGACGACCTCGAGTTCGCGCTCGAGCTCGGCGTCGACTACGTCGCGCTCTCGTTCGTGCGCTCCGCGGACGACGTCCGCGACCTGCGCGAGCTGATCGCGCGAGCAGCGGCGCGCAGCGCACGCGATCATCGCGAAGATCGAGAAGGCCGAGGCCGTCGACGCGCTCGACGAGATCCTCGCGGCGTCCGACGCCGTCATGGTCGCGCGCGGCGACCTCGGCGTCGAGATCGGCCCGGCGACGGTGCCGCTCGTCGCAGAAGCGGATCATCCAGCGCGCGCTCGACGCGCGGGAAGCCGGTCATCACCGCGACGCAGATGCTCGAGTCGATGACTCCACCAGCCCGAGCCGACGCGCGCCGAGGCGAGCGACGTCGCGAACGCCGTGCTCGACGGCACGTCCGCGGTGATGCTCTCCGGCGAGACCGCGATGGGCAACTACCCGGTCGAGTCCGTCTCGTACATGGACCGGATCGCGCGGGCGGTCGAGCCGAGCCTCGGCTACCGGCACCAGCTGCCGGAGGTCGGCGAGCAGCCGACGATCGGCGAGGCGATGTCGAACGCGGCGTGCGACATCGCCGAGGCGCTCGGTGCGCCGCGCGATCGTCGTGCCGACGTACACGGGCCGGACGGCGTCGGTCGTCGCGCGACTCAGGCCGCGCCGGCCGATCCTCGGCCTCAGCCACCACCAGTACGCGCTCCAGCACATGGCGCTGGAGTGGGGCGTGACGCCGTGGGGGATCCAGGAGTCGGCGAGCGTCGAGGATCTCTGGGACGTCTCGCTTGACGCGGTCCGCGACAGCGGGCTCGTGCATGGAGGGCGACCGCGTCGTGATCACGGCCGGCACGGCGGTGAACATCCCGGGCTCGACGAACGTGATCAAGGTCGAGGTCGCCTAAGAACTCCCGGTCGGCGGTCCGAACCAGGTGGTGAGCGCGTCGGCGAGCCCCGCCTCGGTGAGGTCTCCCACCCAGGCGACGTACCCGTCGGGCCGGATCAGCACGGCGGTGGGAGCAGGGACCGTCCCCGAGCGCCGGAAGCTCCCACGCACCGTCGTAGGTGGCGTCGACCAGCTGAACCCGATCCGCCCAGGGAGCGATGTCGAAGCCGCCCGGCTCACCGAGGTTGAGCAGCACCGGCCGGGCATCGTGCAGGAGCGTGAAGACCCGCAGCGGGCCGTCGGCGGTGACCAGGTCGAGGTCGGGCATGCGGCGTCCGAGCAGCGGGTGTCCCTCGCCGAGGTCGTAGTGGATGTCCAGGCCGGACATCCGCGCGGCGAAACGCCTGCGCGGCTCGTCCATCGCGAGGAGCTCGGTGATCGGTGTCGCCCAGGGTCTTGACCCGCTCGTCGGGGCGGAACAGCGAGACCTGCGCCATCGTGTCGCGCAGCACGCGGGCGGCGACCGGGTGGCGCTCGGCGTGGTACGTGTCGAGGAGGCTCTCCGGCGACGTCCCCTTGACCACCTGGGCGAGCTTCCAGCCCAGGTTCACCGCGTCCTGCACGCCGATGTTGAGGCCCTGCCCGCCCACCGGGTTGTGCACGTGCGCGGCGTCGCCGGCCAGCAGCACCCGCCGGTCGCGATAGGCCGCGGCCTGCCGGGCCGCGTCGGTGAACCTGGAGATCCAGGTGGGGCTGTGGACCCCGTAGTCGGTCCCCCAGACGGCGATGAGCGCCTCGCTGAGGTCGCGCAGGGTGGGTTCGCCGGTGGATCCGAGGTGCTGCTCGGTCACCATGACCCCCACCGGACCGCGGTCCGCGAAGACCACCTCGCCGTCGCGGATCTCGTACTCCACCCGGCCGAAGGCATGCATGCCGATGGCGTCGTGGCGGATGCCCCATTTCGGCTCCTCGGCCAGCTCGACCTCGGCGATCAGGAAGCTCGTCGTCGGATCCCACCCGGGGAACTCGATGCCGGCCGCCTTGCGGACCACGCTGCGTCCGCCGTCGCACCCGACGAGGTACTCCGCCCGCAGCGACGTGCCGTCGGACAGCTCGACGTCGACGCCGGTGTCGTCCTGCGCGAACCCCGTCACCTCACGTTCGCGGTGGATCGGCACCTCGAGCTCGTCGACCCAGCCGGCCAGGATGCGCTCGATGTGGTTCTGCCACAGCCCGAGCCCGTAGGGGTGCCGGGTGGGGAAGTCGCTGATGTCCAACGGGGTCCCGGCGAACGCCGCGACCTGCGCCACCTGTCCCTCGCGACAGGAACCGATCGGCGATGCCGCGCTGATCGAGGACCTCGATCGTGCGCGCGTGCAGGCCGCCCGCGCGCGAGCCGGCGAGGTCCTGGCTGGCGCGCCGCTCGACGATGGCGACGTCGACCCCCGCCAGCGCCAGCTCGGCCGCCAGCATCAGCCCCGTCGGACCTCCTCCGGCGATCACCACCGCATGCTCGGTCATTTCGCTCCTTGGTGCTGGCCTGCGGTCGGCGATTATGCCGCCAGGCAGGACGCCGCTGCCGCCGGGCGAACAGAGCGCGGCGATGGCGAAGCGCACGCGGAAGCGGCCACCGCGCTCGAGCCTCGCCCTCCGCTGGCTGGCGGTCGGCGCGCTCGTGCTCGTGGGGCTCCTCTACTACCGACCGGTTCGGGCGTACCTTGCGCGCGGCGACACGGTCGCCGTGCGGCAGGCGCAGGTCGACGCGCTTGCGACGCGGCACGCCGCGCTCCAGAAAAGGCTTCGGTACGTCGAGAGCCGCGCGGCGGTTGCACGCGAGGCGCGCCGCCTCGGCTACGTGAAGCCGGGCGAGCGCCTGTTCATCGTCAAGGGGATCCCCGCGTGGCGGGCGGCCAGGCGGGCCGGGGCTACGATCGCCCCGAGTGGACGATAGGGACATCGTCGAGCGACAACTCGGCCGCGCGCCGCGCGCGTTCCGCGGCGTCGTCGTGCGCTGCCCGTGGGGGCGTCCCGCGATCACCGAGCAGGACGCGTTCGACGAGAACGGCGAGCCCTTCCCGACGACGTTCTGGATCACGTGCCGGCACCTCGCCGCGCGCATCTCGCGCCTCGAGGCCGAGGGCGGCGTCGACCGATGGACGCGGCGCGGCGGATGAAGACGGTGAGCTCCGCGCGAGCCTCGCCGATGCGCACGACGAGCAGCGGCGGATCCGGCCGGAGCTGCCGGGCGGCATCGGCGGCGCGACGCGAACAGGCAGCCTCAAGTGTCTCCACGCGCACGCGGCGTTCGCGCTCGCCCGCCCGGGCTACGAGCTCGGCGAGCGCATCGTCGCCGAGGTCGAGCCGCTCTGGCCGACCGACGGCTGCTGCACGACGATCTACCATCGGGCGCCTCATGCCGACCGTCGAGGTGCAGCTGGCACGGCGCCAGTGGGAGGAGGGCAGCAGGCGCTTCGACGACGAGTCGAAGTCGGAGCCTCGCCTGCTGAACGCGTTCGAGGCCGTGACCGACGAGCTGCGCAAGCGCGTCGGCCAGACGTTCTCGCTCGAGCAGCTCGCCGGTACGTACGCCGAGCGCGGACGACTGGTCGCGGACCGCGGTCGCGGACCAGCGCGCCGTTCCCGGCCTGGCCGAGGTCGGTCACGACGGTGCAGGACGCGGCCTTCCACGCGTACTCCCGCGGCGCGACGGACTACAAGCCGTGACGCGCCCACGCAGGCGGCGCGCGTCCCGGGGCGGCACCGTGGTCCGGGTGCTCGTCGTCCTCGCCGCGTTCCTGGTCGGGATCGCCCTCGGCGCGGCGCTCGACAACGGCCCGGATCCGGGGACGACGACCTTCGACCGCACCCTGACGGTCGTGACGGTGACTTCGACGAGATAGGTGTTAAGAACCGCTAGGTTTGGGTAGATTCCCGGGCCGATGGCGTATCGCGAGCCCGATCCACGGAGAACCGCCGGAAGCGATCCGGACTGGCTCACGCTCGGCCAGGCCGCGAAGTTCCTCGGCGTCGCTCAGAGCACGATCCGGAAGTGGTCGGATCAGGGCCGGCTGCCGGCCTTCTACACGCCGGGCGGCCACCGGCGGTACCGGCGCTCCGACCTCGACGTCTTCCTCGAGCGCTCGGGGCCGGGCGGTCGCGAGCGCGCGGGCCCGACTCGTCCTGATCGTCGACGACGACGACGGCCTGCGCGGGTTCGTCCGCGCGAGCCTCGAGCTCGAAGGGCTACGACGTCCGCGAGGCGGCGAATGCGAAGGAGGGTCTGGAGGCACTCGAGGAGGAAGCCGCCCGACCTCATCCTGCTCGACGTGATGATGCCGCAGATCGACGGCTGGGAGATGCTGCGCCGCGTGCAGGAGCGGCACGGGTCGGCGCGATCCCCGTGCTCATGTTCAGCGGCAAGGTCGAGGACGCGGCCGGCGAGGCCACCGAGCGCGGCGCGAGCGGCTTCATCGGCAAGCCGTTCGACCCGCAGCAGCTGATCGATCGGCGAAGCAGATCCTGGGCGCGCGCCCGGTCTGATCGGGCTCGACGACGAGCGTCGCACCGCTGGGTCGTCAGCCACCGCGAGGGACGGCTCGACCCGTTCTTCGTCGGGCTCTCGCTGCGCGGGCACGCACGGGCTCGTCTGGCTGGCGATCGCGGCGGTGCTCGCGATCGCTCTGGCGGCGGCCGCAGTCTCGCGCTCGTGGCGGTGACCGTCAGTGACGACGAGCCTGCTCATCTCGATCGCGAGGAGATCGTCGAGCGCGACCGGCCGCCGACGATCGTCCTCGACCCCAAGCCGCTGATGGAGCGTGCCGACGACGTCGTCGTTCCCGTCCGGGCACACCTCGACGGGCTTCGCGGCGCGTCCGTGATCTCGCCGCTTCGCGCCGCCGGCTGACGATCCCGGTCTTCGTGCTCGCCGCGCTGATCGCGTACTCGCGCGTCTACGTCGGCGTGCACTACCCGCTCGACGTGCTCGCCGGCGCGGTCCTCGGCGTGCTCGTCGCTATAGCTCTTCTGACGCTTCTAGGAGCCCTGCGACGATCACCGCCACTGCGGCGACGCAGGCTGATCCAGATCCCGATCCCGCGCCCGGTGAACGGGAAGAACTCGTCCGGCACGGAGATGACCCGGATCAGACGAGCGTCGTCGCGAGCGAGCCGAGCGCGATCAGGATCAGGCTCTCCGGGATCGCCGCCGGGAGCTCGTAGCCCGCCTCGCGGAGCGCCCGAGGGCGAGCACCGCGAGGCCGATGAAGAAGACGAGCTTCCCGATCAGGCCGACGTGCCAGCCGATCACCGCTATGGTCGGGCCGTCGTCCGATCCGGAGTACCAGCCCATGAAGGCCGAGAGGGCGAGCACGAGGCCGGCGTAGCCAGGTCAGGCGCTCGCCGAGGGGCCAGAAGCCGTCCCCCTGTGCGGGTGAGGGCCGCAGGGCGGATCATCCGACGGCGCGGGGGGTTCGTCGGCTCGGGCGTGGGGTACGGCTCAGGTGTTTGCACGCGGTGCAGTATGAGGACCACCGCGATAAAGTCACATCTCCGTCCACCGCAGGGGGTCGTCATGAACGAGGTCGGCAAGGGGCTCTGCCGGAAGTCCACTCGACGGATACGTCGAGTTTCTCGCGACCGGCCAGCGGGTGAAAGGCGAGTTCCGCTGCTCCGGGTGCGGCTACGGAGTGACCGTCTTCACGGTGCTGCCGCAGTGCCCGATGTGCGCCGGAACGGCGTGGGAGCAGTCGACGTGGAGCCCGTTCGCGCGGGCGATCGAGCGGGCCTAGCCCGCCCCTCGATCTACAACCCGAAGAGCCTTTCGACCTCGTTCCAGACGGTCAGCGTCAGGAAGAGAACCGCGCTCATGAGGAGCACGAGCACCAGCCAGAACCGTAGGCGCGCGAGCCTCCGTTCCTGGTCGCGCCGCTCGCGCGCGTAGCGCTTCGCACGCTCGAGGCGGTAGGCGCGCGCGACCGCCGAACGATCGACGGGCGGAGCCTGCCGCTGGCGCCTGTGGCTCCGCGCCGGCTGGGCCATAGCGCGGGAGTCTAGTCGCCGCTGGAGCGAGGCATACTCCTTCGAGCCGGAATGGCGGTGCAGCCTGATCGGAGAGAGCGGGCCGCGCTCGATCCCCGAGCGCTCGACGCGCTCGCGGACGCCGGTCGGGCCGCCGCGCGCGGCGGCCGCGCTCGCCGAGGTGCTCCAGGCGGCAGTCGAGGCCACGGCCGACGCTGACGGGCGCCGACCGTCGTCGCTGGTGCGCGTCGCCGACGCGGAGACGGGCGACCTCGAGGCGCGCGCCGTGGCGGCGCAGTCGCGCGCGCTCGCCGCCGAGATCGCGGCGACCCGGATCCCGCTCGGCGACCTGCCGGAGGCGGAGAGCGGCCTCGAGGACGGGCCGCGCGCGCTCGCCGAGCTGGCTGCGGGACTGGGGCTCGAGCACGGGCTCGTCGTTCCCGTCGTCGCCGCGTGACGAGGTGCTCGGCAGCCTCGAGCTCATCGACCAGGACGAGCTCGACGACGTCGCAGCCGCCGCCGCCAGGCTCGCGGCCGCTCAGGTGGCGCTCGCGATCCGCGCCTACGGTGGCGCGCGCCAGCCGCCGGGAGCGCGCCGCGACGAGATGCTGCGCGCGGCGGGCGAGGGGCTCGCGGCGGGAGCCGACGCCGAGCACGCGGAGGGCCGTGTTCTCCGCCTCGGGCTCGAGCTGACCGGGGCCGAGGGGGCGGTGCTCTGGAGGCTCGACGGCGACGGCCGGGCCGAGCGCGGCGCCGCGGTCGGGCGCACGGAGGGCCTGGTCGAGCCGCCTGCCGTCGGCGTCGAGGAAGCGGGCGGGCGCGCGACGATCACCAACACGCTGGGCGAGCCCGCCTTCGGCCTGCTCCAGCTCGTCTTTCCGCCCGAGTTCGTCCCTGCGCCCGGGCTCGTCGAGCTCCTCGGACAGTTCGCGATCCGCGCGGCCCAGGCGCTGCGGGCCGCCGACGCACACGCGCGTCGTCGCGCTCCGAGCTCGAGCGGACGCGCGCGCTGCTCACGGTCGTCGCCCAGGCGAACGGGGAGCTCTCGCTCGCTCACGCACTCGAGACTGCGGTCGATCGCGTCGCCGAGCTCCTCGGCGCGACCCGGCTCGCCGTCTACCTGCTCGAGGACAGTCGACTCGCAGCGGCCGCCGCGCGCGGGCTCGCCGGCCCGCATGTGCCGGTCGCGGAGCGGCTGCTCGCGCTCGCGCTCGGTCCGTTCCGCGGCACGCGGGTACGTCGCCGTCGAGGACGTCGTCCGTCGAGCGCGGCCTGGCTCGCCGTCGCGGACGCGCTCGCGAAGCCGGCGATCGAGGCGGCCATCGCCGTCCCGCTCGTCGCTGGCAGCGAGGTCGATCGGCCTGCTCGCCGTCTACCCGCAGCCGGCCACCTGCTCACCCGAACGAGTCGCGCGCTGCTCGGCCGCTCGCCGCGCAGCTCGCCGTCTCCGTCCAGAACGCGCGCCTGCACGAGCGGCGACGCAGCTCGGCGCACGAGCTCGAGGCGGCGCTGCGGCGCGAGCGCGCAGGCCGCGCGGCAGCTCGGCGCGCTCTACGAGATCTCGCGCTCCTTCGCGCAGAGGCTCTCGCTCGAGGCGACGCTCGAGGCCGTCGCGCGCACGGTGGTCGAGCTGCTCAGCGTCGACGCCGCCGTCCTCCGCATGCCCGACGCTCGCGGCGAGGCGCTGGTGCCGCGCGCGCTCCACGTCGCCGACGTGCGGGTCGCCGACGCGCTGCGCTCGATCCTCTCCCGCCCGCAGCCGCTCGGCGGACGCGGTCCGGCGGCTGTTCCAGCGGGGCGAGCCGATCGTCCTCGACCGCGCGACGCGGCGCGGACTCGCGGCCCGCACGCGCTGCTCGTCCCTTCCTGGAGAAGGGCTCGACCGCGGTGATCGTCCCGATCGCGACGCCCGACCGAGCTGCTCGGCACGCTCGAGCTCGCTCTCGCTCGACCCCGAGCGCCCGATCACGCCGGAGACGATCGACGCTCGCCACGTCGGTCGCGGCGCAGGCCGCGCTCGCGCTCGACAACGCGCGCCTCTACCAGCAGCAGAAGGAGTTCGCCGACGCGATGCAGCGCTCGCTGCTGCCGCACGCCGGCCGGAGGTCGACGGGGCTCGAGGTCGGCGCACGTCTACGCGTCCTCGGCGCACGTCGACGTCGGCGGCGACCTCTACGACTTCCTCGCGCTCGACGACGGCCGGCTGGCGGTCGTCCTCGGCGACGTCACCGGCCACGGCGTCGACGCGGCCGCCGACATGGCGATGACGAAGTTCGTCTTCCGCTCGCTCGCGCGCGAGCACCCCGAGCCGGGCGAGTTCCTCGCCGCCGCGAACGACGTCGTCTGCGACGAGATCGCGCCGGGCAAGTTCATCACGATGCTCTACCTCACGATCGACCCCGGCTCCGGGCGACGGTCGCCTGCGCGAGCGGCGGCCACCCGCCGCCGCGCGCTCGTCCTCCCCGACGGCACCGTGCACGTGCTCCAGGTGCGCGGGCTCGCGCTCGGGATCGACCCGGGACAGACCTACGACGAGGCGACACGAGGAGCTGCCGCCGGGCGCGCGCGGTCGTCCTCTACACCGACGGGTGATCGAGGCGCGGCGCGAGCGGCGAGCTCTACGGCACCGACCGGCTCGACGCGGCTCCTCGGCGGCGGACCGCGACCTCGGCGCGCGAGGAGCTCGCCCGCGCCGTCATCGAGGACTGCCGCGAGCTCGGCGGCGGCGAGCTCGCCGACGACTGCGCCGTCGTCGTCTCAGGCGAGCCGGTAGAGATGACCGACGGGAGCGGACCGGCCGTCCGCGCGGGCGCTCTCGCTCGTCGTCTTCGGCGCGGGGACGGGGACGCTCGCCGTGGAGATCTGCCGCGTCGCGCCTGCTCGCGCCGTACTACGGCTCGTCGACGATCGTCTGGGCGAACCTCATCGGGCTCGTGCTGCTCGCGCTCTCGCTCGGCTACTGGCTCGGCGGGAAGCTCGCCGACCGCCGGCCGAGCGCCGCGGCTGCTCGGGCGGCATCGTCGTCGCCGCGGCGCTGTATCGTCGCGGTGATCCCGTTCGTCACGCGGCCGATCCTGGACGTCGCCGCGAAGGGGCTCGACGAGCTCTCCGCCGGCGCCGTGATCGGCTCGTTCTTCGCGACGCTGCTGCTCTTCGCGCCGCCGGTCGTTCGCTGCTCGGGATGGTCTCGCCGTTCGCGATCCGGCTCGCGCTCGACGACGTCGGCACTGCCGGGCGAGGTCGCCGGGCGGCTCTACGCGCTCTCGACCGCCGGCAGCCTGCTCGGCGACGTTCCTGCCGGCGCTCGTGCTGATCCCGCTGATCGGGACGCAGCGGACGCTGCTCCTCGCGGCGGTCGTCCTCGTCGCGTCGGCGCCGCTGCTGCTCGGCCGGCCGCTGCGCTCGTCGCCGCGGCCGCGGTCGCCGTGCTGCTCGCGCTCCCGCCGGGCGCGATCAAGGCGGCCGACGGGACGTCCTCTTCGAGCACGAGTCGCGCTACCAGTTCGTGCAGGTGCGTCGAGCGCGGCGGCGTGCGGCGCCTGTACCTCAACGAGGGCGTCGTCGTGCACTCGGTCTGGCGCGCCGGGACGGTGCTGACGGGCGACGAGTGGGACACGTTCCTCGCCGTTCCGCGCGCTGCTCGACCGCGCAGCCGCGGCGCTCGCCGTGCTCGGCAACGCGGGCGGGACGATCGCCCGCGCCTTCGGCGCTACTGGCCGCGACGTCGACGTCGACGGCGTCGAGATCGACCCGGTCGTCACCGAGGCGGCGGCGCGCTACCTCGGCCTGCACGACAATCCGCGCCTGCACGTCGTGACGACGCGGACGCGCGGCCGTTCCTGCGCCGCACGAACAAGCGCTACGACCTGATCTTCGTCGACGCCTACCACCAGCCGTACGTGCCGTTCTACCTCGCGACGAAGGAGTTCTTCGAGCTCGTCGCGCAGCGGCTCGCGCCCGGCGGGATCGTCGCGCTCAACGTCGCCGACCGTGCCCGGCGACACCGGCTCGTCGACGAGCTCGCGGGCACGCTCGCGCCGTGTTCCCGGAGGCGCGGATCTGGCCGGCGCTCGAGGTTCAACCACTTCGTGATCGGGCTGACGCAGCCGCTCGGCCGCGTGCGCCCGACCCCGGCGGCTCGCGCAGCTCGGCGACCTGCTGGCGCAGCAGCTGTCCGAGCCGGTGCGCGCCGGCGGCGAAACCGTGGACGGACGACCGCGCGCCGGTGGAGTGGGTGACCGACCGGATGATCCTCCGCTACGCGGCCGAGGGCGGCGGCCTCGACGAGCAGCACCTGCCGACCGCGCCGTCGGATCGAGGCGCTCGCGGACGGGCGCGATCGGGATCGGACACCGCGGCGCCGCCGCGCTCGCGCCCGAGAACACGTTCGCGCGCTCGAGCGGGCGGTCGAGGAGGGCGTGGACGTGGTCGAGTTCGACGTCCTCCCGCTCGCCGACGGGACGCTCGTGCTCGCGCACTCCGACGACCTCTCGAGGTCACCGCGGAGCGCGCGAACGGCTCGACCGAGCCGCTCGAGCTCGCGGTCGCTCCGAGCAGACGTCGGCGCGCACGTCGGACCTGAAGGCGCTGACGTGGCTCGCAGATGGCGTGTCGGCTCGGGGACCAGCTCCGGACGCCCGGCTCGTCGACGCGCTCCGCTGGCCGGCGGTCGCTCGCTCGTCACCGCTTCTTCGCGCAGCCTCGTCGCTGGGCACGCCGAGCCCGGCCTCCGGCGCGGGCTCTCGTACCCGCTCGACCGCTACGGGCTCGCGCGGGCGACGCCGCGCGCGCGCCGGTGCTCGGCGCCGGCCTCGCCGCGATGCGCGCGCGCTCCCGCGCCTCGTCGGCCGCTGCTCGACCGCGCGGGGGCGACGGCGCGCGTCGCTGCACCCAGCTCGTGACGCCGGCCGGTGATCGACGCTGCCACGCCCACGGCGCCGCCGTGTGGGCGTGGACGGTCGACGACGGACCGAGGCCGCGCGGCTGGCCGGCTGGCGGGCGTCGACGCGGATCATCCCGACGACCCGCGGACGCCTCGGTGCTCGAAAGCCTCTGCTTGAGATGCGCGCTCGTCGATACTCATCGGCGTGCTCTCGCCGTCGTCGTCTGCGGCCGCCGCCGCGCGCGCGGCGCGACCGAGACCCGGCCGCGGCGCCGGCCGACGATCGCCCGACGGCGTGCTCGCATCGGCACCACGCCGCGTCGCGTGGACTGAGCGCTCCGAGCCAGCCGCGACCGAGTCCGTGTCGCATCCGCAGTTCGCGGCGCCGCTCGTGCTCACGTACGGGACGTCACGCTCGAGCGCGTCGCTCGGAGACCTCGGCGCGAGCGCCATACGTCCCGCGCGCAGTGGCGACAGGCACTCGTCGCGCCGCCGAACACGACCGTGCCGCTCACGGTGCCGCGTCGCCGGGCGCGCGATCCGCACCTACGTGGCCAAGGTCGCGAATCGGTTCGACGCGCAGCCGATCGACGCGCGGCTCTTCCTGCGCAGGCTCAAGCCCTGTCGCGCCCGAGAAGAACGGCCGCGAGCTCGACCGCGCCGCGGCGAGGCCGCGATCACGTCGGCGTTGACCGCCGGACGCGCGGCCGATCGCGCTCAAGACGAGGGCGCTGCGCGCGACGGTCACGCGCGAGAGCTTCGGCCCCGTGATCGTCATCCGCCGCGGCTCGAACAAGCTCTTTCTCTACAACGGCATGCGTTACCTGCGAACGTTCGGCGTCGCAACGGGCCAGAGCCAGTACCCGACGCCGCTCGGCCGCTTCCGCGTCGTCGTCAAGTGGAAGAACCCGTGGTGGTACCCGCCGGACTCGCCGTGGGCGAAGGACCTCGACCCGGTTCCGCCCGGCCCGAGCAACCCGCTCGGCACGCGCTGGATGGGCATCTCGAGCCCGGGCGTCGGCATCCACGGCACGCCTGAGCCGGGCTCGATCGGCTACTCCGTCTCGCACGGCTGCATCCGGATGCGCATCCCCGACGCGGAGTGGCTGTTCGAGAAGGTGCCGGTCGGGACGACGGTCTTCATCGTCTCGACGTGACCCGGACGGCGAAGGTCGCGGCGCAGCTCGGGGCGCTCGCGCTCGTGCTGGCGCTTCTCGGCCTGCTCGTCTGGAAGATCGTGTCGGATCAGGGTGCGGAGGCGCGCGTCGGGCAGCCCGTGCCCCGCTTCGACCTGCCGAACCTCGAGGGCAGCGACCGTGTCGCCGTCGCGCAGCATGTCGGCACACCGATGGTGATCAACTTCTGGGCGACGTGGTGCGGTCCGTGCCGGTCGGAGGCGCCGCTGCTCGAGAACGCCTGGCGGAAGTACAAGGGGCGCGTCGTGTTCATCGGCGTCGACACGCACGACTTCACCGGCGATGCGAAGAGCTTCGTGAAGAAGCACGAGCTCACGTATCCGATCGGGTACGACGGGCCCGCGAAGCTGTGGGAGCCGTGCGGCCTGACGGGGCTGCCGGAGACGTTCTTCGTCGACCGCGACGGCAAGATCGTCGAGCACCGCGTCGGGGAGTTCACCGAGCCGCAGGAGCTCGACGACGCGATCCAGAAGGCGCTCTCGTGAGAGCGCTCGCGGTCGTCGCCCTCGCGCTCGCCTTCGCGCCGGCCGCGCTCGCGAGCGAGGGGCATCCGTCCCAGGCGGAGCTCGAGGACGAGCTCGTGTGCCCGACGTGCCACACGACGCTCGATCAGTCGAACGCACCGGTCGCCGCCCGCATGAAGCAGTTCATCCGGCAGCGGATCGCCGCGGGCGACTCGAAGAGCGAGATCAAGGACCAGCTCGTCGCGCAGTTCGGGAAGGGCGTCCTCGCCGCGCCGGAGCAGAAGGGCTTCGACCTGCTTGCGTGGGTGCTGCCGATCGTGGGCCTGCTCGCCGGCGCCGCCGCGCTGACGCTCCTCCTCTGGCGGTGGACACACCGGCCCGAGGACGAGCTGCCGCTGCTCGAGTGACCGGGCAGCTCGCGGCCGCGTTCTTCGCCGGCGTCGTGTCCGTCGCCGCGCCGTGCGTGCTGCCGCTCGTCCCGGGCTACCTCTCCGTCGTCGCCGGCGGGACGCCGACGCCTCGTCGCGTGCTCGCGGGAAGCGTGCCGTTCGTGCTCGGCTTCACGGTCGTGTTCGTCACGCTCGGCGCCGGCGCTGCGGCGCTGGGGTCGGTGCTGCCGTCGGAGCGGCGGATCGAGGTTGCCGGCTTCCTGCTCGTCGTCTTCGGGCTCGCGTTCGCGGGGCTGCTGCCGTGGCCGGAGCGACTCATCGCGCCGGGCCTTGTCGCGCGCGCGCGCAGAGGCTCGAACGCGCTCCTCGGCGCGGCGTTCGCCGTGTGTGCGGCGCCGTGCGTCGGCGCGGTCCTCGGCTCGGTGCTCGTGTTGGCGAGCGCGACGGGGACGGTTGCGAAGGGGATCCTGCTCCTGACCGTGTACTCGCTCGGGCTCGCCGGCTCGTTCCTGCTCGTGGGCGTCGCGTTCGCGCAGGCGATGGGCGGTTTCCGCTTCTTGCGCGACCACTGGATCTGGCTACGTGTCGCGAGCGGGCTGATCCTCGTCGCGCTCGGGCTGCTGCTCTTCTTCCACCGCGAGTGGTGGCTCTACACCGGTCTGCGGCGTGTGCTCGACTTCGTCGGCCTCGGCGAGGTCTAGCGGCGCCAGGGCGCCGGGCCGACCTGCGGCAACCTGCGCGAGCAGCGACGCGACGTCGACACCGCGGTGCGCGGGTGCGTAGCGAGTGAGCCGCCGCTCGGCCTTCGCGAGCTGCCGCTCGCAGCCGACGAGGTTGCCGCGCTCCTGTTGGTACCACGCGACGACGACGTGCACGAGGCCCTGGAAGAAGTCGCGCTCGTCCGCGTCGGCCGCGCGCCACGCGTCCTCGAACGCTTCGTGTGCCTCGAAGTAGCGGCCCGCCCGCGCGTGCGCGAGCCCGTCGGCGAAGGACTTCTCGATCACGAGGGGCAGTGTTACCCTCCCCGTGACGTGGCGACGATCCTGCTCTGTGGGGTCGACCTCTTCTTCCGGGGCAAGCTCGAAGGGCTTCTCCCGGCGCACCACCTCGTCACGACCGAGAGCGTCGACCCGCCCGACCTCGTGATCGCGGACATCGCGCGCATCGATCCCGACGAAGTCGTCGAGGCATACCCCGACGTGCCCATCGTCGGGTTCACGAATCACACGGACACGAGCGGTCTCCGCGCCGCCAACGCCGCGGGCTTCGACCAGGTTCTGGCGAAGTCGGCGCTGGTTGAGCGGGTCGGCGAGATCGTCGACGGGCTCGTCGCCGAGCCTCGCTAGACTCGCCCACCGTGACGTACATCATCGCCGAGCCCTGTATCGACATCAAAGACCTCTCCTGCGTCGACGTCTGCCCGGTCGACTGCATCCACCAGGCCGAGCGGATCCTCGTGATCGACCCGGAGGAGTGCATCGACTGCGGAGCGTGCGAGCCGGAGTGCCCGGTCGAGGCGATCTTCCCGGAGGACGCGCTGCCGGACAAGTGGGAGCCGTTCGTCAAGATCAACTACGCGTACGGCGAGGGCCTCGACGTGGTCAACAAGCTCACGGAGGAGTACGCCACGGAGCACAACGTCCAGAATCCGCCGCTCGAGTAACGGTTAAGCGTCGGCGCGGGCGGGCAGTACGACCCCGATCGAACCGAAGGGGGTCGAACATGCCGCAGGACGCCTGGAACGCGAAGCGCGAGCGCCAGTACGAGCACATCAAGGACAGCCTCGAGGACAGAGGCACCTCGCACGACAAGGCCCAGGAGATCGCAGCGCGGACCGTGAACAAGGAGCGTGCTCGGTCGGGCGAGGCGCGCGAGTCGTCGCGTCTCTCGCGCACCGACATGTCGTCGGGTCGGCGCGGCGGTCTTCGCTCGGGCACGGGTCGCCCGAAGGGACGCACGAAGGAGCAGCTCTACAACGAGGCCAAGCGGATGGGCATCGAAGGCCGCTCCACGATGACCAAGGATCAGCTCCAGCGGGCGGTCGACCGTCGCAAGTGACCACTCGACGCAGGGCGTCGCCCCGTCGCTAGGCTGAGTCCCGGTGACGCCCCGGACACTGGACCATGTCGCCCTCTGGGTGGCAGACCGTGACGCCATCACAGAGAAGGCGGTCGCGGAGCTCGGCATGCACGTGATCGAGCGCACGGACCGCTTCACGCTGATCGGCGCGGACGCACGGCGCTTCAAGCTCACGCTCTTCGTCGAGGAGGGCCCGCGCGATCCCGGGGCGCTCAAGCACGTCACGTTGCGCGTGAACGACGGTGACGAGCGGACGGTCGAGCTCGGCGAGGGGCTGACGGTGAACGTGATGCCTGCCTCGACCGAGGTCGACTACGACCTCGACCACGTCGCGCTGTGGTCGGCCGATCCGGACGCGACCGCCGACGAGTACCTCTCGCTCGGCTTCAACGAGGCCGAAGCGCAGGACGGTGTGCCGCGCGTCGAGCTCGGCGGCGCGTATCTCGAGTTCCATCGCGGGCGACGTCGCGGAGCCCGAGCGGCCGCTGCTCAACCACGTCGCCGTGCTCGTCGACCGCGCAGACGACGCCAAGGACTTGCCGGCCGAGGTCGCAGACGTCGTGGACGCGCCGAACACCTACGCAGTGTTCGTCTGGGGCCCCGAGCGCGTGAAGCTCGAGTACGTCGAGCACAAGCCGACGTTCTCGCTCGTGTAGTTGCGCGTCGTCGTCGCCGGCGCGGGCATGGCCGGGCTCGTCGCCGCGGCGCGTCTCCGTGAGCTCGGTGTCGATGTCTCCGTTGTCGAGAAGGGCACCCGGCCGGGCGGGTCGATGCTGCTCTCGAGCTGCGTCCCCTGGCGGCACCGCGAGTGGGACGGGTTCCGGGTGGACTGTCCCGCCGGGGACGAGCGCCTGCAGCGCGTCGTCTGGGAGCGTCTCGACGATTCGCTCCGGTGGCTCGAACGGACGACGGGGATCGAGCCGGTGTGGCAGGACACGCACAATCCGCGCACAACCGGCCGCCGCTACGACCCCTCGTCCCTGACGGACGCGTTGGTTGCCCGGATCGGACGTGACCGACTGTCCCTTTCAGCCGGCGGCGACATCGATGTCCATCGACATCAAGGCGATGGCGATGTCGATGTCCATCGCCATCAGGAGGCCGTCATCCTCGCCACGGGTGGCTTTCCCGTCCGGGTCGCGAGAGAACGCGGCCTCCTCGTCCGCTCGAACCCGTGGAGCGAGGGCGACGGCCTGGACTACGCCCGAAGCCTCGGCGCCGCGACCGCCGGCGACCTCGACGAGCTGTACGCACGGGCCATGCCCGCGCCGCCGGCGCGGATCACCGAAGCCGACTACGTCCGCGCGTCGCAGCTCTACGGCGGCCGCGCGCGCGTGACGAACGAGCGCGGCGAGGCGTTCTTCCCCGGCCCGCCCACGTGGCACGAGAACGACCTCGCCCAGGCGATCGCGCGACAGCCGGGCGGGACGGCCTGGTACGAGCTCGACGGTCCCGACGCCGACGACCCGAAGGTGCACGTCGCCCGGGAGCTCGGCGGCGACGTCGTCGAAGACAACGGCGTCGTCCGCGTCCACGTGATCGCCGCCGTGACGCACACGCTCGGCGGGCTCCGCACCGACGAGCAGGGCCGCGTGCTCCGCGAGGACGGCTCCGCGATCGAAGGCCTCCACGCGGCCGGCGTGGACGTCGGCAGCGTCGCGAACGGCGGCTATGCGAGCGGCCTCGCGCAGGCGCTCGTGCAGGGCCTCGTCGCCGCGGAAGCGCTCGCCGCGCGCTAGCCCATCGAAAAGACGCAGGCGCGACTGTCGCCCGGAAGCGGCGACACGCCGCGCTTCGTGATCCAGACGCTCTTCTCGTCGAGCTCGATGCGATCGCCGACGTTCGGAGGCTCGCCCTCCTGCTCGCGGAGCTCGTATCCGTTCGGCGTCCAGACGAAGATGAGGTAGCTCACGGCGCGCAACTCTACTCGGTCGCGTACGGCGGAAGCGATACGCGCACTGTCGTGCCGGTGTCGTCGTCCTTCTGGTCGACTTCGAAGCGCGCGTTGAGCGTCCGTGCGCGTTCGGCGAGCTCGGCGAACGTCGAGCGACGCCGCTCGCCCGGCGCGTTGTCGGCGATCTCGACGAGCAAGCCACCGTCGGTTCGCTCGGTCACCGTGACCGCCATCCGCGTCGGCGGCCCGCGGCGGATCGAGGCCGACATCGCCTCGCGGATGATCTGGTAGAGCGCGGCCTGCCGCTTCTCGCCGAGCGACTCCGCCGCCTCGACGTCGACGTCGATCTGCAGCTGGTGCTCGAGCCCGAGCTGCTCCGCGAGCGCCTTCACCGCGGGCCCGAACCCCTGGTCGCGGAGCACGACCGGCTCGAGGTTGAACGACAGGTCTCGGAGAGCGCGGATCGTCTCGCGGTGCTGCCTCAGCACCTTCTCCATCACCGGCAGTGCGTCGGGCGAGACCGACTCGCGCAGCGCGTCGAGCATGAGCGCCATCCCCGACATCGACTGCACCGGCCCGTCGTGGAGGAACAGCGCGAGGCGCCGTCGCTCGTCCTGCTCCGCGCTGACGATCTGCTCCGAGAGTCGCGCGCGCTCGGCCTCGCGCACCTTCGCGTCCTCGAGGAGCCTGCGCGTTCTCGCTCTCCCGTGCGGCGAAGTCGGCGAGGACGGTCGCCCGCGCGACGTCGGCGCGCGCGAACTCGCGTGTCCGGACGAGATGCAGCGCACCGATCTGCTGGTCGCGGACTCGCAGCGGCACGAGGATCCCCTGGCGTCCGTTGGTCGCACTCGCGGGCTGCTCGTCCGGGCGCAGCAGCTCGGCCTGCGCCGTGAACAGGTGCTCCGCCTCGACCCGCGCCCGCTCGAGCACCGCGTCGTGCCCGCCCGGCGCCGCGATCGCGTGCATCGACTCGATGAGCGCCTCGAGGAAGATCGCCTGCCCCGCGAGCTCGATCTCGATCTCGCGGTGCCGGTCGCGCTGCGCGAGGATCAGGTACGCCGCCGCGAGCACAAGCGCCGTGATCGCCGCGATCAGCCGCGCGGCGCCGAGCAGCGTGACGCCCGAGCTCGCGTAGAGCGCAGCAGCAAGGGCCGCGAAGAGCGCGGCCGCGAGAAGGAGCGCCGCCCTAATCGATGATCGCTTCGCGAAGCGCAATCGCCACCGCGTGCGTCCGCGTGTCGGCCTCGAGCTTCGCCAGGATGTGGCGGACGTGGCTCTTCACGGTCTCCTGGCTGATGAAGAGCTTCGAGGCGACGTCCGCGTTCGACATTCCGTCTGCGAGGAGCTGCAGGATCTCGCGCTCCCGCCCCGTCAGCATGTCGTCCTTGTCCTTGCCGGAGAGGAACGCGGGCATGAGCGCCGGGTCGACGTAGCCCTCGCCCGCGGCGACCTTCTCGATCGCGCGCAGCAGCGTCTGGTGCGGAGCCTCCTTGAGGATGTAGCCCTTCGCGCCCGACTCGAGACCCGCGGCCGAGCAGCGAGCGCTCGCTGTACGCCGTGAAGATCAGGACAGACGTGTCGGGCATCTTCTCGGTCAGGATCTTCGTCGCCTGGAGCCCGTCCATGCCCGGCATCCGCACATCCATGATCACCACGTCCGGCCGCCGCCGCTCTGCGAGCGCGACGGCGCTCGCCCCGTCCGAGGCCTCGCCGATCACCCTGATGTGCGGCGCGCGTGACAGCGACAGCCGCAGCCCCTCGCGGACGACCTCGTGGTCGTCCACGATCAGGCACGTGATCTCGCGCTGGGCGGTGGTGTCGGGAGAGGCGGAGGCTTCCACGAGCGGCTTGCGGATTGTAGGCGCGAGGGTCGGTCGGGACTAGATCGCGAGGGCCAGCTGTTCGGGCTGGCGTTCGGGGACGATCGGCGCGTTCCTGCGATCCGCGATCTCGAACCGCCGCGCGAGATCGGCGACCTGCGCGCGGATCGGCTTCGTGTGCTCGGCGCCGAGGTAGGCGCGGCCCGCGTAGAGCTCCTCGTACAGCGGCACCAGCTCGGGCCAGTCGTCGGCGAGGCGCTCGAGGAAGTGCTCGCGCGTCCCCGGGCGCAGGAAGAGCACGTTCGCCCAGACCCCGGTGGCGCCGGCCTCGCGCGCCGCGCGAACGACCTCGGCCATCCGCTCCGGGTCGTCCGAGATGCCCGGGAGGATCGGGGCCATCCCGACGCTCGCCTTGATCCCCGCGTCGACGAGCTCCTTCAGCGCGCGCAGCCGCTGCCGCGGGTGGCGCCGTCGACGGCTCGGTCTTGCGCCAGACGTCCTCGTCGAGCGTCGGGATCGAGAACGTCACCGTGACGCGTCCCGTGCCGCGCCGCCTCCGCGAGCACGTCGATGTCGCGGACGATCATCGGCCCGCGCGTGATCAGCCCGAGCGGGTTCGCGGCCTCGCCGAGCGTCTCGATGCACGCGCGCGTGAGCCGGTAGCGCCCCTCCGCGGGCTGGTACGGATCCGTCGCGGCGCCGATCGTCACCGTCTCGCCTTCCCACGACGGACGCGCGAGCTCGCGCCGCAGCACGTCTGCGATGTTGACCTTGACGCGGATCGACGTCCCGTAGCGGTCGTCCGAGGGCCGGTCCGCGCGGCGCTCGAACGCCCGCACGTAGCAGAACGTGCAACGGTGGACGCACCCCATGTACGGGTTCAGCGACCACTTGAACGCCATCCCCTTCACGCGGTTGAGCGCTGCCCTGCAGGGCTCCTCGCGATACTCCACCCCCACGTGCGCCAGTATAGAACACCTGTTCGATGGGCTCGCGCGGCTCACGCTTGCCGCTGCCGATGCGCCCGAGCCACGTCCACGCCTACCTGCTCGAGGGCGAGGACGGCTGGACGCTCGTGGACACCGGGCTGTCCCTGCCGGAGTCGGAGGAGGTCTACGAGCGTGTCGCGCGGGAGCTCAGAGTCACGCACATCGTGATCACCCACTTCCATCCGGACCACGTCGGAGCGGCACAGCAGGCGCAGGCGGCCACAGGCGCGCCGGTCCATCAGGGCGAGCTCGACTACGAGCAGTGCGTCCACGTCTGGGGAAGCGACACCTGGCCGCAGGTGATCGCCGACTGGTTCCTCCGGAACGGCGTCCCCCCCGACGTCGCGAACGAGCTCCTCGAGGTCGGGTCCGCCTACGCGCCGTTCATCCGCTACGTCCGTGATCCCGAGCGGCTGCGGCCCGGAGACCACGTCGACGGCTGGGAGATCGTTGCCACACCCGGCCACGCCGACGGGCACCTGAGCCTCGTCCGCGACGGCGTCCTGGTCGCCGGCGACCACCTCCTGCCGACGATCACGCCGGCGGTCGGGCTCTACCCCGACTCGCGCCCGGACCCCCTCGGCGACTACCTCGAGTCGCTCGAGCGGATCGCGTCGCTCGACCTCCACCTCGCGCTGCCGGGCCACGGTGAGCCGATGGACGACCCGAGCGCTCGGGCGCGCGAGATCATCGCCCACCACCGCGAACGGCTCGGACGAGACGACCGACGCGCTCGGAGCGGAGCCGCGCACCGGCTACGACGTCTCGTATCCGCTCTTCGGCGCGGAGCTGAACCCCGCGGCGCGCCGCTTCGCCGTCGCCGAGACGCTCTCGCACCTGGAGCGTCTCGTCCGGGACGGCGCCGCTGAGCGCCACGATGACGGCAGGGTCGTCTCCTATACTCAGCCCTAGCTTGGACGACGAGCAACCGCCTAGTACCCGCGCCCCGGAGAGCGGGGCGTGAGCGACTTCCTTCGCGTCATCATCGTGCTCCTCCTCGTGCTGGGGACCGCGATCTTCGTCGCGGCCGAGTACGCGCTCGTGACGGCTCGCCGCACGCGGCTCGAGCAGATGGATTCGCTCCCCGCCCGCCGCGCGCTGCGGCTGATGGACGAGCCCGTGCGGTTCATCAGCACGATCCAGGTCGGGATCACCATCTTCGGGATCGCGATGGGTTCCTTCGGCGAGCCGCTGATCTCGGGCTACTTCGACCCGTGGCTCTCGCACGCGCTCGCGTACCTGCTGTCGTTCCTGATCCTGACCTACCTCACCGTGGTGCTCGGCGAGCTCGTGCCCAAGGCGGTCGCGCTCCAGCGCGCCGAGGCGCTCGCCGTCGTGCTTGCGGTCCCGCTCGACGTCCTCGCGCGCGTCACCGCGCCGCTCGTGTGGGTGCTCCAGAACTCCGCGAACGCCGTCTCACGCCTCTTCGGCGTCGAGCCCGCGGCGGCCGGCGTGCACGGCTATACGCGCGAGGACATCCTCTACACCGTTCGCGAGGCCGAGGACACCGGCGTGATCCAGGAGGCCGAGGAGGAGATGCTCTACAAGGTCTTCGACTTCGCGGGCAAGGAGGTGCACGAGGTGATGGTCCCGCGGCCCGAGGTCGTCGCGATCTCCGTCGACCTCCCGCCGGAGGAGTGCCTCGCCGCCGTGATCGACTCGCCGTACACGCGCTACCCGGCGTACAAGGGGTCGCTCGACGACATCGTCGGCATCCTCCACGTGCGCGACCTCTTCTCCGCGCTCAACGACCGCGGGATCGCGAACGTCGTGATCGAGGAGATCCTGCGGCCCGCGTTCGTCGTGCCCGAGACGAAGGACCTCGCCGCGCTCCTCGCGGACTTCCGCCGCACGAAGAACCACATGGCGATCGTCGTCGACGAGTACGGCGCGATGCAGGGGCTGATCACGCTCGAGGACGTGCTCGAGGAGATCGTCGGCGAGATCGAGGACGAGTTCGACCTCCCGGACGAGGCGATCGAGCGCGTCGACGAGCGGACGATCCGGATCGACGGCACGTTCCCGATCGACGACTTCAACGAGCAGTTCGCGACCGAGCTGCCGCAGGAGGACTACCACACGGTCGCCGGCTTCGTCTTCGGCCAACTCGGGCGAGCGCCCGAGGAGGGCGACGAGGTGCAGTGGGACGGCCTGCTCTTCCGCGTGCTCGCGATGGAGGGCACGCGCATCGAGCGGCTCGAGGTCCACTGGCTCGACCTCCCCGAGGAGGAAGAGCAGCCCGTCGCGGCCGAGGGCTGACGCGAGAGAATCGCGGCGTGCACGCGCTCGGACTGATCGGCGCGGGCAAGATCGCCCGCGTTCACGCTGCGAACCTCGCCGGCCTGGACGGCGCACGGCTGGCTGCGGTCGCAGACGTCGTGCCGGAGGCGGCGCAGGAGTTCGCGGCCGAGACCGGCGCAGAGCCCCTCGACGTCGACGCCTTGCTCGAGCGGGACGACATACAGGCCGTCCTCGTGACGACACCGCCCGACACCCACGTGGACGTGATCGTCGCGGCGGCCAAGGCGGGCAAGCACGTCTTCTGCGAGAAGCCGCTCGCGCACGGCGTCGACGAGGCGCGCCGCGCGCTCGAGGCGTGCGAGGACGAAGGCGTGCTTCTGCAGATCGGCTACAACCGACGCTTCGACCCGAGCTTCCGCGCCGTCGGCGACCGTGTTCGCTCGGGCGAGATCGGGGCGCCGTTGCTCCTGCGCATCTCGTCCCGTGACCCTGAGCCGCCCCCGGCCGCGTACCTGCCGCTCTCGGGCGGGCTCTTCCTCGACACGACGAGCCACGACTTCGACCTCGCGCGGTTCGTCCTCGCCTCCGAGATCACGCACGTCTCCGTGCTCGCCGCCTCGCTCGTGGATCCGAACGCCGCCGCCCTCGGCGACGTCGACACGGCAGTGCTCTCGCTCCGCTTCGCAAACGGCACGTTTGGCGCGATCGACAACTGCCGCCGGAGCGCGTACGGCTACGACCAGCGACTCGAGGTGCACGGCAGCAACGGGCTCGCGAGTGCGGACAACCAGCCGGCGCACTTCTACATGGACAGGTACGGGGAGGCGTTCGCGCTCGAGCTTGCGGCGTTCGTGCGTGCACTGGACGGCGGGCCGGTGGAGGTCACCGGCCGCGACGGGCTCGCGGCGGTCGCCGCTGCGGAAGCGGCGCAGAAGGCGCTCGACGAGCAGCGCGTGGTCGAGCTGGCGGAGGTCGCATGAGAGAGGTCGGCATCGGTCTGCTGGGCGTGGGGTGGATGGGCGAGGTCCACTCGACGTCGTACCGCCGCGTGCCGGTTCATTACCCCGACTGCGAGGCACGCGCCAGGCTGGTCGTTGCGGCCGACGAGGTCGAGGAACGGGCGCGCGGCGCCGCGGAGCGGCTGGGGTACGCGCGCTCGACGACCGACTGGCGCGCCGTGATCGAGGATCCCGAGGTCGAGGCGGTCTCGATCTGCGCACCGAACTTCCTCCACCGCGAGATGGCGCTCGCGGCCGCCGCCGTGGGCAAGCACTTCTGGGGCGAGAAGCCGCTCGGCGCGCTCCCGGCCGACACGATCGAGATCGCGCGGGCGGCCGAGGCCGCTGACGTGCGCACGATCGTCGGGCTCAACTACCGCAACCCGCCCGCTGTGCAGCACGCGCGTCAGCTGATCGCTGACGGCGAGCTCGGCGAGATCAACCACTTCCGCATGCAGTTCGTCGCGAGCTACTCGGCCAATCCGCGCGGCGCGTTGTCGTGGCGGTTCTCGCGCGAGCTGTCCGGCCACGGCATCCTCTCCGACCTCGGCTCGCACGCGATCGACCTCGCAATGTTCCTGTGCGGGCCGATCGTGCGCGCGACGGCGACGTCGGCGATCCTCATCCCCGAGCGGCCGATCGTGCAGATGGGCACCGGCACGCACTTCTCGGTCGTCGAGGGCGACGTCGAGCTCGGGCCGGTCGAGAACGAGGACTGGTGCGCGGCGCTCGTCGAGTTCGAGTCCGGCCTCAAGGGGACGATCGAGCTGTCGCGCGTCATCGTCGGCGCGGAGGCCCGGTACTGGTTCGAGGTGAACGGGACGCGCGGCGCGGTGGCGTGGAACTTCGAGCGGATGAACGAGCTCGAGCGCTACCAGGACGGCGGGTCCGCGCGCGTGTTGATGGGGCCCTCGCATCCGGACTTCGCGCGGTTCCAGCCCGGGCGGGGAATCCCGATGGGCTACGACGACCTGAAGGTGATCGAGGCGTACCGGTTCCTCCAGTCGATCGCCGACGGGCGGCAGCGCGAGCCCGGCGTGCGCGAGATCGCCGCGACGGCGCGCGTGCTCGACGCCATCGCGCGCTCGTTCGAGTCCGGGCGCTGGGAGGACGTGGCGGCGGACGCCTAGGCCAGGTTCGGCGGCGTCTCGCCGCGGAGCGCGGCGGCGACACCCTCGGCCATCGCGCGGAAGACGGCCTCGCGCGCGCCGACCGTCTGGCCGAGCGCGTGCGGCGTCGCGAGCACGCGCGGATGAGCGAACAGCGGGTGGGCCGGGTCGGGCGGCTCCTCGTCGAAGACGTCGAGGCCCACGCCGCCGAGGCGGCCGTTCTCGAGCGCGGCGAGCAAATCGTCGAGCGAGGAGACGAGCGCCCCGCGCGCGGTGTTGACGAGGACGAGGCCCGGCTTCGCGCGGGCGAGAAGCTCCGGCCCGACGAGCCCACGCGTCTCCGGGGTCAGCGGCGCGTGGAGCGAGACGACGTCCGCGTTCTCGAACAGCGCGTCGAGCGGCGTCGCCGCGTCATCGACGAGCGGGTCGTGCGCGAGGACATGCATCTCGAGCCCGCGGCCGAGGTCGGCGAGCTCGCGGCCGATGCGCCCGAACCCGACGACGCCGAGCGTCGCCCCGCGGGCGTCCCGGATCTCGAGCCGGTCGCGGGCGTCCCAGTCGCGGGTTGCGACGGCCGTGCCGAGCTCGGGCAGCCGCTTGAGCAGCGCGAGCGCGAGTGTCAGCGCGCCCTCCGCGACCGCCCGGGCGTTCGCGCCCGGCGTGACGACGACCGGGATCCCGCGCGCGCGAGCCGCCTCGACGTCGACCCGGTCGACGCCGACGCCGCTCCGCCCGATCACCCGCAGCCTCGGCGCAGCGTCGAGGTCGTCTGCGGTCACGTCGGCGTCCCCGCGCACGATCAGCGTCTCGGCGTCGGCCAGGAGCGCGCGCCAGTCGCCGACGACGATCTCTCCGAGGATCTCCTCCGCGACGGGATGAACCGGGCCGGTAGCGACGATCACGTGCCGGCGGCCGCTCGCGCGCCCTGCGCGAGGAAGAGCGAGTCGGAGCCGAGTCCGATGAAGGTGAAGCCCAGCGCGATGAAGCGTTCGGCGTCCTCGCGCGTTCGGGCCATGATCCCCGCAGCCTTACGCTCGGCGTGAGCCGCCGCGAGCACGTCGTCGAGCGGGAGCTCCGTCGTCCCGAGCGCTGCCCCGAGGTCGGACGGCCCGACGAACAGGACGTCGACGCCGTCGGTCGCCGCGATCTCGCGTGCCTCCTCCACCGCGCCGCGCGTCTCGATCTGGATCACGCAGAGCGCTTCAGCGTTTCCGGCGTCGAAGCCCCAGCCCTTCCCGCGGTTCATCGACGCGATGCCGCGCACGCCGGCGGGCGGGTAGCGCATGAACGAGACCGCGTGCCGTGCGTCCTCGGCCGAGTCCACGCGCGGCACCATGACGCCGTCGGCGCCCGAGTCGAGCGCACGGGCAAAGCGCGGCCGTTCGTTCGCCTCGACGCGCACGAGCGCGGCGCAGCGGCCCGCGATCGCCTGCAGCGCGGGGATCAGCTCCGCCTCGGTTCCTGCGCCGTGCTCGAGGTCGACGAGCAGCCAGTCGAACCCTGCGCGAGCACAGACCTCGGCGGAGACGGCGGAGCCGAGGTTGAGGAACGTGCCGACGAGCGTCTCGCCCGCGGCGAGGCGTTCCCTAGTAGTAGAAGCGCTGGAGCTCGGCACGCTCCCGCTCGTACTCCCGCCTCGCGCGCTGCGCCTCCGGCTCGTTCGAGACCTCCGGCCGGCGCGACGTCCCACCAGACGTCGGAACCCGGCAGGTAGCGGTGCGGCTCGGTCTCGCAGACGATCACGCACGCGCGCGACTCGCCGCGCGCGGCCTCGAGCGCGCCGCGCAGCGCGCCGGGCGAGTCGACGTGCCACGTCCGCGCGCCCAGCCCCTCGGCGGCCCGCGCGAGGTCGAGCTGGATGTAGTCGCCCTCGAGCCGCCCGTTCCGGCGCGCACGGAACTCGTTGCCGAACATCTTCCCGGCCGCGCAGCAGCTGGAGCCGCTGGATCGACTGGTAGCCGTGGTTCTCGGAGATGACGACGGTGATCTTCAGCCCTTCCTGCACGGCGTTCACGATCTCGCTCGGGTTCATCAGGAAGGTGCCGTCGCCGATGTAGACGTAGACCTCGCCCTCGGGCTGCGCGAGCCGCACGCCGATGCCGGCCGGCAGCTCGTAGCCCATGCACGAGTAGCCGAACTCGAGGTGGCACGTGCGGCCGCCCGTCGCGTCCCAGATCTTGAGCAGGTCGCCGGCGGCGTGCCCGCTGCGGCGATGACGGTGTCGCCTGCCTGGGCGATCTCGTTCATGGTCAGGATCAGCTGCGCCTGGCTCATCGCCTCGCCGTCGACCGGTTCGTGGAGCGCCGCCCGCTGCTCGAGCCACTCGGCACGCGACCTGCGTGACCTCGGCGCGGTACTCCTCGCCCGTCGACCAGCCTTCGCAGCGCGGCGCGAAGCGCCCCGAGCGCCTCGCGCGCGTCTGCGATCACCGGCAGCGCACCCTGCTTTGCCGCGTCCCGGCCCCAGACGTTGATCGCGACGAAGCGGACGTCCGGGTGCTGGAAGAGGCTGTTCGAGCCGGTGGCGAAGTCGGTCAGGCGCGTCCCGACCGCGACGACGACGTCGGCGTCCAGCGCCACCCGTGTCGCGGCGGGGTTGCCCTCGACGCCGAGCCCGCCGAGCTGGAACCAGTCGGACGCCTGAACGGCTCCCTTGCCCGCGAACGTCTCGGCCACCGGGATGCCGTTCGCCCGTGCGAGCTCCACGAGCTCATCCTCGGCCTCGCTGTAGAGGACGCCGCCGCCCGCGATCACGAGCGGGCGCTCCGCGGCGCGGATCGCCTCGGCTGCCTCCGCGATGCGACGCGGCGTCCGCCGGCGCGCGCTCGATGCGCCACTCGCGCTCCTCGAAGAAGCGCTCGGGGAAGTCGCACGCGTGCGACTGGACGTCCTGCGGCAGCGCGAGCATGACTGCGCCCGTCTCGACCGGCGAGGTCAGCACGCGCATCGCTTCGGGCAGTGCGGTCAGCAGCTGCTCGGGCCGCGTGATCCGGTCGAAGAACCGCGCGACCGGGCGGAAGCAGTCGTTCACGCTGACGTCCCCGGAGGTCGCGTGCTCGAGCTGCTGCAGCACCGGTCCCTGATGGCGGGTGGCGTAGGTGTCTGCCGGGAAGGAGGAGCACCGGCAGGCGGTTGATCGTCGCGCGCGGCGGCGCCGGTGACCATGTTCGTCGCGCCCGGCCCGATCGAGGAGGTGCAGGCGAGCGCCTGTCGACGGCGCGTCGCCTTCGCGAACGCCGCGGCGGCGTGCACCATCGACTGCTCGTTGCGGCCCTGGTAGAAGGTCAGCTCGTCGCCGACCTCCTCGAGCGCCTGGCCGAGCCCGATCACGTTGCCGTGTCCGAAGATGCCCGCACATCGCCGGGGATCAGCCGGCGCCGGTCGCCGTCGCGTTCCGACCACTGCGCCTGCAGGTAGCGCACGATCGCCTGCGCCGTCGTCAATCGCACCGTGCTCACCGGTTCACCTCTCGATCCCGTGGAAGACCACCGACTTCAGCTCCGTCATCTCCTCGACCGCGTACCGCGGCCCCTCCTTTCCGATGCCGGATCCCTTCAACCCGCCGTAGGGCATCAGGTCGGCGCGCCACAGCGGCGTCCAGTTCACGTGAACGTTCCCGGCGTCGACCTCGCGCACGAACCGCAGCGCGTGGTTCACGTCGCGCGTGAAGACGCCTGCGCCGAGCCCGTAGTGCGTGTCGTTCGCGAGCGCGATCGCCTCGTCGATGCCCGAGACCGGGCGCACTGCGACCGCGGGGCCGAACAGCTCCTCACGCCACAGCTCGGTGTCGTCGGGGACGTCGGCGACGACGGTCGGCTGGACCACGCCCCGCTCGCGGCCACCGCCGGTGACGAGCGTCGCGCCCGCCTCGACCGCGCGTCTGATCGTCCCGCTCGACGCGCTCGGCCTCGCGCTCCGAGGCGAGCGCCGAGAGCTGCGTGTCGTCCTCGAGCGGGTCGCCGACCACGATCGACTCGACGCTGGACCGCAGCGCGTCGAGGAAGTCGCCGTACGCCTCGCGGTCGACGAGCACGCGCTGGACCGAGATGCAGACCTGCCCGGCGTTGACGAATCCGCCGGCGGCCGTGGCCTCCGCGACCTGCTCGAGGTCCGCGTCCGGCAGCACGGCGACAGGGCAGTTCGCCCCGAGCTCGAGCGAGAGCTTCTTGACTCCTGCGACCTGCGCGATCCGCCGGCCGACCGCGGCCGAGCCGGTGAACGAGATCTTGCGGACGCGCTCGTCGGCGCAGAGCGCTTCGCCGAGCTCGCCGCCTGGCCCGGTGATCGTCTGGAGCGCGTGCGGCGGCAGGCCGGCCTCGAGCAGCAGCTCCGTCAGCTTCAGCGCGGTCAGCGGCGTCTGCGAGGCCGGCTTCAGGACGACCGCGTTGCCGGCGGCGAGCGCGGGCGCGATCTTGTGCGCGACCAGCAGCAGCGGGTAGTTGAACGGTGTGACCGCGACGACGACGCCGCACGGCTGGCGGAGCGTGAAGCCGAGCTTGTCCTCGCCGCCCGGCGCCGCGTCGAGCGGCAGCGTCTCGCCGTGCATCCGCGCGCCCTCGCTCGCGGCGAGCCGGAAGAGCGCGGGGCCGCGCCGCGCCTCGCCGAGCGCCTCGGTGAGCGGCTTGCCCTCCTCCGCGCTGATCGTGCGGGCGAGCGTCGTCGCACGCGTCCTCGATCAGGTCGGCCGCGCGGTTCAGGATCTCCGCGCGCTCGTGGGCGGAGAGTCGCCGCATCGTCGCCGCGCCCTCGACCGCGGCGGCAAGCGCGGCGTCGACGTCGGCGGTGGTCGCGCGAGGCACCGTGTCGACGGTCTCGCCCGACCACGGGCTGCGGATCTCGTCTTCGGCCGCGCCGGACGTCCACTCGCCGGCGACGTACATCTGCATGCCGCGAGCCTACTCGCGGCGCTGCGGCTCGATCACGACCTTCATCGCACCGTCGGCGCGGAGCGCGGTCTCCATCGCCTCGCCCGCCCGCGAGAGCGGGAAGCGGTGCGTGATCGCGCGCGCGAGCGGGATCGACCCGTGATGCCGGGCCAGAAGCCGAAGCGTGGGCTCGTACGCCCGCGCGTCCTCGCCGCCGACGCCGATCAGGGTCAGGTTGCGGCCGCACAGCACCGCGGGGTCGAACGGCCTCGTCCCGAGCGCGACGAAGGCGCCGACCTCGACCAGCGTGCCGCCGTCCCGGAGAAGCTCGAGCGCGGGCAGGAAGGAGTCCGGATGCCCGCTGGCGTCGACGACGACGTCGGCGTCGATCCGTCCCACGTCCTCCGGCGCGGCTGTCTCGTCTGCCCCGAGCTCTCGCGCGAGCTCGAGGCGCGACGCGATCGGGTCGATCGCGACGACGCGGCCGGCGCCGAGCAGTGCGGCCTTGACGACGTGGACGAGCCCCAGCGGGCCGATGCCGACGACCGCGACCGTGTCGCCGCTCCGGAGGCCGCCTGGCCGCGGCATCCGAACGGCGAGGTCCAGCGAGTGGGTCACGCTCATCAGCTCGGTCAGGACGGCGACGTCGGTGGGCAGTTCGTCGGGCACCCGGAAGACCGGCGTGCCCGGCCGGAGGTAGAGAAACTCGCCCCAACCGCCGAAGAGGTGCGGCGGCTCGGCGGCGGTGAGCGAGTTGCCGTAGTTCTCGAGCCGCTCGCAGAGGTAGTACGGAAAGTCGCCCGTGCAGAAACGGCACGACCCGCAGGGCCGGTTCGGCGCGGGCACGACGCGGTCTCCCGCTCCGAGCTCGACGCCGTCCCAGGCGCGCGCCCCGCCCGGTCCGATCGCCTCGACGACGCCGACGTTCTCGTGTCCCTGGACGATGGGAAACGGCGTCGTCCGGGCGTGGTCGGTGCCCGCGTATTGCTCCGTCTCGCCCCGGTAGGTGTGCTTGTCGGTCCCGCAGATCCCCGACGCGAGCATGCGGAGCAGAACGGCACCCGGCTCGAGCCGTTCGGGGTACGGATACTCGCGAAGCTCGATTCGGCCGGGCTCGACGAGCGTCGCGGCCATGACTCCGGCCATTGTTAAGCGCGAGTTTCGCGTTTACCGACCGCGATTGACAAGACGAGAAATGGTTTGAGAGGGTCGCGCCGATGGGGAGTGACGCGGTGGGCGTCGGCGTCATCGGCTACGGCTGGATCAGTCGTGCCCATGCGCACGCGCTCCACACGCTGAATCACATCGACCCGCTCCCGAAGCGCGTCCGCCTCGTCTCGATGGCCGGCCCGCGCGCCGAGCCCCTCGAGCGGGCCGCACGCGAGCTCGGTTTCGAGCGCTGGACCACGAGCTGGGAGGAGCTTCTCGACGACCCCGAGGTCGACGTCGTCGCGAACCTGCTCGCCCTCGAGGGTCATGCGGAGCCTTCGATCGCGGCGCTCGAGCGGGGCAAGCCGGTGCTCTGCGAGAAGCCGCTCGGCGTCGACGCGGCGCAGGCCCGGACGATGCGCGACGCGGCCGCGGCGGCTGGCGTGGCGAACGCCGTCGGCTTCAACTACCGCTACGTCCCGGCGGTCGCCCTCGCCAAGCAGGTGCTTGACGAGGAGCGGCTCGGCGAGCTCAGGCACTACCGGGCGCTCTATCTCCAGGACTACCAGAACACCGGCGACCAGAAGCGCTCGTCGGGCGGCGCCGGCGCGGTGCTCGACTACTCGCATCTCGTCGACATGCTCCGCTTCCTCGTCGGTGAGCCGAGCACCGTCGCGGCATCGACGTCGTCGTTCCTCACCGACGTCGACGACGCGTACGTCGCGCTGTTCGAGTTCGCGCACGGGCTCGTCGCCGCGCTCGAGGCGTCGCGGGTCGCGACGGGCTGGAAGGGGCGTCACCGGATCGAGGTCAACGGGAGCCGCGGCTCGCTCTGGTGGGACATGGAGGACACGAACCGGCTCCACGTCTTCCTGGCCGCGGACGAGGATGCGGGGCTGGGCGGGTTCCGCGACGTCCTCGTCACGCAGCCCGACCATCCGTATCTCCGCCAGTGGTGGCCACCGGGGCACGTCCTCGGCTGGGAGCACGGCTTCGTGCACCAGTGGCGCGACTTTCTCGAGGCGGTGCTCGCGGAGCGAGCAGTCCCGCCCAGGCAGGCGACTTTCGAGGACGGGTATCGCGCGGCCGTCCTGTGCGAGGCGATCCACGCATCCGCGCGGGAAGGGAGGCGCATCGACGTCGCAGAGACCGCAGCGGCGATCTGACAACCAGGGGCAACTACTCCGAAGGGAAGCGAATGAGCGAGAACAACACGCCGCTTGACGACCTGGATCCTGTCCAGGCGGCGCTGAAACGCGCAGTCTCGCGGCGCACCCTCCTTCGCCGGGCGGCGATCGGCGGGGCTGCTCTGTCGACGGCGCCTCTGCTCGCGGCCTGCGACATCGGAGGCGGCGACGACGAGGAGGCCGCAGGGACGACGACAGCAGCCGCGAGCCAGTCGAACCTGAACTTCTACTCGGTCACCCACGGCGAGTCCGGGAACGTGTTCTGGGCGATCTACCGGAACGGGATCAAGGAGGGCGCCAAGAAGTACGGCGTCAAGGTCACCGACCTGCCGCTCGAGCAGTTCTCGGTCGCGGGGTACGTCGACCTGCTGAACCAGGCGATCGCGGCGAAGCCCGACGGGATCTTCGCCTCGATCCTCGACCAGAACGCGGTCGACGGGCCGCTCCGCCAGGCGATCGACTCGGGCATCCCGGTCATCGCCGTGAACGTGCCTGACACGCGTCCGCTCGATCAGCGGATCCCGTACCTGTTCTACGTCGGCGGCGACGAGGAAGCCGGGGGGAGGCTCACGGCCCAGCGCCAGATGAAGGAAGGCGGCGTGAAGCACGCGGTCTGCATCATCCACGAGCCCGGGCACACCGGACTCGAGGCCCGGTGCCGCGGCTACGACGCTGAGCTGACCAAGGCCGGTGCGAAGGTCGACAAGCTCCCGAGCTCCAAGGACGCGACGCAGGCGACGGAGCAGATCAAGGGCTTCCTCCAGGAGAACGCGGACATCGACGCGATCTTCGGCGTCGGGCCGCAGCCGGCGACCTTCGCGCTGCAGGCGCTGGACGAGCTCGGCAAGAAGGGCAAGGTGCGCGTCTCCGCGTACGACATGACGGAGGACCTGCTCACCGAGATCAACGGCGACAACCTGGTCTCGACGATCGACCAGCAGCAGTTCCTCCAGGGCTACGAGCCGATCCACTGGCTCCAGGGGAACATCGACCACGGCTTCGTGATCGCGCCGGGCGTCGACATGCTCACCGGCCCTGCGCTCGTCGACAAGTCGAACGCCTCACAGGTCGCTGAGGGCGTCAAGGCGGGGTTCCGCTAGTGGTCACTCCGTTGTCGGGCGTCGGTCTCTGGCACGCGAAAAGCAAGCCGGGCAAGGACGCAGGGAGCGTTCGTAGCCGGAGGCTACGGGCGCGACTGAGGGCGCGGCACGGCGCCGCGTTGCAGCCGCCAGAGGCTGGCGCGCGGCGGCGGAGGGGCCACTAACAGTGGCGACCGAGCAGGCTCCGCTCGGAGAGCGCGAGGCTGCTCGCCCCGGTCGGGGCGGCGGATTACTGGCCACCGCACGTGGCCTGCTGATCGGCCGCCCCGAGACGGGTGCGCTCTTCGGCGCGATCTTGATGTTCGTCTTCTTCTCGCTCTACGCGGACCACTTCACGACACGGACGTCGCTGGCGGGCCTCGCGAGCATCACCGCCGAGCTCGGGATCGTCTCGATGGGCGTCACGCTCTTGATGATCGCCGGCCACTTCGATCTCTCGGTGGGATCGGTGCTCGGGTTCTCGTCGGTGATCGGGCCCTACCTGATCCTCAACTACGGCACCAGCCCGTGGGTCGCGGTGCTCGCCTCCGTCGGCGTTGCGATCACGATCGGGCTCGTCAACGGCGTCCTCGTCGTCGGGACGAGGATCCCGTCCTTCATCGTGACGCTCGGGACCCTGCTCATCTGGAGAAGCCTCCTTCTCCGGTTGACCGAGGGCTTCCCCGTCGCTGTGGACAAGAACCTGCTGGTCTACAAGATCTTCTCGTACCGGATCGAGAGCGGCTTCTTCCGCGGGTACCAGGTGTCCTTCCTCTGGTTTCTCGGCGTTCTCCTCCTCCTTTCGTTCCTACTCCTGCGGACACGCTTCGGGAACTGGATCTTCGCCTCGGGCGGGAACGAGCGCGCGGCGCGCTCGATGGGCGTTCCCGTCGACCGCGTCTGGATCATCCTCTTCATCACTACCGCGCTCTGCGCGTGCCTGGCGGGTCTCATCCAGGTCGGCCGCTTCAACACGGTCGAGGCGACTCGCGGTCAGACGCTCGAGCTCACCGCGATCGCGGCTGCGGTCATCGGAGGCGCCCGCCTGAACGGCGGCTACGGTTCGGTGCTGGGCGCCGGGCTCGGCGCCGCGATGATCGCGATGATCCAGCAAGGGCTCGTGCTCTCCGGCATCGCGAGCTACTGGCTCCAGTTCGCCGTCGGAGTGCTCATCATCCTGGCCGTGATCCTCAACCAAGCGCTCGGCCGCACGAGGCCGCAGATCTGATGGGCGCGGAGGCGACGACGAACGGCGCGCCCCTGATCGAGGGTCGGGGCATCGCGAAGCACTTCGGGCGAATCGAGGCGCTCCGGGACGTCAGCTTCACGCTCGGCAAGGCGGAGGTGCTCGGTCTGCTCGGCGACAACGGCGCCGGCAAGTCGACGCTGATCAAGATCCTCACCGGCCTCTTCCCGCCGGACAAGGGCGTGATCCTCTGGGACGGCGAGCCGGTCCGGTTCAGCTCGCCGCGCGACGCGTACGACGTCGGCGTCGCGACCGTCTACCAGGACCTCGCGATCGTCGACCTGATGGCGATCTACCGCAACGTCTTCCTCGGCCGCGAGAAGGCGGTCACGAAGGGGATCGGGCCCTTCCGGTGGATCGACCGGAAGAAGGCGCACGCGGACGCGCGCAAGGCGATCTCGGACATCGGCATCGAGATTCGCGACGCAGAGGAGCCGATCGCGCGGCTGTCGGGCGGCGAGCGCCAGTCGGTCGCAATCGCGCGTGCTGCGTACTTCAACCCGAAGCTGCTGATTCTCGACGAGCCGACGTCGGCGCTGTCGCTGCGTCAGACCGGGCGGGTGCTGAAGTCCGTCGAGGAGGCCCGCAACAAGGGCATCTCGATCATCTTCATCACGCACAACGTGTACCACGTGTATCCGATCGCGGACCGGTTCGTGATCCTGTCGCACGGCGAGTCGATCGCGGAGTTCCCGAAGGGGAAGCACTCGCGCGACGAGGTGGCGGAGCTGATCGTCACCGGGAAGGAGCACGCCCGCAAGCTGGGCTACGGCGCGGCGTCGTGAAGGCGGCAGTGCTCGCGGAGGTCGGGACGCTTGCCATCGACGAGCGCCCCGAGCCGTCTCTCGCCGCAGACGAGGTGCTGCTCGAGGTCGAGGCGTGCGGCATCTGCGGCACCGACCTGCACATCCTGAGCACGCCGCCGAGCCATCCCGCGAACGTCGGGGTCGTGCTCGGGCACGAGTTCGTCGGTCGCGTGCGTGAGCGGGGCGCGGCGGTCGAGTCGATCGCGGCCGGAGAGCGGGTCGCCGTCGCGCCGAACCTCTGGTGCGGCGAATGCGGCTGGTGTCGGCGCGGCCTACGCAACCAGTGCGAGCGCGGCACGACCTACGGGATCTTCGTCGACGGCGGCCTCGCGCCGCTCGTCGCCGTCAAGGCGCGCGCGTGCTTTCCGATCTCGACCGACCTCCCGGCGCACATTGCGGCGCTCGCGGAGCCGCTCTCGACCGTCGTCCACGGCGCGCGGCAGGCCGCGGTCTTCCCGGGCGAGCGGGCGATCGTCGTCGGAGGCGGCCCGATCGGCGCGATGTTCTGCGCGCTCCTGACGGCAGCGGGCGCGTCGGTGACGGTCGTCGAGCCTGTGCGCGAGCGGGCGGAGCTCGCGGCCGCGCTCGGCGCCGTCGACGTCGTCGCTCCCGACGCAGTGCACGGCCTGGAGGCCGAGATCGTCGTCGACGCGGTCGGCTCGCAGCTCGGCGCCGCGCTCGAGCTCGTCGCGCGCGGCGGCCGTGTGCTGCTCTTCGGGATGAACGAGCACGCGCGGGCCGAGGTGGCGCAGTCGCGGATCACGCGCGACGAGCTGACGATCCTCGGCTCCTACGTCGGCCAGGACGTGCTCCCCGACGCGATCCGCCTGCTCGAGCAGGGACGGATCGACTTCGCGCGCCTCGTCACGCACCGCGTCGCCGTCGACGAGCTGCCCGCCGCGATCGACGAGCTGCGGGCCGGGCGCGCACTCAAGGTCGAGGTCGAGCTCTGATCGACGCGGTCGTGATGGGACGCGTGGGAGTCGACCTCTACCCGAACGAGTTGGAGACGCCGCTGCGGGCCGTGCGCACGTTCACGCGCTACGTCGGGGGCTTCGCGGGGAACGTCGCGACGGGGCTGGCCCGGCTCGGCGTTCGTGCCGCGATCGTCTCGCGCGTCGGCGACGAAGGTCACGGCGAGTTCGTTCGCGACTTCCTCGAGCGGGAAGGCGTGGACACGCGGTTCCTCGCGGTCGATCCGTACTGGCAGACGCCGCCGACGTTCTGCGAGGTCTGGCCGCCCGACCGCTTCCCGCTCACCTTCTATCGCAAGCCGACCGCGCCGGACTGGCAGCTCGCGCCCGACGACTTCGCGCCGGCTGAGGTCGCTGCGGCATCGCTTCTCTACGCGACGGGTACGGGCCTCGCGCAGTCGCCCTCGCGCGAGACGACGCTCGACGCGCTCCGCGCGCACGCGGGCACGACGATCTTCGACCTCGACTGGCGCCCGGGGCTCTGGGACGACCCCGACGACTACCCGCCGCTCGCGCGGGCGGCGGTCGCGGCCGCGGACATCGTGGTCGGGAACGAGGAGGAGGTCACGGCTGCAGCGCTGCCCGAGCGGCCGACGCGGCTCGTGCTGAAGCGGGGCGGCGACGGCTCGCGGGTCTACGACGGCGAGGAGGCGACGGACGTTCCCGTGCATCCGGTCGACGTCGTGAACGGGCTCGGGGCGGGGGACGCGTTCGCGGCGGCGCTCGGCCACGGCCTGCTTCGAGGCCTCCCGCTGGTCGAGTGCGTGCGCCGGGGCAGCGTCGCCGGCGCGCTCGTCGCCGCACAGCTCGCGTGCTCCGAGGCGATGCCGACGCTCGAGGAGCTGGAGGCGGCGCTGTTGACGCTGCTGCACCGCGCGGGGGAGTGGTCGCGCGTCACGCCGGAGGACGCGGGCTGGCGGTACCTCACGTTCGGCGTCGAGCAGCTCGACGGATCGATCGAGCGCGAGAGCGGCGGGGACGAGGTCGCGATCGTGCTGCTCTCCGGCGCGTGCGCGGCCAGCGTCGAGGGCGAGCGGTACGAGCTCGGCCCTCGAGCGGGCGTGTTCGACCAGCTGCCGTGGACCCTCTACGTCCCGCGCGACTGCGCCTACCGGCTCGAGGGCCGGGCCGAGGTCGCGATCGCGTCGGCGCCGGCGGAGGCGCGGCTCGAGCCCGTCCTGCAGCGACCGCACGAGGTCGCCGTGGAGATCCGTGGCGCCGGGAACGCGACCCGTCAGGTGAACAACATGATCCAGCCCGGCTTTCCGGCCGAGCGCATCCTGGTCGTCGAGGTGCTCACGCCCTCGGGCAGCTGGTCGAGCTACCCGCCGCACAAGCACGACGAGGACCACTACCCGGACGAGGTCGTGCTCGAGGAGGTCTACTACTACCGCGCGTCGGCGCCGGCCGGCTTCGGGCTCCAGCGGCTGTACTCGCCGCCGCGGGGGATCGACGAGACGTGGACGGTGCGGGACGGCGACCTCGTTCTCGTCCCCTACGGCTACCACGCCTTCAGCGCCGCGCCGGGCTACGACTTCTACTACCTGAACGCGCTCGCGGGTGACCACCACTCGATGGCGTATTCGGACGACCCGGAGCTGGCGTGGATCCGCGACACCTGGCCCGACATGCCGAAGGACCCGCGCGTCCCGCTGGTGACCGCATGAAGGTCGGCAACGCGCCGCTCTCGTACGGCGCGTTCGAGGTCACCGTCGGCGTGTACCCGAACGTACCGGGGCCCGACGTGCTGCTCGCCGAGATGGCGGCGGCCGGGTTCGAGGGGACGGAGCTCGGCCCGCCCGGCTACCTCGGCGAGGGCGACGAGCTGCGCGCGCGCGTCCAGCGGCACGGGCTCGCGCTGACCGGCGGCTGGTGCCCCGTTCGCTTCAGCGAGCCCGAGCACCACGACGAGGACCTCGCGTCCCTCTCCCGGACGCTCGACCTCTTCGACGCGGCCGGCGCGGCGGACGCGCGCCCCGTCTTCGGCGACGGCGGCTCGGACGCGCGCCGCGCGAACCCGGGGCGCGGCGAGCCGGAGCTCGACGACGCGGGCTGGTCGCGCTGGGCCGACGGCGTCCGGCGCGCCGAGGAAGTCGCGCGCGAACGAGGGTACGAGCCGACGCTCCACCCGCACACGTCGACCTACGTCGAGTCCCCGCGCGAGATCGAGCGTGCGCTCGAGCTGACAGATGTCGGTCTGCTCGTCGACACCGGCCATCTGCTGCTCGGCGGCAGCGACCCGCTCGACGTCCTGCGCCGCTGGGGAGACCGGGTCGACTACGTGCACGCCAAGGACGTCCGGCTCGACGTCGTGCGTCAGGTGGTCGACGAGCGCTCCGACGTGCTCGAGGGCTGGCGGCGGGGCATGTTCTGCGAGCTCGGGGCCGGCGACGTCGACCTGGTGGCGTTCTTCGATGCACTCCGCGGCGTCGGCTACGACGGCTGGATCGTCGTCGAGCAGGATCGCATTCCGCGTCCGGACGAGGAGCTGCGCGAGTCCGCGGAAGCGCAGGTACGCAACCGCGAGTGGCTCCGAGAGCACGCGGGTCTCTGATGGATCAGCCGAGCTTCGACCTCGACGGCCGGATCGCGCTCGTGACGGGAGCGAGCCGCGGTATCGGACACGACCTCGCGCTTGCGCTGCAGGGCGCCGGAGCCACCGTCGTCTCGGGGGTGCGCTCGGGCGACGCTCCCACCGAGCCGGTGACGATCGACCTGCGAGACATCGCATCGATCCGTGCTGGTGTCGACGAGGTCGTCGAGCGCCACGGTCGAATCGACGTCCTCGTCAACAACGCGGGCGTCGGCACGAATCACGACGCACTCGACGCGACCGAAGAGGAGTGGGACGAGCTCCTCGACGTCAACCTGAAGGGCCTCTTCTTCGCGTGCCAGGCGGCAGGGCGCCACATGGTGCCGGCCGGGTACGGGAGGATCGTGAACATGAGCTCGCAGGCCGGGCACGTCGGCATCCGACGCCACGCGGGCTACTCCGCGTCGAAGGGCGGCGTCGAGCTGCTGACGAAGGTGCTGGCGCTCGAGTGGGGCCCGCACGGCGTGACGGTCAACACGGTCGCGCCGACGTTCGTCCGCACGCCCGGCACGGCCGAGCGCCTCGACCGGCCCGAGTTCCTGCAGGACGTCCTGACGCGCATCCCGATCGGCCGTGTCGGCGCGACGAGCGAGGTCGCGGCCGCGGTGATCTTCCTCGCCTCGCCGAGCGCGGGGCTCGTGAACGGCACAAGCATCCTCGTCGACGGAGGTTGGACGGCACAGTGAAGACGTCTCTCGGCATCTGGGCCTTCGGGCCGATGGTCACCCGCTTCGTCCCCGTCGGGTACCAACCCGAACACCGAGACGAGACGACCGCGCAGCGCGTCGCCCGCGCGGTCGACGGCCTCGGCGACCTGATCGACGACTACGAGTTCCACTACCCGAACGAGCTGTCGCCGGAGAACCTCGACGACGTGCGCGGCGCGCTCGGCGACCACGACGTGTACGCCGTGTGCAGCGGCCTGCACCTCGACCCGATCTTCGGCAAGGGCGGCCTCTCGTCGCCCGACGACGGCGTGCGCGACGAGGCCGTGCGGCTCACGCTCGACGCCGTCGACTTCGCCGGCGAGCTGCAGGCGAACTTCGTGCTCTGGCCGGGGATCGAGGGCTACAACTACCCGTTCCAGACGCCGTATGCAGACAGCTGGGCGCGCTTCGTCGACGGCGTCGGCCAGGCGGCGCAGCGGGCGAAGGACCGCGGCATCAAGCTCTTCCTCGAGCACAAGAACTCGGAGCCCGCGATGAAGATCTTCATGCGCAACATCGGCATGACGCTGCACGTGATCCACAAGCTCCGCGCGCAGGGCCTCGACAACGTGCAGGTGAACATGGACTGGCAGCACCTGCTCATGAACGGCGAGAACCTTGCCGAGTACGCGGGGATGCTCGCCGCCGAAGGGCTTCTCGGCCACCAGCACGCGAACTCGGGCTGGGGCACGTTCGACGACGACAACATGGTCGGGGCGACCGCGTTCATGGAGACGCTCGAGCTCGCCGTCGAGCTCCGCCGCGCGGGCTACGGCGACCACGGCGAGCGGCTCGGCTTCGACCTCTACCCGTACACGGAGGACGCTGTCGCCGCGGTCGCGCGCTCCGTGCACCAGTGGCGGTTCATCTGGGACGTCGCCGGCCGCATCGACGACGCGGCGCTCCGGGACGCGCAGCGCGCGAAGGACGCCGTGCGCGCGTACGAGCTCGTCTACGCCGCGCTCGGAGCTTGAAGCACCGCTTCGAGCGCGCGCTTCCCGCCGCGCAGGACAGGCCTGCCGTGCGAGACGAGCACGCGCTGCACCGGCAGGTCGAGGAGCGGTGCGAGCGTGCGCCGCAGATCTGCGTGCGTCGCCTTGCCCAGCCAGCGCTCGGGGCACAACCGGAGCGGATCGTCAGTGGCGCTGGGCTTCGCGCCGGCGCCGAGGAGCACGTCGCCCGCGACGACGGCGCGCTGCGCCGGGAGCCAGTAGACGACCTCGTTCACGCGGGCGGTCTGGAACGCCTGCACGCCGCCCGGCAGCTCGTCGCCGGCGGTGAACGCGTCGGTGACGTCGACGCCGCGGTTCCGCACGGGCTGCGCGGACCGCTTCGGCGTCCAGACGCGTTTCGCCCGCAGGTCGCCCGTCGAGCGGTGGTGCCAGAAGACCGTCAACAGCACGTGGTCCGGCCGACGGAGCCCGCGCGGCGGGTCGAGCGGGTCGATCAGGATCAACCCGTCCGCGCTCTCGAGCGCGAGCGAGCCGACCTCCTCTTCCCAGTGGTCGTGGAACGCCGTCCACCGGCGCAGCCCCGGAGCGAGCTCCTCCACCTAGGGCTCCAGCGCTGCCCGGAGCACGGCGTGCCCGTTCTCGACGGGGTCGCCGTGCGTGACGAGGACGATCTCGACCGGAAGCTCGAGGAACGAGCGGACCCCGTCGCGCATCTCCTCGGCGGTGACGCCGTCGGGGAGCCAGTCGTCTCGAACCTGGAACCGCTGCTCGTTCGTGAACACGTCGCCGACGACGAGCGCGCCGTGCCGCGGGATCCAGTAGGCGACCTCGTCGTCGTAGTACGTCCGGCGCCGCTCGACGTCCGCGGGCGGAGGCTCGGCCGCTCCGAAGACGTGGGCGCCGAAGCGTTCGACGCACTCGTCCGCGCTCCGGCGATGCCACTCGGCCGTGACGAGCACGCCGATGTCCTGCGCCTCGACGAGACCCTCGACGAGCGACGGCGGCGAGATCGGATCGAAGAGGACGAGAGACCCACCGGTGTCGTACGCGTAGGAGCGAACCTCGGGTCCCCACGGTTCGCCTTCCGACCACGACGGGTGGGCCGCAGCCCACGTCCAGAGGCCCGGCCGGAGCTCCTGCATGGCCGATGAGCCTATCCTCGTCGGCGTCGACGTCGGCACGACGGGCGTGAAGGCGCTCGCGATCACGCCGCGTGGGGACGTCGTCGCGAAGGCGGAGGAGGGCTACCCGCTCTCGACGCCTCGGCCGGGGTGGTCCGAGCAGGATCCGGAGGACTGGTGGCGCGCCACCGAGCGCGCCCTCGCCGCGTTGCCGGCGCCCGCCGCGATCGGCCTCTCCGGTCAGATGCACGGCCTCGTCGCGCTCGACAGCGCCGACCGTGTCCTGCGTCCCGCGATCCTCTGGAACGACCAGCGGACCGCCGCGGAGTGCGCCGAGATCGAGGAGCGCGTCGGGCTCGAGCGCCTCGTCTCGCTCACGGGGAACCGCGCGCTGACCGGTTTCACCGCGCCGAAGCTTCTCTGGCTGCGCACCAACGAGCCCGACGTCTATGCGCGAGTCGCGCACGTGCTGCTGCCGAAGGACTACGTCCGGCTGCGCCTCACGGGCGACCGCGCGATCGATGCGGCGGACGCGTCGGGCACGCTGCTCTTCGACGTCGCCGAGCGGCGCTGGTCGGATGAGGTCCTCGAGGCGCTCGAGGTCCCGCGCGAATGGCTGCCGCAGGTGCACGAGTCGCCGGACGTACCGGGCGCACCGGGCGCGGGCGATCAGGCCGCCGGCGCGCTCGGCGTCGGCATCGACCGACCGGGCCCGGTCTCCGTCGTCATCGGCACGTCCGGCGTCGTCTTCGCGGCACTCCCTGCGTTCGCGCACGACGCGCAGGCGCGCGTCCACGCCTTCTGCCACGCCGTTCCCGGCGGCTGGCACGCGATGGGCGTGATGCTCAGCGCGGCGGGATCCCTTCGCTGGCTGCGCGAGTCGGTCGTCGGCGAGTCGTACGACGAGCTCGACCGCGAAGCCGCCGCGTGGCCGCCCGGCACCGAAGGCCTGCTCTTCCTGCCGTACCTCACCGGAGAGCGCACGCCGCACGCCGACCCGAACGCCAGGGGAGCATTCGTGGGGCTGCACGTGCGCCACGACCGAGGCGCGCTCGTCCGCGCTGTGCTCGAAGGCGTCGCGTACGGCCTGCGCGACTCGCTCGAGCTCCTGCGCGAGCTCGGCGTCGACCCGGCCGTCGGACGCGTCTCGGGCGGCGGCGCGCGGAGCTCGCTCTGGCTGCGGGTCGTCGCCTCCGTCCTCGGGCTTCCGCTCGAGCGCACGACGGTCGAGGAGGGAGCCGCGTTCGGCGCGGCGCTGCTCGCCGGCGTCCGCGCGGGCGTCTTCGCGGACGTCCACGAAGCGGTCGAACGGGCCGTGCACGTGCGCGACGTCGTCGAGCCTGAGCCGGCGTGGCGCGACGCGTACGAGCACGGCTACGAGCGCTATCGGCTCCTGTACCCCGCACTACGACCACTGGAGGAAGCATGAAACTCGATGAAAAGGTCGCGTTCGTCACCGGTGCCAGCGGAGGGATCGGCGCCGCGATCTCGCGCAAGCTCGCCGAGCAAGGAGTGAAGGTCGGGCTCGCCTCACGCCGCGGCGACGATCTCGGCGTCGGTCTCGGGCTCGGTTGCGATGTCCGAGATCGCGCTCAGGTGGAGACCGCGGTCGCGCGGACCGTCGACGAGTTCGGCGGGCTCGACATCTGCGTCGCGAACGCCGGCGTCGGCTCGTACCACCCGTTCCTGGAGACGCCGATCGAGCACGTCGAGGAGATGGTCGACGTCAACCTCAAGGGCACGATCTACGCGGTGCGTGCCTGCCTGCCGCACCTCTTCGCGCGCGGGGAGGGCGACGTCGTCGCGGTCGCGTCGGAGGCCGGGCGACGCGGACTTCCCGGCGAGGCCGTCTACTGCGCGTCGAAGTTCGGGCAGGTGGGCCTCATCCGCGCGCTCGACCACGAGACGCGCGAGCGCGGCGTCCGCTGTACGAACGTCTGCCCCGGCGGCGTCGCGACCGACTTCGCGCTCGCCGAGGGGTACGGGCGGCCCGAGAGCGCGCTCGGCGGCATGATGAGCGCCGACGACGTCGCCGAGGTCGTCCTCTTCGTGCTCACGCGCCCGCGCAACCACCGGATGCTGGAAACGGCATTCCGGCCGATGGGGGAGATGGCGTGGGGGTGATCAGGCTCGCGCTCCTCTCGACGGCCGCGATCAACGACGCACTCCTCGACGGCGCGAGGGAGTCGCAGCTCGTCGAGGTGATCGGCGCCGCGAGCCGCGAGCGCGTACGCGCCGAGGCATACGTCCAGGAACGCGGTCTCGAGCGCGCGTACGGCGGCTACGACGAGCTGTTGGCCGATCCGGACGTCGACGCCGTCTACGTCGCCCTGCCGAACGCGCTCCATGTCGAGTGGGCCACCCGAGCACTCGATGCAGGCAAGCACGTCCTGAGCGAGAAGCCGCTGTCTCGCGATCCTCGGGAGGCCGAGCGCGCGTTCGACGCGGCCGAGCGAGCGGGCCGGGTCCTGATGGAAGGGTTCATGTACCGCCACCATCCGCAGACGAAGCGGCTCGTGCAGCTCGTCCGCGCGGGAGAGCTCGGCGAGCTCCGCCTCGTCCGCTCGCAGTTCTCCTTCACGCTCGACCGTCCGCACGACGTCCGCTGGGACCACGATCTCGGCGGTGGCTCGCTGCTCGACCTCGGTTGCTACTGCACGAACCTGATGCGGACGCTCGCCGGGGAGCCCGAGCGTGTGTATGCCGAGCAGACGACTGCGCCGAGCGGCGTCGACGTGCGGTTCGCCGCGACCCTGCGGTTCGCCCGCGGAGTCCTCGGCCACTTCGATTGTTCGTTCGACCTCCCTCTGCGCGTCGAGTTCGAGGCCGTCGGGTCCGAGGGGTCGGCGTCGCTCCTGCCGCCGTTCGTCGGGGACGAGGTGACGCTGGAGGTCCGGCGGGGCGAGGAGCTCGTTTCCAGCGAGACGGAGACAGCGAACCGCTACGGCCTCGAGCTCGACAACTTCGCTCGCGCGATCGCGGGGGAGGAGCCGCCGCTGCTCGACCGTGGCGAATCCGTCGCCCAGGCTCGGGCGCTCGACGCGCTGCTCCGCTCGGCGGAATCCACGGGTGGGCCTATCCTCGTATGACCTCGAACATGCAATCGATGGGAGGCCACATGACACGCATCCGCTACGCGGTCGCCGCCGGCGCCGTACTGCTGGCGCTCGTCGTCGGAGCCGCCCCCGCGACCGCCGCGACGAAGCTCGTCGGGACGGTCGGTCCGAGCTTCTCGATCACGCTCAAGAAGGGCGGGAAGAAGGTGACGACCCTGAAGGCGGGGACGTACACGCTCACCGTCCAGGACAAGTCCGACTTCCACAACTTCCACCTGACGGGGCCAGGTGTGAACAAGAAGACGACGGTCGCCCAGGTCAAGACCGTTACCTGGACGATCAAGCTCAAGAAGGGGACGTACCGCTTCGTGTGCGATCCCCACTCGAGTCAGATGAAGGGGAGCTTCAAGGTCACGTAGTGACGTCGAGCTCGGTGATCCGGCCGTCTTCGATCGTGAAGGCGGCCAGGTCGCCGGTTCGGCCCGAGAGGATCAGGTAGGGCTTCCCCTCCCAGAGGCCGATGTTCTCGACGTCGGTGCGCGAGGGGCGCGCGGGCGACGCCGGATGCGAGTGGAAGACGGCGAGCTCGTAGCCGTCGTCCTCGAGGAACCAGACCTCGGGATCGACGTCGAGCTCGAAGCGATACGGCGAGGCGGCCGCGTTGCGGCCGGGGACGTAGCGCTCCGCGCGGCCGTCGCGAAGCACGACGAGCCCGCAGGCCTCGTTCGGATCCTCCGCGCGCGCATGCTCCTCGAGCGCGGCGCGCACGTCGGCGGGGATCACCACCAGACGGTGCGCTCCATCGCCGACTCGACGTCGTCGCTCTCCCAGAAGTCGGCCGAGAGGTACTTCCAGCCGCCGTCCGGGAGGATCGTCACGACGACGCCCTCGTCGCGCTCGGCGGCGAGCCGGCGCGCGACGTGCGCGACCGCGCCCGACGAGACGCCGGCGAAGATGCCGTCCTCGTCGAGCAGGCGCCTCAGCCCGCGCACGGACTCCTCGTTCGACACGAGCACCTTCCGGTCGAGCTTCGACACGTCGAGGATCGGCGGCACGTAGCCGTCCTCGAGCGAGCGCAGACCCATGACGGGGTCGCCGGGCAGCGGCTCGGCGGCCGCGACGACGACGTCGGGGAACGACTCGCGAAGGCGTGCGCCGGTGCCCATCAGCGTCCCGCCCGTGCCGAGGCCGGCGACGAGCACGTCGACGCGGTCGAGCGCCTCGGCGATCTCGGCGCCCGTGCCCTCGTAGTGCGCGCGCGGGTTCGCCTCGTTCCCGTACTGAAACGGCATGAAGTACTTCGGCTCTCGCTCTGCCAGTTCGAGCGCGAGGCGAACGGCGCCGTTCGAGCCCTCGCCGCCCGGCGACTCGACGATCTCCGCGCCGAACAGCCGCAGCAGGCGCCGCCGCTCGTCGGTCGCGTTCTCCGGCATCACGCACGTGAGTCGGTAGCCCTTGAGCTTCGCGATCAGTGCGAGGGAGATTCCGGTGTTCCCGCTCGTCGGCTCGAGCAGCTCGCGGCCGGGCTCGAGCTCGCCCGACTGCTCGGCGGCCTCGATCATCGCCTTCGCGACTCGGTCCTTGATCGAGCCGGTCGGGTTCTGGCCCTCGAGCTTCGCGAACAGGCGGACGTCGCCCTCGGGCTGCAGCTCGACCAGCGGGGTGTTGCCGACGAGGTCGAGCAGGCTCTTCGCCGTCACGCTCTGCACTAGCGGCTGCGCTCCCAGACGTAGATCGTCGGGCACAGCTTGCCGAGCAGCTGGTAGATGCCCCAGAGCGCGCCGCCGCGGTACGCCGCGACACCGGCGGCCCCGACCTCGGCGACGAGCTCGGGCTCACGGCGTCTCAGCCGCGAGAGCTCGAGCAACGTCTCGGACGCGTTCCACGAGCCGTCCTCGATCATGCGCTCTCGCCACTCGCCGCCGAGGCGCTCGACGGTGACGGCGACGAGCCCCGCCGAGCTCGCGGCCTGCTCGAGGTGTCGCGGGTCGAGGCTCTCGCGGACGAGCGCCATGCCTGCGGCCAGCTCCGCAGCCTCCCTCGGCTCGAGCAGCTCCGTCTCCAGGGTCACATAGGCGACCATTCGCCCGCCGGGCCGCAGGACGCGCGCACACTCGGCGAGGCCGCGTCGCACGTCGACGTGGACGAGAACGTCGCGGCACCAGATCCAGTCCACGCTCTCCGGCTCGAGCGGCAGTCGCTCGATCCCAGCCTCCGCGACTTCGAGCTGGGTCTCGAGCCCGGCCGCGGTGACCTCGGCCTTCGCCTTCTCCACGTGGAACGGGAGCGGGTCGACGGCGAGCGCTCGCAGGCCGTGTTCCTGCACCAGCCGGATGGCGTGGCGCGCATCGCGCGCTCCGACGTCGACCAGCATCTCGCCGGGGCGAGGCCCGAGGGACGCGAAGAGCTCGAAGAGCCAGTCCGTGCCGCGCGGCTCGAGGCTCTGCTTCAGCCTCGCTGCGAGATCGGACTCACCGGCCCAGAGCTCGTAGAGCTCCTGAACCGAGACCATCAGGCCCCTGGGGGCCCGGCGCCTCCACCGGCCATCGCCGGGAGGAGGATGACGGTGTCGCCGTCCGCGACTTCCGTCTCGAAGCCGTCGCGCGTGCGGATGTCCTCGCCGCCGACGTAGACGTTCGCGTACTCGAGCTTCCCCTCGAGCGTCGGGAAGCGCGACGTGAGGTCGTCGAGCAGCTCGCGCACGTTCTCACCGTCGGCGATGACCTCGCGCTCGCCGTTCGTGTCGACGCGGAGTGTTGGCGGAATCCGGACGACGCTCATCGCGCGGCGCAGAACTCCACGTAGTCGATGTACTCGGTGATCGTCGGGTGCTCGCCGCACACCGGGCAGTCCGGGTCCTTCCGCAGGGCGACCTCGGTGAACGTCGCGCCGAGCGCGTCGAAGAGCATGAGGCGGCCGATCAACGGGTCGCCGATTCCGAGCGCGAGCTTGATCGTCTCGTTCGCCTGAAGCGAGCCGATCACGCCTGGGAGCACGCCGAGCACGCCGCCCTCGGCGCACGACGGCGCGAGCTCCGGCGGCGGCGGCGTGGGGAAGAGGCAGCGGTAGCACGGCCCCTCGCCGGGGGAGAAGACAGTGACCTGCCCCTCGAAGCGGTAGATCGACCCGTGCACGACCGGGATGCCGTGCCAGACCGACGCGTCGTTCACGAGGTAGCGCGTCGGGAAGTTGTCGGCGCCGTCGACGATGACATCCCAGCCCTCGCCGAGGATCCGGTCGACGTTCTCGGAGGTCAGGCGCTCCTGGAACGGCTTGATCGTGACGTCCGGGTTGAGCGCGTTGAGCGTCTCGCGCGCGGACTCGACCTTCGGCTCGCCGACGCGCTGCGTCGAGTGCGCGATCTGGCGCTGGAGGTTCGACTCGTCCACGACGTCGTCGTCGACGATCCCGAGAGTGCCCACGCCGGCCGCGGCGAGGTAGAGCGACGCGGGCGAGCCGAGCCCGCCGGCGCCGATCAGGAGGACGCGCGCGCTCAGGAGCTTGCGCTGGCCGGCCTCGCCGACCTCGGGGATCAGCATGTGCCGGCTGTAGCGGCGGCGCTGCGCCTCGGGGAGGGTCGAGGGGACGATCGTCGGGAGGCCACGCTGCTCCCAGCCGTTGAAGCCGTCGATGAGATTCTCGACGTGCTCGTAGCCGAGCGCGCGCATCTCGGCCCCGGCGACGGCCGAGCGGGCGCCGCGGGCGCAGTAGACGACGACGCGCGTCGACTTGTCCGGGATCTCCTGCTGAACCTTGCCGGCGACCTGGGCGCGCGGGATGTGGAGCGCCTCCGGCACGTGGCCGAGATCCCACTCCGCCTGCTCGCGGACGTCGAGAAAGACGGTGCCGCCGTCGAGCAGCGCGCGAGCGTCCTCGAGCCCGATGGTCGGGACCGAGCCCGACGTCTGCTGCAAGAGTTCGCCGTAGGACGCCATTCCTTTCGAAAGTGTAGCGATGACCTCCCTGCCCGAGCTGGAACGACGCCGCGCGCACGCGTGCCGGCTGACGCCCGACCGAGCGCTCGAAGCGCTCGACGACGCGCGCGCGTTTCTCACCGACCGGGGGCTCCTGACGCTCGCGCCCGACTGCGCGCTGCCGAGCCTCTTCGGCGCCTGCCACGAGGAGCCGTACTCCGACGCGCCCGGCTTCGGCAGCTGGCCGAAGACGAAGTACTGGTGGCCGACCGCGTGGGGCGTCTACTCGACGCGGCTGCACAAGGGGAAGGCGCTGTACGTCTCGGAGGAGGTCGCCGGCGCGATCGACGCGCTCTGCCGCGGCGAGCTCGCGCGCGCCGACGCCGGCGAGTACGGCGAGGACGCCGCCGTCGTCGTGCGCCATCTCGCCGCGGCCGGTCCGAGCCTCGTCGAGGAGCTGCGCGAGGAGGTCGAGCTCGATCGACACGTGCGGACGAAGCTCGAGAAGGTCGGCGCGATCGTGTGGCGCGGCGTGCAGCTCGAGGAGCCGCACCGCCACACGAGCGAGCTCCGGCGCTGGGATCAGGCGTTCTCGGCGCAGGTCGAAGCGGACGACCCGCTTCGGGAGCTCGTCGTCGCCGGCGTCCGCGCCGCCGTCGTCGCGCCGGAGACCGAGGCGCTCCGCTGGTTCACGTGGCGTGTTCCGCGCGAGGCGCTCGACGACGACCGGCTCGAGCGGCCGCAGCCCGGCTGGGTCGCCGCCGCATGAGCGCACGGACGCGCGTGTGGCTGATCGTCGGTGCACTGGTGGTTCTGGCGGTCGCGCTGACGTTCGGGGTCGTCGCGCTGACGCATGACGAGCCGCAGGGCGCCGCGGTCAAGCCGCCTCCGCTCTACCTCGACCTCGGCGTGCGAACCGACCCGCAGGCGCAGACGCTCCGCCGCGCGGCCCGCGTGTACGCGGCCGGCGATCTGCCGGAGGCCGCGCGGCTGTTCTCGCGGTACCGCTCGCCCGAGGCGCAGGTCGGCGCGGCGTTCGCGTCCTGGCCGCGGACGCTCGACCGGCTGCGCAACCTGCCGACGGGGCTCGCGGTCGTGCGCCTCAACCGCGGGATCGTGCAGGCCACGCTCGGAGAGGACGACGCGGCGCGCGCCGAGTTCCGCGCGGCGATGCGTGTGCAGCCCGACACGCCGTACGCGGTGAAGGCGGCCGACGTGCTGCACCCGCGCTTCGCGCCGGGGTTGCCGCTCTTCGTCCCGAACGCCCCGTTCCCGAAGCGCCTCGACGGGCTCTCGCCGCCGCAGCAGTTCGCGATCGTCGAGCGCGAGGGGAAGGATCCCGCCGCGTCGGTCGAGGAAATCGTCCGCTACGGCGTCGCGCTCCAGCGGCTCGGCCGTCCGGTCTCGGCGCGACGCGAGTTCGACCGTGCGGCACGTCAGCGAGGTAATGCCGAGACGCTCACGGCCGCCGCGCTCGCGCGCTTCGACAAGGATCGCCCGGCGGCCGCGTTCGCCCGGCTCGGCCCAGTTGACGCGCCGCTACCCGCGCGCGCAGACGGTTCGCTTCCACATCGGGCTCGCGCTCCTCTGGATCGGCGATGTCCCGGATGCCAAGAGACAGCTTCGCCGGGCGTACGACGAGGGCCCGAAAACCCGCCTGGGAAGGGAAGCCAAGCGCTTTCTCGACCGTCTTTGAGGCATGGGTCCGCAGTCGAAGAAGGATGAGCCGAACGGCCTATGGCGGCCGACGAGAACTGCAGGCACACTGTCGCCGCCAAGGTCGGACGTTGACTCCGTCCGACGCGGCCATAAGGTGAGATAGCAGGTGCAGGCGGGGTCGAGGAAGCAACGGACCTTGGAGGGGGAGCCGTGAGCGACGCGACAGCAGTCCGGCAAGGAGTGGATGTCGAAGACGTCCTGGCCACGGACGAGGGAAAGAACCTGCTCGAGGCCGGGAAGCTCGCCGGCTCGCTGAGCGCGGACGAGATCGCGCTGGCGCTCGACGAGCTCGACCTCGAGCCCGGTGCGCTCGACTCGTTCTACGACACACTCGAAGCGAACGAGATCTCTGTCGTCGAGGCGTCGGCGCCGGTCGAGGAGGAAGAGGTCGTCGTGCCGGTCGAGCGCGAGGTCTCGACCGACTCGCTCCAGCTTTTCCTGAAGGACATCGGCAAGGTCGACCTGCTCACCGCCGCGCAGGAGGTCGAGCTCGCGAAGCGCATCGAGCGCGGCGACCATCGCGCGAAGCAGGAGATGGTCGAGGCGAACCTCCGCCTCGTCGTCTCGATCGCCAAGCGCTACCGCAACCAGGGCCTGCCGTTCCTCGATCTGATCCAGGAGGGGACGATCGGGCTCGTCCGCGCGGCCGAGAAGTTCGACTACCGCAAGGGCTTCAAGTTCTCGACCTACGCGACGTGGTGGATCCGCCAGGCCGTCGCGCGGGCTCTCGCCGACAAGGCGCGGACGATCCGCATGCCGGTGCACGTCGTCGAGAAGCTGAACAAGATCGCGCGCGCCGAGCGCAAGCTCCGCGCCGAGCTCGGTCGCGAGCCGCTCTCCTGGGAGATCGGCCGCGAGCTCGAGCTGTCGCCGGACGAGGTCGATCAGATTCGCCGGAGCGCGCAGACGCCCGTTTCGCTCGAGAAGCCCGTCGGCGACGAGGAGGAGTCCGAGTTCGGGCACTTCATCACGGACGAGTCGGCGCCGGCTCCCGAGGAGGAGGCCGAGACGACGCTCCGCAAGGAGGCGCTCAACAAGGTGCTCGACATGCTGTCGCCGCGAGAGCGCTCGGTGCTCGAGCTGCGGTACGGCCTCGACGGGAAGCCGCCGCGGACGCTCGACGAGGTGGGGCGGACGTTCAACGTCACGCGCGAGCGGATCCGGCAGATCGAGAACCAGAGCCTGAAGAAGCTGCGGGCGCTGTCGGACTCGCAGACGCTCCGCGACGCGGCCGCGTAGCACCGGACCAGGCTCCGCCCTCCGCGGCGGGACACGTCGTCGTCGCGCGAGCGGCGATCGCATCGTGGCACCGCCACGCGTCCGCCCGCAGTTTGTGGACACTTCGTCACACGTTTATCTCACTCGACGCGTCTCGAAGGGCCACAACCAGGGTCAGACCCAGGCGGCCGGCGTCCGATCTCGTGTCAGTAGACTCTCGCGCCGGTGACCCCGGCGAACCTCGAAGAGCTCTACGACCTTCTGCGCATCCCGAGCGTGTCGGCGGACCCGTCGCACGCCGACGACGTCCGTCGCGCGGGCGAGTGGGTGCGCGACCTCGTCCGCTCCGCGAAGGGCAGCAGCGCCGAGTTGATCGACACGGACGCGCAGCCGCTCCTGATCGGCGAGATCCCGGCCTCGAGCGACCCTGAGAAGGCGCCGACCGTGCTCGTCTACGGGCACTTCGACGTCCAGCCGCCGGCGCCGCTCGAGCTGTGGGACAGCAACCCATTCGAGCCGGAGGTGCGCGACGACTGGCTCTACGCGCGCGGCGTCGCCGACGACAAGGGCCAGCTCTACGCCGTGCTGCGCGCCGCGGTCGACCTCGCCGAGGAAGGCGCGCTTCCCGTCAACATCCGAGTCGCCTCGGACGGGGAGGAGGAGATCGGCGGGACGTCTGTGGTCGACTGGGTGCTCTCCGACGCGCGGGGCGCCGACGTCTGCGTCATCTTCGACGGCGGCATGGAACGCCGCGACGTGCCGCAGTTCTGCACCGGCACGCGGGGGCTCGTCGCGTTCGACCTGTCGGTGAAGACCGGCGCTCGCGACCTGCACTCCGGCATGTACGGCAATGCAGCGCTCAACGCGACGCACGCGCTCATGCAGGCGCTCGGCGGCATTCTCCCGCGCGACGGGCGCCTTCCCGAGCCGCTGCGCGAGGGCATCATCCCCGCGAGCCCGGAGGAGGAGCAGAGCTGGGCGTCGATCCCGAGCGGCAAGGAGATGCTCGGCGAGGCGGGCGCGTCGCCGTACGACGGGCAGGCGGCCGACGAGTTCTGGCTCCGCACGACGGCCGAGTCGTCGGTCGATGTGAACGGCATCCTCGGCGGCAAGCCCGGTCTCAAGAACACGACGGTCGTCACATCCGCGCAGGCGAACTTCACGGTGCGCCTCGCGCCGGGCCAGGACGTCGAGACGATCCGCGCGGCGGTCGAGCGGCTGATCCGCGAAGCGGCACCCGATGGTGCCGAGATCGAGCTGACCACCGACCGGGGGACGCCCGCGTCCGTCGTCGACCCGACGTCCGCACCGATCCAACTCGGACAGAAAGCGTTCGAGAAGGTGTTCGGGCGCGAGCCGCTGCTTGTCCGCGGCGGCGGCACCCTCCCGATCATGGCTGCGCTCACCGAGCGCGGGATCCCCGTCGTGCTGACAGGCGTCGCGCTCCCCGAGTCGAGCGTGCACTCGCCGAACGAGAAGCTGCCGGTCGAGTACCTGACGAAGGCGAGAGACGCGGCGCGCGAGCTCTACCTGGCCTTCGCAGACCTGCCTCGCTCGGGCTAGGCCTCGATTCGGGGTCAGACCCCGGATCGTGTCAAGAGCGAACGTGTGCCGAAAGCGTGACGATCAGTGCACGAGCCAGGCGTGGCCGAAGCGGCGCATTTCCTCGATGACCGGCAGGAGCCCGCGGCCCTTCTCGGTCAGCTCGTACTCGACGCGCGGCGGCCGCTCGGGGTAGCTCGTCCGGACGACGATCTCCTGGTCCTCGAGCGTGCGGAGCCGCTCCGAGAGCGTCCGCGGCGAGATCCCGGGGCACGCCGCCTCGAGCTGTGTGAACCGCCGGGCGCCCTCCGAGAGGTCGTGCAAGAGGAGCGCCGTCCACTTCGCGCCGATGATCTCCGTGCACGCCGCGACCGCACAGGACGTGGTCTCGTGGGTCGGAAGCATCGTGCGGGTCGCCACTACACCAAGTGTAGCGACGTGCCCGGAAACGCCTATCCCGCCGGCTCGTCCATGTGAGAGGCGTCCGTGAACTCGCGGAACTCGCCCGAGACGAGGTAGGCCGTCCGCTCGCCGATGTCCACGGCATGGTCGCCGATCCGCTCGAAGCAGCGCGCGACGATGATCATCCGCAGGCCCCACTCGTGCATCGTCGGGTCGCGTCCGAACGAGAGCACCTGCTGGACGAAGCGGCGGTTCGTGCGGTCGATCAGCTCGTCGAGGTCGACGAGCGTCTCGGCCTGCTCGAGGTTACGCGCGGAGAACGAGTCCAACGCGACGCGGATCATCTCCTCGGCGCGCGAGCCCATCTCCTCGAACGCATCCACGAACATCCGGTCGGGCGCGACCGGCGGCGCGAGCTTCACGAGCTTCGCGATCGTCACGCAGTAGTCACCGATACGCTCGAGGTGGAGGTTCACGTGGAGCAGCGAGAGGACGAGCCGCAGATCGGACGCGACCGGAGTCTGCCGCGCGAGCAGCTCCTGGATCCCCTCTTCGACCGCGAGGTAGCGATCGTCCACCTCGTCGTCGAACGCGATCACCTCCTCGGCGAGCTCCTCGTCCTGCTGGACGAGCGCGTTCAGCGCGCCCCGCAACGAGCGCAGCACGAGCGTCCCCTCCTCGTGGATCGACGCCTCGAGCTGGTCGAGCTCCTCCTGGAAGCCGACTCTCATGTCCCAGACCTCCTCTCGCTTCCGCCCGGCGAAGCCGGGCTCCGCGGGAGGCTGGCGCCGCTCGCGGCGCGTCGCTCTCCGGGGCCGTGCAGAGCACTGTCCCCTCCGGCGCCGCACCGCGAGCGCCGCCTCTGGAACATGAGAGCTGTCGCCCTCAACCGAACCGCCCGGTCACGTAGTCCTCGGTGCGCTGGTCGCCGGGCTGCGTGAAGATCTTCGTCGTCTCGTCGTACTCGACGAGCACGCCGGTGCGTTCGCCCTCCGGCGCGACGTCGACCGAGAAGAACGCGGTCATGTCGGCGACGCGCGCGGCCTGCTGCATGTTGTGCGTGACGATCACGATCGTGTAGTCGCGCTTCAGCTCGTGCATGAGGTCCTCGATCCGCGTCGTCGCGATCGGGTCGAGCGCCGAGGCCGGCTCGTCCATCAGGATCACCTCGGGCTCGGTCGCGAGCGCGCGCGCGATGCAGAGGCGCTGCTGCTGTCCGCCCGAGAGACCGAGGGCGTTCCGCTTCAGCCGGTCCTTCACCTCGTCCCACAGAGCCGCGCGCTTGAGCGCCTGCTCGACGCGATCGTCCATCCCCTTCTTCCAACCGAGCACGCGCGGCCCGAACGCGACGTTGTCGTAGATCGACTTCGGGAACGGGTTCGGCTTCTGGAAGACCATCCCGATCTGCTTGCGCACCTCGACGGAGTCGACGTCGCGGCCGTAGAGATCCTCGCCGTGGTAGAGCACCGTGCCGTGCACCTTGGCGCCCGGGATCAGGTCGTTCATGTGATTGAAGACCCGGATGAACGTGCTCTTGCCGCAGCCGGACGGGCCGATGATCGCCGTCACCTGTCGCGCGTGGATCGGCATCGAGACGTCGCGGATCGCGAGGTTGCCGTCGTAGGACACGCCCACCGCCTGAACGTCGAAGACGACGTCACGCGTCGCCGGCGCAGGCGTCCGCGGGAGGTCCTGCGCGATCTTGACCGGCTGCGCCTCGGTCACGGGGGCGATTCTCCCCGTCACCGGAGCGAGGGTGGGTCGAATCGTGGTGAACGACTGGTGAACAGGTTGTATCGACTCACGCCGCGTCGGAGAGCGTCGTCCTCGTCAGCGCCTCCGCGACCCGCTCGAAGACGTCCTGGCCGTCGAGGGCGTAGGCGTCCGTGAAGTCGACGGCGCCGTTCAGCTCGAGGACGACGAAGGAGTGCTCGCGCCGCAGGAGGTCGACCCCGGCGAGGTCGGCGCCGACCGCCGCCGCGGCGGCGAGTGCGAGTGCGCGCGCCCGCGCGCCGGGAACGACCGGTCGGCGTGTCCCCCCGAGCGCGACGTTCGTCCGCCATTCGCCGGGCGCCGCTACCCGTTCGATCGCGCCGACGACCTCGCCCCCGGCGACGAGGACGCGGAGATCGCACCCGGTCGGAGGGACGAGCTCCTGGACGAGCGCGCCCTGCTCGCGGAACCACGGTTCGTCGTGCAGCGCTCGCAGACAGCGGCGCAGCTGCGCGCGCGTGGAGCAAAGGTGCACGTGTCGCCCCCAGCTGCCGAACCGCGGCTTGATCACCGCGGGGAGCTCGATCGAGCCCGCCGTCGCGCCGACGTGCAGGTACGCGCTCCGCGGGTGCGGCACGTTGACGTGGCGGAGCCGGATCGCGGTGAGCAGCTTGTCGTGCATGGCGAGGAGCGCATCCGCCCGGTTCAGAACCTGGACGCCGCGCTGCTCGAGCCGACGCAGCGTCCAGAGCCCCGGCTCGACGCCGTCGAGCGTCCGCCTGATGTCGAGGCGCGCGAGCGCGACGTCGCCGACCGTCAGCGACCGGAGCGCGGCGCGCGGCGAGAGCAGCATCGCGCCGTGCTCCGCGAGCCTGGCGTTCGTGCCGTGCCGCCGGTGCGCGACGACCGCGAGCATTGCCCGGGAGCATGCGGGCGATCGAGCCGGTCCGGTGGCCGTTTCACGAACATCTCACCGGACCTTCACCGTCTAGAAGAGACCCTCGATCGGCCAGTAGAGCAACGCGGCGACGAGTGCGGAGGCGGGGATCGTCAGCACCCACGCGAAGACGATGTTCCCCGCGACGCCCCAGCGCACCGCGGAGAAGCGCTTGGTCGCGCCGGCGCCCATCACCGCTCCGGAGACGCACTGGGTCGTCGAGACGGGAAAGCCGAAGTGCGTCGCGGCGTAGAGCACGCTCCCCGCAGACACCTGTGCCGCGAACCCGTCGACGGGATCCATCTTGAAGATCCGCTGGCCGACCGTCCGCATGATCCGCCAGCCGCCGACGTATGTTCCGAGCGCGATGGCGAGCCCGGCCGAGACCTTCACCCAGTTCGGGATGTAGAACTCGTCGATCGTGCCGTTCGTGAAGAGCGCGAGCGCGATGACGCCCATCGTCTTCTGCGCGTCGTTCGCACCGTGCGTGAACGCGAACCACGTGCCCGACAGCATCTGGCCGTACCGGAAGAGCCGGTTGCCCGCGCCCGGCGTTATCCACACGAACACCCAGTAGATGAGCAGCAGCAGGATGAACGCGCCGATGAAGCCGAGGATCGGCGACGCGATCCCGGGGATCACGACCTTGTCCAGCACGCCTTTCCACTCGACACCTGCCGTCCCCGACTGGATGAGCGCCGCGCCGATCAGGCCTCCGAAGAGCGCATGCGAGGAGCTCGACGGGAGCCCGAGCCACCAGGTGATGAGGTTCCACGTGATCGCGCCGAGCAGTGCCGCGAGGATCGTCTGCAACGTCGCGAGGTTGGTGTCGATGATCCCCTGGCCGACGGTCTTCGCCACGGCGGTCGTGACGAACGCCCCTGCGAGGTTCGCGAGCGCGGCGACCGTCACGGCCTGCCGCGGCGTCAGTGCGCGGGTCGAGACCGACGTCGCGACGGCGTTCGCCGTGTCGTGGAACCCGTTCGTGAAGTCGAAGAACAGCGCCGTCGCGATGACGACGACGAGGAGAACGTCCACTAGCGGTTCTTGACGAGGATCGCCTCGAGAACGTCCGCGGCGGTCTGGAATCCGTCGACGGCTTCCTCGAGCTGCTCGTGAATGTCCTTCCAGCGGATGATCGAGATCGGGTCCTGGCCGGAGCGGAAGAGCTCGGCGACGGCGAGCCGCAGGATCCTGTCGCCCTCGTCCTCGAGCTCGCGCAGTCCATGCAGCTCGTCGAACGCGTCGCGGAAGCCGTCGAGATGTCGGACGCCTGCGTCGAGCTCGCGCGCCGCGCGATGGATCACGTTGCCCTGCTCGCGTGCGCGCTCCGGAATGCGTCGCACGTCGTAGAGCTCGAGGTTTTGCGCGGCGTCGTCGACGAGGTCGCAGATGTCGTCGAGCGACGTCGCGAGACGGAAGATGTCGTCGCGGTCGAACGGCGTGACGAAGGTGCGGTTGACGAGGCCGACGACTTCGGCGGTGAGGCGGTCGCCCTCGTGCTCGCGCTCCTTGATGTGCGCGATCGTGTCGCGGCCGTCGTCGGGATAGGTGTCGAGGAGGTCGACGAGGAGCTGCGTGATCCCGACGATGTTCGTCGAGGCGTTCGTGAACAGCGCGAAGAACTCGCGCTTCTGCGGCTTCAGGCTCAGGCGCACGCCGCGCTTCTACCAGATGTGACCGGACGGTGAACCTAGGAAGGGAACGCCGACCGGACCGTCAATCCGCCGCCCGGAGAGCCGGTTGCCTCGACCGTTCCGCCCGCGGCCGTGACCACGTGCTTGACGATCGCGAGGCCGAGGCCGGTGCCGCGCGAGGAGCGCGCGCGGTCGGCGCGGTAGAAGCGCTCGAAGAGGCGCGGAAGGTCCTCGTCGGCGACGCCCTGCCCGTCGTCGGCGACGACGAGGCTCACGACGCCGTCGCGCTGCGCGGCGGACAGGCGGCAGCGGGCGCCCGGACCGGCGTACCGGATCGAGTTCGCGACGAGGTTCTCGAGCACGACGCGGAGCATGCGCGGCCGTAGGGGAGCCTCGACGCCATCGGGGACGTCGACGCGCAGCGTCACGTCGGCGCGGTCGGCGGAATCGGCCAGCGACGTCGCCACCTCCTCGGCGACGGCACGCACGGGCGTCTTCGCGAGCGCGACGACCTGACGGCCCGTCTCCAGCTCGGAGAGGAACAGCACGTCGTCGATGAGCTCGCCGATCTGCTCGATCTCGATCTTCGCGCGCGAGATCAGTTCCTCGGGGTCCTCACCCGGGAGCGCCGCCGTCTCGAGCAGTGACATCAGCCGCGCGAGCGGAGTGCGCAGCTCGTGCGACACGGCGGCGGTGAAGCCCGCACGGAGCTCGTCGTACGCGGCGTTCTCCGCCGGCTCGCTCAGGTAGACGAGCGTCTCCTTCTTGCCGAGCGCGTCGTACGGCACCTCGACCGCGCGCCGGTTGCGGAGCGCCGACTCCGGCAGGCGGCGGCCGAGCGCGAGCCCCTGGATCGCCTCGCGTGCGCGCCTGCTCGCGGCGACGACGCGCTCCTCTCGGTCGAGCACGACGAGGATCTCGCGGCTCTCCTCGATCGCGGCGCGCGCCCCGCGCGGCCTCGAACGCCATGGGCATCGCTTCGTCTTCCAGCCCGTGATCCTCGCGCCCGAAGAGCCTCTTCACCACCTCGTCACCAGTTCCTCACCGCGCATGAACCCCCCGGTACGACGACGGTAACCATGATCGAACGACCATGGCCAAGGTGCTCATCGTCGAGGACGACGAGGTCATCGGCCGCGGGATCTCGGGCCACCTCGCCAACGCCGGCTTCGAGCCGCTCCTCGTCACGCGCGGCGAGACCGGACTGGCCAGGCTCCGCTTCGAGCGGCCCGACGTGGTCGTTCTCGATCTGATGCTCCCGGGCCTCGACGGCTGGCAGCTGCTCGAGACGGCGCGAGGCGAGGGCATCGGCACGCCCATTCTCGTCGTCAGCGCCCGCGGGACCGAGCGGGACCGGGTCAGGGCGCTCGAGGTCGGTGCCGATGACTACCTCGTAAAGCCGTTCTCGATGCAGGAGCTCGTGGCGCGCGTCCGTGCGGCGGCGCGGCGCGGCGTCCGCGCCCAGGAGGAGACCCGCGGCGATCCGATCGAGGTCGAGGAGCTCCTCATCGACCCGCGCGAGGTCCAGGCATACGTCGCCGGCGAGAGCGCCGACCTGACGCCCACCGAGTTCAGGCTGCTCTATGCCCTCGCGCAGGAGCAGGGTAGGGTCGTGACCAGGGAGGAGCTCATGCAGAGGATCTGGGGACGACGACAACGCCACCGCGACCGCACGGTCGACGTCTTCGTGCGGAAGCTGCGCGACAAGATCGACCGCCGCGCGCCGGATCACACGTTCCTTCACACACGGCACGGGGTCGGTTACAAGCTACAGGCGCTCAAGAAGTAGTGGCGCGGCAATTCGACGCGGGCACGCGGTACATCAACCGCGAGCTGTCATGGCTCGAGTACACCGCGCGCGTGCTCGAACTCGCCGCCGATCCTGCGGTGCCGCTGCTGGAGCGGGTCAAGTTCTGCGCGATCTTCTCGCAGATGCTCGACGAGTTCTTCCAGGTCCGCGTCGCGGGCCTCGAGGGGCAGGAATCGTCCGGCATTCCCGTCCGCTCCCCGGACGGGCGAACGCCGCAGCAGGCCCTCTTCGAGATCCGTTCCCGCGTCGGCGAGCTCGTCACGCGCCAGGGGAGGCTCTGGGCCCGCGAGCTCAAGCCGGCGCTCGAGGGTGAGCGCGTCCTCGTCGGCGGCGTCGAGGACTGCACGCCGAAGGAGCTCGAGGAGCTCACCGCGCGATTCGTTCGCGAGATCTTCCCGATCCTCACTCCCCTCGCGGTCAGCCCCGGCCAGCCGTTCCCGTACATCTCGCCGCTGTCGCTCTCGCTCGGCGTCTTCGTGCGCGACCCGGACACCGGCGAGGAGCGCTTCGCCCGCGTCAAGGTGCCGGAGGCCCTGCCGCGCTTCGCGACCGTCGGCCGCCGCGGGCTGCACATCCCGCTCGAGCGTGTGATCTCGCACTTCCTCTCGGAGCTCTTCCCGCAGATGGAGATCGTCGAGCGTGCGGTGTTCCGCGTCACACGCGACGCGGACTTCGAGGTGTCGGACGAGGCGGACGACCTGCTCGAGGCCGTCGAGCTCGAGCTCAGGCGGCGGCGTTTCGGCGACGTCGTGCGCCTCGAGGTGTCTTCGCAGATGTCGACCGCGATGCTCGCGCGGCTGAAGGACGGGCTCGACGTCGACGCGTCGCACGTGTACCAGGTGTCCGGCCCGCTCGATCTGTCCGAGCTGCTGCAGCTCGTCCGCCTCGACCGCCCGGACCTCGCGGACGAGCCGTGGATCGGCGTGACGCCGCCCCGCTTCGCCGCCGCGCTTGCCGGCGGCGACGTCTTCTCCGAGATCAGGCGCACCGACCAGCTCGTGCACCACCCGTACGACTCGTTCTCGACGACCTTCGAGGCGTTCGTGCAGGCAGCGGCGAAGGACGAGGACGTCGTCTCGCTCAAGACGACGGTGTATCGCACGAGCGACGAGTCGCCGCTCGTCCCGGCGCTGATGGAGGCGGCCGAGGGCGGCAAGCAGAGCGTGTGCCTCGTCGAGCTGAAGGCGCGCTTCGACGAGCGGCGGAACATCGAGTGGTCGCGGAAGCTCGAGCGTTCCGGCGTCCACGTGGTCTACGGCTTCCCGACGCTGAAGATCCACCTGAAGACGACGCTCGTCGTGCGGCGCGAAGGCGACATGCTCCGCCGCTACGTCCACATCGGGACGGGCAACTACCACTCGATCAACGCGAGGATCTACGAGGACTTCGGCTTCTTCACGGCCGACGACGAGATCACGGCCGACGTCGCCGATCTCTTCAACCACCTGACCGGCTTCGGCAAGCCGCAGAAATTCCGGAAGATCCTCGTCGCGCCGTTCAACCTGCGCGAGAGCCTGATCGAGCAGATCCGAAAAGTCGCCGCCGCGGCGAAGAAAGGCAAGCCGGCTCGGATCCAGATCAAGGTGAACGCGCTCACAGACTCCGCGGCGATCGACGAGCTCTACGACGCCTCGCAGGCGGGGGCGAAGATCGATCTGGTCGTGCGCGGGATCTGCTCGCTGCGGCCGGGCGTGAAGGGGCTGTCGGAGCACATCACCGTCCGGTCGGTCGTCGGCCGCTTCCTGGAGCACAGCCGCGTCTACTTTTTCGACTGCGGCGACGGCGACGTCTGCTGGCTGATGGGCAGCGCCGATCTGATGCCGCGGAACCTCGACAACCGGCTCGAGCTCGTCGTGCCGGTGGAGAACGAACGTCTCCGCACGCGCCTGTCGTCCGTTTTCAGTGTGCTCCTGTCGGACAACAGGAACGCATGGGAGCTCGACGAGGACGGTGGCTGGAGGCGCTTGCGGCCCGGAAAGGGCGAGCGGGCGCGCCCGACGCACGACGCGCTGATCCGGGTCGCATCGCGCGCGCCGCGGCGCAGCACGGCCAGGCGGCGGTGATGTCCGACACGGCTGCCACGATCGCCCGCGTGCGTGTCGGCGTCGTCGACGTGGGTTCGAACACCGTGCGCCTGCTCGTCGCCGCACGCCGCTCCGGCACCCTCGAGACGCTCGACGAGGAGCGCGAGTACCTGCAGCTCGGCGAGGAGATCGAGCGGCTCGGCTGGATCTCCGACGCGAAGCTGCGCCAGACGGTCGAGTGCGTGCGCCGCTTCCGCGCGAGAGCCGCATCCCTCGGCGCGGACCAGCTCGAGGTCGTCGTGACCGCTCCGGGCCGCCGCGCGGCGAACGCCGACGAGCTCGTTCGGGCGCTCGCCGACGGTGCGAACGCGCGCGTGCGCGTGCTGAGCGCCGAGGACGAGGGCCTGTTCGCGTTCGAGGGAACGATCGCCGGGCTGAAGCGGATCCCCGAGTCGGTCGCCGTCTGCGACAGCGGCGGCGGCTCGACGGAGCTCGTCGTGGGCGTCGCCGGCGAACCGCACTGGATCCGCTCCGTCGACGTCGGCTCGCTGACGGTGCGTTCATTGCTCCCGGACGACCCGCCTGGCCGGCGCGCGATCGAGGAGGCACGCGCGTACGTCCGCGACCGCCTCGACGGAATCGCGCCGCCGATGCCGAAGGCCGCCTACGCCACGGGCGGCACCGCCCGCGCACTCCGCCGCATGGTCGGCCGGACGCTCGACGCACAGGGTCTCGACGAAGCGATCAGCCGCCTCGCGAAGCGACGCGCGGGCGAGGTCGCGGCGAAGTACGGCCTCGACGAGCAGCGCGCGTGGACGCTCGTCGGCGGGGCGATCGTGCTCGCCGAGATGCAACTCCGGCTCGGGATCCCGTTCGAGGTCGCCCGAACGGGCATGCGCGAAGGCGTCGCAGCCGTCGCGTTCAGCGAGCTCGCAGCCGCGTAACCCCGGCGAGCACTTCCTCATCGCGCTGGTACGAGAGCCGCTCGGCCGCCCGCTCGAGCGGCACCCATGCGACCTCGTCGACCTCGTCGCCAGCCTCGAACTCGCCGTCGACGCACCGCATCAGGTACCAGCGAACGACCTTCGGCCCCGCGAGCGCGCGGTAGCGGGATTCGCCGAGCTCTCCCTCGATCTCGCAGCGCAGGCCGGTCTCCTCTTCGACCTCACGGAGCGCGCACGCCTCGTCGCCCTCCGTCCGCTTGCACTTCCCCTTCGGGAGCGACCAGTCGTCGTACTTCGGCCGGTGGACGAGCAGGACCTCGCCGTCGCGGACGATCACGCCGCCGGCGGCGCGGATCACTCCGTCGTCTTCGCGAGCCGCTTCCACGCCTTCGGCACGTTCCGCCGCGCGTCGGCCCGCCGAGACTCCTGCCGCTCGATCAGCCGGCCGACGAGGAGCGCGGTCGAGGGCTTCGCGAGCGCCCGCAGGCGCTCCTCGGCGACGACCGCGTCCTGGTGCTCGCCGACGACGTCCTGGAACTCCCTCGCGCGCGCGACGAGCTTGTCGTCGCCGACGACCTCCGCCGCGTAGCGCAGCCGCTTGGCGTGCACGCGGGCGGAGTGCAGCGCCTCGTCGCTCTCGATGTCGCGCATCGCCTTGCGCAGCTTCTTGCTCTCGCTCTGCACGAGGCCGTTCAGTGACGCGTCGCGGATCTCGACGGTCGCGCTGAACGTGTCGAGGTCCCGCAGAAGCCGCTTGAAGGACTGGCCGTCGAGCACCTGGCGAACATCGGCGTACGCGGCGCGCCGCTCTGCCGCGGCCGCCGCGAGCAGCCGCGGCGTCGCGGTGCCTTCGTCGAGGTCGACCGTTGCGTCGCGGAGGTGCTCGGTGAAGACGTCGGCGTCGCGGGCGGGGCCGAGCGAGCGGCCGAGGTCGCCGAGCCGGCGGCGAAGTCGCTCCCCGCGCGGGTCCTCGATGAGCGGGCGCGAGGCGCGCAGGAGCGCGCGCATCCGTCTGACCGCGACGCGCAGCTTGTGCAGCTCCTCCGGGTCGGCGTCGAGCTGGACCTCCGGCGCGCGGGCACGGATCTCCGCCGTCTGCGCCTGGAACGCTTCTCGCAACTCGATCACCTTCGAATTCTACGTCACCGAATCCACGCGGCCTGTTCACCGATCCGCAGCCCCACGACTCGCGCGTCGGCGCACACTGCGGAGGTCGATGCGACCGCAGCGCGCCGCGACCGCAGGGGAGTCCGGAAAGCGGCCACGCGCAGCGGAGCTGGGAGGCGCCGCCGCAAAACGCCGCGGCGCCTCCCGTTCGCCGTATCGTTCGCGCGAATGACGAAGGTGTTGATCGTCGAGGACGACGCCGTCATCGCCGAAGGGATCACGCGACATCTCGCGGAGGCGGGCTTCTCGCCGGTCGCGGTTGCCGACGGCCGCCAGGCGCTGGCGCGTCTCCGCTTCGAGCAGCCCGACGTCTGCGTGCTCGACCTGATGCTCCCCGGCCTCGACGGCTGGGCGTTCATCGAGACGGCGCGGCAGGAGGGAATCGGGACGCCGATCGTCGTCGTCAGCGCGCGCGGGACCGAGCACGACCGCGTGCATGCGCTCGAGATCGGCGCGGACGACTACCTCGTCAAGCCGTTCTCGATGAAGGAGCTCGTCGCGCGCGTGCAGGCGGCGTCGCGGCGCGGCACGCGGCCGGCGGAGGTTCAGCGCGGCGACGCGATCGAGCTGGAGGAGCTGCGCATCGACCCGCGCGAGGTGCAGGCCTACGTCGCAGGCGAGAACGCCGAGCTGACGCCGACGGAGTTCAAGCTCCTCTACACGCTCGCGCTCGAGCCCGGTCGCGTCGCGACCCGCGACGAGCTCCTCCAGAAGATCTGGGGCCGGCGCGAGACGCATCGCGACCGCACGGTCGACGTCTTCGTCGGGCGGCTGCGCGAGAAGATCGACCGCCGCGCGCCGAGGCACACGTTCATCCAGACGCGCTACGGCGTCGGGTACAAGCTCGAGCCCGTCGCCAAGGACTCCGCCTAGACACCGGATCGTCACCGGCTCGTGGCGAGGCGCGCGGCCGTCAACGCCGAAGTCGGGGGCGTGAAGACCAGACCGCTCCTGTGCGAGCTGCACGCGCACACGACCTGGAGCGACGGCTCGCTCGGCGTGCGCGAGCTCGTCGACCTCTACGGGCAAAACGGCTTCGACGTGCTCGCGGTCACCGACCACGTGATTCGTACCGAGGACCCGTTCACGCTCGGCGGGCGTCGGTACGTCCACGCGTCGAACTTCGACGCGTATCTCGACGAGCTCGGGAGGGAGGCCGCGCGCGCGCTCGCGCGCTACGACCTGCTCGTCGTTCCCGGCCTCGAGCTGACCTTCAACGCGTACGACCCGCGCCGCGCGGGCCACGGGGTCGCGATCGGCCTGCGCGAGTTCGTGCACGTCGACGGCGGGCTCGAGCAGGCGCTGCGCGCGGCACGCAGCGCCGGCGCCGCGCTCGTCGCCGCGCACCCGGCTCAGCCGGACCGGCTGGACACGCGGCGCACGTGCCTCTTCGCGACCGAGCCGTCGACGCGCGCGCTCGTCGACCGCTTCGAGCTCTTCAACCGCAACACGCTCTACGGCTGGGTCGCCGACGCCGGGCTGCCCGGGATCGCGACGGGCGACTTCCACCGGCCCGAGCATCTCGCGACGTGGAAGACGCTCCTGCCGTGCGCGAAGGACGAGCGCGCGGTCGTCGAGTACCTGCGCTCGCGCGCGCCGGCGTTCCTCGCGCCGCTCGGCTCGGCCGAGCGGGTGGCCGCCTAGCTCAGGCTGCGGACCGCGCCGCCGAGGACCACCGGCGGGCTCGCGTCGAGGTAGCGCAGGAGCAGCAGCCGCGCGCCCTCGTCTCCGGTCACCTCGGCCTCGACGTGCCACTCGGGCCCGCTCCGCCAGATGTGCTTCACGTCCACGCTGTGAGCCCGAGCGGGCAGCGCGGCGACGAGCGTGCCGACGTGCGACCGGAACGGCTCGGCCGCGTCCGCCTCGAGCAGGCTCCAGTCGGCGTCGAGCAGCCGCTGGCCGATCTCGCTCGGTGTCGCCATGGGTGCGGGACAGTAACGTGGAGCCGGTCGCTTGTCACCCCGATCGGCGGTGTTCGCCGAACGGTCACCGCTCGTTCACCGTTTCGTGATCAGTCCCACGGCGGTGGGCCGTGCACCCACCTGCCGCCAACCATCGTCGCGACGACCTGCACGTCCGGCAGCTCGTCCGGCTCGACCTCGTACGGATCGCGGTCGAGCACGACGAGGTCGGCGAGGAGGCCCGGCAGGAGCCGACCACGTCGGCGCTCGTCTCCCGAGAGCCAGGCCGGCGTGACGCACGTCGCCTGCAGCGCCTCGTCGAGCGTCACCGCGTGCTCGGGATGCCAGGCGGGACGGTCGTCCCACGTGCGCCGGACGCCCGCGCACACGCCGAGCCACGGGTCGAGCTCCTCGATCGGCGCGTCGGAGCCGTTCGCGACGACCGCGCCCGAGTCGAGCAGCTCGCGGAAGCGGTACGCGCGCGCGGCGTCGTCGCCCCAGAAGCGCTCGGCGAGGTCGCGGTCCGAGGTCGCGTGCGTGAACTGGACCGAGGCGGCGACGCCGAGCCGGCCGAACCGTGCGACGTCCTCGTCCGCGAGCAGCTGCGCGTGCTCGATCCGCGGGCGCAGGCCGAGCGGCGCCCAGACATCGTGGGTCGCCTCGAACGCGTCGAGCGCCTCGCGGTTCGCGAGGTCGCCGATCGCGTGCACGGCGACGGGGAAGCCGGCGCGCGCGCCCCGCCGGACGATCTCCTCGAGCTCCTCACCGGAGGTGATCTGCACGCCCGAGCCGTCGAGCAGCCGTGCGGTCTTCGAGCCCAGCGTCCCGTCCATGAAGGCCTTCAGGTAGCCGAGGCGCAGGAAGGCGTCGCCGAGACCGGAGCGCACGTCCGCCGACTCGAGCTCGCCGACCTTCTCGTGCGGCAGCGACTGCCAGACGCGGAGCGTCAGACCGTCGTGCGCCGCGAGACGCTGCCAGAAGCGGAGCGCACCGAGCCAGCCGTCCTTGTCGTGCACGGCGACGACGCCGCGCGCGTTCGCGAGCCTGATGCCCTCCCGCATCGCGCTCACGTACTCGTCGTCGGAGATCTCGACGTGGCGGTCGCGGAACGTCCAGCACGACTCCTCGCGCAGGACGCCTGTCGGCTCGCCGCGCTCGTCGCGTTCGACGACTCCGCCCGGCACCTGCAGGTCGCCGTTGGCGCGCGCGAGCGCGGCCGAGTTGAGCCAGAGCGAGTGCGAGTCGCGCGCCATCAGCGCGATCGGGACATCGGGCGCGAGCTCGTCGAGCAGCTCCTTCGTCGGCTCGACCGCCGGTGTCCAGTCGCCGCTCCGCCAGCCGCGACCGCGGAGCCAGCCGCCGCCGGACCAGCCGTCGAGTGCGTCGCGCACGCGCGCGACCGCCTCCTCGACCGACCGCGTGCCCTCGAGGCGTATCTCTTTCTGCGCAACAGCCCACGTCGGGAAGTGCACGTGCGAGTCCGTGAAGCCGGGGAGGACGCAGCGGCCGCCGAGGTCGACCGTCTCCGGCGAGGCGAGCGCCGTCTCGTGCGTCCCGACGCCGCCCGCGACGCGGTCGCCGGCGATCGCGAGCGCGCGCGCGACCGGCAGCGACGGGTCCAGCGTGCGGACGACGCCGTTCTCGAGGATCACGCGGTGACCCTAGCGCGCGAGCTTGCGGCGGTTGCGCGCCAGGAGCACGCGGGCCGTCAGGCTGATGATGAGCACGAACGTCATCAGCACGGCCGCCGCTGCCCAGGCCTTCGCATGGTCGTTCGGGTCGGGCGACTCGGACAGCTGGAAGATCGCGAGCGGCACCGACTGCAGCGGCTCGCGCGGGTTCGTGTTGATCAGCTGGCCCGCGAGCGCTGTCGTGAAGAGCAGCGGCGCGGTCTCGCCGGCAGCTCGCGCGACAGCGAGGATCGTCCCCGTCATGATCCCTCCGACGGCGGCGGGGAGAAGCACGCGGAAGACCATCTGTCGCTTCGTCGAGCCCAGCGCGAGCGCCGCTGACCGGAGCGACTGCGGGATGAGCCCGAGTACCTCCTGGGTCGATCGCGACACGACGGGGAGCATGATGATCGCGAGTGCGAGCGAGCCCGCGAACGCGCTCTGCTGGTGGGTGACCACGATCGCCGCGAAGATGAAGATGCCGATCACGATCGACGGAAGGCCGTTGAGGACGTCGAGCGCGAGTCGCACCGCACGCGACATCCGGGGTCCCGCGAACTCCGCCACGTAGACCGCGATGGCGACACCGACGGGAATCACCAGCACGGTCGCGACGCCGACGATGACGAGGCTGCCGACGAACGCCTGCGCGATCCCGCCGCCGGACTCGCCGAAGACGGCGGGCGTCTTCGTGAAGAAGTCGAGGTCGAGAGCCTCGAGACCGCGCTTGAAGACGGACACGAAGACGACCGCGAGCACGACGACGGCGAGCAACGCGGCGGCAGTCGCACTCAGCTCCGCCACACGGTTGGTGATCCGGCGGCGGCGCGCACTGCGACCGGGTGCGAGCCGATGTGGTTGTGCCGTCGACGCCATCAGGATCCGCCGCTCTTCGCGTACTCGAACCTGCCGACGATGATCTGCGCTCCGACGTTGATCACCAGGGAGATGACGAGCAGGACCGCGGCCAGGTACACGAGCGCCGACACCTGGATGTTCGACGCGGCCCCCTGGTACTGCGCGGCGATCCGGCTCGCGAGCGTGTCGCCGGGCTCGAAGAGCGACGCGTGGATCCCGAGCTGGCCGCCGATCACCTGTGTCACGGCGATCGCCTCGCCGATCGCACGGCCGAAGCCGAGCACGACGGCGGCGACGATCCCGCCGCGAATGTAGGGGAGAACGACCCCGCGCAGCATCTCCCAGCGCGTCGTCCCGAGGGCGAGCGCGCCGTCCTTGAGATCACCCGGGACGTTCGAGAGCAGCTCGCGAGTGATGCTCGCGATGATCGGGACGACCATGATCGTGAGGATCACGGACGCGGTGAACATGCTCGATGCCTGCGGCTCGCCCTTGAAGAGCGGGATCCACCCGAACACCTTCTGGATGGCGGGGCCGAGCGTGGAGTGGATGAACGGGCCGAGCACGAGGATCCCCCAGAGCCCGAGTACGACGCTCGGGATCGCAGCGAGCATCTCGATGAGCGCGCCGACGACGTCGCGGACGGCTTGCGGCGCGAGCTCGGTCAGGAAGAGCGCGATCGCGATCGACAGCGGCACCGCGAACAGCAGCGCGAAGAAGGACGTGACTGCCGTGCCGTAGATGAGGTCGAGGGCGCCGAACGTGTTCTTGACCGGATCCCAGTCGCGTCCGGTGACGAAGCCGAAACCGAACGTGTCGTAGGCGAGCCGCGCGCCGTCGATGATCTTCCAGGTGATCCCGAACAGCAGCGCGATCGCGCCGACGCTGACCAGCATCAGAACGAGCCGGAAAAGGCGGTCGCCGAGGTTCGGGAGGAACCGGCGGCCACGCAGAGCAGGCGCCGCGAGCGCTCTCTCGTTCGCTGCCACAGCGGCCCGAGCGTAGACCGTAGCCCCCGTGTTCACCACGGCGTTCACCGATCCGTCACCAAAACGGCAACAGGGTGTTGCCCACGCGGGTCCCCGCCGGCGCGACGCTGACGCCGACACGAATGGCGTCATTCAGAGGAGGAGTGTTTTGCTGAAACGAGGTCTCACTCTGGGCGTGTTCGTCGCGGTCGTCGCGTCGCTCGCCCTCGTCGCAGGAGCCGGGACAGCTGTGTCGTCGCCGGCACGCTCGACCGCGGCGATCAGCGGCGCGGGTGCGACGTTCCCGTTCCCGCTGATCTCACGCTGGCTGCCTGCGTACCAGAGGGCGACCGGCAACGCGGTGACCTACAACCCCATCGGCAGCGGCGGCGGGATCTCTGCGATCACAAACCGACAGGTCGATTTCGGCGCGAGCGACGCGCCGCTCACCCCGGATCAGTTCACGGCGTGCAAGGGCTGCGTGCAGATCCCGTGGGTCCTGTCTGCGACCTCGGTCGCGTACAACATCCCCAATGTGCCGGTGCATCTCCGAATCACCGGACAGATCCTCGCGGAGATCTATCTCGGGAACATCACGAACTGGAACGCGCCGGCGATCCGCAGAATCAATCCCGGCGTCAGCCTGCCCGACCTGAAGATCACGCCGGTCTTCCGTAGCGACGGAAGCGGCACGACCTACAACTTCACCGACTACCTGTCGTCCGTCAGCCCGGCCTTCAGGTCGAGGGTCGGTACCAGCACGCAGGTCAACTTCCCCGCCGGCGTGGGCGGACGGGGCAGCTCCGGCGTCGCCGGCGTCGTCGAACGCACCGCCGGCGCACTGACGTACGTCGACGTCGCGTATTCGATCCAGAACCACTTCAAGTTCTTCCGGGTTCGTAACAAGGCGGGCAAGTATCAGCTGCCGGGCTACCGCGGGATCGTGGCGGCGGCCTCGACGGTCAAGAGGGTTCCGGCGAGCAACGAGATGCATCTCGTCAACCCGCCGAAGTCGAACCCGCTGGCATACCCGATCTGCACGTTCAGCTACGTGATCGTGCCGCTCCAGTCGTCGAAGGCGGCCGACGTCCGGCGCTTCGTCAACTGGGCGCTCACGACCGGGCAGCCGATGGGCAGGAACCTGCTCTTCGTGCCGATCCCCAAGGTCGTGAAGCAGAAGTCGCAGCGCACGCTTCAGCGCGTCGGCGGGTAGTCCGACGCGACGAGGCCACCAGGAGAGCGCCGGCCCACGGCCGGCGCTCTCGGGCTTAGGCTGACGACACCCGAACGAGGAGGACAACCGTGATCGACCACGTCAGCGTCTCCGTCGGCGACATGGACACCGCGAAGGAGTTCTACGCACAGGCGCTCGAGCCGCTCGGCTACTCGCTCGTCATGCAGGGCGACGGATGGGCCGGCTTCGCCGGCGGCGAGCCGCCGATCCCCGACTTCTGGCTCGGCGCACGCGGAGGCGGCGGCGCGCACTTCGCGCTTCGTGCGAAGGACCGCGCGAGCGTCGACCGCTTCCACGAGGCCGCGGTCGCGGCCGGTGGGAGCGACAACGGCGAGCCGGGCCTGCGCGCGCACTACCACGAGAACTACTACGCGGCGTACGTGCACGACGCCGACGGCAACAACATCGAGGCGGTCTGCCACGACCCTCAGTAGGCTTCGAGGGTGCCGCTCGACCCGCTGACTGACGAGCAGCGCGAGATCCGCGACCTCGTGCGGGACCTCGCGCGCGAGCGAATCGCGCCGCGCGCGGCCGAGATCGACGAGTCGCACGAGTTCCCCTGGGACGTCGTCGAGCTCTACCGCGAGCACGGGCTCTTCGGGCTCTTCTATCCGGAGGAGTACGGCGGCCTCGGCACCGGCGCGCTGCTCGCGCTGATCGCGATCGAGGAGGTCTCGAAGGTCTGCGCGACGAGCGGCGTCATCCTCGCAGTGCAGGAGCTCGGGTCGCTCGGGCTCAAGCTCGCCGGCGACGACGAGCAGAGAGAGCGCTACCTCCCGCGGCTCGCGTCCGGCGAGCTGCTCGCCGCCTACGCGCTGACCGAGGCGGGCTCGGGCTCCGACTCCGCCGCGATGCGGACGACGGCTCGGCGCGAGGGCGACGTCTACGTCCTCAACGGCTCGAAGCGCTTCATCACGAACGCCGGCGTCGCGGGGCTCTACACGGTGTTCGCGAAGACCGATCCCGAGGCGGGCCACGCGGGCATCTCCGCCTTCGTCGTCGAGGCGGACACGCCGGGCTTCGAGGTCGCGCGGCTCGAGCCGAAGATGGGGATCAGCGGCTCGACGACGGGCGAGCTCGCGTTCGACGACGCGCGCGTCCCCGCGGCGAACCTGCTCGGCGAGGAGGGCGACGGCTTCAAGATCGCGATGCGCATCCTCGACCGCTCGCGCCCGGGTATCGCGGCGCAGGGGCTCGGGCTCGCGCAGGGCGCGACCGACTACGCCCTCGAGTACGCGAAGACGCGCGAGACGATGGGCCAGCCGATCGCGCAGCATCAGCTGATCGCCGCGAAGCTCGCCGACATGGAGACGGCGTGCGAGGCCGCGCGCGGGCTCCTCTATCGGTTCGGCCAGCTCGTCGACGAGGGCTTCGACGGCCCCGAGCTGACGAAGGCGTCGGCGCAGGCGAAGCTCTTCTGCACCGACACCGCGATGTGGGTGACGACCGAGGCAGTGCAGATCCTCGGCGGCTACGGCTACATCAAGGAGTACCCCGTCGAGCGGATGATGCGCGACGCGAAGATCACGCAGATCTACGAGGGAACGAACGAGATCCAGCGGCTCGTGATCGCGCGCGAGATGCTCAAGGAGAACCGCGCCTTCCTCCTTGCAGGCGTGGCGTAGCTTCGGCTCCGCGGCCGCGGACTACGAGCTCGGGCGGCCGGGTTGGCCGGTCGAGGCCGTCGATGTGCCTCGCGTTCCCCGCGACGCGACCGTGCTCGACCTCGCCGCGGGCACCGGGAAGCTGACGCGCGTGCTCGTCGAGCGCTTCGCGCGCGTGATCGCGGTCGAGCCGCTGGAGGGGATGCGAGAGGTGCTCGAGGAGCTCGTTCCCGGCGCTCAGGTGCTCGCCGGCGAGGCCGAGGCGATCCCGCTCGACGATGCGTCCGTCGATGCCGTCTTCGTCGCCGAGGCGTTCCACTGGTTCGGCGGGCCGCCCGCGGTGGCGGAGATCGCGCGGGTGCTCCGACCCGGCGGGAAGCTCGTCCTGATGTGGAACGAGCGCGGCGGGCCGACCGTGCCGCCGCTCCCGGACGAGTACAAGCGGCGGATCCGCGAGCGGCGCGACGCGACTGCGGAATGGCCGTACGGCGACGGCAAGTGGCGTGCCGCGTTCGAGGCGGGGCCGTTCGGCCCGATCAAGGAGGCGTCGGTCCTGAACGCGCAGGAGCTCGACCGCGAGACGATGCTCGCGTCGGTGCGCTCGTGGAGCTGGATCGCGAGCCTGTCGGACGAGGAGCGCGAGCGGGAGGTCGCGGTGCTCCGCGGCCTCCTGCCCGACGAGACGTGGACGATCCCGATCCGCGTCGACGTGTACTGGGCGAGGCGCACGTGAAGGAGGTCAAGCTCTCGAGCGCCGACCGCGTGTACTTCCCCGACGACGGGATCACGAAGGGCGATCTCTTCGAGTACTACGGCCGGGTCGCAGACACGATCGTCCCGCACCTGAAGGACCGACCGTTCACGCTGAAGCGCTACCCGCACGGGATCACGCAGGAGGCGTACTTCCAGAAGCAGGCGCCGAAGGGGATCCCCGAGTGGATTCCGACAAGGCAGTTCCGCACGCAGCCGCGCGAGGGCGGCCCGCGGCTCGTCGACTTCGTGCTCGTCAACTCGCGCGAGGCGCTGCTCTGGATGGTGCAGATGAACTGCGTCGACATGAACGCGTGGTACTCGCGCGTCGACAAGCCGGAGCGTCCCGACTACGTCGTGTTCGACCTCGACCCCGACGAGGACGCGTTCGAGCAGGCGATCCCCGTTGCACACCTCGTGCGCGAGGCGCTCGAGGAGCTCGACCTGCGGTCGTACGTGAAGACGAGCGGCGCCGCGGGCATCCACGTGCTCGTGCCGATCACGCGGCGCTACGGGTTCGACGAGACGTACGAGCTCGCGGAGCTCGTCTCGCGCAAGGTGGAGGCGGAGAACGAGGGCCTCGCGACGACCGAGTGGCTCAAGCGAAAGCGGCCGAAGGGGTCGGTGCTCGTCGACCACAGGCAGAACGGGCACGGCAAGACGATCGCGTCGGCGTACTCGGTGCGGCCGAAGCCCGGCGCGCCGGTCTCGACGCCGCTGCGCTGGGAGGAGCTGACGGACGAGCGTGCGTCCGACCGATTTCGGGATGAAGGAGGCGCTCGCGCGGATCGAGCAGCACGGCGACCTCTACGAGCCCGTGCTGCGCGGCGGTCAGTCGCTCGGGCCTGCGCTCCGGTCGTTGAGGAAGGCGAGCGTCAGCGCCGCGAGCTGATCGGCCGCGGTGTAGTTGACGGCGTGCGGCGCGCCGGCGACGACCTCGAGCCGCGCGTTCGGCAGCAGGGCCACGAGCTCCTCGGCCCACTCCTGCGGGACGAGCGGGTCGTGCTCGCCGCGCACCACGAGCGTCGGCGCGCTGACGTTCGGGGCGAGCGTCTCGACGGCGTCGTCGACGACCGAGCGCGCGGTGCGCATGAGGCGGAGCGGGCCGTAGACCGCGTAGTCCCACGCGGCGATCCCGACGAGGCGGACCGGCTCCTGGAACGCGTCGCGCGCGAGCCGCAGGATCTGCCGGCCGAGCGCCCGCGCGTGTGCATCGACGGTCGGCCCGACGAGCACGAGCTTGTCGACGCGCTCGGGCCGCTCCGCGGCGAGCCGCAGGATCGTCTGGCAGCCCATCGAGTTGCCGAGGAACGACGCGCGCTCGACCCCGATCGCATCGAGCCACGCGTCGAGCGCGCCGGCGTGCCCGCCGACGCCGAGCGCGCGCGGCGGACGCCGGCTCCGGCCCGTCCCGGGGAGATCGGGAACGAGCGCGCGCACGTCGGGCGCCAGCCGCTCGGCCGTCGGCAGGAGGTACCTGCCCGAGATGCCGATGCCGTGGACGAAGACGAGCGGGTCCCCCGCGCCGAGCTCGCGCCAGAAGACGTCGAGGCCGGCGACCGTCGTCCGCCGAGTCGCCACGCGGGCACGTTACCCTCGGCCTCCGCGGTGGAAGTCCAGGGCCCGATCGTCCTCGTCCACGGCCTCGCCGGCTCGGCGCGCTGGTGGCGCGAGACGGAGCGGGCGCTCGCGACCGGGCATCGACTCCACCCGATCGACCTGCCGGGCTTCGGCAAGGAGCGGCGGAACCGGTTCGCGCTCGGCGACGCGCCCGCGTTCCTCGAGGAGAAGCTCGACGAGGTCGGGCGCGCGCACCTCGTCGGGCATTCGCTCGGCGGCCTCGTGTGCGCGCGCGTCGCCGCCCGGCGGCCGGATCTCGTCGACCGGCTCGTGCTCGTGGCGCCCGCAGGCTCGCTTCCGCGACGCTCGGTGCCCGGGCACGCGCTCCCGCTCGCGGCGGCGCTGCGTACCGCGAGCCCGTCGTTCCTCCGCCTCGTCGTTGCGGACTCGCTCCGCGCCGGGCCGCGCACGGTGTGGCGCGCGGCACGCGAGCTGTTGCGCGAGGACGTGCTTCCCGACCTGCATGCGATCACCGCGCCGACGCTGCTCGTCTGGGGCGAGCGCGACCCGCTCGTCCCGCCGAGCGTCGGGGAGCTGTTCCGGGCGGAGATGCCGCACGCGCGGCTCGAGATCGTCCCCGGCGCGCATCACGTGCCGATGGTCGAGCGGCCCGCGGAGTTCTGCCGGCTGCTGACCGACTTCCTCCCCTGATGCCGACCGCGGTCGTGATCGGATCCGGCCCCAACGGGCTGAGCGCCGCGATCGCGCTCGCGGAAGCCGGCGTCGACGTGACCGTGCACGAGGAGCAGGAGACGATCGGCGGAGGCGCGCGCTCGCTCGAGCTGACGCTGCCGGGGTTCGTGCACGACGTCTGCTCGGCGATCCACCCGATGGGCGAGCACTCGCCGTTCCTTCGCCGGCTCGAGCTCCCGATCGAGTGGGTGCACCCGCCGGCGCAGGTCGCGCATCCGCTCGACGACGAGCCGGCCGTCGTGCTCGAGCTCGACGTCGGCGCGACGGCGGACGCGCTCGGACCGGACGCGCGCGCGTACCGCGAGCTGCTGACGCCTTTCGTCGAGGAGTGGGACGCGGTCGAGCCCGTCCTGCTCGGCCCGCTCCCGCCGGGCGCGCGGGCGCTCGCGCGGCTCGCACGCGCGCTCGGACCGCGGCGAGCGCAGCGCGCGGCCCGCTTCGCGCTCGCCGACGCGCGAGCGGTCGCGCAGGGATGCTTCGAGACGAAGCGCGCCCGCGCGCTCTTCGCCGGCAACGCGGCCCACTCGATGCTGCCGCTCGAGCGCCGCCCGAGCGCCGGGTTCGCGCTCGCGCTGATGACGCTCGGCCACGTGTTCGGCTGGGGCTTCCCGCGCGGAGGCGCGCAGCGGATCACCGACGCGCTTGCCGAGCGGGCACGCGACCTCGGCGTCGAGATCCGTGCCGCGAGCCGCGTCGACGAGCTCCCCGCCGCGCGACGTCGTGCTCGCCGACGTCTCGCCGCGCGAGCTGCTCCGCCTTGCGCGCGGGCGCTTCCCCGACCGCTACGAGAGCGCGCTGCAGCGCTACCGCTACGGCGTCGGCGCGTTCAAGGTCGACTGGGCGCTCGACGCGCCGGTGCCGTGGCGCGACGAGCAGGTCGCGCGCGCGGGACGGTCCACCTCGGCGGCTCGCTCGACGAGATCTCGGCGTCGGAGTGGGCGCCGTGGACCGGCCGGCACGCAGACCGGCCGTTCGTCCTGTTCGCCCAGCACACGCGCTTCGACCCGACGCGCGCGCCCGACGACAAGCACACCGCGTGGGCGTACTGCCATCTGCCGAACGGCTCGACGACCTCGATGCTCGACCGGATCGAGGCGCAGGTCGAGCGGTTCGCGCCGGGCTTCCGGGACGTCGTCCTCGAGAGGAGCGCGCTCGGCCCCGCCGACCTCGAGGCGAAGAACCGGAACCTCGTGGGCGGCGACCTCAACGTCGGCGCGATGGACCTCGGCCAGCTCTTCACCCGGCCGGCGCGGAAGCTCGTCCCCTACCGGACGCCGCTCGCGGGCGTGTACCTCTGCTCGGCCGCGACCCCGCCCGGCGGTGGGGTCCACGGGATGTGCGGCTGGTCGGCGGCGCGGGTTGCCCTCGCCGATCTGGGGGGACGGCTTGTCCAGCGCCGGTAGCCGAGGGCAGAATCTGGAAATGGAGGCGGGCATCCGGGAGATCGAGGGCGCACGCGAGGCACTCAATCGCCACGCGTGGCAAGACGCCTTCCGGCTGCTGAGCGAGGCGGACGCCGCCGACCCGCTGCCCCCGCTGTGGCTCGCCGAGCTCGCGGACGCCGCATGGTGGACGGGACACCTCCAGGTCGCGATCGACGCGCGCGAGCGCGCGTTCGCGCAGTACACGGAGCAGGGCAACAACCGCGCCGCCGCGATCGTCGCGCTGCAGATCTCGCACGACTACCAGAGCAAGTTGAGCAAGTCGCTCGAGTCAGCGTGGTTCAAGCGCGCTGAGAGCCTCCTCGATCGCGAGCCGGAGTGCATCGAGCACGCGCACGTCGCGCGGCGCCGCGCGTCGAACGCCGCGGCGCACGGTGAGCTCGACGAGGCGATGAACCTCGCGCAGCACGCGCTCGACCTCGGAACGCGCTACGGCGACAAGGACGTGATGGCGCTGGCGCTCCACGACCTCGGGCGCTTCAACATCACGAAGGGCAACGTCGACGACGGCCTGAGTCAGCTCGACGAGGCCGCGCTCGCGGCGATGCACGGCGAGATCGGCCCGTACCCGACCGCGGTGATCTACTGCAACGTGATCGAGGCGTGCCGCGACCTCGCCGACTACCGCCGCGCCGGCGAGTGGACCGAGGCCGCGAAGCGCTGGTGCGAGCGACAGGCGATCGCGGGCTTCCCCGGTCAGTGCCGCGTCGACCAGGCCGAGGTGATGAAGCTCCGTGGCGCGTGGGCGGAGGCAGAGCAGGCCGCGCGCGCGGCGTCCGAGGAGCTGAAGCACTTCCGGCTCTCCGTCGCGGCGCGCGCCTTCTACGAGATCGGCGAGGTCCGGCTCCGCGTCGGCGACAACGCGGGCGCCGCCGAGGCGTTCGGCGAGGCCGCCGAGCTCGGGCTCGACCCGCAACCGGGCGGCGCGCTCCTCAAGCTCTCCGAAGGGAACGCTGCCGGCGCGCTGACGTCGATCAACCGCGCGGTCGAGGACCAGTCGTGGGATCGCCTTGCACGCGCGCGGCTCCTGCCGGCGCAGGTCGAGATCGCCATCGCGGCCGGCGACCTTCGCGTGGCGGAGACGGCCGTCGACGAGCTGCGGCGCATCGCCGACGCGTACGGGAGCGACGCGCTCCGCGCACACGCGACCCAGGCACGGGCCGCGGTCCAGCTCGCCGAGGGCGACGCAGCCGGCGCGGGCCGGTGCGCCCGCGAGGCCTGGCGCTTCTGGCAGGAGATCGACGCGCCGTACGAGGCGGCGAAGGCGCGCGCGCTGCTCGGACTCGCCTCGCGCGCGCTCGGCGACGAGGACGGTGCCGTGCCGCACCTCCTGGCTGCGAAGGCCGCGTTCCAGCAGCTCGGGGCCACTCCCGACGCGCGTCGCCTGATGACGCTGCTCCCCGACTCGGCGCAGGCGACGCCTCCGGTCACGCGCGCGTTCCTGTTCACCGACATCGTTTCGTCGACCCGCCTGATCGAGATCGTCGGCGACGAGGCCTGGGCCGATCTCGTCGGCTGGCACAACGCGGCGCTCCGCGAGCTCTTCGCCCAGCACGGTGGGGAGGAAGTCGACCACGCCGGCGACGGTTTCTTCGTCGCCTTCGAGTCGGTCGCGGAGGCGGTCGAGTGCGCGGTGGCGACCCAGCGCCGGCTTCTCGAGCATCGGCGCGCACAAGGCTTCGCGCCGCAGGTGCGGATCGGCGTGCACGCCGCCCAGGCCTCGAAGGGGCGCGACGGCTACCGCGGCCGGGGCGTGCACGAGGCCGCCCGGGTCGGCGCGCTCGCCGAGGGCGGGGAGATCCTGACCACCAGCTCGACCGTCGCGGGCCTCGGCGACCGGTTCACCGTCTCGGGAGCGCGGAGCGTCACGCTCAAGGGCCTGTCGGAGCCGGTCGAGGTCGTTACGATCGACTGGACGTCGCGATGAGCCAGATGACCGTCCACGTCCGCTCCGCCCACGAGGGGACCTTCTCCGTCGGCTGGAGCGGCCAGCACTCGCTCGTGATCGACCGCGGTCCGGGCGACGGCGGCCAGGGGATGGGGTTCGACGGCGGCCAGCTGATGCTGCTCGCGCTCGGGGCGAGCTACGCGAACGTCGTCTACCGCGAGGCCGGCAAGCGCGGGGTCGAGGTGCACGGCGTGCGCGTCGTCGTCGCGTGCGACTGGTCGGGCGAGCCGCCCTGCGCGAAGAACGTCCGCTACTCGACGCGCGTCGAGGCGAGCGCGCCGGAGGACGAGATCATGGAGCTCATCCACCACGTGGACGAGATCGCCGAGGTGCACAACACGCTCCGCATCGGCGGCCCGATCGAGCTCGCCGACGCCGAAGCGGTCTCGCTCCAGGTCGAGACGCGGGTCTAGAGCCGGGCCAGCACCGGGTCGGTGCCGCCCCAGAGGCGTGGCTCCGGGTCGAGCGGCACCCAGCGGTAGCGGAAGACGAGCCCCGCGTCGTCGCCGTCGCCGGCGACGGTGTAGTCCCACCCGTCGCGCGCGTCGGGGACGTCGAGCTCGTACGCATGGTTCGTGTACGCCTTCCCGTGCGGCAGCTCGCGCGGGCCGAACGTCGCGAACTTGCGGACGATGCGCGCGTCGTCCAGCCCGGCTTCCTCGGCGAGCTCTCGCAGCAGCCCCGCCTCGAGGTCCTCGCCCGGCTCGAGCCGGCCCGCCGGCACCTGCGTGCCTGCCCTGGGATGGTCGCGGTGGTCGAAGACGAGCAGCTCCTTGCGCCCGTCGCGCTCGCGTGTCACGTACGCGAGCACGCGGTCGGTGTAGCTCACGCCTGGGCGCGCATCTTCGCCTTGTGCTCGCGCTTCGCAGCCTGGTAGCGCTCGAGCGCCTCGGCGGAGTCGACGTCTCCCAGCGTCGGATGGCTCGGGACGAGCGACTGCGCCGCCTCGACGTCGAAGCGCTTCGCGAGCACTGCACCGAGCGACGTCGTCTTCATGTCGCCGAAACCGGGGAGCGCGCCGATCCGCGCACGGAGCTCGTCTCCGTCCTTCGCGTCGGTCCAGACACGCTCCGCGTCACCGCCGTACTCGTCGGCGATCGTCGCGCAGAGCTCCTGGACGCGCTTCGCCATGTTGCCCGGGAAGCGGTGCACCGCCGGACGCTCCCGGAACGCCGCGTCGAGCTCGCCTGGGTCCATCTCCGCGATCGCCTTCGCGTCGAGCGCCGCCCAGGCGATCCTTGATCTTCAACGGGCCGAGGAACGCGGTCGGCACGGTGACCTGCTGGTCGAGGGCGAACCCGATCAGCAGCGCGAGCGGCTCCTGGGCGATCAGCCGGTCGGCGTCGTCGTTGCCGGTGAAGTAGAGCCGTTCCGGGTTCACGGAAGAAGCTTACGGGGCGCGTCCGGTCAGCAGAAAGCGCAGCGCGTCCGGCAGGCGGCGGGCCCAGTCGTTCTCGTGGTGGGCGCCGCCTCGGTCGAGCACGGCGCGGAGCGAGCCGTCTTCGAAGCCGCGCCGCCGCAGCAGGTCGGTCATCCGCTCGAAGCCTTCGACGTAGCGGCGCCGCGTTTCCTCGTCCTCGGCGCGCTCGCTGTCGCCGACGTCGATGTAGATCCGCGCGTGCGGCGGCTCGTTCTGCTCGACGAGCTCGAACCAGCGGTCGTCGCCGTTCCACCAGAACGCGGGGCTCAGGACGCCGGCGAAGCCGAACGTGTCGGGATGCGCGTAGAGGCCGTGGAGGCTGATCACGCCGCCGAGCGACGAGCCGAGGAGCCCTCGCGCCTCGCGGCGTCCGTCGGCTGCGAACTCCTGCTCCACGATCGGCCGCACCGTGTCGACGATGAACGCGAGGTAGTCGCGCGCGCCTTCCTGTGCGTACTCGTGCCGGCGGTTCTCGGCCTCGACCGGGATGCCCACCACGATCGCCTCGATCCCTTCGCGCGCGAGCTGGTCCATCGTCTCCTCGACGCGCCACTCGGAGAGGTTCTGGCCGTCGTGCATGTACACGACCGGGAAGCTCCGGTTCGGCTCGCCGTGCGTCGGTGGGAGGTACACGACCAGGTCGCGCGTGTTCCCGAGCTGCGGGCTCTCGACGTCGCGCAGGACGTGCACTCAGCGGTCTTACCCGCGCAGCAGCTCGGCAACCCGCTCGGCGACCGCGGCCGTCGAGAGGTTCGTGTTCGCGCGCGGGATCGTCGGCATGATCGACGCGTCCGCGACGTAGAGATTGTCGTAGCCGAGTACGCGTGCGTCGGCGTCGACGACGCGGCCGATCGCACAGGTGGCGGCCGGGTGGAAGAAGCCGCGCACCTCCTCGCGGACGTAGGCGTGGAGGTCGACGTCGCCAGGACGGAGCTCCGATGCGATCCAGCCCGCGATCGGTTCGCGCGCGACGAATGCCCGCAGCCCTTCGAGCCCGTTCGCGATCGACTCGACATCCGCGTCGTCCGAGAGGAAGCCGTGGTCGATCCTGAGCGGCGCCGCCGGATCGGGGGACGTCAACCGCACGGAGCCGCGGGAACGCGGCTTCATCAGGAACGCGCCGGAGCTGATCTCGCAGCCGGGATCGAGCGCCGGGAACACGAACATCTCACCGTCCGCGCGGATCGTCACCTGCGCCATGTACGTCTCGTGCGTCCGCTCCCATGCCTCTACCTCGGCGCGCAGCGCGTCGGTCGGCTCCCAGCCTGCGCCGACGCCGGGGTGGTCAACGAGCCCGTCGCCGACGGGCGGCCCGAGCCCGCTCCGCAACAGGATCGCGGGCGAGCCGTAGGCGCTCGCGGCGACGACGACCCGCTCCGCCGAGAACGGCCCGCGTGAGGTCGTCACGCCCGTGGCCTTCGCGCCCGCGAACGTGATGCGGTCGACGAGCGTGTCGGCGACGATCGTCAGGTTCGGCCGCGAGCGTGCAGGGTCGACGTACGCGAACGCCGCGTTCCAGCGGATCGGGCCGCGCGCGTTCACGACGTGGAGGATCGTCGCGTCACCCGCCGCTTCGGCGAACGCGGCGTGCCACGGCGACAGGTCTTCACGCTGGACGCTTCGAAGCGCGAGTTGCTGCTCGGCGCGCTCGAGGTACGGGCGGAGGTCCTCCGCGCGCCATCCGTCGCCCCACTCGTCGTAGTCCTCGTCGGTCCCGCGCAGCAGCACGCACGCGTTGTGCGCGGAGCAACCGCCGAGCACGCGCGCGCGGAGCTGTGAGCGGTCCTCGCGGTCTGTCTCCCAGCAGTGCGAGTCGAGCGCTAGCTCACGGGCGTCGAGCAGGTCGTCCGGCCAGCTGCCGCCCTCATACGGTCCATAGTCCGGTCCTGCCTCGATCAGGCCGACACTGATCCCCTCGTCTTCGCTCAGTCTCGAAGCCAGCACGCACCCGGCCGTTCCGCCGCCGAGCACGAGGACGTCGAAGCGCCGGCCGGTCACCCCGAGTAGTCGAAGTCCGACGCGAACGCGCAGTTGCCCGCGAGCTCCCACGCGAACGGGTTGTCGTCGACGATGAGCTCGTCCGCGTAGAGCTCGTATCCCGCCCGGTCGTAGCCGGGGATCACGCATCTGACCGTCTGTGTCGTCTCGACCGGCCGAGTGGCGCGAACGCGGGCGGCCCTGCCGACGCGGACCGCGTAGCCCTCGCCGTCGGGAGTGAGCTCGATCGGACTGACGCGCACGTCGACGAGGTTGCGGGCCTTCCGCACCCACGGAAGCGCGCCGACCGTCTCGCCGCCGGCCTCGCCGAGGAAGACCTGCGTGAGTGCCTTCCGCTGCGCGGTATCGCCGCGCTCGTCGACGTGGAGGACGATGCTCCACGGCGAGCCGGGCTCGTCGTCGTCGTATCGGCACACGAGCGAGGCCGCGAGGCCGGAGAGGTCGACGTCCGCGAGGTGCCCTTCGTCGATCGACCACGTCAGCACGCCGAAGCAGATGCCGTGCGTCGAGCGCCCGCCGCGCACCCCGTCGATCATCCGGCAGGGGCAGATCGCGTCGCAGTTGCACGACTCGAGGTACGAGCCCCGCACGCGGTAGTTCACGGCACCACCACCGCAGGACTGTACGACGCCGCTCGTCAGCCTTCCAGCCGATGCGTACACTTGTTCGTGTGGACGCCCTCGCGCCGTTCACCCCGACCACCCGCGCCTGGTTCGAGAACGCGTTCCGGGCGCCGACGCCTGCCCAGGTGGCCGGCTGGCCCGCGATCGCCACCGGCGAGCACGTCCTCATCCAGGCGCCGACCGGCTCGGGCAAGACGCTCGCCGCGTTCCTCTACGGGATCGACCGGCTGAACGCGACGCCGGGGGAGGGACTCCGCCTCATCTACGTCTCGCCGCTCAAGGCGCTCAACTACGACATCGAGCGGAACCTCCGCGGCCCGCTCGCGGGGCTCCAGTCGCAGCTCCGTGTCGGCGTCCGCACCGGCGACACGCCGCAGAAGGAGCGCCAGGCGCTGATCCGGAACCCGCCGGACATCCTGATCACGACGCCGGAGTCGCTCTTCCTCATGCTCACGTCGGCGGCGCGCGAGACGCTCAAGGACGTCGAGACGCTGATCCTCGACGAGGTGCACGCGGTCGCCGGGACGAAGCGCGGCGCGCACCTCGCGCTCTCGGTCGAGCGGCTCGAGGAGTTGAACGAGAGCCCGTTCCAGCGCATCGGCCTGTCCGCGACGCAGCGTCCGCTCGAGGAGATCGGGCGTTTCGTCTCGGGCGCGCGTCCGATCCGGCTCGTCGACGCCGGCACCCGCAAGGAGATCGACCTCGAGGTCGTCGTGCCGCTCGAGGACATGCGCGAGCCCGGGCAGGGCGCCGACATGCAGGACATCCTCGGCGCGAGCGGCGAGGCGCCGCAGCAATCGATCTGGCCGTCGATGTACCCGAAGATCCTCGAGCTCGTCCGTCAGCACCGCTCGACGATCCTGTTCGTCAACAACCGCCGACTTGCGGAGCGGCTCGCGCTGCGGTTGAACGAGCTCGCGAACGAGGGCAAGGACGACGGCGAACGCGAGGAGATCGCGCGCGCGCATCACGGGTCGCTCGCGCGCGAGCAGCGGCTGATCGTCGAAGAGGAGCTGAAGGCCGGCCGCATCCCGTGCCTCGTCGCGACGTCGTCGCTCGAGCTCGGCATCGACATGGGCTCGGTCGACCTCGTGATCCAGGTCGAGTCGCCGAAATCCGTGGCGCGCGGCCTGCAGCGCATCGGGCGCGCGGGACACGAAATGGGCGCCGTTTCGCGCGGCCGCATCTTCCCGAAGTTCCGCGCCGACCTGCTGGAGAGCGCGGTCGTCGCGCGCCGGATCCTCGACGGCGAGATCGAGGAGACGGTCATCCCGCGCAACCCGCTCGACGTGCTCGCGCAGCAGATCGTCGCGATCGCGGCCGACGAGGAGATCGCGGTCGACGACCTGCACCGGCTCGTGCGCCGCGCGTACCCCTTCGCGGAGCTCTCGCGCGCGCAGCTCGAGAACGTGCTCGACATGCTCGCCGGGCGCTACCCGTCCGACGAGTTCGCCGAGCTACGGCCGCGCATCGTCTGGGACCGCACCGCAGGCGTGATCCGCGGGCGCACGGGCGCGCGTCGCCTCGCGGTCACGAACGCGGGGACGATCCCCGACCGCGGGCTCTTCGGCGTGCACCTGGTGAACGGCGGCGGCCGCGTCGGCGAGCTCGACGAGGAGATGGTGTACGAGGCACGCGCGGGGCAGACGTTCCTGCTCGGCGCGTCGACGTGGCGGATCGAGGAGATCACGCGCGACCGCGTGATCGTCTCGCCGGCGCCCGGCGTGCCCGGTGCCGTGCCGTTCTGGAAGGGCGAGGGCATCGGCCGTCCGTACGAGCTGGGCGCGGCGATCGGGAAGGTCTCGCGCGAGATCGTCTCGCTCCCCGAGGAGAAGGCGCTTGCGCGGCTGCGAGACGAGCACACGCTCGACGAGAAGGCCGCGCGCAACCTGCTCACGTTCCTGAACGAGCAGGCGGCTGCGACCGGCGTCGTGCCGTCGGACCGCACGATCGTGATCGAGCGCTTCCGCGACGAGATCGGCGACTGGCGCGTCTGCATCCTCACGCCGTTCGGCGGACGCGTGCACGCGCCGTGGGCGCTCGCGCTCGCGGCGAAGCTGCGCGAGTCGCTCGACCTCGACGTGCAGTCGATCTGGTCCGACGACGGGATCGCGCTCCACCTCCCCGATGCCGACTCCGCGCCGTTGACGGACCAGTTGAGCATCGATCCCGAGGACATCGAGGAGCTCGTCGTCGGCGAGCTGAGCGGCTCCGCGCTCTTCGGCGCGCGCTTCCGCGAGAACGCTGCGCGTGCGCTGCTGATCCCGCGGCGCCGCCCGGGCGAGCGCACACCGCTGTGGCAGCAGCGCCTGAAGGCGCAGTCGCTGCTCCAGGTCGCGCGGAAGTACGGCTCGTTCCCGGTCATCCTCGAGACGTACCGCGAGTGCCTGCAGGACGTCTTCGACCTGCCGGCGCTGAAGGGGATCCTGCGCGGACTGAAGACGCGGGAGCTCGACCTCGTCGACGTCGAGTCCCAGAGCGCGTCGCCGTTCTCGTCGTCGCTCCTCTTCGACTACATCGCGACGTACATGTACGAGGACGACACGCCGCCGGCCGAGCGGCGTGCGCAGGCGCTGTCGCTCGACCGCGACCTGCTCCGCGAGCTGCTCGGGCAGGAGGAGCTCCGCGACCTGATCGACCCGGGGGCGCTCGAGGACGTCGAGGAGCAGCTGCGCGGCAGAGCGCGGAACCCCGACGAGGCCCACGACGTGCTGCGGCGGCGCGGCGACCTGCGTGAGGGCGAGTACGACGCCGGCTTCGCCGAGACGCTCATCCGCGAGCGCCGGGCGTTCCGCGCGCGCGTCGCCGGCGAGGAGCGGCTGATCGCGGCCGAGGATGCGGGGCGCTACCGCGACGCGCTCGGCGTGATGCCGCCGGGCGGTCTGCCCGACGCATTCCTCGAGGCGTCCGATCCCGCGACGGCACTGCAGCAGCTCGTTCAGCGGTACGCCAAGGGCCGCGGGCCGTTCACGAGCACCCAGGCGAACCAGCACTTCGGCCGCGACGTCGAGCCGCAGCTCCGCGAGCTCGAGCGCGAGGAGAAGCTCGTGCGCGGCGAGCTCCGCCCCGGCGGGACCGAGCGGGAGTGGTGCGATCCGGACGTCCTCCGGCGGCTGCGGCGGGCGTCGCTCGCTGCGCTCCGCAAGGAGGTCGAGCCCGCCGAGCAGGCCACGCTCGGCCGCTTCCTGCCGAGCTGGCACGGGGTCGACCGCCGCGCGACGCTCCGTGAGGCGCTCGTCCCGCTCCAGGGGCTCGCGCTTCCGGTGGCGCTCTGGGAGTCGGAGGTGCTGCCGCGCCGTGTGCCGTCGTACCAGCCGCTCCAGCTCGACCAGCTCTGCGCGAGCGGTGAGCTCGTCTGGGTCGGCGCCGGCCTCGACCGCGTCGCGCTCTTCTTCCGCGAGGACGCCGGCGTGCTCGGGCGTCCGTCGGCCGCCGCGTCGCCCGAGAGCGAGGACGCGCAGCGAATCCGCGAGGCACTCGCCGACGGCGCGAAGTTCTGGTTCGACCTCGTCGAGGCCACGGGCCTCGAGCACGCCGAGGCGCTCCCCGCGCTCTGGGATCTCGTGTGGGCCGGCGAGGTGCGAAACGATGCGTGGACGCCGCTGCGCGCCGGCAAGCGGTACGAAGTGCCGCGGCCGCAGCGCGCACGCGCGCGCCGCTTCTCACGGCAGCGGGCGAACACGAACACTGCGACGCAGGGCCGTTGGTCGCTCACCGACAGGCTCTTCGCCGACGCGCCCGACCGCCGCGCGCTCGCCGAGCTGCTGCTCGAGCGGCAGGGGATCGTCACGCGCGACGGCGTGCGGGCCGAGGGGATTCAGGGCGGGTACGGCGCGGTGTACGGGGAGCTGCGCGCGCTCGAGACGCTGGGCGTCTGTCGGCGCGGCTACTTCGTCGAGGGCCTCGGCGGCGCGCAGTTCGCGCTCGCCGGCGCCGTCGAGCGGCTGCGCGAGCTCAGGCCGCGCGAGGACGACGAGCCCGAGGCGCTCGTGCTCGCCGCGGCCGATCCGGCGCAGCCGTACGGGGCGGCGCTGCCGTGGCCGAAGCGCGCAAACGGGCGTGCGGCGCGCGTCGCGGGCGCGCACGTCGTGCTGCTCGGGGGCGAGCCTGCGCTCTACGTCGAGCGCGGCGGCAAGTCGCTCGTCCCGCTCCGCGACCCCGAGGACGAGTGGCTCCGCGTCGCGCTCGCGGCGCTCGTCGAGCACGTGCGCGTGCGCGGTCGCAAGCGGCTGGCGGTCGAGCGGTTCGACGGCGAGCCGGTGGGGGAGACGGACGCCATGCCGCTCCTCCTCGAGGCGGGGTTCCTCGCGGGACCGCGCCGTGCCGTCCTGCGTCCGTGAGGGCGCTCGGCGCGCTCGCGGCGGTTGTGCTGCTCGCCGGGTGTGGGGCGGACCCACCCGAGCAGGTCGGCGCGGAGCGCGCGGTCGCGCGGCAGGCGAACGCCGAGTCGGCGGACTGCACGTCGCGCTCCCGCATCCTCTTCAAGGAAGGTCCGCCGGCGAGCGTCTTCATCTGCGCTGTCAAGGTCGGCCACGGCCTCTGTGACGTGTACCGCGTGGAGCGGCGAGGCGCGATCTACCGGTCGCGGGTGCTCGAGCGGCACGGCGGCTGCACGCTTCCGGCCGGCTGAGGCGGATCGCTCGGCCGGGGGATGCGAAGACGTTTCTTCGCGCCGATCCTGAGCCAAAGCGGTGCGGCCCCGCTTCGATCTCGGCTCACGGAGAACGCGGATGGAACCCACGCAGACTCGGATCTTCCTGATGATGATGCTGGTGACGCTGCTCTTCGCAGCACAGCTGATGACGCAGACCGGCGCGTTCGCCGCCCTCCCCTAGGTCAGCTTCCCGAGCACCGCACCGAACACCGCGTGACGCAGGGTCGCCTGCCCGAACGCGCGCGGCGTCAGGAGCTTCGGCACGAGCGCCGTCCCGCGCGCGGGGTGGTACCGGTCGACGAGCGCCGACAGCGGGAACAACGCGACGTGCTCGGCAAGCGCCATCGCGACCGCCGAGACGCCGAACCGACGCTTCGCTTCCCGGTAGGCGAGGCCGAAGAGCGCACCGTTCGCGACGTGGATAGCGAGGCCGGCCGCGCGCCAGCCCGGCCCGCGAGTGACGAACGTCCCGAGCAGCGCGACGTCGGAGTAGTCGTAGCGGAAGAGCCTGCGGTCGAGCGGCTCGAGCAGCGCCCAGACTGTCGCGGACGCCGCGCCGGCGGCTGCGAAGCGCGCGCGCTCGCTCATCGCGTAAGGCGTCGCAGCTCGCGCACCGAGCGGCGAAGGTTGTCGTTCACGTGGAACGCGCCGACCCTGCGCGCGACGCGGTCGTTCGCCGCGGCGCCCCCGATCGCGAGCGTGATGCCCGGTGGGACGTCGAGCCGCGAGAGGTCGCCGATGTGATCGCGCATGGTGACGCTGAGGCAGAGCAGGGTCGCGTCGAGCTGCTCGGCGAGGTCGAGTGCGTCTTCGAGCGGAGCGTCGGCACCGAGGTAGGCGACCTGCCAGCCGTCCGCGCGGAGCAGCGTTCCGAGCATGAGCAGCCCGAGCTCGTGCTGCTCGCCGGGTACGCATGCGAGCACAGCCACGCCGCGAACGTCGCCGCGGGCGTCCGCGAGGAGCCGCTCCAGCCGCGCGCGAATCGCCGCGGTGACGAGGTGCTCCTGCGCGACCGACAGCTCGCCGCTCGCCCACGCATCGCCGACGCGCTGCAGGACCGGTTCGACGACGCGAAGCAGCGCCTGTTCGAGCGCTAGCACCGTGAACACCTGATCGAGCAACCCGCCCAGCGCGTCGACGTCCGCTCGCGCCACGGCGTCGAAGACGGCACGCCGGAGCTCGGCCGGTGACTTCGGGGCTCCCGTCGCACCGGCGCCGAGGAGTCGGGCGGCCTCGCTGATCCGGAACCCCTCGGAGAGACGCTCGCGTAGCCACTCGACGCGCGCGACGTCGAGCTCCGAGTAGCGGCGCTGTCCGCCTTCCGTGCGTTCGGGTTGAAGGACGCCGTAGCGCTGCTCCCACTTCCGCAGCGTGTCGGCCGGAACGCCCGTACGTCTGGACAGAGCGGCGATGTTGAGACCGTTGGCCATCAGGTCCGCCTGGACAAAACCTATCGCTACGCTGGTCAGGTGCCCGAAGGCGACGCCCTGCGACGGGCGGCGGCCCGGCTCCAACCGCTCGTCGGCGAGCGACTCGAGGTCGAGACGCCGCATCCGCGCGCTGCGGTCAAGGGCATCGCCGAGCGGCTGAACGGGCGGCGCCTCGAGTCGGTCGACGCGGTCGGCAAGAACCTGCTTCTTCGCTTCGAGGGCGGCCTCGTGCTGCGCAGCCATCTGCGGATGACCGGGCGCTGGCGCCTCGAGCGTCGTGGTGCCACACGAATCGGCAGGCCGTGGCTCGTGCTGCGCGGGGCGGAGCGTGAGGGCGTCCTCTGGAACGGCCCGGTGCTCGAGCTCGGCGGTGCCCGCGGCTCGGCTGCGGTTCGCCGCCTCGGACCGGACGTGCTCGACGAGCCGCTCGAGCTCGACGCGATCGTGCGCAACCTGCGCGCGACGGACCAGGAGCGCGAGATCGGGAACGCGCTGCTCGACCAACGGCTCGTCGCGGGTATCGGGAACATGTGGAAAGCCGAGGTGCTCTGGGAGGCGCGCGTGTCGCCGTGGGCGCACGTCGGCGACCTCGCCGACGACGAGCTCCGCGCGTGTCGTGAGGACCGCGGCGACCCTGATGCGTGCGGCGTTGAGCTCCCAACGATCCGGCCGCAACGCGTACCGTCGCCACGTGTGCCCGCGCTGCGGCGGCCGGATCGCGTCGCGCGGGCAGGGTGACGCGAACCGCACCACGTACTGGTGCCCGACGTGCCAGGGAGGAATGGGGAGGCCGAGCGCGTAGGGCGAGGGTCCATGGCCGTGCGCGCGCCTCATCTCTATCGCTCGCTCCGCTGCTTCTGCCTCGGGGCGTTCCACGTGCTCGGGTCGGAGGACGCTGAGCTGCCGTTCGCCTTCGAGCAGCACGCGACGCGCGGGCGCCCGACGCTCTACGAGTACCGGCCGCTCGTGCGCGAGTTCGTCGAGACGCGGGGTCGCACGCTCGCGCAGCGGCAGGACGCGCAGCTCGCGGTGCAGGATCTGCGCAGCGAGCCCGCCGCGGCGATCTTCGGCGAGGACCCCTTCAAGAGCGTGCTCCTCCCGCTCATCCTGCGCGTCGCCGAGTCGTGCGGCGGCTTCGACTGGGACGATGCGGCGTTCGAGCGTGCGTACGTCGAGTTCGAGCAGACGCTGTTCGCCGGGCGACGCGCGTACGCGGCGGCGGCGCCGCTGATCGGGCTGTCGCTCGGGGCGGAGCTCGTGCTCGACGCGCACCTGCGCGTGCGCCACGCCGCGACGGGCGAGTTCGCGCGGCACTGGCCCGAGGCGCAGGGACTGCTTCCGCCCGAGTACGGACGCGACACCGATCGGCTCTCCCTGCTCGAGCTGCACTGCGAGCTCGAGGCCGGTGAGGGTGCGCCCGACGCGTCGGGCGAGCTCGGCGACGCCGTCACCGCGCTCCGGCTCGCGACGTGCGGTGCGATCGCGGCGGGCCCCGTGCTGTTCGAGCGCCTGGACTGGCGGCCGTTCGGGATCAAGCCCGTGCTTCCGATCGCAGCGGCGCAGCCGAACGGTGACGCGACGCGCCTCGACCCCTTCCGCGGTCGGCTCGCCGGCGAGCTGCTCGAGCGGCTCGCGCTCGCGGACGAGGACCCGGACCTCGGCGAGGCGCTCGATCGCTGGGAGCTCTCGCTCTTCCAGACCGGCCCGTCGCGCGAGGAGCAGCTGCGCGAGTCGCTGACCGCGCTGCTCGGTGGCGCCGACGGCGTCTGGGCGGCGACGATGCGGGCGTCGGTATTGCTCGGCGAGCGCATCGAGGAGCCTCGGCCGGACACTGTTCGACGCGCGCTCGTCGAAACGCTCATGCACGGGGATCGGTCGGCGCTCATCGGCGCCCTCGACGACGCGATGCTCGGGCTTCGCGAGGCGCCCTCGGGGTACTTCGCGCGCGTCGCGAGCTGACACGAACTCGGCACAGAGTCGACACAGACACGGCACACCTTCGCCGCTACCGTCGGTTGCATGGACGAAGCACGCGCCGTCCTCGAACGACTTCGCCGCATCGATGCGCTGCAGCGCGAACGGGCCGGGCCGCACGCGCTGCTCGCGGAGGTCGACGAGCTCGTGCTCGAGGCTCGGCGTTGGCTCGGCGCCGAGGGTGGGGACGAGCGCGCGGCGGAGTCGCTCGCGCGCGTCGGCGCGGCGGTGGACCGAACCCGGGAGGCAATGATGGCGACGTGAGGCGCCCACCTCTGCCCGTCGGCGTTCGGGCGATCCTCCCGATCGCGGTGACGGTGCCGCTCTTCGCGATCTCGTTCGGCGTGCTCGCGCGGGCCTCGGGAATGGGCGTCGCCGCGCCGATCGTGATGTCGGCGACGACGTTCGGCGGCTCGGCGCAGTTCGCGGTCGCGTCGATCCTGGACGAGGGCGGCAGCGTCGCAGCCGCGATCGTCGCGGCACTCCTCTTGAACGCTCGGTACGCCGCGATCGGGATCTCCGTCGCGCCGCTCTTCCACGGCTCGCTGTTCCGCCGCATCGCCGAGTCGCAGGTCGTCGTCGACGAGTCGTGGGCCGTGTCCGCTCGCCCGGACGGGAGCTTCGACCGACGCGTGCTCCTCGGCGCGGGGCTGACGCTCTACGTGCTCTGGGTGCTCGGCACCGTGGTCGGCGTCGTCGGCGGCGGCGCGCTCGGCGACCCGGAACGACTCGGGCTCGACGCGGCGTTCCCCGCGCTGTTCCTGGCGCTGCTCGCGCGACAGTTGAGGACGCGACAGGCCGTGTTTGCCGCCCTCGCCGGCGGGGGCATCGCCCTGGTCCTGTTGCCGTTCGCGCCGCCGGGCATCCCGATCGTCGTCGCGGTGCTCGGCTGCCTCGTGGGGCTGCGTCGGTGAGCGTGTGGATCGCGGTCGCCGTCGTCGGGCTCGGCACGATCTCACTGCGGGCGCTCGGCCCGGCACTCCTCGGACGCCGACAGCTGCCAGAACGTCTCGACGCGCTCGTCTCGCTCCTCGCGCCGACGCTCCTCGCCGCGCTCGTCGTCACCCAGACGTTCGGGAGCACAGACGGGCTCGTCGCGGACGCCCGGCTCGTGGGCGTCGGCGTTGCCGCGATCGCGGTCGCGCTCCGCGCACCGCTGTTGCTGGTCGTCGTGGTCGCAGCGGCCGCGACCGCCCTCGTCCGCGCGCTCTAGCCGAGCTCGCGTCGGAGGACCGACGCCGTCGCGCGTAGCGCCAGCTGCGTCTCGTCGATCCCCGGCTCGCGCGTGGTCAACCGCTGGAGGAGCAACCCCGGCACGAGAAACGCACGGGCGAGCCGGTGGGTCCGGCCCTCGACCGCCGTCCAGAGCTCCATCGTCAGCCCGAGCGACAGCAGCGCGCCCATCGCCGCCGGCAGGGGCCACATCCACTCGAAGACCGCCGCGACGGGAAGCACGAGGGCCGCGAAGTTCGTCCCGCAACGCGCGGCAAAGCGCGAAGGCCGCGCCATCCCCGACCACGTCGCGAGCATCGCCCGCTGCTCGACCGCCGCGATCGCGCGGTGCTCGGCCCCATGCAGCCGGAGCGTCCTCCCGCGCAGGATCCAGAACAGCATCAGCGCCGAGAGGAGCAGTCCGGCGGGGAGCTCGAGCCCGGACGGCAGGAGGAAGAACGCGAACGAAGCCAGGAGCGCGCCCACCAGGAACCAGCGCTCCCGCCGCCGAGCGACTCCGCCCCGCCCCATCAGCGGAGAGATCGCCGCGCCGAGCCTTGCGAGCCCCCGCACGAGCGGGATTCGCCGTAGTGGCCGGGGCGCGGGCGACATCTCGCCCTCGCGAACCGAGCCGTCGAGCGCTGCGAATGCCCAGAACCGCTCACTGACGATCACGACCCCGTCGGGCCGCGCCATCCCGCCGAGCCGGGGGAGCTTCGCCTCGGCGTCGGCACGCGCAAACGTCTCCAGGGCGGCCTGGCTCTCCACCCCTCAAGAGTGACTGAAGAACGGCCGCCCGGCAACCCGCCGGGCGGCCTATTCGATCAGGTGCCGAGTCCTACGTCTGGCTACCAGCGGCCGCGGGTGAAGAAGCCGAGCAGCGCCAGCACGAGGATGACGATCAAGATGATCCACAGGAGACTCACCAATGCTCCTTTCGTCGCTGTCCACCTCTGGAACGCAGATGTCCCATGCGAGGATGCGGTGGTGATCTCCCATTGGGACGAACCGGAAACCGAGCAGGCCGAGCTCGGGCACCTCTCCGCGCACTGGACGGACTTCGCCGCCGCGACCGAGGCGCGCAGGATCGGCGTGAACCGCATCCGGATCGACCCAGGCATGTGGTCGACCCCCGCGCACATCGAGTCCGCCGAGGAGGAGCTCTTCTACGTCCTCGGCGGCACGGGCTGGTCGTGGCAGCAGCTCGGCGCCGACGGTGCGGTCGGTATGCACGAGGTCGGCGAGGGCGACTGCATCGTCCATCTCGCCGGCCGCGAGCGACACACGTTCAAGGCCGGGCCCGACGGCCTCGACCTGATCGCGTTCGGGAACTCGCACAGCACACAGTTCGCGTATCTGCCGCGCGCGAAGGTCGGTTGGCTCGGGGGCACATGGGTAGAGGCGGGCGGCGGCGACCGGCCGTGGCAGCGCGAGGTCGACGCCGGTGTGCCGGACGAGGTCGAGCCGACGGAGCGGCCGCCGAACATCAGGCGCGCCGAAGACGTCGAGCCAGCGTTCGACGGCAAGGTCTACTCGCTCGCCGAGGCCGCAGGCTCACGCCAGTCCGGCCTGAACCTCGTCCGGCTGCCGCCGAACGACGAGGGCGCGCCGCCGCACGTCCACTCCCTCGAGGACGAGTTCTTCGTCGTGCTCGACGGCGGCGGGACGCTCCACCTCGACCCGACGCCAGCGCGCCGCGAGTTCGGCGCCGAGCCGGCGACGCACGACCTCCGACGCGGCTCGCTCGTCTCGCGTCCGGCGGGCACCGGAGTCTGCCACTGGATCGAGTCCGGCGACGAGGGCATCACGTATCTCGTCTACGGCACCCGCGCTCCGAACGACGTCACGTACTACCCACGCAAGAACGGCCTCTGGTTCAAGAGCGCCGGCGTGATGATCGCCGCCGACCACATCCCGATCGGCGACGACTGATCCTGAACAGAGGAGAGCGCTCGGTACCATCGAATCACGCGGGGTCATGGCCCTCGCAAGGCTGCTTCCACGACCCAACACGCGGGCGAAAGCCGCGAAAGGTACCGACCTTGGCACGGGTGATCGCATTCGCCAACCAGAAGGGCGGGGTGGCGAAGACGACGTCCACCCTCAACTTGGCCGTGGCCTTCAAAGAGCAGGGGCTGCGCGTCCTCTGCGTCGACCTGGACCCGCAGGGCAACCTGACGATGAGCCAGGGCCTCAACCCCGACGAGATCGACCGGTCGATGTACGACGTCCTCGTCCACAAGCTGCCGATCGAGGAGGTGATCCAGGAGCGCGAGATCGATCTCGCCGTCTCCTCGATCGACCTCGCCGGCGCGGAACTCAGCCTGGCGTCGATGATCGGCCGCGAGCGCGCGCTCGAGAAGGCGATCGTCCCGATCCGCGAGCGCTACGACTACATCCTGATGGACACGCCGCCCTCGCTCGGCCTGCTGACGATCAACGCCTTCGTCTCCGCGGACGGCGTGATCGTCCCCGTCCAGACCGAATACCTCTCGCTCCGCGGGCTCGTCCAGCTCGAGAACACGCTTGCGATGGTGCGCGAGAACCTCAACCCGAAGGTCGAGATCGTCGGCATCCTTCCGACCATGTTCGACCGGCGCCTGCTCCACTCCCGCGAGGCCGTCGACATCCTGACCGAGAACTTCGGCGACCTCGTCTTCAACACCAAGATCCGGAAGACCGTCCGCTTCGCAGAGGCGCCGGTGAAGGGTCAGTCCGTACTTGCCTACGATCCGACCGGCGAGGCCGCCATGCTGTACCGCGACCTGGCGAAGGAGGTGCTCAATGGCGCGAAGGCGCGCGAGCATGCGTGAGGGCCCGCTCGCGGAGCTCTTCCGCGCGACCGAGGCTGCACAGAGGCAGGCAGAGCGCGAGCCGGCGGGGGAGGCCCCGCCGCAGCCGCCTGCAGACGAGGCGCCCGTCACTCCGCACGAGGAGACGGTCGAGCACGTCCCGACGTTCGAACGCGCGCCGCAGACGCCGCCGGAGCCGCCCGCCACGCCCCCGCCCGTCGACAGCGAGCCCGAACGCCCGCAGCTCTCCGCCGTTCCGGAGCCTCGCTACGAGCCTCCGGTCACGAGGTTCGAGCCGCTGCCCGAGCCAGCGCCGCGTCTGCACCGCGTGCCGCGCGCCGACTCGGGTGCGTACCTCGCGGTCATCCGCGTCGTCGGGGTGGGCGGCGCCGGCCTGAACGCGGTCAACCGGATGCTCGACGCGGGGATCAACCAGGTCGAGTTCGTCGCCGTCAACATGGACCTGCAGCAGCTCCAGACCTCCGACGCCGAGGTGAAGATCCACATCGGCCGCGACCTGACGAAAGGTCTCGGCTCGGGCGCCGATCCCGACATCGGCCGCCGCGCCGCCGAAGAGGCGCACGACCAGATCAAGCACGCGCTCCGGGGCTCCGACATGGTCTTCGTCACCTCGGGCGAGGGCGGCGGCACCGGCACCGGCGCGGCTCCCATCGTTGCGAAGATCGCGCGCGAGCTCGGCGCGCTCACCGTCGGCATCGTCACGACGCCGTTCCCCTTCGAGGGGACGAAGCGCCGCGCGCAGGCCGACGCGGGCGTCGATGAGCTCCGCCGCAACTGCGACACGACGATCGTGATTCCCAACGCGAAGCTGCTCGAGGTGCTCGACAAGTCGACCTCGATGCTCGACGCGTTCAAGATCGCCGACGACGTGCTCCGTCAGGGCGTCCAGGGCATCTGCGACCTGATCACGCTCCCCGGCCTGATCAACCTCGACTTCGCCGACGTGCGGACGATCATGAAGGACGCCGGGACCGCGCTCATGGGCATCGGCTTCGCGACGGGAGACAACCGTGCGTCCGAGGCCGCCGAGCGCGCGCTCCGCTCGCCGCTGATCGACACCGAGCTCGTGGGCGCGAGGGGCATCCTGCTCTCGATCGCCGGCGGCAGCGACCTCTCGCTGCTGGAGGTGAACGAGGCGGCCGAGGTGATCCGGCGCGGCGCGACCGACGACACGAACATCATCTTCGGCGCGACGATCGACGAGCGGCTCGCCGGCCAGATGTGGGTGACCGTCGTGGCGACGGGGCTCCGCGACTCGGGCGGCCCGCGCCGCGAGCGCGGCCTCTTCGGCCGCAGCGCGTCGACGCCGACCGGCGAGAGCGACGAGCTCGACACGCCGAGCTTCCTCAAGGACCTGTAGAGAACTCGGCACACACTCGGCGCACCCGCGTCACACGCGTAGTCGTTCACGACTGAGGTCGATCCCGGCTCGCGAGACGACGACCGCAGCGGGAAGCTCGTAGATTCTGCGGGGCGATCCCGCGTACGACGATGACGGGCGACGACGAGCAACTGCGACGGCCGACGCCGCGGGAGGCGGAGACGGCGTACGGCACGGCGTCGGCCTTCCGGCCGGCAAAGCGTGAACCGCTGCTCGTGCGAACGGTCCCGGTCGCCGGGGAGGTGCCGCGCTACCGGCTGGGCAGCGCCCGCCGCGACCTGCTCGCCGGGGTGACGGTCACGGCGCTCGCGCTTCCTTCGGCGATGGCCTACGGCGAGCTCGCCGGCCTGTCGCCGGTCAACGGCATGTACGCGCTGCTCGGCCCGACGCTCGCCTACGTGCTGCTCGGCTCCTCGCGGCGTCTCGTGATCGGGCCGGAGGGCTCGGTCTCGACGCTCGTGGCGGCCTCCGTGCTGCCGCTCGCTGTCGCCGGCAGCGAAGCAGCCGTGGAGCTGGCGTCGATGCTCGCGCTGCTCGTCGCGGCCTGCTTCCTGCTTGCGCGGGCGCTCCGGCTCGGCTGGGTCGCCGACTACTTCTCCCGCCCGGTGCTGATCGGATATCTGCACGGAGTCGCGGCGGTGCTCGTGATCTCGCAGCTCGGCAAGCTGCTCGGCGTCCCGGTCGAGGCGACCGAGCCACTGAGGAAGCTGGGCGAGGTCCTGCGCGAGCTGGGCCAGGTGAGCGGGGCGACGGTCGCGGTGAGCGCCGTCACGCTCACTGCCCTGCTCCTCCTGCGCCGCTTCATGCCCGCGCTTCCCGGCGCGCTGCTCGTGGTCGTGGCAGCGATCGCCGGCTCGTGGGCATTCGACTTCGCCGCGCACGGGATCGCGACGGTCGGCCCGGTTCCCGGCGGCCTGCCCCGCCCGAGCGTCCCGACTCCGCCGCTCCGCGACGTGCTCGAGCTCGTCCCGGCCGCATTCGCCGTCTTCCTCGTCTCCTTCGCCGACGAGATCCTGACTGCGCGAGCCTTCGCGGGGCGGCGCGGCGAGAGCGTGCGCGCCTCGCAGGAGCTGTTCGTGATGGGCGCGGCGAACGCGGCCGCGGGCCTGACGCAGGCGTTCTCGGTCGGCGCGAGCGGCGCCCGCACGGCGGTGAACGAGGCGATGGGCGCACGCACGCAGATCGCCGGGCTGTTCGCGGCCGGCACGGTCGTCGTCGTTCTGCTCTTCCTCACCGAGCCGGTGCAGTACCTGCCGACCGCGGTGCTCGGCGCGGTGCTCGTCTCCGCCGCGATCAACATCGTCGACCCGCGCGCCTGGCGGACGCTGGCCGCGATCGACCGGGTCGAGGTTGCGATCGCCGCCGTCACCGTCTCCTGCGTTGTCGTCTTCGGCGTGCTCGAGGCGCTCGTCGTCGCGGTCGGGCTCTCGATCATCGACACGGTGCGCCGCAGCGCGCGCCCCTACGACGCGGTGCTGGGCTGGGTGCCGAGACTCGAGGGCTATCGCGACGTCGCCTTGCACCCCTCGGCGAAGGTGACGCCGGGTGTCGTCGTCTACCGGCTCGACGACCGGCTCTTCTTCGCCAACGCCGGCTACGTCAAGGCCCGCGTCCGCGAGGCGATCCGCGCCGCCCCGACCGAGACCTCCTGGTTCGTCTTCGACGCCGAAGCGGTCAACCACGTCGACTCGACCGGAATCGAGGCGCTCGGCGAGCTCGCGCGTGAGCTCCGCGACGAGCACGTGACGCTCGTGGTCGCACGCCTGCGTTCACGCCTGCTCTCCGACTTCGAGGCGGCCGGGGTGGTCGAGGTGATCGGGCGCGAGCGCTTCTACCCGAGCGTCAACCTGGCTGTCGCAGGCTACGCAGCCAGCGTCTAGACCAGGACGGTCGTGCCGACGAACGCGGCCGCCACGGCCGCCGTCGCGCCGCCGATCGCCCAGCGCGGGACCGGCACCCGCGAAAGGTAGAGCGCGCTCGCAGAGCCGAAGCTCAGTCCGACGAGTGTCTCGACCGCGTGGAACGCGATCCCTGTCGAGAGCGCGGTCGTCACGTCGACGCCTTGCGCCTGGAGAGCGAGCGCGATCGCCCCGCTCTTCAGCCCGATGTTCCCCGGCGTGATCGGGATCAGCCCGGCGAGGTCGATCGCGGGCACGACGAGGAGCGCCGTGAGGAAGGGCGATGGGATCCCGACCGCCGCCGCGACCGCCGCCGCCGCGCCGAGCCGGGCGACCGTCGCCGCGGTGACCCAGGCCGGCACGCGGCCGAGGGCCGGTACGACGAGCAGGAGCAGCAACGCGTAAGGCTTCAGCGTCGCGAGCAGCAGCACGCCCGTGCAAAGGAGCCGCCCGATGCCGACTCCCGCCAGCGCTTTCCCGGCCGTGAGCAGCCGCGAGTCCGGCGAGGCTTTCGCGAACAGCGCCAGCCGCACCGCGTCGCCGGCGTGGGCCGGCGTCAGCGAGTTCACGAGCGAACCGACCCCGTACCGCGCGCACGCGTCCACACGGTCGGGCAGGTGGGTCGCCGCGCGCCACGCGCAGGCCGAGCAGACGAGGGCCACGCCGAACGCGCCGGTCGCGAGCCAGAGGAACCCCGCGTTGGCGTCCTCGAGCGCCGCAAGTGCCTCGAGCACCTGCCGCTGGAAGAGCTGCGGCGAGAGCACGACGACCGCGAGTGCCGCCATGCCGAGGGCGGCAAGGACCATCGTGCGTTTGTCGAGAGTCTGGCGGAGCATCGTGAGAGGAACGTCGGAAGCGGCAGGGTGGATGCACGAGGCGTCGACCGCCACTTCCCCCGGCGCCCAGCGACTCGGTCCTACGGTAGCGCCACTTTGTGAAGACTGCGGAAAACCGTGAGCACGTTCCTCTACCTATCGGCACGTAGGCTCGATCCATGAAGGGCGCGATCGCCGCCGGCCACCCGCTCACGGCCGAGGTCGGGGCGCGCATTCTCGAGCGCGGCGGGAACGCGGTCGACGCCTGCGTCGCGGCCGGCTTCGCCTCGTGGGCGACCGAGAGCCCGCTCACTGGGCCGGGCGGCGCCGGGTTCATGCTCGTCCACACCGCCAGAGACCGCCGTACGCGGGTCCTCGACTTCTTCGCGACCGTCCCGAGCGGCACACGTGAGGATCCGACCGACGTCACGATCGTCTTCGAGGGCTCGCAGACCCAGGTCTTCCGCGTCGGCACCGGCTCGTGCGCCGTACCGGGGAGCACGGCCGGCCTCGAAGCCGCACACCGCTCGTACGGCTCGCTGCCGTGGGCGGAGCTCGTGAGGCCCGCGGCCGAGCTCGCACGGGACGGCCTCGAAGTGACCGAGTCGCAGGCGTTTCTCCACTCGATCCTCGCAGCCGTCCTCGCGAAGACCCCCGCCGCCGGACTGACGACGGGAGCCACGCTCGCCTGGCCGGACCTCGCGACCACGCTCGAACGGATCGCGAAGCGCGGGGCCGCCGCCGTCTACACGGGACCCGCGGCCCGCGCCATCACGCGCACCGTCCCCGCGATCCGCCTCGCCGACCTCGAGGGCTACCGCGTCGTCCGCCGGCGCCCCGTGAGCGCCCCGTACCGCGGCGGCGAGTTTCTCTCGAACCCGCCCCCGTCGTCCGGCGGCGTCCTGATCGGCTTCGGCCTGCGGCGCCTCGAGCGTCCCGGGCGCTTCGGCTCGCCCGCCGCCGTCGCGCGCCTCGCCCGCGTGATGGACGAGCAGACCCGCGCGCGCGAGCGCCGCCTCACCCGAGGTCTGGTCACGGCGGGAACGACCCACATCAGCGTCGTCGACGCCGCCGGGAACGCGGCCTCGCTCTCCGTCTCCACGGGCGGCGGCGGCTCGAGCGTCGTCGTGCCGGACACCGGCATCCACATGAACAACATGCTCGGCGAGCTCGACCTGATGGTCGGCGCGCCGCGGCCGGGCGAACGGCTGACGAGCATGATGGCCCCGTCGCTCGTGCTCGAGCGAGGGCAGCCGCGGCTCGTCGTCGGGAGCGCGGGCTCGAACCGCCTCCGCGGCGCGATCATGCAGGTCGCCGTCAACGTGCTCGCGCACCGCATGGACGTCGCGGCCGCGATCGCCGCGCCGCGCGTGCATCTCGAAGAGGGCGTCCTCCATCTCGAGCCGCCGCTCGAGCCGGGACGAGTGCCGTACGCGCCGTCGCACTGGAGCACCCGCAACCTCTTCTTCGGCGGGGTCGCAGCCGTCGAACGCCTCCCCGACGGAACGCTCGCGGCCGCCGGCGACCCCCGCCGCGGGGGAGCGGGCGTCGTCGTCGATTGATCACCCGAAGGGGCGCTCCAGCAGGGCGGTGAGCGCGCCGATTCTCACTGCATGGCGTACGACGTCGAGACGCGGCCGGCGACGTTTGTTGCGGCACCCGCACGCACCCACACGCGACGCTCGCTGGCGCTGATCGCGCTGTTCGTCGGCGTGGCCGCGCTCCCGCTCATTCTCTCCCAGGCGTTCGAGGTGCCGCTCGTCGCGTCGGCGATGGTCGTGACGATGATGGTCGCGCTCTACCGCGCGGCCGACGGACAGAGCGCGAAGATGGAGCGCTGGCTGAAGGGGAGCAACGCCGAGGCCGCGGTCGGCGAGACGCTCGAGGCACTTCGCTGGGAGCGTTACATCGTCATGCACGACGTCCCGCAGCGCGGCGAGGGGAACGTCGACCACATGGTCAGCGGCCCGAACGGCGTGTACCTCGTCGAGACGAAGTTCGCGCGCTACCTACCGGTGCACCTCCGGAAGGCGAAGCGGCAGGCCGCGCGCCTGCACGACGAGCTCGGCGTCTGGGTCACGCCCGTCATCTGCCTCGCGACGCGCGAGACGAGGTCGTACCGTCGCGACGGCGTCTGGGTCGTCAGCCGCAACGAGCTCGCGGACTGGATCCGCAGCCAGCAGAACGAGCCGGTCGACTTCGACCGCCTCGCGCGTTTCGCCGAATCGCTCTAGCGTTCCGTCCGTGCGGCAGGAGTTTCGGATCCGGCCGGCGGAGCCGGGCGACGCGGGTGCGCTCGTCGAGCTCGCGAACGCCGTCGGCTCCGAGCCCGAGGGGTGGCTCATCACCACGACGAACTGGCGGAGCGTCGGCGACGAGCGGCGCTACATCCGCTCGCTCCGCCGCTACCCGCACGCGGCGGTCTTCGTCGCCGAGGCGCCGGACGGCATCGTCGGGCGGCTCTCGGTCGGCCGCGATCCGCACCCCGCGAGCCACCATGTCGCCGACCTGGGCCTGATGGTCGCGATGAGCCACCGCCGCCAGGGCGTCGGCTGGGCGCTCCTCGATGCGGCCGCCGACTGGGCGCGGGCGCAAGGGGTCCAGAAGCTCGAGCTCCACGTCTTCCCGCACAACGAGGGCGCGATCCGGCTCTACGAACGCTTCGGCTTCGAGCGCGAGGGCTACCGGAAGCGCCACTACCGCCGGCCGGACGGGTACGTCGACGCGATCCTGATGGCCTACGAGGTCTCGCCGCGCAGGAAGTCCGCGTAGACCTGCATCAGCCGGACCCACGCGCGCCGTTCCCAGGTCGCGTACTCGTCGGGCGGTAGGCGCTCGAGCCCGCGGTGCTCGAGCGTGACGCGTGTCCCGCCGGCGATGCGCTCGAAACGGACCTCGACCTCGGTGTCCTCGAGCGGCAGGTGGACGTTCCGGTACACGAACGCGAGCCGTTCGCCCGGCTCCCACGCCGTGACGCGGCCCATCTCGTACGGCTCGCCCTCTTCGTAGACCTCGAGGAGACGGCCGCCCTCGAACCGGATCGCGACAGCGCGTTCGGGATCGTTCCAGCTGTAGGGACCGCGCTCGTACCAGTCGTCGATCTCGTCCGTGAAGACCGCGAAGGCCGTCGCAGGGTCGACCGCGACGTCGACCGTGCGGACGACGCTCATCGGTCCTCGGCGCGCGCCTTGAAGGCTTCGAGCTGCCCGCCCCAGAACGAGTCGAGCCACGCTTGGAGCGCCTTGAGCCGCTCGGGGCGGAGCCGGTAGACGCGTGCGCGAGCGTCGTCGTCCGAGAGCTCCGCCTCGACGATGCCCGTCGATCTGAGTACGCGAAGGTGTCGGCTCATCGCGGGCGGGCTCGTCTGCGCACGCGCGGCGAGCTCGCCGGCGCGGCGGGGCCGCTCACGCAGCAGCTCGACGACCCGGCGCCTGGTCGGATCGGCGAGCGCTGCGAGGGTGGAGTCGAGGTGCTTCATGTTCTGGCCAATGATTAACGAGCGTGTTAATCTTACCTCTCCAGACGATGATCCCGATGCTCACCTACGAGGACGTCGGAGCCGCCGCGGACTGGCTCTGCTCCGCCTTCGGCTTCCGCGAGAGCGGTGAGCGCTTCTCGGACGACGAGGGCCGCGTCACGCACGCCGAGCTGTCCTACGGCGACGGCGAGGTGATGCTCGGCTTCGCGAGCCCGCACTACCTGAGCCCGCGCCGACACGCCGCCGAGTGCGAGCACGCCGCGCGCTGGCTCGACAACCCGTACGTCGTCGACGGCGTCCTCGTCCACGTCGACGACCTCGACGAGCACCTCGCGCGGGCACGGGAGGCGGGCGCCGAGATCCTGCGCGGCCCCGACGACCAGCCGTTCGGCCGTCTGTACAGCGCCGCCGACGTCGAGGGTCACCGCTGGATGTTCGTGCAGCCGACTTGATTCCCGCAAAGAGCGGAGGATTTCGTTCGCCGCTCACTTGATCGGACACGTGCGCTCGTCTACCTTCACGCGTGCGCCGAGCACGGCGCGCGACTAGGACGAAGCTGATCCGGTCGGCTGTACGCGGAAGCGGAACGTCAGCCGGATGAGTGGACGAAAGCGCGACCGGCTCGGCGAATTTTTTGGTCCAGAACGCCTTCCGTTTCTGCCCTGCCTGCGGCGCCGAGCTTCCCGGCGCGCCGCCGGTCACGTGCGGTGCGTGTGGCGCGCGCCACTGGCTGAACGCGAAGCCCGGCGCCGGCGCGCTCGTCGTGCGCGACGGCAGGCTGCTCCTCGTCCGGCGCGCGCACGATCCGTGGCGCGGCCTCTGGTGCGCGCCGGGCGGGTTCTGCGAGCCGGACGAGCACCCGGCCGACGCCGCCGTGCGCGAGACGCTCGAGGAAGCCGGCGTCGCGGTGCGGATCACCGGCTATCTCGGCATCTGGATCTCGCGCTACGACGCCGACTGGATCAGCGTCGCCTACTACCACGCCGTTCCCGAGGGCGGCGTCGGCGAGCCCGGCGAAGAGGTCGAGGACGTCCGCTGGTTCGCGCCGGCCGAGCTGCCGACCGAGGTCGCGCCGCCCGGCACCTTCGAGCGTGTGCTCGAGGCGTGGGGAAGAGCGCTCGCGGAAGGCCGGACGGTGGCGCCGCTCGACGACCGCTAGCGGCGGGCGATCGCGCTCGTGTACGCGATGTGGCCGAAGAACCGGCCGCCCGCCACGCGCGCCGCGGCCTCTGCCTTGAGCGCGTCCGCGGTGCGGCTGTCGACGACACCCGCGGCCGCGAGGGCATCCGCGCCGCGTTCGACGAACGCGGTCATGTAGGCCGAGCCAGTCGTCGTGTACGCATGCCCCTCGACGCCCACGAGCTGGAAGCCGGCCTCCTGGATCAGCCGCGGGAGGCGTCGCAGGAGCCAGGGGTCATGGACGAGGCTCTCGATCGTCGCGTCCATGCAGGCCTGGAGGGGGTCGTTCGCGCTCGTCGCGACCGTGGCAGTGGCGTAGTCGCCGTCGAAGACCGCGAGCGTGCCGCCCGGCCGGCAGACGCGGCGCGCCTCGGCGAGCGCCTGCTCGACGCCGTCGACGTGACAGAGGACCGTGTGGAAGACGACGCAGTCCACCGCCGCGTCAGGGAGCGGGAGCTCGCGCGCGTCGCCGACGTGGAACGACATCCTCGGGTCCTGTGCGAGCGTGCGCGCGCGCTCGACGAAGACGGGCGACGGGTCGACGCCGACGACGGCTCCGACACCGGGCAGGGTCGCAAGGTAACGGGAGACCGCGCCGGTCCCGGACCCGACCTCGAGAACGCGCGCGCCGTCGGGCAGTTCCAGCTGCGCGGTGTACCGCTCGAGCATCACGCGCTGATCGGGGTCGGCCGCGCGGAGCTCGAGGATCTCGGCGAGGCGCTCCTGCGTCTCGGCGTCCGCGTTCGCGATCGTCAGGTAGACGTCGGGCATGTGTGTTTGATCATGGTGCGATACCGACCCGCAATTTGCGAGAACTTTCGTTGGACACGCTCTTGCCGGACCCCTTGCAACCGGATACGTTGCTCATGCGCCGAGCACGGGGTGCGACTAGGTCGAAGTTGATCCGGGCGGCTGTACGCGGAAGCGGAAAGTCAGTCGGATGAACGGACGAAAGCACAACCGGCTCGGCGAATTTTTATGGTCCGAGGCGACCGCGGCCACCAGCTGAAGCCGCCGACGAGCGAGACGAGCGCCGGGATCAGCAGCGCGCGGATGACGAAGGCGTCGAGGAGCACGCCGACGGACATCGCGAACGCGAACTCGCGGAACTGGCGCAGGTCGATCAGCGCCAGCGAGGCGAACGACGCCGCGAGGGCGAGGCCCGCGACGGCGATCGCCCTCGAGGCGCGCGGGGCCGCCGTTGCGATGGCGTCCCTCAGCGGCATCTGCTCGGCGGTCTGCCAGATGCGCCCGACGACGAAGACGTTGTAGTCCGAGCCGAGCGACAGGAGTAGGACCGCGACGGCGAACGGGACGAAGTAGGTCAGCTCGTCGTGGCCGAGGAAGCCCTGGAAGACGAGCGTCGTCAGGCCGATGCTCGCGGCGAGCGCGAGGGTGCTCGCGAGGACGAGGTAGAGCGGCGCCACGAGCGAGCGCAGGAAGATCGCGAGCAGGAGGAAGTTGACGAGGAACGCGGCCAGGCCGATGCGCGCGAGGTCGTGCGTGATCGTGTCGACCGTCTCTGCCGCGAGCGCCGTGTCGCCGGCGAACGAGACGCGCGCGTCCGGGAGCCCGGCGCGGTCGAGGAGGCTCGGCATGCGGCTCCGGAGGCGGTCGACCGTGTCGATCGCGGGGCCGCCGTGCGGCTCGTCGTCGAGGACGACGAGGTAGCGCGCCGCGGGCGCCCTGCCCGAGAACACGAGGCCGGGCACCGCCCGCGCGGCGGGGCTCGCCGGCCCGATCGTGGCGGCGACGCCGGGCTCGTCGTCCAGGAGCCGCCCGAGCCGGACGAGGCCCGGGAGGTCGAGGTGCTTGTCGATGCCCTCGACGAGCACGACCGTGGGGGAGACGATTCCCGGCGCGAACCCGGCTCCGGCAGCCCGCTCGGCGACGCGCGGCTCCGAGTCGCCCGGGAGGCCGACGATCTGCGTCAGGCCGAGGTTCGTCTCCTGGAGGCCGCGCGCGGCGAGCGCCAGGCCCGCGAGCGAAACTGCAGCGATCACGAGCGCGACCGGTCGCGCCGTCGCGAAGCGGGCGAGCCCGCCCGGCCGCTCGCGCGGAGGGTCGAGGCGAGCCGAGGGCCAGAAGAGCGCACGGCCGAGGATCGCCATCGTCGCCGGCACGAGCGTGACCGCGACGCACAGGCTGATCAGCACCGTGAGCGCCATCCCCGGACCGAACGAGCGGAAGAAGTCGAGCTGGCCGGCGACGAGCGCGGCCGTTCCGCCGGCGACGATGAGCCCCGCCGTGATGACGATGGGCAGGTAGTCGGCCGTCGCGCGCTGCGCTGCCTCGACCCGCTCCTCGCCCGCGGCGAGCTGCTCGCGCATCCCGTGCAGGAAGAAGACGGCGTAGTCGGTGACCACGCCGAGCAGGAGCACGACGAGCACGGGCTCCGCGTCGCGCGGGATCGAGATGTCGAGGCGCTCGCCGATCACGCCGGCCGTTCGCAGCGAGACGACGTACGCGATGCCCGCGGCGAAGAGCGTCACCAGCGGCGCGACCGGCGAGCGGAAGTGGATGCCGAGGATCAGCGCGATCAGCGCGATCGTCGCGACCGTCACCCACGGCAGGCCGCGCTCGATCTGCCGCCACTCCTCCATCCGCGCGGGGACGACGCCGGTCACCCCGACGAGGCCGTCGTCCGCGAAGCGCACGTACTTCTCCGCGAACCGGTGCGCGAGCTCGTCCTGGTCGTCGAGGTCGGTCTTCGCCGGGTCGAAGTGGAGGTAGGTGATCGCCGTCGTGCCGGACTCGCGCGAGCCGGGGAAGGCGTCGCGCACGTTCACGATCGGAACCGCGCCGCGGATCTCGCGCAGCTCGGGATCCTGTCCGTCGGCGATGCGCTCCGTGCGGCGGGCGATCCGCTGGAGCGCGGCGCGTGAGAGGCCCTCCGGGTCGCGCTGGACGACCGCGCTCTGCGCGAGAACCGGAACGGAGAAGAGCTCGGCCGTACGGGCGCCGGCGGCGAGCGCCTCGGCGTTGTCGGGCACGAGCCCGAGCAGCTCCTGCCTGGCGCCGGACTGGTGGAGGTCGGGCAGGTACGCGACCGCGGCGACCGCGGCGATGAGCCACGCGGCGACGATCGCGAGCCGCAGGCGGACGATGAGCCAGGCGATCGCGTTCATCGCTCTTGGCTTTCGCCTTCCCGAGCGGCCCGAAAACCTGGCGTCGTCAGCTCTCGGCGACCACCGGGTTCGAGAGCACGCCGATCCGCTCGATCTCGACCTCGACCGTGTCGCCGTCCTGCATCGCGACGGGCGGGTCTCGGAAGACGCCGACGCCGGACGGCGTGCCCGTCAGGATCACGTCGCCGGGCTCGAGCGTGAACGCGTTCGACGCGTATGCGACGAGGGTCGGGACGTCGAAGATGAGGTCGCTCGTCGTCGCGTCCTGGAGCGTTTCCCCGCTCAGCCGCTGTGTGATTCGGAGGCCCGAACCGTCGCCGAGGTCGTGGACCGACGCGAGCCCCGGAAGCAGCGGACCGAACGTGTCGAAGCTCTTCGCCCTCGCCCACTGTCCGTCTTTGCGCTGGATCGTGCGCGCGCTGACGTCATTCGCGACCGTGTAGCCCGCCACGTGCGCGAGCGCGTCGGCGGCCGGGATCCGCCGACCACCGTCGCCGATCACGACCGCGAGCTCGGCCTCGGAGTCCACGTGCGATTCCTCGCGCGGGATCACGATCGGCTCTCCAGGCCCGATGAGCGCGGTGGAGAACTTCGCGAACAGGATCGGCGCCTCGGGAGCCTCACGGCCACCCTCGGTCGCGTGGTCGACGTAGTTCAGCCCGACGCAGACGATCTTCCTGGGCGCGTCGATGCCGAAGCGCTCGCGCCAGAGGTCGCGGATCGTCACGCGCGGCCCGCCGCGCGCAGGACGCGCAACGCGTTCAGCGTGAGCATCTCGTTGGGCTCGCCGCGACCCCAGTCCACGATCTCGACGTTGCTCCCGTCGGAGCCCGGCGGCCGCCACCAGTAGCCGTTCGCACGCCAACGCCCGTCGTCGCCACGTCGCTCCTCGACCAGCGTCGAGTGCGTCCGCGGCGCGCGGGTCCCGCACGAGGCCGAGCCGCGACAGCACGAGCAGGCCCTGGAGCACGTCGAAGTGCCAGAACGGCGGGTAGCGGAGTTCGAGGTAGCTCCGACGCAGCACCTCGCCCGTGCGCGGCGAGCGGAAGAGGCGCTTCGCGAGGAACATCTCAGCGCAGCGGACAGCCGCGTCATGCGCCCACCCGGCCCCGGTCGCCTCGGCGTACTCGTGCAGTCCCCACATCGGCGCGCACGACTCGTGGAACGACGAGCTCTTGCCGCTCGCGCGCTTGTCGCAGTTCCAGCCGCCGTCTGGCCACTGCCAGCCGACGAGCGAGCGCGCGAGCGACTCGACACGGTCGTCGGCGGCGAGCCCGAGGCGCACGCACACGGCGAGGGCGTTCCCCTCCTGCGACGCGCAGCGCCGCGCGAGCCCGTCGATGACCTGCACGGTGCGCCGGTGCGCCGTCGCTGCACAGCCAGTCGAGCACGAGGCCGGCGGCTTCGATGGCGCGCGGCTCGCCCGGCGGAACCGCGAGCTCGACGAGCGAGACGAGCCGCCAGTGCGGGCCCGTCCACTTCTTGTACGGATGCACGTCGTTCGGGCCGTCGAGCAGCGTCTGCACGATCTCGCCATCGAGGACATGCGCGGCATCGTCGTTGGCGTCTTCGTCGAGCAGGTCGCGGCGCGCGAGGTACCTGACGGCCGGCTCGCTCGACGCGAGGAGCCAGTCGATCGCGGTGCGTTCGGCGACGCTCATCGGGCGATCGTCGCACCCTCGAGCGCGCCGAGCAGCCGCGCGAGCCCGAGCTCGACCACGTCGTCGGGGACGGCCAGCGAGATGCGCGCCCAACCGGCGCCCTGTGCGCCGAACCCCTCGCCCGGCGCGAGCGCCACTCGGTTCTCCGTCAGCAGGGTCTCGGCCGTCAGGCCGTCGGGGAGCTCGATCCAGACGTAGAACGTTCCCTCGCTGACGGCGGCGATCGGAAGCGCGGCGAGCACGCGGTCTCGCCGCTCCTCGTAGCGCGCTCGGCGCTCGTCGACCGACTCCTGCGGGCCGGTGAGCGCGGCGAGGCCCGCCTCCTGGACGCCGCGGAAGACCCCGGCGCGGTTGTGGTCCTGCAGCAGGTTGATCCGCTCGACGATCTCTGCGTTCCCGACGACGAACCCGAGCCGCCAGCCGGCCATCCCGTACGACTTCGACATCGAGAACATCTCGACGCCGACGTCCTTCGCGCCGGCGGTGGCGAGGAAGCTCTCCGGCGCGCGGCCGTCGAAGACGAGGTCGCCGTAGGCGAAGTCGTGGACGATCGCCGCGCCGTGCCGCTCGGCCCAGTCCACCGCGGAGGCGAACACGCCGGGCGGGGCGGCGACGGCGCACGGGTTCGACGGGAAGTTGAGGTACGCGACCCGCGCCGTGCCGGCCGCGTCGAAGTCGGGCCTCCAGTCCGGGGGTGCGAGAGGCAGCGTCCCGAGCTCGGCGCCCGCGAGCGCGACGCCGGACGTGTAGTCCGGGTAGCCCGGGTCGGGCAGCAGGACGTGCTCGCCGCGCTCCGCGAGGACGAGGCAGAGCTCGACGAGCGCCGTCTTCGTCCCCGGCACGACCGCGACTTCGCGCTCCGGGTCCAGGTCGACCCCGTAGACGTCGTGGTAGCGGGCGGCGACTGCGTCCTTGAGCTCGGGCATGCCACGGAACTCCGGGTAGCCGTGCGAGCGCTCGTCGGCTACGGCGCGCTGTGCGGCCTCGATCACGTGCTGCGGTGGCCCGACCTCCGGATTGCCCCGGCCGAAGTTGACGAGCGGCTCGCCGTCCTTCGCCGCCTCGGCTACCACGCGCCCGAGCAGCGCCGTGAAGTACTGCTGAGGTAGGCGTTCGATCCGGTCGGGACGTCCGCCGCTGGTCATCTTCGGCATGGAGTTTGACAGCGGGACCGCGCATGGCATACTCCGCCAGCGCCGAGAACGGCGCGGCGAAGAGTTCAGTCCAACGGGTCGAGCCGCAAGGCAAGGTCAGTCGGGCGGAGCACGGAGCCGCGACGGGCTCGGCGTTTTTTGTTGCAGAGTTGGCACACGGTGTTCGGGTGCCGTCCGCTTGCATGGACGGGTGGATGCTCCAGCCGGGCTCCGGGACCGAAGGCCGACCGTCCGGCAGGTGTACGCGCTTGCGGCGGCGTTGTGCGAGCGACTGGGCGAGGAGTTCCCCACGTCGGGCGCGGACGCCTCGGACCTGATCGAGCGTGTGCGGCGCGCGAACGGTCATCCGGCGCCCGCGCTCGACGATGCGATTCGAACGGCTGATGGCCGGCGCAGGCGGCGTGCATGATGCTCGCTGCGCCGCACACCGGACATCCGGCGGTACGCATCTGTCCGCGTGGACCACCGTGAGCGCTTGAGCGATCGACTCGCTCTGCCGACGAACAACTCATGCGATCGAACGACCGCACCGGAGACCGGTCGGAGCTCGCCGACGAGATCGTCCGAACGCTCGAGGAGCGTGGCTTGCCGCCCGGGGCCTGGCTGATCGACGTCGCGCGCGTGCGGCGGTCGCTTCACGAGGCGGACGACCTGCTACGTCGCCTCGAGGACGCGATCATTCGTGCTGCGGAGACAGCTCCTCTCGACGAGCGCTGATCCCCGCCACGCGCTCGCGCTGTGCGTCGAGCAGCGCGCGCAGCTCGTCGTGGCGTCGCGCCGCCGCGTCCGCGTCTTCGCGCAGCCGTACGCGCAGGTCACGGAGCTCGGCGTTGACCGAACGCGGGAGGTCGCTCGGCGGCACGGGCACGAGCGTGACGCCGACGGCGTCGAGCACGCGCATCAGCATCGACCCGGCGGGGTCGTGGCCGTCGACTTCCCAGCGCCGGATGTTGCGCCGATCGGTCCCGACGGCGTGCGCCAGCTGCTCCTGCGTCAGGCCGGCCCGCTCGCGGAGCTCGCGGAGCCACTGCCGGAACGCAGGATCGGTCTTTGCCGCAGAACCCCGATCCGCTGCCACAGTGCCGAGCGACCGTAGAACGCCGCGCGCGGCTTGTCCAGTCCAGACTTGAGGGCCGGAAGAAGGGGGAGTAGCGTCGATCGCCGAGCGTGCCCGCCAGTCGCGACCTCCCTGCGGGAACCGTCACCTTCCTGTTCACGGACATCGAGGGATCGACGCGCGTGCTCGACGCGCTCGGACGCGACCGCTACGAGGACACGCTCTCGTTCCACAACGCGCTCGTGCGCTCGGTGCTCGCCGAGCACGGCGGGATCGAGGTCGACCGGCACGGCAGCGGCTTCTTCGCCGTGTTCGCGCACGTGATGGACGCGATCGCCGCGGCCGTCGAGCTCCGCCGCGCAGCGGAGACCGCATCCTGGCCGCATGACGCGGCGCTGCGCGTCTGCCTCGGCATCCACACCGGCGACGCCGATCTCGGCACCGAGGGATATGTCGGGCTCGCGGTGCACGAGGCGGCTCGGCTCGCGCAGACAGCCGACGGCGGCCACATCCTGCTCTCGGCGACGACGGCCGCGCTCGTCGGCGACGACCTCGACGAGACGCTCCGACTGAACGACCTCGGCGAGTGGCCGCTCGCCGGGTTCGAGGGGCGCCGCCGGCTCTACTCGCTCACGTCTGATCCGGACCACACCGTCGTGATGCCCTCGCGCCTCCGCGCCACCGGCGACCCGCGCCTCGTGCTGCTCGAGCGAGAGCGGGAGCTGATGACGATCGAAGCGCTCGTCCGCGGCCACCTCGCGGAGGGGTTCGTCGTGCTCGAGGGCCGCGCGGGCATCGGCAAGACGCGGCTCGTGCAGGCCGCACGCGACGCGGCGGCCGATACCGGCCTACAGGTGCTCTTCGCACGAGGCGCCGAGCTCGAGCAGGACTTCGGCTACGGCGTCGTCCGCCAGCTCTTCGAGCCGGTTCTCGCGACCGCGACAGAAGCCGAGCGCGCGGACCTCCTCGCAGGGCCTGCCGCGTTCGCCGAGCGCCTCTTCGACGAGTCCGAGCTCGCCGCGGCGCTCGACGCGGGCGAAGACGTCAGCTTCGCGATGCTCCACGGCCTCTACTGGCTCGCCGCGAACGTCGGCGCGCGGACGCCGACGCTGCTCGTCGTCGACGACCTCCACTGGGCGGACGCCGCGACGTTGCGCTGGCTCTGCTACCTCGCCCCCCGCCTCGAGGGCGTGCCGCTGCGCGTGTTCGTCGCGTCGCGCCCGCCGGAGCAGGGCCGCGAGCCCGACCTCCTGACGCAGATCCTCACTGACCCGACCGCGCTTGCGCTCAAGCCGGGTCCGCTCACGAAGCGCGCCGCCGCGACGCTCGCGCGCGAGCTGCTCGCCGGCGAGCCCGAAGACGCGTTCATCGAGGCCGCGTGCGCGGCGACCGGCGGCAACCCCCTCTTTCTCCGAGCGCTGCTCGAGACGCTCGCGCAGGAGGGCGCCGCGCCGACCTCCGCGATGGCAGCACACGTGCACGAGATTGGACCGGAAGCGGTCTCGCGCGCGGTCAACCTCCGCATGTCGCGCCTCGGCCCGACGGCCGGTCGCCTTGCCTCTGCGATCGCCGTCCTCGGCGTCGACGCCGAGATCGACCAGGTCGCCGCGCTCGCGGACGTCGATCGAAGCGAAGCGCACGCGGCGGCAGCCGAGCTCGCGCGCGTCGACCTCGTACGCATCGGTCGACCGCTGCAGTTCGTCCACCCGGTCGTGCGCGCCTCCGTCTACGAGCAGATCCCGCACCCGTCGCGCCCGGCGCTGCACCGCCACGCCGCTGACATCGTCGCCGCGACGGTCGGCTCGCCCGAACGCATCGCGGCGCACCTCCTCCTCTGCGAGCCGGCGGACGACCCGTTCGTCGTCGCGACGCTCCGCGACGCCGCCGCGCGTTCACTCGCGCAGGGCGTCTCCGACACCGCGGTCTCGTATCTCCGCCGCGCAGTCGAGGAGCCGCCGCCGCAGGACGGAACGAGCGCGCGTTCTCTTCGAGCTCGGCTCGGCGGAGCTCCGGGTCGACGGCCGCACCGCCCCCGAGCATCTACGCGAGGCGACGGAGCTCGAGCAGGACCCGACCGCCCGCGCCGAGCACGCGCTCGAGTACGGGCGCGCCCTGTGGTTCGGCGGCAACCATCCGAAAGCGCTCGACGTCTTCACGGGCGCGATCGAGGGGCTCCCCGACGAAGCGCGCGATCTCCGCGAGCGACTCGAGGCCGAGGTGATCAGCTCGGCGTGGTGGGAGCCCGAGTTCCTGCCGATCGCGGTCGAGCACCTCGACCGCATCCGCCCGGACGAGCTCTCCGGCGGTCTCGGCAGCCGGATGCTGCTTGCGAGCCTCGGCTTCATGGGTGCGCGCCGCGGGCTGGAGCGCGAGCAGTCGGTCGAGTACGCGCGACGGTCGCTCGACGGCGGGATCCTCCAGCGCGGCAACACCGCCGCCTTCCACTACGCCGCCTTCACGCTCGCGATGGCCGACTACTTCGCCGACGCGCTCGACGCGTACGACGCGTCGCTTGCCGATGCACGTCGTCGCGGCGACCCGTTCACGGCCGCCGCGGTGCACGTGTTCCGCGGCTACACGAAGGTCCGTCTCGGCGATCTCGTTGAGGCGATCGACGACCTACGCCAGGCGGTCGACCTTGCGCGCTCGGTCGAGAACCAGGCCGCGTACCCGTACGCGACCGCGTTCCTCTCGCAGGCGTTGCTCGAGTCGGGCGACGTCGAGGCGGCGGACGAGGCGCTCCGCCTCCTGCCGATCCCGCAGGACGTCTCGTCGAGCGGACACTTCTTCTTCTACCGCACGTCGCGCGGGTGGGTGCGGATCGCGAAGGGCGAGCGCGAAGAGGGTCTGAGAGAGCTGCTCGAGCTCGGCGATCACATCCAGGCGCTGCACGTCGGCAACAGCGCATGGGGGTCGTGGCGCGTGCACGCCGCCCGCGCGTTGCTCGAACGCGGCGATCGCGAGCGCGCGCTCGAGCTCGCCCGTGAAGAACTCGAGGCGCAGCGGAACTGGGGCGCGCCACGCGCGATCGGCATCGCGCTCACCACGCTCGGCGTCGTCGTCGGCGGTGAGGAGGGCGAGCAGCATCTGGGCGAAGCGCTCGAGATCCTCGAACGCTCGCCCGCGAAGCTCGCGCGTGCGCGCGCTCTTTACGAGCTCGGTGCCTCGCTCCGGAGACGAAACCGCCGAGCCGAGGGCCGCGAGTTCCTACGTCGAGCGCTCGAGCTCGCGACCGCGTGCGGTGCGACCGGCCTCGCCGAGCGGACGAGAGAGGAGCTGCTCGCGAGCGGCGCCCGCCCCCGCACGACCGCAGTCTCCGGCACGGAGGCACTCACGCCGAGCGAGGCCCGCGTCGCGCGAATGGCCGCCGAAGGATTGACGAACCGCGAGATCGCGCAAGCGCTCTTCGTGACACCGAAGACCGTCGAGGTCCACCTCGGGAGTGCGTACCGCAAGCTCGGCATCTCGTCGCGGATGCAACTCGCGGACGCAATGGCCGCGCCGGCGGCGTGAACCCAAAGAAAAGGGCCGGCGGCGCGAACGCCGCCGACCCGAAGCGCGTCAGCGCGTGGTGCGATCCATCGAGTCGCCGTAGTACGAGCTCACGGAGTCGCGGAACGGCTGGTCGCGGAACGTGTCCTCGTCGAACTCCGGCGAGCTCTTGATCTCGTCCTTGGTGCGGTTGACGTAGACCTTCTGCTCGTCGAGCTCGACCGACTGGATGATCCCGGCCGGAAGCATGACCTTCTTGCCGAAGATCCACGGGCCTGTGTCGACGACGACGAAGCCGTGCGCCTGCACGTCGTGCGTCGCGTCGTCCACCTTCCCGATCTTGCCGTCCGTCGCCTCGACCTCGAAGCCGACGAGATCCGTCGTGCTCCACTCGACGTCACGCCAGGTGACGATTTCGATGATGGTCATCAAGCCTCCTTGTCGTATCGGTCCCATCTCGCCTACCCGATCGGGCTCGGACCGAACATGGAGGTTCGACGAGCTTTCACCCGGTTCCTAAGGCACCCTCTGTCACGTTCGACGGCACGCCGGTGTGTGGCTACCCTGCCGCGTCGCGAATACGAAAGGGGAGAGATGAGACAACGACTCGCGACGAGCGCGATCGCCGTGCTCGCATTCGTACTGATCTTCGTACCGGCGGCGACAACCGCTGTGGGCGTGGACTCGACCGCATACCGCAACGCCGTTTCGGCCACGGGGATGCAGACGCATCTCCAGCAGTTCCAGAGCTTCGGGGACGCGAGCGTTCCGGCATTCGGCCACCGGACACGCGTCGACGGTTCGCTCGGCTTCACGAAGTCGGTCGAGTACGTCCAGCAGCAGATGATCGCGGCCGGCTACCAGGTTCGGGTTCAGCCGTTCACGTTCGACCGCTTCGAGGAGACGGCGCCGCCCGTTTTCCGGCGGCTGTCGCCGACCGCTCAGACGTACGTCAACGGCACCGACTTCCAGACGATGGACTACTCGGGCAGCGGGAACATCCCGGACGCGCCGCTCGCCGCGGCCGGCGGGATCGTGATCCCGTCGCCGGGCGGTTCGACGAGCGGATGCACGGCGGGCGACTTCGCAGGCTTCCCCGCGGGTGCGGTGGCGTTGATCCAGCGCGGCACGTGCACGTTCCGTGAAAAGGCGACGAACGCCAAGGCCGCAGGCGCGGTCGGCGTCGTCATCTTCAACGAAGGGAACGTCGACCCGAGCGACGACCGCATCGGCGTCATCTTCGGGACTCTCGACCCGCCGCAGTTCGACATCCCGGTGATCGGGACGAGCTTCGCGGTCGGTCAGGACCTCCTCAACATGATTCGCGGGAGCGCAAACGTCCGCGTGAACCTCGCGGTCACGGCGCACGTCGTGAGCACGCAGTCCGCGAACGTCATCGCCGACACGCCCGGCGGCCGCGCCGACCGCACCGTCGTCGTCGGCGCGCATCTCGACTCGGTGACGGAAGGCCCGGGGATCAACGACAACGGCAGCGGCTCGGCGATGTTGCTCGAGCTCGCGACGCAGATGTCCAAGCTCGGCGTCGAGCCCACCAACAAGGTGCGCTTCGCATGGTGGGGCGGCGAGGAGTTCGGTCTGCTCGGAGCGGAGCACTACGTGAGCACGCTCCCGAAGGCCGAGCTGAAGAACATCGCGCTCAACCTCAACTTCGACATGGTCGCTTCGCCGAACTACGTCCGCTTCGTCTACGACGGCGACGGCTCGGCGACCGGCGCGAAGGGCCCGAGCGGGTCGGGGGCGATCGAGCAGGCGTTCCTCGACTACTTCGCGTCGCAGGGTCTCGCGAGCGAGCCCACGGCGTTCGACGGCCGGTCCGACTACGGGCCGTTCATCGACCGCGGCATCCCCGCCGGTGGTCTCTTCACCGGGGCCGAGGGGATCAAGACGGCCGCCGAGGCGGCGACGTACGGCGGTACCGCAGGCACCGCGTACGACCCGTGCTACCACCAGCTCTGCGACCAGTGGCCGGCGAACATCAACCTGCCGGTCCTCGAGCAGATGGGCGATGCGGCGGCCGACGTGCTGCTGCAGTTCGCGATGACGACGTCGTCGCCGAACGGCACGAACAAGGCCTCGGGCAACGCCCAGGCCTCGACGGAGTTCAAGGGCAACAAGCTCCGGAAGTAACGCAGGCAATGGGGGCGCCTCCGGGCGCCCCCATTCCTCCGGAAGGACTTCGCCGGACGGACGCGAAGCGCTATGTTCCTTCGCTGTTCGATCGCCGGGGGGTGTGCACTGCCGTGACGACGGCAACCAAGCTGCGGGCTGCCGGGATCGCCGGCATCGGAGTGCTGTGGGGCTCGTTCCTCGCAGCGCTCGGACAGGAGGTGCTCGGCTTCGTCGTCGTGCTGCTCGCGTGCGTCGGCGCCGGTGTCGCCCTTGCGGTGCCCTCGCGCTGGCACCTCATGCGGCTGCGCTTCCGCGCGCAGGCGGTCGGGGCGTCGGCCAGGACGCAGACCGAGCGCGTCGCGCGCTCGGCCGCCGCGGGTGCGCACGCGGTCACCACCGGCGCGAAAGTGCAGAGCGAGCGCGCCGCGAAGTCAGCGGCAGCACACGCGCCGACCGTGAAGGACCAGCTCGCCCAGATCCCGCGGCGCATCGCCCAGCCGCTCGAGCGCTCCCCCGTCGAGCTCCTCAGCATCAGCAACCGTGCGCGCAAGAACGGCCGGAACCAGCGCGCCGCCACGACCGCGACGAAGGCCGCCGACGGCTTCCGCCGCGAGCACGACGCGCACGGCGAGGCGCTCGCCCTCAACGCGCTCGCCCTCGCGCAGGCCTCCGACGGGCGCTACACCGAGGCGGTCGCCGCGCTCGACCGCGCGCTCGGGCTCCTCGCCGAGACGGACAAGCGCCACGACGAGGGACGGATCCTCGCGAACCTCGGCGTCGTCCATCGCAAGGCGGGCGGCGCCGAGGCCGCGAAGGAATGTCTCGCGCAGGCGCTCGAGCGGCTCGACTCCGACTCACGCGAGTCGGAGCAGGCCGCCGCGCTCCTGCGCGCCACGGGCTAGGCCATCATCGAGGCCATTGCCTCCTTGGCCCGCTCGGCCATGTCTTCAGGCGAGACGTCCTCGACGTGCGTCGCCATCTGCCACTGGTGGCCGAAGGGATCGGCGATGCTCGCGAACCGGTCGCCCCAGAACATGTTCTCCGGGGCGCTCACTTCGGTCCCGCCGGCGTCGATCGCCTGCTTGAAGACCTCGTCGACGTCGTCGACGTAGAGGAAGACGCCGGCCGTCGTCGCGCCGACCGCTGTCGGCGCCTTGATCGACGACTGCGGGAACGGGTCCGAGACCATGACGACCGAGTCGCCGATCTCGATCTCGGCGTGGCCGATCGTGTCGCCCGGCCCCGGCATCACGAGCCGCTCGGTGGCGCCGAACGCTCGCTTGTAGAACTCGATCGCCTTCTTCGCGCCGTCGACCGCGAGGTACGGCGTGACGGTGTTGTACCCCTCGGGCACAGGCTTTGGTGCCATCTGCTCCCCCTTCCAACGGTTGCCGTTCGATCGTACTCCTGGGGGATTGCAGGAGGTCGCAATCCTGTAGCGTCGAACGATCGGGGAGACGGTGGTGTACCCAGGGACCGCCAGCAGCACTCGGACGGCGCTCGTCGCGCGCCTCGCCCGGCCGCGCACGCGTGCGACCGTCGCGATCGTGCTCGCGCTCGTCGCCGAAGCCGCGATCTTCGTGCCGCTGCGGGACTGGGACGAGCCGGCGGTGCTCGCCGCGATCGGTGTCCTGATCGCGGTGCTCGCGGGCGCGTTCGGCGGGCTCGTCGCCGGCGTCGCCGCGGCAGCGGTCGGATTCGCGCTGCAGTTTGTCCTCTTCGACCAGTCCGCGATCGCGCTGGTCGCGCTCCCCGCGTGGCTCGCGGCCGGAGCGGTTTCCGGCTGGCTGGGGACGCGCTCGCGCAGCGTCGCGGCTGCGACCGAGGAGCGCCGCGCGCACGAGGCGGCCAAGTACCGCGCGCTCACGGAGCACCTGCCCGTCGTGACCTATCTCCTGGTGGCGGACGAGCGCGCCGCGCCGCTCGCGGTCAGCCCGCAGCTCGACCGATTGCTGGGCTACACGGCCGACGAGTGGCTGCGCGAGCCCGGCCTGTTCCTCAAGCTCGTCCATCCCGAGGACAGGGAGCGCGTCGAGGCGGAGCTCGCGCGGACGCCGGAAGACCTTTCCCGCGAGTCCGAGTACCGCCTTCTCGCGCGTGACGGACGCGTCGTCTGGGTTCGCGACGCCGCGGTGGTCGTGCGCGACGCTTCCGGCGAGCCGATCGGCGTGCAGGGCTACCTCCTCGACGTCTCCGAGCGGCACCGCGCCGACGAGGACCGCAAGCAGCTGCGCGCCGCCGAGGCGAGCGCTGCATCCGAGGCGATCGACCGACAGCGCAAGGTCGACGTCGTCGCGCAGGCGGCAGCGTTCCTCGCCGCCTCGCTCGACTACCGCTCGACGATGCGCGAGGTCGCCGCACTGGCGGCGCGCGAGCTCGCCGACTGGTGCGTCGTCGACCTGCTCGAGGAGGACGGCACGCTCACGCGCCTCGCGGTCGAGCGCGGCGAAGGAACGAAGGTGCTCCCGGAGCCGGCGCCCGAGCCCGAGCCCGAGGTGCTCGACGTGGTGAGGGAGCAGCGGCCGGTCGTGACCGACGCGCGCATCGCCGTCCCGCTCGTCTCGCACGGCGGCCGCGCGCTCGGACTGCTCACGCTGAGGGCGGGCGGCCGGCGCCGCACGTTCACGTCCGACGACCTCTCGTGGGCGCGCGCGCTCGCTGGCATGGCCGCGCTCGCGATCGACACCGCGCGACTGCACGACGAGGTCGAGGCTCGCGCCGAGGCGACGCGCGTGCTGACGTACGTCGGCGACGGCGTCTTCCTGCTCGACCGCGCGGGCGTGATCCGCCTCTGGAACCCGATGGCCGAGGCGATCACGGGCCTTTCGTCGGAGTCGGTGCTCGGGCGGCTCGCCGTCGAGGCGATCCCCGCGTGGGATCAGCTCTCCGAGAAGGTGCCGATGGCCGCCGCCGGCGAGACGACGCAGGCACAGGCGCTCCCGCTCGACACCGAGAGCGGCGAGCGCTGGATCTCGATCTCCGGCGTCGCGTTCTTCGGCGGCACGGTCTTCGCGTTCCGCGACATCACGGAAGGACACCGCCTCGATGAGCTGCAGGCGGAGTTCATCGCAACAGCGTCGCACGAGCTGCGCACGCCGCTCGCCGCCGTCTACGGCGCGGCGCAGACCCTTCGCCGCCACGACTTCGCGCTCGACGAAGCGGGACGCGAGCGCTTCATCAATCTCATCGTCGAGGAGTCCGACCGGCTCGGCCGCATCGTGAACCAGATCCTGCTCGCGAACCAGCTCGACGTCGGGCGGCTCGACATCATGACCGAGCCCTTCGACGGCGGCGAACTGCTCGAACGGGTCGCGGAGGCGGCGCGCACGCACGCGCCGCCGCACATCTCGTTCGAGGTCGCCGACGGGAACGGTGTGCCGCCTGTCGCGGCCGACAAGGACCGCGTGCGCCAGGTGCTCATCAACCTCGTCGAGAACGCCATCAAGTACTCGCCCGACGGCGGCAAGATCGAGCTCGGCGTCGAGTCGGAGGACGGCGCGGTCGTCTTCCGCGTGCTCGACGAAGGCCTCGGGATCCCGACCGACGAGCAGCCGCGCGTCTTCCAGAAGTTCTATCGCCTCGATCCCGACATGACGCGCGGGATCGGCGGCACCGGCCTCGGCCTCTACATCTGCAGCGAGCTCGTCGAGCGCATGGGCGGCCGCATCTGGGTCGAGTCGCGCGACGCCCGGGGCTCCGCGTTCTACTTCGAGCTGCCGAGCGTCGCAACGCCGCGCGCGTTCACGCGCACGCGCGACGCCGCGGACGCCTCCTAGAAGAAGGTCCTGACCGACCCACCCGCCCCGACGTGGGTTGAGCGGCACGCGCGCGCAAGACTCGGCCGATGAAAGGGCTCGCCGCCCTCGTGGTGGTCCCGCTCGCGGCGCTCGCGTTCGTGCACGTCGCCACGTCGCTCATGCCCGAGCCGACCCCGGCGCAGACGATGTACCCCCAGTCGGTGCTGTGGGCCGGCCGCGTCTTCACCTCGAAGGGCGAGTTCGCGCGCTGGCTCCGGCGACACGACGAGAGCTACGCCCACTGGGTGAGGATGCATCCGGGCGCATCGCCGTGGGAGTCGCGGCCCGCCACGCCGATCCCGTCCGCCGAACGCGACAGCGGCGGCCTCGACCTCGGCCGCGGCCTGCCGTTCCTCTTCGCGGGCCTCCTCGCCGCGGGGCTCGCGTTCGCGATCAGGGCGCGTGGTGTTCTCGTCGCGGCCGTCTCGGCTCCAGTCGCCGCCCTGACCATGCCGAGCGTTCGCGCGCCCGACGTCCGGGGCTTTGCCAACCGCGTCGCGGCCGCGCTCCCGCAACCGCAACCCAGGCCCCGACTTGCGCCGGCGCCCTCGCCGCCGCCTCCCCCTCCGGTCGTCCTCGTCGAGGAGTACGACGACACGCCGCCGGGGCCCGGCGAGGTCTTCTGCGAGATCGACTTCTGGCGCGGCTACGTCAAGGGGCAGTTCCTCGCGCGCCTCTGGGACGTCGACGGCTCTCCGGTGATCGCGAAGTCGGACTTCTTCCGCACGCGGACGACCCCGCCGGAGCGGACGCCCGAGGCCGAGCAGGCGCTCGCGGGCCTGCTCGAGTGGCTCGACCGCGACGGCTGGCGCGCGTACGGCGCGCGCGGACCCTGGTACTCCCGCTGGTACGTGGGGCGCTGGCCCTCCGGCCCGCCCCTTCGCAGCGCCGATCCGACGCGCTAGGGTCGGGCGGTGCGGATCGAGTCGTCCGTCACCGCGGTCACCTGGATTCCGTCCGAGGCGATCGACGGCATGCCGAAGCTGCCCTTCGAGCTCGGCGTCGCGCGTTACGACGAGCCGCCGCCCGACCGCATCGCGAACCTCGACAAGCTGCGCGACGCCGACGCCTTCCGCGAGGCGAACGAGCTCCGCGGCTGGATCGAGGTGAAGAACGGCGAGGTCGTCGACGCGGGTCACGACGGCCGCGCGCTCCTCGGCGTGACGAAGATCAAGGTCGGGCCGGGCCGGCTCGCGTTCCCCGCCGTTGCGTTCCCGCTCATCCAGCCGGAGCCAGAGATCGGCCCGGGCTGGGCGCGCTTCGTGCAGACGGCCGGAGGCCGCATGGGGTTGCCCGCGCCGCGCCGCGTCCGCGGCAAGCCGTACGTCCAGATCAGCTCGGCGTCGGCATGGACGACGCTCCAGCTCGTGGTCTACGCCGACGGCCGCTCGAAGGGCTCGCTCATCGGCGCGAGCCCGTTCCCACGCCACTGGGTCTACGACCACGAGGGCCAGCTCATCGAGAAGTCTGGGACGATCGACTTCGAGAAGTGGTACCGCGAGTCGTACGGCGAGAACACGCCGTGGGGCGGGGAGGACACGCCCGCGTTCGTGACGGCGGTCGAGACGGAACTGGAGCGCGATCTGTCCCGTTCGGTGATGGATCTCCGGAAGCTCCCGCGGCGCCGACTCGAGGTGGGCGACACGCTCGTCGAGCAGGGCGCGGAGGAGGACGACCTCTTTCTGCTGCTGGACGGCGTGCTCGACGTCGAGGTCGACGGAGCGGTCGTCGCGCAGGTCGGGCCGGGCGCGATGCTCGGCGAACGCGCTGCGCTCGAAGGCGGCACGCGCACGGCGACGCTGCGCGCGGTCACGCCCTGCCGGCTCGCGGTCATCCTCCCCGAGCAGATCAGCAAGTACGAGCTGACCGAGCTCTCCCTCACGCGCCGCCGCGAGGAGACCTAGGCAAGTAGCCACCTCGGTGGGACAATCGACTCGGGTGGACACGGAAGAGAACACCCCCGTTGCCCGTCTTGAAAGCGTGCGGACCAACCCCTGGGCGCACGCACGAAAGGAGTCCATATGGAGATGACGAGCACGAAGGCGGAGCTCGTCCACATCCGCGACTTCCCTGAGAGCGTCACAGCCACGATCCCCCGCGAGGAGTTCGAGGCGGCGCTCGGGTTCGAGGAGCCTGCGGAGCTGTTTCTCGAGGTGAAGGGCCTCGAAGGCGACGCGAAGGACGTCAGCGTCACCTGGACCAAGGAGGACCTCGAGCAGCTGCTGGCGGAGACGACCGGCCCCGCCATCACGCTCGCCTTCGACCAGGACGAGCTCCAGTCGATCCTGGCCGACCCGGAGGTCGATGCGCATGGCCTCCGCGAAAAAGCCCTGATCCTCACCGTGGCAGCTGCCGCGGCCGCCGGAGGCGGTGCCTCCGTCGCGTCGGCTGCACACAACGAGGCTGGGCCGGCCACCGGGATCACACCCTCGTACGTGGCGATGCACGACGAGGCGGGGCTGACAGCGCGCGGGATCGCTGCGACCCCACTCGTTGCGAGTCACGACGAGGCAGGCCTCGCGGCCCGCGGCATCCAGACGTCCGCTTCGCACGACGAGGCGACGCTGGCCGCCCGCGGCATCGACGCCGGCTCGCTGGCTGCCTCGCACGACGAGGCGACGCTGGCGGCACGCGGCATCGACGCGGGCTCGCTCGCGGCGACGCATGACGAGGCGACGCTGGCGGCGCGCGGCATCGACGCGGGCACGCTCGCGGCTTCACACGACGAGGCGACGCTGGCGGCTCGCGGCATCGATGCGGGCTCGCTGCCCGCGTCCCACGACGAGGCGACGCTCGCCGCTCGTGGGATCGACGCCGGCTCGCTGCCGGCGACCAACGACGAGGCGACGCTGGCGGCCCGTGGGATCGCCCCGGGTCACCTCGCCGCATCGCACGACGAGGCCACGCTGACCTCCCGCGGCATCACGCCCGCGGACACCGGCGGCGACGGCCGATTCGCCATCGACACCCCGACCATCGACGCATCGACGGCGGCAGACGTCGGCGCGGGCGTCGCGGGGCTGGCGCTGCTGATCGCCGCGGCAGGGTTCGCGACGAGGCGGCAGCGGACGACGGCGCATCCGGCCTGAAACAGGGGTTGACGAGGGACCGGTGCTGTCGAGCCGGTCCCTCGTCATAGAATCCCCGCGATGGCGACCGTCCTCGCCGAGCGCGTCGAAGAGCTGCGCAGTGACCGCTACCACGGCGGGAGCTGGATGGCCCGCCGCGCGGTCGAGGCACTCGCTGAGGTCGCGAACGAGCCGGTCAAGTCGTCGGACGAGCTCCTGCAGAACCTCGTCGCGGCCGGACGCAAACTCGCCGCGAGCCGGCAGGCTATGGGAGCGATCGCCGGCGCGGTCGGACGCGTCCTCGCCTCGGCTCAGGCCGGCGCCCACCTCGAGCCGGACGAGCTGCGCCGGCTCGTGCAGGAAGAAGTGACCGGGCTCGTCGGCAGCCGCGACCGCGCCGCCGCGTCGATCGCGATCATGCTGCGCGACACGCTCACGGACGCGTTCGTGCTCACGCACTCGGCGTCGGCGACCGTTCGCGAAGCGGTGCTGCACACCGTCCCGGAGCGGGTCGTGTGCACGGTCTCGGCCCCGCTGGAGGAAGGACGCACCTTCGCGCAGGACCTTCGCTCGGCCGGTCTCGACGTCGACCTCGTCGACGACGACGAGGCGATCGACGCGCTCGAGCGCTCGTCGGTCTTCCTGATCGGCGCCGACACGGTCTTCCACGACGGCTCGGTCGCGAACAAGGTTGGCACGCGGCCGCTTGCAGAGGCTGCCGCGCGGTTCGGCATCCCCACGGTCGTCGCGTGCGAGGTGATCAAGCTCGCGCCGATCGACCCGCCCGCCCGCATCGACGACGAGAACTTCGACATCACTCCGTCGCAGTTCATCGACGAGGTCGTCACCGAGGAAGGCTCGTATTCGAGCGAGGGCGTGAAGTCCCTCGTCGACCGGACGCCGTTCCTCTCAGCGGGCTACGCGCTGCTGAGCTGACCGCTCAGTCGTTCAGTTCGAACGGCGGCACCACGACCGCGCCGTCGCAGCGTGTCGTGTCCAGACCCGTGGTCGTGCGGCGGTCCACGAAGTCGGCCATCATCGCGTCGGCGCAGCCGCCGATGCCGAACTGGTGCCCGATGTGCGGGAAGACCACGGTGCGGCTGTCGGGGAAGTGCTGCTTCAGGTTGGAGAGGTTCGTGACGGGGTCCTGCGGGTCGGCGCCGCCCACCAGGGCGAGCACCGGCACAGGGCTGGACGCGGGGAGCGTCCACAGCGAGCGCGGCTCGGCGCGCTTCGGGACGGAGGCGCAGTCCTGCCGGAACGCGGCGATCTTCGCGGTCGTGTAGCTGTCGAAGTCGGTGCCCCACGGTCCTTTCGCACCGAGCCCGGTCCAGGGCTCGTTGCACCAGATCGACAGGGACATACGCTCGAGGTCGACGTCGAGATCCCCCGGGCCGTGGTCGTCGAGCCGCGTGTAGTCGCCCGCTGCGGCGCGGCTGACGACCAGCGGGATCTGGACTGCGTCATCCAGGTCGAGCAACATCACGTGAACGACGGAAGCGAGCTGGTCGCCCGTCATGCCGTGCACCGGGTGGGCGTTCCACGCCTTCACGAGCGCGCCGAACTGGTGCTCCCAGCGCGGGAAGGCTTTCCGGCAGGCGGGATCCGAGGCGCAGAGCTTCCCGAGCTGGTCGAGGGCGCGTTGGGCGTTGGCGGCGTACGGGCCGAAGAAGGGGACGTCGATCGCCGTTGCGCCCGCGAGGACGAGCGTGCGCACCGAGGACGGATGGAGCTTCAGGTAGACCTGTGCCGCCGTCGCGCCGTAGGAGCTGCCGATGACGTCGAGTTGCCGGTAGCCGAGCGCCGCGCGCACCGCGTCGAGGTCGTCCATCGCCGTCCGCGTCCCGTACTGCGTCACGTCGCCGCCGCGGGGGTTCGATCGGCCGGTGCCGCGCTGGTCGACGAGCAGGATGTCGCGTTCCATGTTCAACCTCGTCAACTGCTCGCTCAGGTTGGCGGTCTCCTCGGTCGCGGCCCCTCCGGGTCCGCCGGTGAGATACGTGACCGCGTCCTTCCGGACCGGGTTCGAGAGCGCGGGGAGGACGACGACGCGTAGCCCGATCGTGCGCCCGTTCGGTTTCGCGCGGTTCTCCGGGACGACGAAGGTGCCGCACCGGGCTTCGATCCCCTGCACCGTGCAAGGGCTCGGCGGCCACGCCTCCTGCGCCCGTCCCGAGAACGCTCGCTCGATGCCGACGCCGATGCCGGCGGCGGCCACCAGGCCGACGAGCAGCCACACAACCCGCTTCGACAAAGCCAATGCAGCGTACGCGGCGGCCGTTTGGCGTGATCCCCGCCGCGACGGGCCCGGCTTTACGCGGCCAGGGGCGGGCGGAGGCTCTCGATACGGTCGCGGACCGCGCGGCGCCCCTCGTCGAACACGCGCGGGTCCCGGAAGAGCTGGAACTTCGCATTGCAACCCTGCGCGAACGAGTCGAGCTCGAACGCGATCTCGTGCGCGCTCAACCCCGGGTCGATCTCGCCGGCCTCCTGCGCCTGGTCGACCGCATGCTCGAGATAGGAGAGCCAGGAAGCGATCATCTCCGCGATTCGGTCGCGCACCGGGCCGGGCCGGTTGTTGAACTCGAACGAGGTCGCCGCGAAGAAGCAGCCGCCGGGGAAGACCTGCCGCTCCGCGTAGTCGATCATGTGGTCGCAGAGCGCCCAGACGCGCGGGAGTCCGCGCGGGGCCTCGCGGGCGGGTGCGATCACCTCGGCGACGAACATCGCCGCCGCGTGGTCGACCGTCGCGAGCTGGAGCTCCTCCTTCGAGCCGAAGTGGGCGAAGAGGCCGCTCTTGGACATCTCGCTCGCCTCGGCGAGCCGGCCGATCGAGAGCGGGGCGAGGCCTTCCTGGGTCGCGAGCGCCGCCGCGGTGTCCAGGATCGCCTCTCGAGTGCGTTCGCCCTTCGTCTTCAGCACGTCCGTTCCTGAATATAGCGGCTTTTCACCACGATTTCACGGACTTCGCTTGACAGAAAAGCACGATCGTTCTATTCTCGGCGCATGCAGATCGACCATTTGACCGTCCCGGTGCGCGACTACGAGCTCGGGAAGCGGTTCTACGGCGAGGTGCTCGAGCCGCTCGGCTACCGGGTGCTGCTCGACTGGCCGGACAAGCGCCGCGCCTACTTCGGCGTCGACACCGGCCCGAGCTCGCTCTGGGTCGTCGAGTCGACGTTCGCGGGGGCGCTCGACGTCTCGATCGCGGTGGAAGACCGCGGCGAGGTCGCCTCGTTCCACGCAGCCGCGCTCGCGGCCGGCGCCAGGAGCCTCACCGAGCCGGAGGACCGCCCCGACCGCTATGCCGCGCGGATCGCGGACTTCGACGGCAACGTCATCGAGGCCGTCCACCGCGACGCCGCCGTTCAGCGCGCCGCAGCCTAGAAAGAGATCGGGGCCGCCGCGCCCACCGATGCGCGACGGCCCCTGGGTGGCACCGGTTTACGCGGCCTCGAGCGCCGGCTCGGGCTCGGCCTCGGCCTCGGGAGCAGCCACATCGAGGTCGACCCGCCCGACGACGACGAGCGCGACGAGGATGCCGACGAGCGCGACGCCCGCCGCTGCGTAGAACGCCGACTGGAATCCGTCGGTCAGCGCGACCGCCTGGCTCGATCCCGAAGCGATCGAGTCTCCGGTCTGCTGCGTCGCGATGGCCGTGAGCGCGGCGATGCCGAGCGCGCCGCCGATCTGCTGCGACGTGTTCAGCAGGCCGGACGCCAGACCTGCCTCCGACGGTTGCACGCCGGCGAGGGCCGCGATCGAGATCGGGACGAACGAGAACCCGAGCCCGACCGCGATCAGCAGGAAGCCGGGGAGGAGGTCACCGACGTACGTCCCGTCGACCGACACCTGCGTGAAGTAGATGAGCCCCGCGGAGAGGAATGCCATCCCCGCCACGAGCACCGGCTTCACGCCGAGGCGATTGACGAGCTGGGCTGCGACTGCCGACCAGACGATCGCCGTCCCGGCCACCGCGAGGTAGCCGACGCCGGTCTTCATGGCCGAGTAGTGCAGCACCTGCTGCATGTACAGCGTGAGCATCAGGAACATCGCGAACATCGCGGTGCCCATGATCAGGCCGACGACGTTCGCGCCGACCACCGTGCGCAGCCGGAAGAACGAGAACGGCAGCAGCGGGTCGCTCGTCCGCGCCTCCCAGCCGAGGAACCCCGCCATCAGCGCGGTCGCGGCGGTGAACAGGCCGATCGTCTCGATCGAGGTCCAGCCGTAGCTGTTCGCCTGCGTGATCGCGTAGACGAGCACGACCAGCGAACTCGTCACGAGCACCGCACCAGGAGCATCGAAGCTCTTCACGGTCGCGTCGCGGCTCTCCGAGAGGAGAATCGGCGCGAGCACGAGCCCCGTGATCCCGACGGGGATGTTCACGAAGAAGATCCACTGCCAGCTCAACGCGTCCGTGAGGACGCCGCCCAGCAGCACGCCGGCGACAGCGCCGAACGCGCCGACGCCGCCCCAAGCGCCGAGCGCCGCGTTCCGTTCCTTCCCTTCCTTGAAGGTGACGGTCAGGATCGAGAGTGCGGCGGGAGTGATGAGCGCCGCGCCGAGGCCCTGGAACGCGCGGGCCGCGATCAGCGACCCCTCGCTCCACGCGAGCCCGGACACGAGCGACGCTGAGGTGAAGGTGATCAGACCGGCGATGAACAGGCGGCGCCGGCCATAGATGTCGGCGATCCTGCCGCCGAGGAGGAGAAAGCCACCAAAGAAGAGCGCGTAGGCGCTCACGACCCACTGGAGGTTCTCCTGCGAGAACCCGAGGTCGGTCTGGATTGACGGAAGCGCGACGTTCACGATCGCGATGTCGAGCACGACCATGAACTGGACGCCCAACAGGAGCGCCAACGCGAACCACTTCCGTCGAGTCGATTCGATCATCAGATTGCGTCCCTTCGTCTCGGTCGAGCTTGTCAACCTACAGGACGCGCTTGCAAAAAACAATCTTCCCCTTGCGTGTGAAAAGTTGGTGAGTTACAATCGCAAGCGTATGGCCAAGGGGTACGACCAGTACTGCCCGATGGCCCACGCCCTTTCGCTCGTGGGGGAGCGGTGGTCGCTCCTGATCGTCCGGGAGCTCCTTCGCGGCCCCAAGCGCTACACGGACATCAGCGGCGGGCTGCCCGGCATCCCGACGAACATCCTCGCGGCCCGCCTCAAGGACCTCGAGGCGGGTGGGATCGTCGAGAAGAAGAAGATCCCGCCGCCCGCGGCCTGCACCGTCTACGAGCTGACGGAGTACGGCGCAGGGCTCGAGGAAGCGCTGTACGCGCTCGCACGCTGGGGGGCACGCTCGCTCGGGCCGCCCACGAAGGCGGACGACCTCTACGACGACTGGGGCCTGAACGCGCTGCCGGCGGTGTTCAACCGCGAGGAGGCTCGGGGCCTGACCGCGACCTTTGTCTTCAAGATCGCCGATGACGTCTTCACGGCGCGGATCGTCGACGGGGCGCTCGAGCCCTCGCTCGGCGCGGCCGACGACGCCGATCTCGTCGTCGAGACGGACGCCGAGACCTTCTTCATGCTCTGCGCAGGGCAGCTCGAGCCTCGGGCCGCGCTCGAGGAGGGGCGCATCGCAGTGACGGGCGACGAGTCCCTGCTCGAGCGCTGCTACCGCGTGTTCACGTTCGCGCCGCGGATCCGCGTCGCGGCCTAGACGGGCCGCACAGGCGTGAGCCCGTGGCGGCGCATCACCGCCGCGATCGCCGCGAGGTCGGGCGGGCCGCCGGCTGCGGCGTCGAGGATGGTTGCGAGCTCGCGGAAGTAGTCGGGACCCAGGATGCCCGGGGTCACGACCGCGAGCGCTCTCGCATCGACGTCCTGGGTGTTGTCGAAGTGGTGGACTGCGCCGCGGGGGATGAAGACCGCTTCGCCGGGGCCGACATCCGTCGGCGCGCCCTCGATCGTCCAGGTCAGAACGCCTTCGAGCCCGTAGATGGTCTCCTCGTAGCCGTCGTGGCTGTGTGCGGCAGCGACCTTCGCGCCGGCCGGGACGTCGAACTCGAAGATCGCGACCGCGCCTCCCGACTGCTCGCCCTCGACGAGGAACCGAATCGCCAGCTCGTCCGACCTTGATCTCTTCTCGCATGCTCGTTGCCATCGTCGTTCCTCCTCGTCCTGAGTGGTAAAGTGACTTGACCATATATGGCCGAGCGCAACTCGTCAAGTCGCTTTACGAAAGAGGGAGAGACGTTCGGGCCGCCGATGATCGGCGCGCTTCTGCGCATGCCGTGGGAAACCGTCCAGCAGCACATGCTCGCGCGGCTGCACGAGCGCGGCTTCGGCGACCTCGACGCGGCGCACCTGAACGTCTTCCAGTACCCCGGACCGCAGGGCCGAGGCCGTCGGAGCTGGCGGCCAGGCTGCGGATGACGAAGCAGGCCCTCAACTACCTGCTCGGCGAGCTCGAGCGCCTCGGCTACCTCGAGCGCCGTCCGGACCCCGACGACCTGCGCTCCAAGCGCGTCGCCCTGACGCCGCGCGCCGTCTCGGCGATCGGCGTGATCCGCGAGTCCGTCGAGGAGATGGAGGCGGCCTGGGCGGAGCAGCTCGGCCCGAAGCGCTTCGCAGAGCTCCGCAGCCTCCTGCTCGAGCTCAACTCCTAGGGCGGAGACGCTCCGTGCTCTTCGCCGCGCCTCCGCCCGAAGAGGCCAAGACGCGTGCGGAGGCTCGCCGGAAGGTCCTGCTCCTCGACAATCGGCTCGGGCTCGGGGCCCGGCGAGCGCGCGCTCCAGAGGTCGACGTGGAGCTGCTCGATCTCCTCGATCAGCAGCTGGATCGCGCGGCCGGCTGCGCGCAGCTCTTCGCGCGGGTCGTCGGCGAGTCCGTCGCCCCAACGGCGGAGCAGGTCGATTTTCTTTTCGTCGAGCCGCTCCACTGCACTACCCACCACCCCGGCTGTGGACGACCGGTGGTTGTCCACAGGATCCACAGTTTCGTCAACCGAGAATCGCACAGATTCCGTGCGTTCCGACGCCAGAGGCGAGCCTAACCGTTAGCGCCGAATAGCACCAAATGCACGGACCTGCGACACGATCCGTTCGGGATCGGTGCCGAAGCTCGCGACGACGCCCTCGCAACCGACACCTTCGTAGGCGTCGATGAGCCACGCGAGGTCGTCGGCGTCCTTCGCGCCGGCGCGCGGGACGACGCGCAAGTCGGGGTAGCGCTCGGTCACCTCGCGCACGCGCTCGACCGTTCCGCTCCGCGACGGGTGCCAGACGTCGCCGAGCTCGCGCGCGCGCCGCACCGCGCGGTCGGAGCCGCCGCCGATCCAGATCTCCGGCTGCGTCGACGGCAGCGGCTCGAACGTCGCGTTCTCGAACGACCAGAACTCGCCGTGGAACTCGCGCGCGCCCGACCACAGCGCCTTGATCACGTGCAGCGCCTCGTCGGCGCGGCGCCCGCGGTGGCGGAACGGCACGCCCATGAAGCGGAACTCGTCCTCGTGCCAGCCGACGCCGACGCCGAGCGTGAAGCGGCCGCCCGAGAGCTCCTGCAGCGTCGCCGTCTGCTTCGCGAGCAGGATCGGGTGGTGGAGCGGGACGAGGACGATCGACGTCCCGAGCCCGAGCTCGCTCCAGCCGGCGATCCACGAGAGCGTCGCGATCGAGTCGTATTCGCGCCCGTACGGATCGACGCCCTCGGGCCCGACGATGATGTGCTCGGTCGTCCAGACCGACTCGAACCCGTTCTCCGCGGCCGCCTCGACGGTCGCGCGGATGCCGTCGGGGCTCGAGCGCGTGTCGTAGTTCGGCAGGATCAGGCCGAGGTGCACGACCCGATCGTACGAAAGCGCGTGTCGGCTGCGCGGGTCGCGAGGCTCGCGACGATCGACCCTGACGGACGCGCGCATCTCGTGCCGATCGTCTTCGTCCTGGACGGCGAGACGCTCTACACGGCGGTCGACGCGAAGCCGAAGCGCTCGCGGCGCCTGCGGCGGATCGAGAACGCGCGCGAGCGGCCCGACGTGACGGTGCTCGTCGACGCGTACTCGGAGGAATGGCGGGAGCTCTGGTGGGTGCGGCTGCGCGGCCGCGCGCGCGTGCTCGAGCGCGGGGACGAGGCGGAGCGCGCGTTGGCGTTGCTCGCCGCGAAGTACGAGCAGTACGAACGCGAGCCTCCGGGCGTCCCGGTGCTCGCGATCGACGTCGTCGAGTGGCGGTCCTGGTCTGCCTAGTCCTGCGAGATGTCCGCCACCTGCGCGTGCGTCGCCTTGACGAGATCGTCCTGTCCGAGCCGGATCGACTCGTCGTGGTTCCCCGCCTCGACGACGAGCATGTCGCGCTCGAGGAGCCGGCGGTCGATCACGACGTCGTCGTCGCCGCCGCCGCCGATCGGCGGAACCGCGCCGAGGTCGAACTCGCCCGTAGTCGCGCGCGAGGTCGCGCTCGCTCGCGAGCTGCACCTCTCTCTTCGTCGCGCCGAGCAGCTCGCGGAGCTTCCGCAGGTCGAGCCGCTCCGTCGCGGGAACGACCGCCCGCACGTAGCCCGCGCCCGTCGAGACGACGAGCGTCTTCGCGACGTCGCGAGGATCGACCCCGAGCGCGTGCGCCTCGGCGAGCGCGGTCTCGGTGTGCGCGTGCGGGAGGAGCTCGTAGTCGACGCCTTCGGCGTCGAGCGCCGCGGTCAGGTCACTGGTCGCCACGGTTCACCTCCTGTGGTTTTGCACATGATCGCACCGCGGAGGTTTCCGGCATCTGCGGCGCGGCAATGAGACGCGTCCTAGCCAGCACTCATCCGAGGAGGGGTCAATGACGAACGTTGCCGAGGATCGGCAGGCGGAAGGCGTGCGCGAGCGCGCCTCGTCGACGGTGCAGGACGCAGCGTCGACGACGCAGGACAAGGCGATGGAGCTCCGGTCGCGGGGCGTCGACCAGCTGCGCGAGCAGATGGACACCCGCACGACCGATGCCGGGCGCCAGGCGCAGGAGATCGCGAAGGCGCTCCGACAGAGCGGCGAGCAGCTGCGCTCGGGCGGCAAGGGTCAGGCCGCGGGAGTCACCGACGCCGCCGCGGACCGCGTCGAGCAGTTCGGGCAGTACCTCGAGCGCGTCGACGGGAACGAGCTCTTGAGCGACGCCGAGCGCTTCGCGCGGCGGCGGCCGTGGCTCCTCGCGGGCATCGGCCTCGTCGCGGGACTCGCGGCGTCGCGGATGGTGAAGGCGTCGTCCGAGCACCGCTACGCGACCTCGCAGGGAGGCATGTGATGTCCACGGCGTCCGACAGCTCGTTCGGGCGGCGGGAGGAGCCGCTCGGCGAGGTCGCGCGCGACCTCACGCGAGATCTCTCCCTCCTCGTGCGGCAGGAGGTCGAGCTCGCGAAGGCCGAGATGGCGCAGAAGGGGCGGACGGCGGCACCCGGCTTCGGGATGATCGGCGGAGCAGCCGCCGCCGCGCTTCTCGCCGGAGGGGCGTTGACGGCTGCGGCGATCCTGCTGTTGGCGATCTTCCTGCCGGAGTGGCTCGCGGCGCTCATCGTCGGCGCCGTGCTCGCTGCCGCCGCATACGTCCTCGCTCAGCGAGGCAAGGAGCGCGTCGCCGACGCGGGCGCTCCCATTCCCGAACAAACCATCGAGACCGTGAAGGAGGACGTCGAATGGGCCAAGACCCGGGCGAGCTCCGCTCGCAACTAGAGGAGACGCGCATGCGGGTCGGCGAGGAGGTCGACGCGCTCAGCTACAAGACCGACGTCGGCGCCCGCGTCGGCGACTACGTCGACGAGAAGAAGATGGTGGTCACGTCGCGCCTCAGCGGGGCGAAGGACGTCGCGATGAAGCCGATCCCCGACCGCGCGCAGATGCGGCGTGCGAAGGACGCTGCGGAGCGGAACCCCCTCGGGCTCGCCGTGGGCGCGGCGGGCGTCGGGTTCGTCATCGGTCTATTGCTCCCGACGACGCGGCTCGAGGACGAGAAGCTCGGCCCGGCCTCCGACAAGGTCGGCGAGGTGGCGCGCGAGGGAGTGGAGCGCGGCAAGCAGGTGGCGCAGGAGAGCGCGCAGGCCGCCATGGAGACGGCGAAGGAGAGCGCGGGCCGGCACGGCGAGGAGCTCTCGTCCAGCCTGCAGGACCAGCTGCCGAGCAGCGACGAGCAGCAGCGAGAGGAGCAGCAGCAGCCGTCCGCGTAGAGGTGTCGCTGGTGGGTAGGAGGCGGCCGCCGGCCGCCTCCTACCGCCCCGCCCGCGCACCTCGGCCGAGATGACAACCGCGCTACCGAGGCGTAAGGTCGCCATGGCGCTGGGGGAGGCGCCCCTGCTTCTTCCACCGCCATCGGGCCATTCGACCGAAGGAGGGCCGATGGACGTCGCGATCACCGTCAACGGTGTCCGCCGAGAGGCCGACGTCGAGCCGCGAACACTGCTCGTGGACTTCATCCGCGACCACGTCGGGCTCACCGGTACGAAGATCGCCTGCGACACCTCTCAGTGCGGGTCGTGCACCGTTCACCTCGACGGCAAGGCGGTGAAGTCGTGCACCGTGCTCGCGGTCCAGGCGGACGGAGCCGAGATCACCACGATCGAGGGTCTCACCTCGAACGGCGACCTCCACGCCGTGCAGGAAGCGTTCCGCGAGAAGCACGGGCTGCAGTGCGGCTTCTGCACGCCCGGGATGATCATGTCCGTCGTCGATCTCCTCGAGGTCAACCCCGATCCGACCGACGCGGAGATCCGGCACGCGATCGAGGGGAACCTCTGTCGCTGCACGGGCTACGAGAACATCGTCCAGGCCGTCCACGAAGCGGCGAAAGTCGTGGAGGTGACGGCATGACGACCGTCGAGACACCCACCGGGCTCATCGGCCAGCCCGTCAAGCGCGTCGAGGACGCGCGCCTGATCACCGGCGCGGCGAAGTACCTCGACGACCTCAAGCTGCCCGGGATGACGCACGTCGCGATCCTGCGCTCGCCGTACGCGCACGCGCGGATCAAGAGCATCGACACGACGAAGGCCGCTGAGGCTCCGGGCGTCGTCGCCGTCTTCACCGGCAAGGACTTCGAGCAGCTGCCGGCGCTGCCGTGCGCATGGCAGGCGGGCGGCGTCGAGAACTTCGTCAACACGCCGCGGGCGCTCGAGATCGACCGCGTGATGTTCACGGGCGCGGGCGTCGCCGCGGTCGTGGCCGAGACGCGCTACGCGGCCGAGGACGCACTCGCGCTGATCGACGTCGACTGCGAGCCGCTCGACGTGATCGTCGACGCCGAGGAGGCGGCCGCGGACGGCGCGCTCCAGCTGCACGAGAACGCGCCGGGCAACATCGTCATGGACTGGACGGTCGGCGACGCCGAGGCGACCGACAAGGCGCTCGCCGACGCGGACGTCGTCGTCAAGCAGCGCCTCGTCAACCAGCGGCTGATCCCGAACCCGATGGAGGTGCGCGGCGCCGCCGCGCAGTACGAGCCGTCGACCGGCGAGTACACGGTCTGGATGACCTCGCAGGACCCGCACATCATGCGGCTCCTGATGACCGCGTTCGTCTTCGGGATCCCCGAGACGAAGATGCGCTGCATCGCGCTGCACGTCGGCGGCGGCTTCGGGACGAAGATCTTCCTCTACCACGAGTACGTGCTGATGGCCGCGCTCGCCGCGAAGGTCGGGCGGCCCGTCAAGTGGGTCGAGACGCGCAGCGAGAACTACACCGCGACGACGCACGGCCGCGACCACATCACGTACCTCGAGGTCGGCGCGAAGAAGGACGGCACGATCACCGCGCTCAAGGCGAAGACGTACGCGAACCTCGGCGGCGTCCTCTCGACGATCGCGCCGGGCATCCCGACGACGCTCTACGGCCGGATGCTCTCGGGCGCGTACCGGATCCCGAACATCCACTGCCAGGTGCTCGGCGTCTACACGAACACCGGGATGGTCGACGCCTACCGCGGCGCCGGCCGGCCCGAGGCGACCTACGTCGTCGAGCGCGCCGTCGACCTCGTCGCGCGCGAGCTCGACCTCGACCCGGTCGAGGTGCGGCGCGTCAACTTCATCCCGCCGGACGCGTTCCCGTACGACCCCGGCATCCTGCGCGGGCTCAAGTACGACACCGGCGACTACGAGAAGGCGCTCGACCGGGCGCTCGAGATCGTCGACTACGACGGCTTCCGCGACGAGCAGAAGCAGGCTCGCGCAGACGGGCGTCACCTCGGCATCGGGTTCTCGACCTACGTGGAGATCTGCGGCGCCGCACCGTCGGCGTGGATCGGCACGGTCGGCGAGGGCTGGGGCGCCTCGATGTGGGAGAGCGCCAACGTCCGCGTCCACCTGACCGGCAAGGTCGTCGTCACGATCGGCACCCAGCCGCACGGCCAGGGCCACGAGACGACGATCTCGCAGATCGTCGCGGACGAGCTCGGGATCCCGATCGAGGACGTCACCGTCGAGCTCGGCGACACGCACAGCACGCCGTTCGGCTACGGCACCTACGCGAGCCGCAGCGCCGCCGTCGGCGCGACCGCCGTCTACAACAGCGTCCAGCAGATCAAGGAGAAGGCACGGCGCATCGCGGCGCACATGCTCGAGGCGCATCGCCGACGACATCGTCTACGAGGACGGCAAGGCGTTCGTCAAGGGCTCGCCGGAGAACGCCAAGACGATCCAGGAGATCGCCGGTGCGGCCGCGCTCGCGTACGACCTGCCCGAGGGCGAGGAGCCGTTCCTCGACGACACGACCTACTACGACCCGCCGAACTGCACGTTCCCGTTCGGGACGCACGTCGCGGTGGTCGAGATCGACGACGAGACGGGCGAGGTGACGCTCCTGCGCTACGTCGCGGTGGACGACGTCGGCAAGGTCATCAACCCGATGATCGTCGACGGCCAGGTGCACGGCGGCATCGCGCAGGGCGTCGCGCAGGCGCTCTGGGAAGGCAGCGTCTACGACGAGAACGGCCAGCTCGAGACGGCGAGCATGATGGACTACGCCGTCCCGAAGGCGGAGTTCTTCCCGTCGTTCGAGGTCGACCGGACGGAGACGCCGACGGACGTCAACCCGCTCGGCGTCAAGGGCGCCGGCGAGACCGGCACGATCGCGTCGACGCCCGCCGTCGTGAACGCGGTGATGGACGCGCTCGCGCCGCTCGGCATCACGCACCTCGACATGCCGCTGACGCCGGAACGCGTGTGGCGGGCGATGCAAGCAGGCGAAGGGTTAGGAGGAGCGCGATGTACACGATGCGACCAGCCGAGTTCGCGTACCACCGGCCGACGAGCCTCGACGAGGCGATCTCGCTTCTCGGCGAGGACGTCGCGGCCGATCGCGGGCGGCCACAGCCTGCTGCCGATCATGAAGCTCCGCCTGGCGACGCCGGCCGCGCTCGTCGACATCGGCCGCGTGCCCGGGCTCGACGGGATCTCGCAGGAGAACGGCGGCGTCGCGATCGGTGCGCTCGCCACCCACGCGCAGGTCGCAGGCTCGAAGGTGATGATCGGGATCGCGCCGGTGATCCCGGAAACCGCGGCGTTGATCGGCGACGCCCAGGTGCGCAACCGCGGAACGATCGGCGGAAGCGTTGCGCACGCCGATCCGGCCGCCGACTACCCGACGGTGCTGAAGGCGCTCGGCGCGACGATCACCGCGACCGGGAAGGGCGGCGAGCGCGAGATTGCGGCCGACGACTTCTTCCGCGGGATCTTCACGACCGCGCTCGAGACGGACGAGCTCGTCACGTCGGTGAACGTGCCGGCGACGCCCGCCGGGACGGGCGCGGCGTACGTGAAGCACCGCCATCCCGCGTCGTTCTACGCGGTGGTCGGCGTCGCCGCCGTGGTCTCGGTCGAGGGCGGCAAGTGCACCGCCGCGCGGATCACGATCGGCGGCGTGACGTCACCGCCGGTACACGCAACGGCGGCCGCGGAGTCGCTCGTCGGCAGCTCGGGCGACGCCGATGCGATCGCCGCGGCGGCCGCGCAGGTGCCGCGACGTGCTCGGCGACGCGATCGGCGACAGCTACGCGTCGGGCGAGTACCGCGTCCACCTGGCGGAGGTGCTCACGAGGCGGGCATTGAAGAAGGCCTTCGAGCGAACGTCGTAGACTGAACCAGTGCGTCGTCTGAGCGCACGACGCACGCAGCGCATCGCGCTCCTCGGCCTCGCGGTCGGGATCGTTCTCGCCGACTCGTCGGTGGTCACGATCGCGCTGCCCGAGATCCTGGGCAGTACGACGTCGAGGTCCAGACGCTCGCCTGGGTGCTGACGTCGTTCAACCTGGCGCTCGCGGTGTCGGCGCTGCCGGCGGCGTACATCGCGCGGCGCCGCCCCGTTCCGGTGTTCGGGCTCGGCGTGCTGGTGTTCGCCGCGACCGCGCTCGTTTGCGCGTTCGCGCCGTCGTTCGAGTGGCTCGTCGCCTCGCGCTCCGTCCAGGGAGTCGCGGGTGCAGCAGTCGTGTGCGCCGCGCTCGACCTGCTCACCCAGGCGTCCGGCGCCGACGCTCCCGCCGCGCGCGTGTGGGCGCTCGCGGGTGTCGCGGGTCTCGCGCTCGGGCCCGCGGTCGGCGGTGTCTTCACGCAGCTGCTCGGCTGGGAGTCGATCTTCGCCTTGCAGGCGCCGTTCGTCGCCGTGTCGCTGCTCGCGATCGTCGGTGTGCGTGGCGCGCGAGTGCCCGAGCCGGCGGGGCGGCCGCACATCGCCGCGAACGCCGCGCTGCTGCTCGTCTCCGGCGCGTTGGTGGCCGCGGTCTTCCTGCTTGCGATCCTGCTGATCAACGGCTGGCGCCTCGAGCCGCTCGCCGCGGGCCTCGTCCTGACTGTGATGCCGCTCGCGGCGATCGCCGCCGCGCGCTTCGGCGGGCGGATCACGCCGCTCTGGTCGCGAGCGGCGTCGGGTGTGATCCTGATCGCGGGAGGTCTCGCAGCGCTCGGCTGGCTGCCGCACTCGGGAGCCGAGTGGACGGTGCTCCCGCAGGTCGCCGTCGGCGCCGGCCTCGGTCTCGCGTTGTCGGCGCTCACCGAACGCGCGTTGGCAGGCCGCTCGGAGCAGGCGGTGCACGGCGGCTGGACGATCGCCGCCCGCCACGCCGGCGTCGTCCTCGGGCTGCTGCTCCTGACGCCGATCTTCACGCACGATCTGATGAAGGGCGAGGACGAAGCCCTCGCGGCCGGCACCGCGGTCGTTCTCGACAGCCAAATCCCACCGCTCGACAAGATCGCCGTCGCCCGCGACATCCTCGTCGCAGTCAACGAAGCGGAGGCCGAGGCGCGGATCCCCGACGTCGGGGACGTGATCGGCAACGAGGACGACGCGGCCCACGCAGACCTCATTTCCGACCTCCAGGACCAGCTCGACCGCGCGGTGACGCACGCGTTCTCGAACTCGTTCCTCGTCGCCGCCCTCCTCGGCCTGGCCGCGCTCGTGCCGATCCTGATCAGCCGGAAGGACGTGAGCGTCTGATGCGAGCGATCGTCGTCGCCACAGCCGCCGCCGTTGCGCTCGTCGCCCTGTATCTCGGACTGGGCGGAGCGTCGTACGCGCCGGCAAAGTCCGCCGACCCGTGCGCCATGCGCGAGTGGCGAAGCCCGGGCGGCTTCCAGGAGGTCGCCGAGCAGATCGTCTTGTCGGGCCTGGACGGCGCCGCGTGCGAGCTCGGAGTCTCGCGCGAGGAGATCGTCCTCGCCTTCGCCAGCGGCCAGTCGCTGCAAACCTTCGCGCGCGAGCAGGGAATCGAGGTCAGCCAGCTCGAGGATCTCCTTCGCGCGGGGCTCGTCCGTGCCGTCGACGACGCGGAACGAGCGGACGCTGTCAACTCCACGGTGGCGGGGATCCTTCGCCAGGTCATCGAGCGCGTTCCTGTTAGCACCATCCTCGACTTGCTCAAGCAGCTGCCGAACCTCTGAGCGTCGACATCGTCATCCGCCGCGGCACCGTGATCGACGGGCGGGGCGGCGACGCTCGTGCGGCGGACGTCGCGATCGAGGGCGATCGCATCGTGCGGGTCGGCGACGTTCCCGAGCCCGGCCGCACCGAGCTCGATGCCGCCGGCTGCCTCGTCACGCCGGGATTCGTCGACGCGCACGTGCACGGCGACGCGATCCTCTTCTCCGACCGCGTGCACCTCCCGGCGCTGCACCAGGGCGTGACGACGTACGTGATCGGTCAGGACGGCTGCTCGTTCGCGCCCGGCACAGCGGAGACGGTCGCCCAGATGAGCGACTACTTCGCGGCGGTGAACGGACGGCTGCCGACCACTGCGCCGTGGTCGGTCGGCGAGTTCGTCGGCGCGTTCGACGGCCTCAGCACGGTCAACGTCGCGTACCTCGCGCCGCACGGGAACATCAGGCTGAACGTCGTCGGCACCGCGTCGCGCGCGGCTACGCGGGACGAGCTCGCGGCGATGCAGCGCCAGGTCGAGGAGGCGCTCGACGACGGCGCCGTCGGCCTCTCGAGCGGCCTCGACTACATCCCGAGCCGCTACGCGGACACCGACGAGCTCGCCGCGCTCTGTCGTCCGGTGGCTGATGCCGGCGCGGTCTACGTGACGCACATGCGCGGCTACGGCGCGCGGCGCGGCCGAAGGGACTGCGCGAGGTGGCCGAGATCGCCCGCACGAGCGGCGTCGCCGCGCACGTGTCGCATCTCTGGTCGAAGGCGCCGGCGATCCTCGAGCTGCTCGACGAGGAGCGCGCGGCGGGCGCCGACCTCACCTACGACGCGTACCCCTACCGCGCCGGCAGCTCGCTCCTCGCCATGGCCGCTCTGCCCGTGTGGGTTCAGGAAGGGAGCGTCGACGACGTGATCGCGCGGCTCGTCGACCCCGCGGTTCAGCGGCGTCTACGGCCGCCGCGCCCCGACGCGATGCGGCTGTCGCACGTCGAAGCGCCGGCGTGGAAGTGGGCGGAGGGCTCGAGCGTCGCCGCCGCCGCGGAGCAGGCCGGTCTCGACGAGGCTGCCTTCGTGTGCACGATCCTCGCCGAGAGCCGCCTGAACGTGGGAGTCATCCTCGACAAGGGCGACTTCGACGAGGAGGACGTGCGCGCGCTGACACGGCACGACGCGCACATGGCGTCGTCCGACGGAATCTTCGTCGGCCGCTACGCGCATCCGCGCGGCTGGGGCTCGTTCGCCCGCTACCTCGGGCGCCACGTGCGCGAGCTCGGCGATCTCAGCTGGGTCGATGCCGTCCGGCACCTCTCGACGGCCGCCGCCGATCGCTTCGGCCTCGCCGACCGCGGCCGACTGGCGCCGGGCGCCGCGGCGGACGTCGCCGTCGTTCCGCCCCGACGACGTCGTCGACCGCGCCACGTACGACGAGCCGCGCGTCGTCGCCGAGGGCATGGTGCACGTGCTCGTGAACGGCGTCCCGGTGCTCCGGGACGGCGTGCCCACGGGCGCAACGCCGGGCCGCGGCCTCAGGCGGGCCATCACGTAGCGCTACCTTCGGCTCGTGAGTCGCATCGTTGCCCTGCGGGTCGGCCTCGCGCTGTTCGTCGTCGCGTGGCTCTTCGGCCCGTACGAACTGCGACTGCTCGTGCCGATCTGGCTCCCGTTCCTGATCGCGCTCGGTCTCGAGCTCCACTACTTCTCCGGCGCGTTTCGTCCGCCACGCGGAGCCTCGCGGCGACCGCGGACCGCTCGCGGTCGATCGCGAGCGCTACGGCTACGCCGACGAGGCCGAGGAGCTGCTGCTCGTCCGCGACGGGCAGGAGGAGCTCTGGCTCCCGTACTCGGGTGAGACGGGCGAGGAGCTCGAGGCGCTGATCGAGGAGGCGCGCGAGCCGTCCGAACCCGAGCCGACTCCGCTCGTCGAGCGGCCGCGCCGGCGGTGGCGTGGGCTGGCCATCGGGCTCGCCCTGATCGGCGCGCTCGCGGTGTCCGCGTGGCAGCTCGACACCCGAACCGGCTGGGACTCACTCGATGCGGACACGCGTGCGGCGGCCACCGCGCGGTTCTCCGAAGAGGCCTCCCGCATCGCCGGCCACCAGGTGACGATCCGCTGCGACGAGTCGGGCAAGTACGTCGGCGCCGTCCAGCACAGCGACGGCGTCGCCGCCGTCGGAGGCGACCTCGCGTACCTCGCGCCCGAGCGCTGCCTCGACCTCTACCGCCTCGCGTTCAAGAACGAGGAACGCGGGAGCCAAACCGCCCGCGCGCTCGCCGTCCTGGCCCACGAGTCCTGGCATCTCCGCGGCGTGGCGGACGAGGGAACGACCGAGTGCTACGCGCTCCAGTCGGCGGTCGGGATCGGGCAGCGAATGAGCCTCTCCGAGGCAACCGCGCGGCAGATGATGCGGCAGCAGCTCGTCGAGAACTCGCTCCACAGCGGCTCGAGCCCGGAGTACCTCGTGCCGGACGAATGCCACGACGGCGGCAGCCTCGACCTCGACCCGAACACCTCGCGGTTCCCCTAGGCCGCGTAACGAAAGGAAGGAGATCGCACGTGAACGAATCGACTCAGACAGCGTGGCCGGGAGCGATCCCTGCGATCACGCTCTTCGTCGAGGACCTGGCGGCGGCAAAGCGCTTCTACAACGACGTCTTCGGGCTACCGGTCTTCTACGAGGACGACAACTCGGCCGTCTTCAAGTTCGGCGAGACACTCATCAACCTCTTGAAGTCGAGTGAGGCGGACGACCTTGTCGCCCCTGCGGCGGTCGCGAGTCCAGACGCCGGGGCGCGCTTTCAGCTCACGCTTGCCGTCGACGACGTGGATGCGATGTGCGAGGAGCTGAAAGCACGCGGGGTCGAGCTGCTCAACGGCCCGATGGATCGCCCGTGGGGCATCCGCACCGCCAGCTTCCGCGATCCCGGTGGTCACATCTGGGAGATCGCCCAGTAGCGCCCCTGCCTGCCGCGGAGGCCGCCCACCTGCTCGCCACGCCCACGATCCCCGACCGCGTATGGACTGACGAGCCGCGCCTGCCTCGCGAGACCCGCGAGGCGTTCGTGCGTCGCGTCCTGCTGGGCGAGACCGCGTCGGTAGAAGACGCGCGACCGTAGGTCGCCTGCGGATTCCGGTTCGTTGTCCTTGCCCAGGAGCTGACGCGGCTCCTGTGTGGTGCGCGATGATCGGCCGATGGCTTCGACGGATCCAGGCCCGCGCGACCATCTGATCACGCGTGCGCTCGAGCGTGACCTGGCTGCAGTCGCCGCAGAAGTGCTCGACGAGTCTCCGCTGGATGCCGCTGAGGCGCCTGACCGTCTCGCGCGGCATGCGATGGACGAGTTGCGGCGCGAGCTGCGTGTCGAGGGGGCTGCCGCCGACGTGCAGGCTCGGACGGTCAACGAGATCCTCCGGAGGTTTGCGCCCGGTGCCGGTAGCGATGCAGAGGTCGCGCTACCAGCTCGGGTGCTTCAGGGGATCAGGGGCCGATCCCCGCTTGGTGACGTCGTTCCGCTGCCGCCGTTGCCGGCAACGCCGTTCAGCCAGAGTGATCTGCTCGTCAACGCTGTCGGGCAGCCGAACATCGGGTCCGAGCTCCGGGCCGAGCTCGCGAGCGCTGACTCGGTCGATCTGCTGTGCGCGTTCGTGATCTGGTCGGGCGTACGCCATCTCCGCGAGGCGCTTGGGAACGTTCTTGGCCGCGGCGGCCGAGTCAGGGTGATTACGACGACGTACATGGGTGTGACGGAGAAGCGGGCTGTCGACGAGCTCGTGTCGCTTGGCGCCGACGTGCGGGTTGCGTTCGACGCGCGGACGACCAAGCTGCACGCCAAGGCATGGCTGCTGGAGCGTGCGTCCGGGCTGACCACAGCGTTCGTGGGCTCGTCGAACCTCTCGCACAGCGCACTGTTCGACGGGCTTGAGTGGAACGTGCGCCTGTCCTCGATCGACGCCGCGCATGTGATCGACCGGATCCGGATGACGTTCGAGAGCCACTGGGCGTCAGAGCACTTCGAGCCCTACCACCCGGACGTCAACGGCGAAGAGCTGGAGCAGGCGCTGCGGGAATTCGACCGCCGCTCGCTCGGGGAGGCCTCGACGATCTCCTTCGCGGGCCTTGACGTGCGGCCGTACCCACACCAGCAGCGAATGCTGGACGCGCTCACAATCGAGCGCGAGCGGCACGACCGTCACCGAAATCTCGTGGTTGCCGCGACCGGGACAGGCAAGACCGTCGTCGCTGCGCTCGATTACAGGCAGCTTGTCCACCGGCATGGCGACCTGTCGCTGCTGTTCGTTGCGCATCGCGAGGAGATCCTCAGGCAGTCGCTGGCGACCTACCGGGCCGTCCTGCGCGACGGCGCGTTCGGAGAGGTCCACGGTGGGGGCCGGATCGCCGAAGGACGGCACGTCTTCGCGATGATCCAGTCGCTGCAGGAGGCGCGACTGGAGCAGATCGCCCCGGACACGTTCGATGTTCTCGTTGTCGACGAGTTCCATCACGCCGCGGCGGCGACATACGACCGGTTGCTCAACCATCTCTCTCCACGAGAGCTACTGGGACTGACCGCGACGCCGGAGCGCCTCGACGGACGGGACGTGACGAGCTGGTTCGACCAACGGGTCGCGGTCGAGCTGCGCCTCTGGGAGGCGATCGACCAGGGCTTCCTGGTCCCGTTCCAGTACTTCGGCGTCGCGGACGGAACCGACCTGAGCCAAGTCACCTGGCGGCGCGGCGGCTACGTCCTCGACGAGCTCAGCAACCTCCTGTCCAACGACGACCTTCGCGTCGCGAAGCTTCTGGAGGCGGTCGAGCGGATCGTGCTTGATCCCGGCACGATGCGCGCGCTCGGCTTCTGCGTCTCCAAGGAGCACGCACGCTACATGGCACTGAAGTTCACCCAGGCCGGACTGGAGAGCGTTGCGCTCACCGGGGACGACCCGCCACATGAGCGTGACCGGCAACTTGCGGCTCTGCGGGCAGGTCGGCTCCGCTGTGTGTTCTCCGTCGAGGTTCTCGGCGAGGGCGTCGACGTGCCCGACGTTGACTGCGTCCTCCTGCTTCGGCCGACAGCGTCAGCGACGGTATTCACCCAGCAGCTTGGACGCGGGCTGCGCCGCGCTGCCGGCAAGAGTCACCTCACGGTCATCGACCTGATCGGCCAGCACCGTCGCGAGTTCCGCTTCGAAGATCGGCTGCAGGCGATCCTCGACACCCGCCGCGGCCCGATCATCGACCAAGTCGCGGCCGATTTCCCATTCCTGCCGGCCGGGTGCACCGTCGACCTCGACCGCCAGAGTCGCGAGATCGTGCTCGACAACCTCCGAGCGGCCGTTCGCCGCTCGCGCTGGGCAACGCTCGTCGCCGATCTCCGCGCGGAGCCGGACAGTACTCGACTCGGCGACTTCCTGGATCGCCACGATCATCGACTCGAGGACGTTTACCGCAGCGGAAGCTGGACGCGACTGCGCCGCGACGCCGGTCGGACGACTGCGCCCCCCGCCGACCCGACGCTCGAAGCGCGCACGCTGAAAGCGCTCACTCGACTGACGCACATCGACGATCCCGAGCGAGTCGCGTTCTACCGCGAACAGATCCTCGCGAGCAGACCGCCGCGCGAGCGTGACCTCGATGAACGTCACAAGCGCCTGATGACGATGCTCGCTTGGGGGCTCGGCTCCGGCACCGCCGGCCACGAGAACCTCGCGGACTTTCTCGAGGCCCTCTGGCGCGAGGACGCAATCCGCGACGAACTCCTCCAGCTGCTCGACGTCATCGACCAGCGGTCGAGCACGCCGGCATCGCCGTCGCTACTACCGAGCGAGATCCCCCTAACGCTCCACGCGCGCTACTCCCGGCAGGAAGTCGTCGCGGCGCTCGGCTTCGGCGAAGGCGTGAAACCGAAGGTGACTCAGGGCGGAATCCTCTGGGTTCCGCAGGCAAGGAGCGACGTGTTCTTCGTCGACCTCCACAAGGCCGAGCGCGACTACTCGCCGACGACGATGTACCGCGACTACGCGATCAACCGCGAGCTGTTCCACTGGGAGTCCCAATCTCGCCAGACACCGCGACAGCCAACCGTCCAGCGCTACATCAACCATCGATCCCAAGACACGCGGATCCTCCTATTCGTCCGCGAACGGAAGACGTTCGAGCTCGGGACGCAACCGTTCACGTTCCTCGGTCCCGCCGACTACGTCGAACACCACGGCGAGCGTCCGGTGGCGTTCACCTGGCGGCTACCGATGCCGATGCCAGAGGCGTTGTTCGAAACCGCCCGGAGCGTCGCAGCTGCATAGCGAGGCTCGGTTGTTGCGAGCTGAACCGTGCCGAGGGCAGCCGCTGGCGGATCGGTCGAGAGCTGAGACGCCAGACAGAGTCGCTCGAGCGCTCACAAGACTGACGTTCTAACGGCGACCAGACTCCCCTTGGCGACGGTCAGCTGGGCCGAATCGTTCGGCCTGTTGACGGCGAGCTACTCACCGTCGTCGAGGTCATCAACTCGACACCCGACCCCGACGGCAGCCACCGCCGCTACTTCCTCCGCGTCCCACCTGACACCGTCTCCGCGCGGCAGGCCGTCGCCTGGACCTTCGGCTTCGACGACGCACACGAGTACGCGATCGCAGCCGAGTCTTGAGACCGGCTTAGATCGCCGACCGCGGCGGCGCCGTCGACTCGCGCACGACCAGCTTCGTCGCGAGCTCGACGCGCATCGCTTCGATCGGCTGATCCTCGAGCAGCCGCGTGAGCAGGCTGACCGCCATTCGCCCCATCTCCGCGAGGGGCTGACGCACCGTCGTCAGTGCCGGCGTGACGATCTGCGTCTTCTCGAGGTCGTCGAAGCCGACGATCGAGAGGTCGCGCGGGATCTGGAGCCCGCGTTCCTCGGCGGCTCGCATCGCGCCGACCGCCATCTCGTCGTTGAAGGCGAAGATCGCCGTCGGCGGCTTCCGAAGGCTCAGCAGCTCCGATGCCGCCTCGTAGCCGCTCTCGTTCGTGAAGTTGCCCTTGGCGATCAGCCTCGGGTCGGAGGGCACGCCGGCGGCGGCGAGCGACACCTGGTAGCCGTCGAGGCGCTGCACGCTCGCGACCCAGCCGTGCGGCCCGGTGATCACGCCGATCCGGCGGTGGCCGAGTGAGAGCAGATGCTCGGTCGCAGCCTTCGCGCCGGCGAGGTGTCCGGCCGACACGACCGGCGCCCGCTCGTCGACCGGCTGGCGCGGATCGAGGACGACGAACGGATACCCCTGTCGCTCGAGCGCTGTGAGCGCGTCGCTCGACTCTCTGGTCAGCAGCAGCAGGGCACCGTCCGTCGTCCCCTGGAGGAGCCTTTCGAGGAGCGTGACCTCGCGCTCGCGCTCGTGCATCGTGGGGCAGAGGACGACTCGCATGTCGTGCTCGTAGAGCGCCTCCGAGGCGCCCCAGAGGATCCGGCTGAAGTACTCGACGTGGACCATCGGCAGGGTGACGCCGATCAGGCCGGTGCGCCCGCCGGAGAGCGCACGGGCGCTGCGGTTCATGCTGAAACCCTGCTCGCGGACGACCCGGAGCACGGCTTCCCGCGTGGCCGTCGAGACGTCCGGCCGGCCGTTCAGGACGCGGGAGACGGTCGCGATCGAGACGCCCGCGGCGTCCGCGATGTCGCGGATCGTCGGCGGGCCGTTCCCGCCGTTGCCGCCGCTCTCGTCCTGGAAACGGTTACGCATTAACCACTAGCTTAAGCAGACCATCGGTCGACAGTCAATGCGAAATATGGCTTTCCTCAGCCTTGACTTTCCGAAAACGAGTGTTGTACCGTTACCGGGAAAGTTTCAGAGCACACCCTCGTGGACCCTCCGCTCGCGCTCCCCTGCGACCGCGGAAGAAAGGAATGGGAAATGCTCCTTCCAGCACGTCTCAGGGCGCCGGCAGCGGCGAGCCTCGTCGCGGGGGCCGCGCTCGTGGGCACTCTCGCCGGGAGCTCGGCCGCGCGAACAGATGGCATGGCGGCGCCGTCCGCAGCTGACGCGGCCGCGCACCGATGCCTCGTCGCAACAGGCTCGGGCGATCCGGCGTTCGTCCGTAACTTCAACCCGTACGTCCAGGGTCTCCCGTCGTCGAGCTTTGTGCGCGGCGGCATGTACGAACCGCTTGTGATCACGACGCCCGCCGGCGGCGGGCGCCAGTACAAGTGGCTCGCGCAGAGCTACACCTGGAGCGGCGGCGGCAAGACGCTCACGCTTGAACATCCGGCGGGGCGTCCGCTGGTCGGACGGCAAGCCGCTCACCGCGGCCGACGTCGTCTACAGCCTGACCGCCGGGCGGCAGGCCCCGACGATGGACATCCTCGGGATGTTCCGCAAGGACACGAACGTCGCCTCGGTCAGGCAGAGCGGGACCTACGGCGTCGTGATCAGGCTCAAGACGAAGGACTCGCAGTTCGTCTCGGTCAACCTGAACGGCATCTTCGTCGTCCCGAAGCACATCTTCTCGAAGGTGCAGGACATCGACAAGTTCACGAACTCGAACCCGGTCGGTTCGGGCCCGTTCGTCCGCGTGTCGCGCTTCAACGCGCAGGACTACGTCCTCGAGCGGAACCCGCGCTACTGGAAGAAGGGCTCGCCGAAGTTCTCGTGCGTCGAGTACATCCAGGCGACCTCGAACGACGCCGCGCTGCTCCAGATCGTGAGCGGCAAGGCCGACTGGACGCACAACTTCGTCCCGAACGTCGAGAAGTCGTACATCGCGAAGAGCCCGCTCTACTACCACGCGTTCTACGACACCACGGCGTACCCGATCTCGTTGATGTTCGACACCGGGAAGTACCCGTACAGCCTCATTGCGTTCCGCAAGGCGGTCAGCATGGCGATCGACCGCCAGAAGGTGTCGAAGCTCGGCGAGTACGGCTACGCGCCGCCGACCGACGCGATCGGCCTCTCGCAGCTGTTCCCCAGCTGGGTGACCAACAAGAAGATCAAGGCCGACGCGAAGGCGCTCGGGGCCTACAACCCGACCGCCGCGAAGCGGATGCTGACGTCGAACGGCTTCAAGTACAGCGGCAACGACCTGGTCGACCCGAGGGGCGACAAGGTCAGGTTCACGATCCACGTCATCTCGGGCTGGTCCGACTGGGTCGCGTCGCTCCAGATCATCACCAAGAACCTCCAGGACATCGGCATCGACGCAAGCGTCAAGCTCGAGCCGGGCTGGGGCGAGTGGTTCCCGAACGCGACGAGCACGAAGTTCGTGACGCTCCTGTGGCAGACGGCCGCGACGGGCTCCCCGTACGGCTTCTTCTTCAACAACATGCACAGGAACACGTACGTCCCGTCGGGTGAGGACGCCGTCAACACGGGCAACTTCGCGCACTTCCAGGACTCGACCGCGACGAGCCTCCTCAACTCGTGGAAGTCGAACCTCAACGTGGCAGGCCAGAAGAAGATCGCCACGCAGCTGCAGGCGCTCTGGCTGCAGAAGCTGCCGGTGATCCCGCTCTTCATCGGGCCGCAGTGGTCGACCTACAGCACGAAGTACTTCCACTGCTTCCCGTCGCCGCAGAACCACTACGTGCGACCGATCTACAACACCTACCCCGAGAACTCGGTGCTGCTCACGACGATCTGTCGCGGCGGCAAGAAGCTGAGGACCGGGATCCGTTAACCCTCCCCCAAGCCGGCGGGCGCCCTGGCCGCGGGGCGCCCGCCGGGCAATACTCGGGAACGCTGTGAGATTTCTCCTTCGTCGCCTCGGCTTCTACGTGATTGCCCTCTGGGGAGCGATCACGCTGAACTACCTGCTGCCGCGGATGATGCCCGGCGAGCCGATCGACGGGATGCTCGCGCGGCTCTCGCCCGCCCAGCTCGCGGCCAACCCGAATGCCATCCAGAACCTCCGCGACTCGCTCGGGTTCCAGAAGGAGCCGCTGCTCCAGGGCTACATCACGTACCTCGGCCAGCTCGCCCACGGCGACTTCGGGATCTCGACCTCGAACTTCCCGTCGCCGGTGAGCGAGGTCATCGGCCGCACGCTGCCGTACTCGATCTTCCTCGTCGGCGTGGCGTTCTTCTTCGCGTTCGTGATCGGCACGTTCCTCGGGATGCTCGCGGCGTGGCGTCGCGGCGGGGTCGTCGACACCGTCTTCACGCCGCTGCTCATCGCGCTCGGTGCGTTCCCCGCGTTCTTCACCGCGCTCGTGGCCGTCTACTTCCTCGGACTGAAGTGGGGCTGGTTCCCGATCCAGCATGCGTACAACACCGATATCGAACCCGGGTTCAGCCTGGACTTCTTCCAGACCGTCGGCCGCCACGCGCAGCTTCCGATGCTCGTGATCCTCGGAGTGTTCACGGGCGGTTGGCTCCTCAGCATGCGCAACACGATGATCAACACGGTCAACGAGGACTACGTCGCGATGGCGCACGCGAAAGGTCTCCGCGACCGGCGCGTGATGACGATGTACGCGGGGCGGAACGCGATCCTCCCGCCGCTGACGGGCTTCGCGTCTCAGTTCGGCGCCGCGGTCGGCGGGCTCGTCTTCATCGAGTTCGTGTTCAGCTACCCCGGCGTCGGGCTGACGCTGCAGCAGGCCGCGCTCGGCTCGGACTACCCGCTGACGCAGGCGCTGCTGCTCGTGTTCTCCGTCTGCGTCCTCGTCGCCAACTTCATCATGGACGTGATCTACGTCTTCCTCGACCCGCGCGTGCGCGCGAACTGATCATGGCCATCGACCCCGTCGCGTTCCCCCTTCCCGACGCGCCTCGCGCCCGGCTTCGCTCGCCGGAGTGGGTGCGACTCCTCCTGACCAATCCGAAGTCGTGCTTCGGCATCATCGTCTTCGGCGGGATCGTCCTTTGCGCGCTGCTCGCGCCGGTGATCGCGCAGCATCCGCCCGACGAGATCGTCGCGCTCCCCGGCCTCTCGCCGAGCCGGGACTACTGGTTCGGCACGACCGACCAGGGCTACGACGTCTTCGCGCAGGTCATCTGGGGCGCCAGGATCTCGCTCGCGGTCGGTTTCGCAGCGGCGGTGATCTCGACCACGATCGCGGCGACGCTCGGCATGGTCGCCGCCTACTCCGGCGGATTGGTCGACGACGTGCTCAACACGGTGACGAACGTCTTCGTCGTCATCCCGGCGCTGCCGCTGCTGATCGTCGTCTACTCGTTCATCCCGAGCCGCGGGCCGGTCCCCATGGTGCTGATCCTCGGCCTGACGACGTGGGCGGTCGAGGCACGCATCCTCCGCAGTCAGGCGCTCTCGCTCAGGAACCGCGACTTCGTCCTGGCGGCGAAGGTCTCCGGCGAGAGCACGCGGCGGATCGTGTTCGGCGAGATCATGCCGAACATGGTGAGCCGCATCGCCGCCGGCTTCCTGCTCGTCTTCTACCTCTCGATCATCTTCGCCGCGGGGCTCGAGTTCCTCGGGTTCGGCGACGTGAACAAGATCACCTGGGGGACGACGCTCTACTGGGCGCAGAACAACTCGAGCGTGCTCCAGGGCGCGTGGTGGCACTTCGTCTTCCCGGGCGTCGCGCTCGCGCTCTCCGTCGCGGCGCTCGTGTTCATCAACTACGGCGTCGACGAGCTCGCGAACCCGCGTCTCCGGCGGCGGAAGGCAGCGCGGTGACCGGTCTGGTGCAGGACGCCGCGCCCGCGATCGCTCCCGCCGTCGAGACCGAGGTGCTGCTGGAGCTCGACGACCTCGTCGTGGACTACCTCCAGCCCGGTCGACCGCTGCGCGCCGTCGACCACGTCAACCTGACGATCCGCGCGGGCGAGATCGTCGGCCTCGCGGGTGAGTCGGGATGCGGCAAGACGACCACCGCGAACGCGATCCTGCAGCATCCTGCAGCCGCCGGCGGAGGTGACCGGCGGGGCGATTCGGTTCCGCGGGGTCGACGTCGTCGGACTGAGCGTGAAGGAGCGCCGCCGCTATCGCTGGCGCAACGTCTCGATGGTGTTCCAGAGCGCGATGAGCGCGCTCAACCCGGTGATGCGGGTCGGCGACCAGTTCGTGGACATGATGAAAGCGCACGAGCGCGTGAGCAAGCGCGACGCGCTGGAGCGGGCCGGCGACCTCCTCAACCTCGTCGGGATCGACCGCGGCCGCATACGCGCGTATCCACACCAGCTCTCCGGCGGCATGCGTCAGCGCGTGATCATCGCGATGGCGCTCGCGCTCGAGCCGGAGCTCGTGATCATGGACGAGCCGACGACCGCGCTCGACGTCGTCGTGCAGCGCGAGATCCTGCAGGAGGTGCAGCAGCTGCAGCGCGAGCTCGGGTTCGCGGTGCTGTTCATCACGCACGACCTGTCGCTGCTGCTCGAGTTCGCGGACCGGGTCGCGATCATGTACGCGGGCGAGATCGTCGAGCTGGCCGAGTCCTCGGAGCTCTTCGCCAATTCGCTGCACCCGTACTCCGTCGGGCTGCTCGACTCGTTCCCTCCGCTCACCGGGCCGCTCGATCGGCTGGCGGGCATTCCCGGCAGCCCGCCCGATCTCGGCGATCCGCCGAGCGGTTGCCGCTTCCACCCGCGCTGCCCACATTGCCAGGTCGGCGACGCCGCGCTGTACGCGCGCCAGACCACGGAGCGGCCCGTGCTCAAGCCGGTCGCGTCCGGCCATTACGTGGCCTGTCATCTCGTCGAGGAGTCGCGCTCGTGAGCACCGCCGAGCTGGACGTCCGCGCGCTGACGAAGGACTTCGGGAAGCTGCGCGCGGTCGACGACGTGAGCTTCACGCTCCGCCAGGGCACGATCACCGCGCTCGTCGGCGAGAGCGGCAGCGGCAAGAGCACCGTCGCACGCATCCTCGCGCGGCTGCACGACGCGACCTCGGGCTCGGTGATGTACGACGGGACGGACGTCCTCGGCCGCCGCGACGTCAAGCTCTACCGCTCGCGGGTGCAGATGATCTTCCAGGATCCCTTCGACTCGCTGAACCCGGTGCGGACGATCAGGCACCACCTCGAGCGCCCCGTGCGGATCCACAGCGTCGTCTCGAAGCGCGACGTCACGCCTCGGGTGCACGAGCTGCTGCGCACGGTGGGCCTCGTGCCGCCGGAGAAGTACGCCGCGAAGTATCCGCACGAGCTCTCCGGGGGCCAGCGCCAGCGCGTCGCGATCGCGCGCGCGCTCGCGGTCAACCCGTCGGTGATCCTCGCGGACGAGCCGATCTCGATGCTCGACGTCTCGATCCGGATCGGGATCCTCAACCTGATGCTCGGGCTGAAGCAGGAGCTCGGGATCGCGTTCCTCTACATCACGCACGACATCGCGAGCGCGCGCTACATCGCGGACGAGGTCCTCGTGATGTACGCCGGCCAGATCGTCGAGCAGGGCCCGACCGATTCGGTGCTGCTCGAGCCGCTCCACCCGTACACCAGGCTTCTGCTCTCCGCCGTCCCGCACCCGGAGCGCGGGCTCTCGCACGCACAGCTCGGCGCCCGCGCCGACCGCAACGTCGGCGACCTCGGCGCGGGAACGGCGCTCGTCGAAGAACGACCCGACCACTTCGTCAGGAGGCTTGCAGCATGACCGAGAAGACTTCGTTCCCATCGGACTTCGCCTGGGGCGCAGCGACCGCGGCGTACCAGATCGAGGGCGCCGTCGACGAGGACGGCCGCGGCGAGAGCATCTGGGACCGGTTCTGCGCGACTCCCGGGAAGGTCCGGAACGGCGAGAGCGGCGCGATCGCGTGCGACTTCTACCACCGGTTCCCCGACGACGTCCGGCTGATGAGCGAGCTCGGGCTCGACGCGTTCCGCCTGTCGATCGCGTGGCCGCGGATCATTCCCGAGGGGCGCGGCAAGGTGAACCAGGCCGGCCTCGACTTCTACGACCGGCTCATCGACGAGCTGCTCGAGCAGGGCGTGACGCCGTTCCCGACGCTCTATCACTGGGATCTGCCGCAGACGCTCGAGGACGAGGGCGGCTGGGCGGTCCGCTCGACCGCCGAAGCGTTCATCGAGTACGCCGAGGCGATTGCCGAACGGCTCGGCGACCGCGTCAAGCACTGGATCACCCACAACGAGCCGTGGGTCGCCGCGTGGCTCGGGTACGGGTCCGGCGAGCACGCGCCGGGACGCTCGAGCCCGGACGACGCGCTCGCGGCGGCGCACCACATGCTCCTCTCGCACGGCTGGGCGGTCGAGGCGATTCGGCGGGCCGCTCCCGACTCGAAGGTCGGCATCACGCTCGTCCTCAACCCCGCGTACCCGGCGAGCGACAGCGACGCGGATCGCTTGGCGGCGCAGCATGCCGACGGGTTCTTCAACCGCTGGTTCCTCGATCCGATCTTCCGCGGGAGCTATCCGGCGGACATCCTCGACTACTTCGCCCCGTCGAACCCGACGGGCCCGCCGGTCGAGGACGGCGATCTCGAAGTCATCTCCGCGCCGATCGACTTCCTCGGCGTCAACTACTACTCGCGTCAGGTGCTGCGCGCGAACCCGGAGGGAGGCCGGCCGCTCCACGTCCGCCCGGAGGCGACGTACACGGCGATGGACTGGGAGATCTACCCCAACGGCCTCTTCGACCTGCTCGTGCGGGTCAAGGACGACTACGACCCGCCGCCGATCTACATCACGGAGAACGGCGCGGCGTTCGGCGATCACACGACGCACAACCGCGAGGTGAACGATCCCGAGCGGCAGGCCTACATCGAGGCGCACCTCGACGCGATCAGTCGCGCGATCGACGCCGGCGTGCCGATGGCGGGCTACTTCGTGTGGTCGCTGCTCGACAACTTCGAGTGGGCGCACGGGTACTCGAAGCGCTTCGGGATCGTCTACGTCGACTACCCGACGCTCGAGCGCGTGCCGAAGGCGAGCTACCGCTGGTATCGCGACTACATCGCGGCGAGCCGGAACGGCCACAACGGATCGGGGCCGGCCGGCTGAGCGCCGCTTAGGACGGTGGCCGTTGCGGGCACTACATCACTCCAGTAGAGTGATGTAACATGGCGCGGATGAAGCGGCTCCAGATCTCCATCGAGCCCGAGCTCGATGCCGCCCTCGGACGGGCTGCCCGAGAGGCCGGCGTGTCGAAGGCAGCTCTCGTGCGGCGGTACGTCGCGGACGAGCTCCGGCCGCTGCCTCCGGTCGAGGACGATCCGCTCTGGGCGTTCGTCGGAGCGGACGACGGCGCTCCGGGCGACTCCGCGAGTGTCGACGACGTCGTCTATCCACGTTGATCTTCGTGGACACGTCGTTCTGGGTCGCCGCGCGACGAAAGCGCGACGCCCATCACGAGGACGCGTTGCGGCTGCTCGAGCGTCAGCGCGACGAACGGCTCGTGACGTCGAACCACGTTCGCGGCGAGACGTGGACGTTCTTACGGCGGCGTAGCGGTCACGGGTCGGCGGTCGCGTTTCTCGACATGCTCGGCGCCACGGCCCGCGTGGACGTTGTGACTGTCGAGCCCGACGTCGAGGAGCGCGCGCTTCGCTGGTTGCGGCAGCACGACGAGCGCGAGTACTCGTTCGTCGATGCGACGAGCTTCGCTGTGATGCGGTCGCTGCGCCTCCGGAACGCCTTTGCCTTCGACGGCGACTTCGCGGCGGCGGGCTTCACCGAGCTTCGGCCCTGAGGCGGGTTCAGCCCGTCGGGAGCGCGACGCCGCTGAGCGACGCTCCCTCCGCGCACGTGGTCGCGCCGACCTTCAGCGCGTGGTCGTCGAACGCCTTGCCCGCGGCGGAGAGCGCGCCTGATTTCTCCTGGGCGCTGAGGATGTCGCCGACCTTGAGGGCGGCGAAGAACTCCTCGGCGGCCTCGGTCATCTTGGCGCCACGGAGGACCAGCTCCCGATGCGCCGCCGCTTCGTCCTCGGGCGGCGAGAGCCCGCCGAGGTCGCGGACCATTCGCTTGTTGATGTTCACGGCGGTCACGCCGTAGCCGACGAGGGCATCGGCGCCGACTGACTCGAGGCTCGTCGCGTTCGGCTTGGGCAGGTCGCTGATCGTGTCGTTCGCGTCCGCGCAGATCTTGTTCGCCTGGGCGACCCAGTCCTGTCCCGTCGCGGACGTCGTCGCCGGCGTGCCCGACGGGGTCTCGTCGGAGCCTCCGCGCGTGGCGTAGACGACCGCCGGAACGAGCAGGAGCAAGGCCGCGCCCGCGATGCCTGCGGCGATCAGCGTGCGGCGCGACCTGCCAGGGCGCGTCGCCGCTGGGGGCGGCGCCTCCCCGTCGGCGACCATCTTCTCGAGCACGTCGAGCAGCCGGTTCGTGTCGAAGTCGAACCGCTGCGGGCTCAGCTCGAGCGCTTGCCGGCGCGTGAGCGGCGCAAGGCTCGGCGGTAGCTCTTCGGCCAAGGGCATCGCCGCGCCGTCGACGAGCACCGGCACGACGCGGGTGTCGCGCGCCAAGGCGGCCTCGATCTCCAGCCGGACGAAGTCGTCGGGGTTGTCGAGCCGACGGCCGCCGTCCTCGTCGGCCATGGTCAGCCACTCCTCGCCGATCAACGCGAGTAGCACGTCGCACGAGCCGACCGCGTTCGTGATCCGCTCCGTGAAGTCGTCGCCCGGATCGATCGAATCGACGTCCTTGAAGATCTGGTCCTCGCCGAAGCGCGCACCCAGGCGGTCGAAGAGCCAGCCCGCCGGGTAGGCGGTCTCGTCGCGTCGGTAGCTGATGAAGATTCGCGGCATCGCGCAACCTCGGGCGATCCGAAAGTAGCGCCCGGGGCGGGCGGATTCAACGACGCGAGGGGCCTGTGACCCGAACGATCGAGTGAACGGCTAGTCGAGACTTCCGCGCCGGGCGAGCCATTCGGTCGGCTGGCCCGTGACACGAGCGATCCCGTCGAAGTGACGGTCGTAGTGGAGCACGGTCACTCCATGCACCTCCGCGATCGCCGCCACCAGGAGATCGACCGGCGTTGGGCCGCGATGCTGCGACACCGCCCCCAGGGCGCTTGCGTCTGTTCGGCAAGCGTCACTGCGCGCTCGTCCAGTGTGAGCTCCGGAAGCGCCAACAGATCACGCCGCAGGGCCGCGAAGTCCGCGCGACCACGCGCCGAGTACAGGAGCTCGAGCCGCACAGGTGCACAGATGCCGATCGCGTTCGCCTCGAGCAGCGCCGCCCAGACCGGTTCGACCGCGGTGCTGCGGTTCCACGCGCTCGTGTCCGCCATGTAGGGCGGCGTCACCGCGGCTCTCGCAGCCGCCGCAGCTCTTCAGGTGTAGGCCCGATTCCTCCGGTCTTGCTCGTCCGGATCCGGTGCAGGAGCCGACGCCGCGCCTCCATTCGGATCACCTCGTCGAGCGCCCGGTCGACCGTCTCGGCGATCGTTTCGGTGCCGAGGATCTTCTTCGCCTCCGCGACCTTGTCGCGGTCGATGACCATCGAGGTCTTGTCCCGTTTGGATATCTGTTTAGCCACTCGTAGATATCCTAGCTGAAGCGTCCTGTCACGGCTCTAGACTGACCCGGCGCCATGGGTCAGGCCCCGTTCGTTCACCTCCACGTCCACTCCGAGTACTCGATTCTCGACGGCGCCTGCCGGATACCCGAGCTCGCCGCCCGGGCCGCCGAGCTCGAGATGCCGGCTGTCGGACTGACCGACCACGGGTCGCTCGCCGGGGCGGTGCAGCTCGTCAAGGAGAGCAAGAAGCACGGCGTCAAGCCGGTGCTCGGCTGCGAGGTCTACGTCGCCGAAGACCGGAAGGCGCAGGCCAAGGGGTACGCGCACCTGACGCTGCTCGCGGAGGACAACGCCGGCTATGCCAACCTGATCAAGCTCTCGAGCCTCGGCTACCTCGAGGGCTACTACTACAAGCCTCGCGTCGACTGGGGCCTTCTGCAGAGCCACAACCAGGGGCTGATCGCGCTGTCCGGCTGCCTCTCCGGGAAGGTCTGCAAGGCACTCGAGGAGAGCCGCGAGAACGACGCCGCCGCCGAGCTCGACCGGCTCGGCCAGATCTTCGGCAAGGACTCGGTCTACGTCGAGATGCAGAACGCCGGGCTCGACGTCCAGGCGCGGATCAACCCCGTCCTCGCGCGCGCCGCCGAGACGGCCGGCCTGCCGCTGATCGCCACGGGCGACGTCCACTACCTCCGGCACGAGGACGCGCGCGCACACGAGGCGCTCCTCTGCATCCAGTCCGGCGACTCGCTCAAGAACCCGAACCACTGGAAGTTCGACACCGACCAGTTCTTCTTCAAGGCGCCGCACGAGATGGCGGCCGACTTCGTCGGCTACGAGGACGCGCTCGCGCGCACGCTCGAGGTCGCCGAGCGCTGCAACGTCGAGATCGAGCTCGGGAACATCCTGCTGCCCGAGTTCCCGACGCCCGAGGGACGCGACTCGTTCGACTACCTCGTCGAGCTCTGCGAGAAGGGGCTCCACAAGCGCTACGACAAGGTCACGCCCGAGCTGACCGAGCGTCTGCAGTTCGAGCTGAAGACGATCCGCGAGATGGGGTTCTCGGACTACTTCCTGATCGTCTGGGACTTCATCCGCTTCGCGCACCAGAACGGGATCTCCGTCGGCCCCGGCCGCGGTTCGGCCGCCGGCTCGCTCGCGGCGTACTGCCTGGAGATCACCGACATCGACCCGATCCGCTACGACCTGCTCTTCGAGCGCTTCCTCAACCCGGGCCGCAAGTCGATGCCGGACATGGACATCGACTTCGCCGTGGAGGGACGCGACCGCGTCATCAACTACGTCGCCGAGAAGTACGGTCGCGACCGCGTCGCCCAGATCATCACGTTCGGGACGATGGCCGCACGAGCGGCGGTCAGAGACGCCGGCCGGGTGCTCGAGATCCCGTACGGCACCGTCGACCGGATCGCGAAGCTCATCCCGGAAGGCCCCGGCCAGACGCTCGACGCGAGCCTGAAGAAGGGCCAGCCGCTCGCCGACTCGTACGACGCCGACCCGATCACGCGCGAGATCGTCGACCTCGCGCGCCCGCTCGAGGGGCTGACGCGACAGGACTCGATCCACGCCGCCGGCGTCGTGATCGGTGCGCGGCCGCTGATCGAGGTCGTGCCGCTCCAGCAGAAGGGAAGCGACCAGGAGGTCGTGACGCAGTTCCCGATGGGCGACGTCGAGGCCCTCGGGCTGCTGAAGATGGACTTCCTCGGCCTTCGCAACCTCGACGTGATCGACAAGGCGCAGGCGCTTGCGGGGATCGACGTGAGCACGGTCCCGCTCGACAACAAGCCGACGTACGAGATGCTCGCGCGCGGCGACTCGATCGGCGTCTTCCAGTTCGAGGGCTCGGGCATGCGCGAGGCGCTGCGGCAGGTGCGGCCGACGGTCTTCGAGGACCTGATCGCGCTCGTCGCGCTCTACCGGCCGGGGCCGATGGGCTACATCCCGGTCTACGCGCGGCGTAAGCACGGGCAGGAGCAGGTCTCGCACATCGACGCGCGGCTCGAGCCGATCACGAGCAACACGTACGGGATCTGCATCTACCAGGAGCAGTACATGGAGATCGCCAAGCATCTCGCCGGCTTCTCGCCGGCCGAGGCCGACGATCTCCGCAAGGCGATCGGCAAGAAGATCCACTCGCTGATGGCGTCGCTCAAGGGCAAGTTCCTCGAGGGCTGCGCCGCGAACGACGTCACGCCGGCGGTCGCGCAGCAGCTCTGGAAGGACATGGAGCAGGCGCAGGACTACTCGTTCAACAAGTCGCACGCGGCCTGCTACGCGCTCATCTCCTACCGCACCGCGTACCTGAAGGCGCACCACCCGCGCGAGTACATGGCGGCGCTCATCTCCTCGGTGATGAACACCAAGGACCGCGTGCCGTTCTACGTCAACGCGTGCCACGAGCTCGGGATCGAGGTGCTCCCGCCCGACGTGAACCACTCGCGGATCGACTTCGCCGTCGTCGAGGGGCAGATCCGCTTCGGGCTGAACGCGGTCAAGAACGTCGGCGGGCCGGCAGCGCGCGCGATCGTCGCCGAGCGCGAGTCGGGCGGGCCGTTCACGTCGATCTGGGACTTCGTCGAGCGGGTCGACGCGCAGAGCGTGAACAAGCGCTCCCTCGAGTCGCTCGTCAAGTGCGGTGCGCTCGACGGGCTGAACGGCGACGCGCATGGGGATGCTCGCGGTGCTCGACCAGGCGGTGCAGTGGGGCGGCGCGCGGCAGGCCGACCGGCTCGCGGGGCAGTCGTCGATCTTCGACCTCGACGACTCGCCGGCCGAGCAGAAGCCGCGGCACCACCCGACGATCCCGCCGGGCGAGTTCGACCGGAACGAGCTGCTCAAGCTCGAGAAGGAAGTGCTCGGCCTCTACGTCTCCGACCACCCGCTCTCGGCGATCCGCGACCAGCTGCGCCGGAAGATCGACACGCCCATGACTCGAGCTCGGCGCGCGCCGCGACGGCGAGGTCGTCACCGTCGGCGGCATCGTCGCCGGGCTGAAGGCGATGACGACGAAGCGGGGCGAGCCCATGGTCTTCCTCTCGCTCGACGACGTGATCGGCTCGACCGAGGTCGTCGTCTTCAACTCCGTCTACGCGAACTCGCGGGAGCACCTCGAGACCGACAAGGTGCTCGTGGTCAAGGGCCGCGTCGACCACAAAGAAGGAGAGACGAAGCTGATCGCGATCGAGGTCTCGCCGTTCGAGGCCGTGCCCGAGCGCAAGGCCGTCCACCTGAAGCTCGACGCGCGCACGGCACAGGCGGGCGTCATCCGCGAGCTCGCGGGGATCCTGCGCTCGTACCCTGGTGAGGCGTCCGTCTTCGTCGCGATGACGACGTCAGAGGGCGCCCGGACGCTCGAGTTCGGCCCGGACTACCGCGTGAAGCCGGACTCCGACCTCTTCGCGGAGGTCAAGGCCCTGCTCGGGCCCGCCGCGGTCATCTAGCTCGTAGAGTTCCGCCCATGGACGCTCGCGCTGAAGTCGTGGCGCGCATGATCGAGGCGATCAACGATCACGACCTCGACGCGATGCTCGAGAACTTCAAGCCGGACTACCGGAGCGAGCAGCCGGTGCATCCGGCACGCGCCTTCCAGGGGGCCGAGCAGGTGCGGAAGAACTGGGGGGCGCTGCTCGAGGCCGTCCCCGATCTCCACTGGGAGGTCCTGCGCCTGATCAGCGACGACGCGACGGCCTGGATCGAGGCGCGGCTGACCGGGACGAAGGCCGACGGCTCGAAGCTCGACGAGATCGGCGTGATCATCTTCGGCGTCTCGGGCGGGCATATCGGCTGGGCGCGCCTCTACCTCGAGGACGTCGAGACGGAGGGCGGCGACATCGAGGACACGGTCCGCCACATGGCGGGCCGATAGGAGGATGGAACTCCGGCCCTCAGAGGCATAGGCTCGAAGCTCCTCTACCAGGAAGGTGCTTCATGCACGCACGAGTCGCAGAGTTCGACAATCCGCGCTTGAGCGACCCCTCGCTCGTCGAAGAGCTCACGAAAGGCGCGCGCGACAGCTCGCCCAGGTGGCAGGAGGCGCTGCCGAGCGCCCAGGGCCACCTGATGCTCATCGACCGGGAGAATGGCCGCGGCCTCGGGATCACGTTCTTCGAGACAGAGGCTCAGATCCAGGAGGCCGAGCCGGTCTTCGAGCAGATGGGAGACGAGATCCCCGAGGAGACGCGAGGCAAGCGTGTCGGCGTCTCGACGTACGAGGTTCTCACTGCGGAGGGCGGGGAGGACGCAAAGGCCGCACGCATCACCACGTTCGAGGGCGACGCGAGCCGGATCGACGAGGCGACAAGCAACTCGATCGAGAACATCCTCCCGCGCGCCAAGCAGATGGCGGGCTGGAAGGGTGTCGCTTCCCTCGCCGACCGGGCGACCGGCAAGGTGATCCTCATCACGCTCTGGGACAGCCCGGAGTCGATGAAGGCGAGCGAGGAGCAGGCCGGGAAGTTCCGCTCCGAGAACGCCGAGGCCGGGGCCGGGACGATCAAGTCGGTCGATTCGTACGAGGTCGCGATTGCGATGACGCCCACGCAGGTGGAGGGGCTGAGGCGCTGATCGTCCGAGGGGTGGGCGCGCCCGGCGCGCGCCCACCCCTCGTTTGACCGCCGGCCGACCGGTCGAGGACAATCGCGCACCGTGACGCTCCTCCCGCCGGTCGAGCTCGACGGCCTCTGGGAGGCGGAGCGCCCGTACCTGAACACGGCGAGCTTCGGGTTGCCGCCGCGCACGGCGTACGCCGCTCTGCAGCGCGCGCTCGAGGACTGGCGCCACGGGCGGACGAGTTGGGAGCCCTGGACCGAGCAGGTCGGGGTCGCGCGCGCGGCGTTCGCGCGGATCGTCGGCTGCCACGCCGAGGACGTCGCGGTCGGCGCGACGGTGTCGGAGCTCGTCGGTCTCGTCGCCGCGTCGCTGCCGGACGACGCGCGCGTCGTCGTCCCGGACTGCGAGTTCACGTCGAACCTCTTTCCGTGGCTCGTGCAGGAGGAGCGCGGCGTCACGGTGGACGCGGTGCCGCTCGAGCGGCTCGCCGATTCGATCGACAAGGCGACGACGCTCGTCGCGTTCAGCTGGGTGCAGTCGTCGAGCGGCGAGGTCGTGGACGTCGATGCGATCGTGGAGGCGGCGCGCGCGCACGACGCATTCGTGTTCGTCGACGCGACGCAGGCGTGCGGCTGGGCGCACGTGTCGGCCGCGTCCGTCGACTTCCTCGTCTGCCACGGCTACAAGTGGCTGCTCGCCCCGCGCGGGACGGCCTTCCTCACGGTGCGGCCGGAGTGGCTAGAGATGGTGCGCCCGCTCCACGCTGGCTGGTGGTCGGCGCCCGACCCGTACGGCGATTTCTACCGCCCGCCGCTCAGGCTCGCGGCCGACGCACGGCGGCTCGACACGTCGCCGGCGTGGTTCTCGTGGGTCGGCGCGGCACCGGCGCTCGAGCTGCTCGAGCGCATCGGGATCGAGGGGATCGGCACGCACAACGTCGACCTCGCGAACCGCTTCCGCGCGGGCCTCGAACTGGAGCCGTCGAACTCGGCGATCGTCACGGTCGACGTGCCGGGCTCGGCCGAGAAGCTCGCGCGCGCCGGAATCGCCGCGGCCGTTCGCGCCGACCGGCTGCGGGTCTCGTTCCACCTCTACAACACGGCCGCGGACGTCGACGCGGCGCTCGACGCGCTACGTGCTTAGGGGAACGGCCACCGACGTCTGGTTCGCCTGCTCGCGCCACACGCTGTTGAGCCCGCTCTGCATGTAGGCGAAGAACACCGGGTAGATGACGACGTAGAGCAGCACCGCGATCCAGCCGTTCAGCGGCGCCTGCCCGACCATCTGCTGCGCTTTCTGCACGCGCTGGAACGTCGTCACGGTCGTCCAGAGCGCGGGGACGACGATCAGCCCGCCGGGGAAGAGCGCGAGCACGGAGCGCGTCGGGTTGTCGCCGAGCTCCGTCGTCTCCTTCGCGCGGCCGTAGTCGGCCATCTCGCGGTTGACGAAGTACCAGTAGAAGATGACGTAGATCCCGAGCGTGAGGAGCGACCAGATCGCGACCCAGATCGGGCTGCGAACCTTCGCCGTGGAACCGGGCGCGATCTGCACTTCCTCGGCCATCGTGCGCATCGTCTCAAGTACTGCGGATGTGAGCAACCCTTGATTTGAACGTCCGCCGAGACCGGTGCCATACTGAGCGAGCCGCTGGCGTCGGCGGATTTTCCCACTACCGGAGCGGCCTCCGGGTTCGAGGAGGCACAGAATCCACCAGACGTCGTGGGGGCCGATGGAGTGACGGGGAGCGCGCTCCCGATGCCTGCGCGGCGTCGGCGTTCGCCCGAGACCGCGCGCGTGCTGCCCGTGGTCGCGCCCGTCGCCGCGACGGCCGCGGTCGCGATCGGCGCGGCGGCGTACTCGCTCTCGTCGAACGTGCCGAGCGCGGAGACGGTCGTGGGCGTGCTCGCGCTTCTCGCGGCCGCGATCCTGACCGAGGCGTTCCCGCTCCCGCTCGAAGGCGTCGACGTCGGGCGCACGTCGCTGGCGTCGGTCTTCATCGTCGCGGCGGCCGTGCTGTACGGGTGGCCCGAGGCGGTGCTGGTCGGGCTCGTGACGATGTTCGCCGTCGAGCTCGGACGCCACCGGCCCGCGACGCGCGTCGTCTACAACACGTCGCTCTACGTGTGCGCGGGCCTGGCGGCGGGTCTGGCCGCGGCGGCAGTCGGCTCCGACAGCCTCGGCTCGCTCGTCGCCGCGACACTGCTCGCGTCGTGCGCGTTCTACGCGGTCGACATCCTCCTGCTCGCCGCGGTGATGGCGCGCTTGCAGGAGCGGACGTACCCGCGCGCGATCGGCTCGTACCTCGGGTCGACGTTCGTGCCGTCCGTGATCATGGCGTCGCTCACCGCGACGCTCGTCCTCATCTGGGACCGCTCGCCGGTCGCGGCGGTCGTGCTCGTCGTGCCGCTGCTCGTGATCGCCTTCTACCAGCGGTGGCTGCACGGCGCGCTCACGCGGCTGCGCGCGTTCGACGAGCTGAAGGACGAGTTCATCGCGGTCATCTCGCACGAGCTGCGCACGCCGTTGAGCTCCGTCTACGGCGCGGCTGTGACGCTGCAGAACCAGAGCGTCCCGCCCGAGACGCGGCGCTCGCTGCTCGCGATCATCACGAGCGAGGCCGGCCGCCTCGGGCGCCTGCTCGACGACGTGCTCTGGGCGAGTCGCCTCGACACCGGGCGCGAGGAGTTCGCGATCCGCGCGACCGACGGCGGCGAGGTCGCGCGCGAGGTGCTCGAGGGCTCGCGTCCGCGCCTGCCGGAGGGTCTCGAGGTCGATCTCGAGGAGCAGGAGTCGCTGCCGCCGGTCGCTGCTGACCCGGACAAGCTGCGCCAGGTGCTCCTGAACCTCGTCGAGAACGCGATCAAGTACTCGCCTGCGGGCGGCCGCGTGACGATGCTCGTGCAGCACTCCGGCGAGTACGTGCGCTTCAGCGTCCGCGACGAGGGGCTCGGGATCCCCGTGCACGAGCGCGAGCGGATCTTCGAGAAGTTCCACCGGCTCGACCCGGGCCTCACGGGCGGTGTCGGCGGCACCGGGCTCGGGCTCTACGTCTGCCGCGAGCTCGTGCAGCGGATGGGCGGCGAGATCTGGGTGCGGTCGAACGTCGGGCACGGCTCGACGTTCGCCTTCGAGCTTCCGGCCTCCGCGTAGATCACTCCGCGAGGGGATGGGGAGCGCCGTCGGGCGGGCCGATGGTCTACGCGGTTGCGGCCGTCCCACAACAGAAGGAGTTCCACGATGCTTCGCGCTGCGTTCTTCCGCTTCGGCGTGCCCGCCGTGCTCGTCCTGGGCGCCGCCCTCGGCGGAGGCTGGAAATGGGAGCGGTTCCTGCCCTAGGAACCGGGGGAGGTGGGTCTCCCCGACGCAGCTGAACCGAAGCGCCTCTGGAACATCGCCGATGCCTCGGCCTACACTCGGGCATGGCGATTTGCGGAAATTGCGGCGAACAGAACCCCGACAGGTTCAAGCTCTGCGGCTTCTGCGGGACGCCGCTCGTGCAGACACTGCCCGCGCACGAGGTCCGCAAGACCGTCACGATCGTCTTCTCCGACCTCAAGGGCTCGACGAGTCTGGGTGAGGCGCTCGATTCTGAGTCGCTGCGCGAGGTCCTGACGCGCTACTTCGAGGAGATGCGCGCCGCGCTCGAGGAGCACGGCGGCACGGTCGAGAAGTACATCGGGGATGCGGTCATGGCGGTGTTCGGGCTGCCGACGTTGCACGAGGACGACGCGCTGCGGGCGGTCCGTGCGGCGGCCGGGATGCAGGCGGCGCTGGCGCGCGTGAACGAGGAGCTCGAGCGTGTCTGGGGCGTGCGGCTGACGAACCGGACGGGTGTGAACACGGGGCAGGTCGTCGCGGGCGACCCGGTGGCGGGGCAGCGTCTGGTCACGGGCGACGCGGTCAACGTCGCGGCGCGGCTGGAGCAGGCGGCGGGCGCGCTGGAGGTCCTGATCGGCGAGCCGACGTATCGGCTGGTGCGCGATCACGTCGAGGTGGAGGCGGTCGAGCCGCTAGAGCTGAAGGGCAAGTCGGAGCGCGTCCCGGCCTATCGGCTCATCGGCGTGCGCGACGAGCCGGTCACGGCGAAGGGTGCGGTCCGCCCGATCGTCGGTCGCGACGACGAGCTCGAGCAGCTCCGTCTGGCGCTCGGCGAGGCGGTCACGGCGGCCTCGCCGCGTCTGGCCACGATCGTGGCCGATGCGGGCGTCGGGAAGAGCCGCTTGATCGAGGAGCTCGCGCGCACCGTCGCCGACGAGGCGCAGATCCTGCGCGGCCGCTGTCTCGCGTACGGGCGAGGGATCACGTTCTGGCCGATCCGGGAGCTGCTGCACCAGGCGGCTGAGATCGCTCCCTCCGATCCGCCGGACGTGGCGATCGCGAAGCTCACCGAGCTTGCAGGCGAGGACGTCGCGGCCCGCCTCGCCGGAGCGGTTGGCCTGTCGGAGCGGCAGTACCCGATGGACGAGGTCTTCTGGGGCGTTCGTCAGCTGCTCGAACGGCTTGCTGCGCGGGGCCCGGTCGTCTTCGTCGTGGAGGACGTCCACTGGGCCGAGCAGACGCTGCTCGATCTCCTCGAGCAGCTCCTGCGCTCCTGCGACGCACCGCTCCTGATCGTTGCCGCGACACGGCCGACGCTCTTCGAGACCCGGCCGACCTGGGGCGACCAGGAGCGCGCCCGGCTGATCGAGCTGCAGCCGCTCACTGCCGAGCACAGCGCGACCGTCGCGTCGAACCTGCTCGAAGGCAACGAGATGCTGCAGACGCTCATCGGGAGGATCGTCGACGCGGCTGCCGGAAACCCGCTCTACGTCGAACAGCTGCTCGCGTACACGCTCGAGACGGGCGAGGCCGCGATCGACTCGCTCCCGCCGACGATCGACGCGCTGCTGTCGGCCCGCCTCGACTCGCTGAACGGGCACGAGCGCTCGATCGTCGAGTGCGCATCAGTCGTCGGGCAGGTGTTCGCGCATGCGGCCGTTGCCGAGCTCGTGCCCGAGGCCGTTCGCCCGGAGCTCGACGAGCACCTCGCGTCGCTCGAGAAGAAGCGGCTGATCCATCACGACCACCGCTCCGAGGACCTCGCGTGGAGGTTCGACCACGCACTGATCCGCGACGCCGCCTACGGCGCGCTCCTGAAGCGGTCGCGTGCGACGCTGCACGAGCGGTTCGCCGACTGGGCCGAAGGGTTGAACCGCGGTCGCGACCGCGAGACGGAGTTCGAGGAAATCCTCGGCTACCACCTCGAGCAGGCGCACGACTACCTCGCGGAGCTCGGCCCGCTCGACGACCGCGGCCGCGAGCTCGGCGTGCGCGGTGCGACGCGCCTCGGGTCCGCGGGCCGTCGTGCCTTCGGACGCGGCGACATGCCTGCCGCTGCGAACCTGCTCCGGCGCGCGGCGAACCTGCTCGAGGCCGAGGATCGTCGCCGCCTCGAGCTGCTCCCGGAGCTCGGCGAGGCGCTGATGGAGACCGGGGAGTTCGCATGGGCGGAGGTCTTCCTCGACCAGGCCGTGGAAGGCGCGATCGCCCAGGAGGATCTGCGGCTGGAGGCTGATGCCGTGCTGACGCGCCTGCTCGTCCGTCACCACGCGTCGACCGATCTCGACGCGTGGCGCGAGGAGGTCGACGAGGAGACGCAGCGCCTGATTCCGATCCTCGAAGGCAAGGAGGCCGACTACGAGCTTGCAAAGGCCTGGCGGATGGTGGCGTTCATCCACGGCTCCGTTTGTCGTTGGGAGCAGGTCGCCGCCGCGCAGCAGCGCGCGCTGGCCCACGCGCGGAAGGCAGGCAGGCCGCGACAGGAGGCGCGCGCATCGTCGGGTTTCACGATCGCGCTCAGAGACGGCCCGACGCCCGTCGACGAGGCGATCGCGCGGTGCGAGGAGATCATCAGCGCCGGCCTCGTCGACAGGCAGGCCGAGGCGCTCGTGCTGTGCTCGCTCTCGTACCTCGAGGCGATGCGGGCGAACTTCACGCGCGCGCGCGAGCTGTACGCAAAGGCGCGAGCGATGTTCGAGGAGGTCGGCGCGGCCGTTCTCGCCGCGCACACGTCGCTGACGTCGGGCCGCGTCGAACTGCTCGCCGGAGATGCGGCCGCCGCGGAGGCCGAGCTGCGCCGCGACTACGCCGAGCTCGGCGCGATGGGGGAGCGGTACTTCCGACCGCTCGTCGGCGCGCTGCTGGCGCAGGCCCTGCACGCGGAGGGCAAGCTCGCGGAGGCGCTTGCCCTTGCCGAGGAAGCTCGCCAGCTGGCGGACGAGGACGACATCGAGACGCAAGGCGTGTTGCGCGCGATCACCGCCCGTCTCCACTCCTCCACCGGCGCCGAAGTCGACGCCGAGGCGCTCGCCCGTGAATCGGTCGAGCTTCTCCGAAAGACCGACGCCCCCGTGATGCAGGCGGACGTGCTGCTCCACCTCGGCTTCGTGCTCAAGGATCGCGGCCAGCTCGAGGAGGCACGCGCGGTGCTCGAGGAGGCCGCGGAGCTCTACCGCACCAAGGGCGTCACGCCGGGCGACGCAAAAGTGAGGGAGCTCCTTGCGGAGCTCCCTCGATCAGCTGAATCAGGTCTGTCGCGTCAGCCGGCGTAGCCGGGGTCCTGCCCAAAGCCGAGGACGCGCAGGTGGAAGATGCCGCCGGCGTTCTTGTCGCCGAACTTCTCACGCGACCTCGGTACCTCGCACGTTGGTTGCGAGGCGTTCGGTAGCGACCCTGCCGCGTCACACAGCGGCACTTCCGTCGAGTGAACGACGTCGGTGGGGTAGCCGAGGAACTGGTAGAGCTTGAACTGGGTCAGCGCCTTGGGAAGCGACCAGCTCGCCAGCGTCAGGTCACCGACCGCGGACGGCAGAGACGTGAACCAGAAGCCGGTCTTGCACGGCGCGGTTCCGCAGACAGCCGCCGAGTCCGGTGGTGCCCTCGCCGACGAATCCCCAGTAGCAGGCGAGGCCGAGGTCGGGTGCCGTGAAGCTCAGCTGCGACGACATCGTGTCGGTCGCGTTCGCCAGATTGGTCTTGACGTTGACGCTCTTGCTCGCCGTGCAGGTGCTATCCGCGTCGTCGATGCCTTCACGTCCCTTGAGCACGGTCGTCGTGTACGTGACCGGTGGCGCGTTGCTCGTGTCGTTGTTGGGATCGTTCTTGTAGAAGATGCTCGCCGTGATCGTGAGCGGGGTCGAGGCCGTGACCGTCTGGGCCTTCCACAGGACGACCTTGTTCACAGACTGCGAGGACGGCGGCACCTGGCCGAGCTCGCAGTCCACCCGGGTCACGACGCCCCCGGTCAACACCTGACTACAGGTCGAGTCGAACGTCGCACTCGCGACGCCCGGGGCGAACGCGAAGCGCAGCACGCCCTGGGTGACCGTGCTCGGTCCGTTGTTGTTGAACTTCGCAGTTGCGAATCCGTCGCCGGCCGACTCAACGAACGGCAGCGGACCCACTGTCAGTTTGAGTGTCGTGCTCTCGCTTCCGGCAAGCCCGGTAACGGCGAATCCCCCCACCGCAACCACAACGGCGATGCCGAGAGCAGCGATGTGCTTTCGAAAACGGTTCACTGTCAACCCTCCTCGCACCTGCCTGCGCTCTCCTCACGAGTTTGAAAGCAGGGCGAATTCGACGCCAGCGGCATCCTCCCACGTTCTCGGGCGTCCTTCAATCAACCCAACCGGAACGGCTAGGTCTCGGCCGGTGTAGAAGCGGCGGTGGTGGACCGGCCACTGGACGAATCCGACCTGATCGAAAAAGCGAAACGTGGGGATTCCGCGGCATACGAGACACTCGTGAAGACGTACCAGGGGATCGCGTTCCGCACGGCGTACGTGATCACGCGCGACGCGTCTGACGCGGAGGAGGCCGCGCAGGACGCGTTCGTGAAGGCGTATCGCGCGCTCGGGCGGTTCCGCGCCGGCGCGCCCTTTCGGCCCTGGCTTCTCGCAGATCGTCGCGAACGAGGCGCGGAACCGCCGGCGCTCGGCCGGGCGGCGCGCGAACCTCGCGCTGCGCCTGGCCGACGAGGCCCGCCCGGGGGACGCGGTCCCGTCCCCCGAGGCGGCACTCCTGACGGGCGAGCAGCGGGGGGCGCTGCTCGAGGCGGTGAACCGGCTCCGTGACGAGGAGCGGGACGTCGTCGCGTGCCGCTACTTCCTGGGCCTCTCCGAGGACGAGACGGCGCAGACGCTCGGCCTTCGCCTCGGCACGGTCAAGTCGCGGACGGCGCGCGCGCTCGCGCGGCTGCGCGAGGAGGTCGAGCGGTGAACCTCGAGCACGAGCTGCGACAGACTGCCGATCGACTTCCCGCCGGAGCCCGACCTCGTCCCGCGTGTGCGCGAGCGGCTCGAGCGCCGGTCGCGACGGCCGTGGCTGGTCCTCGCGCTCGCAGCCGTCGCGGCCGTCGGCGCGCTGCTCGCGATTCCGCAGACGCGCGCAGCCATCTTCGACTTCCTCCACATCGGCGGCGTCGAGGTGAAGCGCGTAGCGACACAGCCGCAGGCGCCGTCGCGCGTGACCGACCTCGGCCGAGAGGTCGGCTACGGCGACGCGCAGTCGCAAGTCGACTTCCCGCTTGCGGCGCCGGACACGCCGTTCACGACGTACTACGACGGCTCCGTTGCCGGCGGCATGGTGAACATGACCTGGAACGGATTCGTGCTGTCGCAGTGGCACGGGGACCAGCTCTCGTTCGCGCAGAAGCAGGTCGGACCGAACTCGCGGACGGAGTCCGTCTCGGTGAACGGTGTGCCCGGCCTATGGATCACCGGCGCGCGCCACGAGATCGTCTACCGCGACCAGACCGGGCAGATCGACGCGAAGACGCGGCGCCTCGTCGGCAACGTCCTGCTCTGGGACCGCGACGGGATCACCTACCGCCTCGAGGGCGCCAGGACCTGGGCCGAGGCGCTCGCGGCCGTCCGGAACCTTTCGCGCGACTAGCGGTGTATGAAGGGCAGCGAATGAAAGGAGAGCTCTCCATGCGCACACTCCTCCTGGTCGCGGCGGCGGCGCTGGTGGTCGCGGCGCCCGCGGCCGCGGGCGGCTGGGCAACCGCCGGGCTCGGGCCGCCCGACGACGGCCTCGGCGCCGGCGACACCTGGAACGCGCAGATGACGATCATGCAGCACGGGACGACGCCGCTCGTCGGCGTCCACCCGGCGGTGATCGTCACGAACACCTCGACCGGGAAGCAGCTCCGCTTCGAGGGGAAGGCGACCGACGAGCCGGGCGTCTACCTCGCGAAGGTGAAGTTCCCGAGCGAGGGGACGTGGCGCTACGCGGTCTACGACGGCTTCACCCAGTACGGCGGGCAGCAGACCCACACGTTCGCTCCGGTGCAGATCGGCCCTGGGGGCGGCAGCGGGCTCTCGATCCCGACGTGGACGTGGGGCGTCGGCCTCGCGGCGCTGGGGCTCGTCGCGATCGTCCTGCTGGTGCGGCGCTCGCGGCCGTCCGCCGCGCCCATCGCGCAGCCGTAAACGAGAGCGGGCGTCTCGGCGCCCGCTCCGTAAATTTCGCGTTAACACTTCAGATCACCCGGTAAGGGGTGATCCGTCCGCGCGGTTCTGACGAAGCACGAAGTGGTACAAGGAGGCGCGATGACTGCGGCGGACACCGAGACCAGGGAAGGCACCGAGATCGAGCGGATCGAGCGCTGGCGGGCAGAGGCCCTCGAGCGTGCCGGCTACGAGCCTCGCATGGCGGCTGAGCTCGCCTCGCGGCTCGACATCGACCTGCATCTCGCGACCGACCTCCTCGCCGCCGGCTGCTCGCAAGAGCTCGCCGTTCAGATCCTCCTCTAGCTCATCCTTCGCGGCGTGCAGAATGCCGCCGTGATCCTGGCGTCGATCCCCTCGCCCTCGTCGGGCGACTTCGACCTTCCCGGCCCGCTCCCGTCGGTCCACGCGTACGGGCTGACGCTGCTCGTAGCGATCATCGCCGCGGTTCTCGTCATGCGCTGGCGGTACCGCGGGCCCGACGGCCAGCCCGACACCGACCTCGTCCTGCGCGCCGCGGTCTGGGGCGTCGCGGCCGGCATCGTCGGCGCGCGGCTCTACCACGTGATCACGTCGTGGGACGACGTGCCCGACCCGAAGTGGCAGGGCGTCTTCAAGGTCTGGGAGGGCGGCCTCGGGGTCTGGGGTGGGATCCTCTTCGGGGTCGTCGTCGGCGCGATCGTGATCAAGCGGGCCGGCGGGAGCGTGCTCGCGGCGATGGACGCCGTCGCGCCGGCGCTGCTCCTCGCGCAGGCGATCGGCCGGTTCGGCAACTGGTGGAACCAGGAGCTCTACGGCAAGCCGACCGACCTGCCGTGGGGCCTCGAGATCGACGACGCCCACAACCAGGACTACCCGCCCGGGACGACGTTCCACCCGACCTTCCTGTACGAGGCGCTCTGGAACCTCGGCGGCTTCTTCGTGCTGCTGTGGGTCGACCGGCGTTGGAGGATCCGCCCGCCCGCGCTCTTCTCGCTCTACGTCGCCTGGTACACGTTCGGCCGCTTCCTGCTCGAGCAGCTGCGCGTCGACCCGTCCTCGATGTTCTGGGGGATGCGGCTGAACGCCTGGGTCTCGCTCGTGCTCTTCATCGCGTCCTCGCTCTTCTTCATCTTCTGGCAGATCTACGACGGGGAGCTGCCGAAGCTGGGCTTCCGGCGCCGGCGTCGGACCGAGACGAAGCGGCCCGCGATGGCGGTCCCGCGCGGCCGGCGCTGACCGACGAGCTGCTCCTGCGCGGCGACGAGGTGCTCGCCCGCGCGGGCGACGGGCGGCGCTACCTGCTCTACAGCATCACGAAGACGTACCTCACGGTGACGCTGCTGCGGCTCGACATCTCGGTCGCGAGACCGGCTGCGCGCGTGGTTCGACGACGCACGACTCCCCGACGCGACGCTGCGGCAGCTGCTGAACCACACGAGCGGGCTCCCCGACTACACGCGGCTCGAGGAGTACCGCGCGCTCGAGCTCGACCACGAGGCGTGGCCGGACGAGGAGCTGCTCGACCGTGCGCTCGCGCAGGGGCAGGACTTCGCGCCGGGGGAGGGCTGGGCGTACTCGAACACCGGGTACCTGCTTCTGCGGATGGTCGTCGACCGCGTGGTCGGGTTCGAGCGCGCGCTGCGCGAGCAGGTCCTCGAGCCGCTGGGGCTGAGCGAGACGGAGGTCGCGCTCTCGCCGGTGGAGGTGCACGGGCACTCGTACGACCCCCGCTGGGTCGGGCACCGGACGCTCGTCGCGCCTGCGCGAGATGTCGCCCGCTTCTGGCTCGCGGTCGCGCGCAGCGAGCTCGTGCCCGTCGAGCTGCTGACCGAGTCGGTCCCGATCGGCCAACCGGCCCCCGGCTTCGCCCGGCCGAGCTACGGGCTCGGCGTGATGCACGACCCCGCTTCGCCGCTCGGCGAGCTGATCGGCCACGGCGGCGGCGGGCCGGGGTTCTCCACCGCCGCCTTCGCCGTGCTCGGCGACGAGCCGGTCGTCGCCGTCGTGCTGAGCGACGAGGACATCGACGCGCAGGATCGGGCCCTTTCCCTCCTCGGCTCCGGCGTCCGGGACCGGCGCTAGCCTGCGCCCCGTGGTCGTGCGCGAGCTCGAGCTGGATCTCGACGCCTTCGAAGGCCCGTTCGACCTCCTCCTGACGCTTGTTTTGCGGGAGGAGCTCGACCTGGCCGAGGTGGACGTCGCGGGCATCGTCGTCGCCTTCATCGAGCGGCTCGCCGAGCGCGAGGAGCTCGATCTCGAGGCGTGCGGCGAGTTCCTCGTGCTCGTCGCGGCGCTGCTCGAGCTGAAGGCGCGCGGCCTCTTCGAGGAGGACGCCGACCTCGCCGAGCTCGAGCCGGAGGAGGCCGCGGAGGAGCTCGCGCGGCGGCTGGAGGAGTACCGGCGGATGAAGGACGCGGCCGCCTGGCTGTCCGAGCGACTTGCCGGCGAGGCCGACCGCTTCTTCCGCCTCGGCCCGGCGCCGCTCGCGCCCCAGCCGGAGCGAAAGCTCGCGCCGCAGCAGCCTGACGCGCTTGCGTCCGTGCTGCGCTTGCTGGCTCAGGATCCGCCCGACGTCTCGCTCGCGCACATGGCGCTCCGCTTCCCACCCGTCTCGCAGTTCGTCGAGCGCTTCCGGTCGCTGCTCGCCCGCCGCAGCCGCGTCGACTTCGACGAGGTAACCGCCGGCCTCTCGCGGGTCGAGGTGGCCGTGGCCTTCCTCGCGCTTCTCGATCTGCGCCGCGCGAACGAGATCGTGATCGACCAGGCGGCGCCGTTCGCGCCGATCAGGATTTCCCGCCCCGACGTCGAAAGGACCGATTCGTGGATCGCCCACTCCGCCTGATCACGGCCAACCCGCTCGACCAGCTCGCCCGGACGATCGAGGCGCTCCTGGTCGTCGCGTCGCAGCCGCTCACCGTCGAGGAGATCGTCGAGGCGGCGGCCGACGAGCGCGAGCGGGTCGAAACGGCGCTCGGGCTGCTCGGCGAGCGGTACCGCGAGGGGCGGAGCGGGATCGTGCTGGAGCAGGTCGCCGGCGGCTGGGCGTTCCGCGCCGCCCGCGAGTCTGCCGAGGCGTGCGGCCGCCTCTTCGAACGGCCCGTCCAGCGCTCGCTCTCGCAGGCGTCGATGGAGACGCTCGCGATCGTGGCGTACCTCGGCCCGTGCACGCGGCCGGACGTCGCGCGCATCCGCGGCGTCGCCGCGGACTCGGCGCGTCGCGAACCTCGTCGAGCGCGGCCTGATCGCCGAGGCCGGGCGCGACGACGGCGTCGGCGGCGCGGTGCGCTACCGGACGACGCCGCTCTTCGAGCGCGTCTTCGGGCTCGAGTCGCTCTCGGAGCTGCCGCGGCTCGACGACCTCGGCGGCGACACCGACCAGATCCGCGACCGGCTCGTGGCGGTGGCGGAGCGCCGGCCCGCCTAGGGAGGGCTCGGCGCAACAGCCGCTGTGCCGTCGGGCCGCGCTGGTCGCCCCGATGCGACGTCCTCAGTCGCGCCCGTAGCTTTCAGCTACGAACGCTCCCTGCGTCCTTGCCCCGGAACGACCATCGCACCCCGACAGCGAGGCCTGTTACGCCAAGCCCTCCTAGCTCTGGAACACGGCCTCGATGTTGTGGCCGTCGGGGTCGAGAACGAACGCCGCGTAGTAGTGGTCGCCGTACGGCCGTAGCCCGGGCGGGCCGTTGTCGCGGCCGCCGGCGGCGAGGGCCGCGGCGTGGAACGCGTCCACCGTGGCCTCGTCGGGCGCGTCGAACGCGATGTGCGTTCCGACCGCGGGCGAGTCGGTCCGCTCGACAGCGAACGGCTCCGTGTCGCCGAAGCCGAATCCGAGCGAGCGCGGCCCGTCGAACACGAGCTCCCAGCCGAACGCGCCGAGCGCAGCCGCGTAGAAGCGTCGGCTCGCCTCGAGATCGGTCACGGGCAGCTTGACGTGCCCGAGCCGGACGTTCATGCGCGCGCGGCGACCTCGCCGAGCAGCGCGACGGTGTCGAGGTCCTCGTGGACGATGTGCTGGAGCGCGACGCGCTCGACGCCGACCTCCGCGAGGCGGCCGAATCCCTCGAGCAGCTCGTCCGGGGTGCCGGCGAGCCCGCGCTGGCGGAAGCGCTCGACGGCCGCGGCGGGATCGGCGTCCGAGCCCCAGCGCTCGACCGTCGCGCGCGCGTGGTTGAGGAGCTCGTGCTCGTTCGAGCCGAGCAGGAAGCCGGACATGATCGACATCGCGAGGGTCTTCGGCTCCCGGTCGACCCGCTCGCACGCCTCGTCGAGCGCCTTGCGCGCGGCCGCGTACTCCTCGAGCGACGAGCCGATCACGTTGTACTCGTCCGCGAACCGCGCCGCGGGGTTCGCAGTGCCCGGCTTCGCGCGGCCGCCGACGAGCAGCGTCGGGTGGGGCTTCTGCACCGGCTTCGGCAGGGCGGGGCAGTCGACGAGGCGGTAGTGCTTGCCCTCGTACGACACGTGCTCCTCCGTCCAGAGGCGGTGCACGATCTCGATCTGCTCGGCGAGATGCTCGAGCCGCTCGCGGAGCGGCGGGAACGGGAAGCCGAACGCCTCGTGCTCGAGCTCGTTCCAGCCCGCGCCCATGCCGAGCTCGACGCGGCCGCCGGAGATGTGGTCGACGGTCGTCACGGCGTTCGCGAGGAGCGACGGGTGCCGGAACGTCACCGGCGAGACGAGCGTCCCGAAACGAAGCTTGTTCGTGCGGGCCGCGAGGCCCGCGATCGTCGTCCACGCATCGTGCGCGGCGCGCTCGTGCGGGTTCGAGAACGAGAGGTAGTGGTCGGAGCGGAAGAGCGTCTCGATCCCGCCGCGCTCGCACGCATCGGCGAGTGCGGTCCACTGCTCCCAGGAGACGCCCTCCTGGCCTTCGATCATCAGGGCGACGCGCACGGCGCGCCGAAGACTAACCCTGGTGGCCGAAGTGCGAGACCCAGATGCGGCTGCTCGCGACGCCGCGGAAGCGCTGGACGTAGACGAGCGCGAGACCCTGCTCCGTCCACTCCCGCTTGAAGAGGTTCGCGCGATGCTTCGGCGAGTCGAGCCAGCCGAGGAGCGCACCGCGCGCGCTGCCGGCCTCGGCGCCGCCCCAGGCGAGGTTCTCGCCGAAGCGCGTCGTGACCTCGCCGCGGAAGTAGCCCGAGTCCGCGAAGCGCTGCCGTACGTCGAACCCGCACGCGTCGTGGGCGAACTGGTTGCAGCGGACGATGTCATCCGCCTTCATCTGCGCCGAACGCATGAGCGCGGGCGCAATGTTCAGCGGGCCGAGGCCCTTGACGCCGCGCGCGTAGTTGAGGAGGCAGAGCTCCGTTCGCTCCTGCACCGCGATCGACGCCCCGAGGTCGTCCTTGCCCGGGCAGTAGGAGTCGGGCGCGACGTACTTGTCCCACTTGCCGGATGACTGGAGCCGGTGCGCGCTGGCTGCGGCCGGCTGAACTTCGAGGCTGAGCTTCGTGCCGAAGTACGCGCCCACGAGGAGCACGGCGGAGACGGCGGCGATCGCCGACCAGAGGAGCCCGGAGGAGCGGTCCACCCGCTCGGTATCGGCGTGGGCCACTGTGGACTTGACGTCAGGAAGTCGGCACGAACGTCACACACGCGTGACGTTTTCGCCTCTACGCTCTTCAGCGGGGGGCAGGGCGCGAAAGCGCCCCGGGGGAAGGAATCGTGGGGCTGGGCCGCCGGGGACGTGCCCGGATCAGAGCCGCCGGATGATCGCCTCGGCCTCCTCGCGCGTGAAGCCGCGCAGCGTCTCGGTGTGCTCGGCACCGTGGCGCTGGAGGCGCATGAGGATCTCGGCCGCCATCTCGTCGTCGGGAGCCTCGAAGATCTCGACGACGTCGTAGCGCCCGAGCGTGACGTAGACGCCGATCAGTCGCCCGCCCGCCTCCTGGATGATCCGCTCGCCCTCCTCGACGCGCTCGCGCCACGCGGGCAGTCCGGCCATGCCCTGCGAGGTCCAGCGCATCAACGAGATGTAGTGCGGCATGCGGCAATCTTAAGCGTGCGCTGGAACGATCCAAACTGGCGCCGCGAGGCCGAGTCCTGGCTCACGGCACGGCTCGAGGCACACGGCCGTCCCGTCACCGGATTGATCGAGCACCGCCACGTCCGGCCGTGGGGGACGGCCCTCCGAGTCCCGACCGAGGGCGGCGACGTCTGGTTCAAGGCGAACATCCCGCCCCTGGCGTTCGAGGTCACCGTGCTCGAGACGCTCGGCGCTCGCCGTCCCGACCGTGTGCCGCAGCTCATCGACGCCGACCGCTCGCGAGGCTGGATGCTGATGGAGGACGCGGGAACGCCGCTTGCGCCCGAGGAAGGCGGCGAGGGGCCGACGCTCGAGCAGTGGGAGCGGGCGCTGTCCGCGTACGCGCAGCTCCAGCTCGACGTTGCGCAGGACGCCGATGCGCTCCGCGCAGGCGGCGTGCCGAACCGCACCGCACCCGCGATGTTCGACGCGTTCGAGGCGCTGCTCGAGGACGACCGGAACGTGCGGCCGCCCGGACACAACGGTCTGACCGACCACGACCTCACGCGGCTGCGCGCGCTCTTCCCGCGGCTACGCGAGGCCGGCGAGACGCTCGCGGCCCTCGGGCTCCCCGACTCGATCCAGCACGACGACCTGCACGAGTGGAACGTCTTCCTCCGCGACGGCGACCACGTGTTCGTCGACTGGGGCGATGCCTGCGTGGCTCAGCCGACGTTGAGCATGATGATCCCGCTCTCGGCGGTCGACCAAAGCTTCGACGACACGGCCGCGGTCGAGCGTGCACGCGACGCGTACTACGAGCCGTGGACGGCACTTCGTCCGCGCAATGAGTTGCTCGCTGCGCACGATGCCGCGATGCTCCTCGGCCAGGTCACCGGCGCGCTCAAGTGGGGCCTGATCAACTCCGGGCTGCGAGACGACGAGCGAGGCGACTACGCCGGCAGCGTTCCGCGGCGCCTGCGGGAGCTCCTGGAGGAAGCATGAGGCTGAACGCGTACCTTGCCCGCTCGGGCGTTGCCTCGCGTCGCCGCGCCGACGAGCTGATCAAAGCCGGCCGAGTGACGGTCAACGGCGAGCCGGGGCAGCTGAACACGTTCGTGGAGGGCGCGGACCGCGTCGAGGTCGACGGTGCGCCCGTCGCGCCGCAGCGGCTCGCGTACGTCCTCCTCAACAAGCCGCCCGGTGTCGTCACGACCGCGCGCGACCCGCAACGGCGCCCGACGGTCGTCGACCTCGTGCGCCACGAGGCCCGCGTCGTCCCGGTCGGCCGCCTCGACGCAGACACGACCGGCGCGCTCGTGCTCACGAACGACGGAGCGCTCGCGCACCGGCTCGCTCATCCGCGCTACGGCGTCGAGAAGGTCTACGACGTCGAGGTCGAGGGCGAGCCGACGGAGGAGCAGCTCGAGCGGCTCCGTGCCGGCGTCGACCTCGACGACGGCCGCACCGCACCTGCGCGCGCGCGACGCACGGGAACGAACCGGCTCGAGCTCGCCCTCCACGAGGGCCGCAAGCACCAGGTCAAGCGGATGTGCGCGGCCGTCGGCCTCCCGGTGACTCGCCTCCACCGCCCGACGTATGCCGGGCTCGAGCTCGGCGATCTCTCCGTGGGCGAGTGGCGCGAACTGACGGATGACGAGGTCGAGCGGCTCCGCGCCGCTACTCGTACCACGCGATGACGGCGACGATGAAGTAGAGCGCGACGAGCGCCCAGCCCTCGAAGGCGGCGGCTTCGCCGTCTCCCGTGATCTGCCAGACGGACAACGCCATGAGCACGAGCGCGCCGATCGCGACCGGCCCGATCACGAAGGTCAGTCGATGCGTGAGGAACAGCGAGAGCAGCACGAGCGCGGGGAAGAGGAACACCGCGATCTGCGCAACCGAGTTCTTGATCACGGAGATCGCGAGATCGCTCTGCCCCTTGGCCGCGAGCGTGATGCCGACGACGTTCTCGACCGCGTTCCCGGCGATCCCCACGATCACGATGCCCGTGAAGGCCTTGGAGATCCCAAGCGTCTCGATCGCCGGGTCGAGCGCATCGATGAACCAGTCGGAGACGAACGCCGCACCGATCCCGGCCGCCGCCAGGAGGCCGATCGCGACCGGGAACGCGAGCGAGTCTGCGGGCACGTGGTCGAGCGCCGGCTCGGCGCCACCGCCCGTGCGCAGGTAGCCCCAGAGCCAGACCGCGTACACGCTCAGGAGCGCGACTGCGCCGAACGACGAGATCGCGACCGGATGGCTGCTCGCCGGGTCGTCCACCTCGTGCGAGATTCCGACGAGCACGATGATGAACACGGAGAGCAGGAGCAGGGTCGCGGCATCGTTCGGAAGCCGCGGGTTGAACCGCATGATCCCGTCCTCCGCCCGCCACGAGCCCGCGACGATCGCCAGCCCGAGCACGAGCAGAGCGTTCGCGAACAGCGAGCCGAGGACGGCCGTCGTTGCGACGACCACCTCGCCGGCGGCGAGCGCGAACAAGACGATGAAGAGCTCGGGCAGGTTGCCGAGCGTCGATTGCAGAACGCCCGTGCCGGCAGGCCCGAAACGCGCACCGACCGCCTCGGTCGACACTCCGACGACGTACGCGAGCCCCGAGAGCGCGAGCCCGGCGGCGACGAACCGCGCGACCGCGTTCGCGTCGGCGAAGTGGAGCACGCCGGCGACGGCGGCCGCGACGAACGGGGCGCCGAGAGCCGCCGCGCGCACTAGCGCGGGACGAAGCCCATCCGGTCGTACATGCGTGCGAGCGTCGGATCGGCGACGGCAGCCGCCTTCTCCGCGCCCTGCGCGAGCAGCCTCTGCAGCTCAGCGTCGTCCGCGCGGAGCTCGCGGTAGCGCTCCTGGAACGGGGCGAGCAAGGTGACGACGGCCTCGCCGACGTCCTCCTTGAACTGCCCGTAGCCGGACCCGTCGAAGCGCGCCTCGACGTCTCCGATGGAATCGCCGGTCGCCACGGCCATGATCTCGATCAGGTTCGAGACGCCCGGCTTGTCCTCCGGGTCGTGCTTGACGTCCCGGCCGGAGTCGGTCACCGCGGTCTTGAACTTCTTCCGGATCACGTCGGGCTCGTCGATCATCCGCACGACCCCCTGCGGCGCGCCGCGTGACGTCGACATGAGGCGCTCGGGCTCCTGCAGGTTTTTCACGCGCGCGCCTTCCTCGGGGTAGACGCCGCGCGGCACGACAAGCGTCTCGCCGAAGCGCTGGTTGAAGCGCTCGGCGATGTCGCGCGTCAGCTCGACGTGCTGGCGCTGGTCGTCGCCGACCGGCACGACGTCGGTGTTGTAGAGCAGGATGTCCGCCGCCATCAGGACGGGGTAGTTGAAGAGGCCGGCCGAGACGAAGTCCTGTTCCTCCGCGCGGTCCTTGAACTGGGTCATCCGCCGGAGCTCGCCCCACGCCGTCACGCCGCCGAGGAGCCACGCGCCCTCGGCGTGCGCCGGCACCTGGCTCTGGACGAAGACGATCGAGCGGTCGGGGTCGAGCCCGGTCGCGAGGAGCCACGCGAAGACCGAGAGCGTCGACTCGCGGAGCACCTCGGGCTCGAACGGCGTCGTGATCGAGTGCATGTCGACGACGCAGAAGATCGCCTCGCCGCCTGCCGCGAGCGCCTCGTCCTGCGTCCGCACGTACTGGCGGAACCCGCCGCTGTAGTTGCCGAGCGTCTTGTCGCCGGAGGCCCGGATGCCGGAGAAGACCCTCACTCGGACACCTCGCGCTTCGTCAGCTCGAGGATCTCGCGGTAGAGAGTGCTCAGCCCGTCCTGCGAGAGCGGGCCGCGGTTCGCGCGAGAGAGGTCGCGGAGCACCGACTCCTCCTGCTTCGGGTCGACGAACTCCAGCCCCTGCGACTCCTTGTAGCGCTTCAGCCGCGCGACGAGCTCGACCCGTTTGTTCAGCGCGCGCACGATCGCGCGGTCGTTGTCGGAGATCTGCGCGCGCAGCTCCTGGATCTGACGGTCGGTGTTCTCCGCGTGCATCGGCTGAGAGTACCGCCCGTACACTTGCTCGATGGCCACGAACGCGGCGCCCGAGCTGCTGATCGTGATGGGTCCGGGCGCAACGCCCGACCAGACCGAGCACGTCGTCGCGCGACTGGCCGAGGCCGGCGTGGCGGCGCGCGTGTCGCGCGGGCGGGAGGCGACCGTGATCGGCGCGATCGGCGAGCGCGACCTGCTCGCCTCGCTGCCGCTCGAGGCGTACCCGGGCGTCCATCAGGTGCTACCGATCGTGAAGCCCTACAAGCTCGTCTCGCGTGAGCTCGCAGCCGATCCGACCGTGATCGAGATCGACGGCCGCAGGCTCGGAGACTCCCACTTCGGCCTGATCGCCGGGCCGTGCACGGTCGAGTACCGCGAGCAGACGCTCGACACGGCGCGGGTCGTCGCGGCGGCCGGCGCGACGATGCTGCGCGGCGGTGCGTACAAGCCGCGCACCTCGCCGTACACCTTCCAGGGTCTCGGCGCGGCGGGGCTCGAGATCCTCGCCGAGGCGCGCGAGGAGACCGGCCTTCCGCTCGTGACCGAGCTGCTCGATCCGCGCGACGTCGACGCCGTCGTCGACACCGCGGACGTGATCCAGATCGGCGCGCGGAACATGCAGAACTTCACGCTCCTCTCGGAAGCCGGTCGCGCGTCGAAGCCCGTGCTGCTGAAGCGTGGGCCGTCCGCGTCGATCGAGGAGCTCCTCATGGCGGCGGAGTACGTGATGAAGGAGGGCAACGAGCGCGTGATCCTCTGCGAGCGCGGGATCAAGACGTTCGAGCAGTCGATGCGCTACACGCTCGACCTCGGTGCGGTCCCCGTGCTCAAGCACGAGACGCACCTGCCGGTGATCGTCGACCCCTCGCATGCGGCGGGCCGCCGCGATCTCGTGCTCCCGCTCGCGCGTGCGGCCGTGGCCGCTGGCGCGGACGGGATCATCGTCGAGGTGCACCCGCGTCCCGAGGAGGCGCTGTGCGACGGGCCCCATCAGATCCCGACTGCCGAGTTCGACGCCTTCGCGCGCGAGGTCGTCTCGGTCGTCGAGCTGATGGGCAAGACGGTCGGTTGACGCTGCCCGCCGCGAGGCGGATGATCGACCCGCGACGCTGAGCAGGCTCTCACTCCGGACCGTCGGCGCATGGTGCGCGTTGGTCATGGTCGCCTTCTTCGTCGTCGGGATCGCCTTCATGGCGACGAGCGGGGTGCAGGTGCTGATCCCGGAGACGGGGCAGAACGGCCGCGACTGGATCGCGGACGTCGACGATGCCGGCGGGCTGTTCGTCGTCGGTGCGTGGCTCGTCGTCTTCGGCGGCCTGATCGGGCTGATCGCCTTGATCGGCTTCTACGACGCGCTCCGAAGCGCGGGTGAGATCATGGTCATCGCGCCGATAGCCGCCGTTGTCGGCCTGACGCTCGTCACCATCTCGCATGCGATCCCGATCGCGATCGCCTACGAGCTCGTGCCCGACTACGTGGACGCGACCGGCACGGCGAAGGAGTCGCTCGGGTCGACTCTGGACGTGCTCGCGTCGATCTGCCTGATCACGAACTACGTCGGCAACGCGTTCAACTGGGGCGTGGTCGTCCCGCTCTACGGCTTCGCGATCCTTTCGACGAACCTCCTGCCGCGCTGGATCGGCTGGCTCGGCGTATTCGTCGGCGCACTCGGCGGCTGGGTCGGGCTCCTGAGCCCGCTCTCGGGCGTGATCGAGGGACTGACGACGCCAGCGTTCGTCGGCTTCTTCGTGTGGATCGCGAGCATGGGGGTGGCGCTGCTCCGGCGGCCGGCGCGCGATGCGCTCGTGCCCGCCCCGAGCGCGTAGCCGACAGAGACGGCGCTAGCCTCACGTTGTGCTCGCCGTTGTCGGAACGGGATTGATCGGCGCGTCCGTCGCCCTTGCGGCGCGGCGCGCGGGTCACGACGCCGTTCGCGGCTACGACCCGGACCCGGCTGCGCTCCACGCAGCGGCGGAACGCGGGGCGGTGGATCCTGCGCCCTCGCTCGAGGACGCCGTCGAGGATGCAGAGCTCGTCGTCGTCGCGGCGCCGGTCGCGCAGCTGAACAGCGCCGTGACGGCGGTCCTCGACGCGTCGACGGGAACCGTGACCGACGTGGGCTCGACGAAGCTCGGCGTCGTCCGCGCGGCCGGCGGCGCGGAGCGCTTCATCGGCGGCCACCCGGTGTGCGGATCCGAGGCGCGCGGCGCGGAGCACGCGCGCGCAGAGCTGTTCGACGGCGCGACGTGGTTCCTGACACCGGTCGCGGCGACCGACGCGGCGCGCTACGGCGACCTCCATTCGTTCGTCACCTCGCTCGGGGCCGTGCCGGTCGCTGTGGACCCCGACGCACACGACCGCCTCGTCGCGCTCACGAGCCACCTGCCGCACGCACTCGCGAACCTGCTCGTGAACCAGGCGGGCGCGACACGCGTCGAGGGGCACGAGCCACTCGACGCCGCCGGCGGATCGCTCCGCGACATGACACGCGTCGCGGGCGCCAATCCGCGAATCTGGATCGACATCTTCCTCGAGAACGCGGTCGCCCTCCGCGACGTGCTCGGCGAGCACCGCCGCCGGATCGAGCAGCTCGAAGCGGCGCTCGACTCGGGCGACGCGGGCTTCCTCGCCCGCTGGATCGCGGAGGCGTCGCAGAACCGGCGACGGATGCTCGAGGACGCGTACGAGGACCCGGGCGAGCTGCAGCGCCTCCGCGTCCACGTGCCGGACCGTCCCGGCGTGCTCGCAGGGATCACGCAGGCGCTCGGCGTGGAGCGCATCAACATCGAGGACTTCGAGTTCCGGCACCACTCGCCCGAGCGCGGGGGCGTGCTGACGCTGCTCGTCGCGGGCGTGCCTGCGGCGACGCGCGCGGCCGAGCTGCTCGAGGCGCAGGGCTACGGCGTCGTCGTCTCGCCCGTGGTGGCGGAGTGAAGGTCGCGCCGGCCCGCGCGCTCGAGGGCCACGTCGTCGTGCCCGGCGACAAGTCGGTCTCGCATCGCGCGGTGCTGGTCGGCGCGATCGCGGACGGGCCCGTGCACGTGAAGGGCTTCGGGCGTTCCGGCGACACCGAGTCGGCCGTGAACGCGGTGCGCGCACTCGGGGTCCAGGTCGAGGAGCCCGACGTCGACGAGCTCGTCGTCCACGGCGGGGACTGCGCGGGCTCCGCGCGCCGGCCGAGCCGGTGGACGCCGGAAACGCGGGCACGCTCATCCGACTCCTCTCCGGGATCCTCGCCGGACACCACGACCGCTTCGAGCTCACGGGCGACGAGTCGCTCTCGCGGCGCCCGATGGAGCGCGTCGCGGCGCCGCTCCGGCAGATGGGGGCGCGCTTCGAGACGACCGATGGGCACCCGCCCGTCGAGGTCGAGGGCGGTTCGCTGCGGCCGATCCGCTACGAGCTGCCGGTGGCGAGCGCCCAGGTGAAGTCGGCCGTGCTCCTCGCGGGGCTCTACGCGAACGGAAAGACCACGGTCGTCGAGCCAGCGCCGACGCGCGACCACACAGAGCTGCTGCTCGCGCACGCCGGTGCCGACGTCGAGCGGCACGGGCACGAGGTGAGCGTGACGGGCGTCGAGCGGCTCGAGCTCGACGAGATCGAGATTCCCGGCGACTTCTCGTCCGCCGCGCCGCTGATCGTCGCGGCGACGCTCCTCCCGGGCTCCGACCTCTATCTCCATGGCGTCGGCGTCAACCCGACGCGCACCGGCCTGCTCGACGTGCTCGACCGGATGCGCGCGCGCGTCACGCTCTTCAACCGGCGTCGCGTCGGCGGCGAGCCGGTCGCAGACATCGAGGTGCGCTCGTCGACGACCCTCGTCGCGACGCGCATCGCGTCCAATGAGGTTCCACGGATGATCGACGAGCTGCCGCTCGTCGCCCTCCTCGCCGGGCTCGCGCGGGGTGAGACGGTGATCGAAGGTGTCGCAGAACTGCGACTAAAGGAGACGGACCGTGTCGAAAGCGTGAAAGATCTTCTCCGGCCACTAGGCATCCGCGTCTCGGCGGGCGAAGATGAACTGAGGGTGGTGGGTGTCCCCACCCGCCCTAAGGGGGGTGGCGTCGCGAGATCCGAGGGCGACCACCGCATCGCCATGCTCGGCGCCGTGGCGGGGCTCGTGTCGCGCGAGGGTGTGCAGGTCGAGGGCGCGGAGGCGGCGGCGATAAGCTTCCCCGGCTTCTACGAGCTCCTCGAATCGGTGAGTAAACGGTGATCGTCGCCATCGACGGCCCGGCGGGAGCGGGCAAGAGCACGGTGGCGAGGGGGCTCGCCGAGCGGCTCGGGTTCCGCTACCTCGACACGGGCGCCATGTACCGCGCGCTGACGTGGCTCGCCCTCGAGCACGGCGCGGACCTCGACGGCGAGGCGAGACTGGCCGAGCTCGCCCGCACGCACCCGATCACGTTCGAGGACGAGCAGCGCGTCTTCATCGACGACGTCGACGTGACGACCGAGATCCGCGAGCCGCGCATCGACAAGGTCGTCTCGTCGGTTGCGCGCCATGAGTCGGTCCGCGAGGTCATGCGTGAGCGTCAGCGCGAGCTCGGGGAGCAGGGCAACGTTGTGATCGAGGGCCGCGACATCGGAACCGTCGTCGCCCCGCGCGCGGAGGTGAAGGTGTACCTGAGCGCGGACGAGGCGGAGCGCGCGCGGCGCCGGATCGCCGAGCGTCCCGGCCTCGCCGCCGACGCGCTGGCGACCGACCTCCGGCTCCGCGACGAGAACGACGCGGCACAGATGCGGCCGGCCGCGGACGCCGAGCGAATCGACACGACCGAGCTCTCGATCGCCGACGTGATCGCGCGGATCGAGGAGCTCGTGCGGCAGAGGCAGCCGGCATGACGGATCGCGTCGAGGTCGCGTGGAAGATCGGCCGCGTCGCGATCGGCGGGCTGGTCCGCGCGTTCGTCCCGCTTCGCGTGTACGGCTCGGAGCGCGTGCCCCGCGAGGGCGGTCTCGTGCTGGCGTTCAACCACTTCTCGTGGATCGACCCGCCGGCCTTCGGCTCGGCCTCGCCGCGCACCATCTACTTCATGGCGAAGATCGAGGCGCACCGCATGCCGGGGCTCGGCCAACTCATCCGCAGCTTCGGCACCTTCTCGGTGCGGCGCGGCGAGTCCGACCGCGAGGCGGTGCGGATGATGCGCGAGGTGGTTCGCGGCGGGCACGCGCTCGGTCTCTTCGCCGAGGGGACGAGACAGCGGACCGGCGTGCCCGGCCCGGTGCAGCCGGGCGCCGCGATGGTCGCGCTCCAGGAGAACGTCCCGGTCGTCCCGGCGGCGATCTACGGCTCACACGAGTGGAGGGTCGGCAACTGGCATCCGACCTCGATCGTCTGGGGCGCGCCGATGCGCTTCGAAGGCCTCCCGAAGGGGGCAAAGGGCTACCGCGAGGCGTCCGCCGAGATCGAGCGCGAGATTCACCGACTCTGGCGCTGGCTCGGCGAGCTGCACGAGGCGGGCCGTCCCGCCGCGGTCGAGCTGCCCTGATCCGCGATCATCCGCGCGTGAGCGCGGTTGCGCACCGACCCGATCTGATCGGCACCGTCGCGATCGTCGGCTTCCCGAACGTCGGCAAGTCGACGCTCGTGAACCGGTTGACGGCGACGCGCGCCGCCGTCGTGCACGAGACGCCCGGCGTGACGCGCGACCGGAAGGAACTCGTCGTCGAGTGGCGCGGGCGCCGCTTCCTCGTGATCGACACGGGCGGCATCGACATCGCGGACAGCAACGAGATCACGCGCTCGATCGCCGACCAGGCGCGCGAGGCCGTCGAGGAGGCGGACCTCGTGCTCTTCGTCGTCGACGCGCGTGCGGGGATCACGCCCGGCGACGAGGAGGTCGCGGAGATCCTGCGCATCGCGCACAAACCGGTGCTCGTGCTCGCGAACAAGATCGACGACCCCTCGCAGGACGCGAACGCGCTCGAGTTCCACCGGCTCGGCCTCGGCGACCCGTTCCCGCTCTCGGCGATGCACGGGCACGGCACCGGCGACCTCCTGGACGTCGTCGTCGACCGGCTCGAGGAGATCGGCGCCGACCAGGCCGGAGCTCCCCGACGACGCGATCCGCGTCGCGATCATGGGCCGTCCGAACGTCGGCAAGTCCTCGCTCCTGAACGCGCTGCTCGGACGCGAGCGCGTGATCGTCTCGGAGATCCCTGGGACGACGCGCGACTCGATCGACACGGTGCTCGAGCGCGACGGACGCACGTTCGTCCTCGTCGACACCGCCGGTCTCCGTCGCAAGCGCCGCCATCGCCAGGGGATCGAGTACTACTCGCAGCTTCGCGCGGTCGAGGCGGCGTCGCGCGCCGACGTCGCGCTCGTCCTCGTCGACGCGAGCGAAGGCGTCGTCGAGCAGGATCTGAGCGTCGCCGACGTCGCACGCCACGCGAACGATGCGACGCTCGTCGTCTTGTCGAAGTGGGACGAGTCGAGCGTCGACATCGAGGAGGTGCGCGGGCATCTCCGCCGGCGGCTCAGGCAGCGGCCGCCGATCATCGCCGTGTCGTCGAAGACCGGCCGCGGGATCGGGCGCGTGCTCGACGAGGTCGAGAAGCTCTTCGAGAAGCACACCCGCCGCATCCCGACGCCCGAGCTGAACACGTTCCTGGGCGAGCTGCGCGAGCAGCGCCAGCCGCCGTCGCGGAACCACCGCCGGCTCAACCTGCTGTACGGAACGCAGGTCGAGGAACGCCCGCCGCGGTTCAGGTTTTTCGTCAACGACCCGGGCCTCGTCACGCGCGACTACGGCTACTGGGTCGAGAACTCGCTGCGCGAGCGCTTCGACCTCACCGGGGTTCCCGTCGTGATCGATTTCGTGCGCAAGTGAGAGCGGTCGTCGTCGGCGCGGGGTCGTGGGGCACGGCGTTCGCCCGACTGCTCGCCGACCGCGGTCACGACGTGACGATCGCCGCGCGCGATCCGGACCAGGCGCGCGCGATCCGCAAGACCGGTCGCAACCCGAAGTACCAGCGCGAGACGGATCTCTCGGACGTCGCCGCGACGACCATCGACGCAGCGCCGTACGACACTGCCGAGCTCGTCGTCGTCGCGGTGCCGTCGAAGGCGTTCGGCGAGACCGTGCGCTCGCTGCCGGGGGCCGCGCCGATCCTCGGCCTGACGAAGGGGCTCGACCCCGGGACCGGCGAGCGGCTCTCGACGCTGGTGCGCGACCGGCCCGTCGCCGTTCTCTCTGGACCGAACATGGCGGAGGAGATCGCAACCGGCCTACCGACTGCCGCCGTCATCTCCTCGGACGACGTCGATTTCGCCGAGCGGCTCCAGCGGGAGATCAACTCGCTCGCGTTTCGCGTCTACGTGAACCCGGACCTCGTCGGCGTCGAGCTCTGCGCCGCGGCCAAGAACGTGATCGCGCTCTCGGCCGGCGGGGTCGACGGGCTCGGCCTCGGCGACAACGCGAAGGCCGCCCTGATCACCCGCGGGCTGGCCGAGATGGCGCGCCTCGGCGAGGCGGCGGGCGGCGCGCCCGACACCTTCGCCGGCCTCGCCGGCATGGGCGACCTCATCGTCACCTGCTGGCACCCGAGCGGCCGCAACCGCCGCGCCGGCGAGCTGATCGCGCGCGGGATGACGCCGGACGAGGCCGTCGCCGAGATCGGGCAGACGGTCGAGGGGCTCACGACGGCGCCCGTGCTGCGCGACCTGTCGTACAGGTTGGGGATCGAGCTGCCGATAACGGAGGGCGTATGTACCGTGCTGGACGGCATGCCCCTCGCCGAGCTGTTCGCGTCGCTCATGGGCCGAAGGCCCACCGAGGAATGAGAGTCGCGCTCGCCGCGACCGTCGGCGCGGTCCTGCTCGCGGGCTGCGGCGGCACCGGGACGACGGGTGCGTCCGCGGCCGCGGCCGGCCTCGCGCCGGCAAACGCCAAGGGCTACGCCGAGCTCGACACGAGCCTCGACTCGAACCAGTGGAAGCAGGCGCAGGCGCTGCTCGACCGGTTCCCCAAGCGCCCGCAGCTCGTCGACGAGCTGAACGAGCAGCTCCGCGAGCACCAGCTCGACTGGGAGCGCGACGTCGAACCGGCGCTCGGCGACCGACTCGTCCTCGTCTGGCTCGGGAAGACGCCCGCCGACGCGGTCGTGCTGACGCAGCCCGACGACGACGCGAAGTTCGACGCGCTCGTGCGAAAGGCCGCCGACGGCAAGCCCGTCGTGTTCGGCGAGGTCGACGGCTGGCGGGCTGCGGCCGAGAGCCAGAGCGCGATCGACGCGCTCGCGGCCGGCGGCGGCTCGCTCGAGGATGACGACGCCTTCCAGACGGCGCTCGCGAAGCTGCCCGAGGACCGGCTCGGCTTCGGCTGGGCGCGCGGCGATGCAGTGCCGGAGGAACGCGCGAAGCTGAACTTCGCGTGGTTCGCCGGAGCGCTCGAGGCGCGCGACGACGGCGCGGCAGCAACGATCGTCACCAGCGTCTCGCAGGGCAGCGCCGGCGCGGCCTACGAGTCGAAGCTCGTCGACCTGGCTCCGGCGGATGCGCTCGCGTTCCTTTCGTTCGACGGCGCGTCGCTCCGCGCCAACACCGGGGCGATCGGTGACCTGCCGGGTGTGCTCGGCGGCCCGGTCAAGCAGCTCCTCGCGCAGGTGCGGGGCGAGGGCGCGCTCTGGGTCCGTGCCGGGCTCGGCATCCCGCAGGTCACGCTCGTCGCCGAGGTGGAGGATCCGGGCGCGGCCGGAACCGCGCTCCGCGAGCTGCTCGCGCAGGTGCCGCTCGGCGTCAAGGTCGGCGTCGTCGACGGCAAGCTCGTCGCGACGAACGCCTCGAGCCCCGAGGCCGCGCTGCAGGGCGGCGGCGACAAGCTCGGCGACAGCCCTGACTTCCAGGCGGCCGCGAAGGTCGCGGGGATGCCGGACAAGACCAGCGGGTTCCTCTTCGTGAACGTCGCCGACGCTCTTCCGCTCCTCAGCCTCGCGGGCCTCGCCGGTGCCGAAATCCCGAAGGAGCTGATCGAGAACCTCCGCCCGATCCGGTCGGTCGTCGCCTGGGGCGAGCCGGAGGGCTCGACCTCGACGAACACGATTTCCGTCCACATCGAGTAGGTAGTCTGTGCCGCCTAATGGCGGCCCGTGAGTTCCTCTTCACGTCCGAGTCGGTCACCGAAGGGCACCCGGACAAGATCGCCGACCAGGTCTCCGACACCGTGCTCGACGCGGTGCTGCGCGACGACCCGACGGGGCGCGTCGCCTGCGAGACGCTGATCACGACCGGCCTCGTCGTCGTCGCGGGCGAGATCACGACCGAGACGTACGTCGACATCCCCCGCCTCGTGCGCGACCGGATCGCCGAGATCGGCTACTCGCACTCCGAGTGGGGCTTCGACTCGCACACGTGCGGCGTCGTCGTCGCGATCGACGAGCAGTCGCCCGACATCGCGCTCGGCGTCGACACGGCGTACGAGGTGCAGCACGACCCGGGCGACGACGACCCGCTCGACCGCGTCGGCGCCGGCGACCAGGGGATGATGTTCGGCTACGCGACGAGCGAGACGCCCGAGCTGATGCCGATGCCGATCATGCTCGCGCACAAGATCGCTCGCCGGCTCGCCGGCGTTCGCAAGTCGGGCCAGCTCTCGTACCTGCGGCCCGACGGCAAGGCGCAGGTCACGGTCCGCTACGAGGTCGACGAGCGCGGACGCCAGACGCCGGTCGAGATCGTCCGCGTGCTCGTCTCGACGCAGCACGCCGACGGCCTCGACGCGCAGACGATCAAGGAGGATGTGATCGAGCACGTGCTCCATCCGATCCTCGATCCGCGCCTGTACGACGAGCGGCGACTGCACGACGATCGCGACTTCGTCTACGTCAACCCGACGGGCAAGTTCGTCATCGGCGGCCCGATGGGGGACACGGGGCTGACCGGCCGCAAGATCATCGTCGACACGTACGGGGGCGCGGCGCGGCACGGCGGCGGAGCGTTCTCCGGCAAGGACCCGACCAAGGTCGACCGGTCGGCGGCGTACGCGGCGCGCTACGTCGCGAAGAACGTCGTTGCGGCCGGCCTTGCCGAACGCTGCGAGGTCAACGTCGCCTTCGCGATCGGCGTCGCTCGTCCGGTGTCGATCAACGTCGAGACGTTCGAGACCGCGAACGTGCCGGTGGAGAAGATCGAGGAGCTCGTCCGCGAGCAGTTCGACCTGCGGCCCGCGGCGATCCTGCGCGATCTCGAGCTGCAGCGACCGATCTACGCGAAGACTGCGGCGTACGGGCACTTCGGCCGCGACGACCACGACTTCTCGTGGGAGCGCGTCGACAAGGCCGCAGAGCTGCGCGAGGCCGCCGGGCTCGACGGCGACCCGCCGCACGCGGCCGAGCCGGTCGGCGTCGCCGAACAGGGCTGACCGAGCCGCCGCCCACACCGACGCCTTCTCGGCCCGGCTTCACCGTCGACCTGCCGCGGCTCGTGCTCGCGGCGGCTGCTCTCGTGCTCGTCCTCTGGATCGCCTTCGGCGGGCTCGGCGGCTGCTTCCCGCACTTCGGCAACCCGTTCCGCACGGAGACGGTCGACCGGAGCAGCCCCGTCGTGCTCAAGTCGATCGAGAACCTCAGGCGATTCCAGGCGGCGTCGGGCCACTACGAGGTGATCGTCGACCTCGAGAAGGACACGAAGTTCGTGCCTGCGATCGTCAGAGGCGAGCGCGTGCTCTTCGTCGCGGTCGGCAATGTCGACGCCGGTGTCGACTTCACGAACCTCGGCAAGAACGCGGTCGACGTCTCGAACGGGCGGCGGACGGTCGTACTCGAGCTACCGCGTGCGGAGCTCTTCTCCGCGCGGATCGATCCGGAGCAGAGCTACGTGTACAACCGCGACCGCGGGCTGATCGACCGGGTCGCGTCGATCTTCCAGGACAACCCGACGAGCGAGCACGAGCTCTACCGGGCGGGCGAGGCGAAGCTGCGCGCGGCCGCGGAGGAGAGCCCGAGTCTGCTCGCGCGCGCGGAGCTGAACACCCGGCGGATGCTGACGGGCCTTCTCGAGGCGCTCGGGTTCACGAACGTCACGATCCGCTTCGTCGACGAAACGCCGTAAGGAGGGCTTAGAGGCGGCGTCCTAGTCCGCGTGCTCAACGGCGTACAGGCGCCATTCATCAGGAACGCCCTTCAGCGCTGCCATCCCGCGTTCGCGGAATCGGAGGCCCGAGCCGGCGACGAGGTCCTTGACCGTGCTCGAGACGAGCACCTCGCCCGGCTGGGCCTCCTTTGCGACGCGCGCTCCGATGTGCACGGCGATCCCTCCGACCTTGCCGTCCATGATCTCGCACTCTCCGGTGTGCAGGCCTGCGCGGATCTCGAGCCCGAGCTCGCGCACGCTCTCCGTGATCGCACTGGCACAGCGGACTGCACGCGCTGGCCCGTCGAAGCGCGCGAAGAAACCGTCGCCCGCGACGTCGAGCTCCGCGCCGCGGAAGCGGACCAGCTCACGGCGGATCAGCGCGTGGTGGCGTTCGAGCAGCTCCCGCCAGGCCCGGTCGCCGAGCTCGACCGCCTTCGCGGTCGAGCCGACGATGTCCGTGAAGAGCACGGTCGCAAGCATGCGGTCCGGCTCGGCCTCCTCCCAACCGCCCGCCTCCCAGACGTCAGTGACGAACCGTTCGATCTCGGAGCCGACCAACGTCGAACCGGGTTCCCCGAAACTGAGGTGCCCGATTCCCGGAAGCTCGACGACCCGGGCCGCCGGAATGCGCGAGGCCATGTACTGGGCGACCTCGGGCGGGACGAGGGTGTCTTCGGACCCGCGGAGGATCAAGGTCGGGACGTGGACTGCGGGCAGGACATGCCGCACGTCGATCTCTCTGTTCATTCGGTGGAGCGCCTCGAGCGAGCCGGGGCTCGACGCGAAGCGCAGCATCTGGAGGAACGATTCCGCCTCGTCTTCCTGGAAGACGCCGAGGGAGCGGACCGCCTCCCTCGCTTGCTCGCGCGGGCCGAAGACCCGCAAGTCGCGCTCGACCTCGCGTTCGTACTCCTCGTCGCTCCGACCCCACAGGTAGTCCGGCGCCCACATCCGACGAGGAAACGCACTGCGGACAACGAGCGCCGCCGTCCGCTCGGGGTAGGTCGCCGCGAACAGCAGGCTCATCGCCGCCCCCTCGGACAAGCCGTAGAAGGCGGCACGCCGTGAGCCGACTGCATCCATCACGGCGCGGACATCGTCCATCCGCGTCTCGAGCGTCGGCGCGCCGCTGACACGGTCGGACATGCCGGTGCCCCGCTTGTCGAAGCGAATCAACCGGCAAAACGACGAGAGCCGCTCGAGGAAGGGCGCGAAGCTCGGTATCGCCCAGTGAAGCTCGAGATGGGTGACGTAGCCGGGGACGAAGACGAGATCGAACGGGCCTTCGCCGGTGACCTGGTAGGCGATGTTGACGTCGCCGCTCTTGGCGTACTGGACATCGGGGACGTTCACGGCCACGCCGCCGGCGTTCTAGGTCGGGCGGACGAACAGACCTTCGGCGGCCTTGTCCGTGAGACCCACCTCGGCGCCGTTCAGCCGCACCGACCACGGCTCGGTCGAGCGCACCTCGACCATGCGGCCCGGCTCGAGGCCGGTGTCGTAGAACCAGTGCAAGAGGTCGCCGTCGTGCTCGGCCAGGCGCACGATCATCGCCTTCGTGCCGGGCTCGAGGTCCGCGAGCGGCGCGAGCTCGTCGTTCTCGCGCTGCTCGAACTCGGGATCGACGGGCCAGCCGTGCGGGCACCGCTCGGGCTGCCCGAGCCGCTCGGCGATCCGGTCGACCATGTCGTCCGTGAACGTGTCGCCGAGCTCGTCCGCGTGGACGTGCGCCTCGGCTGCGGTGTAGCCCATGAAGTCGGTGAGCATGCGCTCGATCAGCCGGTGCTTGCGGACGACCTTCTCCGCCCGGGCGCGCCCGCTCGGGGTCAGCAGCGCCTCCTTGTGCTCGCCGCGCTCGATCAGCCCCTCGGCCTCGAGCCGCTTGAGCATCTCGCCGGCCGACGCGCGCGAGACGCCGAGCATCTCCGCAACGCGCACCGCCACGGTCGGGAGCCCGTCCGCCATCGGCCGGTACTCGCCGATCGGGAACGCGAGGAAGTAGATCGTCTCGAGGTACTCGTCGACCGAGTGCCCTTGCTGCGCCATCAGCGCACTCTAACGGCTGCCGGAACCGGCTCCCGGCAGCGCGTCGAGCGCGCTGTCGGCGGCCCGGATGCGAGCCGCGACGGTCGCCGGAGGCGCCTTCCGCTCGACGAGCGCCGCGATCTGGGAGACGAGCGCCGACGCGCGCGCGTACGCGGTCGGATCGAGCGCCTGAAGCTCGCGCGCCGCCTCCACGGCGTCCTGCGCATGCCGCACGTCCGCCTGCGCGCCCTCGTACTCGGTCTCGCTCTCGACCGCCTGCGGGTACTCGATCGAGAGCACCTCGAGCGCGTTCCGCGCCTCCTCGACCTTCGCGGCCGGCACGGCGAGCGCGTCCTCGAGCGAGGGCTCCGGCGCCGTCGCCCGCCCGACGAGCACTCCGACGACGAGCCCGACGACGAGCGCGGCCGCGGGCACGAGCAGCGCGAGCAGCCGGCTGCGCGGCGAGGCCACTCGGTAGAGGGACATCAGCGGATGAGGACGGCGACCGCGTGCGGGTCGTGCTCGGCGATGACGCGCTCCGCGGCGGCGACGATCTCCTCGGCGCGGCGCGCGTCGGAGAGGTCGAGGATGCGCGAGCCGCACACGAGCAGCACGCGCGGCAGCATCGTCGCGACGCCGAGGTTGAGCGACCCCTCGTCCAGCTCGCCGGCCAGCCGCTCGACGAACTCCGGCCCGGTGCCGGCGAAGATCCGGCGCGCGTCCTCCGCGATCGGGACGACGCCGAGCTCGTCGACGACCGCGACACGGCCCGAGCCGTTCTCGGAGTAGACGCGGTAGAAGTCGTTCGCGGCGAGCAGCGAGACCGTGTCCTCGGAGACGCCGAGCGCGGCGGCCGCGGCCGAGTGGCGCTCGGCGATCGGCACGGGCGTGCGAGTCGCTGCACCGGTTTCCAGCGCGACGGCGCCGGTCGCGACGGCGCGCAGGAGCCGCTGCTTCGCGTCGTAGGAGGTTTCGACCGCCACGGTCGCGGGCGCGGCACCCGCCGCCACACATGCACGCTCCGCCTCGAACGCGAGCTCTGCCGCGCAGGAGGAGTCGACCGCGCTCCGCGTCCGCTCCGCCCGGACGAGCGAGAGCGCCGCGCCGATCGACGAGAGGACCTCCGGATGGCGCGGGCGGAGCACCTCGCGTCCGAGCAGTCGAGCGACCTCCCCGACGAGCGCCTCGCCGGCGCCGCCCAGCGCGACGAGCGGCACGTCGTCCGCGAGCTCGTGCTGCCGAGCCGCGTCGCGCACGGCGTGCGCGATCTTCCGCGCCGCGTCCTCGAGCACCCGCCGCGCCGCCTCCTCGGTCGTCGTCCGGAGACGAGCGGCGAGCGGCGCGAACGCGAGCAGCGCCGCCTCCTGCGAGCCCTTCGCGTACGCATCATCGGCGACGAGACCGAGCGCGTTCGCCGCACACGTCGTCGTCAGCGCGAAGCGGCCGTGCGGCGTGCGGACGATCGCGTACTGCGCGGGATCGCCCGGGCGAGGCGCCACGAGCTCGAGCTCCGCGTCGCACAGCTCGGCGGGATCTGCGAAGCACGCGTAGGGCAGGCCCGCGACGTGCGCGCTCCGCGGCCCGACCTCGGCGATCTTCCGCCCCTGCATGCGCGCGAGGCTGCCGCCGGCAGCCCCGACGACCCAGCTGTCGATCGCGCGGATGCACGTCGGGCGGCCCATCACGCGAAGTGTCCGCAGCACCGGCCGCCCGCCCTTCACGACCGAGACGTTCGAGCTCGTTCCGCCGGACTCGATCACGATCGCGTCGCGGACGGCGAGCTGGTGGAGCGCGGCCGCGACGCCTGCGGCCGGGCCGGAGCCGACGGTCAGCGACGGCCGGCGCCGGAACTCGGAGACGCTCATCGCGCCGCCGTCGCCGCGCAGCACGAGCAGCGGCACGCGCAGGTCGGCGCGCGCGAGCGCGTCCTCGACGTGCGCGGCCGTCCGCTCGACGACCGGGAGGATGCTCGCGTTGATCGCCGCGCTCACGGTCCGGGTCTCGAGCCCGTAGGTCCCGGAAAGCTCGTGCCCGGCACAGACGGGCAACCCGCGGGCGCGTGCACGCTCCGCGACGGTCTCCTCGAGCGACGGATCGTCCACGGCGAACGCGCCGCTGACCGCGATCGCGGTACAGCCCGCGCACGCGAGCCGCTCGAGCGCGGCATCGAGGTCGCCGTTCAGCCGCGTCGCCTCGAGCGCTTCGTGCTCGGTCTCGAGCGCGCGTCCTGCCGCGAGTCCGATCGATCCGACCCTCGTGCGCTTGCGGGCGCGGCGGAGGTCGGCTGCACCGGCGAGCCCGACCACGCCGACGCGGGCGACGTCGCCCTCGAGCAGCGCGTTCATCGCCTGGGTCGTCGAGAACGCGACGAACTCGACGCGTGTCCGCTCGTCGCCGAGCTGCACGAGCAGGTCGTCGAGCGCGTGTGCGATTCCGGCGGCGACGCCTTCCGCAGCGTCGTGCGTCGTCGGCAGCGCCGCGCTCGCGCGCAGCTCGAGTGTCGTCGCATCCACCGCGACGGCCTTCGTGAACGTCCCGCCGACGTCGATCCCGATGCGCAGCCCGCTGTTCACGCGCTCGCCGCCTCCAGCGCGCGCCGCCGCAGCGGCAGCCACGCGAACATGTAGGCCGCGCCGACGACGTAGACGCCGAGCAGCACGAGCTGGACGAAGATCCCCTCGCGTGTCGGGTGGATGCCCGTCAGCTCCGCGAGGAAGACCGGGAGCCGCGCCCAGCCGCCGTCGATCGGCGTGACCGAGATCCAGTCGCCCTCCTGCAGCGACCGCACCGCGTTCCCCGCGAACGCGACCGACAGCAGCAGGAGCATCGACGCGCCGGCGAGGAGCAGCTGCTTCACCGGCAGCCGCTTGCCGAGCTTGAGCACCGCCCAGCCGACGAACACGAGCGCGACCGCGGCGGCGAGCGCGCCGAGTGCGACCCACTCGAGCAGCCCCTGCGCGAACAGGATGAGCGCCTGGTAGAAGAGCACGGTCTCGAAGCCCTCGCGGAAGACCGCGGTGAACCCGAGCCCCGCGAACGCGAGCGCGCTTCCCGCCGCAATCGCTCCCGCCGTTCGCGCCTTCATGAACTCCATCCGCCGACGCTGCTCGAGACGTGCGACGAGCCAGAACGTCACGAGGAAGAGCACCGCGACCGCGACGACCGCCGTCACCCCCTCGAGCAGCTCGCGCTGAAGCGGCGCGATGTCGATCACGACCGTCGCGAGCACCCACACGAGCGCCGACGCGACGACCGCACCGAGCACACCGAGCCCGAGCGGCCGCCTGAAGTTGCGCGCGCGCCCCGCCTCGAGCGACCCGAGCAGGATCGCGAGCAGCAGCACCGCCTCGAGCCCCTCGCGGAAGAGGATCGTGAACGAGAAGAAGAACGCGATGACCGGCGCCGCGAGGCCGGGATCGGCGAGCGTGAGGTCGACCTTTCGGAGCCCGACGCGCAGATCCTGGGCGACCGAGTCGAGCTCCGACATCGGGGCACCGTCGCGGATGCCGTTCCGCAGCTTCGCGAAGGCGAACTCGAGGTCGAGCACGAGGTTCGGGTCGCGGAGCCGAAGCGGGATCTCGGCGTACTCGAAGTGGTCGAGGTACGCCTCGCGCGCGAGGTCGTAGGCGCGCTCGCGGTCGCCCGCCTTCGCCGCCGCGACCGACTGGTCGACGAGCTCGCGGGCGCGCACCACCTCCGTCCGCGCGCGCTCGACCTGCCCGTCGTCCGCCCTCGCCGTTGCCGGAGCGACGAGCGCGGCGAGCAGGAGGACGACCGTGAGGGCTCGGCGCACCCGACTACCCCTGGAGCTTCGCCTTCGCCCTGACGAGGTCGGCCTTCGTCTGCGCGATCAGCACCGCGACCTCCGCGGCGGGAACGCCGTCCTTCATCTTCGTGCGGATGTCCGTCGAGATCGTGTGCTCGAGGTCCTCCATCAGCTCCTCGTCGACCTCCTCCAGCGGGTGCTCGACCTTCTCGAAGTGCTCGAGGTACGCGTCGCCGACGAGCTCCTCGGCGCCTTCGGCGTCGCCGTCGCGGTACTTCGCGAGAGCGTCGTCGAGCATCGAAGCGATCTCGTCGATCTCGGCCGCAGCAGCGGCGGGGCTGGTGTCCTCTTCGGACGACTCGGCCACCGTCGTGGTGCCTTCGCCGCTCGATTCGTCGGAGCCGCAGGCGGCGCCGAATGCGACGAGGGAGAAGGCCAGCAGGGCCAGGACGAACGTGCGCATCGAACCTCCGGTAAGGGTCGCCTTACATGACATGTAAGGCAGACCTTACAGAGCACGTCTTCAGGCCGCCGGGGCATTGCAAGGGCCACCTTACATCGGCTCGGGCAGCGTGCTGCAGCTCTACGCTGGGCCGATCGAGCGGTTCGCCTCCGTCTACCCACTCGTCACGCCGCGGGCGCTCGCCCGGGTCTTCACGTACTCGGTCCCGGAGGGGGTCGGGAAGGGCGCCGTCGTCGACGTGCCGTTCGGCCGCGGGCGGCAGCGCGGTGTCGTCGTCGAGGTGGACGGGGGCGCTCCGGAAGGGATCGAGATCTCTCCGATCGCCGGCGTCGTCGAGGAGCTGCCGCCCGCCCTCGTCGACCTCGCGCTCTGGCTCGCGGAGTACTACGGGTCGACGCCGGCCCGGACGCTCGCGCTCGTCGCCCCGCGCGTTCGGAAGCGGCGGAAGGAGCAGCCGACGCCGATGGCGCGCGAGGCGCTGACGGCCGAACGCGCGCCCGAGCGACTGACGCCCGAGCAGGACGCTGCGATCGCCCGCATCGTCGGCGCGTTCGGAACGCCTGCGAACTTCCTGCTCGCGGGGGCGACGGGCAGCGGGAAGACCGAGGTCTACCTCCGAGCGTGCGCGGCTTCCCTCGAACGTGGGCTCGGCGCGATCGTGCTCGTGCCGGAGATCGCGCTGACGCCGCAGGCGGCCGGCCGCTTCGCCGCACGGTTCGGCGACCGCGTCGCGATCCTCCACTCGGGGCTGACCGACGCCGAGCGCCGCGACGAGCGCGAGCGCATCGCGCGCGGCGAGGCACGCGTCGTCGTCGGGGCACGCTCGGCGGTGTTCGCGCCCGTCCACGGCCTCGGGCTGATCTGCGTCGACGAGGAGCACGACCAGTCGTACAAGCAGGACGCAGACCCGCGCTACGACGCGCGCACCGTCGCGGCCAAGCGCGCGGCGCTCGAGGACGCCGTCGCCGTCTACGGCAGCGCGACGCCCCGCCCCGAGAGCTGGGAGCGCCTCGAGCGGCTCGACCTCGGCGGCCGGCTCGTGGGTCAGCTCCCACCGGTGCGCGTCGTCGACCTCCGCCGCGAGTCGGGCTACCCGCTCTCCGCGCCGCTCCTCGCCGCGCTCGGGCGCGTCGCCGAGCAGGGCGGCAAGGCGATCCTCCTGCTCAACCGGCGCGGTGTGGCGCCCGCTATCCACTGCCGTGCGTGCGGCACGACGCTGCGCTGCCCGCAGTGCGACGTGTCGCTCGTGCTGCACAAGGACGGTCGCCTCCACTGCCACCACTGCGGGTATCTCGAGGGCTCGCCGGAGACCTGCCCGGCGTGCCGGTCGCCCGAGCTCGCACGCATCGGCGCCGGCACCGAGCGCCTCGAGCGCGAGCTCGCGGAGCGCGTCCCCGAGCTCGAGCGGATCCGGCTCGACGCCGACACCGTCGACGAGCGCGGCGGCGTCTCGGAGGCGCTCCGCCGCTTCGCCGAGACCGATCGCGCCGTGCTCGCTCGGCACGCAGATGGTGGCGAAGGGCCACCACTTCGAGGGCGTCTCGCTCGCCGCCGTCGTCGACGCGGACACGCAGCTCGGGCTGCCGGACTTCCGCGCCGAGGAGCGCACGTTCCAGCTGCTCACGCAGCTCGCCGGGCGCTCCGGCCGCGACGCGCCCGGGCGCGTGATCGTGCAGACGTTCCAGCCGGACGCGCGGGCCGTCGCGTACGCCGCGCGCCACGACGTGGCGGGCTTCATGGCGGGCGAGCTGGAGCGACGGCGCGAGCTCGGCTACCCGCCGTTCGCTCACCTGCTGCGCATCGTGGTCACAGGCCCCGACCAGGAGTCGCCGCTGACGGCGCTCCGCGAGCTCGCCGAGGGGCTCGAGCACGCGGAGCTCCTCGGGCCGGCGCCGCTTCTTCGCCTGCGGGGGCGGTTCAGGGCGCAGCTCGTCGCGAAGACGTCGGAGCCACGGCGCGTGGCCGCGCGGGCGGGGCGGCAGCTGTCCGCGGCGGCGCCGGCGATGCGGCGCGCGGGCCTCACGGCGGTCGTCGACGTCGACCCGCAGAGCCTCTGAGCCAGCACGTCCCGGCGTACACTTCTGCGCCGTGGCTGACGAAGCCGGCGAGATCCGGACGAACGAGGAGCTCGATCCCGAGGCGCAGGCGCGTCGGCGGACGGCACTCGCCCAGATCCGGCAGTACCCCGACCCGGCGCTCCGGATGCAGGCGAGGGAGGTCGAGCAGTTCGACGACGCGCTGCGCCAGCTCGTCGAGCGGATGACCGCGCTGATGGTGGACGCGCACGGCGTCGGGCTCGCGGCGACGCAGGTCGGCGTCCTCCAGCGCCTGTTCGTGTTCCAGGTCGGCGACGACGACCCGCGTGTGGTCGTCAACCCGCACATCACGCAGCTGAGCAGCGAGGTCGAGACGGACGACGAGGGCTGCCTCTCGCTGCAGCGCGTCCTCGTTCCCGTCGAGCGAAGCGTCCGCGTCACGGTCGAGGGCCGGGATCTCGACGGCGACGACGTCAAGCTCGAGCTCGACGAGATGAGCGCACGCGTCGTGCAGCACGAGCTCGACCACCTCGACGGCGTGCTGATCCTCGACCGCACGACCGACGACGCGCGGCGCGAGGCGATGGCGACGCTGCGCGCTCAGCTCTCGCTCGCTTGACACGGATCGGCGTCGCCGCCACGGCGCCGTTCGGAGCGGACGTCCTCGAACGGCTCGCCGACGAGCACGACGTGGCGTGGGTGCTGACGCGCCCGGACCGGCCGGCGGGGCGGGGCCGGAAGCCGACGCCGCCCGCGGCGAAGACCGCGGCAGAGCGCCTGGGCCTGGAGGTGCGCCAGCCCGAGCGGCCGACGGTGGACGACATCGCGGGCGTCGACACGATCGTGCTCGTCGCGTACGGCGTGCTCATCCCGGACGAACTCCTGCAGGCGGCGCTCTGGCTCAACGTGCACCCGTCGCTGCTCCCGCGCTGGCGCGGCGCGGCGCCGGTCGAGCGCGCCCTGCTCGCCGGCGACAAGGAGACGGGCGTGACGATCATCAAGCTCGTGAAGGAGCTCGACGCGGGACCGATCGCGGCGCAGCAGGCGTTTCCGATCGAGCCGGAGGACGACGCCGGCGCGGTGTACGCACGCTCGGCAGAGGTCGCCGCGGGCCTCCTCCTCGAGCTCGCCGGGCTCGCGTTCCGCGAGCAGGAGGGCGAGCCGACATACGCCCAGAAGCTCGAATCGAACGACCGTCAGCTCGACTTGACGGATCCCGACGATGCGCTGCGCCGCGTGCGCGCGCTGTCGCCGCACATCGGCGCGCGCGCGGAGCTCCACGGTCGTCCGCTGACGATCTGGAAGGCGCGCGTCGACGACGGCGAGCTCGTGCCGCTCGAGGTGCAGCCGGCCGGCGGCAGGCGCATGACGTACGAGGAGTTCCTCCGGGGCCTGCGGTGATCGCGCCCGCGCGCCGCGCCGCGTACGAGGTCGTGCGCCGCGTCTTCGAGGACGACGCGTACGCGGACCGCGCGCTGCGCACTGCGGTCGATGGGCTCGACGAGCGCGACCGGGCGCTCGCGCAGCGGCTCGCCTACGGGACGGTGCAGCGCAAGCGCACGCTCGACCACGCGATCGAGGCGATCGGCCGGCGGCCCGTTCGCAAGCTCGATCCGCCCGTGCTCGCCGCGCTCCGCCTCGGCGCGTACCAGCTCGGCTACTCGGAGTTGCCGGCGCACGCCGTCGTCGACGACTCCGTCGAGCTCGTCCGGCGGGCGCGGCTCGAGCGCGCGGTGCCGTTCACGAACGCGGTCATGCGCCGGCTCGCCGAGAAGCTGCGCGGCCTGCTCGGCTCGCTCCCCGAGGGGCCGCTCAAGCACTCCTACCCCGACTGGATCTACGACGTCTGGCGCCGCGACCTCGGCGAGGAGGAGGCACTCTCGCTCATGCGCGCGCAGAACGAGCCGCCCGAGACGGTCGTGCGCCTCGTGCGCGGGGACTCGCCCGGCGAGCCGACCGACGTCCCGGGCGCGTACCGCGTCGAGCGCGTGGACGAGCAGGCGGTCGAGGAGGGGCGGATCTGGCCGCAGAGCCGCGCGTCGCAGCTGGCTGCGCTCGTCGTGGGCTCGCGGCCGGGCGACCGCGTGCTCGACTCGACCGCGGCGCCCGGCGGCAAGGCGACGATGCTCGCAGGGCGAGGTGACCGCAGTCGAGCTTCATCCGGGCCGCGCGCGCGAGCTACGGGGGAACGTCGAGCAGCTCGGCGCCACGAACGTGACGGTCGTCGAGGCGGACGCGACCGACCTGCCGCCCGATCTCGACGGCTTCGACCGCGCGCTCGTCGACGCGCCGTGCTCGGGGCTCGGCGTGCTCGCGCGGCGACCCGACCTGCGCTGGCGCGCACGGCCACTCCCGGACCTCCAGCTCGCACTCTTGCGCGAAGCCGCCGAGCGGACGAACCCCGGCGGGACGATCGTCTACTCGGTCTGCACGATCAACGCCGACGAGAACGAGGCGGTGGTCGACGCGTCGGGGCTCGCCGTCGAGTCGCTCGCCGAGGAATGGCCGCAGTACGTCCACCCGAAGCGGCCCGAGTTCCTCCTCACGCGCCCCGACGAGCACCACACGTCGGGCTTCTTCGTCGCGCGACTACGGGTCTAGCCCGTGCCGCACTTGATCGTCGGCGTCATCCGCAGCGACGGCGCCGGCTTGCCCGTGGAGACGACGACCCAGCCGTCGCTGTCGAAGCGCATCGCCGGCATCTGCTGCGTCGTGCAGTAGCGCTGGAACGTGGACGGCTCGACCATCGAGAAGACGAAGAACTCCTTGCCGTCGCCCTTGCCCGCGTCGAGGCTGAAGTCGCGTGTCTTGTCCTCTGTGTTCAGCTCGATCTCGTCGATCGCGACCTCGTCGGGCCGGGGCAGGTGCGCCTTGCCCGGGAAGAGCGCGATCCGGATCCGGAGCGGCGCCTGCGCATTCTGCTGCGGGGTCGGGACGACCGTCCCGGTCGCCAGGGCGTTCTTGTCCGACGTGAACGAGCGGTCGGCGATCGCCTTCGTGGCGACCACGAACGCGATGAAGATCACGATGATCAGGCCGAGCTTCCAGAGGCCCCTCATGCGGTCACCCTAGCCGTCGAGGTTTTGCCGAACCCGTTCTAGGATCCGGCTTGTGCCGTGGCGCGAATGGGTTCGGACGGTCGAGATCGAGCCGTCGCTCTATGCGGCCGATTTCGGCCATCTCGGCGAGCAGATCGACCAGCTGCTCCGTGCGGGCGCGCGCATCTTCCACTTCGACGTCGGCGACGGACACTTTGTCGAGCCGATCACGATCGGCCCGATCGTGCTCCAGTCGATTTCGGAGCAGATCCACGACGGCGGCGGCGTGATCGACTGCCACCTGATGGTCACGAACCCGTCGAAGCACTTCGCGGCGATCGCGAAGGCGGGCGGGGACAGCGTCACGTTCCACTACGAGGCGGTGCGGGACGTGCGCGGGTGCGTCCAGGCGGCGCGCGAGCACGAGCTCGAGGTCGGCATCGCGTTCAAGCCGGAGACGCCCGTCGAGGAGGCATGCGCGGTCGCCGAGGGCGTCGACCTCGTGCTCTGCATGAGCATCGAGCCCGGGTACTCCGGCCAGGAGTTCATGCCCGAGTCGATCGACCGCCTCCGGCTGACGCGCGCGCTCCTGCCCGAGGAGACGTTCGTGCAGGTGGACGGAGGCATCAACGAGGAGAACGCGCGCGCGGCGTCACGAGGCCGGCGCGAGCCTCCTCGTCTCGGCGACGGCGATCTTCGGGCGCGAGGATCTGCCGCGGGCCTACCGTCGCTTGGTACAAGCGCTGCAGTGAGTCACATGGACAGGGCGCTCGAGCTCGCCGAGCGAGGGCGCGGGAGGACGTACCCGAACCCCGTCGTCGGAGCCGTCGTGGTCACCGCCGGCGGCACCGTGGTGGGGGAGGGCTGGCACGAACACGCCGGCGGCACCCACGCCGAGGTGGTCGCGCTGCGTGCCGCGGGCGGTCGCGCGAGCGGGGCGGCGCTCTACGTCACGCTCGAGCCGTGCGCGCGGTTCGGCCGGACGCCGCCGTGCGTCGACGCGATCGCCGGGGCGGGCGTCGCCAAGGTCGTCGTCGGCGCGCTCGACCCGACCCAGGAGGGCGTCGAGCGACTGCGCGACCTCGGCGTCGAGGTGGACGTGCTCGACCTGCCCGAGGCGCGGCGCGCGAACGAGGCGTGGCTCACGTGGGCGGCGAAAGAGCGGCCGTTCGTGACCTACAAGGCGGCCACGACGCTCGACGGGCGCGTGACGCTTGCCGGGGTCGCGCTGGATCTCCGGCGAGGAGTCGCGGCGCCTCGTGCACGAGCTCCGCGCCCGGTCCGACGCCGTCGCGGTCGGGATGGGCACCGTGCGCGCGGACGATCCGCGGCTCGACGCGCGCGGGGTCGAGGTCGTGCGCCAGCCGCGTCGGCTCGCGTTCGGGCTCGGGCCGCTGCCGGAGGGGTCGGAGCTCGAGCTGCGTTCGGGTGCGCCCGAGGAGGAGCTGCACACGCTCGCGGGCGAAGGCGTGCAGTCGCTCCTGCTCGAAGGCGGGCCGACGCTCGCGACGGCGTTCCTCGAGCGCGACCTGATCGACAAGCTGCTCGTGTTCATCGCGCCGACGCTGTCGGGGGACGGGCCACACCTCTTCCGCGAGTTCTCGGGCATCGTCGAGCTCAAGGACGTTCGCGTTCGGCCGGTCGGGCCCGACCTGCTCGTCGAGGCGTACATTCACGAGCCGTGAAGCACGGTCTCCTCGTCGCGAACATCGGCACGTACGCGGACCCGCGCACGTTCGTCGGCCTGGCGCAGGAAGCAGAGCGCGCCGGCTGGGACGCGGTGCTGATCTGGGACCACCTCGCGTTCACGTGGGGCATGCCCGCCGCGGATCCGTGGGTGACGCTCGGCGCGGCCGCGGTGTCCACGGAGCGCGTGCTGCTCGGCACGGGCGTGACGCCGGTCGCGCGCCGGCGGCCGCAGGTACTCGCGCATCAGCTCGCGACGCTCGCGGCCGCCGCTCCCGGCCGCGTGCTGTTCGGCGCGGGTCTCGGTGGCGGCCACGGCGAGTTCGAGCGGTTCGGCGAGGACGAGGGCGAGCATGCGCGGGCGGCGAGGCTCGACGAGGGTCTCGACGTGATCGCGGCGCTGCTCTCGGGCGAGCCGGTCGACCATCACGGCGAGCACTACACGGTGTCGGACGTGACGCTGAGGCCGGCGCCCGATCCGCGCATCCCGATCTGGATCGGCGGCATCAGCAGGAAGGCGCGCGCCCGCGCCGCGCGCTTCGACGGCTGGTTCGCCGACACCGCGAGCCCGACCGAGATGAGCACGACGCCCGACGAGTTCGCGCGGATGCTCGAGGGCTATACGTTCGGCGACGTCGCGGTGATGGGGTACTCGAACGCCGGCGACTCGCTGCACCGCGAGTACGAGGACGCCGGCGCGACGTGGTGGATCGAGCAGATCCACGACCGGCGCGGCGACGCGGACGAGATGCGCGCGAGGGTCGCCGCGGGCCCGTAGCCTGAGGGCATGTTCACGGGCATCGTTCGCGAGCGCGGCCGCGTCAGGTCGTTCGAGAGACGGACGGCTCGTCGTCGAGTCGTCGCTCGAGCCGGGGCTGGGCGACTCGGTCGCCGTCGACGGCGTCTGCCTGACGGTCGTCGACGCGTCGAACGGGACGCTCTCGTTCGACCTCCTCGACGAGACGATCGCGCGCGCGAAGCCGTTCGGAGCCGAGGTCAACCTCGAACCGGCGCTGCGCGCCGGAGAGCCACTCGGCGGGCACTACGTGCAGGGTCATGTCGACGGCGTCGGTCGCGTCCGTGCGTTCGAGGGCGAGCGACTCACCGTCGAGGCGCCGACGGAGCTCCTCCGCTACTGCGTCGAGAAGGGCTCGATCTCACTCGACGGCGTCTCGCTCACGATCGCCACGCTCCACGACGATGCATTCGAGGTCGCGCTCGTACCGCACACGCTCGAGGTGACCACACTCGGCTCACTCGAGCCGGGCGACCCCGTGAACCTCGAGGTCGACGTGCTCGCGAAGTACGTCGAGCGCCTGGTCGTCCGCTAGGGGACGCGGCCCCAGGCCTGCACGAGCACGAACGACGTGCCCCACCGCGCGGGATCGTCGATCTCGCGCTCTGCCGCCTCGACGAGCGCCGGGAGGTCGTCGCCGAGCAGGTCGCGCAGGCGTCCCTCCAGCGAGAGGGCGAACTGCAGAGGCACCCGCAGGTACGGATGCTCGGGCCCGAGCGCGAGGACGTGCGTCGTCACGTGCGGCTCGATCCCGCGTTCGCGGAGGAGCTCCGGGAGGTAGCGGCCGGTGTCGAAGTCGCCGCCGCCTGCCCTGAAGGCCATCCGGATCGCCTCGATCAGCACCGCCGTCGCCGCGCCGTCGGGCTGGAGCCGCCACGCGGAGGTGTCGGGATCCTCGAGCACGAGCACGCCGCCCGGCTTCGCCAGCCGCGTGTAGACGTCGAGCTGCTCGCCGTGCCGGCCGATCGGCGTGAGCTGGAGCCGCGCGTGCACGAGGTCGAACGACCGCGGCTCGAGCCTGGTCGCGAAGAGGTCGTCCTCGACCACGCGAGCGTTCGGCAGCCCGAGTGCCTGCGCCTCCTCGAGCAGCGCCGGCTCGATGTCCGTCCCGACGACCTCGCCTTCCGGCCCGACCCAGTCGCTCAGGATCGACAGCCACCCGAGCGGTCCGCTGCCCACGTCGAGCACGTGCTGTCCGCGCCCGTCGCCGATCTGCTCCAGCAGCGCACGGCCGGCCGGTTCCCATGCGAGCGCCTGCACGCGGAGGCGCTCGAGCTCCGACTCCTTCCCGGTCATCAGGTACTCCACGAGCCGATCATCCCGCGCCCCAGGAACGCCTGCAACGCGTCGTTACGATGCAGCCATGACAACAGCGGTCGAGACGAGGGCGCCGTTCGCCACCGTCGAGGAGGCGATCGAGGACATCCGCCACGGCCGCTTCGTCGTCGTCGTGGACGCCGAGGATCGCGAGAACGAGGGCGACCTCACGATCGCCGCGCAGTTCGCGACGCCCGAGGCGATCAACTACATGGCGACCCACGCGCGCGGGCTCATCTGCCTCTGCCTGACGCCCGAGCGCTGCGACGAGCTCGGGCTCGAGCAGATGGCGCACAAGAACGAGACGCCGCTCGGCACCGCGTTCACCGTCTCGGTCGAGGCCCGCGAGGGCGTGACGACCGGCATCTCGGCGCACGACCGCTCGCACACGATCCAGGTCGCGATCGACCCCTCGAAGGGCGCGCACGACCTCGTCCGCCCCGGCCACGTGTTCCCGCTGCGCGCGAAGCCCGGCGGCGTGCTCGAGCGCTCGGGCCAGACCGAGGCCGCGGTCGACCTCGCGCGGCTCGCGGGCCTGAATGCCGGCGGCGTCGTCTGCGAGATCATGAACGAGGACGGGACGATGGCCCGCGTCCCCGACCTCGAGGTCTTCTGCGAGCGGCACGGGATCAAGCTCCTGACGATCGCGGACCTGATCGAGTACCGCCGCGCGACGGAGAAGCTCGTCGAGCGCGTCGCCGAGGTGCGGCTCCCGACCGCGCACGGGGAGTTCACCGCCGTCGCGTTCAAGGAGACGCTCACCGGCAAGCCGCACGTCGCGCTCGTCAAGGGCGACGTCGACGGAGCCGAGGACGTCCTCGTCCGCGTGCACTCGGAGTGCCTGACGGGCGACGTCTTCCACTCCCTCCGCTGCGACTGCGGCGACCAGCTCGACCTCGCGCTTCAGCGCATCCAGGCGGAGGAGCGCGGCGTCCTCCTCTACATGTCGCAGGAGGGCCGCGGGATCGGCCTGCTTTCAAAGCTGCAGGCGTACGAGTTGCAAGAGGCGGGCCTCGACACGGTCGAGGCGAACCTCAAGCTCGGCTATCCGGCGGATGCGCGAGAGTGGGGAATCGGCAACCAGATCCTCGCCGACCTCGGCCTCACCACGATCCGGATCTTGACGAACAACCCGAAGAAGCTGACCGGGCTCGAGGGCTACGGCCTGACCGTCACCGAGCAGGTGCCGATCGTGGTCGACCCGAACCCGGAGAACGAGCGCTACCTCAACGCGAAGCGCGAGAAGCTCGGGCACCGCCTGCACCACCAGGACCGCCGCTTCGAGGACGACGACGAGTGACCGAGCCGGCCGAGCTCCCGCAGCTGCGGACGCCGGATCAGCACGCCGAGGGCGGGCTCGACGTCCCCGACGACGTGCAGGTGCTCGAGGGGTCGCCGTCGGGCGGTCGGCGCGGCGTCGCGGTCGTCGTCTCGCGGTTCAACGGCGAGATCACCTCGCAGCTGCTCACCTCGGCGCTCGAGGAGCTCGAGCGCGCGGGAGTCGCGCGCGAAGCCGTGACGGTCGTGCCGGTACCGGGCGCCTTCGAGCTGCCGCTCGCGACGCTCGCCCTCGCGAAGACGCGGCGCTTCGCGGGCATCGTCGCGCTCGGCTGCGTCATCCGCGGAGAGACGGCGCACTTCGACTTCGTCGCCGGTGAGGCGGCTTCGGGCCTGCAGCTCGCCGCGATCGAGACCGGCGTCCCCGTCGCGTTCGGCGTCCTCACGACCGACACGGTCGAGCAGGCGACGGCGCGCGTGGACAAGGGCGCCGAGGCCGCGCGAACGGCGCTCGAGATGGCCGATCTCTTCGCGCAGCTGCGCGCGTCGGCGGCCCAGGCGACGTAGAGCGTTCCGCTACACTGCCCGCCGCCATGGCCAAGATCTGCGCAGTCTGCGGGAAGAAGCCGTCGTTCGGAAACAGCCGGAGCCACTCGATGGTGGCGACGAAGCGGCGCTTCGACCCGAACCTCCAGCGCGTTCGCGTGAACCTGGGCGGGAAGGCCCAGCGCGCATACGTCTGCACGCGCTGCCTCAAGGCCGGCAAGGTCCAGAAGGCCCTCTAGCAACCCGGACGCCTCCGATCCGGTCTAATCCGGGCGTGGAGGCGGCTCACTCCCTCTCGGCACCGCTCGGGAGGATCACGATTGCGCCGGAGGTGGTGGCGCACATCGCGGGCCACGCGGCGCTCGAGTCGTACGGGGTCGTCGGCATGTCGGCGCGCAGGCCCCTCGGCCGGCTGCTCTCCCGCGACCGCCCGGGGCGGGGCGTCGTCGTCGGACGGAACGACGAAGGGCTGACGATCGACCTCTACGTCGTCTGCGAGTACGGGCTCAACCTCGCCGAGATTGCGTCGGGACTCCGCAACCGCGTCGGCTACGACGTCGAGCGGCTGACCGGGCTGCCGATCGCTTCGGTCGAGGTGCACATCCAGGACGTGAAGACGGGATGACCGCACTCGAGCTCGCACGCGGCGCGCTCGCCTCGCTCGAGCACAGCAGGCAGCGCATCGACGACCTCAACGTCTATCCGGTCCCCGACGGCGACACGGGGACGAACCTCACGCTGACCGCGCGGGCGATCGTCGAAGCGCTCGAGCAGACGGAGACGACCGACCGCGCGGGGCTCGCGAAGGAGCTGACGCGCGCCGCGCTGATGGGCGCGCGCGGGAACTCCGGCGTGATCCTCTCGCAGATCGTCCGCGGGTTCGCCGACGTCGTGGGCGAGGCGGAAACGCTCGACTCGCCCACGCTTGCGCGCGCGTTCCGCGGCGCGAGCGACGCGGCCTATCGCGCCGTGCGCAGGCCGGTCGAGGGAACGATGCTGACGGTGATCCGCGAGACCGCCGAGGCGGCCGAGCGCGCCGACGCGTCGCAACCCCCGGCCGAGCTCCTCGTCGAGCTCGTCCACGCGGGCGAGAAGTCGGTCGCGCGCACGACGGAGATGCTCGACGTGCTCCGCGACGCCGGCGTCGTCGATGCGGGAGGCGCCGGCCTCGTCGAGATCGTGCGCGGGCTCGCCGCAGCGGCGACGGGGGAGCCGATCGCCGAGGCGCCGCCGACGGCGGAGCTGGCCGTCGACGCGATCCACCAGGAGCTCTCGCGCTACCGGTACTGCACCACGTTCGTGGTCGAGGGAGCCGACCTCGTGCGCGAGGACCTCGAGGGCGAGCTCGAGCTGCTCGGCGACTCGCTGCTCGTCGTCGGCGACCGGAGCGCGATGAAGGTGCACGTCCACACCGACGAGCCGGGCTCCGCGCTCGCCGTCGGCACGAAGCGCGGCACGATCGAGGGCGTCGAGATCGCGAACATGCACGTGCAGACGCAGCACCGCGAGGCGCGACTGCTCCACGTCGTTCCCGACGCCCAGAGCGAGGTCGTCGCGGTCGTCGTCGGCGAGGGGAACCGGAAGCTCTTCGAGAGCCTCGGCGCGACGAGCTTCGTCGAGGGCGGGCAGACGATGAACCCGTCGACGGCCGACCTCGTCGCGGCGGTCGAGCGCACCGGCGCGGCGGAGGTCGTGCTCCTCCCGAACAACTCGAACGTGATCATGAGCGCGCGAGCAGGCCGCGGAGCTCGCGACGAAGCCCGTCGAGGTCGTCGCGAGCGACTCGATCCAGGGCGGGCTCGCAGCGATCGTCTCGTTCGATCCGCAGCAGAGCGCCGCCGAGAACGCCGAGGAGATGCGCGAGACGCTCGACGCGGTGGCGACGGGCGAGGTGACGATCGCCTCGCGCGACGCGCAGCTCAACGGGCTCGCGGTGCCGAAGGGGAACTACCTCGGGCTCGCGGAGGGCGAAGCGGTATCCGTCGGCGAGGACTTCGAGCAGGTCGTCAACGACGTCGTCGAGCGACTGCTCGCAGAGCCGCGCGGAATCCTCATGCTGCTGCGAGGCGAGGATGCGCCCGACGTCGGGAAACTCGTCGCAGCGATCTCCGAGCGCCATCCCGACGTCGAGGTCGACGTGCAGGAGGGCGGCCAGCCGCACTACCCGCTGCTTCTCTCCGCCGAGTGAGCGAGGATCGCATCCGCGTGGTGCTGGTCGAGGACAACCAGGTCTTCCGCGAGGCGCTCGAGCTGCTGCTCGGGCTGCGCGAGGACATCGAGGTCGTCGCGTCGGTCGCGGACGGCGGCGACGCGGTCCCCGCGTGCATCGAGCACCGGCCGGACGTCGTCGTCATGGACTACCGGCTGCCCGGGCTCGACGGGGTCGAGGCGACGAAGGCGGTCCGCGCGAGCTGCCCCGGAACGAACGTCGTCGTCCTGACGGCCTCCGCGGGGACGCGCGAGATGGACGCGCTCAAGGAGGCCGGTGCGGTCGCGTGCCTCACGAAGGACCAGGACCTCGACGTCATCGTCGGCGCGATCCTCGAAGCGGCGCAGGTGCAGTGGAACTGACCGCCGCCAACACGGCGATCGTCCTCGACTCGACCTCGGACTTCCCCGAGGCGGCAGAGCGCTTCCCGAACTGGCGGATGGTGCCGCTCTACGTCCGCTTCGGCGACGAGAGCCACCGCGACTACGTCGAGCTCGGGCCGCACGAGTTCTACGAGAAGCTGCGCACGTCGCCGGTCATGCCGACGACGTCACAGCCGACGCCCGGAGACTTCGCGAAGACCTACGAGGAGCTCGGCGGCTACGACCGGATCCTCTCGATCCACATCCCGCAGTCGCTCTCCGGGACGATCCAGAGCGCGCGCGTCGCCGCCGAGGACCTCGGCGGCAAGGTGCGCACGATCGACTCGGGGACAGCGTCGGCGGCGATCGCGATGCTCGGATTCGCGATCCAGCGCCGACTCGAGGAGGGGACGACCGACGAGGAGGTCGACACGCTCGCGGAGCGGTTCAAGGAGCGCGCCCGTCTGCTCTTCACCGTCGACACGCTCGAGTTCCTCCAGCGCGGCGGACGGATCGGGCGCGCGGCGAAGTTCGCCGGGCAGCTCCTGCACGTGAAGCCGATCCTCACGATCGAGGACGGCGAGGTCGTGCCGCTCAAGCGAGTGCGCGGCGCGACGAAGGCGTTCCGCGAGTTTCAGACGCAGTTCATCGAGTCGACGACCGACACGAGCGCGCTCAAGGCCGGGATCGCGCACGCCGACGCGCCCGAGCGGGCGGAGCAACTCCGCAAGATGGTGCGCGGCGAGCGGCCGAACGCGGACGTCGAGATCGTGACGACGCTCGGCGCGGTCGTCGGGACCCATGCGGGCCCCGGCTGCGTCGGCTTCTTCTGGTTCACGGACGACTGGAGGGTCTGGCGGGACGCTCGACGGCACCGCGCCTATTCCGTCAGACCCTCCTCAGTCGTCTTCTGGGTGGTCGCGGCCCCGGTTGCGCCTACCTCGGCCCCCGCCGCTGTCGTCGCCGGTCTCCGTCTGCGTCTCAGCCGTGGTCGTCGGCTGTGTCGTCGTCGTGCGAGTCGAGGTCGTCGCCGGCTCTGGAAGCGACACCTGCGGCGTCAGGTTCCCGACCGGGTCGCTGTTGTCGTTGGCGTAGCCGAGGAGCGCGAAGTTCGCGCCGATCGCGGCGGCCGCTGCGAGCAACGCGACGACGAGGACCTTCATGCCGCCGAGGGTAGCGCCGCCTCCGCGAGCTCGGCTCGGAGCGTCGGGAGGGTCGAGGGAGTGTTCGCGGCGAGCCCGGCGACGAGCCGTCCGAACGCATCGCGGTAGCGCGCGACGAAGGAGTCGTCGGCGCCTTCGAGCTCCACGCGGTTCCACGCGGCTGCGTGCCCGACGAACTGGAGCCGGAGCCCGAACTGGTCCGACCAGAAGTAGGGCGGCGCGGTATACGGCGCCGTGCGCCCGAGGATCGCGCGCGCGACGCTCGCAGCCTGGCCGGCTGCGTCGGTCCAATGCTCGACGCGCCGGCCGTCGACGCTCGCGACGTCGCCACACGCGTACACGTTCGGGATCGAAGTGCGACCGCACGAGTCGGTGTCGATCGCGCTGCCGCCGAGAAAGTCGCCGGCGGGCTCCGTGCCGATCCCCGCGAGCACGACGTCGGCATCGGGGATCTCACTCGTGCCGGTCCGGACGTCGACGCCGTGGTCGCGCCAGCGCTGCGCGAGGAGCGTGCCGACCTCCGGGCCGAGGGTCTGGGCGAATGGCGTCGCCGCCGCCTCGACGAGCGTCACGTCGACGCCGAGCGTTCGCGCCGTCGACGCGACCTCGGCCCCGACGAAGCCGCCGCCGACGACCGCGAGCGTGCGCGCGCCGTCCAGTTCGGACCGCAGCGCCAGCGCGTCGTCCATGGTCCGGAGCGTGCGTGCGCCGGGTAGGGAGCGCGCACGGGCTCCTGTCGCCAGCACGAGCGCGTCGAACGCGAACGAGCGATCCGCGCCGTGCGCGATGCGCGTCCGGAGGTCGACGAGGCCGATGCGCGTGCCGAGCACGAGCTCGATCCGCTGGTCCGCCCAGAATGCGTCGGGCCGGAGCGCGAGGTCGTCGCGCGTGCCGGCGAGGAACTCCTTCGAGAGCGCAGGCCGCTCGTAGGGCGGGTGCGCCTCGTCCCCGACGATCGTCACCTCGCCGTCGAAGCCCTCCGCTCGAAGCGTCTCGGCGCACCGCGCTCCCGCGAGCCCGGCGCCGACGACGAGCACGCGCCTCATGCCGCCTGCTCTTCGATCACGGTGATCGCGCCCATCGGGCACGACGCGGCGGCCTCGACGACGGACGGGTTGTCCGATTCGCCGACGCGAACGGAGGCGACGCCGCCCGCGCCGACCTCGAAGACGTCGGGCGCGAGCTCGGCGCACGAGCCGAACCCGCTGCAGAGGGACTGGTCGATCACGATGCGGTAGCGCACGAGGGTGCTCCTTTCGGTTTGGGACGAGCAGGAGGGACGAGCGCGCGCCAGGCGGTCGCGAAGACGACGGCGGCCACGGCGGCGACGTAGAACGGAAAGAGGGAACGCGAGTCGGTGCCCGCGAAGAGGCCGTGGAGCGTCGCGAGGCCGAAGATCCCGTACGTCGTCCAGTGCAGGCGGCGCCAGTTCTTCATCCCGATCCGGCGACGAACCCAGAACGAGGCGATCACGAGCAGCACGAGGTCGCCCGCGAGGACGCCCGCGGCGGTCCATGCCGGCCGGTAGCCGACGAGGCCGGGCACGACGAGCGCGAGCACGCTCACGTCGACGGTGGCGTCGAGCACGAGCGCCGCTGCGTGCAGGCCGATGGCACCGAGCGACAGGAGCGCGAGCGTCCGATGCGTCTCCGTCACGTAGGCCGGCTTGAGCTGCGCAAACGGGCGCGACTTCAGCACGAGGCCCGCGACGACCGAGAGCGTCAGGAGGACGTACGCGGTCAGCCCGGACGCGCGGGCAAGGATCCAGAACGTCGGATCTCTCACCAGAGCCCTCCGGTGAGCTCGACGCTCCCGTCGGCCCGGACGAGGACGCACGGGTTCCGGCGCGCGGCCGCCTCGTCGCCGAGGAAGACCGCCTTCGCGAGCACTTCGGCTTCGACCGCATTCGTCGCCACGACCGAGACTCGGAGAAACGGCGAGCGCGCCGGCGCACCGGTGCTCGGGTCGATGATGTGGTGTTGCTCGTGCCCGTTGCGGGTCCAGCGGCGCCGATCGCGGCCCGACGTCGCGATCGCGCCATGCTCGAGGAGGAGCGTCAGGTGCTCCACGGCCACCGGCCAGCTCCCGCCGCGCACGGCGAGGTCCCCGCCGGCGTTGACGAGGCAGGGGCCGGCGGGCGCAAGCACGTCGGCGGCGCGTTCGACGGCGTCGCCTTTCGCGATGCCGCCGAGGTCGATCCGCGCGCCCGGCTCGAGCTCGATCCGGTTTCCGTGGATCGCGATGCGGCGGCCGCACGCGCGGGGCACTGCGTCCGTCACCGTTCGCGTCGATCTCGTCGAACGTGCGGTCGTAGCCGGCGGCGACGAGCGCGTCGTGGACGGTCGGGTCGAAGCGTCCGTCCGTCGCCTCGCGCGCGTCGAGCGCGAGCCGAACGACGCGTATGAGATCCGGCCCCGCCTCGATCGAGCCTTCCGCGTTCAGGCGCGAAAGCTCGGAGTTCGGGCGGAAGCGAGAGAGCAGCTTCTCGAGGCGGTGGAATTCGGCCTCCGCCGCGACCAGCGCGGCGTCGCCGCCTGGCGCGTCGAGCAGCAGTTCGACGTCCGTCCCCATCGCGCGGAAGGCTCGCCTGATCACGACGACCTCGTCGCCGTGACGGGGGGGAGCTGCGTGAGGCGGACGACCGGCGGTGCCGTCGCGGCCCGCTGCCGCCGCTCGGCGAGCAGGGCGCGGTAGGTCGCCCACCGTCGGTCGACGAGCTCCTGGACGCGCACCTGCTCGCGACGGACGCGCTGCTCGCGCGCGCCGAGGGCCTGCACACGCGGATCGGGTGCGGCGTCTCCCCACGGGTGGGCGGCGGCGAAGGCCCACGCGACGAACAGAACGACGACCGCCGCCGCCACGACGTACAGACGGACGACGCTAGTCATCCTCGGCGTGGTCACGACCCTGACCGCCGTGGCCGTCTTCGTGATGGTCGTCACCGTGCTCGCCGTCGTCGCTCTCGTGCTCGAACGAGCCGCCCGACGACGACTGCACGACGACCGGCGTGGCGTCAGCGGAGCGCACCATCGGAAGCGCCGGCGGCCGCTTCGCGCGCAGCGCCTGGATCTGGCGCTCCGCACGATCGAGCTTTGCCGAGCGTGCCTGAAGCTGCGAGTCCGAGACGATCGACGATGCGCCGAGCGCGGCGGTGCGCGTCGAAGCGAAGAGCCCGAGCGCGGCCGCGACGGCGAGCAGACCTGCGATTGCGAATGCATGGATCCTGTTCATGCGGGCCACGGTACGAGGGCGCCGGCAAGACGCGGGCAAGCCGAGGGTTAAGACTCCGCCCGGGCTTCGTTAACCCGCGCGCGGCGCCGCGCTTCCGCGTGCAACGCTTCTGCCGTGCGCGTGCTGGTCGTCGAAGACGAAGATGCGATCGCGGAGCCGCTCGTCGAGGGGCTCGGCCGAGAGGGCTACGACGTCGTGCGCGTCGCGACGGGGCAGGAAGCGCTCGACGCGGACGAAGCCGACCTGATCCTGCTCGATCTCCGGCTGCCCGACGTCGACGGGTTCACCGTCTGCCGCGAGCTCCGCGCACGCTCGGACGTCCCGATCATCGTCGTGAGCGCGCGGGGCGAGGAGGTCGACCGCGTCGTCGGGCTCGAGCTCGGCGCGGACGACTACGTCGTGAAGCCGTACGGCCTGCGCGAGCTCGTCGCGCGCATCCGCGCGGTGATGCGACGGCGCGACGGCGGGACACGCCGCGACGTGCTCCGGGCAGGCCTGCTCGAGATCGACGAACGCGCACGGCGCGCGAGCTACGACGACCGCGAGCTCCAGCTGACGCAGAAGGAGTTCGACCTGCTCGCGCTGCTCGCGTCCGACCCCGGCTCCGTCGTCGACCGCGAGACGATCCTCCGCCGCGTCTGGGAGACGACCTGGTACGGCGGCCAGAAGACGATCGACGTCCACGTCGCGGCGCTGCGGAAGAAGCTCGGCGATCCCGAGGCGATCGAGACGGTCCGAGGGATCGGCTACCGCCTGCGCGCATGAGCCGGAGGCTGCTGCTCGGCTATCTCTCGCTGACCGCGCTCGTGCTCCTCGTCCTCGAGGTGCCGCTTGGAATCACGTACGCGCGAAACGAGCGCGGCACCCTGACCACGAAGGTCGAGCGCGACGCCGTGGCCGTCGCGTCGGTCGCCGACGACGTGCTCGAGCAGCCGACGCCGCAACTCGCGCCCCTGCGCGCGTTCGTCGAGGACTACGCGCGCGACACCGGCGGGCGAGTCGTCGTCGTGAACGAGCGCGGCCGCGCGCTCGTCGACACCGATCCGCCCGAGGCCGGCGTGCGGGACTTCTCGTCGAGGCCGGAGTTTCGCGAGGCGCTCGCGGGGCGTGTGTCGACCGGCACCCGCCACTCGCAGCTGCTCGGGACCGACCTTCTCTACGTCGCCGTCCCCGTCTCGTCCAACGGACGGGTCACAGGAGCTGTGCGGATCACGTACCCGACATCCACGGTTGACGACAGAGTTCGCCGGTACCGGCTGATCCTTCTCGCGATCGCGCTCGTCGTGCTCGCGGTCGCGGCTGCGGTCGGAGTCGCGCTCGCGCGGTTCGTCTCCCGTCCGCTGCGCGACGTGCAGCGCGCCGCGGGCGAGGCGGCCGCGGGCGACCTCACGGCACGCGCGCCCGAGGACGAGGGCCCGCCCGAGGTGCGCGCGCTCGCCTCCGAGTTCAACGACATGGTCGCGCAGCTCGACACGCTCCTTCGCTCGCAGCAGGACTTCGTCGCCGACGCCTCGCACCAGCTGCGAACGCCGCTGACCGCGCTGCGGCTCCGGCTCGAGAACCTCGAGCGGGACCTCGACGACGACGGCCGCCGCGAGCTCGACGCGGCGATCGACGAGGTCGAGCGCCTGTCGCGGCTCGTCACCGGGCTGCTCGTGCTCGCCCGCGCGGAAGAGACGCCGACGCCCGGCGAGATCGACCTGAACGACGTCGTCCTCGGCCGCGTCGAGTCGTGGGCGCCGTACGCAGAAGAGCTCGGGATCACGCTCGACGCCCGCGTGGACGGTGCGGCTCCCGCGCGCGCGACTCGCGAGCGCCTCGACCAGGTGCTCGACAACCTGATCGAGAACGCGCTCGAGTACTCACCGACCGGCACGAGCGTCACCGTGGCCGCGTCCGGCTCGGAGGTGCACGTCGTCGACGAAGGGCCGGGCCTGACCGACGAGGAGCGCGAGCGGGCGTTCGACCGGTTCTGGCGGGGCGGGCGAGGCGAGGGCTCCGGCCTCGGGCTCGCGATCGTGAGACGGCTCGTCGAGGCGGACGGCGGATCGGTCGAGCTGCGGCGCGCCGACGGCGGCGGGATCGACGCCGTCGTCGTCCTCCGCCGCGGCTGAGGTTCGTCCGGGACCCGCTCCTATACTCGGACCGGCTCTGGTCGTCGTGGCGACACCGACTCGCACCACCGCGGGGTTCTCGGGCGTGGACCCGCCCGACGGCTGGCCGCTCCCGCGCGCACCGCGTCCGGAGCGCCTCGAGCGCGACCTCGACGTGCTCCCGGGCATCGGCGTCACCGTCGCGAGGCGGCTCGGGAAGCTCGGCCTCCGCACCGTCGGCGACCTCCTGCGCCACGCGCCGTTCCGCTACGAGCCGGCCGCGCCGGAGCTGCGGATCGCTGAGCTCTTCGGTGAGGACGAGGCCGCGATCTCGGGCGTCGTGCGGCGCGTCGGCAAGCGTCGCGCCCGCCGGCGGCTCACGATCGTGACCGCGCGCGTGGAGGACGAGAGCGGCCAGATCGACGCCGTCTGGTTCAACCAGGAGTGGCTCGCGGACAAGCTCGCGCCGGGGACACACGTGCGGCTGCGCGGGCAGCGGCGGCGGGACGACTTCGTCGTCAAGAGCTACGACCTCGGCGACATCGCGCAGACCGCCGACTTCGCGCCGGTCTATCCCGCGAGCGAGGACGTCACGACGAAGCGGCTGCGCGCGTTCGTCGAGAGCGCGCTCCCGTACGTCGACGACGTTCCCGACCTGCTGCCCGCGGCGCTGCGCGCGCGGCTCGAGCTGCCGATCGTGCGCGACGCCGTCTTCGCGCTGCACCGTCCGCAGTCGGAGGAGGAGGCGGAGTCCGGGCGGCGGCGCCTCGCGTTCGACGAGCTGCTCGAGCTGCAGCTTGCGCTCGCCCTCGCGCGGCGCGAGCGCGACGACGCCCGCGCGCCCGCGCTCGGCGAGCCCGGTGGGCTCCTCGTGCGCTACCGCGAGGTGCTGCCGTTCACGCTGACGAAGCACCAGGAGCGCGCCATCGCCGACCTCGACCACGACCTCGCCGGCAGCGTGCCGATGCAGCGGCTGCTGCAGGGTGACGTGGGCTCGGGCAAGACGGTGGTCGCGCTCTATGCGTTGCTGCGCGCGGTCGAGCGAGGGTTCCGCGGCGCGCTGATGGCGCCGACCGAGACACTGGCCGAGCAGCACTTCCTCACGATCGAGCCGTTGTGCACAGCGATCGGCGTCACCGCGGCGCTCCTCACGAGCTCCGTCAAGGGCGACGTCGACGCGCAGATCGTCGTCGGCACGCACGCGCTCATCCAGGAGGGCGTCGACCTGCGCGAGCTCGCCGTCGCCGTCGTCGACGAGCAGCACCGCTTCGGCGTCGAGCAGCGGAAGGCGCTCGCCGAGGGACGCGCCGCGCACGTGCTGCACATGACCGCGACGCCGATCCCGCGCACGCTCGCGCTCACGCTCTACGGCGACCTCGCCGTGAGTGAGATCGCGAAGCCGCCCGCGAACCGGAAGCCGATCGTCACGAGCTGGATCACGCAGGACCGGAGCTCCGAGGCGTACACGCGGCTCCGCCGCCTGCTCGACGAGGGCCGGCAGGCGTACGTCGTGTGTCCGGTGATCGAGGAGTCCGAGACCCGGCAGGCGCGCGCGGCCGAGGCCGAGGCCGAGCGGCTCCGCGCGAACGAGCTGAAAGGGTTCCGCGTCGGCTGCCTGCACGGGCGGCTCAAGACCGCCGACCGGCGTGCGCTGATGGCGCAGTTCAAGGCGCAGGAGCTCGACGTGCTCGTGGCGACGACGGTGATCGAGGTCGGCGTCGACGTTCCGAACGCGACGGTGATGATCGTCCAGGAGGCCGACCGCTTCGGCCTCGCGCAGCTGCACCAGCTGCGCGGCCGTGTCGGGCGCGGGGGAGAGCAGTCGTACTGCCTGCTCGTCTCGCGTTCGAAGGACGAGCTGACGGAGCCGGCCCGCGCGCGGCTCGAGGCGATGGTCGCGACGACCGACGGATTCGAGCTCGCCGAGCGCGACCTCGAGATCCGCGGGGAGGGCGAGCTGCTCGGCACGCGGCAGTCCGGTCCGTTCGGCCTGCGCTTCGCGTCGCTCCGGGGAGACCGGGACCTGCTCGAGGTCGCCCGCCGGGAGGCGGAGGGCCTCGCGGCCGAGACAGGCCTGCTCCAGGAGGCCGTCGCGGCAAAGGCCGCCGCAGCCGCGGCCTAGGGCGGCTCGGCGAAACAGGCGCTGTCGCCGAGCCGCGCTGGGCGGCGACGGCGTCCTCAGTCGCGCGTATCCACGACGCGCTCCGCCGCACCCGCGACCCGGCTGCAAGCCGTCCAGCAGGTAAACCCATGTGCCGAAACATCCACACGCTCTTCAACTTCGAGCCCGAGGCGACCTCCGAGGAAGTCCAGGCCGCGGCGCTCCAGTACGTCCGCAAGGTGAGCGGCTTCACGAAGCCGTCCAAGGCGAACGAGCAGGCCTTCGACCGCGCGGTGCACGAGGTGGCCCACGTAACGCAGCACCTCCTCGAAGCACTCGTGACGCAGGCACCGCCCAAGGACCGCGAGGTCGAGGCGGCGCGGAAGCGCGCACGGGCCGCCGAGCGGTACGGGACCGCCGCGGCGTAGGGAACCCCGCCCGCGCGGCAGGTGTAGGAGCGGCATGCGCGCGCTCCTGCTCGCGGCCGCGGTTCCCGCTCTCGCGGCGGGCGGGATCCCGTCCGTCACGCTCGACGCGCCACGCGCCGTCCACACCGCGACGCTGCTTCCGTCCGGCGAGGTGCTCGTGGCCGGCGGCTGCACGGTCGACTCGTGCGAGCTCGACGCGCGCGGCGCGACGACCGAGCTCTTCGACCCGCGGACGAACTCGTTCCGTGCCGGCCCGCGGCTCGCGGTGCCGCGCGACGGCCACGCCGCCGTGGCGTTCCCGGGCGGCGGTGTGCTCGTGCTCGGCGGCTGGACGCCGTCCGGCGTGACCGCGACGGCCGAGCGATTCGACGGGACGCGCTTCGTCACGACCGGACGAATGCGCATGGCACGCGGCTCGCCGACCGCGACAACCCTCCGCAACGGGCGCGTGCTCGTGACCGGAGGCGAAGGCGTCGGCAACCGGAAGCTTCGAAGTGCGGAGCTGTACGACCCGCGCACCGGCCGCTTCTCGACAACCGGCTCGATGCGCTCGCCGCGGGGTGCGCACGTCGCGGTGCTTCTCCGTGACGGCCGCGTGCTCGTGATCGGCGGCACCGACGGCGACCAGGTGCTCGCGAGCACGGAGCTCTACGACCCGAAACGCGGACGCTTCACGCCGGGCCCGCGGCTCCGCGTCGCGCGGCAGAAGCATGCCGCCGTCGTCCTCCGGGACGGGCGCGTCCTCGTCGTCGGCGGGTCCGACGAGCGCGACTTCGGCGGGCGACTCGCCTCGGCGGAGCTCCTCGACGCACACCGCTCGCGACGCCTCGTGCAGATGAGCGCGCGGCGCTACAAGCTGCCCGACGCCGCGGTCCTCCTCGCCGACGGCTCGGTGCTCGTCGCCGGCGGCGCGGCCGAGCTCGAGCGCTTCGACCCGGGCCGCGGACGCTTCGTCCCGGCCGGGCGGATCGACGCGGCGCTCGCGTTCTCGACCGCGACGCGACTGAGGGACGGGCGCGTGCTCGTCGCGGGCGGCTACGACGACCGCATCGACGTCACTGCCCGCGCCTGGATCGTCACGACTCGCTGAGCTACGGTCGCCCGCGATGCGGATCATCGCGGGCACCCGCCGGGGCCACCGGATCGCGGCGCCGAAGGGGCGGGACACGCGGCCGACCGGCGACCGCGTCCGCGAGGCCGCGTTCAACCTGATCGGCCCGGTCGACGGCGCCGAGGTGCTCGACCTCTACGCCGGGTCGGGCGCGATGGGACTCGAGGCGCTCTCGCGAGGCGCGGAGCGCGCGACGTTCGTCGAGGACGACCCGCAGGCCGCCGCGACGATCGAGAAGAACCTCGAGAAGCTCCGGCTCAACGGGGCGCGCATCGTGCGCGACGACGTCGCCCGCACGCTCGCCACGGAGGGAGCCGCAGGCAGAAAGTACGATCTCGTCCTCGTCGACCCGCCGTACGACGACTATCTCGAACTCCAGCCCATGCTCGCGCGCTACCTCCCACCCGTGCTCTCCGCCGACGCGCTCGTCGTCGTCGAGACGGGCGCGCGCGTCGAGCCCGACCTGCCGTTCGAGCTGCGGACGTCGCGCCGGTACGGCTCCGCCAGGCTGACCCTGTTCGAGTGATCACCGCGATCTGCCCAGGCTCGTACGACCCGGTGACCCTCGGTCACGTCGACGTGATCGGCCGCGCCGCGGCGATCTTCGACCGCGTCGTCGTCGGCGTCGTCGGCAACCCGCAGCACAAGTCGCCGCTGTTCCCGCTCGAGGAGCGAGTCGAGTTCCTGAAGGAGGCGCTGCGCGAGCTCGAGAACGTCGAGGTCGACGTCTTCTCCGAGCTCGTCGTCGACTTCGCCCGCAAGTGGGACGCGAAGGCCATCGTGAAGGGCCTCCGCGTGATCTCCGACTTCGAGTGGGAGTTCCAGATGAACCAGCTCAACCGGACGCTCGCGCCGGAGATCGAGACGGTCTACGTGATGGCGAGCCCGCAGGTGAGCTTCGTTTCGTCCAGCGGTGTGAAGGAGATCGCATCGTTCGGCGGAAAGGTGGACGAACTCGTGCCGGAGCCGGTCGCGCGACGATTCGCCGAGCTGTACCCCCGCGGACGACCGGGGACCCCAGAGAACCCCCAGGAGTAGACTTCAAGCCCATGGACGTACTGGTTCTGATCGACAAGCTCGACGACCTCGTGCACAACGCGAAGGCCGTGCCCCTCACCGACCAGGTGCGGATCGACCGCGAGGAGATCTACGACATCCTCGACCAGATGCGCGCGACGATCCCCGAGGAGATCAAGCAGGCGCGCTGGATCGTCAAGGAACGCCAGGACATGCTCGCGGAGGCGAAGCGCGAGGTCGACCGGTTGCTCGCGGAGGCCCGCGAGCAGGCGGTCCGCGAAGCGTCGCAGACCGAGATCGTCAAGCTCGCCGAGCGGCAGGCGCAGGACATCGTCGACGAGGCGCGCCGGCAGGCGCGCGAGACGCGGCTCGAGATGGAGGACTGGGCCGACGGGATCCTCTCGACGCTCGAGGTGAACCTCGAGAAGTTCCTCACCGCGGTGAAGCGCGGGCGCGAGCGGCTGCACGAGCGCTCGCAGGAACACGTGATGGCGGGGGTCTCCGACGCCGTTACGAACGAGGACCCGTACCAGTAGCGCCGCTGCGTTTGCGGCGCTGATCCTCACGCCGAGCGCGTTCGCCGCGAACGCGATCCAAACCGAGAACGCCCTGCCGGGGACATCCGCATGGGGCGACCCGAACGCATCGGCAGCGGAGGGCTACGCGTCGGCGACGAGCGTCGAGCCCGGCGGGACGCTCGAGTTCCACGTCTCCGCGCCGACCGGGGTTCGCTACCGCCTCGACGTCTATCGCATCGGTTGGTACGGCGGCCCGGGCGGGCGGCTGCTCACGTGCCTGCCCTCGTGCGGGAGCACGAGCGAGGCGACGCAGTACGGGACGCCGTCGCCGGACGCGAACGGCACGGTGCGAGCGGGCTGGCCCGTGACGAACACGCTCGCGGTGCCGGCGGCGTGGGTGACCGGCTACTACCTCGCCCGGATCGTGCTCTCGGACGGGAGCCCGCCCGGCGCCATCCCGTTCGTCGTGCGCGAGCCGGCGAACGCGGCCGCGCCGTCCGCGTTCCTCGTCCAGGTCCCGGCCGACACGTGGCAGGCGTACAACGCGTGGGGCGGGAAGAGCCTCTACGACTTCAACTCGGGCGGCTTCCACGCGAACCGCGTCAGCTTCGACCGGCCGTACCTCTGGATCGGACCCGGCGCGCAGGTGATGACGTCGTGGGAACTCTCGCTCGTCCGCTTCCTCGAGCGCGAGGGCTACGACGTCTCGTACGTCACCGACGTCGACGTCGACCGCGACGCCGCGGTGCTGACGCGCCACCGCGTCGCGATCACCGCCGGGCACGGCGAGTACTGGACGAAGGGCATACGCGACGCGTACGAGAGCGCGCGTGGTCTCGGCACGAACATGCTCTTCATGGGCGCGAACACGGGCTACTGGCAGGTGCGCTTCGAGAACGACCGGCGCACGATGGTCGGCTACAAGGACCAGCCCGACCCCGAGCCGAACGCCGCGCTGCGGACGGTTCAGTTCCGCCAGTTCGGCCGGCCGGAGTGCGCGCTGCTCGGCGTCCAGCACTACGAGGGCACGTACAACTGGCCGCGCGCGGACTTCGTCGTCGACCCGTATCCGGTCGGGAGCCAGTGGTTCAAGAACACGGGCCTCGTCGCGGGCTCGGTGATGTCGCAGGTCGTCAGCCGCGAGCACGACGTGATCCCGCCAGGCACGAGCTGCGGCTTGCCGCTCCAGGTGCTCTTCCACTACGACGCGGTCAACGACCCGCTCGAGAAGGCGCAGTCGGTGCGCTACACGTTCCCGCCGTCCGGAGCGCGGGTCTTCTCGAGCGGCTCGCTCGAGTTCGCGTGGGCGCTGGACTACTACCACCCGGGCGGTGACGGCGCGGCGACGCAGGTGAACCCCGGCGCCCAGCAGTTCGTCCGCAACGTGCTCGCGAACGCGCTCCGGCCGGCGCCGCCTGTGTCCCTGACCACGCAGGTGATCTCCGGACGGCAGCTCCGGATCAACATCGGGCGACGCGGCGATCCGCGCGTGACGCGGCACGTCGTCTGGCGCCGGCGCGACGGGACGGCGCCGCCGCTCACCGCACCAGGCTGGACGCAGATCTGCTCGACCACGGCGGCGTCGTGCACCAACACCGTGCCCGGCGCCGGCACGTATCGGTTCGCGACGGTCGCGGTCGACCGTTGGAAGGAATCGGTCGCGACCTACTCGGGCCGCCGCACGGTGCCCTAGGCGAGGGCGCGCACGTCGGCGCAGACCTCCTGCGCCAGCTCCACGAACGCCCGTGCGGCCGGGCTGCGGTGGCGGTCGCGGTGCCAGACGACGGCGATCATGCGCGGCGGCACGTCGTCGAGGTCGAGCACGCGGACCCGCTCGTCCTCGTGGTCCACCGTCAGGCGCGGGACGACGGCAGCTCCGAGGCCGGCCGCGACCATGCCCTGCACGGTCCCGTTGTGGTCGGTGCGGAAGACGAAGTGGAGCGGTTCGGGCGAAGCGCCCTCGAGCTGCCGGAGGCCCCGGCAGTGCTTGAAGCCGATCAGGTCGTACTCGGTCGCCGACGCGAGCGTCGCGTCGTCGGGCTCGTCCGCGTCGACGGGCAGCACGAGCACGTAGGGGTCGCGAAGCACCTCGACGTACTCGAACGGCCCCTCGGGGAGCGGCAGGTCGGCGAACGTGAGGTCGAGCTCGCCGTTCTCGATCCGATCGAGGAGGTCCGTGTCGGCGGCGGCCTCGTCGAGCGAGACCTCGACGCGAGGCCACGACTCGATGAAGCGCGACATGAGCGCGGGGAGGATGTGCTCGCCGACGCTCTGGTAGACGCCGACGTGGAGCGTGCCCGCCAGGCCGCTCCCGAGCGCGTCCATGTCCGCCTGCGCCGCCGAGAGCCGCGAGACGATCGCCTCCGCGTGCCTGAGCAGGAGCTGGCCGGCCTCGGTCAGCGAGACCTTCCGCGGCCCGCCGGGCCGCTCGACGAGCTTCTCGCCGACGATTCGCTCGAGCGTGGCGATCTGCTGGCTGATGGCCGACTGGGTGTAGCCGAGCGAGGCGGCAGCCCGGCCGAACGACATCTCACGCGCGACGGCCTCCAGCGCGATCAAGTGGCGAAGCTCGACGCCCGTCCAACGATCAGGATCCATGATGGAATGGTACCAAAACCCGATTTGTGCTAATGGATGCCTTTGCCGACAATGAGTGACATGGAACTTGTGATCCTCGCCTTCGTCCTGCTGATCGGCCCCCTGGCCGTTCGCTACGGCGCGGACTCGCGTGTGACTGACACTCGCGATCGCCGCGGGCCGTGGCGCTCCGTCTAGCGGCGCCTCCCACAGCGGTCTGGGCCGCGCTCGGCGCGATCTACGTCATCTGGGGTGCGACGTACCTCGGGATGGAGATCGCGATCGAGACGCTGCCGCCGTTTCTCATGGCGTCGCTCCGGTTCCTCCTCGCCGGAGCGATCCTGTTCGCGATCTTCCGACCGCGCGAGCGCCCGACCCGGCGCCAGTGGCTCTCGGCGGCGATCGTCGGCGCGTTCCTGCTCGTCGGCGGAAACGCGATGGTCGCGGTCGCGCAGCAGCGGATCGACACCGGCGTGGCCGCGCTCATCGTCGCGACCGTGCCGCTCTTCCTCGCGCTCGGCGACTTCGCCGCGACCGGCCGGAGGCTCGCGCCACAGGCCGTGCTCGGGATCGTCGTCGGCTTCGCGGGGATCGCGCTTCTCGTCCATCCGGGCGGCGACATCGACCTCTTCGGCGCCTTCATCTGCCTCCTTGCCCCGCTCTCCTGGGCGGTCGGCTCGCTCTACGCGCGCAATGCGCCGCTCCCGTCGAACCTGCTGCTCGGCTCCGGGATGGAGATGCTCGCGGGCGGCGCGCTCCTCGCGGTCGTCGGATACGCGTCGGGCGAGCGGCTCAACGTCGGCGAGGTGAGCGCGCGCTCGTGGGTCGCGCTCGGCTTCCTCGTCGTCTTCGGGTCGATCGTCGCGTACTCGTCCTACGTCTGGCTGCTGAAGGTCGCGCCGACCGAGCTCGTCGGCACGTACGCGTACGTGAACCCGGTGATCGCGGTGCTCCTGGGCGCGGTGTTCCTGAACGAGGCGATCACGGCCTGGGTGCTCCTCGCGGGCGCCGCGATCGTCGTCTCGGTCGTGCTGATCGTGCGCGCGCAGACGGCCCCGAAGGCCGCTCCCGAAGCCGAATCTGACCTCTCTGAGCTCGAAGAGGAGGGTGCTACGCTGGCCGCATGACCAGCTTCAACCTTCGTGCGTTGAAGCTCCGGTCGGGCGAGCAGTATCAGGACGAGGTCGAGGTGCAGCTGTCGCCGCTCGAGTTCGGCGGACAGCGCTACCTCCCCGTCCCGGACAAGGTTCCCGCGGAGCTTCGCGCCACACGCGCATCGACGGGCACCGTCTTCGAGCTCTCGTTCCAGGGCCGCCTCCACGGCCCGTGCCAGCGCTGCCTGCGCGACACCGTGATCGATCGGAACCTGTCCGCCCGCGAGTACCACGCGTCGAGCCCGGACGCCGACGAGGAGCTGCGCTCGCCGTACGTCCACGACGACAAGCTCGACCTCACCGCATGGGCGCGCGACGCGCTCGCGCTCGACCTCCCGGAGCAGATCCTCCACGATCCGGACTGCGCCGGCCTCTGCCCGGTCTGCGGCAAGGACCTGAACGAGGAGCCGCACACGCACGAGGAGAAGCGGGTCGATCCGCGTTGGGCGCCGCTCGAGGAGCTGCGCGGGAAGCTCTAGAGGTCGAGCGTCCGCGTCGGCTCGAACGCCTCGAGGAAGCGGCGGTCGTGGGTGACGAGCACGACCGTTCCTTCGTAGCCCTCGAGCGCGCGCTCGAGCTCCTCGATCGCCTCGAGGTCGAGGTGGTTCGTCGGCTCGTCGAGGACGAGCGTGTTCGCGCCCTGCGCGGCGAGCAGCGCGAGCGTCGCCCGCGTGCGCTCGCCGGGTGAGAGCGAGCGCGCCGGCCGCGTCACCTCGTCGGCAAAGAGCGCGAACTTCGCGAGCAGCGTCCGTGCGTCGCCCTGGCGCATCCCCGTCCGCTCCATGAACGGCGCGAGCAGCGGCTCGTCCCGCTCGAAGAGCGCGCGGTCCTGCTCGACCACGCCGAACCGCGTCGACGGGCCCACGTGCCGGGCGCCGTGCGCCAACGGCAGCTCCCCGAGGAGGGCCTGGAGCAGCGTCGTCTTGCCGCTCCCGTTCGCGCCGACGATGGCGAGCCGGTCGCCGTGCCGCAGCTCGAGCGAGACAGGCCCTACCGAGAACGCGCCGCGCTCGACCACGGCGTCGTCGAGGCGGGCGACGACGTCGCCGCCCCGCCGGACCCGGCCGAGGTCGAGCTGGAGCCGCCATGGCTGCCAGGGCTTCTCGACCTCCTCGAGACGCTCGAGCCGGCGCTCCGCCTGCTTGACCTTCGAGCGAAGCGCATGCGTCGCGCGTCGGTCGGCGCCGCCGGTCTCGCGCGCGAGCTTGCGCGAGGACGCGCGCCGCGCCTGGCTCTGCCGCTCGTTCTTCAACGACTCGAACCTCGAGCGATCGCCGACGAACTTCTCGTATGCCGCCTCGTGCGCGCGGCGGGCCGCATCCCGCGAGCGCTCGTACTCGTCCCACGAGCCGGCGAACTCGCGCACGTTCCTCGTCTCGCCCTCGAACTCCACGACGCGGTCGACGACGCGCTCCAGGAACGCGCGGTCGTGCGAGACGACGACGATCGCCGCCGGCGTCCGCGCGACGAAGCGCTCGAGCAGCGCGAGCCCGTCGAAGTCGAGGTCGTTCGTCGGCTCGTCGAGCAGGAGCACGTCGGCGTCCGAGTCGAAGATCGCGCGCAGCGCCTCGCGCGCGGCCTCGCCGCCCGACAGCCCCGGCCGGTCGCGCTGCTGCGCGAGGTACTCGACCGTCAGGTCGAGGGGCCGGCGGCTGATCCGCCCCGCGTCCGGTTCCTCCAACCCTCCGAGCACCCGCAGCAGCGTCGACTTGCCCGCACCGTTCGGCCCGACCACGCCGATCCGTGCCCGCGGCGGGACGACCAGCGTGACGTCGTCGAGGACGACGTCGCCGCCGAGGCTCTTCGTGATGTGGTTTGCGGACAACGTGCCGCCGTGCATGGCGGGGACCTCCTGGATCGCAGGGACGAGAACCTGGTGGCGATCTAGAGATCCGTCATGAGACGAGCCCGAGGGCTCGACGGGATGTTAGCTACGATTCCGCGGCTCATGGCCGTCCCGAAGAAGAAAACGTCGAAGGCACGCCGCGACAAGCGCCGCGCGACGCATCGCATCGAGGCGCCGCGCGTCAACCTCTGCCCGCAGTGCGGCAACCCGAAGCAGCCGCACCGCATGTGCCCGATCTGCAAGACCTACAACGGTCGCGAGGTCGAGCCGCTCCGCATCCAGGCTCCGTAGCCGTGGCCACCCGCGTCGCCGTCGACGCGATGGGCGGGGACAGGGCCCCCGAAGAGATCGTCGCGGGGGCGCTCGAGGCACGGAGCGAGACGATCGAGCCGATCCTGTTCGGTCCGTCCGGGCTCGATACGCGCGGCCTCCAGCTCGTCGAGGCGACCGAGACGATCGGAATGGACGAGAAGCCCGCCGAAGCGGTGCGCTCGAAGCCGGACAGCTCGCTCGTCGCCGCGAACCGTGCCGTCGGCCGGGGCGAGGCGGACGCTGTCGTCTCGGCCGGGAACACCGGTGCGATGCTCGCAGCCGGCCTCCTCGAGGTCCGGCGCTTGAAGGGCGTGATGCGACCGGCGATCGCAGCCGTGATCCCGGCGCGCTACGGCGCCACCGTCCTGATCGACGCGGGGGCGAACGCCGACGCGCGGCCGGAGCACCTCCTGCAGTTCGGCCACATGGGCTCGGTCTTCGCCGAGGAGGTCCTCGAGCGGGCGAACCCCGAAGTGCGGCTCCTCTCGATCGGCGAGGAAGACGAGAAGGGGAACCAGCTCACGCTCGAGGCGCACGCGCTGCTCCGCGAGAGCGGGCTCAACTTCGCCGGCAACACCGAGGCGCGCGAGCTGCTCCGCTTCGCCGCGGATGTCGTCGTGACCGACGGCTTCACCGGCAACGTGGCCCTCAAGCTCCTCGAAGGGACGATCAGGGAGCTCCTCGATGCCCTCCGCGAGGAGGTCGCCGCGACCGCCCGCGGGAAGCTCGGCGGTCTCCTCATCCGGCCCGCCGCCCGCGGCCTGCGGAGCCGGCTCGACCCGGAGACATACGGCGGCGCGTACCTGCTCGGCCTGCGCGGCCTCTCCGTGATCGCGCACGGAAACTCGTCCCGGACGGCGATCGCGAACGCCATCCGCCTCGCCGCCCGCGGCGTCGAGCACCGCGTCGTGGATCGTCTTTCCGAGCGGATGGTGGTAGATTCCGCGCGCCCCGAGGTTCCCGACCAAGTGAGGTGAGATGGCAGCGACGCGCGAGGAAGTCTTCGAGCGAGTCAAAGACGTCCTGACGGAGCAGCTCGGCATCGACGAGAACGAGGTCACCGAGGAGGCGTCCTTCACGGAAGATCTCGACGCGGACTCGCTCGACCTCGTCGAGCTGATCATGGAGCTCGAGGACCAGTTCGGGATCAAGATCTCGGACGAGGACGCCCAGAAGATCCAGACCGTCGGGCAGGCAGTCGACTACGTCTCGACCCACCAGTAGCGACACCTCGGCGCTCGGGGGTCTGATCGACGAGCTGCCGAGGGAGCGGCTCGAGCAGGTCTTCCGCCATCCATCTCAGACCGAAGACCGGGTCGAGTCGTACGAGCGGCTCGAGTTCCTCGGCGACAGCGTCCTGGGCTTCGTCCTCGCCCGGGCGCTCTACGACCGCTACCCGGACTTCACCGAGGGGCAGCTCTCGAAGATCCGCGCGCACGTCGTCTCGCGGCGCTCCTGCGCGATCGTCGCGGCCGAGCTCGGCCTCGACCGGCGGCTCGAGGAGAGCGGCGAGATCCCGGACGACCTCCGCCGCTCGTCGAACGTGCTCGCGGCGCTGATGGAGGCCGTGCTCGCCGGCCTCTACCTCGAGCGCGGGCTGGACGAGGTCGCCGGGCCGATCGTCGCCGCCTTCGAGAGCCGCATCGAGGAGGCGCTGCACGAGACCGTCGACCACAAGACCGCGCTCCAGGAGGAGCTCGCGAAGCGAGGCCAGCGCGTCGAGTACGTGACGCTGACGACCGACGGGCCGCCGCACGACCGGATGTTCACCTGCGCCGCAATGGTCGACGGGGAGCAGGTCGGGTCTGGCATGGGGCGGACGAAGAAGGACGCCGAGCAGGAAGCCGCGCGCGAGGCGCTGGAGCGCTTCGGCTTTCTCGCAGCCTGATCAACCAAGCAGCGTGCGGTGCAGCTCCTGCGTCGCCGGCGAGGGCGCGGCTCCGAGCTCCTCGCGAAGCAGGGTGCGGAGCCGCTCGTATGCCTGGAGCGCCTCGGCGCGGTTGCCGCGGGCGGCGAGGACCTCCATCAGCAGCCGATGGCCGGACTCGCGGAACGGCGCGAGCGCGACGAGCGACGTCGCGGCGCGCTCGGCGGTTGTGAGCTCGCTGCCGCCGATCCGCAGCGACGCCTCGGCAACGAGCTCGAGCGAACGGAGGCCGAGCGCTTCGAGCCGGTTCCGCGTCTCCACGACCCACTGCGCGTCCTCGCCCGGCAGAAACCCGCGCGCCGCGATGTGCTGCGTGACGCGTGCCGGGCCCCAGGCGTCGTGCCAGTCGCCGCGGGCCGCGGCCGCCTCGGCGCGGTGCAGCGCATCCCCCGCGGCCTCGAGGTCGACCCAGGCGTCGGCGGGGAGCGCCGTCGCGAGCTCGGCGCGACCCTCGAGCGGAACGATCCGCCGCAGCTTCGACAGGAGGGCCGAGAGCGCGGAGTCGACGTTCGCAGGCGGCGCCTCCGGCCAGAGCGCGTCGACGAGCTCCGTGCGGGAGACGGGTCGCAGCCTGTTCGCCACGAGGAAGACGAACAGCAGCCGACCCTGCCTCCCCGGCAGGTCGTCCTCGAGCCGCTCGCCGTCGACCTCGAGGACGACGCGGCCGCACAGTTGGATGCGAGTCGCCAAGGTTTCGCCAAGGGCAGGCTAAGCCGCGTGGGGGAGACTCGCTGCATGACCAAGGTACTGATCAACCTCACGCACGGCCCCGAGCATCCGACCCGCGCGGCACTCGGCTTCCTGGTCGGGCGCGCGGCCGTCGACGGGGGTCACGAGGTGACACTGTTCCTCGCGGGCGATGCCGTCCAGCTGCTCCGCGAGCCGGTGCTCGACAACCTCGTCGGGCTCGGCACCGGCAGCCTGCGCGAGTCGTACGACGCCCTGCGCGCCGGCGGTGCACGCTTCTACGTCTCGGGCATGTCGAGTAAGGCGCGTGGCTTCGAGCCGAACGGGGAAGCAGAGGCCGCCATGCCTGCAAAGCTCGTCGAGCTCTCGCTCGACGCGGACTGCGTCCTGACCTACTGAGGAGGCGAAGGGATGGCGAAGCTGATCAACTGCGAGTGCGGGCAGGTCGTCCGCGGCGACACGGACGAGGATCTCCTCGCGAACGCCGAGCGGCACATCGAGCGGGATCATCCGGATCTGGTCGGGAAGCTCTCCCGGGAGGATCTGCTGGGGATGGCCGAAGCCGCCTGAGGCGGACGCCGCGGCATCCGCGCCGCCCGCTAGCCTCCCGCACGCGTGCACCTGAGCGCGATCAAGCTGCGCGGCTTCAAGTCGTTCCCCGACCCGGTGGAAGTCCGGCTGGAGCCGGGCGTCGCCGTGGTCGTCGGGCCGAACGGCTCGGGGAAGTCGAACGTCTCGGACGGGATCGTCTGGGCCGCCGGCTCGCTCTCGCCGTCGGAGCTCCGGGCCGAGAAGCCGGACGACGTCCTCTTCGCCGGCTCGACCGGCCGCAAGCCCATCGACTTCTGCGAGGTCGAGCTCCTCTTCGACAACAGCGACGGCGACGGGCCGGTCGAGTACTCGGACCTCTCGATCGCGAGACGGCTGCACCGCGGCGGCGAGGGGCAGTACCTCGTCAACCGCGCGGCTGTGCGCCGCATCGACCTCGTCGAGCTGCTCGCAGACCTCGGGCTCGGCGGCGCGATGCACTCGATCATCGGCCAGGGCAAGGTCGAGGAGGTGCTCTCGTCGTCGCCCGAGAAGCGGCGCGAGATGATCGAGGAGGCAGCGGGACTCGGCCGTTTCAAGCGGCAGCGGCACCGCGCCGAGCTGAAGCTTCAGCGCGTGGCGCTCCAGGTCGAGCGCGCGCGCGACGTCGAGGCAGAGGTGAAGAAGCGGCTCCGGCCGCTCGCGTTGCAGGCGACGGCGGCGGAGCGGGCCGAGAAGCTCGGCGGCGAGATCGCCTCGCTTCGCGCGCGCGTCGCCCAGCTCGATCTCGACGCGCTCGGCACGCGCATGGCAGAAGGCGAGGAGCGCCGCACCGCCGCAGCGCTCGCGCGCCGCCACGTGAACGAGCGGCTCGAGTCGCTGCTCGTCGAGCGGAACGGCGTCGAGGAGGAGTTGACCGACGCGGCCGGCAAGCGTGAGGGAGCGACCGCGGCGCTCTACCGGCTGCGGAGCGCGGGCGAGCGTCTGACGCTCCGGCTCGAGTCGATCGCGTCGCTTCGCGCCGGGCTGCCGAGCGCGGAGGAAACGTTCGCCAACGGCGCCGAGCTCCGGCGTGACGCGGCCGAGTCCGCCGCCGTGGCGTCGGCCGCCGCCAAGGCGCGCGACGAGCTCGCCGAGCGCCTCTCGCTCGCTCGGACGAGCCTGGCTGCGCTGGAGCGGACGCTGGCCGAGCGCGAAGGGATTCCACCCGCGGCGCGGGCCCTCGCCGAGGAGGGCCAGCGGATCGCGCTGACGCAGCTCGACGTGGCGCCGGGCGACGAGCGCGCGGTCGCCGCGGCGCTGCGCTCACGTGCATCGGCCGTCGTCGCGCCCGACGCCACTGCGGCGCTCCGGTTGCTCGAACGCGCGCGTGCGGCCGGGCTCGGCAGCCTCACCGTCGTCACGCGACCGCCCGAGCCTTTCCGCGAGGCGCGGATCGTCGCGAAGGAGGACCTGCTCGCGCAGACCGAGCGCGCCGTCACGCGCGAGGGCTTCGGCTACGACCCGGCGACGGGCGAGCTCTGGTTCGCGGGCGAGGCGGCCGAGGCGGTGCTGCTGGAGCTCGAGGCGCGGCGAAGGGAGTTGACCGCGTCGATCGAGGAGCTCGACCGCTCGCTGCTCGCCGCGTCTTCGCGTGCGGCCGAGGCGCGGACGCGTGCCGCCGCGGCGCGGGCGGCGCTCGATGCGCTCCCGTCGGGCCGGCTCGATCCGGTCGCCGCGGCGCGGCTCGCGAGACTCGCCGAGCGCGCAGTCGCGGCGCTGCAGCGCGCGGTCGAGTCGAGCGGACGCATGGAATCGCCGATGCGGGCGCGCGTCGACGCAGGTTCGCACCGGGCGCAGGAGCTGGGCGAGTCGCTGCGCACGCTCGGCGCGCAGGAGGTCGAGCTGAGGCGCGAGGCCGCCGAGGCAGGCGAGCGCGCGAGCGCGGTCGAGGTCGAGCTCGCCCGCGTGGAGGCCGAGGCGACCGAGGCGCGGCGCCGGCTCGAAGAGGCGGGCGCGGAGCCGGCCGAGGGCGACGACCGCGAGGCGCTCGCCGAACGCGTCGAGCGCCTCGAGAAGCGGCGGCTCGCGCTCGGGCAGGTCAACCCGCTGGCGAAGCAGGAGTACGAGGCCGAGAAGGAGCGGCTCGAGGAGCTCTCGACGCAGCGCGCCGATCTCGAGACGAGCCTCTCCGAGCTCGAGCAGCTTCGGGCCGACCTCGACGAGACCGTGAGGCGCCGCTTCGCGGAGACGTACTCGGCCGTCGAGGACCACTTCCACGAGGTCGCGACGACGCTGTTCCCGGGCGGGGAGGGCCGGTTGCGGCTCGTCGAGCCGGAGTCCGAGGAGGAACAGCCGGGGATCGAGGTCGAGCTGCGCCCGGCGGGAAAGAAGGTGACCCGCCTCTCGCTGCTGTCGGGCGGCGAGAAGGCGCTCGGCGCGATCTCGTTCCTCTTCGCGCTCTTCCTCGCGCGGCCGTGCCCGTTCTACCTCCTCGACGAGGTCGAGGCGGCGCTCGACGATACGAACATCGGGCGGTTCGTCGAGCTGCTCCGGCGCTACGCCGACCGCGCGCAGTTCATCGTGATCACGCACCAGAAGCGCACGATGGAAGCGGCCGACGTGCTCTACGGGGTGACGATGGGCGCCGACGGCGTCTCGCAGATCGTCTCGCGCCGACTGCCGCGCGAAGAAGCGATCGCCGCCGCTTCCTAGTCGGCTGCGTTGAGCGTCGCCGCGAGCCGCGGCGGGGCGGTGAGCAGCCACGACTCGGCGATCCGGTCGAGGAGCTCGTCGTCGCCGATCGCCTCGAGGTGGACGAGCACCATGGGGTGGCCCGCGTAGTGCGGCGTCGTCCAGAAGACGTCGGGCTGAGACTCGATCATCAGCGCACGCTCGTCGGGGTCGCAGCGCAGCACGAGCGCCCCGTCTTCGTGCGGGCTCAGCCAGGCGAAGGTCCGGCCGCGGACCTTGAGCGCGGGCTGGTGGTACGTGGTGCTCTCCTCCGCCTCGGGCAGCCGCAGTCCGACTGCCACCACGTCCTGCCAGGTCGCCACGGGCCGGAGGCTATCGTGGCCCCCGCGATGGCGAGGTCATGGGCGGAGCTCCTCGGCGAGGACGGCGCGCTGCCGGAGTCGGACGAGGACCGGCATGGGTTCTTCGGCCGCCTGCGCGATTCGCTCGGCCGCTCGCGGCGTGCGCTGACGGAGCAGCTGGAGGTCGCCGTCTTCGACCCGTCCGACGACGCGGCCTGGGAGCGCTTGGAGGAGGCGCTGATCACCGCCGATGTCGGAGTGCCGGCCACCGCGGAGGTCGTTCGGCGTCTCGAGCAGCGCGGCGACGTGCCGGACCTCTCGGGCGCGCTGGTCGACGAGCTGACGGAGCTCCTGGGCGACCCGGGTCGGCTCGACGTGCACGAGCAGCCGGCGGTCATCCTCGTCGTCGGCGTCAACGGGACGGGGAAGACGACGACGATCGGCAAGCTCGCGATGCGCCTCCGCGAGCACGGTCACCGGGTCGTCGTCGGCGCCGCGGACACGTTCCGCGCCGCCGCGGAGGAGCAGCTCGAGATCTGGGCCGAGCGCGCGGGTGCGTCGTTCGTCGGCGGCGAGCGCGGAGGAGACCCGGCGGCGGTCGCGTACGACGCGATCGAGCGCGCGGAGCGCGAGGGCGCCGACGTCGTCATCGTCGACACGGCCGGGCGTCTGCACACGCAGCAGAACCTGATGGAGGAGCTCGCCAAGGTGCGCCGCGTGATCGAGCGGAAGCGCGAGGGCGCTCCGCACGAGGTGCTGCTCGTCGTCGACGCCACGACGGGGCAGAACGGCCTGCAGCAGGCGCGGCTCTTCGGCGAGGCCGTCGGCGTGACGGGCGTCGCGCTGACGAAGCTCGACGGCTCGGCGAAGGGCGGGATCGCGGTCGCGATCGCGCACGAGCTGGGGCTGCCGGTGAAGCTCGTCGGCGTGGGCGAGCAGCTCGAAGATCTGCGGCCGTTCGACCCGCGGGACTTCGCGCAGGCGCTCGTCGCCGGCTAGCCGGCGATCCCTGCCCGACGCCGGCGCCGTCGTCAGCCCACCCCCGTGGGGGCGGCACGACGGCCCCCAACACAAACGCTATCGAGGGCCGTCGTACGTGTCTGTCACGGCTTCGTGCCGAAACCGTGACGAACTATCCCGAGCTCTCGACCCCGAACGCGATGTCCACCGTCGTGCGGTACTGGCTGATCCGGTCGCCCTCGACGACCGCCGACATCGTGACGACGTGCGCGCCCGAGATCCCGCGGAGCGTCTTCGCAGCCTCTTGCACTGCCGCGTCGGCTGCCTTCGCGAAGCTCTCCGGCGACGAGCCGATGATCCTCACGACCTTCGCCACCTGCGCCATTTGGCTCCTTTCCTCGGGTTGGTCGGAGGAGCCTAAGGGCGTCAGTACACTTCTGCGGCCGTGTTCGACACGCTTAGCGACCGGCTGCAGGGCGCTCTCGGAGATCTCAGGAAACGCGGGACGCTCGACGAAGAGTCGATTTCCCGCGCTATGCGCGAGATCCGCCTCGCCCTGCTCGAAGCCGACGTCAACCTCGAGGTCGTGAAGGAGTTCACGGCGCGCGTCCGCGAACGGGCGATGGGCCAGGATGTCCTGAAGTCCGTGACCCCTGGCCAGCAGGTCGTCAAGATCGTGCACGACGAGCTGACCGCCCTCATGGGCACGGGCGGCTCGCGGATCGTCTTCACCTCGAAGCAGCCGACGGTCATCCTGCTCGCCGGTCTCCAGGGCTCGGGCAAGACGACCGCCGCGGCGAAGCTCGCGCTGCTCTTGCGGAAGGACGGAAAGCAGCCGGCGCTCGTCGCCGCCGACCTGCAGCGCCCGGCGGCGATCGACCAGCTCGAGCAGCTCGGTCGCCAGATCCAGGTGCCGGTCTACAGCGAGGAACGGCGCGATCCCGTCGCCGCGGTGCGTGACGGCCTGGCGCGCGCGCAGGCCGACGGCCGCGACACGATCATCCTCGACACCGCCGGCCGCCTGCACGTCGACGAGGAGCTGATGGACGAGCTCGCCCGCGTCCGGAAGGAGTCGAAGCCGCACAACGTGCTACTCGTGCTCGACTCGATGACCGGCCAGGAAGCGGTGCGCGTCGCGCAGAGCTTCCAGGAGCATGTCGCGTTCGACGGCGTCGTCCTCACGAAGCTCGACGGCGACGCGCGCGGAGGCGCCGCGCTGTCGGTCAAGGCCGTGACGGGCCGTCCGATCAAGCTCGTCTCCGTCGGCGAGAAGCTCGACCAGCTCGAGTACTTCCATCCCGATCGCATGGCGTCGCGGATCCTCGGCATGGGTGACGTGCTCTCGCTCGTCGAGAAGGCCGAGCAGGCGATCGAGGAGGACGAGCAGGAGGCGATGGAGGCGCGGATCCGGAAGGGGCAGTTCACGTTCGACGACTTTCTCTCTGCACAGCGGATGCTCCGCAAGATGGGTCCGCTTCAGGGCGTGCTGAAGCTACTGCCCGGCGTCGGATCGCAGCTGAAGGACGTGAACATCGACGAGAACGAACTGAAGCGGGTCGAGGCGATCGTGCTCTCGATGACGCCGCAGGAGCGGAGCATCCCGCACCTGATCGACGGCAAGCGCCGGATACGCATCGCGAAGGGCAGCGGCACCAACGTGCAGCAGGTCAATCGGCTGCTCGAAGCCCGCAAGCAGATGGAGAAGATGATGAAGGGCATGAGCAAGGGCAAGATGCCGCAGCTTCCCGGCCTCGGGGACGTCGGCAACGGAGCCCCACCCGCTCGAGCCGTACCGCGAAAGTCCAAGAAGAAGAAACGGTCGAAGAACCGGAGGTGAAATGGCAGTTCGCATGAGGTTGACGCGGGTGGGCTCGAAGAAGAACCCGATCTACCGCGTCGTCGTCGCCGACTCGCGCTCGCCGCGCGACGGCAAGTTCATCGAGATCGTCGGTCGCTACAACCCGCAGACCGACCCGTCGACGATCGAGTTCGACGAGGAGAAGGTGAAGGACTGGCTCGGCAAGGGCGCGCAGCCCTCGGGCACGGTCTCCCGCCTGCTCAAGACGAAGAACCTGGGCTGACGTGGCGGAGCTGGTCGAGTTCCTCGCGCGCAGCCTCGTCGATGAGCCCGACGCGGTCCGCGTCGAGCGGGAGGAACGCGATGACGCGCTCGTGCTCCACCTGCACGTCGCCGAAGGCGACGTTGGGAAAGTGATCGGGCGTCAGGGCCGCATCGCACGGGCGCTCCGCACCGTCGTCAGGGCAGGCGGGGCGCACGAGAATCGCCGCATCGTGCTCGAGATTGCCGGCTGAGGAGCTCGTGCTGGTCGGACGCGTGGGCAAGCCGCACGGGCTCGCCGGCGCGTTCGTCGTCGAGGGCGCAAGCGAGGATCCGGAGCGGTTCGCGGTCGGCGCGGAGCTGCTCGTCGGGGGCGAGCAGGCGCGCGTCGAGGAGTCGAGGCGGGCGGGCGGGCGGGTCGTGATCAGGCTCGACCGGCGCCCGGAGCGCGGCAGCCGGCTCGAGGTGCCGCGCTCGGCGCTGGCTCCGACCAGCGAGGACGAGTACTACGTCGCCGACCTGATCGGCCTCGAGGTGGTGGAGGAGGAGGGCCGCTCGCTCGGGAACGTGCGCGACGTTGCGAACTACGCGGCGAACGACGTGCTCGAGCTCGACTCCGGGCTGCTGCTTCCGCTCGTCGAGGAGTGCGTGCGGCAGGTCGATCTCGACGCGGGGCGAATCGTTGTTTCGCGAGGCTTCGCGAACGGCCAGTAACCTCACGCCCCTGTGCAGATCGACGTCTTCACGCTCATTCCGCATGCGTACGCTTGGCTGACCGAGCAGCGGCCGCTCGCGGCAGTGCTCGGGACCGAGCTCGAGCTGCGCCTCTTCAATTACCGCGACACGTCGCCGCTCAGCGCGCGGCAGGTCGACGACGAGCCGTACGGCGGCGGAGCGGGGATGGTCCTGCGGGTTGACGTCGTTGCGGCGGCGCTCGACGCAGCGTACGGCGGCCCGGCGGCGCCCGACGGCCGTGTCGTCGCGATGACGCCGGCGGGGCGGCAGCTGACGCAGGAAGTGGTCGAGGAGCTCGCGAACGAGCCGCGCCTGACGATCCTCTCGGCGCGCTTCGAGGGCTTCGACGAGCGCGTCGTGACGAACCTCGCGACGGACACGATCTCGATCGGCCCGTACGTGCTCTCGAACGGCGACCTGCCGGCGATGGTGCTGATCGACGCGATCGCGCGGTTGCTTCCGGGGGCGCTCGGCAGCGAACACTCGAGCGTGCACGAGAGCTTCTCGGCCGAGCTCGAGCGCGGGATCGAGTATCCGCACTACACGCGCCCCGCGGAGTTCCGCGGCTGGCGCGTGCCGGACGTGCTCCTCTCGGGAGACCACGGGCGCATCGAGGGCTGGCGTCGCGAGCAGAGCCGTCGGCGGAGCGTGCCGAGGTGAGGAACCCGATCGAGCGCCTCGGGCTGCCGCACGCCTGGACCGTGGCTCTGGACTGGCTGATCACGATCGTCGGCGCGGTCGCGATCGTGCTCGCGATCAAGGCGTGGGTCGTCAACCCGTACCGGATCCCGACCTCGTCGATGGAGCCGCGGCTGCACTGCGCGCGGCCCGGTCCGGGCTGTCTTGCTCGGTTCTCCGACCGAGTGCTCGCGAACCGGTTCATCTTCCACTTCCGCGATCCGCAGCGTGGCGACATCGTCGTCTTCAACACGCCGCCGCGCGCGGCGCAGCAGTGTCCGCCGGCCGGGACGTTCGTGAAGCGGATCATCGGTTTGCCCGGCGAGCTCTGGGAGCAGCGCGACGGCGAGGTCTACATCAACGGGAAGAAACTGATCGAGCCGTACATCCCGCCGGGCCGTCGCGACTTCAACACGTACGACCCGCAGCGGGTTCCCAAAGGGCACTACTTCGTGATGGGCGACAACCGCACGCAGTCCTGCGACTCGCGGGTCTGGGGGACGGTGCCCCGCGAGAACCTCATCGGGAAAGTCTTCGCGACCTACTGGCCGCCGAACCGGATTTCGTTCCGCTAACATCACCCGTCGGCCCTCGCGGCCTCCTTTCTTATGAGCAATGTGATCGACTCCATCGAGCGCGCCCAGTTGCGCGAGGGGATCCCGCAGTTCAAGGCGGGTGACACCGTCCGGGTGCACTTCCAGGTGATCGAGGGCCAGCGCCGACGCGTGCAGGTCTTCGAGGGGATCGTGATCAAGCGTCAGGGCGCCGGCGTCCGGGAGACCTTCACGGTCCGGAAGCAGTCGTTCGGAGTGGGCGTCGAGCGGACCTTCCCGCTCCACTCGCCGAAGATCGAGCGCATCGAGGTCATGGCGATCGGCGACGTGCGCCGGGCCAAGCTCTACTACCTCCGCGACAAGGTCGGGAAGAAGGCGCGCGTGCGCGAGAAGCAGCACCGCCCGGGCCAGGCGGCCGCCGCGGCCGCCGTCGAGGTGACGACTCCGGCGACCGAGGAGGCCGTGACCGAGGGCGACGACCTCGAGCAGCAGCAGGACGCGGTCGAAGAGCCCGTCGCGGAGGGCGAGCTCGAGGCCGAGGCACAGGCCGACGATGCCGAGCCGGCAGAGGCCGAGGCCGACGCCGACGCCGAGCCCGAGCCCGCAAAGACAGAAGCGTAAGACCTTTTCCACAGCAGCCTTGGTCGGCTGACGCCGGCGCTATCCTCGCCGCGTGCCTCTCAGCAGCGGTCAGCGACTTCTCCGGTTCGACCGCAAGCACGGCGTCCGCTTCGTAGCCGGGGTCGACGAAGCCGGGCGAGGGTCGCTCGCCGGGCCGCTCATCGTCGCGGGGGTGCTGCTCGACTACGCCTGCCTGCGCGATCATCGAGTTCGTCCGCTCGCCCAGCTGAACGACTCGAAGCAGCTGACCCCGGCAGAGCGTCAGGAGCTCTTCCGGGCGGTCGTCGGCTGTGCGGCGAAGATCTCCGTGCGCATCTTCTCCGCGCGGGAGATCGACCGAAACGGCCTTCATCGCTCGAACCTCGCCGGGATGCGCTCCGCGCTCTGGTCGCTCGCGCCGCCAGCCGAGCTCTGTCTCGTCGACGGCTTCCGCCTTGGGCCCACCGCGCCACCGCACACCGCGATCGTGGACGGTGACACGAAGAGCGCCGCCATCGCCGCCGCCTCGATCGTCGCGAAGGTCGTGCGCGATCGCGCGATGCGCCGGATGGACGCCGTCTTCCCGCACTACGGCTTCTCGTCGCACGTCGGCTACATCACGCCCGGTCACTCGGCCGTCGTTCGCGAACGCGGACCCTCGTCGATCCACCGCCGTTCGTTCCAGGCTCTCTGCTACGTGGACAGTGCCGAGGAAGGGCTCCGGGCAGCAAGCTGAACGCCGCGCGCTGCGGCACTACCGCCTGCGCGGCTATCGCATTCTCGGCCGTCAACGTCTGGAGCGCGGGCTACGAGCTCGACCTGATCGCGCGTCGCGGCCGGCGGCTCGTCTTCTGCGAGGTGAAGTCGAAGGGCGGGGCCGGCTTCGGGCTCCCCGAAGAGATGGTCGGCCGCGAGAAGCAGCGGCGCCTGTTCCAGGCTGCCGAGGCGTGGCTCGCGCAACGGCCGTCGCTCGGGAACGTCGACGTCGAATTCGAAGTCGTCGCGGTGGAGGGCCGCGAGCTTCGCCGCGTGCCGCTAGGAGATCCACTGTAGAAGCCGAACTCCGTCGGAGCCGATGGCTCCGACGCAGGAAGCCCTGTACGACGAGATCGACCTCGAGCTCTCGTGGTCCGAGCGCGAGCTGCCCGAGCGCGAGCGGACGCGGCACGTCCACCGGCTCCATCCGTACCTGGGGAAGTTCATCCCGCAGCTGGTCGAGGTCCTGCTCGAGCGGTACGTCCGCCCCGGCGGGCGGGTGCTCGACCCGTTCGCGGGCTCGGGCACGACCCTCGTGCAGGCTCTCGAGAGCGACCGCGACGCGACGGGTGCGGACATCGCTGCGTTCAACGCGCTGTTGATGCGCGTCAAGACGACGCGGTACAACCTCGTTGCGCTCGAGCACGACGTGCTCGAGGCGAGCGGGCGGATTGGCGACCTCGACGCACGCGACGTCGCCGGTGCGAGTCCGTACCTCCGGCGCTGGTATGCGCCGCGCGCCCTCGCCGAGCTGCTCGCGTTCCGTTCGGTCATCGGCGAGTACGAGCATCGGGACGTCCTCCGCGTCGTGCTTGCGCGCGCCGCGAGATCGGCGCGCCGCACGACGCACTTCGATCTCGACTTTCCGCGCGACCCGCAACGCGGCCCGTACTGGTGCTACAAGCACAAGCGGGAGTGCCGGCCGGTCGACCGCGCGGCCCACTTCGTGCACCGCTACGCACTCGACACGATCGGTCGGATCAAGGCGTTCGCGGCGAGCCGCGCCGCGCGGCGATGCGCGACCGTCCTCCACGGCGACGCGCGCGCGCTCGATCTCGGCGGTCCGTACGACGGGATCGTGACGTCGCCTCCGTATCCGGGCCTGATCGACTACCACGAGCAGCACCGGTACGCGTACGAGCTGCTCGGGCTCGACGACCTCGGCGCGTTCGAGCTCGGCAAGGGTGCGACGAAGTCGGCGATCGCGGATTACGTGGACGGCATCGCGGAGGTGCTGGAGCGCTCGGCGGACCGTTTGCGCGCGGGTGCGCCGGTCGTCGTGGTCGTGAACGACCGGCGCGGGCTCTACGGCGAGGTGCTGGAGCGGGCTGGGTTGGAACTCGAGCATCGTCTGCGCAGACACGTAAACCGACGCACCGGACGACGAGCGGGCGAATACTTCGAAGACGTGCTCGTTGCGCGCAAGTTGTCACACTCTTGACACAGATAGGGTTCACGTTGTCGCCTAGAGTGACAACGTGCTCGCACGCGCAGTCACTCACGCGCTCGTAGGCCTCGACGCCCGCCGCGTCGAGGTCGAAGCCCACGTCGGCGGGCAGGTGCCCGGCTTCACCATCGTCGGTCTCGCAGATCGAGCGGTGACCGAGGCGAAGGAACGGGTGCGAAGCGGCGTCCGCTGCGCCGAGTGCGAGTGGCCGCGCGGGCGGATCACCGTCAACCTCGCGCCTGCGGCGCTTCGCAAGGAGGGGTCGGCGTTCGATCTCCCCATCGCGCTCGCGATCCTCGCCGCGTCCGGTCAGGTACCGCGCGACGAGCTCGACCGGCACGCCGTGCACGGCGAGCTCGCGCTGGACGGGCGGGTCCGTCCGGTCTCCGGCGTCTTCGCGGTCGCCGAAGGGGCGCGGCGCGCCGGGATGCCGCGAATCATCTGCGCCGCACGGTCGGCGCCCGAGGCCGCTCTCGCCGGGGTCGAGCCCGTGCCCGTCTGGCATCTGGCCGAGGCCGTCTCCTATCTCCGCGGAGAGCGCGTGCCCGAGCCGGTCGCGGAGCGAAACGGCCGTCCACCGCCGCCCGCGCCCGATCTCCAGGACGTTCGCGGCCAGGAACGAGCACGACGCGCGCTCGAGATCGCCGCGAGCGGTGCGCACAACCTGCTCTTCGCCGGGCCGCCGGGAACGGGGAAGACGATGCTCGCGCGCCGCCTTCCCGGGCTCCTGCCGCCGCTCCGGGACGGTGCGGCCCTCGAGGTGACGAGAATCCACTCGGTGGCCGGACTCCTCCGGCCCGACCACCCGCTGGTCACGATGCCGCCGTTTCGGGCCCCGCACCACAGTGCGTCGGCGGCCGCGATCGTGGGCGGGGGGCGCGGCCCACGGCCGGGCGAGGCGAGCCTGGCGCACCGCGGCGTGCTCCTGCTCGACGAGTTGCCCGAGTTCGTCCGCCCGGCGCTCGAAGCACTCCGCCAGCCGCTCGAGGACGGCGTGATCAGCGTCGCTCGAGCGGAGGGAACGGTGCTCTATCCGGCACGGTTCCAGCTTGTTGGGACGATGAACCTCTGCCCGTGTGGCGCGCGAGGAGATCCGATGCTTCCGTGCTCCTGCACGCCACAGCGCCTGACGGCGTATGCGAACAAGCTCTCTCGCGCGCTGCTCGACCGATTCGATCTCGTGGTGCTCGTGCCCAGGCCGCGAGCACGCGACCTCGCGGGGTCGCCCGCCGAAGCCTCCGAGCCTGTGAGGGAACGGGTCGAGTCGGCACGCGGGGCGCTCGAACGGCATCGCCCGAAGCGTGACGAGAAGGCGGACGCGCTCTTGACCCGAGCCGTCGAGGCACTGCCCCTCTCGGGGCGCGGACGTGCGCGCGTCGCCCGTGTCTCGGCGACGATCGCCGCGCTCGCCGGCGCGGACGCGGTCGCCGCCGAGCACGTCGCCGAAGCGCTCTCCTATCGCGCGCCGAAGGAGCTCACGGCATGAGCGAGCTCGCCCTTGCGGCGTTCGCCGCGGAGCGGGGTGTGCACGCCCGGCTCGAGGAACGCTCAGCGCGGTTCGCCGCATTTCGCGAGGCCTTCGATGCCGCGAGGTATCTCGACGTCCTCGAGCAGCGGGGGTTCCGCTGGCTCGCCCGCTCCGACGCGCATTTCCCTCCGCTCCTTCGCGCGATCCACGACGCACCGAGCGGGCTGTTTCTGCGGGGCGTCGCTCCACCGGAGGTCCTCGCCCGGCCCGCGGTCGCGATCGTCGGTGCGCGTGCCTGCAGCGGCTACGGGAGCCAGGTGGCGCGTTCGCTCGGTCGTGAGGTGTCGGCGGCCGGAGTCGTCGTCGTCAGCGGGCTCGCGCGCGGCGTCGACGGCGAGGCCCATCGTGGCGCGCTCGACGCCGGCGGGACCACGGTTGCGGTGCTGGGCTGCGGCATCGATCGCGACTACCCCGCAGCCCATGCCGAGCTCGCGCAGCGGATCACCGAACGCGGGCTTGTCGTCTCGGAATACGCACCGGGCGTCGAGCCCGCTCCGTGGAGGTTTCCTGCGCGCAACCGCATCATCGCCGGGCTCGCGCAGGCCACGGTCGTCGTGGAGGCGCGCGAGCGGAGCGGCGCGCTGATCACGGCAGACTTCGCACTCGAGGAGGGGCGTGAAGTGCTCGCATGCCCGGGCGAGATCACCTCGTCGTTGAGCGCCGGCTCGAACGCGCTGTTGAAGCTCGGGGCGACTCCGCTCACATCCTCGGCCGACGTGCTCGATCTGTTCGGACTGAGCGCGGCGGCCGACGCCGAAGCAGACCTCGGCGCGACTGCACGCTCACTCCTCGAACGACTCGACGCTCCGCTCACAGGCGACGAGCTCGTCCGAGCCTCCGGGCTCGCCGCGGCCGAGGCCATGGCCGCGTTGTCCGAGCTCGAGCTCGCGGGCCTCGTCGCGTCGAGCGACGGCATCTATCGAAGCACGGGACGGTGAGTACGATCGCGCGATGGCGTCGTATTGGCTCGAGGAGCCCTGCAAGCCGCTGCCGCGGACCCCGTCGCCGGCGTCCCCGATGTCGAGATCGTCGGCGGCGGCGTCACTGGTTGCTCGTGCGCGCTCGTGCTCGCGGAGGCCGGGCTCCGCGTGCGTTTGCACGAGGCGCGCGAGATCGCGGGCGGCGCCAGCGGTCGGAACGGCGGGTTCGCGCTGCGCGGCGGCGCGATGCCGTACGACGTCGCTCGACGGCAGCTCGGCGACGATCGGGCACGCACATACTGGGAGCTGCACCGAGGACGCCCAGCGCCTGCTGGCGACACTCGCCGGCGACGCCTTCCGTCCGGTCGGAAGCCTGCGGCTCGCGGTCGACGACGACGAACGCGCCGAGCTCCGCGCCGAGTACGACGCACTCGTCGAGCACGGTTCGACGCCGAGTGGCTCGAGGACCTGCCACCCGCGCTCGCCCGACGGTTCACCGCGGCTGTCCTGCACCCGGCCGACGGCGCGCTGCAGCCGGCGCGCTGGGTGCGTCGGCTGGCGGGCCTGGCCGCGGACGCCGGCGCGGAGCTGGTCGAGCGAAGCCGTGTCGACACGCTCGACGATCTGAGCGCCGGCCGCGTCGTCGCTCGCCACCGACGGCTCCGGCATGCGGCCTCGTCCCCGAGCTCGACGCAGCGATCCGTCCGACGCGCGGCCAGGTGCTCGTGACCGAGCCGCTGCCGGAGCTCCTCTTCGACCGTCCGCACTACGCGCGGCACGGCTTCGACTACTGGCAGCAGACGCCGGATCGCCGACTGGTGATCGGCGGCTCCCGAGACGCGGGCGCCGACGCCGAGTGGACGGACGACGAAGCCGTGACGACGTCGTCCAGGAGCGGATCGAGGCACTCGCGTCCGCGACCTGCTCGGCCGCTCGCCCGAGGTCACGCACCGCTGGGCCGGGATCTGGGGCACCACCGACGACCTGCTCCCGCTCGTCGGGAGCCTCCCCGGGAGCGACCGCGTCTGGGTCGCCGCCGGGTATTCCGGCCACGGCAACGTCCTCGGCTTCGCTGCCGGTCGGCTCGTCGCGCCGCGCGCTGCTCGGCGATCGCGATCCGATCCTCGACATCCTCGACCCCGCGCGCGCTGCGGCTGCCGCCTAGGGCTGGACTCGAGGCAGGTCGAGCTCGTCCGCCCGCTCGAGCGCCGCGAGCGCGATCGCGAGATCCTGAATCGCGAGCCCGGTCGAGTCGAACACGGTCATCTCGTCGTCGGAGCGCCGGCCCTCCGCGTCGCCGGCGAGGACGGCGCCGAGCTCGGTCACGTCGTCGCCGCGAGAGCACGCCTGCGTCGACGGCGTGGACGAGGTCGCCGTTGTGGCTTGCCTGCTCCCAGTCGTCGCAGAAGACCCGCACGCGCGCGAGCTCGCGCACGTCGATCTCCTGCTTCCCAGGGCCGTCTGCGCCCATGAGCGACGCATGCTGCCCCGGCTCGAGCGCGCCCTCGCCGAGCACCACCTCACGTCCCGGCGTGACCGTGACGACGACGTCGGCCGCGAGCGCGTCGTCGCGGGAGCTGGCGACGTCGGCGCCGAGCTCCTCCGCCGACGGCCCGCGCACGTGACTCGTCCACGTCCCAGAGCGCGACCCGCCGTCCGCGCGCGAGGAACGTGCGCGCTGCTGCCCGCCCGTTCACGCCGGCGCCGATCACGGCAGCCGACTCCGCATCCGCGCGCCCGAGGGTCTCGGCCGCGAGCACGGCAGCCGCCCCGGTCCGGAGCGCCGTCACCGCCGCCGCGTCGAGCACCGCGCGCAGCACGCCGTTCGACGCGTCGGAGAGGAGCACGAGCCCCATCACGGTCGGCAGCCCGTCGCCGGGGTTCCCGGGGAACGACGTCACCCACTTCAACAGCGAGTGGCCGCCACCGAGCGCAGGCATCGCGCGGAAGTCTCCCGCCGGGTACGCCGGCACGTAGACCTTCGGCGGCATCGTCCACTCGCCGCGCGCGTACGCGACGAACGCGTCCCGCACCGACTCGAGCGCCCGCTCCGGCGGCACGGCAGCCTCCACGGCCGCGCCGGAGAAGAACGGGACGTCCGGGACGCTCACACCGCTTTGACCGACGCCACGAGCTGCTCGAGCGCCGACTTCGCGTCCCCGAACAGCATCACCGTCTTCGGGTCGTAGAAGAGCGGGTTGTCGACGCCCGCGAACCCCGTCGCGAGCGAGCGCTTGATCACGACGACGTTGTGCGCCTTGTCGACGTCGAGGATCGGCATCCCGTAGATCGGGTTCCCCGGCTGGTTTCGCGCGGCGGGGTTGACGACGTCGTTCGCGCCCACGACGACGACCACGTCGGTCTGCGGGAACTCCGGGTTGATCTCGTCCATCTCGAAGAGCTCGTCGTACGGCACGTTCGCCTCCGCCAGCAGCACGTTCATGTGCCCAGGCATCCGTCCCGCGACGGGATGGATCGCGTAGCGCACGTCGACGCCCTTCGCCTCGAGCAGGTCGCCGAGGCTGCGCACGTCGTGCTGGGCCTGCGCGACCGCGAGCCCGTAGCCCGGCACGAACACGACCCGCCGCGCGTACGCGAGCATGAAGCCGATGTCGTCGGCGGACGCCGTCCGCACGCTCGCGCCGTCACCCGCTGGACCGACCGCAAGAGCAGCCGGCGCCGACCCGAACGCACCGAACAGCGTCTGCACGAGCGACCGGCCCATCGCCTGGCCCATCTTGATCGTGAGCAGCGTCCCCGACGCACCGACGAGCGTCCCGCCGATGATCAGCGCGGTGTTGTCGAGCACGAATCCTGTCGACGCGGCCGCGAGCCCCGTGCACGCGTTCAGCAGCGAGATCACGACCGGCATGTCCGCGCCGCCGATCGGCAGCACGAACAGCACGCCGAGCACGGCCGCGCCGATCATCAGGAGCACGAGCCAGATGCCGTTCTCGGTCACCGCCGTCAGCGCGACGAGCGCGATCAGCGCGGCGCCGAACACGGCGTTGAAGAGGTTCTGACCCGGAAACACGAGCGGCCGGCCGGTGATCAGCTCCTGCAGCTTCCCGAACGCGACGAGCGAGCCCCAGAAGCTGACCGACCCGATCACCGCCGAGAAGAGGATCCCGACGAGCACCTCGCCGGCGAGCTGTCCCGGCTCCGGCGCCTGCCGGTGGAACTCTGCCGCGGCGATCAGCGCCGCCGCCCCGCCGCCGACCCCGTTGAAGAGCGCGACCATCTGCGGCATCGCCGTCATCTGCACCGCGCGAGCCGAGACGACGCCGATGACGGTGCCGATCGCGATCCCAGCAAGCATGAGGCCGTACTGGTCGATCTCCTTCACGAGGAACGTGAAGCCGACGGCGATCGCCATTCCGACCGCCGCGATCCAGTTCCCCGAGCGCGCGGTCCGCGGATGCGACAGCCGCTTGACGCCGACTATGAGGAGGATCGCCGCGCCGAGATAGGCGACGTTGATCCAGTTCTGACTCAACGGCCCTCGTCGTCGGCGTCGGGGCGGCGCTGCTTGAACATCTCGAGCATGCGATCCGTGACGAGGAAGCCGCCGACGATGTTCACCGTTCCGAACACGACCGCGACGAACCCGAGCACCTGCTCGAGCGTCGAGTCCGCGGTGCCGACGACCAGCATGGCGCCGATCAGGACGATCCCGTGGATCGCGTTCGTGCCGGACATCAAGGGCGTGTGCAGCATCGTCGGCACCTTCGAGATCACCTCGAAGCCGACGAAGATCGCAAGCGCGAGGATCGTCAGCTCGGCGACGAGCTGTGCGCTCACGCGACCACCTCCTTGCGACGCGTGACGCAGGCGCCGGCGACGATCTCGTCGTCCCAGTCGAGCTGCAGCTCGCCCTCGGGCGCGAGGTGCTGGAGGAGTGCGGTCACGTTGCGCGAGTAGAGCCGCGACGCGTCGAACGCCATCGAGCTCGCGAGGTCGGTCAGCCCGACGATGACCACGCCGTCCTCGACGACCTCCTGGCCCGGCCGCGTCAGCTCGCAGTTCCCACCGCTCTCGGCCGCGAGGTCGACGATCACCGACCCGGCCCGCATCGCGCGCACCGCGGTCGCGGGGATCAGCCGCGGCGCCGGGCGCCCCGGGATCGCGGCCGTCGTGATCACCGCGTCGAACTCGGGGATCCGCGCTTCGAGCTCGGTCTGCTGCCGGCGCTGCTCGTCCTCGGTCAGCTCGCGCGCGTAGCCGCCCTCGGTCTCCTCGCCGACGACGCCGAGGTCGAGGAAGCTCGCGCCGAGCGACTCGACCTGCTCGCGCACGACGGGCCGCACGTCGTAGCCGAACACCACCGCGCCGAGCCGCCGCGCCGTCGCGATCGCCTGCAGGCCCGCGACACCGGCGCCGACCACGAGCACCTTCGCCGGGCGGCACCGTCCCCGCGGCCGTCATCAGCATCGGGAGGAACTTCGGCAGCCGGTCGGCCGCGACCAGCGCCGCCTTGTACCCCGAAACGGTCGCCTGCGAGGAGAGCGCATCCATCGGCTGCGCCCTCGTGATCCGTGGGATCGACTCCATCGCGAACCCGGTCACGCCGCGCGACGCCAGCTGCTCGACGCCGTCCCGGTCGGTCAGCGGCTCCAGGAAGCCGATCACGACCTGGCCCTCGCGCAGCTGCGAGACCTCAGCGGCGGACGGCTTCTTCACCTTCACGATCGCGTCCGCGTCCCACGGCGACCCCAGCGTCGCGCCCGCCTCGCGGTACGCGTCGTCAGGGTACGACGCCGCGGCGCCGGCACCCGGCTCGACGACCACCTCGATCCCGGTTGGCGCGAGCCGCCCGACGGAGTCGGGAACGAGCGCCACCCGACGCTCGCCGGCAGCGGTCTCGCGCGGAACGCCGACTCTCACCGCGGAAGATCCTATGTACGGCGCCGGAGAAGGGACGCGGCACCCGACCGCGAAATCCGCGCTCCATGCTGGCCGACCTGACCGAGGCCGTCGAGACCCGCCACCCGTGGACGCGCGGCCACGCTCACCGGGTCGCCGCCCTCGCGGTCGCGGTTGCGCAGTCGCTCGGCTGGGACGACGACGCGCTTTCGGACGTGCGCGCCGGGAGCCTGCTCCACGACGTCGGCAAGCTCTCGATCCCCGGGGAGATCCTCGCGAAGCCCGGACCGCTGAACGCGGTCGAGCAGGCGGAGGTACGACGCCATCCGGCCGCGGGCGCTCTCCTCGTCGCGAACCTGCCGAACGCACGCCGCGCGCTGCCGTCGATCCTCCACCACCACGAGCGCTGGGACGGCCGCGGCTACCCGGCCGGCATCGGCGGCACCGACATCCCCGCGGAGGCGCGGCTCGTCGCGCTCGCCGACGCGTACGACGCGATGACCTCGCACCGGCCGTACCGCGCCACGCTCACCCTCTCCGAGGCGCTCGAGGAGCTGACCCGCTGCGCCGGCACGCAGTTCGACCCGATCCTCACGCACGCCTGCGTCGAGGCGTGGTCGGCCCGCCTCCGGCTCGCGGTCTAGAGCGCGGCCCAGACCTCGAGCTTCGTCCGCACGCGGCGGATCACCTCGTCGGTGAACTCGTTCGTGCCGAGGTGCCCACCGAGATCCGCCGTCCGCTGACCGTCCGACACCGCCTCGAGCGCGGCCTCGCGGATCGCGCGCGCCGCCTGCTGCTCGCGCTCTTCGCCGTGCACGAGGAGCGCGGCCGCGGCAAGGATCATCGCCATCGGGTTCGCGATGTTCTTCCCCTCGAGCGCGGGCGCGGTGCCGTGCGCGGCCTCGGCCATCAGCGCGCGCGGCACGTACTGCTCGTCGAACGCGACGAGCAGCGACTCCGACCCCGCGATCGAGCCGAAGAGCGGGAGCACGAAGTCCGAGAGGATGTCGCCGTCGCGGTTGAGCGACGGGATCACGAGCGGCTCGGAAGCGCGGGCCATCAGGAGCGCGAACGTCGCGTCGATCAGCTGCGGCTCGTACGGCACGTCGGGATGTCGCTCGGCCGCCGCGTCCATCTCCTCCTTCAGCATCCCCTCGTAGACGGGCGACACCGTGTACTTGGGACCGCCGAAGACCCGTGCTCCCGTCCGTGCCGCCAGCCGGAAGGCGTACTCCGCGACCGCGCGCGAGATCCGGCGCTCGATCCGCTCGGTGCGGAACGCGACCTCGTCGTCGCCTTCGCCCTCGCGCCACTCCTTCGCGCCGTACGCGTCGCCGACCGCCATGCGCACGACCGAGATCGGCGCGAACACCCCGCCGATCGGCACGACCCCCGGGATGCGCCGGCCGGTGCGGACGATCACCCGACCGCCGATCTCCTCGCGCAGGATCCGGTTCGGCGAGCCGACGTCGCCGGCCTCCTCCGGCGTGATCGTCGCCGCCTTCAGTCCGAGCCCGTGCTCGCGGATCGCCGCGGCGGCTTCGTGCACGACGGCGTTCTGCGTGGCGCGGCGGTTCGCCAGCGAGAGGTCGTAGCGCGGGAACTCGAGCTCGAGTCCGATCACGTCGGGAGCGAGGACGCGCAGGGACTCCTCCAGGAGCTCCTGCCCCGTCTGGTCGCCCTCGAGGACGACGATCGTCCCGGTGTCCACGGCGCCCGAGGTTACAGGTCCGTGAACGCGGTTAGACCGGGGGCGTGGCACGCACCGGGGGCTGGCGACGCCGCGGCACCAAGAGCCGCGGCTTTCACTACGTCGACGCGAGGGGTCGCAAGATCACCGACGACGAGAAGCTCGCGCGGATCGACGCGCTGACGATCCCGCCGGCGTGGCGCGACGTCTGGATCTCGCCGAGCCCGCGCGCGAAGCTCCAGGCGGTCGGGATCGACAAGGCGGGGCGGAAGCAGTACCTCTACTCCGAGGAATACCGCGCGAAGCAGGAGCAGGCGAAGTACGACAAGCTCGTCCGGTTCGGGGAGAAGCTGACGGCGATCCGGACGGCGATGTCAGGCGACATGGACCGCGATCATCTCGACCGCGACCGCGTTTGTGCGATCGCGCTCAGGCTGATCAATCTCGGCTGGTTTCGACCGGGATCGGAGCGCTATGCGAAGGAATCCCGCACGTACGGGATCACGACGCTTCGCAAGCGCCACGTGAAGGTCCGCGGCAACCGGATCTCGCTCAACTTCCGCGGCAAGCACAAGGTCTGGATCCGCACCGCGGTGCTCGACGCGGAGCTCGCCGAAGCCATGAAGGAGCTGCTCGAGCTCAAGGGCGGCCGCGGCCTCTTCCGCTTCCGGACGGAGGACGGATCACTTGTCAGCCTCAACGAGCGCCACCTGAACCAGTACGTCCAGGCGCACATGGGCGAGGACTTCACCGTCAAGGACTTCCGCACGTGGGGCGGGACGCTCCTCGCGGCGATCGGTCTGGCCGAGCGCGGGTCCGCGGAGACCGAGGCGCAGGCCAAGAAGCAGGTGACCGCCGTCTGCAAGGCGGTCGCGGAGAAGCTCGGAAACACCCCGGCCGTCTGCCGTGCGTCCTACATCAGCCCGCCCGTGATCGAGCAGTACATGGACGGCCGAACCATCGCCGATTTTCGACCTCGCCATTTGCGCGTCGTCTCCGCCCGCGATACCGGGCTCGACCTCGAGGAGCAGGCGCTGCTCAGCCTCCTTCGTTCGTGGCGAATTCGACAAGCGCGCGCGGCGGCCTAGATTCCAACGACCTTTTTCGGCTACAGTCGAATCGGACCCCCGATAGGCGAGGAGGAAACATGGCGAGAAAGACCGTGCTGGTCTGTGACAACTGCAGCAACGAAATCGACGAGTCAAAGGGCGCCGTGATGCGGATCAACTTCAACGACGCGCGCCGGGGCTCGAAGCAGGCCGATCTCTGCGACACCTGCGCCGGGAAGATGCCCGGCCAGCCGGCCGCACGCCGCGGCCGCAGGCCGAAGTCCGCCGCCGCCTAAACGATTCGCGCAGTTTGCGGGGAGCCGCATCCTGATCCGTCGGGACCCGGCTCTACGATGGGTGGGTTGTGGGTCTGAAGCTCCTCGTCGGCCCTGCGAATGCGGGCAAGGTCTCCCTGCTCCTCGAGCGGTACCTCGCCCTGCTCGATCAAGAGCCGATCCTCATCGTGCCCACGGGGTCGGACGTCGAACGCGTGGAGCGCGAGCTCGTCGCGAAGCAGGGCTGCGTGTTCGGCGGCTCGATCGGCACGTTCGACGACGTCTTCCAGCGCATCGCCTGGGCGGGTAGCGGCGGCCGGCCGGTCGCGACCGAGGCACAGCAGCAGCTCGTGCTCAGGCGCGCCGTGGGCCGCGCCTCGCTCAACGGCCTCTCCGCGTCCGCCGGCTCGTCGGGCTTCGCCGACACGCTGCGCGAGGCGATCCGCGAGCTCCAGGGCGCGCTGCTCGAGCCCGACCGCGTCGAGGGCGATCTCGCACATCTCTATTCCGCGTACCGCGCCGAGCTCGAGACGCTCGGACTCTGGGATCGCGAGCTGCTCCGCGCACACGCCGTCGCGCTCCTCGAGAGCGACCTCGACGCGTGGCACGGCGAGCCGGTCTTCGCGTACGGCTTCGAGGACCTCACCGAGGCCGAGTGGTCGCTCCTGCGCGCGCTCGCCGGCCGCACCGAGGTGACCGTCTCGCTGCCGTACGAGCCGGGCCGCGCGGCGTTCGACTCGCTGCGGCGAACCGCGGAGGATCTCGCGGCGCTCGCCGGCGGCGCGATCGAGGAGCTCGCGCCGGCGTTCGCCGACGTCGCCGAGCCCGCGATCGCATACGTCGAGCGGTCGCTCTTCGACGAGCCGTCCGATACGGCCCCGGAGATTGCAGGCGCAATCGGCTTCCTCGAGGGCGCGGGCGTGCGCGGAGCGCTCGAGCTCGTCGGCGACGGGATCCTCGGGCTCGTCCGCGACGGCTGTGCGCCCGAGGCGATCGGCGTCGTCTGCCCGTCGCTCGGCCGCTGGCGCGCACCGCTCGAGACGGTCTTCGGAACGCTCGGCATCCCGTACGCGTTCGAGGGCCGAACGCGGTTCGCGGAGACCGCTTTCGGCCACGCACTCCTGTCGCTTCTTCGCTTCGCGTGGCTCGGCGGGCCTCGCGCCGACCTGTTCGCCTTCCTCCGCTCGCCGTATTCGGGGCTCAGCCGCAACCACGTCGACTTCGTCGAGGGGCGCCTCCGCGGGCGGGCCGTGGCTGCGCCTGGTCGGATCGAGGAGGTCATGCAGGAGCTCCGGGGCGCACCGCTGCGCCAGCTCGACGCGCTTCGTGCCGGCGGAACGCCCGTCGAGGCGGTGCGAGCCTTGGCGCAGGCGATGCTGCGCGCGGCGCATGGGCTCGAGCACCCGCCGGTCGGCACCGACCCGGCCGAGGATCTCCGCGCTTACGACGCGGCGCTCCGCCTCCTCGATGAGCTCGGGCGCTGGGAGCGGCTCGTCGACGAGCAGACGAGCGCCGACGACGTCGCGGCCACGCTCGAGCGCGCGCGGCTCCGGCGTGAACGCTCGGAGCCGGGGAAGGTGTCGGTGCTCGACCTCGACCGCGCGCGCACCGCACGCTTCGAGGTCGTCTTCGTCGTCGGGCTGGAGGAGGGCAGCCTTCCGCGCCGCGGCGGCGGTTCGCCGTTCCTCGACGACGACGAGCGCGAGCGGCTCGGCGGACGCCTCCAGCGCGCCGACCCGGTCAGCCGCGACCGCTACCTCTTCTACACCGCATGCGCGCGGCCCACGAAGCGCCTCTACCTCGTGCGCGAGTCCGCGACCGACGAAGGCAGCCCGCGCGAGGCGAGCCCGTTCTGGGACGAGGTCGTGTCGCTCTTCCCGCCCGAGGAGGTCGAGCGCGCGACGACCCGTCGCCGCCTCTCCGAGCTCACGTGGCGCCTCGAGGAGGCGCCGACCGAGCGCGAGCGACTCCGCGCGCTCGCGTCGATCGCGCGAGACGAGCCGGCCGACGCCGACGGGATCGCGCGCGCGAACGGCTGGGAGCGTCGGCTGCGGCGCGCCCGAGCCGCGCCCGAACGGCCCACGCGTCTCCGCCACCCGCTCGTGCTCGAGACGCTCGGCTCGCGCACGACGTTCCCGGTCACCGAGCTCGAGCGCATGGCCGACTGCTCGTCCGCGTGGTTCGTCGACCGCGTGATCGACCCGAAGACGATCGACGCCGAGGTCGACCCGAAACTGCGCGGCTCCGTCGCGCACACGGCGCTTGAACCGCTTCTTCACGGCGCTGCCGAAGGAGCTCGGCGCGGACCGCATCCCGCCGGAACGCGTCGAGGACGGTGTTCGCCTCATGCGTGCGTGCCTGGACCAGGCGATCGCGGGCGTGCGCATGGAGATGACGACGATGCAGCGCCGTGAGCTCGACGCGTCGCTCTGGCGCGACCTCGAGGCGCTCGTCCGCTTCGAGGCCGAGGACGACGCGCAGCTCGTCCCGAAGCGCTTCGAGGTCTCGTTCGGGACGGAGCGTTCGCCGCAGGAGCTCCAGCGCGGGCTCGACCTGGGGGAGGGCCTGACGCTGAGCGGCAAGATCGACCGGATCGACGTCGACCCGTTCAGCACGCGCGGGATCGTCCAGGACTACAAGGCCGGCAGGAACGCGCCCTCGGCGATCCAGATCGAGAAGGAGCTGCGGCTCCAGATCCCGCTCTACATGCTCGTCCTGCGCGACCTCGTCGGGATCGAGCCGCTCGGCGGCGTGTATCGCCCGCTCGCCGGCGATCGCAAGCCGCGCGGGTTGCTCCGCGCTGAGGCGCAGAACGACGTGCTCGCCGGCTACACGAAGTCGGACTACCTCGACGACGGCCGCGTTCTGGGACCAGGTCGAGAACGCGCGGACGAACGCGCGCTCGCTCGCGCAGCGCATCCGCACCGGAGACGTGCGCCACGATCCGCGCGGCGGCGACTGCCCGCAGTGGTGCGACCTCTGGCCGATGTGCCGGGTGAAGCGCGCGTGAGCTCGCTCGCCCCGAACCCGGAGCAGCGCGCGGCCATCGACGCCCGCGGCCGTGTCTTCCTCTCGGCCGGGGCCGGCACCGGGAAGACGGCGGTGCTCGTCGAGCGCTTCGTCGAGGCCGTGTGCGACCGCGGCATCGACGTCGGCTCGATCCTCGTGATCACGTACACGCGCAAGGCGGCCGGCGAGCTGCGCACACGCATTCGGCGCGAGCTGCGCGAGCGGGGACGGCACGACCTGGCGCGCGAGCTCGACGGCGCGTGGATCGGAACGATCCACGGCTTCTGCGCGCGGCTCCTGCGCGCGTACCCGTTCGAGGCCGGGCTCGACCCGCGCTTCCGCGAGCTCGACGAGGCGCAGTCCGCCGTGCTCGCGGGCGAGGCGTTCGAGCTCACGCTCGACGAGTTCTGCGCCGGCGACCGCCCCGAGCGGCTCCGGCTGCTCGCGACATACGGCACGCAGCGCCTGCGTCGAATGCTCATCGGCGTCTACGAGACGCTCCGTTCAGCCGGGCGGCCGCTCGAGCTCGATCTGGGCGAGCGCGCGCCACTCGCCGACCGCCTCGACCAGCTGCGCGACGCCGCGCGGTGCCTCGCCGACGACGCCAACGCGACCGATCTGCAGCAACAGAACTCGGCGCGGCTGCTCGAGCTCGTCCAGGGCGACCCGAGCCCCGACCGTCTTCTCGACCTCTCCGCGCACAAGGCCTCGGGTCTGCGCGCGCAGACGTACGAGGACGCGCGCAAGGCGGTCGAGCAGGCCGCGACCGACGAGGTCGCGCTACGCGACCGCGACCTGCTCCAGGAGCTCCTCGAAGGCTTCGCACGCGCGTACGCCGAGGCCAAGCGGCGCGAGGGCGTCCTCGACTTCGAGGACCTCCAGCTCGGCGCGCGCGATCTGCTCCTGCGGAACGAGCGGATCCGCAGCCGCGAGCACCTCCGCTTCGCGGCGATCATGGTCGACGAGTTCCAGGACACGAACCGGCTCCAGTGCGAGCTGATCGACCTGATCGCGGACGGCCCCGGCAAGCCCGAGGTGTTCTTCGTCGGCGACGAGTTCCAGTCGATCTACGGCTTCCGGCACGCCGACGTGCGCGTGTTCCGCGAGCGGCGCGAGGCCGAGGGCGGCGGGATCGCGCTCGTCGCGGAACTACCGCTCACGGCCGGAGGTGCTCGCCGCGGTCAACTACCTCTTCCACGACGAGTTCGGCGAGGGCTTCCAGCCGCTCGCCGCGTCGGGCGAGTTCCCCGATCCCGTCTTCGGCCACCCGGTGGAGCTGCTCGTCACCGAGAAGGAGACGTACGCCGACACCGGCGTGCACTGGCGCCGCGCCGAGGCGAAGCACATCGCGCGGCGGGTGCGCGAGCTCGTCGACGAGGGCGCGGCCACACCGGGCGAGATCGTCCTGCTCTTCGCGGCGGGCACCGACGCCGAGTGCGTACGAGCAGGAGCTGCGGCACGCCGGACTTCCGACGTACCGCGCGACCGGCCGCGGATACTTCGGCCAGCAGCAGGTCGTCGACCTCCTCCGTACCTGCGCCTGCTGCACAACCGCTACGACGACCAGGCGCTCGTCACGGTGCTCGCGTCGCCGTTCGTCGGCGTCTCGAACGACGCGCTCGTGCTCATCCGCAGGGTCGCGTCGAAGCGGCCGATGTTCTCCGGGATCGAGAAGGGGCTGCCGCCGGACCTGCCGGAGCGCGACGCGCACCTTCTCCGCGCGTTCCTGCAGCGGTACGAGCGGCTCGTGCGCGCGCGTGCCGCGGCTGTCGCTCGAGCGGCTCTGCGAGCGGATCGTCGCCGAGCACGACTACGACCTCGCCGTGCTCGCTCAGTGGGACGGCCGCCGCCGCTACGCGAACCTGCGCAAGCTCGCGCGGCTCGCGCGCTCGTACGAGGAGCTGCGCGGTCCCGACGATCGAGGGCTTCGTCCGCTTCGTGCGCGAGCAGGAGGCGGTCGGCGCGAAGGAGCTCGAGGCGGTCGCCGAGGAGGAGGGCGCCGACGCCGTGCGGCTGCTGACGATCCACGCCGCGAAGGGACTCGAGTTCAAGGTCGTCGTCGTCGCCGACGCGGGCCGCGACAGCGCGCGCGCCCGACGCCGACGAGATCCTCGCGCTCTCCGACGGGCGCTTCGGGTTCCGCGTCGCCGACCCGGCGACGGCGAGCGCCGCGGCGCGTTCGACTACGAGGCCGTGCGAGCGCGCGACGCGAGGAGGAGGAGCGCCGAGCGCCTGCGCCTCTACTACGTCGCGATGACGCGCGCGATCGACCGGCTGATCGTCTCCGGCGCGGTCGACCGCGAGAAGGCGGCGGACCGCGCGACGCCGATCGGCTGGGTGCTCGCGCGGCTCGACGCGGCGGACGAGCTCGCGGCCGCGGACGGCGCTCCGGTCGAGCTCGAGCGCGGGGCGCGCGGATCCTGGTCCGGGTCGACCGCTGCGGCGCCCGAGGCGGCCGACGAGCCGCCGCGAGCCGGCGCGAGCCAGGGCCAGCTCTCCTCTTCGACAGGACCGAGGCGTACGCCGCTGCCGCCGCCGGCGCCGACGCTGCCGCAGCTCGTCGCCGTCCCGGAGCCGCCGCTGCACCAGGTGCGCCGGCTCTCGTTCACCGCGCTCTCGCTCTTCGAGCAGCTGCTCGTACCGGTACTTCGCCGAGCGCGTCGCCGGGATGCGCCGCGCGACGGCGCAGCGCCGTCGGACGACGAGGGCCTCTCGGCGCGACGGAGATCGGCAGCGCCGTGCACGAGCTGCTCGAGCACGTCGACCTCGCGTCGCCGGGGCTGCCCGACGGCTCGGAGAGCGCGTACGCGCCGGCTACCCGGCCGCGACCGACGACGAGCGTCGCGCGCATCCGCTCGTCGCTCGAGGCGTACTGCGCGTCGGAGCTCGCGGCACGCGTCGCCGGGCTCGACGGCGTCGCGCAGGAGCGGCACTTCACGTTCGAGCACGACGGCGTGCTGCTCCACGGGCTTCCTCGACGTGCTCCACCGTCGACGGCGGCCGGGCGCTCGTCGTCGACTACAAGACGAACGTCGCTCGAGCGAGCGACGCCGGCGGAGATCGTCGAGCGAGGAGTACCGGCTCCAGCGGCTCGTCTACGCGCTCGCGTGCTTCCGCGCCGGCGCCGACGAGGTCGAGGTCGTCTACCAGTTCCTCGAGCAGCCCGACGAGCCGGTCGTCACGGCGTTCACGCGCGACGACGTTGCCGCGCTCGAGGCCGAGCTCTCGGAGGCGATCGCGCGCATCCACGCCGGCGAGTTCCGTCCGACGCCGAGCGAGTTCGCCTGCGCGGGCTGCCCGGCGCTCGACGTCGTCTGCGCCGGGCCGCGGCTGCCGACGCAGCCCGCGCGCCGAGCTGGCGGCCGTCGCGCGTGAGTGCGGGTCGCGGCGCTCTACGACGTCCACGGCAACCTGCCCGCGCTCGACGCGGTGCTGACGGAGGTCGAGCGCGCGGACGTCGACACGATCGTCTTCGGCGGCGACGTGTCGTCCGGCCCGTGGCCGCGCGAGACGCTCGAGCGCGTCGTCGAGCGCTCGGCGACCGCGCGCTCTCGTGCTCGGCAACGCCGACCGCGACGCTCGAGCCGTGGCGGCGCGAGCGGCTCGGCGACGCGAGGCCACGCGCTCGTGCTCGGCTGGCCGCTGACCGTCTCGCTCGAGCGTGGACGGCCTCGGCCGCGTGCTCTTCTGCCACGCGACGCCGCGGAGCGACGAGGAGATCGTGACGCCGACTGACTCCGGACGAGCGGCGTGCGCCGAGGTGCTCGCGGGCGTCGAGGCGGACGTCGTCGTGCACGGGCACATCCACGTCCGCTACGACCGCCGGGTCGGCGGGCCACCGGTCGTCAACCCCGGCAGCGTCGGCCTCCGTACGAGGACGCAGCCGGGCGCGTTCTGGGCGATGCTCGGGCCTCGACGTCGAGCTCCGGCGGACCGATTACGACATTGCCGGCGATGATCGACGGCTGCCCGCGCACTCGGCTTCCCGAGCCTCGACGAGGTCGCCAGGGCATCGCTGCGTCGAGCCGATCGGCCCGGACGAGGTCGATCGAGCACTTCGAGGCAGTCGGCCGTGGCACGTAGCTACGTCGCCGAGGCGCGCCGGCGCGTCGGCCCGAAGCGCAGCCGCATCGGCCGATCATCGAGCGGCTCGCCGCGAGCATCAGGACGCGGCCATCGCGCTCCGCTTCCGCAACGACGCTGGAGCTGCTCGTCTCGGTGATGCTCTCGGCGCAGACGACCGACGTGAACGTCAACCGGGTCACGCGAGCGGCTCTTCGCGAAGTACCGGCGGCCGGAGGACTACCTCGCCGTGCCGGAGGAGGAGCTCGAGCGCGACATCTACGCGACCGGCTTCTATCCGCCAGAAGACGAAGGTCGCTGCGCGGCACGATGCAGCGTGCTGCTCGAGGAGTTCGACGGCGCAGGTCCCGCGCCGGCTCGAGGAGCTGGTGCGGCTGCCGGGCGTGGCGCGCAAGACGGCGAACGTCGTCGCGGCCGAGCTCGGCGCAGCCGCAGGGCGTCGTCGTCGACACGCACGTGCGCCGGCTCTCGCAGCGGCTCGGGCTGACGCGCGCAGGAGGATCCGGTGCAGATCGAGCGCGACCTGGTCAGGCTCGTCCCCCGCGCGGACTGGGGCCGCTTCCCGCATCTGCTGATCTGGCACGGCCGCCGCGTCTGCGTCGCGCGCCGGCCCGCGCTGCGAGGACTGCGTGGTGACCGACCTCTGCCCGTCGAGCCGCGTCGGCCGCGTCTAGCGCGGCGCGAGCGCGACGAGCAGCCCGCCGTCCTCGTCGTAGGCCGGGAAGAAGTCGGCGATGACCGGCTTGTGCGTCCCCGCGCGCGAGCGCAGCTGTGAGCTTCTCGCCGAGCCGGCGGACGCCCCACTCGAGCGCCAGCGCGGCCGGGTTCTGCACGTCCTCGAGCGCCGTTCGAGCCCGAGCGCGTCGACGACGTTCCGCCCGATCAGCTCAGTCTCCCGGTAGCCCGTCAGCTCGAAGACGCCGCGGCCGGTCGCGAGCATGCGGCCGTCGCGGTCGCAGACGACGAACCCCGTCCGACGGCGCCGGGTAGTAGTCGTCGATGCAGCTCGAAGAGGAAGCCGAAGCCGCAGCGCTCGCACGACGACCGGCTGGTCGAGCAGCCCCTGGCGGCCGTCGTCGTCGATCGAGCGGTTCTTGCAGTTCGGGCAGATGAAGAACGGCACGCGTCGAGTAGCTCCGGTGGCCTAGATCCAGCGACGCCAGCGGAAGAACGCGAGCTGGACGACCGTCGTCACGCGACGATCAGCGCCCAGGAGAAGAGGTAGCCGAGCTGCCAGTGGAGCTCGGGCATGTGCGTCGAAGTTCTGTCCGTAGACGCCGACGATGAAGGTCGGGAAGAGCAGGAGCGACGCGATCACGGTGAGCTTCTTCACGACGTCGTTCTGCTCGTGCGCGATCTCGCGCCTGGTGGTAGTCGCGCGACCGCCGCGACCAGGTCGCGCGCGAAGTCGAGGCCGCTCGATCGCGCGCAGGAGCTTGTCGTACACGTCGCGCGAAGTGGAGCCGACTTCGCGCGGGAAGAGCTCGCGCCGAGACCGGCGGTCGAGTCGGTGCGTCCGTCGACGATCCCGCCGGACGGCGTCGCGCGTCGGCCCGAGCGTCCGCCGGATGTCGAGGATGTCGCGGCGCAGGTCGGCGAGCCGCTCGCGGACGCGCGTCGCGGATCGCCAGTCGCCGATGCTGTCCTCGAGCTCGTCGATCTCGTCGTCGACGGTCGTCCAGGATGTCGAGGTAGCGCTCGGCGACGTCGTCGAGCGAGGTGGTACGCGATCGTCCCGCGGCGCCGGCGTCGCCGTCCGGCGCGACGCCTGCTCGACCCGGCGCGGGTCGAACGCGTCGCTCGTCGGGCGGCGTCTTGCGGATCGTCGACGCACCGGTCGTGCGTCAGCGACGAACCCGACCTCCTGGTAGGTAGAGTGCGATCCTCGTCCGGCACGGCGACCGGGACGACGAGGTGCGCCGAACGACGCAGTCGCCGTGCTCTGCGATCGACCGGCCGGGCGGCTCGTCGGTCGGGCGCCGCGAGCTCGCTCGACCACGCACGTCGGGCAGCTCGGCCGGCGAGCGCGCCGGAGCTCGTCCGTCGGCCGGATCGAGCAGGTCGATCCAGCTGTCGCGCGCCACGCGCGGCTAGCGCCGGCGCGGTCGGCTCGCCGACGGTCTCGACCTCGGCCGCGGCGCGGCGAGCGCGTCGTGGAGGTGACCCTCCTGCTCGGCGAGGAAGCGCTCGGCGTCGAGTGCGCGCCATGCAGCCCGAGCCGGCGGCGGTGACCGCCTGCCGGTAGACGTGGTCCTGCACGTCGCCCGCGGCGAACACGCCGGGACGTTCGTCTCGGTCGAGCTGCCGGCTTCGTGACCAGGTAGCCGGCGTCGTCGTGCTCGAGCTGGTCGAGGAACAGCTCCGTGTTCGGGTCGTGGCCGATCGCGACGAAGAGGCCGTCGGTCGGGTACGTCGAGCGCCTCGCCGGTCTCGACGTTCCGGAGCCGGACGCCGGTGAGCTTGCCGTCGTCGACGCCGAGCACCTCGTCGACGACGTACGGCGTCAGGAACTCGATCTTCTCGTTCGTACGGGCGCGGTCGATCATGATCTGCGACGCGCGGAACTCGTCGCGCCGGTGCACGATCGTGACCTTCGAGGCGAACTGCGTGAGGAAGATCGCCTCCTCCATCGCCGAGTCGCCGCCGCCGACGACCACGACCTCCTTGTCGCGGTAGAAGGCGCCGTCGCAGGTCGCGCAGTACGTGACGCCGCGGCCCGTGCAGTGCGCGCTCGGACTCGAGCCCGAGCTGGCGCGCGCTCGCGCCGGTGGCGACGATGACGGCTGCGGCGCGGTACTCGTCGCTCGCCGACCCAGACGCGGAACGGCCGCTCCGAGAAGTCGACGCTTCGTCACGTCGTCGGTGACGAACTCGGTGCCGAAGCGCTCTGCCTGGCGCGCGGAAGTCGGCCATCATCTCCGGGCCGAGCACGCCGTCGGCGTAGCCCGGGGTAGTTCTCGACGTCGCTCGTGATCATCAGCTGGCCGCCCCACTGGAAGCCTTCGATCACGAGCGGGTCGCAGGTTCGCGCGCGCGGCGTAGAGCGCCGCGGTATAGCCGGCGGGGCCACCACCGATGACGATCAAATCACGTGTTTCCATGTGCTCTATTCAACGCTACGGGCCGGATGGTTGTTCCACGGGCCTTCCCCGCGGGCACCCGGACGGAACCCAGCATAGAATCGGCCGCGCAGGGGGACCGGGAGGCAATGGCAGAGACCCTGACGCTCAATCGACTCCGCGAGCTGGCCGCGTTCCGCTCCCCGAGCGAGTGCGCGATCAGCCTCTACGTCGACCTCGACCCGACGCTCACGCCGACGCCCACGGCGGCCGACACACGGGTCAACGCGCTCCTCTCGGACGCGCACAAGCGGATCGAGGCGAAGCGGGAGCAGCTGAGCCACAGCGAGCGCGAGGGGCTCGAACGGGACCTCGGCCGGATCCGAGAGCTTCTACGACAACGAGTTCGAGCGGGACGGCGCCCGCGGGTTTGCCGTGTTCGTGTCGGGCGACTACTGGTCGACCGTGTCGCTGCCCGACCCGGTCCCCGACGTCGTCGACCTCGGCCGCGGCTTCAACGTCGGCCCGCTCGCGCCGCACGTGGGGCGCGGGGACGGCGCGCTGGTTGCGTTCGTCGGGCGCGAGCGCGGACAGCTCTTCCGGCTCGCGGGCGGCCGGCTCCGGGAGATCGTCGACCGGACCGAGGAGCAGCCGGGACGGCACGATCAGGGCGGCTGGTCGCAGACGCGCTACCAGCGGCACATCGAGAACCTCGTGGCGGAGCACCTCAGGGAGGTCGCCTCCGAGCTCGACCAGGTCGTGCGGAGGCTCGAGGGCCCGAAGGTCGTGGTCGTCGGCTCGGACGAGACGCGCTCCGAGTTCATCGAGACGCTTCCGCACGAGGTCAAGAACGCGGTCGTCGGCACGATCGAGGCCGAGGCGCACACCGATGGGAACGGGCTGCTCGGCGTCGTTGCGCCGCTGCTGGAAGAGGCTCGTGTCGCCGACGAGCGGGCCGCGATCGAGCGCTGGCGCGAGCGCGCGGCCAAGGGCTCGCGCGCCTCGTCCGGCTGGGCGGAGACGCTCGACGCTGCCTCCGACGCGCGCGTCGAGCTCCTGCTCTACGAGGAGGGCGCGAACAGGGCCGCGCACGAGTGCCCGAAGTGTGGTCGCGCCTTGCTCGACGGCGGCGAGTGCCCACTCGACGGGACGCCGCTCGAGCCACGCCAGTCCGGCCTCGACCTCGCCGTGCACCAGACGCTGCTGCACGGCGGGTCGCTCCTCGCCGTCGGGCACCACGCCGACCTCGGCGCCGTCGAGGGGCTCGCGGCGCTCCTGCGCTTCTAGCGGCGCCGCAGGACGCGAACGGCCTTCGGACCCGCTCGCTGCACCCGCTGCAGCTTGCGAACGTCCGCTTCGCTGAGCGAGGTGTGCTCGTCGATCGGGTCCGGCCGCTTCGCACGCGAGCGCCGGAAGAGCGCGCGCAGGGACATCCGGCGGATCGTACGAAAGCGGTCTAGGCGGCGTCCAGCGCGCGCTGAAGGTCCACGGGCTCCGCCTCGAGCGACTCGTCGTGCTCGCTCGCGCGCTCGAGCTTCGACTCGAATCGATCGAGGCGCCGCTCGGCCTCCGAGTACTTGCTCTGGGCGTTCCCGATGTGCTTGCCGACGACGTCGAAGTCGGCCTTGAACCGGTCGAAGTCCTTGCCCAGCTGCGCGACGTACGCCATGACCTCCTCGGCGCGCTGCTCGATCTGGAGCCCCTTCAAGCCCGAGCGCGATCACCTGGAGCTGCGACGTGAACGTCGTGGGGGAGACGGGGAAGACCCGCTTGTCGTGTGCGTACTGCAGGAGCGCTCCGGTCTTCCCGCAGACGAGCTCGTAGTAGACCGACTCGGCCGGGAGGTACATGAGCGCGAAGTCGTACGTTCCCTCGTCGGGTCGGATGTACTTCGACGCGATCGCGTCGACGTGGCCCTTGAGGTCGCGCGCGAACGCCTTCTCGTAGAGCGTCCGCTCGTCGTCGGTCTCGGCCGCGGCGAGCCGCTCGAAGTTGTCGAGTGGGAACTTCGCGTCGATCGGGACGAGCCGCTCGACGTGCAGGATCGCGTCGACCCGCTCGCCGCTCGCAAAGCCGTACTGGAGCTGGTACGACCCCGGCGGGGAGCCGGTCGCGCAGAAGGTTCTCGAGCAGCAGCTCCCCGAACCCACCGCGAGCTTTGGGCGGGCGGAGCGCCTGCTCGAGCCGCCCGAACGCCTTGGCCTGCTCGAGGACCTGCGCCGTCGCCTCGTCGACCTTCGCCAGGCGTTCGTGGATCGCGAGGGTGGTCTTCGACGAGCTCTCCAGGCGCCGGTCGACCTTCGTGTCGAGCTCGGCCAGCCGGCGGTCGATCTTCTCGTCGATCCCGACGAGCCGCCGGTCGACCTCGGCGTTCCGCTTCGTCAGCTCCTCGCCGGTCTCGTCGCGCGTCGCCCGCAGCTCCCGCACGAGCAGACGTGTGAGGAAAACGGCCCCGAGCGCGACGGAGCCGAAGAGGAGGAGCACGATGACGAGTTGCCCGACCATGGCCCACGAACGCTAGTGCGGGCATCGGACGGAGCTTTCCGCCCTCATCGGGCCTTAAAGAGGCGGCTGGTACCATCGCCGCCGCTTTGCCAGGAAAGGCCAAGACGCCGCCGCCGCCGCGCCGCGTGCAGGCGCCCAAGGCGAGGAAGGAGGAGCGCGATCGCCGCGGCCTCTGGCTGATCGTCGGCGCCGTCGCGGTGCTCGCCGTCGTCGGCGCTGCCGCGGCGTTCCTGCTGCTGCGCGACGACAGCTCGCCCTCCGAGAACGTGGCGCAGGCGATGGAGGGGGCCGGCTGCACCTACAAGACGTACCCGGGCCTCCCGGCGGGCGTCCACATCTCGAACCCGAACGCAACGCCGAAGGAGTGGAACTCCTTCCCGCCGACGAGCGGCCCGCACTACGGCCAGTGGGTGATCTGGGGAGAGTACGACCAGCCCGTGCTCCTCGCGCAGTCCGTCCACAACCTCGAGCACGGCGGCATCGTCATGTTCTACGGGCAGCAGGTGCCGGCCGACGAGGTGACGAGCCTCCGCTCGTTCTACCGCGAGGACCCGACCGCGATGCTGCTCGCGCCGCTCCCGCGCCTCGGGAACAAGATCGCCCTCACCGCCTGGTACTCGGCCGACCCGGCGAGCGGCAAGTCGCAGGGGATCCTCGCCGAGTGCACGAAGTTCGACCAGGACGCGTTCCGCACGTTCCGCGACACGTACCGCTTCAAGGGCCCGGAACGGATCCCGCCCGAGAGCCTCGTCCCCGGCACCTAGGAGGGTTCAGCGGAATAGGCGCTGTGCCCCCGGACCGCGCTGGACGGCGCGATGCGGCGTCCTCAGTCGCGTCCGTATCACTCCGATACGAACGCTCCCTGCGTCCTTGCCTCGCACCACCCAGCGCACCCCGGGGACGAGGCCCATTCCACCGAACCCTCCCGCGTTACCCTTCCCGCGCCGGGGTGGCGAAACTGGTCATACGCGCCCGACTTAAAATCGGGTGTCCCTGACGGGACGTGCGGGTTCGAGTCCCGCCCCCGGTATCGAACATCGCTGCGACCCGAACGAGGGATGAGCTAGGGCGAGGTCCTGCCGATGACCGGCGGACACCGTCAACCGAGGAGACAAGAATGTCCGTTGAAGACGCGCGCTTTGCGGCGGCGCAACGGACTGCGGCAGCTTCACGTCGGGTACGAGCCTTTCGGGTCGCGACCTGGCTCTTGATCGTTCCCCTGCTGTCGCTCTTCTCGTTCAGCGTCGTGGCCGGCGCTCGCGGGTTGAACGGCAAGCGCGAGTACGCCGAATCAGTTCGCGACCTGGGACCCCGCAAGGGCGGGTCGTACGTGGTGCTGCGGGAACCCGCGAATCCTCTCGAGCGGATCTTCGGCGGAGGCGCCGCCGAACACGTCTGCTGGATCGACGCGCACCAGCTCGCGCGCGCCGCCGAGCGTTGGTCGACCGGCAGGATGAGCATCGGATACGGCTCTGGCTCGCTCGAGCTCGTCACCGTCACCGGGGCGCGAGAGCCCGACCTCCGCGCCGAGCTCGGGAACGTGAAATGCGTTCTCGTGCAGGTCGCACGCACGTTCTACCTGCCGTTCGAAGCGCACGGAAGCTGAGCGGTGCTTCACCGGGTACAGGCGGCGCTCTACGGCGCGCTCTTCGTCGTCGTCGCCGCGAGCGCCGTCCTCTTCCTGTCGCGGTACGGCACCGACGCTCGTTTCTGGGAGCGGTTCACGTTCGGGTACTTGCTCGTCCTCGTCGCCTACACCTGGTACCTGTTTGCCCTGCTGTTCCTGCACGACCTGCGCCCGCGCCGCTATCCGGCGTACCTCCGAGAGAAGATCGCCGTGATCATCCCCTGCTACAACGAGGATCCGGCACTCGTCGAGAAGGCGATCCGGAGCGTTCTCATGGCGCGCGGCATCAAGCAGGTGATCGTGATCGACGACGGCTCGACGAACGGCGTCCAGGAACGCCTACGCGAGCTCGCGGCCACCCTGGCGATTGCGCTTCACGAGTTCGACACGAACCGTGGCAAGCGCGAGGCCCTTCACTTCGCGACGACGCGTCTGCTCGACGACGACGTCGAGTTCGTCGTCACGATCGACAGCGACACGATCCTCGATCACCACGCGCTCGTGCGCGTCGTCGAGCCGCTGTTCGAGCCCGAGATCGGGGCGTCTACAGGAAACGTGCTCCTGCTGAACGAGCGCCAGAACCTGCTCACCCGAATGGTCGGTGCACGTACTACTGGATCGGCCTGAACGTCTACAAGCAGGCGCAGTCCGTGATCCGCAGCGTCGTGTGTTGCAGCGGCTGCCTCGCGGCGTATCGTGCCGACCTGCTGCGCGAGATCGTCGACGAGTTCGCGAACCAGCGCTTCCTCGGCGAGCGGTGTACGCACTCGGAGGATCGCCATCTGACGAACCTCGTCCTCAAGCGAGGGTACGACGTCGTCTATGTCGCCGAGGCGCTGAGCTGGACGGAGACCCCGGCGACTGCGCGCGGCTTCCTCCGTCAACAGCGGCGCTGGAAGCGGGGGTACATCCGCGAGTCGATCTACACCCTCACGTACGCCTGGCGGGTGAAGCCGTTGCTCTTCCTGCAGATCCTCTGCTGGGATCTCACAGCGCCGTTCCTTTCGTTCGGCCTTCGCATCGCGCTCATCGTCACCGTTCTCACGAACCCGACGCTGATGGTGACGACGATCGTCCCGAGCTGGATCGTCCTCATGCTCGTTCGCTACGTCTTCGTCCCGCTCCGTGCCGGCCGCAAGCTTCCGGGCCTCGTGCTCTACATGTTCTTCTACGAGCTCTGCCTGTACTGGCTCAATCTGTGGGCGCTGCTGACGGTGCGGAACAAGAGCTGGGTGACGAGGTCGGCGACGGCACAGACGTGACGAGAGGGCCGGCGTGCGGCCCTCTCGTCGACGTTGGGTCCTACGGGGTGTAGCCGAAGCTCCGAAGGAACGCGTACACGAGCTCGACGTCGACTCGATAGCCGAAGGCGGCGCCGTTGCAGTTGTTGTTCAGCACGAACGAGTTCACGGCGACGATCTCCCCGCTGTAGAGCACGGGGCCGCCCGAGTCTCCGAAGCACGTGCCGCCCGAACCACCGTGGCCTTGGCCCGGGTTGTTCGAGTAGTGCAGGTTGATCCCGCCGGACAAGGCGCTCGTGAGGTTCACGAAGCTGACCGTTCCGACGATGCGCTGCTTGGTCGCCGACTCGACCGGCTTCACGCTCTGGAGGCCGTACCCGACGACGGTGAACTCGATGTTCCCCTTGCCGCCCTGCCCTGTCGCCGAAGCCAGCCTGTCCAGCGTGCCGGCGTCCGCGATCGTGCCGTACGTCGTCGGCTGCGTGAACGGATGCCCCTGGATCGGGGCATGTGGCGTCCACACGATGTCGTGCACGACTCCCACGTCGAACGTCTGCGGGATCGTCAGGTGCCCCGTCCAGTCGGGATACGACTGGGGGAGCCCCCACGCGTCGTAGCCCCCGCACGGGTAACCGAGCACCGGGAGGAGCGGAGCCCCCTCGAACGTCTTCGTCGGATCGCCGAGGCAGACGTTGAAGGCATCGGCCGCCTCGTCGCCGAGCGTGTCCTGGTAGGCCAGGTTGATCAGGTACTGCCGATCGGTGTTGATGGTCTCCGCGCCGGTCGTGAACCACAGGTAGACCCTGGACGGCGTCTCGTCGGTGTCCGGGTCGTAGCCGACGCAGTGGCCGGCTGTCAGAAACAGATCGGCTGAGAGCAGCGAGCCGGTGCAGCGCCACATGGGCTCGCCCTGGTCGTCGACGGCGACCATCAGACCGACCCACGGATACACGTTGCCGGTGTCCGGCTCTCCGAACTTGACCGCGCTCGCGGATGGCGCCAGCAGCAGCGACGCCAGCACGACGACGAGCGCAAAGAGTGTTTTCCGCATTGACCCCCCTCTGGATTGTTGCCCTGCCGGGCGCTCCGCCCGACACGCCCAGCTACCACGGTCGGCCCTCGTTGAAACCATGCCGGCTGGGCTCCCGAATCCTGGCCGAAGAGGGAGTTGCCCTCGGCCGACTGGTCGCGCGAGGGTGACTCGACCTGCGGCACTAGGGGGCTTCGCGACATCGACGCCGCCTCGATGACCCCTGTCCGCCGGGCGCGGACGCGACTGGCGACGTTGGTGTCCCTGTTCGCCCTTGCCGGGCGATCGTTGCGCCGGGCGCGCTCGCGGAGGAGCCCGTTCCGCCGCCCGAGTATCACCCGTCGTTGTCCCCGATCCGAACCCGGACGCCGCGCCGCCGCGGAGGGCTCCGATGACGAAGCCGGCGGTCAAGGCGGCACCGGCGAAGGCCGCCGCGACTCGGAGGGCGCGGGTGTCGACGGCGCCCGCTGCCGCACGGCCGGCCCCCGCCCGAGCGTCCGCCAAGCCGGCGCCGCGGCGGTCGTCCGCCACCGAGCTTCGTCCCGTTCGACGCGCAAGACGCCTGCCGCAGGTGCAGGAGCGCCAGCGGACACGGCGCCGGCCGCTCCGGGAGCTGCCGTTCGCGTCGTTCGTGCCGGCTCGTTCGGTTGCCGCCTCGGCGGCCGTCGCCCGGCCCGACGACCCCGACCGGATCGACATGACGTGGCCGGCGATGCTCGTGCTCGGCGCTGCGCTCGCCGCCGCTGCCGCGGCCGCCGGAGCCGCCGCCCCGTCGTTCCGCCTGGCGCTGGCGGGAGGTCTCGCCGGTGTCTCGACGCGCCTCCCGCGCGACCGACCGCGTACGGGCCACTTCGAGCGGCGTCGAGTGGCGCCGTACACGTCCCGCGACGCCTGAGTTCCCGGAGCGTCCGCCCAGTGAGCAGCCCGCGGCCCCGCTCGAGCCAGGTACCCATGAGATCGAGTGGTTCCGCGGCTACGTGAAGTCGAGGTTCTTCGTCCTGTTCGAAGAACCGGACGGCGAACAGCGGCTGGTCGAGTCCCCGTGGTTCGGGTGGCGAAAGGCCGAACCGCCGCCGCCGCTGCCCGAGTTCGTCGCTGCACGGGACGCGCTCCTTGCGAGGCTCGACCGCGAGGGCTGGCACGAGTGCGGCCGCGGACAGGCGTGGTACAGCCGGCGCGTCAACTCGAGGCCCCGACCGTGAGCCGTCGTGTTGCGTCGCTGCTCCCGATCGCCGTCGCGGTGGCGCTCGTGGGCTCTGCGGCCCCGTCGGCCGCCGTGCTCGACGGCGCCGACACGACACCGCCGACGATCACGCCGACGGTCACGGGGACGTCCGGTGCGGGCGGCTGGTACACGAGCGCCGTGTCGGTGAGTTGGAGCGGTTGCCGACGCAGAGTCCGCGATCGCCTCCACGTCCGGGTGCGACCCGGTCACGCTCGGCGCCGACACGACCGGAACCACCATCACATGCTCGGCGACGAACGCCGACGGGCTCACTGCGACGAACAGCGTGTCCGTCAAGATCGACACGACGCCCCCGGCGGCGAGCAGGTGGCTCCGTCGGGCCGCCGACGAGCAAGGGCTGGTACACGCAGCCCGTCAACGTCGCGTTCACCGGGAGCGACGCGGTCTCGGGCATCGCGTCGTGCACGGCCGTCGTCCGTCTACTCGGGACCCGACTCGAAGAACGCGTCGGTGGGCGGTCGTGCACGAACGGCGCCGGACTCGACCGCGCCGGCCGTGGCGTCGTTCAAGTACGACGCGAGCCCGCCGGCGATCGCTGCGCATCTGACCGGCACGCAGGGCGCGAACGGGTGGTTCACGAGCGACGTCTCGGTGAGCTGGGACGTCTCGGACCCGCACTCCGAGTCACCTCCACCTCGGGCTGCGGCCCTGCGACGGTCGCGGCGACACCGCCGGGACGACGATCACGTGCGCGGGACGAACGACGCAGGACTGACCGGCCAGGCGTCCGTCCAGGTCCAGGATCGACAGGACTGCGCCGGATACGACGATCACGTCCGGTCCGAGCGGTACGGTCGTGTCGTCGGGTGCGTCGTTCGACCTCTCCTCGAGTGAGGCGGGCTCGAGCTTCGAGTGCAGCCTCGACGGCGGCTCGTTCGGGTCGTGCTCGTCACCGGCGAGCTACGCGAACCTCGCGGACGGCGGCCATTCGCTCGCCGCTCGAGCCGTCGACGCCGCCGGGAACGCGGACGCGACGCCCGCGTCTCGATCGTGGACGGTGCGCTCAGCCGTACCGATCCTGAAGGTCCCCGCGGACCAGGTGGTCGAGGCGACGAGCGCCGCCGGTGCGGTCGTGACGTATCGCGGCCTCCGCGCAGGACGGGGCGGATCCGCTGCCGCCCGACGCGATCAGCTGCACGCCGAAGAGCGGCTCCACGTTCAAGCTCGGCTCGACGACGGTCGTGTGCACGGCGACGAACAGCCTCGGAGCGACCGCGAAGGCCTCGTGGTCCGTCACCGTCCGCGACACCTCCGCGCCGAGGCTCGACCGTGCCGGCGGCGCTCACGCTCACCGCCGGCGCTCCGGTTCCGGCGACGAACACCAACATCGCCGCGCTTCCTCGGCGGCGCAAGGGCCGTCGATCTCGTCGATACGGCGCCGACCGTCGCCACGGATGCGCCGAGCGTGTTCCTGCTCGGCACGACCGTCGGTGACGTTCACCGCGAAGGACGCGTCCGGCAACACGACCAGCGCGAAGTCGTCGCTCACGCTCGCGGTGCCCGGCACACCGGCGGCCGCGAGCGCGCCTCCGGCCGCGAGCTCCACGGGGTCGACCCCTCCCGCGTCGATCGTACGCCTCCCGGCGACGTGCAGAACGTCACCGTGCTCTCCGGCGACCGGTCCGTCTCGCTCTCGCTGGCGTCGGCCGTCCGACACCGACTTCGACCACGTCGACGTCTTGCGGGCCGAGGCTCGGTCCGGAACGGAGGAGGTCAAGGTCTACTCCGGCGCGAAGCTCGACGTCGTCGACAAGGGCGTCGCCAACGGCGTGCAGTATCGGTACGTCGTCGTCGCGGTCGACGTCTCTGGCAACCGGGCCGGCGGTGATCGCCGTCGTGGCGAGCCCGCAGGCTTCGCTGCTCGTGGCCCCGAAGGACACCGCCCGCCTGAAGCAGCCTCCGAAGCTCAGATGGAAGCGCGTCGCGGGCGCGACGTACTACAACGTGCAGCTCTGGCGCGACGGCGTGAAGCTCCTCAGCTTCTGGCCGATCCGAACCAGCCTGCAGCTGAAGCGGCGTTGGAGCTACCAGGGTCGCCGCTACGTGCTGACGCCGGGGACGTATCGCTGGTACGTCTGGCCCGGCCTCGGCGCGCGGGCCGACGTCCGCTACGGGACGATTCTCGGCCGACAGACGTTCACGCTCACCCGCTGAGGCCGCTAGCGTCCCGGCGTTGCGGCAGTACCGCACGCCAGCCCTGCTCTTCGTGGTCTCCGCAGTCGTCCTCGCGGCGCTCTGCTCGCGCGTCGCCGACTGGGCCGTGATGACAGACGAGCTGCTCTACGAGCGGCTCTCGCTTTCGTTCGTCGACGGTGCGTTCCTGCCGACGCTGCACGGCGAGCACGTCGACGCGTACGCGGTGCTCTACCCGTTCCTGCTCATGCCGGTGTACGCGGTCGTCGACCTGCCGGAGGCGGTGCGGGTCGCGCACGGGCTGAACGGCGTGCTCTTCGCGAGCGCGCTGGTCCCGACCTACCTGCTCGCCCGCGAGCTCGCGCTCTCGCGCTTCGCCACGATCGCCTCCGCGCTCTTCGCGGTCGCGATCCCCTGGACCGTGATCGGCGGCTTCGTCATGACCGAGGCCGCGGCGTACCCGGCCTCGCTCCTGGCGGCGCTCACGATCCACCGGGCCGTCGTGCTGCCGTCGCTCCGCCGCGACGCGCTCGCGCTCGGAGCGATCGCCCTCGCCACGCTCGCGCGCCCTCAGCTGGCCGCGCTCGGCGTGGTTTTCGTCCTCGCAGCCGCGGCGCAGGAGGCACGGCACGGGCGCTGGCGCGACCACCTGGCGCTCTGGATCGTCGCAGCCCTCGCGGTCGCGGTCGTCGCGCTCGGCGGCGCGGGCGTGACGGGCAGCTACGCACCGGTGTTCGAGCAGGGCAACCTCGTCTCGTTCGACGCACTGCGCTCGGCGGTCGTCCACCTCGACGTCACGTCGATCGCGCTCGGGATCGTCCCGCTGCTGCTCGGCGGCGGCTGGGGGCTCGTCGCGCTCGTCCGCGGCGCCGAGCCGCAGCGGCTCGCGTTCGCGGCGCTCGTCGTCGCGGCCGTGACGGTGCTCGCGCTGGAGAGCGGCTCGGTCGTGACGCGGTTCGGGCTCGGCCTCGACGTGAAGGACCGCTACTTCTTCTACGTCGCGCCGCTGCTCTTCCTCGCGACCGCGTGCGCGCTCGACGATCCGCGCCCGCGTCTCGTCGCTATCGGCGTGCTCGTGCTCACCGCGCTCTTCGTCCTGACGGTCGGCTTGCACGACTTCGCGCCGGTGTTCGGCGTCAACGTCGACTCCCCGGCTTCGGCGACGCACGAGGCGCTCGTGCGCTACGGGAACGACCTCGGGCTCGCGCCCGCAGACATGCTCGCGATCGGAAGCGGCATCGCGGGCGGCGTGCTCTTCGTCGTGCTCCGCCGGTGGCCGTCGCCGCAGTTCGGCGCCCTCGTGCTCGGAGCGGTTCTCGCGTTCGCCGTCGCCGAGAGCGCGTACACGTGGAACCGCCTGTTCGAGAGCTCGGGGCCGAGCGGCCGCGCACTGACGACGGCAACTCCTGCGACCCTCTCGTGGATCGACCGGGCCGCGCCGTCGGGGAACGTCGGGATGCTCGCGTACTCGGTCGGGGAGGAGTGGTACCCGAGCGCGGTCACCTGGTGGGACGTCGAGTTCTGGAACGCACGCGTCGACCGCGGCTACCTGCTCGGCCCGTACTTCACCTACACGCCTGAGACGTTCCCGCGCGCGCGTCTGCGCGTCGACCCGCGCACCGGCCGCATCGCGGACGGCGACGCGCCGGACTACGTCGTCCGCACCACGCTCGACGCGCGCATGGGGCCGGCGGGCGCCGCCGTGTCCGCGTCCGGCGACCTCGAGCTCGTCGACCTCGAGGTGCCGTTCCGGGCCGCCTGGATGACGTTCGGGCTCGACCCCGACGGGTGGACGCGGCCCGAGCGGAAGGCCGTGCTTCGCGTCTTCGGTCCCGCCGGCGAGACCACGGTGAAGGCCTCGATCAGCACGCCCGACGTCGAGGCGCCGCGCACGGCATCCGTCGGCCCGGCGTCCGCCACGCTCGAGTCGACGCAGACCCAGGAGCTGACGTTCGACGTCTGCGTTCCCGAGCAGGGCTACGCCGACGTTCCGATCCGCGCGGACGGTCAGACGACGGTGCGGGCGATCCCGCTCGCGCCGCCCTACAGCGAGCGCTTCCGTCCGGTCGGGGTACGGCTCACGCGCATCTCAGCTGCACCCACGGGTCGTTCCTGCCGAAGCTAGAACTGCCTACACTCCGCCGAGTGGCCAGCCCGCCGACGCACGCGCCGTCGCCCCTCCTCGAGTGGGACACGCCGCTCTTCCGTCAGGCGCTGACCCAGTTCGAGCAGGCGCTCCCGTACGCCGACGTCGCGCCGGAGGTCGCCGAGCGGCTCCGCTACCCGGAGCGGTCGCTCGTGATGACCGTGCCGGTCAAGCTCGACGACGGGAGCCTGCGCGTCTTTCCCGGCTACCGGGTGCAGCACTCCAGCGTGCTCGGGCCGACGAAGGGCGGGATCCGCTACGACGACAATGTGACGCTCGGCGAGTGCGCGGCGCTCGCGATGTGGATGACGTGGAAGTGCTCGCTGCTCCGGCTCCCGTACGGCGGCGCGAAGGGCGGCGTGCGCTGCAACCCGCGCGAGCTGAGCCTGGCCGAGGTGCAGCGCCTCACGCGCCGCTTCACGATCGAGCTCGGCGACTTCATCGGCCCGCAGGAGGACATCCCGGCGCCCGACATGGCGACGAACGAGCAGACGATGGCGTGGATGATGGACACGTACTCGATGCAGCACGGGTTCGCGGTGCCGGAGATCGTGACGGGCAAGCCGATCCCGCTCGGCGGGTCGGTGTTCCGCCGCGAGGCGACCGGCGCGGGCGTCGTGATGGTGATCGAGCGCGCGTGCGGCCGGCTCGGCTGGCAGCTCGGCGGCCAGCGCTGCGTCGTGCAGGGCTTCGGCAACGTCGGCGGCGTCGCCGCGCAGGAGCTGCACGACAGGGGCGCGGTCGTGATCGCCGTCTCCGACATCTCGGGCGGCACGTACGCGCCCAACGGCATCGACGTGACGAAGGCGCACGAGTGGGTACGCGCGCACGGTTCCCTCGCGGACTTCCCCGACTCCGAGCGCATCACGAACGCGGAGCTGCTCGAGCTCCCGTGCGACATCCTCGTCCTCGCCGCGCTCGAGGATCAGATCACGGGCGAGAACGCGCCGCGCGTCGAGACGCGGCTGATCGCCGAGGGCGCGAACGGCCCGATCGACAACGAGGCCGACGAGATCCTCGCCGAGCGCGGCATCCCCGTGCTTCCCGACGTGCTGACGAACGCCGGCGGCGTGACCGTGTCGTACTTCGAGTGGGTGCAGGACCTCGGTCGGCTCTTCTGGACGCGCGACGAGATCCGCGCGCGGCTCGCGGAGAAGCTCGGCGATGCGTTCGATCGTGTGTGGGACCTCTCGCAGGAGCGCGAGCTCACGCTCCGGAACGCCGCGCTCGTGGGGGGCATTCGCGAGGTCGCGCAGGCGCTCGACGCGCGCGGGATCTACCCATGAGCAAGGTCCGGGACGCGATGATCGCCGATCCCCCCGCGCTGGAGGCGTCGGCGAGCACGCAGGATGCGGGCGAGCTCTTCGACCGGCCCGAGGTGCGTGCGGTGCTCGTCTGCGAGGACGGCCGCCTCACGGGCATCGTCACGCGCAAGACGCTCGTGCGAGAAGTCGTCGCGCGCGGACGCGATCCGCGTGGAACGCTGCTCGGCGACGTCGCCGAGGATCCCATGTTCACGCTCGCCCCCGACGCCGAGCTCGACGACGCGTTCCGCGAGCTCGAGGACCGCGACCTCGATCGCGCGCCGGTCGTGGAGAGCGACGGTCGACTCGTAGGTGTGCTCTCGCGCGCCGTCGTCCAGCGCCGCCTCGCCGAGGACGAGCCGACGGAGAACGAGGAGGCCTAGGCGAACGACGGCTGCTGCGGCGCGCCCAGCCGGCGCCCGCGCACGAGCTTCCGCGCGTAGAGCCGCTCGTCCGCGACGCGGAGCAGCCCGAGCGCGTTGTTGCCCTCCTCGGGGAACGCGGCCCAGCCAAAGGTGACGCGCAGCCCGCTGTCCGCGAGGCGCTTCTCGACGAGGTTCGCCCGCGCCGCCGCCGCGTCCTTGGTCGGGACACTGGCGAGGATCGCGAACTCGTCGCCGCCGACGCGCGCGACCTCTTCCTCGACGCGCAGGAGCTTGCCGAGCGTCTCCGCGAGCTGCACGAGCACGAGGTCGCCCTCGCCGTGACCACCCTCCTCGTTCTGCCGCCGCAGTCCGTCCAGGTCTCCGAGCAGGATCGCGAAGGGCTTTCCCGCGCCGAACCGGCGGTCGACCGCCGCCTCGAACGCGCGCGCGTTCGGGAGCCCCGTGAGCCGGTCGCGCGACGCGAGCAGCTCGAGCCGTCCGATCAGCTCGCGGTTCCGTTCGGCGAACCACCCGACGAGCACGCCGCAGGCCACGTACGTGATCAGGCGGACCGGCGTGCTGATGGTCAAGAGGTCGCGCGTCGGCATGTTGTCGTTTGCCACGATGGCGATCGTGTAGAGCGCGGTGGCCGCAAGTCCTGCGAGGAGGCCGTAGCTCGGCCCGCGGACGATCGCGATCAGCGCGATCGGCAGATAGAAGAAGTGCCCGAGCCCGAGCCCCGGCGACTCGAGGACGACGAGCGACGCGAAGATGAGCGCGAACATCGCCAGCGAGCCGCTGACGAGCAGCCGTGAATGGAGGCGCGCGACGGCCACCGGCACAGCGTGTCAGCAAATGTGGTTTTCGCGTATCACTCCATCGAGTGACTTAGCAGCAGGTGTAGGCACCGGGCGGGGCATCGCCCTCGACCGCCTCCGGCAAGCGCCGCCGCCTCGAACGCGATCCCGTCGAGGATGTCCCGCTCGCTCACGCGCAGCGTGTCGAGACCGTACGCGGCCATGACCTCGCGCACGATCACCGCGCCGCCGACGATGACCGGCGCGCGCTCGGGCTCGAGCGCAGGGACCTCTCGCCGCTCCGCGACCGGGAGCGCGGCGAGCCGCTCGAGCTGGCGGGCGACGCCTTCGAGTGACAGGCGGTGCCCGTCGACGCGCTCTCGGTCGTACTCGGGCAGACCGAGATCGAGCGCGGCGAGCGTCGTGATCGTGCCCGCGACGCCGACAGCGTCGTTCACGTCGAGCGCGGGGAGCTGCCCCCGGACGTAGGCGGCGCACGCGTCGAGCTCCTCGCTCCTCGGCGGATCGGAGTGGAGCAGGCGCTCGGTCAGCCGCACCGATCCGACGTCGACGCTCGTCCGGTCGCTCGTCGTAACGAGTTCCGTCGACCCGCCGCCGACGTCGAGCACGAGCGTCCCCGGGCCGACCTCGCCGACGCCCCGGAGCATGAGCTCCGCCTCCTCGTCGCCGGACGCGAGCTTCGTCGCGAAGCCGTACGACCACTCGACCTCGCCGAGGAACGCCTCGCCGTTCTCGGCGTCGCGCACGGCGCTCGTCGCGACGAGCAGCGTGCGCTCGGCGCCGAGACGCTCCGCTTCGCGGCGGTAGTCGGTGAGGCAGTTCCGAACGCGGGCGATGGGGAGGGGCAGCAGGCGCCGGCGCTCGTCGACGCCCTCGCCGAGGCGCGTGATCGTCGAGCGCCGCGACGACCTCGCTCAGGTCGCCGTCCACGACGTCCGCGACCAGCAGGCGCGTCGTGTTCGTGCCCTGGTCGATCGCTGCGACTCTCACTACTTCTTCGGGTAGATCGCCAGGAGGCCGGCCCACTGCTGCTGGACGCGGCCGATCGCCCCGGTCAGGACCTCGAGCCGCTGCTTCGACGACTCGAGACGGGCGAGCGACGTCGACAAGCGCTCGGTGTCGGGCGGCTGGCGGGCGTTCAGCCGCTCGAGCGAGTTGGCGAGCACCTCGAGCTCGATCGCGAGGGCTCCGGAGAACACGCGCGTGATGCGGAAGAGCTCGAGGCCCCGCACGACGAGGAACACGAGGCCTGCGACCACGAAGACGATCGAGCCCAGGAGCGCGAGCAGGAAGAGCGACACGGCGGTGCTATGATGCACGCCGCGACGCGGGGTGGAGCAGTCAGGTAGCTCGCCGGGCTCATAACCCGGAGGTCGCGGGTTCAAATCCCGCCCCCGCTACTGAGGAAGGCCCTGGAAACGGGGCCTTTTGCTTACTGGTCAGCGACGCGATGGCGACCTCTGCAAGCGTTTCTGCAAGCACCTGCACCGGTACGTGCCCTAACTCCTTTGTGGCAGGTGCTCTACCCCGCGCTGGAGGGCAACGGGATCCCGCGCATCGGGGAGCGCGGGCGGGCTCGACCATCTGGGCAGCGTGGTCGCGCGATGACGACCGTCGTCAGGGCGGAACACGTGGGATCGCTCCTTGGCGCAGTTTCTGGGAGTCGACCTGTCGTGAGCACGACTCGGCGGCTCCCTCGATTGGAACACGTTGGAACACATCGCTGGAGCGCGGCGGACTTCCGTGGCCTTCTACGGACTCGGCGCTCTCGCACGACGCTCGCATCTGCAGGGAAACTGCAGAATCCGCAAGTTGGACGCGCTTGACTCGTAATGAAGGGGTCCCCGGTCGAGTCCGGGCGTCGGCTCATCTCTCCGAGCCAAATCGCAGGTCATCTGCTAGCCATCACCGTCGCGTGTCAAGACTTGTGTCAAGTTGACTCGTTACCCACCTCGGGGCGAGCGAGAGACTGAGCCCATGGCGGTGGCGACGCTCGGCCAAGTTGGCGCCTCACACGCCCGACTCGCCAGTGCAGAACGAGAGGAGCAACGCGATGGCTGTCGCCACAGTGAATGGAGGCATGAAGGGGAAGGTGGCGTTCGTGACCGGTGCCGCCAGCGGCATCGGTCGGGCGACGGCTATCGCGTTCGCGTGCGCTGGCGCAGACGTGGTGGTCGCCGATGTCGCAGACCACGACAACGCCGACACGGCGCGAGTTGTAGAGACCCTCGGAGTCCATGCCCTCGCCGTCAGGTGCGATGTCACGAACAGCGACGAGGTCAAGGCGGCAGTGCAGTCGACTGTGGAGGCGTTCGGGCGCCTCGACGTCGCGTTCAACAATGCCGGGATCGAACAAGAGCCCAAGCCGGCGGCGGAGACCACCGAGGAAGAGTGGGACCGGACCCTCGCCGTCAACCTTCGCGGCGTGTTCTTGTGCATGAAGTACGAGATCCCGGTCATGCTCGAGCAGGGCGGCGGCGCGATTGTCAATACGTCCTCCGGCGCGGGAGTCAAGGGCTTCGGCCGTGGGGTCGCCTACGCAGCATCCAAGTTCGGCGTCGTCGGCCTCAGCAAGTCGGCGGCCCTCGACTATGCGGCGTCGAATATCCGGATCAACGCCATCTGCCCGGGGATCACGGACACCGCGATGATGCAGCGCTTCAGCGGCGCCACCCCCGAGGGCCGCGCTGCCGTGATCGCTCAGGAGCCGATCGGGCGGATGGGGACATCCGACGAGATCGCCTCAGCCGTCGTCTGGCTCTGCTCGGACGCGGCCGCGTTCGTCGTGGGCCACGCCATGGTTGTGGACGGCGGACAGACGGCCTAGGGCTCTGAGGTAGAAGGTCGTCCGATGGGCCAGCGTTCGGGAATGTCCCCCGAGCGCTCGCCAGCAGCGCACACTGCAACACCTACGTCACAAGGTTCGGTCGGTTGCGTACTGCGGGCGCCCGGCCGCCCTGTAGACCTGGATCGTTGTGCCCTTCGGGAAGGCTCTCGATGCGAGCAGGTCAAGCGCTACGTCCGGGGGCCGGTGTCGAGGAATAGCCGCGTGCCCTGGCCGACGACCACGGGTCTCGTCGACCAGCTGCACCGACGCATGTGGTCGAGCGTATGTTCCGTGAGCTGCGAGGCGATGCCCGCCGCTGGAAGTCGGAATCGACCCCAGTCCCGGCATTTCCTCGTGAAACTCTCAAATAATTCTCAGGCCCGGTTGCTTGAATCGCTGCGCATGTTCTTCTTCGGTTATCTGAGGAGCGAGTTGGTGCGGCGCAAGAGCCGCACGATCCTCACGGTTCTCGGCCTGGCGGTTGGTGTCTCGCTCGTGATCGCCGTGTCGGCTTTGTCGCGTGGGCTCGACGAGGCCCAGGCGAAGGCGCTCAATCCTCTTTCGAGCATTGGTACCGATCTCACCGTGACGCTCGCGCCACAGACGCAGGACGCTTCGCAGGGCGGCGGCGCCGGTAGTGGTGGCTTTGGCGGTAATGGCCGCGAAGTGATCGAGGCGAATCAATCGGTTATCACGGATCTCTCGAAGCTCGGCAAGCCGGGCGACAAGTTCGTTCACGACTTCTTTCTACCGGGCACGCAGCTGACGTTCCCCGAGACGACGGCTGCCCAGATCGCGAAGTTGGACGGTATTGCGTCGGTCTCGAGCGGTCTCGTGCTTGCCGCGGTGCACCAGTCCGGGACAGTGCCGAAGATCGTCGCGAAGATCAAGGCGGGCGGCCAACAGATCCGGGTCAACCGGCAGATCCCGCGGCCGACGGCAGCCGAATTCGCAGCAATGCAAACGTGTCTCCAGAAAGCCGGCATCACGTTCGGGGGTGCGCAGGGTGGGCAGGGCGCGCCATCGACCGGCGGACAGGGCGGTGGTGGCCTCGGTGGTGGAGGTGCAGGCGGCGCCGGCGAGCGGAGCGCGTTCGCTAAATGCCTGCCCGCACGGTTGCAGCGCTTCCGCGCCACCATCACGACACCCGAGCAGACGTTGCAGCAGGTCGTCAATCCGCCGCAGACGAACATCAAGAGCTCCACGTACACGATCGCGGGCGTTGACGCGACGACGCCCGACATCGGCGTCGTGACCGCATCGCTCGTCTCGAGCGGTCGGTTCATCGCCGCGAGCAAGGGTGCAGGTGCACACGAGGCGCTGCTCTCGAGCACCTATGCGAGCCGGGAGAGCGTGAAGGTCGGCTCGAAGCTCGATCTCAACGGCACCACCTTCACCGTTGTCGGCCTGGTGCGACCACCGCTTGGCGGCCAGACCGCCGACGTGTACATCTCTTTGCCGCAGCTCCAGGTGCTCGCGAGCCAGAAGGGCTCCGTCAACGTACTCCTCGTTCGGGCCGAGAACGGAGCATCGGTCGGGGATGTGCAGAAGCGGATCGAGACGCTCTACCCGAGAGCGCAGGTCGCGAGCGCCAAGCAGGTCGCCGACTCGATCAGCGGGTCGCTGGTCGACGCGGCAAGTCTCTCGAGGCGACTCGGAACGGCCCTCGCCGGGCTCGCGGCCATCACCGCGTTCCTGCTCGCAGTCCTCCTGACGCTCTCGTCGGTCGGGAAGCGCGTGCGCGAGTTGGGGACGCTCAAGGCACTCGGTTGGACGCAGTGGCTGGTCGTGCGCCAGGTGATGGGCGAGTCGCTTGCCCAGGGCGTCCTCGGCGGCCTCGTCGGCGTCATCCTCGGCATCGTCGTGACCGCTGCGATTGGGGCGTTCGGCCCGACCCTGACGGCGAGCTCGAGCACGGGTGGCGGCGACGGGTTCTTTGGTCTGGGGCAGATCACCGCGCGCACGGTTAGCGACCAGGTCGCGCTCACGGCGCCGATCGCGGTCGGGGTGTTGCTGCTGGGGTTCCTGCTCGCAGTGATCGGTGGCCTGCTTGCGGGTGCAGCCGGGGCGTTCCGGGCCTCACGCCTCCATCCCGCCGACGCGCTGAGGCAAGTCGAGTAATGGAGACGTATGCGGTGCTGTACGACGTCAAGGCGGCCAAGCGTTTCTTTCAGCGGGGGCCGGCGACGATCGAGGCTGTTGGAGGCGTCGACCTGCAGATCGAGGCCGGCCAGTTCGTGGCGCTCGAGGGCCCGAGTGGATCAGGCAAGACGACGCTGTTGCAGCTGCTCGGGGCGCTCGATCGTCCGAGCTCGGGCAACGTCCTGTTCGAGGGACGCGATCTCGGCGTTCTCGGGGACGGCGAGCTGGCCGAGCTCCGACTGAACGCCTTCGGCTTCGTCTTTCAGCAGTTCAATCTAATCCCGACCCTAACCGCCCTCGAAAACGTCGAGGCAGCGCTCGCCCCGGTAGGGGTGAGCTCGAGGGAGTTGCGCGAAAGATCCCTGGCATCGCTGGACGAGGTCGGCCTCGCCGATCGCTCCTCCCATCTCCCTGCGCACCTCTCCGGTGGGGAGCAGCAGCGTGTCGCAATCGCCAGGGCCCTCGTTGTCGGGCCGCGCGTAATACTTGCCGACGAGCCCACCGGCAACCTCGACTCCAAGACCGGTGCCGACGTGATCGAACTCCTCGCCGGTCTCGCGAGCAGCCACGATGCCACCGTGATCGTGGCGACGCACGACGCCACGATCACGGCTCGGGCACCGCGCAGGCTTGCGATGCGGGACGGCAGGCTCATGAGTGATCCTGCCGCCACCGTGCTAGCCCGATAAGTGCCGTCTGCCCGGCGGGCGGAGGCCCGTCAAGGCGCGGAGCGCCGACCCCGCGGAGCCGGGCTACGGGGTGAACACAGCGAGCAGGATTTAGGCGCGTTCGGCAGGGCGGGTGTTCGCCTGGTCGCGGGGCCGAGCGCGTAGCGCCCACATGCACACTCGGGTGGGCCAGCGTGCGGGAATGTCACCCGGAGCGTTCGTCTAAGGCAGCTTGCGAACGAGGGCCAGTCGGCCGATGTTTCGGGAGTGGACTTCAATGAGATTTTCGCGCTGGCCTCGGGATGCGCCTTCGCGGCTGTTGGCCTCCTGGCCTCGCCAAGTTCGGCGGCCAGCTGCTTCACCCGCACGGCGAGGGGGGCCAGGCTAGGTTCGGAGTGACAGGACGATCGCGCCGTCCGCTCCCGCGACTACCTCGCGCAGCGCTTGTGCCGCCTGTTCGAGCGGACGGACGGACGCGATCGGCACGCTAAGGGTGCCGTGGGCCAGCAGCTCCGCGAGGGCCGAAAGCTGCCGACCATCGGGCCGGACGTAGACGTCGGATACGGCGACGCCCCGTTCCTCCCGCGGCGGGTCGCCCGTGATCGTGGCGAGGCGGCCGCCGTCAGCAACCGCCTTCAACGTGGTGGCCGCCTGCCCGGCGGGCAGCGTTGACGGCCTTGGGCGCGCCGCCGCCGGTGATCTCGCGAACGAGCGCAGGCCAGTCGCCGTGGTAGTCGAGCACCTCCGACGCGCCGTAGTCGCGGATGCGCTCGGCCTTCTTCGCGCTCGCGGTCGCGATCACGCGGGCGCCCCGAGCCGCGGCGAGCTGGACGAGCAGGCCACCCGTGACTCCGCCGGCTCCGTTGACGACGACCCAGCCGCCGCTCTCGATCCCGAGAGCCTCGTCGAGTGCCTGAGCCGCAGTGAGCGCCGGAATGGGAAACGCTCCGCCGGCTTCCCATGACGCCTCTGGCGGCCGGGCCGCGACGGTCGCCGCCGGCGCGAGCACCCTCCCCGCCCACGTCCCGTGACGCCGGAGCGGCAGCGGATGTGTCATCACCTCGTCGCCCTCGCGCAGCTCGGCCACGCCGGAGCCGACCGCTGCGACCGTCCCGGCCGCCTCCGTCCCGAGCGCCATCGGAGCCGGGCCGCCGATCTGCCAGCTGCCGATCCTGACAAGCTCGTCCCAGTTGCCGATGCCGGCGGCGACGACGTCGATGAGGACCTCGCCTGCGGCAGGCGTCGCCGGCTCGTCCACCTCGAAGATCTCGACGGGCTCGCCGAGTGCTTTGATCCCGGCCACTCGCATGGCCCCTCGGCGTCACGGTGGACGCTCGGGTTCGATGCATCCACGGCAGAGGTCACGGCCGCACCCGCCGGCTAGTCAGTGCCAACCTCGAGCACGACCTTGCCACGCTTCCCGCGGCCCGCGACTCGCTCGAACGCCGCCCGGGCCTCCGTGAGCGGAAAAACCGAGTCGACCTCCGCGCGAAGCTCGCCTGCGTCCACGAGCGTTCTCAACTCCAGCAGTTGCTCGTGGTCGGGTTCGACGATGAAGTAGATCGCGCCCGGCATCTCCTCTGCGATCGTGACCACGCGCTCGCCAGCGGGGACCTCGCCGCCACGAGTGTCGAAGACCAGATCGACCGGCCCGCTCTCCACGACCGTTGCGCCGGCGTGTCGCGCAAGCTGGACGGCGATGTGCCCAACCCCGCCCGAGGCGCCCGTGACCAGCACCCGCTCGCCTCGGGCGAGCCGCCCGTGCACAAACAGTGCTTGCCAGGCGGTCAGCCCGCCCATCGGCAGAGCTGCCGCCTCGACGTGGCTCAGCCGCAAGGGCTTCGGTGCAAGCACATCGGCTGGGACGACGGCGTACTCGGCAGCCACGCCGTCGCGATCGAAAGGCGTGAGCGCATATACCTCGTCACCGCTGCCGACGACAACGCCCGAAAGCTCGTAAGACGGAATCGCCGGCAGTCGATCGACCGGCCACTCCAGCTCGCCACGTGTAATCGCTGCCGCATGCACGCGCACCAGCACCTCGCCCGGATCCGGCGACGGCGTCTCGATCTCCTCAACCTTCAAGCCGTCATCGTGCAGCCGTACCGCTAGCACACCGCTCCCCTGCCCCTGTTGGACTTCGTTCCTCAGGAGATCTTGCCATCTACCACCCTCCTGCTCGGAGGCGTCGCCTGGGCGAACGCCCTGTCACTCGACGCGCGTGCGGGCTGCTCCTTCTCCGCCGGAGCCGCTGTCGCCTTGTCTGACAACGAAGAATGGAGCCTTCATGGAGCCCCGTGGTTGCAACCGGTGGCAACCGGTCGCAAATCGGATGGCCTCAGAAACCGCAGAACCAAGCAAAAATCGTTGCCGCGGGTTGCGACCGGTTGCCGTTTGGAGCGCATGGTAAGGAGGGGGTCGACGGTTCGAGTCCGTCAGAGGGCTCTGCAAAAGTCCCGCTGACCTGATGGCCTTTGAGTAAGTGTCCCGCGACGACGGGAGAGTCGATGTATGCCTCAAGATCAGTGACCCCGCAGTCAAGTGCCATCTGAAGCCCCTCGATGAGGGCGATGTACTCGGCTTCGTTGTTGGTTCTAATACCGATGAACTTGGCGATCTTGCCGATGACCTCGCCCGACTCCGAGCGCAGGACGGCGCCGATCCCTGCAGGTCCTGTTGGTTGGGCCGACTTGCGGCGCGCGGCCCCATCAGTGTGCAAGGTCGCCCTCATGGAACTGGCACGGTGCGCGGCGCGTACTCGACGCTCCCGAACGGCCAGTCGGACGCGAGCCACTCACTCACGACGCGCCAGAGCGGCGTGTCTAGCTGCGCGTGGCTCGCCCGTACCCAGGAGAGCGCACGGGCGTCGTAGTCGCTGTCGGGCAGCGGGTAGATGTAAACGCACCCGATCACGTCGCGGCTCGCCGGATCGAGCACCGTGTACGTGAACCCCGTCCGGTTGCGAAAGTCGTCGGCATGGCGCTGCAGGTCTGCTCGGTTCTCGTCCGGCGTCATCTCCCGCGGCCAGTTGCTGTCCTCCCACCCAGGCGTCGCGTGGATGTGCTCCCGCGACGAGGTCCACGCGTCGTAGTCCTGGTCGTTGTGCTCGGGGTCGAGCGGCTCGAGCACGAACTGCGGCGTCTCGAGCCGCCGAGGGACGTCGAAGTCGCGCGGAACGAACTCCTCCACGCGACCGATCGTAGAACCTTGGCTACAGGGGCGCCGGGCAAGCGAATCGTCACCTGCGCCAGTGTTCGCGAATGACGCCCGACGAGTCATCGCCTTCGAAGCCGGGCGCCACGGCTTCATGTCGGCGCGCAGTATTGTGAGCTAGATACAAACGCGGGTAAGCCTTCGCTCACGCCGCTGCTCTGAGGTCGGTCTCGCTGAGCCTCGGTGACGCCAGCGTTCTCTTTCTCGTGTCGTGCCCGGAATGCAGGCCAATTCGAGTGCCTGTCCACTGATGGGAGGAAGAGATGAGAGTGTGCATCGTCGGGGCTTCTGGGAAGCTTGGGCAGTACATGGTCCAGCAATCGCTGGATCGCGGTGACGAGGTGGTTGCCGTGTGCCGCGAGCAAAGCGTGGGCAAGCTCGACGCTTTCAAGGGGCGCATCACTGTCATCCCGGGAGCGACCGACGACCGCGAGGTCATCAAGCGCGCTGTCGCGGGATGCGGCGGGGTTCTCGTCGTGATGACCCCGCGAGGCGTCCACGGGTACTCGACGGGAACGACCCAGGCGGTGCTCGACTATGCGCCTCCAGGCGCGCGCCTCATCTTCTCGTGCGGATGGCACATCACCCTCGACGGCCAGGACGTGTACTCGCTGAAGCTCAAGACCCTCGTGAAGGTCTTCGGCCCGCTTGCGCGTCTCGCTCGCTTCGCCGATCTCGACGACCAGGTGGAGGCGGCCCGGCGGATCTTCGCCAGCGACACGCGGTGGACCGTCGTACGCGGCAGCGACCTAGAGGAGGGCGAGAGTCAGGGCCTCCCCGTGTGGAGCACGCACGTGGGTGATCCCATTCTCGAGAGCAACATCACGCGCCGCGTCGACTTCGCCCTTTTCATGGTCGAGGCGCTAGACAACGACGAACTGGTTCACAAGGCCCCCGCGATTGTGGGCCGCCAGACGCCTTCGGCGCTCGCGTCCGCCGCCTAGCGAGTGGCACCCTCCGGTGGGCGAGCGTGTTCTCGCCTGAACGCTGTCGCGGGATAACGACAGCGTCGTGATGCCCTATTTATCCACGCTAAGCAGTTTCCGTCGGCCCTCGGCGACGAGATGAACGAGCTGCTCATCGTCCATGTCCTTAACTCGTCGATCGACGTCGGGTACTTGTGCTCCACCCGCCGGCCGCGGAAGCGATCAGAGCCGCCGTAGCCGGGCCTGTCGTAGGTGATCACGCGCGCTCCGACATCTGCATACGCGCTCGCGTTCACCTCCCCGACAAAGCGCGAGCCCGGCGTGCCATGAAGCGAGAACACCGGGAACCCGTCCGGGTCGCCCCACTCGGCGATCGTCAGCGTCCGCCCATCGGCGGCCGCCACCGCCTGCGTGCCAGACGCCCCAGCCATGGCGGCATCATCGCGCACGGCCGGGGGGTACCCCTCCCGGAGTGATAGGAGCGCGCGGGTCCCGGCGAGCTCGGCGTCGACATGAGCGAGGAGTTCCCCAAGCCGCTCACGGACGAGGTCCTCCGTGCGGCCGACGTCGTGATCACGATGGGCTGCGGCGACGCCTGCCCGATCTATCCCGGCAAGAAGTACGAGGACTGGGTGCTCGACGACCCCGAGGGACAGAACCTCGACGCCGTTCGCCGGGTCAGGGACGAGGTCGATTCAAGGTGCGGCGGCTAGTCGGCGAGCTGCTTCCAGACAGCCCCTCGATCTGACCCGGGCAGACACGTGACGAATCGGGGCGCCCGTCCGCGTGCTCGCCGCCGAGTTCGTCGGCACGTTCGCGCCCCGGGGCGAGCCGCAGTGAGGTCGATCGAGACCGCCGATTGTTCGTCCCGTATGCGGTACCGGGTCACACGCCGTCCCAGCTACGTGAAGATGATCTGGCCGCCTGCGGCTTTCTCGTAGAACTCCCCGACCGAGATGATGTCCTCGACCTGGGGGACGAAGTCCTCCTTCGTCAGGCCGAACATGTCGACGGTGGCCTTGCAGGCGTAGAGGCGCACGCCGGAGTCGCCGACGAGCTCGATGAACTCGGGGATCGGCGGGATGTCGATCTTCTCCATCTGCCGCTTCATCATCCAGGTCGCGAACGCGGAGAAGCCGGGGATGGCACCGATCCAGGTCGGCAGGTGCATGCCGGGGTTACCGACCGTTGCGACCTTGATCTTCTCGTAGCGGTCCTTGCGGATCGCGTCCAGGCCGAAGAACGTGAAGAAGAGATCGGCCTCGATGCCCTCCATGCGGGCGCCGTTGGCCATGATCAGCCCGGGGTAGATGCCCTCGAGCGAACCCTTCGAGATCACGATCGCGACCTTGTCGATCGTCTCCGGCTCGGTTGTCGTCGTCTCGGGCTCGTGAAGAGCAGTGTTCATCATGCTTCCTCCTCTCTAGATGCAGCCCTTGGGCTTCGGGATGCCGCCGATCTTGGCGGCGAGCTTGGCGGGGCCCTTGGGGAAGAGCTGGTAGAGCTCCTTGATCGGGACGCCCGACTCCTTGCCGAGCGAGCGGATCGAGGGCGCGGTGCCGCTGCTGAGGTAGCGGTCGCGCATGAAGTTGACGACGAGCCAGTGCCGCTCGGTCAGCTCGGGGATGCCGTTCGCGGCTGCGATCGCCTGGGCGATCCGCTCGTTCCACTGCTCGGGGTCGGTGAGGAAGCCTTCGGCGTCGACGTCGACCGGCGCATCGGCGATCAGGGTCATGGCCATCGTGTGTCTCCTTTCAGGCGGCAGTTGCGCGGACGTGTTTCTTGCCGGCGGTTGGCATCGCCGGCCCGATGCCGGGGATGTCGCGGCCGGGTAGGAGCGCGTGCCAGTAGACCCACTGGAACATGAGCTTGCCGAGGTGGTTGAGTCGCGACTCGCGCAGCAGCGGTAGGCCGACCGGCGTGGGGTAGTGGCCCGGTAGTGGCTCGGTGTCGTAGTTGAAGTCGATCAGCAGCGCTTTGTGGAAGCCGGTCTCGATGAAGCAGTTGGCGTGGCCGTCGTAGCCCGCGTCGAGCTCCCTGTCGGCGAGGAAGCGGGCGACGTTCTCGGCCAGCACCTCGGCTTCGAAGTGGGTGACGGAGCCGGCCTTCGAGGTGGGCAGGTCGGTTGCGTCGCCGAGCGCGAACACGTTCGGCTTCGCCGGCGTCTGGAGTGTGTGCTTGTCGGTCGGGACGAAGCCGAGCGCGTCGCCGAGGCCGGGTGAGCGCTCGACGTAGGCCGCGCCGCCGTGCAGCGGGACGGTGACGAGCAGGTCGAAGTCGAGTTCGCGGCCGTCGTAGGAGGTGAGCTTGCCGTCCGACTCCGTCGACCTCACCGGCGCTGAACTCGGTCACCAGCTCGATCTCTTTCTCGCCGAGCAGGTAGGTCAGATGCTCGGAGGCGACCGGCTTGGTGAAGCAGCCGTCCAGTGGCGTCGCGAGGACGACCTCGCTGCGTGCGCGTGCGCCGCGTTCGCGCAGGTACCAGTCGGCGAGGAAGGCAAACTCGATCGGCGCGACCGGGCACTTGATCGGCATGTCGGCGATGTTCACGACCAGCCGGCCGCCGTCGAAGCGCTCCAGCGCCCGCTGCGAGCGCCGCGGCCCCCGGGAGGTCGTAGAAGGTGAAGACGCGCTCGTTCCAGCCGGGACCGGTCATGCCCTCGGTCTCCTCCGGCTGCAGGCGCACGCCGCTCGCGACGACGAGCACGTCGTACGGCAACACGGTCCCGTCGTCGAGCAGTACCTCGTCGCGCTCGATCCAGACTTCTTCGACCTCGTTCTCGTGGAAGAGGATGCCGCTGCGCAGCTGGCGTCGGCGCGGCCGCACGATCTCGTCTTCGTGTGCGAGTCCGAAGGGGACGAACAGCAGGCCGGGCTGGTAGACGTGCCGGTCGTCGCGGTCGACGACGTGGATCTCGGCCTCGTCTGCGTCGAAGCGGCGGCGCAACCGATTGGCGGTCATCGTGCCGCCGGTGCCGCCGCCGAGGATCACGATTCGTCTTCTCGCCATGACTGCAGCTTCGCGTCCGCGTGCCCGGCGGGGCCATCGGGACGAGTGCGGAATCGGGCTGCGGACAACTACGCGGTTGAGTAGTTGTCCGCAGCGAGGATCAGCGCCACTGCGGATGTCGGCGCATGCGGGACAGGACGACGATCCAGGGAGAAGGAGGTCACAGAGACGGTGAGGCCGTTCGCTGACGAGGAGACCGAGGATGACCGTCTCGCATCCGCTTTCGGCCGACCTGGTCGAGTTGATCGCGGAGCGCTTCGACGCACTGAGCGAACCAGTGCGGATCAGGCTGCTCGATCGGCTCCGTGACGGTGAGGCGAGCGTGCTCGTCGCTCACGGCGGCGATCGGGACGACGCCGCAGAACGTCTCCAAGCACCTCGCTGTGCTCCGCCGCGCAGGCATCGTCGCCCGACGCAAACAGGGCAACTTCGCCTACTACTCGATCGTCGACGAGCGTGTCTTCGAGCTCTGCGAGACCGTTTGCGGCAGCCTCGAGCGGCAACTCGAATCGCTCGGCCAGGTCGTCGCAGGTGCGCGACGCGACTGAACTGCGGCTCCTTACGGATTTGGCCTCTACTCACGTGCCGGGACGGGCTCGACGGCGAGCCCCGCCGCTGCTTGCCGTGGCCGAACTTGACGTCGGGCAGGATCCGGTCGAGCCAGCGGGGCAGCGCCCAGGCGTGGCGGCCGAAGACACGCAACAGGGTAGGGATCAGGATCAACCGGACGAGCATCGCGTCGAGGAAGACGGCGATGCCGAGGATCACGCCCATCTCCTTGGGTGGCAGCGGTCCGGAGAGGGCGAAGGTGAAGAAGACGGCGACCATAACGGCGGCGGCCGCGAAGATGACGCGGCCGGAATGGGCGAGCCCGCCGATCGTTGCCTCGCGCGGGTCGCCTGAGCGGTCGAAGTGTTCCTTGGCTGAGGAGAGCAGGAAGACGGTGTAGTCCATCGAGATCGCGAAGATCATCGCGAAGAAGAAGACCGGCCCCCAGGCATCGAGGAAGCCCTGGGACTCGAAGCCGAGCAGACCTGCGCCGTGGCCGTCTTGGAAGATCAGCCGCGCGATCCCGAAGGCAGCGCCGGTCGCGAGCAGATTGGTGAGGACGCCGAGCGCCGCGATCAGGGGCGCCTGCAACGCGACCAGGAGGAGCAGGAAGCCGAGCGCGAGCACGACGCCGATCACGCGCGGCGTCGTGGTGGCGAGTGCCCGCTCGAGGTCGTGGTTCTCGGCGGCTGCGCCGCCGACGAGCGCGCCGGCTGGAAGTGCGGAACGGAGGCGGTCGATCGTGTGCCCGGTCGCCGAGTTCGAAGGATCCGTCGTCGGAACTGCCTGGATCAGCGCGAGCCGGTTCCCGCCGGGCTGGGCGGGTGCGACGCGGGCGATGCCGGGATCGCGGCGGGCTATGGCCGACACGGCGGCCGCGTCGCGCTGTGGAGCGACGATCTGGAGCGCGCCGGGGGCGCCCGCGCCGAAGGCCTGCTGTACCTGGGTGTAGCCGACCCTGGAGCCGTCATGGCTGGGGACGACCCTGATCGAGGGCATTCCGGTCTTGAGCCCGATGATCGGGAGCGCGAGCAGCACCAGGATCAAGGTTGCGGCAGGCCCGTAGAGGTGGGGGTGGCGCCAGAGCCGTTCGCCCCAGCGGGCGAAGCGTGCGCGAGCGGTGCTCGCCCGAGTGCACCCATCTGAGCGGGAGCGCGTCCACCTTCGGGCCGAGTTTCGCCAGCACCGCAGGCAGCAGGGTCAGGGTTGCGGCGAGCACGAAGAGGACGCTGAGCATGATCCCGAGCGCCATCGAGCGGAAGGCGGGGCTGGGGACGAGCATCACCGCCGAGAGCGAGATCAAGACGGTCAGGCCGGAGAAGAGAACGGCCTTGCCGGCGGTGTCCATCGTCACCGCGACCGCGTCGCGCGAAGAGAGTTTCGAGCCGAAGAAGGCGCCGCGGAAGCGGTGGACGATGAAGAGCGCGTAGTCGATCCCGAGCGCGAGCGCGAACATGAGCGCGAAGTTCATCGCCCAGATCGAGATCTCGAAGCCGTGCGTGAGCAAGGCGAGCAGTCCGGCCGAGGCGACGAGGCCGAGGATGGTCAGCAGCAGCGGCAGCCCGGCGGCGACGATGGCACCGAACGCGAGCACGAGGATCGCCATCGTCACCGGCCAGGACAAGAGTTCCGACTTCAGCATCGCGTTGCGGTTGGCGGTGTTGAAGTCGCTCCACATGCCGGAGGCGCCGGTGAGCGAGACGGCGACCTCGGCGGTGCCGGCGTCTTTGAGACTCGACTTGAGCGCGTCGGCGGCGGCGACCATCGCGGTCGGATCCCCATTGGCGCCTGCGATCACGACCGCGGTGTGTCCGTCGGCAGAGATACTGGAGCCCGACTGCGGTGGCACGACCGAGCGGACGTGGGAGTTCCCGCGCAGAACGCGCTCGACGCCTGCGACCGTCTGGCGGAAGCCGTCGTCGCTCGTCGTGAGTCGCTGCGAGTGGACGACGACCATCAGGGCCGAGCTGGAGAGGCCGGCGAAATTGCGCTGGACGAGCGTTCGTGCTTCGACGGATTCCGAGCCGTTCGCCTGCCAGCCGGCCCCCGAGAGCGCGCTCTCGACCTTCGGCGCGAAGACGCCGAGCGCGACGGCGACGATCGCCCAAGTGAGCGCGACGGCGCGGACGTGGTCGGCGGCCCAGCGGCCAAGCCTGCCGATCGGGCCGACCGTTTCCGGCTGCTCGAGCGCCGGCGCAGCGACGCGGATCGGCGTGTCGACGACCGTCACGCGTTCACACCGCTGACGAGCTCGTTCAGGCTGCGCAGTTGCTGCTGAACGGAGCCGCAGACCTCTTCGCAGAGCGCGAAGACGCCCTCGTCGACGACCCGGTAGTAGACGTGGTTGCCCTGCTTGCGCCGGCCGAGGATTCCCGCCTCGGCCAGCACGGACAGGTGCTTGGAGACGTTCTGCTGCGAGGCGCGACAGCGCCGCCGAGAGCTCGCCCACCGTTGCTTCGCCCTCGCGGAGTTGGTCGAGCAGCTTGATCCGCATCGGCTCGCCGATCACCCGGAAGCGGCGGGCGATCAGCTCGACCAGGTCATCGGGAAGGGGGTGGGGAAGGGCCATGTCACTACTCCTTGGGGATTAAACGAAATAGTTGTATAGTTGTATAGCACAGACAGGCACACAGCGACAAGGGAGGCCGAGACGTCCAGGAACATGAGCACCACCGACCGCGTCCTCCGAGCGTTTCTCGTTGCACTGCTGCTCGGCCTGCGTAGACCGGTGCGTGCAGAATCGGGAGCGAGTCCAGAGTGACACAGCCGGCACCTTCCGACACGCAGCGCGCAGGCTCAGTCGAAGAGAGGGAGGACGCGTTCGGGCGCGCGCACCCGCGCTACGCCGACACAGCGGTCCTCGATGAGCTCCGCCGCAGCGACTTCGCCCGACTCGACGCGGGCGGCCACGTCTACCTCGACTACACCGGCGCAGGCCTCCACGCCGACTCGCAGCTCAGCGAGCACCTCGGGTTGCTGCGGACGCGCGTCTTCGGCAATCCGCATTCGGTCAATCCGACCTCGATCGCAATGACCGAGCTGGTCGAGCGGGCGCGCGCGGCGGTGCTCGAGTTCTTCCGCGCCTCGCCCGAGGAGTACGTCGCGATCTTCACCCCGAACGCGACCGGGGCGCTCCGCCTCGTCGGCGAGGCGTACCCGTTTCGGCCCGGCGACCGCTTCCTGCTCAGCTTCGACAACCACAACTCGGTCAACGGGATCCGCGAGTTCGCCCGCGCCCGCGGCGCCGAGACAACCTACGTCCCGAGCGAGCCGCCCGAGCTACGCGTCGACGAGAGTCTGCTGCCCCGCTACCTGACCGAGGTCTCGGGCGACCACCACAACCTGTTCGCCTACCCGGCGCAATCGAACTTCTCCGGCGTCCAGCATCCGCTCGACTGGACCGAGCAGGCGCATGCACAGGGCTGGGATGTGTTGCTCGACGCCGCCGCCTACGTTCCGACCAATCGGCTCGACCTCTCCCGGTGGCACCCCGACTTCGTCGCGCTCTCCTTCTACAAGATGTTCGGCTGGCCTACCGGCGTCGGCGCCTTGCTCGGCCGCCGCGAGGCGCTCGCCAAGCTCGAGCGGCCCTGGTTCTCGGGCGGCACGATCGTGGCCGCCTTCGTCCAGCGCGAGTGGCACCAATCCGCCCCCGGCGCGGCGCACTTCGAGGACGGCACCGTCAACTTCCTCAACCTGCCCGCCGTCGAGATCGGCCTCCGCCTGCTCGAGCGAGTCGGGATCGAGACGATCCACGCGCGCGTCGAGGCGCCTCGCCGGCGCGTTGATCGACGCGCTCGGCTCGCTCCGGCATTCGGACGGCGCCCCGGCTGCCACCATCTACGGGCCCAGCGGCTTCGAGCGCCGCGGCGCCACGATCGCCTTCAACTTCCTCCACCCCGACGGGCGGGTCGTCGACGAGCGCTACGTCGACCGCGTCGCCCGTCAGCGCAACATCTCGCTGCGCACCGGCTGCTTCTGCAACCCCGGCGCCGGCGAGGTTGCCTTCACCATCTCGCGCGAAACTCTCGTCGGCGGTGAGTTCGGCGAAGGGATGGCACTCGACGACTACCTCGACGCGATCGGCCTTCCTTCCGGTGGCGCCGTCCGCGCCTCGCTCGGGCTCGCCTCGAACCTTGCAGACGTGGACAACTTCAGCGCGTTCGCACGCGAGTTCGTCGACCTCGCCGACGTGCCCGACGACCTGCCGCCGCGCGTCGGCTGCTGAACCCGCACGCCGATCCTGCTCGTGCTCTTATCGGCGCGAACGAGCGGCGACGCTGACGGCGATCAGCCTCGCCGCGGTCCACGGTCGTCGAGCGAATCGAACTGCGCCATCTGATTCGCACGCAGTGTCTGCCGAAGAGGCAACGAGTGGCAAGATGCCCGACGCGCTCGGCTCGCGAGGCAGCCTCCGGGTCCTTGCGTCGTAATGCCATTCGGGGAAACTGACGCCATGAGGAACGTACGGGCCGGGGTGGATCTCGGGGGCACGAAGATCCAGGCCGTGATCGTTGACTGGGATCATCAGGTCCTCGGCCAAGCGCGCCAGCCGACGCCGGTGAAGGGCGGCCCGCCGGCAGTCGCGAACGAGATTGCGGCCGTAGTGCGCAAGGCGTCCGAGGCGGCCGGCCTCGAACCCGGCTCGCTCAGGGCGATCGGTGTCGGCTCTCCAGGGGACGTCGACGGTCGCGTAGGGACGGTCGCGCACGCACGCAACCTGTCCGGCTGGGAGGGGGTCTTTCCGCTCGGCCCGACACTGGCGAAGGCGCTTGGCCCGCCCGTATTCCTCGGCAACGACGTCAACGTTGCGGTCGAGGCCGAGTTCCGCCTAGGAGCGGCCCAGCCGTACTCGTCGATCATCGGCGTGTGGTGGGGCACCGGGGTGGGCGGCGCGATCATCCTCGACGGTAAGCCGTGGCTCGGCCGCGGAGCCGCTGGCGAGATTGGCCACTCGGTCGTAAAGCTGAATGGCGCGCGCTGTCCCTGCGGCCGCCGCGGTTGCCTGGAAGCGTATGCCGGTCGAGCCGCGATGGAGACGCACGCACGGAGGCTCGTCGCGCGAGGCGAGAAGACCGATCTGTTCGAGATCATGAAGAAAGAAGGTCGCACCCGGTTGTCGAGCGGCGTTTGGGAACGCGCCCTTGAGAAGGACGACAAGCTCGCGGTCGCGCTCATCGACCGCGCGATCGCCGCGCTCGGCGCCGGCGTTGCCTCCGCGATCAATCTGCTCGACGTCGAAGCGGTCGTGATCGGCGGCGGGCTAGGCACGAGGCTTGGTCAGCAGTACGCGGACCGCATCGCACAGGCCATGAGTCCACATCTGTTCGTCCCCGAACGCGCGCCTGCGGTGCACACGTCGGCACTCGGCGACCTCGGTGGAGCGCTCGGCGCGGCGCTAATCGCTGAGCCGCCCGGCACCAAGGCTGGGACACGATCCGCACCAGTCCGGGGGTCGGGCTGATCTGGCGAACGTCGCCGATACGCCGGGACACTGGACGAGGTCGTCGCGCGCGTTGAAGCGACGTGCGGCTGCAAGCGTTCTGCAAGCATCGGCCTTCCGCAGCGATGTCACCGTGTTCCGCCGCATCGCACAGCCGGGGCACAAGACCTGGCTCTGAGCCTGCGTTTCGGCGGAATACGGCGGAACGCGTGTACCGAGTCGAGGCGGCTCATAACCCGGAGGTCGCGGGTTCAAATCCCGCCCCCGCTATCCGAAAGCCCCGCTGAGGCGGGGCTTTTTCGTTTCCTCCCTCAGTCGGAACGCGATTTAGTACCGAGTTTGGTACCTCGCGCTCGTCACGGGCTGCGCCAGCAGACGTCGCGCTCGCCTCCTCGGTTAAGCGTCGCGGACCGTGACCTGGGGCTTGCGGTGCTCGTGCTGGTGTCACGACGTGGGCGCCCGGATGCCTACGAGTCATTCCCGACGTGCCGGACAGTGAGCGCCACTTCTGGCGAGATTGGTGTTACGACTGCGCACCAAGCCGAGGTCAGACGACGCGCAAGTGGAAGACCAAGATGAAGGGACGCACCGAGGGTTGGGAGCGCGACCTCAGAGCGATGCAGCGAACGCCGAACTAGTAGAGCGCGCCCTCGTCGGTCAGGAGCGGTTACGTCTCGCAACCGGCTGAGATGACGAAGCGCGGAGCGGCCATCACACGTACTCCTCCGATTCTGCATAGGCGTGGCGGCGATCGAGTGCGCTCCTCGTCGGCGTCGGGCAGGAAGTTCCGCTCCGCAATCGCTGTCGGGATGATCGCGGACAAAACGACGACCGTCACGAGCAGCGAGAACTGTGTCCTGTCGATGATCCCGGCGTTCAGCCCGTACAGCGACGAGATCGTCCCGAAGGTCAGGCCAGTGCTCATGAGCAGCGTTGCGAACGTGGCGTGGCGCGGTGCAGCCCGACGTGCGAGCGGGAAGACGAACCCGATCTTCGGAGCCATCTTCGCTAGGAGCAGAACCGCGAGCAGGCCAAGGTTCGCGAAGACCGCGCCGAGCGAGACGTTCATCCCGCCCTTGATGAAGAAGAAGGGTGTGAGGAACGCAAAGGCGACGACGCGCAGCCGTTTCTGCTCCTCGCGATGGTCCAGGTAGTGCTGGCTCATAACGAGCCCGAGCACGAACGCCGGCAGGACCGCATGACCGTTCGATGCGTCCGCGAGGACCATAAGCACGAGCAGACACGCGAAGACGAGCTTGATCTCCGGTTCGATCACGCGATCTCCGTAACGGCCGAAGAACCAGGGCGCGACGCGCGGTAGCACGAGGATCAGCGCGACCGAGACAATGAGAAAGACCGGGAACCAGACGTTCGGCTTAATGAAGATTGCCGACAGCGCGAGCGCCGTACAGAGATCAGTCACGAACGTGGCGCTCATCAACAGCTTCCCGATGCCCGTGTCGGTCAGCCCACGCTCAACAAGGACCGCATAGACGACCGCAAGCGATGTGGTCGAGAGAGCTGTCCCGGCGATCAGTGATGCTCGCTCAGACCACTCGAGCAGGAAGTAGGCGGCAGCCGAGGCAACCACGAACGGGCCGACAAACGAGGCAATGCCGAGGCCAACAGAGGCTTGGAGCCGGCGTCGCATGTATGACGGATCGACCTCCATGCCCGCCAGAAACGTCAGCACGATCGACGCGAAGGACGCGATCAAGTCGAGCCACTGCTCGGAGTGCAGGTCGAAGACGTTCCCGACGACGATGCCGAGCGTCAGCTCGATCAACGCAACGGTAATGCCGAGCTCGACCGAGACGATGCTCGCAACGAGGACTACGACTGCAAGGGCTGCGGCGAGTTGAATCGGCTCCACGACTGACCTCCACTTCGCGTCAACAGTTGACGTTCGGTAGAGGCCATCAGCCCTAACTACGGGCGGTTAGGCGCGAGCCTCATCGCGCATCTCAAATCGTAGCGACCACAGCTCAGGTACAGCGACTTCTCAAAAGCCGGGACCTGGGATGCCACGGAGAACCCCGCGGCATCCCAGGGAACCTCCTCTTCGGAGAGAGAAAGATGAGGGCGCGGTCACGCGGTGGGCGACTCTTAAAAAGCCAGCCGCGAGCGTAGTGAGAGACGCATCGTGTTAGCCTGCCGCAAGGTGTGCCGGGAAGCCTGGTCGGCGTTGACCAGCCATGCACGCTTCTCGGATCTCACTGGTTGCCGACGCGCTGCGCTTGTCGTACTTCACCGTGGCGTGGAACGGCATCGTTGGAGCGCTGGCACTAGGCGTCGGCCTGGTCACTGGCAGCCTGGCGCTTGCGGCGTTTGCGCTCAACGCCCTGCTTGACTCTTCGGCGTCCGTGGTACTCGTGTGGCGGTTTCGGCACGAGAGGAGACGGCCTGAAGCGTCGGAGCGGGTGGAGCGACACGCCCAGGCCTTCATCGTTGTCGCGATGTGGATGGTTGCCCTGTATGTCGGCTTCGAGGCGGTCCGCGCGCTGGCGGACGGTTCTCATCCCGACGAATCGCTGTTCGGGGTCATCCTGGCGGCCGTGTCGCTTCTTGTGCTCCCCTGGCTCGGCAGGGCGAAGTTGTGCGTAGCGTCCGGATTGGGGAGTAGGGCCCTTCGCGGAGATGGCGTTCTGACGCTCGCCGCAGCCGCACTCGCTTTCGTCACACTGGTCGCGCTTGTCGCCGTTCGTGCGCTTGGATGGTGGTGGGCCGATCCGCTTGCTGCATTGCTCATTGCTGCAGCGCTCGCCTTCGAGGGGACGCGAGCGGCGATCCATCATCAGTTCGGGTGAAGGGCAAGGTCGTGTGTGCTGACGGTCCGCCATTGGTCCCCGTCGTAGTAGTCGGCGCGCTGGTTCCCCAGGTGGACGACGGTTCCGGGGTCGGGATTGTCAATCCAGCGTCGTGACCAGTTGTGTGTGACGGGTAGCCCGTCGTGTCGGTTGCCGTTGGTTTTGTGGGCCGCGGCTTGGAGGTTGCAGCGTGCGTGTGATGCGCCGATGTAGCCGGTGCGGGTGTCGTTGTGGTCGAGGTGCCAGGGTTCGTGGGGTTGGATGGGTTTGCCGCAGCGGGCGCAGGTAGCGTTGCCGGTGCGGACGAGGGGTTCGAGTTGCTGCCGGCGTTGCCGATGCATGAACCCCAGCCGTTTCGGCTGGTGTAGCCGGGGGGCTTCTTGCGTTTGCTGCTCATTGCACGCGGAGGATCTCGCCGCAGTCGCGACGGATGAGTGCGCGGGGCGCCTGGCCAGGGACGGGAGCCGTGCGCCCCGGACTGGGGGTTCTGTGGACCGCGACTATCCGGGCGCCACCGTCGAGCGTGTCGTATGCGCTTCGGCCGATGCCGATCGCGACGGCGTCGAGCCGGGCTTCGATATGCCAGCGGACGTCGAGCAGGCCGACTCGGTTGAGCGTGCGCACGTCGGTGAACTCGATCGAGACGGGGCTGTCGATCTCGAGCCGCTCCGCGGCGTGCAGGCCGACGAGCGTGTCGTAGAGCCTGAACCTGCCGCGTAGTCAGCGTGCGCCGCGTTCGAGCGCGACGAGGTGGCCGACCTCGATCGGCTCGTCGTGGTGACGGTGGACGATCGGCACGCTTGTCGGGTCTTGTTCGGCGTTGGGGAACGCGGCCAGTCCGAACAGTTCGTTGATGCGGCCTAGCTTCGCGTCGAGCACTTCGACTGGCTTGAGCCAGGGGGCGAGTGTCGCTGTGTACTCGCGCGGCTGGTAGGCGCGTGCGCTCACTGGCCGGGTTCCTCGAGGACCTTCGAGCCGAACCAGCGGGGCTCCTCGTACTCGCGGCCGAACATCGTCCCCTGCGCCTCGGCGGCCAGCTCGAGCTCGTTGCCGTTCCACCAGCGGCCAGTCCCGATGACCACCTCTTCACCGCCGCCGCGAACCTCGACGCTGCCGAACCACGCGACCCGATGGCCGTCGCGGCAGGCGGCCTCGAAGTCGTCGGCTTCTTTGCCCAACAGCTTCATCCTCGGGCCTCCTTCGAGAAGATCGTGCTGCGGATCGGGACCGGCGCTTCGACGACGCGGGTCACCGAGACGATGCTGCGCACGGTCTCGTGCTTCGTCGTGGCCGGCTCGGGGTTCTGCTCGGCCTGCTTCGGCTTGGCGGACTTCTTCACGTGTCGCCTCCCGTCCGGTGCTTGTCGAGGTACGCGTCGAGTTCGGCGGCGTTGACGCGGAGTGAGCCGAACCCGGTGCCGACGCGGTGCGCGGGGAGGACGTGCGCATCGATCAGCCTGTAGATCGACTGGCGGCTGAGGCGCAGCGTCGACGCAACCTCATCAACCGTCAGCAGCAAACGCGGTTCTTGCGCGACTGTTCTCATACGTCCCATGATGGGGGCGCGTTCTCGTCGTGTCGTCCACGCAGGCAATTTGGTACCCCTTTTGGTACCCACCTGGGGTGATCTCGGGGCATCGAGCGTGATTTGAGATGGCTCAGCTACGCGGAGAGCACCTGGCGTGGCCTAGTCTGAGCGGGCTCATAACCGGAGGTCGCGGGTTCAAATCCCGCCCCCGCTACTTAGGAAGGCCCTGGAGACAGGGCCTTTGCTTGCGAGTCGGCACTCCTGCCGGCCGACTGCCCCGGGTTCTGGGAGCGCTACGGCTACCACAACGATGCGGACCTTTGGAGAAGCGCCACGGCTTCGCGCCACGGCTTCAGGCCGCACGGCGCCATAGACGGTGATATACCCCCGGGCGTTCTACTGAGAAGGGGGAGAAGCATGAGGATGCGACGTCTAGGGGCGGCGTTTGCGATGGCATTCGTGGTGCTTGCGATCGCCGCGATCGCCGGCGCCACGGCTTACGGCAGCGACGCGCTCGTGACGACCGGCAGCAACCCCAGCCCGTTCGCGCAGAACAAGCAGAACGAGCCGGCTGTTGCGATCAACCCGGCGGTGCCGACGATTGCGGCGGCGGGGGTTAACGACGAGATCGACCTGGAGGCCTGCAACAACCGCAGCGACCTCGATTGTCCGTTTACGACAGGCGTCGGCGTCTCCGGCGTGTACTTCTCGGACAACGGCGGCTCGAGCTGGATGCAGCCTACGTACACAGGCTGGACAGCACGCGACTGCCTCGGGCTCGTCGGGACCTCGGCGGCGCCAGCGGACAACTGCGACCCGCATGTCGGCCCGATCGGAACGCTGCCGCGCTACTACGAGAACGGCCTCGTTGCCGACGGCGATCCTGCGGTCGGATTCGGCCCGCGCATGGGCGCCAACGGCAAGTTCTCGTGGAGCAACGGTTGGCGGCTCTACTACGCAAGCCTCTCGTCGAACTTCGCCGCCGAACGGTCGGAGCAGACGTTCAAGGGATTCGAAGCGATCGCCGTCTCGCGGCTCGACAGCGAGAACTACGCCCGCGCCAAGGCAGGTGACAGTATGGCGTGGAAGGACCCCGTGATCGTCACGAAGCAGAACGCGGCGCTCTTCTCCGACCACGAGATGGTCGCCGTGGACGACGCGTCGGCGAGCCCGTTCTTCGGCAACGTTTACGTGTGTAGCGCGGCCTTCCGCAGCCAGGAGATCGGCGGCTTCCCGGAGCCGATCGTCGTGAGCAGCTCATCGGACGGCGGCGACACGTGGAAGACGACGCAGGTGTCGCCCGCGTTCAACAACAACACCATCTCCGGGCGCCAGGACTGCCAGGTAAACACCGACAGCAAGGGCGTCCTCTATGTCTTCTGGGACGGCACCGATCCCCAGACGAAGACGGCAGCGATCTACATGATCCGTTCATTTAACGGCGGGAAGAGCTTCGAACGGCCGCCGCGCATCGTGACGCACTTCGAGACGGCGGGCCTGCCCGATCCGCGGAACTCCGGCAGCCTCACGTTCGACGGCATCGCTGGCGCCCGCGACGGGTCGTTCCCCACTGTCGACATCGCGAACGGCGCGCCTACCGGCGACGGTGCCACCGATCAGATCGTGCTCGCGATCACGCAGGGCCCGACTCCGTCGAACACCAGCCCGGGGCCGAACGAACGCGTGCGGGTGCTCTACTCGCGCAACGGCGGCGATTCGTGGACCGAGTCGGCGTTCGCGTCGCCGGCGAGCGACAGGCCGGACTTCCCGGCGATCGCGATCTCGCCCGACGGTGGCGACGCCTACCTGACGTACATGAACTTCCTGCAGCCCTGGCAGTCGTCCGCGCTCGGGCCGCCGCGGTTGATGCAGGGCGTCGTCAGGCACGCGGACGTGAACCGCGCGACCGGAGTTATCGGAGCCTGGAGCGACCTCAACCGTGGTCCAACCGGCGACGCTCGCGGATCGAGCCAGAACAATCTGCTCGCCGGGTTCCTCGGCGACTACAACTACGCGTTCGCGACGAACGACTTCGTGGCCGCTGTGTGGAACGACGTGCGTAACGCCGCGGATTGTCCGGCGATCGACGCGTACCGGCAGGCAGTGGCGAATGGAACCGCGGAAGGGACGACGTCGGACGCCGGCCGGCCGGCTCCGCAGCAGGCATGCCTGCCGACGTTCGGGAACTCCGACATCTTCGGCGGCTCCTACGCCGATCCGACGCCGTGAGGATTCACTCGAACTACTGACTAAGGAGAACGAGGTGGGCCGCTGAAGATAAGGGCGACCCACCTCCCCATTCCCCTCGAGGCCCGCTCCCCGGCGCGCGCGAGCGCAGTTCGGCGAGCAGCTGAAGCACCCGGCATCATCATGCGCCTCAAGCTGCAGCGGGTGCTGTCGTGCTGCTGCGCCAGTAGCGGCGTGCCCATAGCGCGACGTAGACGAGCGCCACGAGTACGGGCACCTCGATCAACGGGCCGACGACACCGGCGAGCGCTTCGCCCGACGTTGCACCGAAGACGCCGACAGCGACGGCGATCGCGAGCTCGAAATCGTTGGAAGCGACCGTGAAGCCCATGCTTGCGGTCTGCGCGTACGGCAGCCCCATCAGCTTTCCGATCACGAACCCAGCGACCCACATCACGCCGAAGTAGACGAGTAGCGGCAACGCGATCCGGGTAACGTCGATGGGCTCGGCCGTGATCTTCTCGCCCTGGATCGCGAACAGAACCACGATCGTGAAGAGGAGGCCGTAGAGCGTGATCGGTCCGATCCGCGGCAGAAACCTGGTGTCGTACCACTCGCGGCCCTTCTGCTTCAGCCCAACGCGGCGCGTCAGGAAGCCAGCGGCGAGCGGGATGCCGAGGAAGATCAGCACCGTCTTCGCAACCTCCCAGATCCCGACCTCGAAGCCCTGCGTGTCGAGGCCGAGCCAGCCCGGTAGCAGCGTCAAGTAGAAGTAGCCGAGCAGCGAGTAAGCGGCGACCTGGAACAGGGCGTTGAAGACGACGAGCAGAGCGGTGCGATCGCGGTCGCCGTTGGCGAGATCGTTCCAGATCAACACCATCGCGATGCAGCGAGCGAGGCCGACGATGATCACCCCGGTGCGGTAGGCGGGCTGGTCGGCCAGAAAGACCCAGGCGAGGATGAACATGAAGAGCGGACCGATCACCCACGAGAGAAACAGTGAGACGCCGAAGAAGGCCCGATCGGAGACGCCGTCGTGCTTGATCCGGCCGAGCTCTTCGTAGCGGACCTTCGCGAGCACCGGGTACATCATCAGCAGCAGCCCGAGCGCGATCGGCAACGAGACGGTGCCCACCTGGAGCTTGTTCAGACCGTCGTTGAGGCTCGGGATCAGTCTGCCGAGGCCGAGGCCCGCCGCCATCGCAACGGCGATCCAAAGCGGTAGGAAGCGATCCAGCGTGGACAGCCTAGCGAGCACTGCGACGTTCTCACCGTGCTCTGAAGCCGGTGCCACAGCTGGCCGACGTGCAGTCTCATTCGCAGCCAGTGGTGTCCACCTCCACCGCATCCCCGAGGATGCTGCCGACGAGCTCGTGCAGGTCGGCAAGCCGGTCGCTGCTCGCGCAGTAACTGGTACGTAGACCTTCGATCTCGCCCACGATCAGGCCGGCGTCCTTGAGGACCTTCACGTGCTGGGACACGGTCGCCTGTGCAAGTGCGAGCTCGTCGACCAGCTCGCCGCAGTAACACCCGTGGCGGGCGAGCAGGAGCCGCAGGATCCGCACACGCGCTGGATGACCCAGCGCCTTCGCGAGGACCGCGACCTCCTGCTCAATGGACGTCTCGATCGATAGCGTCACGACACGCCAGCCGCGGTGTGTTGCCGGGCGGCGGCAGCGAAGTTGGGCGGAACGCCGTGGAGCGGCTTCGTCGCCGGCAGGTTATGGCCACACCCCATAACGGTGCCGCCGACGCGGTATCCGCCTGCTTCGATGAGATGGTCGAGGCAGAGGCCTACGCCGCAGTACTTGCAGACGCCCACTGCGGCCACGGTGTCGTTCACCTTCGCGCACTCGAAGCAGTTCATGAGATTCGCCTCCTTCGAGCCCAAGACATCGGCTCATCGTTTATCGCAGATCTACGATGAGCCACGACGCGCCGGGCCACATCCGCGAGCAACCCGCGTCTCAATGTGGGGAACTACCGAGGGCCCCCAGCGCCGTCAATCAACCGACGGTGCTAAAGACGAGCTCCCTGAAGGAGTCCGGGCGACCAAGCCCGGCGTCGTCAGGCGATATTCCCGAACTGTGAGTGTGCGCGAGTCCCGTCTGGGGCTCTCGTCAGGGTGGTACCGGTGCTCTTTGCCTGTGACTCGATTTTCGAATGACCCCGTTGGCGGGTGTCTTTCCAGTGATCTGTCCGAGCGAAGAGGCCGGTGCCGGCCTCTTCCGGCCAGACCATCCGCCACCGCCTCGACAGATCAGGCGACCGAAACCTCAACCCGCACTGCACATGATCCTCGTCACCCGCAAACGCTCACATACAGCGCTGCATCGGCTCGGGACTGCAAGCGTTTTGCAAGCATCGGGCTTCCGCGGAGATGCAACCGTATTCCGTCTAAATGCACGGCCGCGGCCGGAAAACTGGCTCCGAGACTGCCTTTGGGCGGCATACGGCGGAACGCGTGTACATGATCGAGGCGGCTCATAACCCGGAGGTCGCGGGTTCAAATCCCGCCCCCGCTATGAAAAAGGCCTGCACAAGCGGGCCTTTTCTTTTCAGGGTCCGCAGGCGTAGAGTCGCTGAACGCGACGACGTTCGCGCTGGGGGTGAACCACATGCACCTGCTCGCTGGGCACCAGCGAAGAAGCGTTGGGCCCGTTGGAGTTCTCGCTTTCCTCTTCTTGTTGTTCCCTGGATGCGGTGGCAACGAAGCGTCGACGCCGGCTGCTTCCTCGCTGTCGCAAGAGACTCAACCAACCACCGCGCCCGCAGCGCTGCCACCGCTCTCGCCCGAGCTCGTCGGCACCTGGAAGACGAGCAAGTGGCTCGATCAATCCGGGTCACAGCAGATCGTGCGCACGTACGTGTTCTCGCCCGACGCCCGCTACGAATACACCATCGCGATGTGCCGGTCCTCGACCGACTGCAGCCTCGTGAGCCAGGAGTCGGGGTACGCCCAGGCCGTCAACGGCACTCTGTCGCTCGAGCCTCAGACCGAGCCGAACGACGGTTCTCGAGCCTGGCGGTACGTCGTTGGCCAGGATCCCGACGTCGGCGACATCCAGCTCCACTTCGCACTCCCCGACGGCCAGGTCGACATCTTCTACCGCGACTAGCGAGCGTCCTATCGGTCGATCATCCGCTGGTTCGCTTCCGAGTAGCGGGCACCCTGGGCGTCGAGGTGTGCATGCTCGATCTCGCGGAAATCGTCCGGCGTCAGTTCGATGTCGGCCGCCGCGATGTTCTCTTCGAGCCGGGGCAGCTTGGTCGTACCGGGGATCGGGACGATCCACGGCTTCTGCGCAAGCACCCAAGCGAGCGCGATCTGCGCGGGCGTCGCGTTCTTCCGCTCCGCGATCCGCGTCAGCAGGTCGACGAAGGCGCGGTTCGCCGCTCGCGCCTCGGGGTCGGTGAAGCGCGGGACGGTGTTGCGAAAGTCGCCGCTCTCGAACGCCGTGTCCTCGTTGATCTGCCCGGTGAGGAAGCCCTTCCCGAGCGGGCTGAACGCGACGAGACCGATCCCGAGCTCTTCGAGCGTCGGGAGGATTGCCTCCTCCGGCTCGCGCCACCAGAGCGAGTACTCGCTCTGGAGTGCGGTAACCGGCTGAACAGCGTGTGCGCGGCGAATCGTCTGCACGCCCGCCTCGGAGAGGCCGAAGTGCCTGACCTTCCCCTCTGCGATCAGTTCCTTGACAGTGCCGGCGACGTCCTCGATCGCGACGTTCGGGTCGACGCGGTGCTGGTAGAGCAGGTCGATCGTGTCGGTGCGGAGCCGCCGCAGCGAGCTCTCGACGCTGCGCTTGATCGTCTCCGGGCGACTGTCGAGCCCGCCCGAGCCGCTCTCGAGGTCGAAGCCGAACTTGGTCGCGATCACGACCTGGTCGCGGACAGGCTCGAGCGCTTCGCCGACGAGCTCCTCGTTCGTGAACGGGCCGTAGACCTGCGCGGTGTCGAAGAAGTTCACGCCGCGCTCGACCGCAGTGCGGATCAGCGAGATCATCTGCCCTCTCTCGGGGAACGGCGGGTAGCTCTGGCTCATCCCCATGCAGCCGAGCCCGATCGCCGAGACCTCCAGCGTGCTTCCGAGTGTGCGCTTCTCCATCAGGTCTCCTTTCACGCGCGTGCACCGGGGACGAGCTCGAGCGTCGCGGCGCCTCAGTCGCAGTTGTTCCGGTAGGGGATCGCGGAGGCGTACCGGTCCCACTCGGCTTCGCTCAACCCGCCGCCCGCGAGCCGGCAGACGATCGACTCGAGCTCCTCGTCGTCGCGCCAGAAGAGGCCGGTCCAGAGCCAGACTGTGCCGTCCTCGCCGGCCGCGGCGACGGCTCCGTCGGCGCTGAACGCCACGGTGTCGAGCTTCGTGCCCGTCTGGAGCGGCGGGCTCACGGGCTCGTGCGTGGCGACGTCCCAGAGCTTGACCGTGTGATCCCAGCTCGCCGACGCGAGCGTGTGCCCGTCGGGGCTGAACGCGACGCTCGAGACACCGTCCGCGTCCCCGTGGGCGGCGAACGACGCGCGCCGAGTACCGGTCGACACGTCCCAGAACTGGATCGTGCCGTCGTCCGTCCCGGACGCGATCGTCTGCCCGTCCGGGCTGAAGGCGATGCCGCCGACGCCGTTCGTGTTCGTCTGGAGCGCCTTCCCGATCTGCTTCCGCGTGCGCACGTCCCAGAGGCGTATCGCCGCGTCCGCGGTGCCCTCGGTCGCGACGATCTCCCCGTCGGGGCTGAAGGCGACGCCGTAGCCGGGCTCGGGCGTGCCGGTCGTCTCGTCGACCGGGTTCTTCAGCGGGCGCCCGGCCTGCTTGCGCGTCCGCACGTCCCAGAAGCGGGTCCTGCCGTCGAAGCCGGAGGAGGCGAGCAAGCGACCGTCGGGACTGAACGCGACGCCGGTGACCTCGTTGCCGCCGTGGCCGCGGATCGGCTGTCCGGTCGCCTTCTTCGCGCGCACGTCCCAGAGCACGACGTCGCCGTCGTCGGCCGCCGATGCGAGCGTCCTCCCGTCGGGGCTGAAGGCAACGCTGTTGACCCACTCGCTGTGGCCTTCGAGCGGATCGCCGAGCGTCTGCTTCGTGCGCACGTTCCAGAACTGGACGTACTCGTCTCGCCCGGCCGCAGCCAGCGTCCGTCCGTCGGGGCTGAAGGCGACGCTGTGCACCCAATCGAAGAATCCAGCCAGTGGCGTGCCGAAGGCGCTCCGTTTGCTCACGTCCCAGAGCCGAACGGTGTCGTCGTAGCTCGATGACGCGAGCAGTCGGCCGTCGGGGCTGTACGCCAGGTTCGTGATCAGGTCGGCGTGACCGGCGAGGGGCTCCGCGAGCCGGAATTGCAGGCGGGAGTCCAGGAGCTGGATCGTCCGATTGTCGGCAACCGCGAGGGTCCGACCGTCGGGGCTGAACGCCGCGGCCGTGTACGTCGTGCCCCTCGGGGCCGCGCCGATCCGCGTGCGGCGGGCGACGTTCCAGACCACGAGCGAGCGTTCCCGGCCGTACGAAGCAAGCTTGCGGCCGTCGCGGCTGAACACGACGTCGGTGACGTCGCCCGGATGCCGGAGCGGCGCTCCGAGCCGCCTCCGCGTGCGCACGTCCCAGAGCTGGATCGTCCCCTCTTCGCTTCCGGGGCTGAAGGTGGCCACGACGCGGCCGTCGGGGCTGAGAACCGCGCTTTCCTCGGCGCTGTCGATCGGCGCGCCGACGAGCTTGCGGCTGCGCAGGTCGCGCAGCTCGACCCCGTCGCCTGTCGCGACCGTGAAGGTGCGCCCGTCGGAGCTGAGCATGTCGCCGGTCGTTCCGGGTTCGCCCTTCAGCGGCGCCCCGAGCTGCTCCTGCGTGCCCACGTTCCAGAAGCGCACGGTGTTGTCGAACGCGGCGCTCGCGGAGACCAGCGTGCGGCCGTCGCTGCTGAACGCGAGCTGGTTGATGTTGTCGCGATGCCCCGTCATCGGCTTCCCGAGCGGCCGGTGCGTGCCGACGTCCCACAGGCGGATCGTGTGATCGTTGCCGAGCCCGCCGGACCCTGACGCGAGCGTGCGGCCGTCGGGGCTGAAGGCGATCGTCTGCACGTCGTCGGTGTGGCCGTGAAGGATCGCGACGACGCCGGGGTCGCGCGCTCCGGCCAACGCCGACAACACGCTGCTCCGCGCCTGGTTGCGCGGGCTCGCGGTGTACGCCTCGAAGGCGAGGAGGAGCGCGACGTCGGGCCGCGCCTTCTCGAGCTGCGAAGCGGTCGACGACAGCGCGAGCGAGGTCGCCTCCCTCGCCTGCTGCTCCGCGCGGCCGCGTTGGATCTGGGCAAAGATCCCGGCGGCGACCGCCGTGATCGTGAGCAGCGCCAGCACCGCGACGGCGGAGCGCGCGAGCCGGAGCGTACGCCGGTGCTGGCGGATGTCCTCTCCGACGAGCTCGTCCTTGTCGATTCCCCGAATCGGAGCGGCGAGCGTCGCTGCCGCGTCGCGGAAGGTCGGGTTGCGGGTGGAGAGGTGGTCCTCGTCGTGCGCCCAGCGGAGGTCGATCCAGAGCGGATCGGACGGGAACCAGCCGCGGAGCGAAGGCGGCACCGAGGATTCGGCGGTGAAGTCGGCTCGGCGCTCGTCCCAGCCCAGCTCTCCCGCCGTCAGCGCGATCAGGCAGGTGGCACTCTCGCGGTGGGCCCGCCACCAGCCGACCTCCTGGTCGACCCACGGCGAGGCGGCGGCGTCGGGCGAGACGAGCAGGATGAAGTGCCGCGAGCGCTCGAGCGCGCGCTCGATCGCCGGCCAGAGCTCGGGCGAGGCCGACAGGCTCGTCGTGTCGCGGAAGACCCGCAGGGCGCGGCGCCTCCACCAGGGCTTGCCGATCGACTGAAGCGCCGTCTGGAGCGCGGGCGCCAGCCGCCCGTCGGCTGCGTGGCTGTAGGAGACGAACGCGTCGAACCCGCGGGCAGCCGCTGTGTCCTGAGCAGACTGCTTCTGCAGGTCAGACGTCGCCGAGGCCACAAGGCCCAGAGTTCCTTCGTGGCCGACCAGAGTCAAGCTGCGCATGGCCCGCCCTGAGGGCCTTGCGTCAGCTCTCGAACGCGCGCTTCGCGACCTGCACGGCTGACATCGCCTTGGGCCAGCCGGCGTAGAACGCGAGGTGGATGATGACTTCCTTCAGTTCGGTCTCGGTCAGGCCGTTCTCTCGTGCTCGCTCGAGATGGCCGGGGAGCTGCTCGGTGTTGCCGCCGGTGATGAGCGAGGCGACCGTGATCAGGCTCCGGTCGCGTGGTGACAGTTCCGTGCGCTCCCAGATGTCGCCGAACAGCACGTCGTCGGTCAGAGACACGAGCTTCGGCGCGAAGTCGCCGATCAGCTGCTGGGCTCGTGTCTGGGCTTCGGGCTCGGACATCGTGTCCTCCTTCTTCGTCTCGGGAGTGTTCGTCGTGAGCGTGGCGGTCAGTCGATGCGGATCGTTCCGAGCCGGCTGACGGTCGCGGGGTCCCGGTGGTCGAGGAACAGCGATTCACCAGTGTCCATCGCGGCGATCCGTGACATCTCGTCGTCGGTCAGCTCGAAGTCGAAGACCTCGACGTTCTCCCGCATGCGCTCCGGGCGGACCGACTTCGGAATGGCGACGACGTTGCGCTGGACGAGCCAGCGCAGGACGACCTGCGCGACGGACTTGCCGTGGGCGACGCCGATTCCGGACAGCGTGGAGTCGGTGAACAGGTCGTTCCGGCCTTCCGCGAACGGTCCCCAGGACTCGATCTGGACGCCGTGCTCGCGCATCAACTCCTGCTCCGCGGTGCGCTGGAAGAAGGGGTGGCACTCGATCTGGTTGACGGCCGGCGCGACCTCGTTGTGTTCGACCAGGTCGACCAGCCGGTCCGGGTGGAAGTTCGAGACACCGATGGCGCGAACCAGCCCGTCGCGGTGCAGGTCCTGGAGCACTCGCCAAGAGCCGTAGTAGTCGCCGAAGGGATGGTGGATCAGGTACAGGTCGACGTAGTCGATGCCGAGCCGCTGCAGCGACGATTCGAAGGCCCGCTTGGCGTCGCGCTCGCCGACGTCCTGAATCCAGAGCTTCGTCGTGATGAACAGCTCCTCGCGTGGGATGCCGCTGCGCTCGATCGCCCGTCCGACCGGCTCTTCGTTGCCGTAGGCGGCCGCGGTGTCGAGCGAGCGGTAGCCGGCGGCGAGGGCGTCGGTGACGACCTGCTCGGTCTGCTCGGGCGGGATCTGGAAGACCCCGAAGCCGAGCGCGGGCATCTCGACGCCGTTGTTCAACGTCACCGTCGGGACGGTTGTCGCGGTCATCGGTCTCCTTCTACGGGGTGATCTGGAACTTCAGGACTTCGCGGTCGTTCATGGCGCGGTAGCCGTCCGGTACGTCCTCGATCGAGCCGGTGCGGTCGAAGACACGGCCGGGCTCGATCCGCCCCTCGAGGATGTCCGGCAGCAGCTCCTCGATGTACGCGCGCACGGGAGCCGGGCCTCCGGCCATCGAGGCGTTCTTCCAGAACGCGACGCCGGTCGGCGTCGTGTCGTGCTCCGGCACGCCGACGCGACCGATCGCCCCGCCGGGACGTGCGATCGCGAGCGCGGTCTCGACGGCCTGCTCGAGACCGACGCACTCGAGCACCGAGTGCGCGCCGTGCTCGGTCAGCTCGCTTGACGCGCTCGACTGCTTCCTCGTCGCGCTCGCGCACGACGTCGGTGGCGCCGAACTCCTGCCCGAGCGCGATCCGCTCCGGGTTGCTGCCGAGCAGGATGATGCGGTCGGCGCCGAGGCGCTTCGAGGCGATCACCCCGCACAGCCCGACCGCGCCGTCGCCGACGACGGCGACCGTCTTGCCGGGTCCGACTCTCGCGGTCAGCGCCGCGTGGTGGCCGGTGCCCATCACGTCCGTGAGCGTGAGCAGCGACGGCATCAGCTCGTCGTCAGCGCCGACCGGCAGCACCACCAGCGTGCCGTCCGCCTGCGGGACACGCACCGCTTCGCCCTGGCCGCCGTCGACGTCGCCCCAGCCGTACCTGCCGCCGTGCAGACAGCTCGCGTGCAGCCCTTCGCGGCAGAAGTCGCAGCTCCCGTCCGACCAGAGGAAGGGCGAGACGACGAGATCGCCGGCCTTCACGGTCGCGACGTCGGAGCCGACCGCTTCGACGACGCCGACGAACTCGTGCCCCATCCGCCGGCCGGCGTCGTCTTGCGGCATCGACTTGTACGGCCACAGATCGCTTCCGCAGATCGCGGCGCGGGTGACCCGCACGAGCGCGTCCGTCGAGTCGATCAACCGGGCATCGGGCACATCTTCGACACGGACATCGCCGGCTCCGTACATCACTGTTGCGCGCATGCGCGAGACGCCTCCGATCGGTTGGAGAGATGGCGTGGTCGCCACTGTGGCACGAGTACCCGCAGCGGGGACCGACCCTGTTGATCCTGCTACTGCGAGTACCCCTCAGCGAGCGGCGAGTAGCGCTACGGTCCGGCCGTGGACGTCAGACGCGAGATCCGCGAGTTCCTGACCTCGAGGCGCGCGAGGATCACCCCGGAGCGAGCCGGGTTGCGCACCTACGGCGCCGGCGCACGCCGGGTCCCGGGCCTACGACGCGAGGAAGTCGCCTCTCTCGCCGGGGTCAGCATCGCCTACTACACGAAGCTCGAACGCGGCGATGCCTCCGGCGTCTCCGACACCGTGCTCGAGGCGGTCGCCCGCGCGCTGCAGCTCGACGAGCCGGAGCGCGCGCACCTGTTCGATCTCGCCCGCGCCACGCAGCCGACGACCCGGCCTCGCCGCCGACGTGCACCGAAGCAGATCCGTCCCGACATCCAGCGGTTGCTCGACGCGATCGACGCTCCGGCGATTGTTCGCAACGGCCGCATGGACATCCTCGGCACGAACCACCTCGGCCGTGCGCTCTATGCCGATCTGCTGTCCAACGTGAACGAGCCGGCGAACACGGCGCGGTTCACGTTCCTCGATCCGCGGGCTCCCTCCGTGTTCGTCGACTGGGACCAGGCCGCGGACGACTCGGTTGCCGTGCTGCGTACGCGAGGCCGGCAGGAACCCGCTCGACCGCGAGGTCAGCGATCTCGTCGGCGAGCTGTCGACGCGAAGCGAGGAGTTCCGCACACGCTGGGCTCGACACGACGTCCGCTACCACGACACCGGCACGAAGCGTCTCCACCATCCGATCGTCGGCCTGCTCGAGCTGACCTACGAAGGTATGACGCTCAGCGCAGACCCGGAGCTCACCATGTTCGTCTTCACGGCCGAGGTCGGCTCGAAGTCCGAGGAGGCGCTGAATCTCCTCGCCAGCTGGACCGCCACACTCGACGGGCCTCCTGCGCCGCGGGTCGAGGTCAAGAGTGTGGAGGGAGGCGACCAAGTGCCGCCTCCCTCCGAATGAGCGACGATCGCGCGCCTCAGGCAGGCGTTGCGGCGGGCATCGCGCCCAGGCGACGCTCTCGAGCATCGGGTTGGAAGGATCGGCGACTCCGGCCTGAAGCCCCACACGGTGCAGTAGATGCCGAGCGACAGCTCCCAGAGAGCCTCCGGAATCGTCGCAAGGCCCTGCAGCGTGCCGCCGGCGTCGGCGCCGCCGACCGAGGCTTCGGCCGCGCCCGCGACCTCTTGCTGCAACGTGACGATGCCCAGGACCGCGACGATGCCGACGAGGATGAACGTGCACTCGAAGAGGCGGGCGGTCACGTACCCGAGCGCGAGTTCTTCGCTCTGTCGCTTGACGACCGGGAAGATCACGACCGCGGTGCCGATGTTCGCAAGATGAGCAGCAGCTCGAGGAACGCCCCGAAGAGGATCCGGTTGTTCTCCCCGGCACTCGCGATGTAGCCGGCCGGGTCGTCGAGCACCGGCTGGTAGAGCACCAGCGCGGGGATCGACGTGACGAAGGTGACGAGGAAGAGCACGCCGAAGACGCGCGCCCGCTGCTGGTCTGAAAGCTCCCTGGGGCGTCCGATGCGTGCCGGCGCCCTAAGGGCGGCGCATCTGGTTGATCGGAGACATCGTGCCGTTCCTGTGGATCGTGAGCGCCGGGATGGCGTTGGGAGCCGCAAACAGGAGAACTCCGATCACGAGCAGAACACCAGCCGTCCCGTAGGTCGCAGCACGACGGAACGGGATGAACTTCTCGAACGCGATGAGCGCAGCGACGAATGCCATCCACACGATGCTCATCACCCCGAGTGCGAAGAGCGAGACCATCAGCGCCCAGCAACAGCCGATGCACCAACCACCGTGTCTCATGCCCATCTGTAGCCCACCCGTCGCTCCGTCTCGCCAGGAGCCGAGCAAGAAGCCGAGCGGGCTACGGCACTTTCCCAGGCAGGCGTTCTTCAGCGGCGTGAGCTCGTAGACGGCGGCACCTATGAGAGTCGCTCCGGCAACCCAGCGCCCTGCGCGGTCCCAGGCGAGCACGTCGCTGGAGAGGCTCCCACCGGCTTTCGCGAACGCGAAGGCGAGCAGCCCGACGCCCGTCCACGACACGAGGTAGCCGAGGGTGAAGAAGAGCGGTGCGGCCGGGGTCCGAGCCTTGGTCATGTGCGAGTAGAGCGCGACCGTCGGCGCCACGGACGGAAGCATCATGGCCGCCATCATCACGACCCACACGCCGAGGAACCAGAAGAGCGTCCCGAGACTCGTCCAGGGCCCACCGTCCATGCCCTGCATCTGGCCGTGCGTCCACCACCAGCCAACCCCGGCGACCACGAAGAGCAAGCCGACAAGCCCGACCTGGGCTCGCACCGCGGCGAAGGAGGGGCCGCCCAGACCTCCGCTGGAAGTGTCGCGGTCGTATGCCGGGGCGATCAAGCGCTCAGGCGGCCCACGAGAACTCGGACGTCGAGAGACCCGTCTTGCCCTCGTCTGCGATGCCGAAGGCGTTGATGCGCGAGCGTTTTGCCTCTGCCATCGTGAAATCCGACCCCGCCGGGTGGAACATGCCGGCGAACCGGACCGGAGCGATTCTTTGCTCTTGAGGGGACTGTGTCAAACCGCCGGTGCTGGGGGAGATGACGGCGGTCCGCGCGCGCGTTCACCTAGGACGCCTCCTGGCCGACTGCCTCGAGCCTCAGGCGTTCAGGCGGCCACCCGCGTACGCGGCGCGACGGGCTATGCGACTTGCGAGACTCCATCGATGACCGACGTATCGACGCACCTCATGTTTCAGGACGGCTCCGCCCGCGCGGCCGTCGAGCGATACGTCGAGCTGATTCCCGGCTCGACGATCACCGATGTGACCGGTCCGGACGGACCCGGTCAAGTGATCAGGTTCACGCTGGCGAACCGGCCGTTCATCGCCTTCAACAGTCCGATAGCCCACGAGTTCGACTTCACGCCGTCGATGTCGATCTTCGTGACGTGTGACACGCCAGACGAAGTCGATGAACTGTTCGGCCAACTGAGCACCGACGGATCGGTGCTGATGCCGCTTGACGACTACGGATTCAGCCCGCGCTTCGGCTGGTGCACGGACCGTCACGGCGTCTCGTGGCAGGTCGGGTGCGCATGAGCTGGCTGTTCGGTTGCCGGTGCTGCTTGGTCTACGACGTGTGCACGGGATAGCGCAGATGCGTGACACCCACACCGGCGACGACTGTCGGATTCCCGAGGACGACCGGTGTGTTCGCGAGGTGGTCGAACAGCCGCACTCCTCCGCCTAGCAACACGGCAGCCAGATCGACGTGGATCTCGTCGAGCAGCCCGGCGTCCAGGCACTGCTGGATCGTCTGGGCGCCGTGCACTCCCACGGACTTCGGGCCGGCAGCCGATTTCGCTCGAGCAACGGCGCTCTCGATGCCATCGGTGACGAACTGGACTGTCGAGCCGGGCCGTGGCCAGCCCTCGGGCACGTGGTGGGTGGCGACGAACGCGGGGATATCCCACGGGTGCTGGCCGCCCCAGCCGTCGGCGCGCTCGAACGTGCGCCGACCGGTGAGCATGGCTCCGACCTCAGCCTGCAAGCCTCTCAGGTGGTCGGCGCTCGGCGGCGAGACGTGGAACGTCATGCCCGAGCTCGTGCTCGCTGTGGAGACCTCGACGTCGCCCGAGGAGAAGTACCAGTCGAAAACTTCGGCGACCCCGTCCTCGGCGTCGGCGACGTACCCGTCGAGAGACATCGACATGATTGCGACCACCTTGGTCATGGCGCAGCTCCTTTCCGCGACAAGTCGGACCGATTTACTGGGCGTCGGCCTTGCTGGTATCGGGCGGCCCAGCCAGAACCGTTGGCACGTACTCGAGGAGCTGTAGCCGACCGTCGAAGACGCGGCTGCTCACCATGTCGAGGGAGACGTCGGGGTACCCGTCGTAGATCCGGTCCTTACCAGTGCTTCCGGTGATGACCGGGAAGACGACCACGCGGAAACGATCCACGAGTCCGGCACTCAGAAGGGAGCGGCAGAGTGTGAGACTGCCGATGGTGCGCATCGATTCGGTGCCGTTCTCCTTCATCTCGCGCACGGCCGCGACGGCGTCGTTGGTGACGAGTTTCGTGTTCGGCCACGACAACGGCTCCGTCAAGGTGCTCGAAAAGACGATCTTCGACAGGCCCGCCAAGACATCGGTACCCGGCTCGCCGTCGGCGGCGAATCCGGACATGAGCCGGTACGTGTTCGCGCCCATCAGGACCGTGTAATCCGCCTCCGGCTGGTCTCCCAACCACGCGAGGTACTCAGGTCCTTCCAGGCCCCACCAGCCTGGCCAACCGTCGGCTGCGCCGTACCCCTCGAGCGAGGTGATGAAGTCGATCATGAGTTCCGGCATCTACGACTCCTCTCGGGTGGCTTCTCTTGGTGAACAGCACCAGGTTGGGCGAACGCCGTCACAGCATCACGGCATCCGCAGCGTGATCCAGCTCTAGCTCCGCGCCGCGTACTCGAAGCGCTCGAACGGCCAGGAATCGGTCAACCAGTCGGTGACGGCACGCCAGAGTTCGGCGTCGAGGTTCGCCGACGTCGAGCGCACCCATGACGTCACACGGGCATCCGACACATCGTCGCGAGCCGGATAGATGTAGACGCAGCCGACGACCTCACCCTTGGCCCGGTCGAGGACCGTGTACGTGAAGCCTTCCCGGCTCTCGAAATGGCGCGCGTGCATCTCGAGATCGCGCCGGTTGTCCTCCGGCGACATCGGCTGCGGCCACGAGCTTTCCTCCCAGCCCGGCGTGCCGCGAATGTGCTCGATGGACGTCGACCAGGCGGCGTAATCCTCGTCGTTGTGCTGCGGCCCGAGCGGCTCGAGCACGAACAGCGGGGTCTCGAGGCGGCGCGGGACGGTGAACTCCTCGGGAACGAACACACGGGGAGAGTCGTGGTTCACGATCGTGGCGACGCTACCACCGGGGTCATTCGTCGTCGTGGTCCTCGCCGGCGGTGGCGGGTGCATACCGCGGGGGTCCGGTGGGCCGGTAGACCTGGATCGTGACGCCCTTCGAGTCGGCTCGCGAGTCGACGAGGTCGAGCGCAGTGTCCGGGCCGGCGTCGGGGAACAGCCGCGTGCCCTGGCCGAGGACGACGGGGACGATGAGCAGGCTCATCTCGTCGACGAGGTCGTTATCGAGCAGCCAACGGATCAGGGCGCCGCTGCCGTGCACCTGCAGCTCACCCCCCGGCTTCGCTTTCAGCTCGCCGATGGCCGCCGCGACGTCGCCGGAGAGGACGGTCGTGTTCGCCCAGCGCGGTTCGGTGAGCGTGTTCGATACGAGGTACTTGGGCTTTGTGTTCAAGGCATCTGCGATCTGGTGGTTTCCCGGATCTTCCGCCGCGGCGCGAGCCCGCTCCTCTGCGCCCCAGTAGCCGGCGAAGAGCTCATAGGTCCGCCGGCCGAACAGGAACGCGTCGGCGCGCTGGTAGGTCTGGTTGATGAGCGTCATGGTCTCGTTGTCGAACACCCCCATGGCCCATCCGCCGCGCTCGAATCCGCTCCTGCGGTCCTCATCCGTCGCGCCGCCGTTTCCCTGCATCACTCCATCGACGGTGACTTGCGTCATGGTGGTCAGCTTCATGGTCGCGGCTCCTTGCTCGCTGGGCTCCGTTCGTCGTTTGATTCGACTGGACCGCGGCGCCGATCTCATCGGTCGCGGCAGAGTCCGTCCCGGAGTCGTCGCGGAACTCCTCGCGACACACACGCACCTTGTCAGGCCACCGGCAATGCCGACGGACGACCCTTTGATCTTGGCGATTTGACCGACGCATGACCCGACCGCTCCCGCCGCCGTGGACACGACCGCGGTCTCGCCGCCTTGGGCTGGCCAATCTCCAGGAGGGCCAAATAGGCTGTCAGGCCGTTGAGGCCGAGGATGCCAAGCGATGTCGAGATGGGCAAGCCTGAGCCGCCGACCTCGCGCTCGATCGCCTCGGCGTCCACCACAGCGTAGTCCTGCCAGCCGAACATGCCAGTAACGTACAAGCCCGGGTGGAAATCAGAACTTCGCGACTCCTCGACGCGCCGACGGCTAGCGAGCGCATGACCGCTCGAGCGCTACAGGCTCGGAATAGTTGGCGACCGCGCTGACCCAACCGCGCATCGCGGGATCCACCGACAGTAGATATTGCGCACCAGTACCTGACATCTTGCCGCGCCATAACGGCGACCCCTTAAGAAGGCGCGACACACTGCGCTTGCCTCGGGCGACGGCTCGCCTCGATGCGCGAGCGTTCGCGAATGACGCCCGAGCGCGTTTGGGACGTCAGCCGATTTGCTCAGCCAGCCCGATGAGGATGCGCTCGGGGCCTCGGACGTAGCAGAGCCGATACACGTCTTCGTAGTGGACCACTTCGTCGACGAGCTGTGCGCCGTGCTCGCGGAGCCGGGCCAGCGTATCGTCGAGGTCGTCCACCGCGAACATGACGCGGAGGTAGCCGAGGGCGTTTACCGGCGCGTTCCGGTGATCGGCGACCGGAGGCGGCGTGAGAAAGCGCGAGAGTTCAATCCCGCCGTGGCCGTCCGGCATACGCATCATGGCGACTTCGACGCGCTGGTCGCGCAGTCCGGTGACGCGCCCTGACCAGTCTCCTTCGATCATCGCTCGCCCCTCGAGTTCGAGGCCCAGCTCGGCGAAGAAAGAGATCGCGGCATCAAGCGACTCCACCACGATGCCCACGTTGTCCATCCGTTGAAGCGCCACGCGGTCATTTTCGCGGATCGCAAAGATCGCCGATGAATTCTTGGTGCGCTGCCGGTCTCTACTGCGTGCGGATCCGTAAGCGCGGGGGCCGCTCAGACCCTGGATCGAAAAGGAGCCCTCGATGAGGCAGCCATTGACCGAGCTCGACGTGCGCTTCAGCGACCCGGCCGCGGTCGCGACCGACTGGGACCAGACTCGCCGGGCGCTCGAAGACGCCGAGTTGTTCTGGATCGCGACCGTCCGAGCGGACGGTCGGCCGCATGTGACGCCACTCGTCGCTGTCTGGCTCGATGACGCGATCTCTTTCGCGACCGGCTTCGGCGAGCAGAAGGCCGTGAACCTGAGAACCAACCAGAACGTGATCCTGATGACCGGTTGCAACGAATGGGAGCGAGGACTCGACGTCGTGGTCGAGGGCGAGGCCGTCCAAGTGATAGAGGAGAGCGTCCTCAAACGGCTCGCAGAGGCGTGGGAGGCGAAGTGGGACGGCCGCTGGCATTACGAGGTGCACGAGGGCGGCTTCCGGCACGAGGCAAACGCCGACGCGATCCTCGTGTTCTCGGTGAAGCCCACCAAGGTGCTCGCGTTCGCCAAGGGCACCTTCGGCCAGACGCGCCACCGGTTCGATCAGGAATAGCCCTGACCTGGGCGAGTCGTGTGCGCCAGTTCGGATTTCCTGAAGAACTGACGCTGGATCGGCCGGAACCGATGAGTTTTCGCCGGCCACCCCGTCTCTACCGCGTACGGATCCGTAAGCCCCGGGACGTTCTCGCCGACACCAACGAATTCGGGAGGCAACTTGAAGCTTCTTCTCACGTCCGCTGGCATCAAGAACGCGAGCATCCGCAACGCACTGGTCGAACTGCTGGGCAAGCCGATTGCCGAGTGCGACGCCCTTTGCATTCCCACGGCGTTGTACGGGCATCCCATGGCGGGTCCTCGCCAGGCGTGGCGGTGCATCAGCGGGCAGGAGCCTGGCACGCCCACGGTCGGACTGGGCTGGAAGTCCATGGGGGTGCTGGAGCTCACCGCCCTGCCGAGCCTCGACGCGGAGCGCTGGGTCCCGCTGGTCCGAGAGACTGACGTCCTGCTCGTCGAGGGCGGCGATGCCGCGTACCTGTGCCACTGGATGCGGGCGTCCGGCTTGGCAGACCTTCTGCCGTCGCTGCCCGAGTCGGTCTGGGTTGGGGTGAGCGCCGGAAGCATGGTGATGACCCCCCGGATCGGTGACGACTTCGTGACGTGGCCGTCCGCGACAGGCGACCGCACCCTAGGGATCGTCGACTTCTCGATCTTCCCGCACCTCGACAACCCTGACCTGCCGTGGAACACGATGGCCACCGCAGAAGAATGGGCGGCCGGCTTGTCAGGCCCCGCGTACGCGATCGACGACGAGACCGCCTTCAAAGTGGTCGACGGTACTGTCGAGGTCGTCTCCGAGGGGCACTGGAAACTGCTTACGCCCTAGGACTGAGACCAGGGCCAGTGTTCGGGAATGTCACCCGAGGCCGGGATGACTCGCACTCGCCTCGGGATGGGCGTCCACCCACGCGGCAAACCACTGCACCCACGCCTCCTGGTCGGCGGTCTCCAAGGCTTCCGGGCGATACGAAGCGCGGACCCACACAACGGCCTGCTCCGGGGGCACGCCTGCGAGGACGGCCATGCACGCCAGCACGGTTCCGGTGCGACCGCTCCCGCCCAAGCAGCCGACCTCGACGAGCCCATCGCGTCCCGCCCGGCCGAATGCCTCCGCGATCCGTTGTGCCGCAAGCTCTGGATTCTCAGGTAGTCCGAAGTCCTTCCAGTCGATCACGGTGGCGGGCCAGGTCGGCTCCCAGCGCGCATCGAGATAGAGGCCGAACGTGCGCTCAGGATCGTCGACGCAACGGTCGGAAATCGATGAAGCGCGGACGCGCGTTCCGTCGGGGAACACGACGATCGCCATCCCGGAACTCTACGACCCCACTACAGAGCCGCGCTAAGCGTCGACTCGGGTTGCCGCTCAGGAAAGCACGCGCTCGAGCGCCGCGCGATCCGTCGGCTCGCCGTGCGCGGGCAGCACGAGCTCGACCGGCAGATCGAGCAGCGGACGGAGCCGTCGGACGACATCGTCGCGAGTCACGTGCTTGCGACCGCCGAGCTGGATGTCCAGTCCATCGCCGAAGTCGGAGAGCGAGTCGCCGGTGACGATCGCGTTGATCGACGGCAGCCAGAGGATGAGATCGTTGTCCTCGCGGCCCGCGTACGCGTTGATGCCGAACGGCCACGCTCCGGGACCGTGGAAGTGTCCTTCGCCTTCGCCCGCGCGCAGCCAGGCGAGGTCCTCACTCTCCCTGCCGCGGACGCGGTCGGGGTCGACGCCGAACTTCTCGACCCAATCCTGCCAAGTGTCTGCGGGCGGCGTGTGCACCGGGAGGCCGAGCCCGCGGGCGTCGCGGTCGTGGTACGGCGCGGTCAGGACGACGGCGGTCGCGCGCTCGCGCAGCTCGTCGGGAACGGAGAGCGGGTCGAACAACAGGAAGTCGTCGCCGAGCTCGATCGCGTACGACGATACGAGCTCGGGCCACCACTCCTCCTCGTTCCACCCGGGATGCGGCGATTGCCAATGCCAGACACCGGGGCGCAGTTCATCCATGGGCGCGATCCTAAGTCTGCGGGCATGACGAAGACAAATCGCACAGTCTTTCGTCGCCGCCGTCGGCGAACCAACTCTGTAACTACAGACTCGTACGTCGTCTGGGCCAGTGGTCCGGAGTGACGCCAGAGCGTCTCCATACACTGGGTGCGGCGAGGTCTTGGACCAATCACCATGGCTAAACGGAACTATTTAGTGGAGGGCTTATCTGGTGCCGGTAAATCCTCGGTCTACGAGGAGCTGATCCGGCGCGGCTACAAGGCCATCAGTACCGACCGTGCTTGGAAGTGCCATGCCGACCCTGACACCGGTCTCCCAGGTAGGCCCATTCATTACGACAGCTCAATGTGGGACCAGCAAAGAGCTGTCAGCGAACTCGAAAGCCCGGAACCAGAAGTGTTATTTGTCTGTGGAAGCAGCCGTAATCGCGACCGCTTTCTGCCCTATTTCACCAAGATATTCAACCTCCGCATCGACGATGACACCATGCGTCGCCGCCTCCAAGAGCGCACCAATAATGAATATGGCAAGCAGCCCGAGGAACTCGAACTCATGCTCAGGCTAAATCGGAGCGACGAGAAACCGGCCGGAGCCATAGATGTGGACGCTACCCAGCCTCTCCACCAGGTGGTCGACGAATTGCTTCGCTTAGCAAACTGCAGAACCGTGATGAGCGACTCGAGGCTGACACCATGGTCTAAACGCGGGTCCGCGATTGGTCGGTCATTCGTGATCTCTGAGTCCGCACTCCCGATCGTGCAGGCTGCTGCTAGCCCGCGGAAACGCATCCTCCGTGGAACGTCGGATGAATTCTGGGATGTCCTGGGCCGCGAGACCATCACTCGCATCGAGTACGGCTGGTCTGGCGACGTTCTTGCGACGCTGTTGCCGTACCTCGACGGCCAGGGCATCGACCTTCTGCACTCTGACCACGATGAGGTGGCCTCGGCCCTCTCGCAGACCCGAGAGCGCTCGGTCTTTGTTCTCACGTCAGATCATCGTGAGCGTTACCTGGCACGCCTCGATCCGATTGCGTTCGACGGGGCAGTGCTTCGCCGCTCCTACGAGGAGTTCAACGAGACGGCAGCAGAGGGCGTCGATTACGCAATGCTGGACGGGATTGCGTTCTTTCGTGACACGCTCGCGCCTCTCGAATCCGCGCTCGTGGCCGTGTTCATCATCGGATAGTCCCTGGTCAGTCCGCGTGCACTCGACTGCGCCAGCGTTCGGGAATGTCACCCGAGCTCTGCTAGAAGTCGATGCGCATGACGGCGCGGCGGAGGGTTGGGCGGCTGACCTCTGCGAAGCCGGCGGCGGTGAAGATGCTGACGTGGCCGACGCTGAGCTCGCCCCATGCAACGTCCTTCCCACGCTCGGGGATCATCGGATAGCCCTCCAGGGCGCGGGCTCCGCGCTCGCGTGCGAAGTCCACGGCGGCGCGTGCAAGCGCGTAGCTGAGGCCGCGGCGACGGAACCCTGAGCGGGTGATAAAGCACGGCACGGCCCAGATGCTGGCGTCGCTTCTGTCTTCGTTTCGCTTCCGCCAAGGCACGCTCCGGAAATACGGGTAAGCGGTGCGGGGCTCCACGTTGCACCACCCGGCCGGCTCACCATCGAGATAGGCGACAAGACCGCTTGTCGTGGCCGATTTTGGATGCCCGCAAACGGTCTGCTCGCGCAGCATGCGAGCGTGATCGAGCGCGTCGCCGGGCCATGCGGTCCCGTGGAGCTTGAAGCGCTGGCAGTAGCAGCGTCCCCCGTGACAGCTGGCGCCCGCGAGGATTGCCTCTAGGTCATCCCAGGATGCTTTGTTGGCCGGGACGATCCTCGCTCCCAACGCCGAATCCCTCACGCCGACATCCTGCCTCAACGCAGGTGGCGAGACCAAAGTCGATCCCGACGCTCGGCTGGGCCAGTGTTCGGGAATGTCACCCGAACGCCGTTCAGTCGGGACTAGGCCGCGAGGAGAGCCGGGCTCATGTCTCTGTTTCTGTCGCCGCGGCGCGTGAGAGGGCGATGCTCGTAGCGATCGACCAGATCACGAGCGCCAGCACTCCGGGAAAGAAACCGAAGCCGAACAGGCTGTCTTCGCCCAAGCCCGAGAGGACCGCGCCGAACGTGACGAGAAAAGACGCCGCGCCGATGAGCGCGACGACACCTGTCCAGCGGGCGAAGACTCCGCTTTGAAGTGTCAGAAGTCCCGCAGGCATGAGGAATGCAGCGAAGCCCATGGCAGAGACTAGGAAAGGCCCCGCCGACGCACTCGCCACTGCGCGAGTCACGATTGGGTTCGCGCCGGCACCCTCGCTATCTGCGCTCGAGATGATGACGATGGCCATGGTCATGCCCGCCATGCCAGTGATGGCACCCGCGAACGCAACGCGCGCAAGTTGTGCCGATCCCCGGACGGATGACTCCGCACGTCCGAGCGCGCTCCGGATCGCGCCTGCGTAGTGCAGGAAGACGAAGCCTGCGACCAGCATCGCGAAAGCTCCGATGCGACTCCTCCACTGATTGTCCTCCGCCCACGTCGCCCAGTCCTGATCCGGCGCGTTGTAGTCCGGTGCATCGCCGCCGCTTGCGAACCAACCGATCAGAAAGAGCACCGCGAATGCGACCCCGGACAGGGCGAGCAAACGCTGCCCCGAGGGTGCAGCGCCCCTGATCGACGCGTCAGACGTTGATTGCGTGGGAGGCGCGGAATGCGATGTCAACGCACGCTCGGCGACAGGATCGGTGAATCACGCCGAAATCCCCAGATCGCACAGTAAATGCCAAGGAACGCCTCCCAGATGAACTCCGGGATCACCAGGACGTTCACCAAGCCAGTCTGGTTCCACCAGTCGAAGAGCACGCCGACGTTGCCGAACAGGAGGAGCGGCCCTCCGATCAGTCCGAGCCAAGGCCACGGACGGGGGACGAGGCGGGAGCGGTACATCAGGTAGCCGAGGATCAGCCCGTTCCCGAAGGGGACGACCATTCCGGGGCCCAGCAGGAATGTCCAGTCCTTGAGCGCGGCGAGCGAGACAGCCAGGTCGCCCGCGTTCGGGGAGTCCATGCGCAGGCTGACGACCCCGAGCATGAAGATGACCCCCGTCGCGATGAAGACGCTCTCGATGATCCGCGCCGCGACGTAGCCGATGGCCAGGTACTCGTTCTGCCGCCTCGCGATCGGATAGAGGACGACGGCGGTTCCGACGTTCGCGAGAACGAGAAGGAACTCCAAGAAGGCTCCCAGGTAGATCTGATTGTCCTTGCCGCCACCGGCGATGTAGCCGGCCGGGTCGTCAAGCACGGACTGGAACAGCGCCAGCGCTGCGATGGACGTGATGAACGTGATGATGAACAGCACGCCGAACCACCGCGCGGCCCGTTGATCGTCGGCCATCCAGACCCCTCCCCAGTCGCCTCGGATTCGCGCGCGAGGCTACAGCCTCGTTCTCAGAATTTCAACCGCGCGACTCCAAGCTCGCCAAGCCAAGCGAGGCGCAAGCTTGAACGTTCGCCGGTTGCGTGCAGGAGCGTCCTCTCGCTCGAGGAGGTGGGCGCTCAGACCGACGAGGTTGCGCGGGCCTGAACGCCCACCCGCCGCGCGGTTACTCGGTGCTCGCCGCCTCGATGTCTCCGGTTGCCTTCTCGCCCGGGAGGACGAAGAGGAACGCCCAGGCGGCGACGGCGGCCCCGAGGAAGTCTGCGATCAGGTAGATCCAGATGTTGCTCCACTCGAAGAGCCCCGTCACCATCGCGCCGAGCGCGATCGCGGGGTTGAAGGCCCCGCCCGAGATGCCGCCGACGGCGAGCGCGCCGGTGACCACGGTGAAGCCGATCGCGAGCCCGTAGAACGAGTTGGCCTCGGTGCCGCGCGCCGTGGCCACGTGCAGGACCACCCAGGCAAGCGCGAACGTGAAGAGGAACTCGACGATGAGCATCTTGCCGGCACTCGCGACAATCGCATGCTGCTCGACGCCGCCCACGTAGCGCACGAGCAGACCGGCGACGACGGCTGCGGCGAACTGGGTCACCAGGTAGGCGACGAACTCGTTCGAGGCCATGCGCCCGCGCAACAGGACGGCGGTGCTGACGGCCGGATTGAAGTGGCCGCCTGAGACGTGGCCGCCGGCGAACACCATCACCATCAGGATCGATCCGATCGCGAGCGGCGCCAACGCCCCGGCGCCCGCCTTGTTGGTCGCCATACCGACCGTGAACACGAAGAGGAACATCCCGATGAACTCAACTGTCAGCTTCCGCTGGAGCTCTGGGGTCATGGTTTCCGCCTTTCTTCCGTCCAGTGTCGATCGATCCCCGCGGTCCAGGTTCGACCTGACCCACCGGACTTCCTGCGGTGAGCTCAGCTTTAGAAGAACGCGAGCTTGAGAACGAGCAGCAGCACGATCAGCCCGCCGAAGATCACGGCGAGGATCGCGGCCGCCGACTGCTTCCGCGCCGGCGGAGGCGTTGGCTGGCGCACGGCTGCGAACGACCGCTCGAGCTGCTGCTCCACGAACCGGCCGATCCGGTCGTTGAACTCCTCGCCGAGAACCTCGGCGTGGCTTCGGTACGGGACACGCTTCGGCTTCAGCTCGAGCTGATGATCCGAAGCCTCGGCCAGGCTGAGCCGGAAGAGCCGCTCGTCCCCGAGGCCCTTCAGCTGCTGCCGGCCCAGGTCCGCGATCTCGACGCCGTCGGGAACGTCGTTGCCGATCAGCGCTCTCGTCGTCTCGGACAGGAGGATCTGTCCGCCGTGGCCGACCGAGCAGATCCGCGCCGCGCGGACGACGTCGAGGCCGTGGTAACCCTCGGCGCCCACGGCGGGCTCGCCGGTGTGCAATCCCATGCGAACGCGAACGTTCGCGTCGTGCGACCACTCGTGGCGGCCGAGCGCCCGCTGCGCCGCGACCGCCCCGTCGACCGCCTCCCGCGCACGCGTGAACGAGAAGAAGAAGGCGTCTCCCTGCGTGTCGATCTCGAGGCCGCCCGAGCCGCCGAGCTCTGTGCGCAGGATCCGGCGATGATCGTCCAGCACGTCCCCGTACGCGTCGCCGAGGTCACGGATCAACTGCGTCGACCCTTCGATGTCGGTGAACACGAACGTCACGGTGCCCGCCGGTAGCCGGCTCTCCACGGCAGGATTCAACCACTGCCGCGGAAATCGTGATCCCCGTTCGAGTGATTCGCGGCCCTCTCACCCGTGCGGGGGATTCAGAGCGTCGAGGTCGCGAGTTCGATGAGCCGCGACCCGCCGGTTGCGGTGCCGGCGAGGAGACTGCGGCGAAAGGACGGCGACATGAGGCGGAATCTGCGGCGTGCCCTCACCCTCGGGCTCATCGTGCTGACGGCGCTCCTCGGGGCAGGAGCGGCGCTCGCGTCGGACGACGACGACGTCCAGGTCGTCGACATCAGCAAGCAGCTGCGCGAGCTCGACAAGAAGATGGCCGAGCTGCAGGAGAAGGGTCGAAGCGCGAGGGAGGGGAAGCTCGCCGCGGCGGCGGAGTGCGGCTTCGGCGCCTCGTCGCAGACATTCCTCCCGTGGGGCGACGACGCGGACTACAGCCTGATCCCGCAGGGCGATCTCGCCGACACCTCGCGCTGGTCGCTCAAGAACGTCTCCGTCTCGGACGAGGACGACCCGTTCACGCCGGGGACAGGCTCGCTCCTCTTCGACAAGGGCGGTGAGGCCGTCACGCCGGTCATGTGCGTCAACGTCGAGCACCCGACGATGCGCCTCTTCCTCGCCGACCACGGCGGCAACGGGAAGGCGCACCTCGAGGTGAAGGTGCTCTACGAGGACCTCGACGGGCATGCGAAGGACCTGACGGTGGCGAGGCTCAAGGTCGACGACCGCTGGCAGCCGTCGGTCTCGGTTCCGATCGGCGTCAACCGCCTGTCGGTCGCGTCCGCGAGCGGCTGGACGCCGGTGGCATTCGAGTTCAAGGTGCACGGCCTCCAGAAGGGCGAAACCTTCGTGCTCGGTGGCGTCTACGTCGATCCCTGCCAGAGCAGGTGACCGAGACGTCGTTCGATCCTCTCAGCGAGCAGCTGCTCGCCGAGGCGCGCGAGCGGGAGGCATCGACGCTCACGCGCTCCGAACGCCTGACGTACTGGACGTCGTCGGTCGCCTTCGTCGCGCTGGCGTCGCTGCTTGCACTCGGCTGGCACTCGGCGCTGCCGGAGCCATGGGTGGTGGGCCTCCTCGTCCTCTCGTACGCGCTCGCCTCGCGGCTGAAGTTCGAGGTCGGCAGCACGCTCGCGATCGCGACGCAGCTCGTGCTCGTCGAGATGCTGTTCGTGCTGCCGCCGGAGCAGCTGCCGCTCTGGGTCGCCGTGGGAGGCCTGCTCGGCCAGGCGCCGGAGTACCTGCGGGGCACGGTTCCGCTGGAACGGACGCTCGTCGTGATCGGAAGCTCGTGGTTTGCGTTCGGGCCGGCGCTCGTCTTCCTGCTCGTCCCCGTGCAGGCGTCGATGGAGGTGCGGACGCTGCTCGTGCTGGCATTGGCGCTCGCGGCGCAGTTCGCTGCGGATCTGCTCAGCTCGGCGGCGCGCGAGTGGGCGGCTCTGCGCGTGCCTCCGCGCCAGCTCGGCTCACAGATGGCGCTCGTCTTCTCGATCGACCTCGCGCTTGCGCCGCTCGGGCTGCTGGCGGCGATCGGCGCGCTGCACGACGAGCTCGCGCTGCTCCTTCCGCTCCCGCTGCTCTTCATGGTCGCGCTCACGAGCCGCGAGCGGCAGCGGCGGATGGATCAGGCGCTCGAGCTCTCGAGCGCATATCGAGGCACCGCGCTCCTGTTGGGTGACGTCGTCGAAGCCGACGACGCGTACACGGGGGCACACAGCCGCGACGTGCTCGACCTCGTGCGTGCGGTCTGCGACGAGCTCGAGGTGGACGCGCGGACGCGGCTCGACGCCGAGTTCGTCGCGATGCTCCACGACGTCGGCAAGATCAGCATCCCGCCGGAGATCATCAACAAGCCGGGCCCGCTCACCCGGGAGGAGCGCGCGATCGTGAACACGCACACGATCGAGGGGCAGCGCCTGCTCGAGCGCGTAGGAGGGCGGCTCGAGGAGATCGGGCGCTTCGTCCGCTCGTGCCACGAGCGGTGGGATGGCGGCGGCTATCCCGACGGGCTTGCCGGCGAGCAGATCCCGCTCGTCGCACGGATCGTCTGTTGCTGTGATGCGTTCAGCGCGATGACCACGGATCGCAGTTACCGCCGTGCGCTGTCCGTCTCGGCCGCGCTCGAAGAGCTCGAGGCGTGCTCCGGCTCCCAGTTCGACCCGGACGCCTGCGCGGCACTCGTGAACGTGATCCGCCGCGGGCGCGCCTCGGTCGACCGCGAGATCGAGCTCGTGACCGCCGCCTAGTCTTCGACGGCGTCCTCCGCCGCCTCTGCGCGCTCGACGATGTCGCCCTCGGTGAAGAGGATCTTCTGGAGCGCGACCCGCCATTTCTCCTTGCGGCGGGCAAGGAACTCGAGGTCCATCGCGAAGTGGAGGAACTCCTCGCGCTGAGCGTGCTCCATGATCCCGCGCGCCTCGTCGTTCGTCTCGATCGACATGCGCTGCTCGTACCAGCCGATCGCCTCCGCCTCCTCCTGGAGGGACGCGATCACACGCGCGAACGTCCGGGCTTCCGCACCGAGCTCGTCGGGCGGCTCGTGGTACTGGTCGGTGGGCATGGCCGAACGATGGCAGATCCTGCGTGGCGACTACCCTGGGTGCGTGACGGCGCTCCTGGACAGGTCGCTCTCGCGGTTCCCGCGACCGGTGCGGACCGCGATCGACTGGGGCTTGACGCTCGCCGTCGCGGTTGCGCTCGTCCTGATCTTCGAGGCCGAGGTCGCGAAGCCGTACCGGATCCCGACGTCGTCGATGGAGCCGACATTGCACTGCGCCCGCCCGACCGACGGCTGCCTCGGGAGCTTTTCCGACCGCGTGCTCGCCAACCGGCTCGCGTACCGGTTCCGCGACCCACGACGCGGCGAGATCGTCGTCTTCGAGGCGCCCGCGGCCGCCGCTCACCGATGCGGCGGCGGCGAAGGCGGGACGTTCGTGAAGCGGATCGTCGGGCTCCCCGGAGAGACCGTGACGATCGACCACGGCCGGGTCGCGATCGACGGCAGGCCGCTGGACGAGAGCGCGTACATTCGGAGCGCCGCGCAGCGCGGCGACGATTCCGGCGTCTGGAAGGTCCCGAGAGACCGCTACTTCATGCTCGGTGACAACCGCACGATGTCGTGCGACTCACGCGCGTGGGGGTCGGTGCCGCGAAAGAGCCTCGTCGGCCCGGTCGTCGCGACGTACTGGCCGCCGCCGCGCGTCGATCTCGACCGCTAGGTCGCTCAGACCTGCTCGTCCGGGCTCGTCCCGTCGGCGTAGGGCGCGTAGCGGTGGTGGAGCAGGATCGGGTTGCCGTCGGGGTCGCTGAACCCCGCGCCCTGGCAAGCGCCCGAGTCCCACATCTCGTTCACACGGACGCCGGCCGCCTCGAGCTTCGCCTTCGCCTCGGCCACGTCGGGCACGCGCAGGGCGAGCGTGCCGGGCGGTAGCGGCGTGAACTCGTAGTCGTGGGTGTGCGGCGTCATCAGCGCGAGGGTGACGTTGCCGGTTTCGAACTCGACCCAGTCGTCGGCCGGCGAGTTCGGGTTCCGCGGAAGCCCCAGCACACGTCCGTAGAAGTCGGTCGCGCGGTCGATGTCCGTCACCGGCACGCGCACGTAGTCGACGCGCTGGACGTCAATCATGGGGGGCCTCGTACTCCTCGTCCGTGACGTGATCGCCCCACGTCGCGGACTTGCCGTCGTCGCCGACCTCGAGGATGGCGAGGTGCGTCATGAAGCGGGTCGGCGAGGCGCCGTGCCAGTGCTCCTCGTCCGGCTCGAAGAACACGCGGTCGCCCGGACGGATCACCTCGATCGTGCCGCCGCGGCGCTGCGCGAGGCCGACGCCCTCGGTGACCCAGATCGTCTGCCCGTTCGGATGGTTGTGCCACGCGGTCCGCGCGCCCGGCGTGAAGTGCACGCTGCTCGCACTGATCCGGGATCGTTCCGAGGGAGCGGCAACGGTGTCGACGAAGACCGCGCCGGTGAACCAGTCGCCGGGGCCTCGCCCGGTCTCGATGCTGTTCCTGATGAGCTCCATGCCTGAACTCTGCCGGTCAGCCTGCCGGCCGCGGTGCCGGGTGCTTCCAGTGCGCGCCCGGGCCGAGCGGCCCGGTCGAGTCGCGCACCTTGCCGAGGCGGCCCCAGGCGCCCCCGAACCCGTACCAGGGCTCCGCGATCACGTGCGTGAGGTCGTCGAACGTCCGCCAGCGCGGGCCGTCCGGGTCGCCGACGTCGATGAAGCCGAAGTCCGCGGACGGGAGCGAGGCGTGGCTCCCGATCGCGCAATAGACCACCGGATGCGTATCGTCCTTCTCGACGGCCGTCCAGCGTCTGAACGTGTTCGTCGAGTGGCGGTAGAAGGCGACCGATGCGGGCGGCGCCCCGTCGGGGTCGCGCTCGTCGAGGTAGACGGTGATCCGCTCCCAGTCGCCTTCGTGCAGGACGTTGTCGTCGCGAAGCAGGGCGCGAACGCCCTCCGAGACGACGCGCAGCCGCTGGATCGCGTCTCCGACGACCCCTTCCTCGTCGGGCTCCGCCTGGGCTGCGAGACCGGGGTACGCGCGCGAGAACTCTTCGAGCTTCGCCGCGGAGTCGGCCGCCACGATCTCGTCCGGCACCTCCTCGTCGCGCCCCTCGAGCTGCTCACTCGCCCTGAGGATCCCGAGCGGGGGCGCGCTGCCCGGGTAGAACAGCCAGTACGTCAGCCCACCGGTCGCCTCGTCGTAGTCCCAGTACGTTCGCGACGGGTCGTCCCGGCCGCGGGCGAACCGCTCCTCGCGCAGGCGGAGAAAGAAGCCCTGCTCGGGCGGAAGGCCGGTCGGACGCGCCCGGCTCTCGTCCAGCGGGCGGGTGAGTGCGCTCGCCGCGAAGTCGTGATGCTCGTAGGGCTTCGCGCTCGCCGCTCCGAGCCGGCTCGCGTCGACGGCGTCGGAGACCTTCTCCCCGGTGAGACCGCGGCCGGTCGCCCACCGCAGCGCGCTCCGCTCGAGGAACCAGGCAACCGGTGCAGGGCGGAGCTTCTCGTCCGCATGCAGCACGACGATCGGCGCGTAGGTCTCGGCCAGCTCGGGTAGCCGTGCGGGAGAGCTCACCTGGTACATGCAACCACGCCGGGCGAGCGGCGTGGTAAGAGTCCAGGCAGGACGTCGATGCCCGCCCCGATCGCCTTCGTCGTCATGCCGTTCGACACCAAGCCCACGGGGCGGTCGGAGCCGGACGTGCCGACGGAGGTCGACTTCGACGCGCTCTGGTACCGCGTCTATCGAGCCTGTCCTGACCGAGCTGGGCTACGAGGCCGTGCGTGCGGATCGCGACGTCGGCGCGCTGATCATCTCGGAGATGATCCAGCGGCTCGCGCTCGCCGATCTCGTCGTCGCCGACGTCTCGCTTCCGAACGCGAACGTCTACTACGAGATCGGCGTGCGCCACGCGGCCAAGCGCGTGGGCTGTGTGCTGATCGCGGCCGACTGGGCGAAGCCGGTGTTCGACCTCGCGCAGATCCGGCAGCTGCGGTTTCCGCTCCCGGACGGGACGATCGGAGACGACCACCGCGGCGGCCGCGAAGGAGAAGCTGACCGCGAACGTGGGGCCGCTGATCGACGGCTCGTCGCCCGTCTTCGACGCGGTCGAGGGCTTTCCGGACTCCTCGGCCTCGCGGGCGTCCGCGTTCCGGGAGCAGGTCGCGCAGCTCTCCGCGTTCAACGCCGACGTGCGTGCAGCGCGTGTCGCGCCGCTCCGATCAGCGGCGCGCGAAGGCGCTCGAGGTCCTCGAGCGGCACGGACGAACGCGCGCGATCCAGGAGGCCGTCGTCCTCGAGCTCCTCCGTCTGCTCCGCGATCTCACCACCTGGAAGGAGACGCTCGACTACATCGATTCGCTGCCCCCCGACGTCGCGCGCCATCCGCTCGTGCTCGAGCAGCGTGCACTCGCGCTGTCGAAGTACGGCGACCCGGCGGAAGCTGCGGGCAGGCTCGAGGAGCTGATCGAGACCCAGGGCGGCACGCCGGAGCGCCTACGGCCTGCGTCGGCGGGCGCTACAAGGAGCTCTACCGCCGCGCGACGACGGAGTCGGAGCGCGCTCGGTATCTCGAGCTCGCGATCGACGCGTACGAGCACGGCATGCTGCTCGACCTGAACAGCTACTACAACGCGTCGAACCTCGCTCGCCTCTACCGCAACCGCGGCGAGCCGGGCGACGACCGAGCGCGCGGCCGAGACGCAGCTCGTCACGATGCGTGCGTGCAACCGCGTGATCGAGCTCGGGATCGCGGACGAGTGGGCGCGGCCGACGCTGCTCGGCTGCGCGTTCGACCGTCGTGACGTCGAGGGAGCGCGGCGCCTGCTGAAGGACGTCCAGCGGGAGGGCGCGGGGAGCTGGAAGCTCCAGACCACGCTTGCCGATCTCGAGAGCGATCTCGCCGGCCAGCCGGACGACGACGTCCGGCGGCAGCTCGACGAGATCCTCGACGGGCTCAGGCAGGAGCTCCCGACCGTCTCGGCGGCCGGCGGATGACGGCACGCGTCGTCGTCGCGAGCGGGCACATGGTCGACATGCCCGGACCGCGGCGAGGTCCGGTTCCCTCCGCGCCAGGTGCCGCGCGTCACGAGCGAGGTCCGCGACGCGCTCGATGCGTGGGGGGTCGGGCCGGAGACGACCGTCGTGACGGGCGGGGCGAACGGCACGGACATCATCGTCGCGGAGGAGTGCCTCGCGCGTGGAGCCGATGCCGTCATCTGCCTCGCGCTCCCGCCGGACGAGTTCGAGCGCCGCTCGGTCGCGGGACGCGAAGGCGACTGGACGGAGCGCTTCCGCGCGCTGCTCGAGCATGCGCGAGGTGCGCGTCCTTCCCGATCCGCCCCCGTCCGAGGACGAGCTGTTCGCGCGCGACGAACCGCTGGATCGTCGAGACCGCTCGCTCGCTCGCCGGCGGTCCGCCGCACACGCTCGTCGTCTGGAACGGACGGGAGGGCGACGGCCCCGGCGGGACGCGCGACTTCGTCCGGCAGCTCGGGCTCACCGGCCCCGCGCCGAACGTCCGGGTGATCGACCCGACGCCGCGCGCCTACGAGGCGCGCCAGACCTCCGAAGGCCCCAAGCGGCTGCTCGCACTCGACGGCGGCGGCATCAGGGGCGTGCTGACGCTCGCGATCCTGCGCGAGCTCGAGCAGTACCTGCAAGAGCAGCACGGCGACGACCTCGTGCTCGCCGACTACTTCGACTACATCGGCGGAACGAGCACGGGCGCGATCATCGCGACGGCGCTCGCGTTCGGCAAGCCCGTGGCCGAGGTGCAGGAGATGTACCGCAACCTCGGCGGGAAGATCTTCTCGAAGCGCTTCCTCCCGTTTCGCCTGCGCTCGATCTATCGCGACGGGCCGCTCGCGCGCGAGCTCGAGTCGTTCTACGGCGCCGACCGCACGCTCGGCGACCCGGAGCTCCGATCGCTCCTGCTCCTCCTCATGCACAACACCGGCACCGACTCGCCGTGGCCGGTGAGCAACTGCACCCGCGGCGAAGTACAACCGCGCGGACCGGTACCTCAAGGCGCCGCCCGACCGGAACCTCGACCTTGCGCTCTCGCCGCTCGTCCGCGCGAGCGCCGCGGCGCCGGTCTTCTTCCCGCCGCAGGAGGTCGAGATCGGATCGAACAGGTTCGTGTTCCAGGACGGCGGGATCACGCCGTACAACAACCCTGCGCTGATCCTCTTCCTCCTCGCGACGCTGCCCGAGTACGGGTTGAAATGGGCCACCGGCCCGGACCGGCTGCTGCTCGTCTCGGTCGGAACGGGCTCGTCCGCCGCCGTGCACCCGGGCCTGGTCGCCCGCCAGGTCAACGTCGCCTTCAACGCGAAGAACCTCGCCGCCGTGTTCATGAACGGCGCGTCGACGGTGCAGGACATGCTCTGTCGTTCGGTCGGCCTGACCGTCGGCGGCCAGGAGATCGACCGCGAGTTCGGCAGCCGCGTCGGCGCGGACGGCGTCGGCGGCCAGAGCCTGTTCACCTACGTCCGGTACAACGCCGACCTCTCGGAGGACGCGCTTCGCGCCGAGGGCATCACCGACGCAGGGCTCCGACGGTCGCTCCGGAAGCTCGACTCGGTCGATCGCATCCCCGACCTCGAGGCGCTCGGTCGAAAGATCGGGCAGGCCGCCGACTTCAAGCGCGAGCTCGCAGGGTTCGCTCCTGCCGGCTGAGCTCGGCGGGCCGCTAGGAACCCCGGCCGGCCCGCGCTAGGCTCGCGCGGCACGCTGCGGCACTTCCAACCCAGGAGGTCCGAATGGGCAACGTTCCGCGCAGCGTCGGCGGCAGGTTCCTTCTCGAGCTCGACGGCGCCCAGGCGGGGTTCCTGAAGTCCGTCGAGGGCGGCGAGATCGCCGCAGATGTGGTCGTCGAGCCGGTCGGCCCCGAGCGGTTCCCGAAGAAGCACATCGGGACCGTGAAGTACGAGGAGTTCACGCTCGGCATCGACCTCGGCTCGTCGAGCGACGTGTACACGTGGATCTCCGACTCGTGGAAGGGGCAGGCGAAGCCGCGCGAGGGTGCGATCGTCGAGACCGATGCCAGGCTCGATGCGAAGGCTCGGCGCGAGTTCCACGGCGCGCTCATCACGGAGACGACGATCCCGGTGCTCGACGCTGCCTCGAAGGCGCCGGCGGAGCTCACGCTCAGGATCGCGCCCGAGCTGATCACACGCGTCAAGGCCAGCGGGCCCGCGCGCGCGCCGAAGGCTGCGAAGCAGAAGCAGTGGCTCTCCTCGAACTTCCGGCTCGAGCTCGGCGACCTCGAGACGAAGACGGTCAGCAAGATCGACGCGTTCACCGTGAAGCAGTCCGTCTCGGCCGACGACGTCGGCGCCGTGCGGCTGGCCCAGCGCGAGCCGGGGACGCCCGAGTTCCCCAACCTGCGCGTGACCTTCGGGCAGGCCTCCGTCCAGACCTGGAGCGACTGGTTCGACGACTTCGTGGTCAAGGGCAACAACGGCGACGACCGCGAGAAGAGCGGTGCGATCGTCTTCCTCGATGCGACGCAGAAGCAGGAACTCGGCCGGATCGAGCTGAGGAACGTGGGGATCTACGCGCTCCGGCGGCAGCCGTCGACCGAGCAGGTCGCGCGCCTGACCGCGGAACTGTATGTCGAGTCGATGGAGTTGAAGTTGAACCCGTCGGTGCCGTAGCCGCGACCGGGCGCCACGCGAGCGGAACGGTTCTTACAGCGGCCGGAGGAGCCCGCGGCCCGCGAGGCCGATCGTGCGGTCGAGCGTGCGCAGGAACGACCGCTGTAGTCCCGGCCTGTCTCGAAGCGCCCAGATCGTCTCGCCGTTGACCCAGGCCGCCTCGCGTGCCTTCTCCACCTTCCACATCGCGAGCACGTCGTCGAGCCGGCCGAGCGACGTGTCGACGGCGGCGACCGGTCCGGTGACGAGCGCAGGCTTGACGCGCGACTCCGTCTGCTCGAGGAGCGCGTTGACCCGGCGGAAGTCGCGACGCTCGGGCGATCTCCGGCGCGGCTCGAGCCCGAGCTCGTGCCACGTCCGGACGAGCGCGACCGGCAGGTCGCGGTTGATGTGCGCGTTCATCCCGGCGAGCGCGAACTGGAGCGGGAGGACGCCGCGGCGTCCGCGCGCTTCGACGAGCGGCGCCCACGCGCGGCCCGCGGAGCCGTTCCCGGCGCGGAGTGCGTCGAGCGCGTCGAAGAAGAGATTCGCGAACGCGACGTCGAGCGTGCGCAGGAAGCGCTCGTTCTCGAACTGCTGCGCCTGCGCCGAGGCTGCGACCGCCTCCGTCACCGCGAGGTAGAGGCGTGTGAATGCGGCGACGCCGTCGTCTGCGGGGAGCTCGCGCAGGATCGTCCGCATCCGGCGGATGACGCCGCCGATCTCGCGCGGCCGCGCCATCAACCCTCCTGCTCGAAGCCCGGGATCTCGGCGTCCGGGTCGGCGGACGACGTGCAACGCCGGAGGCCGCGCGCGTCGGGCTCGTCCGGATGGACGAGGCACAGCCACGGGCCGGGCTCCGACGGGTCCTGGTAGCGGCCCTGCTTCGAGGGCGCGCCGGGCGCGCGCGAGGCGTCGCAGTAGGAGCCGGCCAGGATGCATTTCTGCGTGCCCCAGCGCCCGCCGAAGGCGTTCCAGAGCGCCGGCTCGCCGTCGCGGGTCAGCGGCAGCCGCCGCACGCACGCGTCGCAATCGGCGTTGTGGGTCCATCGGACGAGGCCGTCGTGCGCCGCCTCGGAGACCGCCGCGCCGAAGAGCGTCCGGATCTGCTTGCAGAGCCGGCGGCACGCGGTCGGATACGACGCGTGGCTGTTGTTCGCGACGAACACGAGCGGTCGGAGGACGGGCCGGTCCCATCCGCGCCACAGCCGCACGAGTGTGGGGCGCCACGCGTACGAGACCACGAACTCGTGCTGTGCGTACCGAACCGCAGCCGGCGCCCAGCGGCGGCCGCCGTACGTCGTGCACGGGGGCCCGAATCCCTCGCACGGCGCCAGCACCACCGTGACCCCTTCCCAGTCGCTCGGGTGCTCGTGGCAGGTCAGGCCGGGGAGCTGGAAGCCGGGGGCGCAGAACACCCCGGACGCGACGGGATTCGGGTTCCTGGTGAAGTACCACCAGTAGTCGACGTAGAGCCGATTCCCGGCAGGGACCACCCGGTAGTAGATCGAGCTGGTCGGCCCTCCTCCGCGCGGCCCGACCACGTCCTCCACGTGCAGGTAGTCGGCGCCGAGGTCGACGTCCGACTCCCGGTCGAGCACCTTGCACGGCTCGCCGCCGAGGGCGGTCCGACAGGCCTCGATGAGCCGTTCCGAGATCGCGGTGCCGATGTTGAGCGGGAACCGCGGCTCGCTCGAGTTGAAGAGCAGGACCGGGCGCACGCGCCGCGCCAGCTCGGCCTGCGCCTGGTCCTCCTCGGTCAAGATCGGTGCCGCGCGCGGCGGAGACTCGGAGTGCGCGACGCGAGGGGTGAGGACGACGAACAGCGAGAGCGCGAGGAGCCCGGCGATCAGGCCGATCCAGGGCGGGGGCTCGCCGCGGTAGCCGAGGAAGTGTGCTCGGACGACATGGATCACGAGCCACAGCAGGGGGAGTCCGAACAGCAGCAGCAGCGCGAGCGGGCCGTGGGCCAGTGCGACCGGGAACGCCACGACCGCGACCACCGCCCAGAGCAGCGAGCGCTTGAGGGAGATCAGCGGGATCCCGAGCAGGTGGCAGAGCGCTCGCCCGAGCAGCCAGACGACCGCCGTCGTGATCACCACCGCGTAGAGCACCTGCCCCCAGAGCGAGCGGTTGGCGACGTTGAGCAGGATCAGGACGACGAGCCCGAAGACGATCAGGAGCGGCGCTCCGAGATAGCCCGCCCAACGGCGCCGGCTGATCGACTTCGCCAGCTCGGTCATCCATGTGCGGAACTCGTCGAGGCGCCGCCTCACGGTCGCATTCTTGACAAACGTTCGGCTGCCGACGAAGCTCGGGCGGCAACGAGCCGGGGGTGATGCTGAGCAACGCGCACGTCCAATCCGTTGCTGCGGCGACACCCGGGGAGCACCCACCGCTGGACCGTGCCCGCGCGTCGGCCATCTTCGAGCCGCTCCGCTTCCGGAACCTCGACGGTCAAGAACCGCATCTTCCGCTCGAGCGTCGCGGGCCGCTTCGACAACTACGACGGCTCGGGCACCGCAGGTCCGGATCAACTGGGACCTGAAGTTCGCGCGCGGCGGCGTCGGCGCGATCATCTCGTCGAACGCGCCGATCGACGCGCGCGGGCACATCGTCCCGGGCTACGCGCTACATCGACTCGCGACGACGACGATCCCGTTCTGGCGCGAGCTCGGCCGACGCGTGCACGAGCACGACTGCAAGTACATCGTCGCAGCTCGTCTTCGCCGGCCGCGAGCGGATGATCGGCCGGCCTCGCAGCGCCCGACCGGCGTGGAGCTCGACCGACCGACGCCGAGCCGATCAACGGCTTCCGCTGCGACGCGGATGACCGTCGCCGAGATCCAGCGAGGTCGTCGCGCTCGTTCGCCGCACGCCGCGCGCGCGGGCGCGCGAGGCGGGCGCTCGACGGCGTGGAGCTCGCGGGCGCGAACGGGATGCTCTTCACGCAGTTCCTCTCCTCGGCGATCAACGACCGCAAGGACGAGTACGGCGGCTCGCTCGAGAACCGCGCGCGCTTCGCGCTCGAGGTCGTGCGCGCGATCCGGACGGAGGTCGGCGACGACTTCTTCCTCGGGTTCAAGATCAGCGTCGCGCGAGCGCGCTGCGCGAGCTGCTCCCGTGGCTCCGCACGCGGCAACACGCTCGAGGAGTCGATCGCAGGTCTGCCGGTGGCTCGAGGAGGCCGGCGTCGACTACTTCCACGTCAGCGCCGGGCGGCGAGTTCCCGCATCCGCGGAACCCGGCCGGCCGACTTCCCGGCGCGCGACATGGTCAGGACCTACGACGCGCTGCATCTCGGACGGGCAAGCTACGCGCTCCGCAACTACCTCGTCTTCCGCACGTGGCCGCTCAGCGCCGGCTTCCGCTGGTGGTGGGAGCGCCCGAGCGCGCTGCTCGGCGGCTACGAGGGGATCAACCTGCCGGACTCGCGCGCCGTCAAGCAGGCGGTCGAGCATCCCGGTGCTCTGCACCGGCGGCTTCCAGACGGCGTCGGTGATCGCGGCGGCGATCGAGCGCGGCGACTGCGACGGCGTCACGATCGCGCGGCCGCTCGTCGCGAACCCCGACCTCGTCCGCCACTTCGAGGCAGGGCGCGACACGCGCGCCGCGTCCCTGCACGTACTGCAACAAGTGCCTCTTCAACTTCGTCGAGAACCCGCTCGGCTGCTACGAGGAAGCGCGCTTCGACTCGCGGGAGGAGATGGTCGAGCAGATCTTCTCCGTCTACGCGAGCCGTCGTTTCTCCGCCCACGACACGGCGGCGGAGGTCGCATGACCGAACACGACGTCATCTTCGAGCCGCTCGAGTTCCGGAACCTCACGGTCAAGAACCGCGTCTTCCGCTCGAGCCTCTCGGGCCGGTTCAACAACTACGACGGCATCGGGAACGCAGATCCACATCAACTGGGACGTGAAGTTCGCGACGCGGCGGCGTCGGCGCGATCATCTCCTCGAACGCGCCGGTGCATCCGCGCGGGCTGATCGTCCCGAACTACGCGCACATCGACCGCGACGAGACGATCCCGTTCTGGCGCGAGCTCGTCAGCCGGGTCCACGAGCACGACTGCCGGTACATCGTCCAGCTCGCGTTCTCGGGCCGGCAGCGCGACATCGGCGGGAATCCAGTACGAGAAGGGCTGGAGCTCGACCGACAAGCCGGAGCCGATCCACGGGTTCCAGTGCGAGCGGATGACGCAGCGAGCAGATCGACGAGATCGTCGACGCGTTCGCGCAGGGCGCGCGGCGCGCGCGCGAGGCCGGCGCGGACGGGGTCGAGATCCACGGCTGCAACGGCTACCTGATCACGCAGTTCCTCTCCTCGGCGATCAACGACCGCGACGACGAGTACGGCGGCTCGCTCGAGAACCGCGCGCGGTTCGCGCTCGAGATCGTGCGCGCGATCCGGCGCGAGGTCGGGCGACGACTACCACGTGCAGTTCAAGATCAGCCGCGCGTCGAGCTACCTGCGACGACCTCTATCCCTGGATGGGCGACGGGCAACACGCTCGAGGAGTCGATCCAGGTCTGCAGGTGGCTCGAGGAGGCGGGCGTCGACGGCTTCCACGTCTCGACCGGCGGCGCGTTTCCGCATCCGCGGAACCCGCCGGGCGAGATCCCGCTCAAGGACGCTGTGCCGAGACCTACGACACGATGATCTCGAGCGGCCGCCACACGTTCCGGAACTACCTCGCTCTTCCGCACGCCGGCCGCTGAAGTGGGGCATGCAGCAAGTGGTGGGAGTGGCCGCGTCGCGACGGGCGCATCGAGGGGATCAACGCTGCCGGACGCCCGGCGGTCAAGCAGGCGGTCGGCGTGCCGGTGCTCTGCACGGGCGGCTTCCAGACCGCCTCCGTGATCCGGCGGGCGATCGAGTCGCGGCGACTGCGACGGCGTCACGATCGGCCCGGACCGCTGCTCGCGAACCCGACCTCGCCGAAGCTCTTCGCCGAGGGTCACGACCGGGCGCCGCGACCCGTGCACGTACTGCAACAAGTGCCTGATCAACCAGTCGAGAACCCGCTCGGGTGCTACGAGCGAGAGCCGGTTCGACTCGCGCGAGGAGATGATCGAGGAGATCATGTCCGTGTACGACCTGCCGGCCTACGGAGCATGCGGTGCCGTCGCGCACGGCGACTCGATGAGCCAGGCCGCCGACCCGATCTTCGAGCCGCTGCGTTTCCGGAACCTGACGGTCAAGAACCGCGTCTTCCGCTCGAACATCGTCCGGCCGGTTCGACCACTACGACGGCACCGGCACCGAGACCCGGATCAACTGGGAGCTGAAGTTCGCGCGTGGCGGAGTCGGCGCGATCGTCTCCTCGTGGTGCGGCGTCGACCCGCGCGGCCTGATCGTGCCCGAACTACGCGGCGATCGACCGCGACGACCGGATCCCGTTCTGGCGCGAGCTCGGCGAGCGGGTCCACGAGCACGACTGCCGGTACATCGTGCAGCTCGCGCACGGCAGGCCGTCAGCGCGACATCCCCGGCATCGAGCTCGACGTCGAGCCGGGGCTCTCGTCGACGGACAAGCTCCGACCCGCTGCACGGCTTCCGGTGCCGCAGGCGACGACGCAGGCAGCTCCGGGAGCTCGCAGGCGGCGTTCGCCCAGGGCGCGCGCCGCGCGCGCGAGGCGGGGCTCGACGGCGTCGAGATCCACGGCGCCAACGGCTACGTCTTCACGCAGTTCCTCTCGTCCGCGATCAACGACCGCGAGGACGAGTACGGCGGGTCGCTCGAGAACCGGGCGCGGCTGCTGCTCGAGACGGTCGCGCGCGATCCGCGCGCGAGGTCGGCGACGACTTCCACCTCCAGGTCAAGATCAGCGCGACCGAGCACGGCAACGCGTTCCTGCCGTGGCGCGAAGAAGGGCAACACGATCGAGGACTCGGTGCAGGTCGCGACGCTGGCTCGAGGAGGCGGGCGCCGACGCGATCCACGTCTCGCGCGGGCAACACCTTCCCGCACCCGGACAACCCCGCGGGTGCCTTCGCGGCGAAGGACGTCGTGCGCGACGTACGACACGATGCTCTCGAGCGGCACGCACGACGTTCCGGAACTACGTCCTCTTCCGCACGTGGCCGATCTACAAGGTCGTTCGAGTGGCGCTGGCGAGCCGAACGCCCGAGCAGCTGGAGGCGGCGAACCTCGCCGACGCGCGGCGGATCAAGGAGTCGGTCTCGATCCCCGTCCTCGTCACCGGCGGGTTCCAGACGGCGCCGCTCATCCGCGACGGCGATCGAGCACGGCGAGCTGCGACGCGGTCACGATCGCGCGCGCGCTCTGATCGCGAACAACGACCTCGTCCGCATGTTCTCCGAGGGCCTCGACGGGCGCCGCGCCCGTGCACGTACTGCAACAAGTGCCTCTATCAACGTGCTCGAGAGCCCGCTCGGCTGCTACGACGAGCGCCGCTTCGACTCGCGCGAGGAGATGGTCGCGCAGATCATGTCCGTGTTCGGCAAGGATCCGGCGCGGGTGGCCGCGTGAACACGGGGCTCGTCCAGGAGCACGGGTTCCGGGCGTACGTCCCGCTGCCGAAGGCCGAGCGCGCCGGCATCGGCGTGTGCTTCTCCGGCGGCGGCTATCGCGCGTCGCTCTTCCACGCGGGCGCCGTGCGGCGGCTGAACGAGGTGGGCCTGCTCACCCGAGTCGACACGATCACCTCGGTCTCGGGCGGCAGCATCATGACCGCGCAGCTCGCGACCTATCGGCGCAAGCTGGGCAACGCCTGGCCCGCCGGCGAGCCGGCGCCGAACTTCGACGAGGGCTTCGCCGAGCCGCTCCGTCGCTTCACGCAGACGAACATCCGCACGCGCGCGGTGCTCGGCCGGCTCCTGCCGAAGAACTGGTTCCGCAAGAACGTCGACTCGGACGCGCTCGCGCGCCGGTACGCGGACGGGCCCGCGCCGGGCTCGCTCGGCGAGCTTCCGGAGCATCCGCGCTTCGTGTTCGTGGCGACCGACATCTCGAACCGGGAGCAGTGGTTCTTCGACGCGGGCCGGCGCGTGATGGGACGCGTCGACCGGACGTGGCCGGCGGCCGACTGGCCGCTCGCGCGCGCGACCGCCGCGTCGTCGTGCCTCCCGGGCGTCTTCACGACGATGCAGCTCGAGCTCGACGGCGAGTCCCTCGAGCTGACGGACGGCGGGATCTACGACAACCTCGGCCTCGAGCCGATCTGGCGCGACCACGCGGTCGTGCTCGTGTCGGATGCGGCGCCGTCGTTCACGCCCCATCCCGAGATCGCGGCGAGCGTGTGGAACAACCTGCGCTACGTCGTCTCGCTGCTGGAGCAGGCGACCGACGTCCGCAAGCGCTGGCTGATCGCGAACTTCATCCTCGGCGAGCTCCAGGGCGCGTACTGGGGGATCGGGAGCTTCCCGTCGAGCTACGGCTCCGGTGCGGGGTACCCGGACGACCTGATCGCCGAGGTGATCTCGCAGGTGCGCATCGACCTCGACGAGTTCTCGGACGCCGAGATCGCGGTGCTCGAGAACCACGGGTACTTCATGGCCGACATCGCGCTCGCGCGCCACTCGGCGGGCCTGCTCGGCAACGCGCCGCCGCCGGCGCACGCACCGCATCCCGGAGTGGCTCGACGAGCAGAAGGTCCGCCGGGCGCTCGCCGACAGTCAAAAGACGAAGCTCTTCGCGCGCGGCTGGTGAGCGCGGCGGCAGAGCACTTCGACGCGGTCGTCGTCGGCTCGGGCTTCGGCGGCTCCGTGACCGCGTACCGGCTCGCCGAGGGCGGGCATGCCGCGTCTGCCTGCTCGAGCGCGGCAAGGCGTATCCGCCCGGGTCGTTCGCCGCGCACGCCCTACGACATGGCGCGGAACTTCTGGGACCCGAGCGAGGGGAAGCACGGGATGTTCGACCTCTGGACCTTCAAGGGCCTGGAGGCGCTCGTCTCGAGCGGGCTCGGCGGCGGCTCGCTCATCTACGCGAACGTGCTGATCCGCAAGGACGCCGAGTGGTTCGTCAACGAGCAGGGCGAGGACTGGCCGGTGACGCGCGCCGACCTCGATCCGCACTACGACCACGTCGAGCCGATGCTCGCGCCGCAGCGCTACCCGTTCGACGTCGAGCCGTACGCATCGACGCCGAAGACGCAGGCGATGCAGTAGGCGTCACAGGAGCTCGGCGTCGACTGGATGCTCCCGGACCTCGCCGTCACGTTCGGCAACCCGGGTCAGACGCCGCGGCCGGGGGATCAGATCGTCGAGGGCGACAACCTCCACGGGATGCCGCGCTTCACGTGCCGCCTCTGCGGCGAGTGCGACATCGGCTGCAACTACGGCAGCAAGAACACGCTCGACTTCAACTACCTGACCGCGTTCGAGCGGGAGGGCGGCGAGATCCGGACGCGCTCCGAGGTGCGCACGTTCGCGCCGACCGACGGCGGCGGCTTCGTCGTCCACTACGTCACGCACGAGCCCGAACGCGAGGGCGAACGGACGGACACGTCCGCGCTGCCGGTGCGGACGCTGACGTGCGACGCGGCTCGTGCTCTCCGCGGGCGCGTTCGGAACGCCGTACCTGCTCCTGCGCAACGCGGACGCGTTTCCCGGCCTGTCGAGACGGCGCTCGGCACGCGGTTCTGCGGCAACGGCGACAAGCTCGCGTTCCTGACCAAGAGCGTCCGAACGGACCGAGGCCGCCGCGCCGGCCACGCGTTCGAGCCCGAGCATCGGCCCCGTGATCACGAGCCGGCTGCGCTATCCCGGGCAGAACGGGCGCGGCTTCTACATCGAGGACGGCGGGTATCCGCACTTCGCGAGCTGGCTGCTCGAGATGACGGACGTGCACAGCCGCCCGGTGCGGGCCGCGAAGTTCCTCTGGCGCTGGACGAAGAACAAGATCGGCCACGAGCCGGAGAGCAACTTCAGCGCCGAGCTGTCGGAGCTGCTCGGCGACTGCGTCAAGTCGTCGGGCACGCTGCCGCTGCTCGGGATGGGACGCGACACGCCCGACGGCGTGATGAGCCTGCGCGACCGGTACCTGCAGGTGGACTGGACGACGAAGACGTCGCGTGCGTACTTCGACTCGGTCAAGGCCGCGATGGAAGACCTCGCCCGGGTGCTCGGCGCGCGCGTTCACCGACACGCCGCTCTGGTACCTCAGGCGCGTGATCACCGTGCATCCGCTCGGCGGCGCGCCGATGGGGCGCACGCCGGAGACCGGCGTCGTCGACCCGTACGGGCAGGTGTTCGGCGTGCCCGGGGCTCTCGATCGCGGACGGATCGGTCATGCCCGGCCCGGTCGGCCCGAACCCGTCGCTGACGATCGCCGCCCTCGCCGACCGCTTTGCCGACCGCATCCTCGAAGAACACCGGAGGTGACGATCTCGTGAGCACGATGTCGGAAGCCGATCTCGCCGCGCGCAACAAGCTCGTCGACGCGCACGTGAAGTCCGAGGTCGACCACGACCTCGACGCGATCATGCGCACCTGGGGAGCGGACCCCTGGTTCGAGGACGTGCCGTTCGACGAGAAGTGGTACGGCCGGGAGCAGATCCACGAGCACTACAAGGAGCTCCTGCACGCGTTCCCCGACCTCGATATCGAAGAGCACAAGCGCCACGTCACCGACGAGTTCGTGATCCTCGAGGTCACCGTCTCGGGCACGCACCTGGGCGACTGGCGCGGCCTGCCCGCGCTCGGCAAGCGGATGGAGTCGCGTGTCGCCGCCTTCTACAGCTTCGACGAGGAAGGAATGCTCAACCTCGAGCGCACGTACTACGACAACGCGACGATCTACGACCAGCTCGGCATCTACCAGGACCCGCGACGGACCCTCGGGAAGGTGATGGCCGTGCTCACGCCGCCGTTCACGATCCTGCGCGCGCTCGGGCGAAGGGTGCTGCGCCGCTCGTGAGCGACCGCGAGATCGAGGACCCGACCGGCGGCCAGCGCTGGGTGTTCCACGACGGGGACGGCGAGGTGCTGGAGGCCGACCTCTACGTGAGCCCCGGCGGCTTCGTCCGCGACCACGTCCACCCGGCGCAGGTCGAGATCTTCGAGGGCGTCTCGGGCACGTTCGTGATGGACGTCGACGGCATGGAGCGCACGATCCGTCCCGGCGGGTCGATCGTGATCCCGGCCGGGACGCCGCACGGCTTCCGCGAGGCGCGCGAGGCGGCGCACGTTCGCGTGACCGTTCGGCCCCCGCTCCAGCTCGAGCAGTACTTTCGGACGTTCCTCGGCCTCTCGCGCGACCGTCGGATCTCGATGCCCGTGAAGGGCCTGCCCTCGCCGCTGTTCCAGGTCGCGATCGTGATGGACAAGTTCCGCGCCGAGATCGCGGCGCCCCACATCCCCGGTCGACTCCAGCGGCTCGCCTGGCGCGGGCTCGCACACCTCGGCCGGCTGCGCGGCGTGCCGTCGTCGTTCCCGGAGTACGGAGCGCCCTGATGGCGAACGCCGGCCAGGTGATCCGCAACCCGCTGACGGGCGAGACCGTCACGTTCCTCGTCACGCGCGCCGACTCGAACGGGGCGCTGCTCGAGTTGGAGATGGAGGCGGATCCGCATGCCGCGGGGGCGACCGAGCACATCCACCCGAAGATCACCGAACGCTACGAGATGCTCGAGGGGCGGCTCCGACTCAAGCTCGAAGGCAGCGAGGCGACGGTGTCGGCCGGTCAGAAGCTGGAGATCCCGGCCGGCACAGCGCACTCGTTCTGGAACCCCGACGACGCACCCGCCCGCGTGCGCGTGCGTTTCGAGCCCGCCGGCCGGTTCGAGGAGTTCATGGAGTCGATCTACGCGCTGGCCCGGGACGGCAAGACGAACGCGAAGAGCCGGCCGAAGCTGCTCCAGGGCGCTCTCATCGGGCGCCGGCACATCGGCGACATCGCGCTCGCGCGACCGCCCGTCGTCGTCCAGCGACTGCTCTACGCCGTGCTCGCGCCGATCGCGCGCGCCCGCGGTTACCGGGATCGCTACCCGCGATGACGAGGATCCGCGACCTGCAGCGGCGCGCGAACGACCTCTTCCTCGTGGCGGGCGAGGCCGAGGCGCGCGGCGACGCGACGACGGGCGTTCGGTTCTCGCCGTTCGTCCCCGAGCACGTGGACAGTGCGCTCGAGCTCGTCGACCGGTGGATCAAGCTGACGGAGGAAGGCCGCGGGAACGACGGCCTCGCGGCTGCGCTCGAGGATGCGGACCGCGAGCTCGCGCGCGATCCCGAGCGCGCGAAGCACGCGCTGATGATCTTCATCACGCACAACCCGAGCGCGGCGAGGCTGCCCGTGCCGTCGCTCGAGGAACGCCGGCCGGACCTCGCCGAGCGCGCGGTCGAGTCGAGCGCCGAGTCACTCGAGGCGGTCGGCGGCGAGGGGCAGATCGACTGGTTCCGCGAGGACCCGCTCGCGAACCAGCATCACGAGCACTGGCACGTCGTCTACCCCGTGAGCGGCGTGCCCGACGGCCGCGGCGGCGCGACCGGCAAGGACAGGCAGGGCGAGCTGTTCTTCTACATGCACCAGCAGATGCTCGCGCGCTACGACGCCGAGCGGCTCGCCGCGGGCCTCGGCCCGGTGAAGCCGTACGCGACGTACACGGCCGCGATCGCCGAGGGCTACGACTCGGGGCTTGCCGGCTTCCGCGCGCGCTCGGCGAACCGGAAGCTGTCGACCGTCGACCTGGGAGGCGGGGCCTACACCGTGCAGGATCACTCGCGGCTCCGCGACCGGATCAAGCGCGTCGTCGACTCGGGCGCGTTCCCTGACGGATCGCCGGTCGCCCCCGACCCGCTGGGCGCCGCAGTCGAGCCGAGCGTCCGGCGCGGCGGCCCGACCGGGTTCGGCAACTTCCACGGGTTCGGCCACGTGCTGATCGCCCTCGCCGAGGACCCGCGAGACACCTCGCGGCCGGGCGTGATGTGGACGACGGCCACCGCGATCATGGATCCCGCGTTCTACCGCTGGCATCGGCACATCGACGACCAGCTCGCGCGCTGGCAGGAGAAGCAGCCACCGCACGACTTCTCCGACGCACCGTCGGCCGCCGCGAAGCCTCCGCTCCTCGTCTTCACCGACACGGTGCCGCAGGCGAGCCGCTCCGGCGCCGCGCTTCAGACCTGGGCGAAGCGGACGTTCGGCGGGACGAAGTGGGGCACTGCGTTCGACGGCTCCCCGCTCGTCGCTGCCGGGTTCGAGACGGGGACGCGCACGCGCTCGACGCCCGCCGGTCCGCTCGAGTATCTCGACCACCGCGACTTCCTCTACGTGCTCCGGCTCGAGAACACGCGCGCGCAGCCGACCGACGTCACGGTCCGCGTCTTCCTGGCGCCGGCGTCGGCGGCCGACAACCGCCGGATGTGGATCGAGATGGACAAGTTCCACCAACGGCTCGCCGCGCGCGAGAAGGCAGTCGTCGCGAGGCCGGGCGCGCTCTCGTCGGTCGTACAGAAGCCGGCCGCTCGGCCGCCGCGCCCGCGGCGAGATCCGTCGAACGACCCGAAGGCGGCCGAGAACTACTGCAACTGCGGCTGGCCGTTCCACCTGCTCGTCCCGCGCGGCACGCCCGAGGGGATGCCGTTCCGTCTGCTCGTGATGCTGACCGACTGGAACGCGGACCGCGTCTCGGAGGACGCGCACTGCGGGTCGATGAGCTTCTGCGGCGTGCGCGACTCCGCGTATCCCGACCGGCGCGCGATGGGCTACCCGTTCGATCGTCCCCTTCCGCGCGGGACGACGCTCGACGCCGTCGTCGCGGGGCAGCCGAACATGTCGCTGCGCGACGTGTCGATCACGTTCCGCGGCCGGCTCTAGGCGTGGCCGTCTCGTCGACCAAGAGCGGAAACCGCGCGGTCTTCACGAACGAGGACGGCACGTGGCACGTGTGGCTACGCCACACACGGAGCGCGAAGACCGGCGCGGTCGTCGGCCCGGGACACCTCGGCCGCGTTGTCGCGGCCGACGGCGCGCTCGTCGTCGACGACTTCTTCCACGCCGACCCCAACCTCAACGACGGTCGGAACGGCGGCCTCGGGTCGTTCGGCTGCCACATCGCGCGGAAGAACGAGCACTTTCCGAACGGCTACGTCTGGAACTACACGTGGAACCTGACCGCGCGCATGAACGCGGCATCGAACGGGTTCGGCATCTCGAACGTCCTGCTGCTCGACGGGCCGCGCGTCGACGGCAGGGGCGTCGGGCGGCTGACGGTCGCGAGCGAGCTGTCCGACATGTACTCGTACCCGAAGCCGATCATCCTGCTCCGGCACACGTATCTCTTCTACGCGAAGCGGGTCGAGCAGCAGATCGATGTCGCGGCCGCGTGGGACGGCACCGGCCCCGCGCTCTACGTGAAGGAGCCGAAGCTCACCTCCCACTCGATCGGGCCCGTCGGCGGCCCGCGCTATCGCTGGTTCTCGGTCTACTCCCGCGAGGGTGAGCCGCTGATCGACGACTTCGACATCTGGTCGCTGCCCGACCCGATGATCCACACGAAGCAGATCCCGCAGAGAGAGCGGTGCCGACTTGTCTTCCGGGACGAGCTCGGCGAGCACCCGCTGACGGTCGTGATGATGGGGTACGGCCCGAGCGGCCGCGAGGTCTGGTACGACGGGCCGGGCCTGGATCGGTGGGCACGCGACGCGAACGAAGCCGATCGGCTCCTGACCGACTGCAAGGCGTACTGCCTCCAGGGCCCTCCCGACGCACAAGGGCAGCGAACGCTCAGCCGCAAGTGGGAGCTCGGACGCTGGGCGAGCGGCGCCGCGGGCTCCGAGCCCGACCCCGAGAAGCCGCACGCGGGAGCGGCGATGCACGCCTGGGAGGGGGGCATCGGGCCGCCGGACTGCCACTGCGCGTCGCGCGCGATGCCGGCGTTCGGGACGACGTACCAGAGCTGGGCGTGCTACTCGCTGAGCGACGGGTGGGTCACGTAGCAGTCGAAAGGAGGAGAGATGACGACACCCGAAGACGATGAAGCGGACCTCGAGGTGCTGCTCGCGTCACCGGAGGAGACCGGCGACTACGACTGCACCGTCCCGCCCGAGTTTTCGGGCGAGGGCGAGGAGGCACCGGAGGGACCGCCGCAGCCGCTCGACGCCGCGTGCTCGCGGCAGTACACAGCGGTGCGCCAGAGCGGCCCTCGAGACGTCTCGCAGATCGGGCTGATCGTGATCCACTGCACGCAGAGCAACTCGGCTCGCTCGTCAGCGCAGTGGTTCGAGAACACACGCGCGCAGGGCTCGGCGCACCTCGTCGTGGACGACGTCGAGTGCTACCGCACGCTCGACAACGAGATCATCCCGTGGGGCGCGAAGGGCGCCAACACACGCGGTCTCCACATCGAGATCGCCGGCTTCGCCGAGTGGAACCACGGCGAGTGGATGAAGCACCAGGAAGCGCTCCGCCGCGCGGCCTACAAGGCCGCGGTGCACGCGAAGAAGTTCGCGATCCCGATCCGCTGGCTCACCCCGGCGCAGCTCAAGGCGGGGCAGAAGGGCTTCGTCACGCACGCCATGTGCACGCAGGCGTTCGGGGGCACGCACACCGATCCCGGCCGGCAGTGCCCGACCGATCAGGTGCTCGAGTGGGCGAAGGAATTCGCGGAAGAGCTGTGACGACGCACGACGAGAGGAGGACGAGATGAAGCCGACGCCCGAGCTGATCGCGGAGGCACAGCGTGTCGTTCCGGACATGGACGAGCTCCGCGAACGACTGGACTCCGAGCCCGACCAGGTGTTCGCGAGCGCGCTCCACCGACCGAGCGGGGCCACCGACGAGGTACGAGCCGCGGGCGGCGCGCCACCGGAGGACGTCGAGATCGCGCTCGGCCAGCCCGTGCGGACGGCTGTCGAGCGCTCGGCCGACGGCGCGCGCCGCGCGATCGACAAGATCCGGCGCGACGGGCCGGACGCACAGCTCGATCCCGAAGAGGTCGTCGGGACCGAGGCGATCATCCTCCTGGTCGGGCGGCCCGCGATCCTGGTCCAGGAGGGGAAGTTCTTCCCGCCGCCCGAGGCATGGGCGAAGCTCGAGGACTCGCGGGACGCGATCCAGACGGCGCTCCAGAGCGTCGGACGGATCGAGGTCAAGGGGCACCCTGCGATGGACTGGATCGGCACGGGCTGGCTCGTCGCGCCGGACGTCGTGATCACGAACCGGCACGTCGCGAAGGAGTTCAGCCGCCAGAGCGGGCGCAACTGGGTCTTCGAGCCCGGAATGAAGGGGCGGATCGACTTCCACGAGGAGTTCGGGGGCGGCCCCGCCGCGGAGTTCGGGCTGACCGAGGTGATCGGCGTCCACGACGACCACGACCTCGCCCTCTTCCGCGCGACGCGGCGATCGGCGGGCAAAGCACTGCCGCCGCCGCTCGAGCTGGCGCCGACGAGCTCGCGCCCGCGCAAGGGACGGGAGGTCTACGCGGTCGGCTATCCGGCGTCCGACTCGCGCAGGAACGACCCGGACGAGATGCGCCGCATCTTCGACAACATCTACAACGTCAAGCGGCTTCAGCCAGGGGAGCTGAAGCGTGTCTCCGGCTCCACGTTCGAGCACGACTGCTCGACGCTCGGAGGGAACTCGGGCTCGGCTGTGATCGACCTCGAGTCGAACCGCGTGCTCGGGCTCCACTTCTCGGGGCGCTACCTCGAGGCGAACAAGGCAGTCGCGCTGTGGAAGCTCTCGAAGGACCGGCTGATCAAGAAAGCGGGGATCGAGTTCGACTAGCTCTTCGCGCAGGCGCTTCGCGTCTTCTGCATCTTCGTGAGCGAGCGGTCGATCGCGCGGCTGAGCGCGACCCGCGCGCGCGAGCCGGAGTCCACGCACTGGACGACGGCGTCGAGCTTCTCCTGGGTGTCGGCCACCAGGAGCTTGCCGATGCACGTGTTGAGCGGTCGCGCAACCTCGCGGATGAACCGGAGGACGAGACGCTTCAGCTCTCGGCCGTTCGCCGTCCCCGGCTTGATCTGCACGATCCGCTTCTCGCCGGCCGCGAGCTGCACGCGGTTCTTCGCCACGAGCGAGCGGAGCTCATCGAACAGCTCTGGAGGGACCGGCTGGTTCGCCGAAAGCCGGCGGAACAGCTCCTGGAGGAGCACCGTCTGACGCGCGGTGATCTTTCCGTTGTCGGCGAGCACCTTGTGCCACGCGTTCACGAGCCGGCGATCGGCCGCGCAGGGATCCGCCTTCGCCGCCGTCGAGGCGGGCAGCGCGAGCACAGCCGCGAGCAGAACGAGGATCACGGCGCGCGTGCTCACGACCCTCCCCGCTGGTGCAGGTAGAGCGCGCGCTCCGCGGGCGTGAGCTCCCGCCGCACGCGAGTGTCGGCAAACGCGAGCAGGTCGTCGAGCGACCCGCAGATGTCGCAGGTGTAGACGCGTGCCGCATCGCCGAAGCCGGCGGCGACGACGCGACGTCCGTTCGGCGCGAAGTCGACGTCCATCAGCGTCGACGGATGACCCCAGAGCGTCGCCAGCTGCCGACCGGTCGCGACCTCCCAGATGCGGGCGTTGCCGTCGTCGCCGGCCGTCACGACGAACCTGCCGCCGGGCCCGAAGTCCGCGTCGAGGACGGGTGCCGGATGTCGGAGCTCGGCGACGAGGCGGTGCGAGGCGACGCTCCAGACACGCGCGGTGTTGTCGGTGGACGCCGTGACGAGCAAGCGTCCGTCGTCGCTGAACGCCACTCTCTTGACCGGTCGCGAGTAGCCGCGGAGCACCGCCACCTTCTTGCCGTTGGTGGTCGTCAGCCGCACGGCCGCGTCGACGCCGGTGGATGCGAGGAGCTTTCCGTCGGGCGAGAGGTCGACCGAGTCCACGTCGCCGGCATGCCGGACGAGCGCGAGCTGCCGGCCGGTCCGAGCGTCCCAGACGCGGGCAGTGTCGTCGTCGCTCGCGGTCGCCACGAGCTTTCCGTCCTCTGAAAACGTCACGGCGACGACGGGCCCGTCGTGGCGGAGCGTCGCCACGGTCGTCCCGTCGGACACGCGGAAGACCCGAGCGGTGCCGTCCTTGCTCGCGGTCCCGAGGAGCCGGCCGTCGGGGCTGAACTCGACGTCGTTCCCGATGTCGTCGTGGGCGGCCAGCTGGCGGACGACGCGACCCGTCCGCGCGTCGTGCAGCGCCACCTGGCCCAGCGGCGCGATGACTGCGACGAGGCGGCCGTCCGGCGAGAACGCGGCGGTTCCGCCGGGCAGGAGCGCGGCGCGGTGACGTCCGGTCGCCGCATTCCAGACGCCGCCCGGCACGCCGCCGGTCGCGACCGAACGCGAGTCCGGACTGAACGTCGCGGTCGCCACGACGGTGTCCGGCGTGCGGAGCACTGCGTCCGGGGCGCCGAGCGTCGTGTCCCAGACCTTCGCGGTGTCGTCGGCGCTGCCTGTTGCGAGCCGGCGGCCGTCGGCGCTGAACGTCACCGAGGTCAGCCACGCGCGGTGCCCGCGGTAGTCCGAGAGCGGCTGGCCGTTCGCGTCCCAGACGCGCGCTGTCGCGTCGCCGGAGGCCGTCGCGATGAGGCCGTCGCGCCGGCTGAACGCGACCGACGTGACAGCGTCGGTGTGCCCGCGCAGCTCGAAGAGGAACGTGCCGCTGCGCCCGTCCCACACGCGCGCCGTCGTGTCGGAGCTCGCGGTCGCGAGGCGCGCGCCGTCGGGTGAGAAGGCGGCGTAGGTGATGACCTTCCCCGGCACGTGGCCCTGGAGCTCGATCGGCGGGCCGCCGCTGACGCGCCAGAGGCGCGCGGTGCCGTTGGTGCTGCCCGTGGCGAGACGCGTCCCGTCGGGCGAGAGCGCCAGCGCGAGGACGAAGCCGCCCCCGCCGTCGAAGACCTGGAGCTGCTCGCCGGTCGTCGCGTCCCAGATCCGCGCCGTGCCGTCGTCGGACGCAGTCGCGACCCGCGTTCCGCTCGCGTCGAAGAGCGCCCGCGTCACCCACTTGCGATGACCCCGCAGCACGACGAGCTGCTCGCCGGTCTGTGCGTCCCAGATGCGCGCGGTGTGGTCCAGGCCGCACGTGACGACGCGCGCTCCGTCGCGGCTGAACTCGGCGCGCGTCACGCGGCCGCGGTGCCCGGACAGGACGAGCAGCTGCTTGCCTGTCCCCGCGTCCCAGATGCGCGCGGTTCCGTCGCTCGAAGCGGTGAGGACGCGCTGCTCGTCGGGGCTGAAGACCGCGGAGGGAACCCAGTTCTTGTGCCCGCGGAACGTCACGAGCCGGCGTCCCGTGGCGGCATCCGAGATGCGCGCGGTCGCGTCGCGGCTCGCCGTCAGCAGCCGCCGGCCGTCCCGGCTGAAGGAGACGCCCGCGACCCAGCCACCGTGCGGCACGGTCGTCGCGATCACGTTCGAGAGCGAGAGCGCGCGCCTGAGCACGTTTTCGGCCTCCGCGGTCCGCTTCTGGTCGACCGCTTGCCGGGCGAGCAGGACGCTCAGCTCCGGGTTGGTCTCGAGCTGGCCCGCCGCCGCCGTCGCGAGCTCTCTCGACCGGGCCGTGTGCGCGTTGTCGATCGCGTCGTTTCGCTGGATCCACGCGAGGACGGCGAGGACGACGGTGACCGCGAGCGCGATCCCGACCGCGGCGATCGTGATCCGCTGCCGTCTGCTCTGCGCGCGCCGGCTCGCGAGCGTGTACTCGCGCTGGAGCTGTGTCGGCTGAGGCTCGGCCTGCGGCGAGACGCTCGCAAGCCGGTGCTCTGCTTCGCGCAGGTCGGAGCCGCGGAGCAGCAGGCTCTTGTCGTGGTTCCGCAGCTCCCACTCGCGCGCGCGGACAAGGAGTCGCGTGTGCGCGCGGACCCAGTCGAGGTCGGTCTCGAGCGCCTCGACGAACGTGTCGACGGCGTCGTGGAAGTCGTCCTCGGCGCGGAAGAAGATCCAGTTCCGCGAGGAGAGCTCGGGCGGGACGGCGAGGCCGTTCGCATCGCGATAGAGGAGCGGGACGATTCGCTTCCCGTGCTCGAGCGCGTGCGCCAGCTCCTTGCCGCACTCCTCGGAGCGCAGCGAGTCCGGGCTGATCACGAACGCGAACGAGTCCGCGGCGTCGATCCCCGACGCGATCTCGCCGCGCCATTCGGCCGTCGCCGGGATGTCCTCCCAGTCGGCCCAGACCTCCTTGTCGCGTGCCGCAAGCGCCTCGCCGAGCCTCCGGGCGAAGTCGGAGTCCTTCCGCGAGTAGGAGAGGAAGACGTCGGGCTGCTCCGGACGCGCCGTCGGCTGGCCGGCCGGTGCGTCCGTCGCCTGCGTCGCGCTCATCCGGCCGAGTCCGCCTCCTCACGCCGCTGTCGCTGTCGTTCCCCGTCCCCGCCGTGCCCCTCCTTCTTCTTGTCGGCCTCCTCGGCCGCGACCTTCAAGAGGTACGTGTCGACGTTCGCCTGGATCAGCTCCTCGACCCGGAGCGCGAACGCGGGATACGCCGCCGCGTGCGTCGAGCCGTTCGCGCTGTAGCGTCCGCTCAGCTGGAGGAAGAGCCAGCCTTCGGTCTTCAGGAGCTCTGCGGTCCGCCTGTAGGTGCGCCAGCGGTCCCCGTAGTGGAAGAACCCCTCGATCGCGGCACTGAGCGCGACGACGAGGCCGACGACCCAGGTCGCGATCCGCACGGCGTTGTGGAGCGTGTCGTCCTGCGGGTCGAGTGTCGCGAGCGCAGGCACGAGGAGCGCGCCGATCAGGGTCGTCAGGCGAAGCGCGTAGTAGCGGTTGCGCGCGCGGGCAGCCTTCGACTCGGTCCAGACGAGCTGGTCGAGCCAGCGCGAGCGAAGGAACCGCTTGCGCGCGGGGTCGAGGTCCAGATCGTCGACGAGTTGCCCGAACTCGCCCTCGAGCCAGTTCGGGTACGACGGCGGCTTCGCCACGTCTTGTCCTCCCTGCCCGCCGACGGCCGGCGGGTCTTCTGAGTATGGACCGCGTTTCGGCCTGCGACTAGGCACGCTCCGATCCCGGCTTGTACGATCGCCGTTGCTCGTCGCCGCCGCATGCCGCTGACCCCAGAACGACTCGAAGAGCTGATCTTCGGGACCGAGCGGTTCCGCCGGTTCACGCAGGACTCACCCGTGATGCCGGACGTGTGGATCGCGTACGGGACGAACCCCGGTGAGCGGCTGGATCTCCTGCTCACGCCGCACGTGCAGTCCTCGGCACCGGAGCTCGGAGTCGCGCTCCGAGACCGGCTCGGCGCGCGCACGACGCGCGAGGGCCGGCCGGGCGAGGCGCTCGTGGCCTACAACGAGTCGTACGTCGCCGCGGAGCTCGACTTCGAGGAGCTCGTGAAGGTCGCGCTGCCGCTGACTCACTGGTGGCAAGCGAACGTCTGGCGGACGAAGGCCGACCTGAGCGAGGCCGAGAAGCTCCGAGACCCCAAGGTCAAGAAGCACGTCGCCGAGCAGCTCAGCGACGCCGGCGCCTCAGGGTTCGGCGGCGACGTCTCGCCCGACCTCCTGTGGCTGATGCGGATCGTTGGCCGGATCGAGATCGAGCGGCAGGGAAGGCGCGCGAAGAAGGAGCCGACGAACGAGCAGCTCGTGGAGGCCGCGCTCGACCTCGTGGCCGTGGGCGACGTCGCCGAGGCGTCGCTCGAGCCGCTGCTGTGGCGAGTCGACCGGAACCGGCCGGCGCGCGCGGCGATCTCCCGCTCGATCCTCGCCGTCAAGGCCGATGCGGCGACGAGGCTCTTCGACCTGAACTGCGGCGACCTCCGCTGGGCGGTCGTCGACAGCGGCATCGACGCGACGCATCCGGCGTTCCGGAAGCGGGACGAGAAGGGCGAGCTGCTGGCCGAGCCGTTCGAGAAGCCCAAGAAGCGCGGCGCGGCTGCCCAGAACAACACCCGCATCGTCGCGACGTACGACTTCACGAGGCTCCGCACGCTCCTCCACCCGGGCGCGAAGGAGGACGAGAAGGGGCTGACGCGGGACGAGCGCTCGCGCGTCGCGGACTTCCGGCGTGCGCTGAAGGCCGGGCGCGCGATCGACTGGCTCGCGCTCGAGCCGCTTCTCCGGGTGTCGCACGTGCCCGGGGAGTACGTGCCGCCGGTGCACGAGCACGGGACCCACGTCGCGGGGATCCTCACCGCCGACTGGAGGCTGACAGACGACGACATGCCGAACGACCACAGCCTCGTCGGGATCGCCTCGGGCCTCGAGCTGTACGACCTCCGCGTGCTCGACGAGAACGGCAACGGCGACGAGTTCTCGCTGATCGCGGCGCTGCAGTTCGTCCGCTACCTGAACGCGAACAAGGACCAGGTGCTCGTCCACGGCGTCAACGCGAGCCTCTCGATCCGGCACGACGTCGCGAACTACGCGTGCGGCCGCACGCCCGTCTGCGAGGAGTGCGAGCGGCTGATCGGCGCCGGGACCGTCGTCGTCGCTGCGGCGGGCAACGACGGCTACGCGCGCTACCAGACGATCGAAGGCGATTCGAGCGAGGGGTATCGCAGCATCAGCATCACCGACCCCGGCAACGCGCAGGGCGTGATCACGGTCGGCGCCACCCACCGCTTCACCCCGCACTCGTACGGCGTCTCGTACTTCTCCAGCCGCGGCCCGACCGGGGACGGGCGCCTCAAGCCCGACCTCGTCGCGCCCGGCGAGAAGATCACGTCGCCCGTGCCCGACGGGAGAGTGACGACGATGGACGGGACGAGCATGGCGGCGCCGCACGTCAGCGCCGCGGCGGCGTTGCTGATGGCGCGCTACAGCGAGTTCGATCGGACAGCCGCGAGCGGATCAAGCAGCTGCTGTGCGAGAGCGCGACCGACCTCGGACGCGAGCGCTACTTCCAGGGCAACGGGATGCTCGACGTCCTCCGCGCGCTGCAGGCGGTGTGACGTGATCTTCACGCTCGAGTCGCTGCCGGCCGACCAGGGCGACTGCCTGCTCCTTCACTACGGCTCCAAGTCGAACCCGCTTGTCGCGGTGGTCGACGGCGGGCCCGTCGGGCGTGTTCAAGCGCACGCTCCGGCCGCGGCTCGAGGAGCTGCGCACGAGCAGGGCCGACGGCGGGACGCTCGAGCTCCAGCTGGTCGCCGTCAGCCACATCGACGACGACCACATCCACGGCGTCCTCGACCTCCTGAAGGCCGTCGCGCGCGAGCAGGACGAGGGACGCGAGCCGAGCTTCGAGATCCTCGGGCTCTGGCACAACAGCTTCGAGGACGTCGTCGGCGGCGGGGGACCAGCGGGTGTGCCCGCCGCGGTCGGGGCGCTCGCGAAGGGCTCGCGTGTCGGCACGAAGGGGCTCTCCAAGCCCGCGAAGCTCGTCGCCGCGAGCATCGCCCAGGGGCGGAGCCTCCGCGACGCGGCGAACGCGCTCGACCTCGATGTCAACCACCCGTTCGACGGCCTCGTCGCGGCACCGGACACGGTCGACTGGGGTGACGGGCTCGAGCTCGTCGTCGTCGGGCCGAGCCGCGAGCGTCTCGACGACCTGCACAAGGCCTGGGAGCGGGACGTCAAGCGCCGCAAGCCGTCGGAGTCGAAGGTCGCCGCGTACCTCGACACGTCGGTCTACAACCTCTCGAGCATCGTCGTCCTCGCCCGCACGAAGCGGAAGACGATGCTCCTGACGGGCGACGCACGCGGCGACGACGTCCTCGACGGTCTCCGCGAAGCAGGGCTGCTCCGCCGCGCGCCGCTGCACGTCGACGTGCTCAAGCTCCCGCACCACGGCAGCGACCGCAACGTCGAGACGGACTTCTTCCGCAAGATCGTCGCCGACAACTACGTCGTCTCGGCGGACGGGACCGACGACAACCCCGAGATGGCGACGCTGCAGATGATCTCCGAGTCGCGCGACGACGACGGCTTCGTCGTGCACATGACCTACAGCGACGGCAACAACCGGCTCGGCGAGCGGCTGAAGGCGTTCCGGGCGAAGGAGAAGCGGGCGGGCCGCAAGTACGAGATCCGCTTTCCCGAGGGCCGCGGCGTTCCGTCGCTGAAGGTCGACCTGCTCGACCCGATCTCGGACTGACTCAGCCGCGGCGGACGCGCTCGCAGCCGGAGACGGCGTCGATGCGGTCCACGCGGGCGCCGTCGCGGCCGTTGCCGCACTTGACCGTGTCGCGCTGTCCGTCCTGCGCGAACACGAAGTCCTTCCCGTTGCCGGCCGTGATCGTGTCGGTGCCGGGCCCGCCGTCGATGCTGTCGTTCCCCTTGCCGCCGTTCAGCAGGTCGTTGCCGTTGCCGCCCTCGAGCCGGTCGTTGCCGGCGCCGCCGTCGATGCAGTCGTCACCGTCCAAGCCGCGGAGCCGGTCGTTGCCGGCCCCGCCGACGAAGCGGTCGCCGCCCGGCCCGCCGTCGAAGAGGTCGCGGCCGCGGGTCCCGTCGCGGCGCCGTTCGCACGGGCCGGGGTACGCGAACACGGCGCGGATCGACGTGATGTTGAACGCCGGAAAGCTGCGGCACGTCGCGCCAGCGGCGCAGTACGGCATGCCGCCCTGCCACTGGACGAACCGCGCGCCGAGCGCGGTGTTCGCGACGGCCTCGAGCGTCACCTTCTCGCCCTGCTGGAAGCGCGCCTTGCACGTCGGGTTGCACGCGATCGCCTCGCTCAGCCGGGAGCGGCTCGAGCTGACCGTCCCCGACCCCGCGGGCTCGACCGCGACGCGGAGCTGCGACCGCATCCGCGGCGGGATGAGCTCCGGGTTGTCGGGGTCGTCCTTGAACTTCGCGCCGACGACGTCGTCGCCCGAGAGGAGCATCGTGCACGTCGGCGCCGTTCCCGCCTCCTGGCACGCGCCCGACCAGCGCTCGAACTCCGCCGCCGGCGAGGCGGTCAGCACGACCTCGGCGAACGCCGGGTAGCCCCTGCTCCTGCAGTCGTTCGAGCCCGAGCAGTCGATCCGGCGGTCCGCGCTCGTGACGCGGCCTCTGATCTGGTTGCCGCTGCTGTCGACCAGCGGCTTGCCCGACGCGTCGAGCAGGTTGCTTCCCTCGACCGACACGTTGAGGCTCGTCGGCGTGAACGTGGCGACCACCGTTCGATCCGAGTCGACGTCGATCGTGCACGCCCCCGTGCCGGGACACTCGAAGACGCTCCAGCCGACGAAGCCGCTCCCTTGCGGCGTGAGCGTGAGGTCGTCGCCCTCGTTGACGGAGTAGGAGCACGGGCGTCCGTTGTCGCGCGTGTCGCCGACGTCGCAGGTGCCTCGGCCGGAGACCGCGACCGCCCCGTCGTTGCCGGTCAGGATGAGCTCGAGCGTCGCCGTCGCCGAGGAGCCGCTCGGCGGTCGACGCGCGCCTCGCCCGCTGTCGCGACGCCGCGCGCAGACGAGCGAGCGCCGAATGCGAAGACGATCAAGCGTGCAACGGCAACGGACGGCAGGGTGCGCGCTCCCTCTGACGGCAGTCCTTCCTTCGAGCAGTAGGACCGGCCTCGCGGTGCTGTCAATCGCACGTCCGCGAACACCTCTCCGCTGCCCGCCGCGCACGGCCGGCGTGACGCGCGCTCGGCGGCGACGCAGACGAGCGCCTCGAGCGGGCGGCACTCCTCGCACGAGAACACCGTCGCGCGGCCTCCGTCGCCCGCGACGGCGACAGCCGTCCGCGCGGCGCGAACGCGACGGCCTCGAGCGAGGGAGCGGTCGTTCGCGTCGAGGTGACGAGTCCTCCGCCTGGCATCGTCCAGACCTTCGCTGCGCCGTCCCAGCCGACGGTTGCGCAGGTACGCGCCGTCCGGGCTGAACGCGACGTCGGAGACGGTGTCGACGTGCCCCTTCGCGCGCGCGACGAGCTGGCGCGTCGGGACGTCCCACACCGTCCACGCCCCGCTCCAGTTCCCGCGGCGACGCGCTGCCCGTCGGGCGAGAACGCGACGCTCCAGACCTCGTTCTCCTCGCCGGCGCTCGGGTCGCGCAGAACGATGGCCGGGCGGCCGTACGAGCCGGCGCGCCAGATCCGGACCGCGCCGCCTCCGCCGACGGCGAGCGAGCGTTCCGTCGGGCGAGAACGCGACGCCGTTGACGCGCTCGGCGGGTGTGCGCAGCTCCGCGGCGACCTCCCCAGCGCGCCACCGCCAGAGGCGCGCCGTTCCGCCGGCGCCGCCGGCGAGCACGAGGCTCCCGTCCGGCGAGAAGGCGACGTCGAAGACCTCACGATCGCCGGGGCGGCCGAGCGTTCCGCGCGGCCTTCCGCTCGACGCGTCCCAGATGCGCACGACGCCGTCGTCGCCGCCGCTGACGACCAGACGCCCGGTCGAGTCGAAGCGCGCACTCTCGACCCAGTCCTTGGGCCCTGCCCCGTGCGTGATCACGTCGACGGGGCGTCCCGACGTCCGCCAGAGGCGGACCTTGCGATCGTTCCCCGCCGTCACGAGGCGGCGTCCCGAGTCGTCGAACGCGACGTCGTTCACGCGCAGCCCGTTCTTCGTGTCGAGCACGACGCGGACGGGATCGGCCGCGACCGCCCAGGTTCGGATCGAGCGGTCCGCGCCGGTGACGACCTTCTTGCCGCTCGGGTCGAAGGCGACGCCGAGCACGAGCCCGTTGTGGCCGCGGAGCTCCGCGGTCTCACGCCCGGTGCGGACGTCCCAGATGCGCGCCGTCTCGTCGACCCCGCCCGTCACGAGCGAGCGTCCGTCGGGCGAGAACGCGACGCTCGTCACCTTGCCGTCGTGCCCGACCAGGACGCTCGCGCGGGGCGCCCGGAGGCTCCAGACGCGCACGACGCCGTCGTTGTCGCCGGTGGCAAGTCGCCGGCCGTCCGGGCTGAACGCGACCGTGGCGACGTCGCTCTCGTGAGCGCGCACGACCGGCGCGGCGGTGCCACGGAGATCCCAGACGACTGCCCGCCTGCCCGACGCGGCCGCGAGTCGCGAGCCGTCGCCCGAGAACGCGACCGCCGTGACCGCGGCCGGCGGGCCGGGCGGCCGCAGCTCCCGCAGGAGCCTGCCGCTCTCGACGCGCCAGAGCCTGACTGTCCCGCCGTGGTGCCCGGTCGCGGCGATCGTCCCGTCGGGGCTCAACGCGCCGGACAGGACGCGGGCCGTGCCGATCCTCGCGAGCTCGTCGCCGTCCGACCAGACGACCGCCCGTGAGGGCGAGACGCCGAGGACCCGGCCGCCGTCGCGGCTGACGCCCACGTCGAGCACCTTGCCGCCGCCGACGCGGAACGTCCGCGGCTCCGAGGTCGAGTCCGTCCTCCAGACGCGGACGTCGCCGTTTCCGAGGCCGCCTGCGACGACCGGCGCGTCGGCCGCTGCGGCCACGTCGTCGACGGCGGCGCCGGCGTCGACGAGCGAGCGCAGGCGTGACGTCCGCAGCGCACGGCGGAGCGCGCCGTCGGCCTCGTCCGTCGGCGCGGTCGTCGCGGCCCGTGCCGCGAGCACGAGGCTCCGCTCGGGGTCCACGTCGAGCGCGGCCACCGACTGCGCCGCGTACTGGCGCGAGAGAGCGAGGCGCGCGCGGTCGTTCGCGCGGTCGCGCTGGATGAGCGCGAAGATCGCCGCGATCGTCGCGGCGATCGCAAGGAGCGCGACGGTCGTGATCGCGCCGCCCGCGAGCTGGCGGGCGCGGCGGCGCTGCCGCACGTCCTCGCCGATGAGCGCGTCCTTCTCGACGCCTCGGATCGCGGCCGCAAGACCCGCGGCGCCGTCGAGGAACAGCGGGTCGCGCGCGAACGGCCGATCCTCACGGACGCCGGTGAAGTCGACCCAGAGCGGCTCCGCGTCGAAGGCGCCCCGGAGGGAGGGCGGGAGCGAGGTCGTCCGGGCCGGATCGAAGTCGCCGCGCGCGTCGTCCCACTCGAGCGCGCCCTCCGTCAGCGCGAGGAACAGGCGCCCGGGCGGCTTCGTCGCCCGCCACGTGGCCGCTTCCTTGTCGACCCAGGGGCTGGCGGCGGCGAGCGGCGAGGCGAGCAGGACGAGGTTGTCGGATGAGCCGAGCGCGCGCTGGATCTCCTCGGTGAGGTCGCCGACGGCCGCGAGGTTCGTCTGGTCGCGGAACACACGGGGCGGCCACCACTGCCACCACTTGTACGACGGTCGCGCGATCCGGTTGAGGGACCGCTGCAGCTGCGCGGCCAGCGCGCCGTCGGCAGCGTGGCTGTAGGAGATGAACGCTTCGTACTGACGGGCTCGGGCGGCCACGCTGGACGCCTATAGCTTGCACATGCGACCGGCTTGGTCGAACCTGGAGCTCTGTCGGAGAACGAGAGGAGAGAGATGAGCGACCTGCTCGAAGGTGGTTGCGCCTGCGGCGCCGTCCGCTACCGGCTGGCGTCCGATCCGCTCTTCGTCCACTGCTGCCACTGCCTGAACTGCCAGCGGCAGACCGGGAGCGCCTTCGCGATCAACATGCTGATCGAGGCCGACCGCCTGGAGGTGCTCACGGGCGAGCTGCAGCCGGTCGACGCGCCACGCGACGACGGCAGCATGCAGCGGATCTACCGGTGCCCGAGCTGCCAGATCGCCGTGTACAGCGAGTACACGCGCCCCGAGGTGCGGTTCGTGCGCGCCGGGACGCTCGATACGCCGTCGTCGGTCGCGCCCGACATCCACATCTTCACGAAGTCGAAGCTGCCCTGGGTCACGCTGCCGGAGTCGGTGCCGGCGGTCGAGGTGTACTACGACCGCAAGAAGATGTGGCCCGCGGAGAGCAACGAGCGGGTCGACGCGCTCTTCGCGCGGGCGTAGAGGCGTGGCCGGGCCGCTGCGCTGGGAATGGCGCACCTTCGGCGAGGGCGTGAAGCCGGCCGAGGGCCGCTTCGCGGCGCTCTCGCCCGACGCCGTCCAGGAGAGCGATGAGCGCTACGTCCTCTCGCTGCGGAACGGCGACACGGTGAAGGTGCGCGACAAGTTGCTCGACGTGAAGCGTCTCGTGCGCGTCAACGACGACGGGCTCGAGCAGTGGGAGCCCGCCTTGAAGGCGGAGTTCCCGGTCGCGGCCGACCTCGTCCGCTCGGTGGTCGACGGACTGCATGCGGCCGTTCCGGCGCTCGAGCGGTCGGCGTACACCGAGGACGAGCTCTTCGGCGAGGTCGTCGGCCCGAGCAGCGACCTGGTCGCCGTCGACGTCCACAAGACGCGAAGGCGCTTCACGATCGGGGGCTGCTCGGCCGAGCTCACCGACGTCCGCGCGGACCGCGCAGAGACCCGGACGATCGCCGTCGAGTCGGAGGACCCGGAGCGCGTGACCGCCGTCGTGAGCGAGCTCGGCCTCGGCTCGCTCGCGAACGTCAGCGTCCCTCGCGGTCTTGCGGCGCTCCTCGGGTTCGGCGCGCGGCGGTACGCTGTCGTCGACGTCGGGACGAACTCGGTCAAGTTCCACGTCGGCGAGCGGCAGGCCGACGGTTCGTGGCGGACGATCGTCGACCGCGCCGAGGTCACGCGGCTCGGCGAAGGCCTCGAGGCCTCGGGGCGCCTCGGAGCCGAGCCGATGGAGCGAACCGCCGACGCGATCGCCGCCATGGCGGACGAGGCGCGGGCGCGACGGGGCCGAGGCGGTCGCGGCCGTCGGCACGGCGGGGCTCCGCATCGCCGCGAACTCGGACGAGTTCCTCGACGCGGTCCGGGCCAGGTGCGGCGTGGAGATCGAGGTCATCTCGGGCGAGGAGGAGGCCCGGCTCGCGTACCGTGCGGCGACGTCCGCGCTCGGCCCGCGCGGCGGCAGCCTCGTCGTGTTCGACACGGGCGGCGGCAGCTCGCAGTTCACGTTCGGCCGCGCGGACCGGATCGACGAGCAGTTCAGCGTCAACGTCGGGGCGGCGCGCTTCACGGAGCGGTTCGAGCTCGGCGGCGCCGTCTCGGACGAGGCGCTCCGCAAGGCGGTCGAGGCGATCGCAGCCGACCTCGCACCCCTCGACGGCCGCGCGGCGCCGGACACCGTCGTCGGGATGGGCGGCGCCAACACGAACCTCGCCGCGGTCCAGCACGGGCTGGCGGCATACGACCCGGAGGTCGTGCAGGGCACGAAGCTCGAGCGTGACGAGGTCGACCGGCAGATCGAGCTCTACCGGACGCGCAGCGCGGACGAGCGTCGTTCGATCGTCGGCCTCCAGCCGCAGCGCGCAGAGGTCATCCTCGCCGGCGCGTGCATCGTGCGCACGGTGCTGGACAAGCTCGGCGTGTCCTCGCTGATCGTCAGCGACCGCGGCCTGAGGCACGGCGTCCTGGTGGAGCGCTTCGGGGAGGACTGACGATGGCGGTCGATGTCGTCGGCAGGGACGAAGAGCTCGGCTCCCTGTACGCGTTCCTCGAGCGGCCCCCGCAGGGACCGAGTGCGATCGCGCTCGAGGGCGAGGCCGGCATCGGCAAGTCGATGCTGTGGCAGGCGGTCGTCGCTTCGGCCCGCTCGAGGGGGATGCGTGTGCTCTCCACGCGCCCGGCCGAGTCAGAGCACGGGCTCGCCTACGCCGCTCTCGGCGACCTCTTCGACGACGCCCTCGACGACGTTCTGCCGTTCCTGACCCCGCCCCGGCGGCGCGCGCTCGAGGTCGCGCTCCTGGTCGAGGAGGCGTCCGGCAGTCCGGCCGACACACGCGCGCTCGGTGTCGCCGTTCGCAGCGGCCTGCAGGTGCTCGCGGAGAACGAGCTGTTGGTCGTCGCGATCGACGACCTCCAGTGGCTCGACGCGTCGTCGGCGAGCGCGCTCGGCTTCGCGCTGCGCCGACTGGCCGATGCACCGATCCTTCTCGTCTGGACGCGTCGGACCGGTGAGGGCGGGCCGGCCTCCCCGGTGGAGAGCGCACTCGATCCCGATCGGATCGACCGTGTTGCCGTCGGGCCGCTCAGCGTCGGCGCAATCCATCGAATCCTGGACGGTCGGCTCGGCCGGACCGTCGCGCGGCCGACGCTGCTCCGGCTGCACGAGGTCTCGGCCGGGAACCCGCTGTACGCGCTCGAGCTCGCGCGCGCGCTGGACGCGGAGCGGGCCGTCCGCGACCCGACGCAGCCGCCGCCGGTCCCGAAGCGGCTCGAAGAGCTCGTGTCCGCTCGACTCGCCGGGTTCGACGGCGCGACCCACGACGCGCTCGTGCTGGCGTCGGGTGACGCGCCGGCTGACGGTGACGCAGCTCGATCGCGCCGGCATCGACGCGTCCGCGCTCGACTCGGCGCTCGCGGAGTCCGTGCTCGACGTGTCGGACGGGCACGTCCGGTTCACGCACCCGCTGCTCGCCTCGGTGCTCTACCAGGGCCTGCCGGGAGCCGAACGCCGGGATGCGCATCGTCGCCTCGCCGACGTCGTCGACGACCCGGTCGCCCGGGCGCGCCACCTGGCCCTCTCGACGGACGAGCCCGACGCCGCGCTCGCGGAGTCGCTCGAGCTCGCGGCCGCTGCCGCCGACGCGAAGGGCGCGCCGATCGCCGCCGCGGAGCTCGGCGAGCACGCCCTTCGGCTGACGCCGACGGACGACCGGGCCGACCTTGACCGCCGTGCATTCGCGACGGCGCGGGCCCATCTGGCCGCCGGCGAGGTCGAGCGCGGACGGGTGCTCGCGACCGAGCTCGCGTCGAGGGCGTCACCGGGCGAGGAGCGCGCCGCGGCGATCTCCTTGCTGGCGGAGGTCGAGGCGGAGAGTCCGCAACGCTCGATTCGACTGCTGAAGGAGGCGCTGGACGAACCGGGAGCGCCGCTCGTGCTGCAGGCGTCCATCCACCAGCGGCTGAGCCTGCAGGTGCGGTTCACGGACGGGCTCGCCGCCGCCGAGCGCCACGCGTGCGCGGCGCTCGAGCTCGCGGACCGGCTCGACGACCCCGCGCTTCGCGCGGCCGCCCTCGGCGGGCTCGCGCTCATTCGCTTCAACGCCGGCGAGGCCGACGCGCTCGCGCTCGCGGAAGAGGCCTGGGAGCTCGCGGCCGGCGCTTCGACGCAGACCTCGGCGGAGGCCGGGTTCTGGCTGGCCCACGTGCTCGTGTGGTCGCTCCAGCTCGACCGTGCCCGTGAGCTGCTCGAGAGCCTCTATCGCGACTGGAGCGATCGCGACGAGCGTCACGCCGCGTACGCCCTCTGGTATCTCTGCACTCGTCGAGCTTCGCGCCGGCCGTCTGTCGGCTGCCGAGGACCACGCCGAGCATGCGAGGTCGCTGAGCGCGCAGTACGCACAGGGCGAGGCGGAGTCGCCCTCGACGTTCCTTCCTCTGGCGCTCGTCGCGGCCCACCGCGGCGAGCTCGAAGCCGCCCGCGCGTACGCCGAGGAGTGCTGTCGGGTGGCCGAGCTCCACCGCTCGCGTGTGAGCGCGCCGATGGCGACGCTCGGCCTGGTCGAGCTGTGGAGCGGAGACGCCGCGGCGGCCGTCGAGCGCTTTGCGGCCGCGGAGGCAGTGGTCGACGCGCCGGACCGCTACGAGCCGAGCATGTGCTGGTGGCGCGCGGAGCAGGTCGAGGCGCTGCTCGAGCTCGGTCTCGTCGAGGACGCCGTCGACCGGCTCGACGCGTGGGAGGCAGACGCTCGGCGACTGCAGAGAGAGTGGGTGCTGGCGCACGTGACGCGCGGCCGCGGCCTCGTCTCGGCAGCCCGAGGCGAGGTCGAGGCGGCGGAGGAATTGCTCGAGGACGCCGTGTCGCAACACGAGGCGGTGGGCGATCCGTTCGGCCGCGCGCGGGCGCTCCTCGCGCTCGGAGTCGTCCGGCGCAAGGCCCGGCAGAAGCGGCCCGCGCGCGAGACGCTCGAGGCGGCGGCGGCCGGCTTCGAGGAGCTCGGCGCGGCCGGCTGGGCGGAGCGGGCGCGTGCGGAGCTCGGGAGCATCGGCGGACGGACCCGCGTCGACGGGCTGACGGCGGCCGAGCGGCGCGTGGCCGACCTCGTCGCCCAGGGACGGACGAACGCCGAGGTGGCGGCCGCGCTCTTCCTCGCGGAGCGCACGGTGGCGAGCCATCTGACGCACGTCTACGCGAAGCTCGGCGTGCGTTCGCGGACGGAGCTCGCCGGCCGCCTCCGCTGAGCAAAGTTCAGATGTTCTGACGTTTTCACCGTAGGCGCGCGGTCGTAGCGTCGATCGCATGCCGAGCTACCTCATCGAGACGTTCCTGCCGCGCTGCGACGCCGGCGAACGAACCGCGTACGAAGCGCGGGCACGCTCGGCCGCCGAGGAGCTGACGAACGCGGGGACCCCGTCCGCTTCGACGGCGTCATCCACGTACCGGAGGACGAGATCTGCTTCTACGTGTTCGGCGCGGAGACGAGCGAGGACGCCGCGCAGGCCGCGCGGCTCGCCGCGCTCGACGCCTATCGCGTCGTCGAAGCAGTGACGTCCGGAGAGGAATAGGCACATGCAAAGGCAGTTCTTCCTCAAGCGGCGCTTGCGGACGGTCGGGCTGCTCGCGGTCGCGGCCGCGCTGGCCGCGCCGGCGGTCGCGCGGGCCGACATGGTCACGCAGTGGAACCTCAACGCGACGACCGCGTTGATGATCACGGCGGGTCAGGCGCCGCAGGCGTCGGTGCCGCACCTGGCGATGGTCCACGGAGCCGTCTACGACGCGGTCAACGCGATCGACGGCGGCCACGAGGGCTACCTGCTCACGTCGCGGCTCGCGATCGCCGTTCGACTCGAAGGACGCGGCGGCTGCGACGGCGGCGTACCGCGTGCTGTCGAACATCGTCCCCGGCACAGCAGGCGGCGCTCGACGCGCAGTACGCGGCGTCGCTGGCACGATCCCGGACGGTTCGGCCGAAGACGCGCGGGATCGCCGTCGGCGAGGCCGCAGCGGCGGCGATGATCGCCGCACGCACCGATGACGGCCGGTTCGGGCCGTACCGGTTCCCGGTCGGCTCGGACCCGGGAGTGTGGAAGCCCGTGCTTCCGTCGTTCGTGAACGACCCGAACGCGTGGCTGCAAGGACGTGCATCCGTTCCTGGTCCGGAGCGGGACGCAGTTCACGTCCGACGGGCCGCTCGCGCTCGACAGCAAGAAGTACGCACGCGAGTTCGACGAGGTGAAGTCGCTCGGATCGTCGTCGAGCACGGTGCGGACGACCGACCAGACGAACGCGGCCCGCTACTGGGCCGAGAACCCGCCGAACACCTGGAGCCGGATCGTCCGCACGCTGTCCGCCCAGCAGGGTCTGTCGCTGGTCGACAACGCACGGCTGTACGCGGTGCTCTACATGACCGCGGCCGACGCGCTGATCACCGTCTGGAACGACAAGGCGCACTACCTGTTCTGGCGGCCGATCACCGCGATCCGCGAGGCGGACACGGACGGCAACCCGGCGACGGCGAAGGACGAGCATGGACGCCGCTGATCCCGACGCCGCCGTACACCCGAGCACTCGTCCGGGCACTGCGGCCTGAGCGGCTCGTTCGTCGCGACGCTGCAGGACTTCTTCGGGACCGACGAGATCGGCTGGACGGACACGAACCTACGGCGGGCTGACGCGCAGCTTCACGCGCTTCTCGCAGGCGATCGACGAGATCGAGAACGTCCGGGTCTGGTCGGGGATCCACTTCCGGAACGCCGACGAGGCAGGGCGCGAAGATCGGCCGGCAGGTCGCCAAGTACCGGGAGAAGCATTACTTCGGCCCGGTGAAGAACAAGGACGACGAGGACTGATCGACGCTGTGGACGAGGCGGCTCGCGCCGCCTCGTCCACCCTCACCGCCTGACGCAGAGCGCTGCGAGGTCGACGCCTGCGTACACCGGGTTGTGGACGATGCAGCCGAGCCGTCGCGAGACGAGCTCGGGCATCGCGTCGGTCCCGAAGACGGCGAACAGCGACCGCCGCTCGATCCGTCTCACGAGCGCCGAGGCGGCTCGCTCGCGGGCGGGCGACGCGAGGTCGGAGAGCTCCCGCAGCTCTCTCGCTTCGTGCGGCGGCAGGGACAGCGGTGCCAGGTACGCCGCGGCATCGCCGGTCTCCGCGTTCAAGCCGCCCCAGACGAGGTCGGCGCGGCGCGCTTTCGCGAGCCAGCGCTCCTCCGACTCGCCCTGGACCATGGGCAGGATCCTCGCGCGAATCCCGATCGACGCGAGCTGCTCGCGCAGCACGCGGTTGAAGCCGGCCGTGTACGAGTCGTCCCACGTGAACACGATCGCGTCGCGCTTCGTGCGGCCCGCAAGCCGACGCGCCCGCAGGAGGTCGCCGCGGATCGGATAGAGCTGGGCGCCGCGTCGGGACGAGGTGCGTCGCGGGGAGGCCGACGCCGTCGCCGGCGTCGGCGAGCGCCTGGCGGTCGAGCGCGTACTGCACCGCGCGGCGCATACGAATGTCCGCGAAGAGCGGCCGCTGCCAGTTGAACGCGAGGTAGTGAACGCCCGCGTTCGAGGCGGGAACGAGCCGGTACCGACCGCCTTCGGAGCGGGCCGCCTCGGTGTCGGGCGTCAGCGTCGGGTTCTGCGACTCGAGGAAGTAGTCGAGCTTGCCGCTCTCGATCTGGGACGCCGCGCGGCCCGGCGCGACGTTCAGCTTGAAGACGATCGCATCGAGCCGCTGCGGTCGCGAGCCTCCGTAGTTCGGGTTGCGCCTCAGCACCGCGAACGAGTCGGCGTGCTCCGCCAGGTAGTACGGGCCCGCGGACGGCACCGGCGTCCTCAGTCCGTCGGCGACGACCGGTGTCCGGATCGGAACCGCGCAGGTGAGGGCGGCGAACCAGGGGAACTCCGGAGCCGGCTTGCGGAGCCGCACGACGAAGCGCCCGTCGCGTGCGGAGAGCCCGGCGATGTGGGCGGTCCTGCCCGCGCGGTAGTCGTCGACGCCGACGATGTTCAGCGCCTCCGGCACCACGTAGTCGAACTTCGGCGAGAGGGCGCGCTCGAGCGCATGCCGGAACGACTCGGCCGTGACCTGCTCGTGCGAGGGCGGCGAGAACCCGAAGCCCTTCCGGAGCTCGAACGTGTACGTGCGACCGCCGTCGGAGACGCGGGGCAGCTCCCTGGCGACGTCGGGGACGAGCCGTCTCCCGGCGTCGCCACCCTTGTCCGGGTAGTTGAGCAGCCGGGCGCAGGTTGCGAAGTGGAACTGCATCTGCGGTGCGTCCCACGTCGGCAGCGTGAACGCGGGATCGGTCGCGGCGCCGCTGTCGAAGAGCGTCGCGGCCTTCCGGCCGATCCAGGCGACGTCGCCCTGGAGAGCGGCGGTGGCGTCCTCGGCGCTCTCGCGTAGACCGAGCGCCACGAGCCCGTCTCCGGCATCGACGCCGGTCACGAAGTGGCCGACGTCGTAGCGCCGGACCGCGTCCGTCGTCGGGTCGATGCGGACGACCGCGCCGCTCCCGCCGAGCGTCGCCCAGAGCGCGCCGTCGCGATAGGCCAGGTGCTCGACGGCCGAGGACAGCGCGATCGTGCGCTGTCGGGTGCCGTTCCTCGTGAGCTTCCAGACGTCGCCGCTCGGATTCGTCGCGGCCCAGACGTAGCCGCCGCCCGCAGCGACGCAGCAGAGATCGGACTGGAGCGTGCGCATGAGGACGACCTTGTTCGTCCGCGGGTCGATCTTCCGCAGCTCGCCCGACGGCGTGCTCGCGGCCCAGAGCCCGCCCTCGCCGAAGGCGAGATGGTCGACGTCGCCTCCGAGGATCGAGAAACGTGCCTGCACGCGGCCCGTCGCCGGGTCGAGGCGCTCGACCCAGGCGCCCGGGTTGAACGCACCGTGGCCGACCCAGACGGAGCCTGCGCCCACGGCGACCTCGCCTGTCAGATCGGTCTCGACGCCGTCCATCGGGAGCGAGAAGCGGTCCACGACCTCGTTCACCGACGGGTCGATGCGGAAGAGGGTCGGCGCGTGCCTGCTCGTGACCCAGACCGACCGCTCCCCGAACGCGATCCCGCCGGGCTCTTCCCCGAGGCCGATCGTGGCGAGCACCTTCCCGGTGCGCGGATCGATCCGGATCACCTCGCCCTCTGACGAGACGCTCCACAGCGAGCCCGCGCCGAAGCGCACGAGCTCGGTGTTGCGCGCGGGGACCGAGCGCGCGATCTCGCCGTCGCTCGCGCGGATGAAGACGTTCGAGTCGGCCGTTGCGAGCGCTCGTGCGGTCTCGGTCCCGCCGTGCGTCAGTCCGACGACGAGCGCGGTCGCCACGGCGGCGAGTGCGAGCGTCGAGACCCCGACGAGTGCGCGTCGTCCTCGTCCTCGCGTCGCGCCGCGGCGCGGACCGTCGAGCGTCGGATCCTGGCGGAGGATCGCCTGCTCGAGCTCGCGGAGCTGCGTGCTCGGCTCGATCCCGAGCTCCTCGAGCAGCAGGCGCCGCGTGTCGGCGTACACACGCAGTGCCTCCGCGTGCCGCCCCGACCGGTAGAGCGCGAGCATGAGTTGCCCGCGCAGACGTTCGCGCAGCGGGTGCCTCGCCGTCAGCGCCTCGAGCTCCGGTACAGCGACGTCGTGTCGCCCGAGCCCGAGCTCCGCGTCGACGCGCTCCTCCGTCGCGACGAGCCGCAGCTCGTCGAGCCGCTCGACCTCCCCGCTGGCGAACTCCTCGTACGCCAGGTCGCCGAGCGCGACGCCCCGCCATAGCGACAGTGCGTCGTCGAGCACGCCGAGCGCGTCGGAGTGACTCCCGTCGGCGTTCGCGCGTTTCCCCTCGTCGAGCAGGCGCTCGAACCGGTGAGCGTCGACCGATTCCGGCTCGACCTCGAGCACGTAGCCGCCGCCTCTCGTGAAGATGAGCTCGTCCGGGTCGAACGACTTCCGCAGTCGCGAGACCTGGACGTCGAGGCTGTGCCCCGCGCTGGCCGCGCGTTCCGGCCAGAGCGCCTCGAGCAGCACGTCGCGCGGGACGACTTCGTTTGCGCGAAGGAGCAAGAGGGCGAGCAGCGCCTTCGTCTTCGCACCGCCGATCGAGACGACGGACCCGCCCCTGAGGACTTCGACCGGACCCAAGAGCCGGAACTCCACGGATCTCCTTCGGCTCGCTGCGAACGACGCTAGCACCGTTCCGGGAGAGCGTCGAGAGCGTCCGGAGAGGTGGTTGAGAGGTGGTGTTCGCACGATCGGCCCGTGCCTTGCGAACACCCGCTCCGCCGCCGACTCCTTCGAACGGGAGCGGTCGTCGTGCTCGCAGCGGTTCTGCTCGCGTTGGCAACGACACCGACCGAAGGAGGCTCACGATGAAACTGCTGTTGCCGTTGCTCGCGATCGGGGCGGCGTTGACCCTTGCCGCAGTCGGCTCACCGGCTCAGGCCGGCAACGGGCCGAACCGATGCCCGGACGATCCGCTGGTGAACCTGCCCGGCCCGGAGATCTGCGACTTCAGCTTCCACGTCCACAACGAGCTCCCCGCAGGAGCGCGATGCGACTTCCCGGTGACCATCGACTACGACGTGACCGGCACCATCTACTTCTTCGAGAACCCGCCGCGGGCGGTCGCGCACATGTCCTCGGTCGGAACCGCGACCGGCAACGGGCACACGCTCGTCCGCACCGCGAAGTTCACCGAGACCGCGAGTCCCGAGATCGTCTTCACCGACCACGGTCTCCTGGCCCGCTACAAGCTGCCCGGCGGCAAGACGATCACGATGTGGGCGGGGTACCAGCGGGAGTCGATCCTTCCGCCGGAGCCTGAGATCTTCCACGGCAATCCCGTCCTCGACAACAATCCCGAGGAGCAAGCGGCCTTCTGCGCTGCGCTCACCTAGTCGGGAAGCAGCGGCACGATCAGTCCCTGCTCCCGCCCGAGGAGCACGGCCCGGGTGATCGCGCCGGATCCGAAGCGCTCGCGGATCACGTCCACCGCGGCGTCGAGCGCACCATCGCCGCGGGGATCGACGGGCAGCGGGAGCTGCACGGGCCGATCGTCTTCCAGGTTGGCGACGGCGATGCCGACCAGCGTCAGGCCGCGGCGGTCGACCATCGGAGCCGTCGTCATGAGCAGCCAGCGCGCCGTCGTCAGGATCGCGTGCGTCTCGTTCGTCGGCCAGGGCAGCGTGTGCGACCGCGTCGCGCGCGAGAAGTCGTTGAACCTGAGCCGCACGACGACGGTCCGCCCGATGCGCCCGGCCTTCCTCAGGCGGCGCGTCACTCGGTCGACGAGCCCGACGAGGACGGCGTCGACCGCGTCCCAGGGCAGGCGCCGGCGTCCGAGCGCGCACTGTGCCCCGACCGAGCCCCGCCGGCGGCCGACCTGCACCCGCCGAGGGTCGCGGTTGTGCGCGAGCGCGTGGAGGTGACGCCCTGACGCGACCCCCAGCATCGCGACGAGCGCGCCCTCCTCGAGCCGCGCGACCTGGCCGACGGTCGTGACGCCGCGGTTGTGGAGCTTCTCGGCGGTCGCGTCGCCGACGCCCCAGAGCTTCTCGACCGGAAGGCGGTGCAGGAACGCGAGCTCGCGCTCCGGCGGCACGACGAGCAGTCCGTCAGGCTTGGCGACGCCGCTCGCCACCTTCGCGAGGAACTTCGTCCGCGCTACACCGACCGTGATCGGCAGCCCGACGCGCTGGCGCACTGTGCGCCGCAGCCGCACCGCGATCTCGGCGGGGGAGCCGGCGATGCGCCGCATCCCGCGGACGTCGAGGAACGCCTCGTCGATCGACAGCGCCTCGACGACGGGCGTCGCGTCGTCGAAGACGCGCAGGAGCGCCTTGCTCGCCTCCGAGTACACCGACATGCGAGGACGCACGACGACCGCGTGCGGGCACAGCTGCCGCGCCTGCCGTCCGCCCATCGCCGTGCGCACGCCGAACGCCTTCGCCTCGTAGCTCGCCGCGAGCACGACGCCCGCGCCGACGATCACCGGCCGGCCGCGGAGGCTCGGGTCGTCACGCTGCTCGACCGACGCGTAGAACGAGTCGACGTCCGCGTGCAGGATGGTCGCCTCATCCGACACGAACATATGTTCGCACAGTTCGCCCCTCGCCGCTCGGACGCAGGAGCGCGACCGCAACCGCGGCCGGCAGCGCGAGGAGCCCCAGGAAGGCAAGAGCGAGCTGGGCCGCCTCGCCGCCGAGGCCGAGGGGCTCGTCGGGAAGGAAGAACACTGCGAACACGATCCCGACTCCGGTGAAGAAGATCTTCAGCTGCCGCCGCTCACTGCCACGGGAACGCCGAGTTCGAACGACGACAGAAGCGAAGGCGCCGAACGCTGCGAACGCAAGGAGCAACAGCGCCACCAGCTCGAGCGCGTCGGCCACGCCTCCGGCGCCTGCGATCCCCAACGGATTCGCGCCCGAGGAGGGCACGTCCTCGTCGACTAGGCCTGGTCGAATCGCCATCGACGTGACGGCGAGGACGAGCGCGGCGCCCGCGGCGAAGCCCACCGCCCACCAACGTCTCGAGGGCGGCCTGCCAGTCGGGAAGAGGAGCGGGACGAGCACCAGGACGAGGAGGAAGGTCGGGACGATGAGCATGTCTTGCACGAGCGACATCAACCGCGCTGCAGGCAGCGAGCCCGGATTCGTGAACATCGCGTACGTCGCGTAGCTGGATGCGAACCAACTCGCTTCGTGGCACAGGCCGACGAGCGCGAACGCCCAGCCGAACAGGTTCCTCGGTTCTCGTACCAGGATGAGCGCGCCGACGAGGGGGAACGCCAGGTCGAGCGTCGCATCCACGATGTCCTCGTTCGTTGCGACCTCGAGCCCGGGGACATCGGGCGGCGCGCCGCGCACGAGCAGCGCCGCGGCGGCGGCGAGGATGCACGAGAGGGCCAACGGAGCCCAACCGGCATACGAGGAGATGTCGCGGCGCTCTCTCATGGAACTCGAGTCACGCTAGGACGACACCGCCGGTCGCGCATCGGTCTGCCCTCCCGTTCGCCTCAGCGTCCACGACGATTGCGCGACCCTCGATCTCAGCCTCTGCGCTGATGGAACCGCCGGCGGGGCTGCGCTACGTTCAAGCCGTGGTCGGCCGCGTTGCTCCACACGCCCGACGTCTCTTCGATGGCTTCATCGCGCTCGGGCTCGCGCTGCTGGCGCTGATCGAGATCTGGTGGCCCGGAGGATTCGTCGCGACCGGGCCCATCGAGGGAAACACGGCCGTCCTCGTCTCGACCGCGCTCGCGATGACTCTGCCGCTTGCCTTTCGTCGGCGGTTCCCGCTGGCGACGGTGCTCGTCGTCTTCGGCGCGGCAGCGCTTCAGGAGCTGTTGGCCACTTCGCCGGACGGGCTGTCGGGCGTGACTGCGCTGCTCGTCGCCGTGTATTCCGTCGCCGCCTACTCGGAGCGGCGCAGCGCCGTGATCGGTCTCGTCGGAGCGCTCGCCTTGAGCCTCTCGTTGGGCCCTGACGACGCCGCCTTCGCCGCGGTCTTCATCGGTGGCGCGTGGGGCGCGGGGAGGATCGTGCGGCGCCAGAACCTCCTGCTCGACGCGCTTCGCCGGGACCAGCAGGCACGCGAGCGCGCCGCGGTCGTCGACGAGCGCGCACGGATCGCGCGTGAGCTGCACGACGTCGTGGCGCACAGCGTGAGCACCATCGTCGTGCAGGCCCAAGCGGGTGAGGCAATGGTCGACCACGGGTCCGACCGGGCACGCGCGGCCTTTGTCTCGATCGCGAGCTCGGGGCGCCAGGCGCTCGGGGAGCTGCGCCGGATGCTCGGGCTCCTGCGCGATCCGGAGCTCGATCCTGCGCTCGATCCGCAGCCCGGTCTGACGCACGTCCAGACGCTCGTCGAGCAGATGAGAGCCGTCGGGCTGCCGGTCGATCTCACGGTCGAAGGTGAGCCGCACCCACTGCCCGCCGGAGTCGATCTCTGCGCGTACAGGATCGTGCAGGAGGCGTTGACGAACACGCTCAAGCACGCGCGACCCGCGAACGCTCGCGTCACGGTTCGGTACGGCGCGAACGACGTCGAGCTCGAGGTCCTCGACGACGGGGAGGGGATCAGCAACGGCGCGCCGGCCGGCCACGGGATCACAGGCATGCGTGAGCGGACGCGGCTCTACGGCGGGACCCTCGAGACCGGCGAACGACCGGGCGGAGGGTTCGCCGTACGCGCACGGCTCCCGCTCGGAACCGCGTGATCCGCGTCCTGATCGCGGACGACCAGGAGCTCGTGCGGGCCGGCTTTCGGGCGATTCTCGAGGTCGAGGACGATGTGGAGGTCGTCGGTGAAGCCGTGGACGGTGCGGAGGCCGTGACGAGCGCTCGCGCCCTTCGGCCGGACGTCGTGCTGATGGACGTGCGCATGCCGGGCGTCAACGGCATCGAGGCGACGAGGCGCCTGCTCCGAGAGGGGGACGCGCCGCGTGTTCTCATCCTCACGACGTTCGACCTCGACGAGTACGTCTATGCGGCGATGAAGGCCGGCGCGAGCGGCTTCCTCCTCAAGGACGCACCGCGAGAGCAGCTCGTCGGCGCCGTGCGGACCGTCGCCGCCGGCGACGCGTTGCTGGCGCCGGCGCTCGTCCGGCGACTCGTCGAGGACTTCGTTCGTCGGCCCGCGCCGGGGTCGCGGCCGACCGCTCTCGACGAGCTGACAGGGCGCGAGCTCGAGGTGCTGCTGCTGATCGCGCGCGGTCTCTCGAACGCCGAGATCGCGGCAAAGCTGGTTCTCAGCGAGGCAACCGTGCGCACACACGTCACGCACGTCCTCGCCAAGCTCGACCTCCGCGACCGCGTGCAGGCGGTCGTGCTCGCGTACGAGACCGGGCTCGTACGTCCCGGTGAGGACGACGTCGAACGCTAGAACTCGACGCCGACGGCGTCGCAGAGGAAGTGCGCGAGCGGCGCGGCGGCCTGGCACACGCGCGCGTACTCGGCGACGAAGCCGGGCGCGAGGACGTCCCCCCGGTCGATCCGGGTCGAGCCGAAGAAGTCCTTGCGCCGGAGGTCGTCCGCATACCGATGGTCGACGTCGGCCCAGCTCGGGACGCGCTTGAGCGAGTCGCCGCCGAGCGCCAGCCGCTTCGCGAAGCCGCCGGTTCCCGTCGCGCGCCGCCACCGGTCGGGGTCCTCGACGATCGCCTCTCGGACCCGGTTCGCCGCCTGCGTGTCGGGATGCCACATCCCGCCGCCGGCGAACACCTCGTCCGGGCCGATGTGCAGGTAGAAGCCCGGCGCGTGGGCGTCCTTCGCCCGCTCGTGCCTGAAGTGAATGCCGAGGTTCGTCTTGTACGGCGACTTGTCCTTCGAGAACCGCGTGTCCCGGTAGATCCGGAACAGCGACCCACCGCTCGGCCGCGCGTCCGCCTGGAAGTGCGGGCTGATCTTCTCGAGGTACGGCGCGAACGCGGCGATGAACTCGAGCGCCGGCTCGAGGACGTGCTCCTCGTAACGCTGCTTGTTCGCCGCGAACCAGTCGCGGTCGTTGTTGACGCGAAGCTCCTCGAGGAACGAGAAGAGCTCGGGGCCGAAGATCGTCTGTGTGCTCGCCATGCCTCCATTGTGAAACGAACGGCCCGCCGAGAATCGACCGACCGGGCGCTGATAGCCTCGGCGCGCCGATGGCCGGGGGCACTGTCAGCTCCATCAGCCGGGCGTTCCCCGAACGCGTGGAGGTGAGGGGACGCGATCTGACCGGCGACCTGATGGGCCGGCTCAGCTTCACCGAGTACTTCCACCTGCTGCTGACCGGCGACGAGCCGACCGAGGAGCAGCGGTTCTTCCTCGATCTCCTGCTCGTCGCGATCGCGGAGCACGGGATGATGCCGACGAACGTCGCCGCGCGGATGACGCTCGCGGCCGATCCGGGGTCGCTCCAGGGGGCCGTGGCGGCGGGGATCCTCGGCGCCGGGCCGGTCGTGCTGGGAACGTCCGAGGAGTGCGCGCATCTGCTCGTCGCCGCGCGTGACGAGGGGCGCGATCCCGCCGAGATGGCGCGGGAGCTCCGCGAGGCCGGCCGGAAGGTGCCCGGCTTCGGCCATCCCGTCCACAAGCCGCTCGACCCGCGGGCCGAGCGCATCCTGGAGCTCGCGGACGAGCACGGCGTGAGCGGGCCGCACATCGAGCTCGCGCGATCGTTCCGGGACGAACTCGCACCGCTGACGATGAACGTCTCGATGCCGATCGCCGCCGTGCTGCTCGATCTCGGCTACCCGCCCGACGCCGCGAAGGCCGTGCCGATCCTCGCGCGCACGGCGAGCCTGCTCGCGCACCTCGCCGAGGAGCGCCGGCATCCGACCGGGTTCGCGATGGCGCGCGCCGCGGAGGACGCGGTCGAGTACGTCCCGGAGTGATGCTCGAGCCCGCGGTCGAGGCGCGTCCGTACGAGGAGCAGCTCGAGCTCGACGACGCCGCGTATCGCAGGCAGCTCGAGTACCTGCTCGAGCGATCGCCGTTCTACAAGGAGAAGCTTCGCGGAGCGACCGGTGGGCTCGCCGAGATCGTCGACCTCCCGCTCACGGACAAGCGCGAGTTGCGCGCGAGCGTCACGCCGGAGAACCCGATCGGCGCGCACCTCTGTGCGAGCCGGGACGAGATCGTCCGCATCTACTCGACGAGCGGCACGACCGGCGCGCCGAGCTACGTCCCGCTGACCGCCGACGACCTCGCGAACTGGGTCACCGGGTCGGCGCGCAGCTACGCCGCCTCGGGCGTGCGCGCGGGCCAACGGATCGTCTCGACGTACAACGCGGGGCCGTTCGTCGCCGGCGCGGCGCTCGGCGCCTTCGAGCTCATCGGTCTGACCCACATCCCGGTCGGGACGGGCAACACCGAGCGCCTGATGCGCGCCGTCGAGCTGCTGCGGCCCGAGGCCGTCGTGCTCACGCCGTCGTACGCTGCATACCTCGTCGAGTGGGCCGCCGAGCGCGCCGGCGACCTCCGCGCGTCGAGCGTCGAGCGAGTCCTCGTCGCCGGCGAGCCCGGCGGCGGTGAGCCTGCTTTCCGCGCGAAGCTCGAAGAGGGCTGGGGCGCGAAGGTGACCGAGGCGATGGGGATCGGCGACATCGGCGTCTCGCTCTGGGGCGAATGCGAGGAGCAGAACGGCATGCACCTCGGCGCCCGCGGCTTCGTCCACGCCGAGCTGATCGACCCCGAGACCGAGCGCGCGGTCGCGCTGGAGGACGGGGCCACCGGCGAGCTCGTGCTCACACACCTGCGCCACCGCGCGGCGCCGCTCCTCCGCTTCCGCACGCGCGACCACGTCGAGTTCCGCACGAGCCCGTGCGCGTGTGGGCGCACCGGCCCGCGTGTGCGCTGCATCGGTCGCACGGACGACATGCTGATCGTGCGCGGCGTGAACGTCTTCCCGTCGGCGATCCGCGAGGTGGTGAGCGCCTTCGCTCCGAACGTGAGCGGGCACGTGCTCGTGACGCCGCGCGCCGAGGGCGTGAAGCAGGAGCCGCCGCTCCCGGTGCGCGTCGAGCTCGCCCGCGGGGCGGAGCGCGACGACGCGCTCGCAGCGTCGATCCGCGAGCGTCTCCGAGAGGTGCTCGTCGTCCAGACCGACGTCGACCTCGTCCCGTGGGGGAGCCTCGAGCGGAGCGAATACAAGTCGACGTTGGTCGAGCGCGCGTGATCGTCACGACCGTTGTCGGGAGCTATCCGCAGCCGGACTGGCTGATCGACCGCGAGCGGCTCAGCCATCGACTGCCGCCGCGTGTCCGGGCGCGCGAGCTCTGGCGCGTCGGGGATGAGCAGCTCGAGGAGGCGCAGGACGACGCGACGCGGATCGCGGTGCAGGACATGGAACGTGCCGGCGTCGATGTGATCACCGACGGCGAGATGCGGCGCGAGAGCTACTCGAACCGCTTCGCAACGGCGCTCGAGGGCGTGGACCTCGACAACCCAGGCGTCGCCCTCGACCGCACGGGCCACGAGAACCCGGTCCCGCGCGTGGTCGGGCCGATCCGCCGCACGCGGCCGGTCGAGGTGCGGGACGTCGAGTTCCTTCGCTCGCTCACCGACCGCCGGATCAAGATCACCGTGCCCGGGCCGTTCACGATGACGCAGCAGGCGCAGAACGACCACTACGAGGACGATCGCGCCCTCGCGCTTGCGTACGCCGATGCGGTGAACGACGAGCTCCGCGACCTCAAGGCTGCGGGCGCCGACGTCGTGCAGATCGACGAGCCGTATCTGCAGGCCCGGCCCGACGCGGCGCGTGAGTACGCCGTCGAGGCGATCGACCGCGCGCTCGCGGGCATCGAGGGCGACACGGTCCTGCACACGTGCTTCGGCTACGCCGCGATCGTCCACGACCGGCCGAGCGGCTACCCCTTCCTCGCCGAGCTGAACGACTGCGCTGCGACGCACCTCTCGCTCGAAGCAGCGCAGCCGAACCTCGACCCCGACGTGCTGCGTGCGCTCCCCGACAAGACGATCCTGCTGGGCGTGCTCGACCTCGGCTCGGAGGAGGTCGAGACGCCCGAGCGCGTGGCCGAGCGGATCCGGCGGGCGCTCGAGATCGTCGAGCCGGAAAGGCTTGTCGTGGCGCCCGATTGCGGGATGAAGTACCTGCCGCGGGAGCGCGCTTTCGCCAAGCTCCAGGCGATGGTTGCGGGCGCCCGATCGGTCTAGCGAATCCAGGGAAGATCGCAGGCGCCTGGCCCGTCAGGTGAGGCGTGGGGGTCGTTTCGCATGGGCGCGTACGGGTGAGCGATGAGTTTTCGCGCGCCGAGCGGTCGAACCTCTCGAGACCGATGAACGCGAGGAAAGGACGCTGCCGATGACGTTGAGCAACCGGAGCCGCTGGCTCGCCCTCTACGTGCTCTGCCTCGGCGACCTGATGATCGTCCTCGACGGGACGATCGTGAACGTCGCCCTCCCCTCGATCCGGGACGACCTGGGCTTCAGTCAGACCTCGCTCGCCTGGGTCGTGAACGCGTACCTGCTGACGTTCGGCGGGTTCCTGCTGCTCGGCGGACGGCTCGGCGACCTCTTCGGGCACCGCCGGCTGTTCCTCACGGGCATCGGCATCTTCACCGCCGCCTCGCTCGCCTGCGGACTCGCGACGTCCCAGGGGATGCTCATCGCGGCGCGGGCGGTGCAGGGCGTCGGCGGCGCCGTCGTCTCGGCGGTCGCCCTCTCGCTCCTGATGATGCTCTTCACCGAGCCTGCGGATCGTGCGAAGGCGATGGGCGTTTTCGGCTTCGTGCTCTCGGGCGGCGGCGTGATCGGGGTCCTCGCCGGCGGGATCATCACCGACCTCCTCAGCTGGCACTGGATCTTCCTCGTCAACCTGCCGGTGGGCATCGCCGTGTTCATCCTCTCGCTCCGGCTGCTGCCCGCAGCCCACGGCGTCGCTGCGACCGGACGCGTCGACTACGCCGGTGCGATCACGGTGACCGGCGCGCTCATGCTCGCGGTCTACGCGATCGTGAACGGCAACGAGAAGGGGTGGACCTCCACGCAGACGCTCGGGCTGCTCGGTATCGCCGTAGCGCTCATCGGGGTCTTTCTCGTGATCGAGACGCGCGTCTCGTCGCCGCTCGTGCCGCTCGGGCTGTTCCGCAACCGGAACGTCTCGACCTCGAACGTGCTCGGCGTCCTGATGGCGGCCGGGATGTTCTCGTACTTCTTCTTCTCGGCGCTCTACCTGCAGCTCGTGCTCGAGTACACGCCGCTCGAGGTCGGTCTCGCGTACCTGCCGGGCACCGTTGTGTGGGGCGCGTCGTCGCTGCTCCTCTCCGAGCGGCTCGTGATGCGCTTCGGGATCAAGCCGCCGCTCATCACCGGCCTGATGCTGATGACGCTCGCGCTTGTGCTCCTGGCGCGTGTGCCGGTCGACGGGAACTGGGCGATCGACATCCTCCCGGCGACGCTCGCGCTCGGTCTGGGCGCCGGGATCGCGTTCAACCCGATCCTGCTCGCGGCGATGAGCGGCGTCCCGCAGGAGCAGGCCGGCCTCGCCTCGGGTGTTGTGAACACGTCGTTCATGATGGGCGGCGCCGTCGGCCTCGCGATCCTTGCGAGCCTGGCCGCCAGTCGCACCGAGACGCTGCTCGCGTCCGGCGACGGCTCGGCCGAGGCGCTGCTCGGCGGCTACCACGTGGGCTTCGTCGTCGGCGCGGTCTTCATCGTCGCCGCTGCGATCGTCGGTGCAGCCCTGCTCAGGGTCGAGGCGCCGCAGGCGCACGGCCAGGAGTACGGCGAGCTCGCGACGGCGGAAGCGGAATGAGACTTCGGTGCAGCTCGGCGTCGACCGAGCTGCACCGACTGCTACTCGCTTAGCTGCGCCATCCGCATCTGGTTGCCGGATGGGTCGCGGAAGCCCGCATCGATCCCGTATGGCTGCTGGGTCGGCTCCTGTCCGAACTCGACGCCCTTGCCCTTGAGCTCCTCGTAGGTCTCCTGGATGTCCTTCGTCGAGAAGAAGAGCCCGCCCGCGGCACCCTTCGCGACGAGCGTCTCGATCGCCGCGCGCGTCTCCTCGTCGAAGACCGGCGGCCCAGGGATGGCCAACAGGGTCAGCGCGACGTCCTGGCCCGGCAGGTTGACCGAGAGCCAGCGGAAGTTGCCCATCTCGGCCATGGTGACGTCCTCGCGGAGCTCGAACCCGAGCTTCTCGGTGTAGAACGCGAGCGCCTCGTCCTGGTCGTGGACCCAGACGTTCACGTGCGTCAGCTGCTTCAACATGTGTGCCTCCGTTGTCGTGGCGAACGTCGGTCACGCTAGTCCGCGACGTCGCCGCTGTCTTCTCGAAAACTGCTCAGTGCGGGCGCGCGTACGCCTGGAGCACGCACGTCGGGACCCGCGCGAGGTGCGAGGCGGGCGGGTGCGCCGCGCGGTACGCCGTCGGCGACATCCCGTAGAGCTTCCCGAAGCTCGTCGTGAACGAGCCGACGCTCTGCAGTCCGACCGTCATGCAGATCTCCGCGACGCCGCGATCCGTGTTGCGAAGCAGTTCGGCCGCGCGCTCGAGCCTCCGTGTGAGCAGATAGCGGTGAGGCGTCTCGCCGAACGCGCGCCGGAACTCGCGTGTGAAGTGCGCCGGCGAGACGTGCGCCGCGCGGGCGAGCGTGGCGACGTCGAGCGGCTCGCGGTAGCGCGCATCCGCGAGATCTCGCGCGCGCAGAAGGTGGCGTGCGGGCGGAACGGGGGTCACGAGCCGAGTATCGCGGAGGGTTCGTGCCCTCGCGTACGATGGGCCCGATGCAGGACTCGTCGGTCAGCGTCAAGCCGCCTGCAGGCGACCTCGCGGAGCAGTTCGAGCAGTATCGCTCCGAGCTGACGGCCTACTGCTACCGGATGCTCGCCTCGCCGTTCGAGGCCGAGGACGCGGTGCAGGACACGTTCATCCGCGCGTGGCGCGGCTACGAGCGCTTCGAGGGACGCGCCGCGCTCCGCTCGTGGCTGTACCGCATCGCGACGAACGTCTGCCTCGACATGATCGGCAGCCGCGAGCGCCGCGCGCGTCCGATGGACCTCGGCCCGGCGCGCGAGCCGGTCGTCGAGAACCTCAACACGCTGCCCGAGGTGACCTGGCTCGAGCCGATCCCGGATCCGGCCGAAGTCGCTGTGGAGCGGGAGACGATCAAGCTCGCGTTCGTCGCTGCACTCCAGCACCTGCCGCCGAAGCAGCGCGCCGTGCTCATCCTCTGCGAGGTCCTGCGGTGGAAGGCGTCCGAGGTGGCGGAACTGCTCGAGACGAGCGTCGCGTCGGTGAACAGCGCGCTCCAGCGTGCGCGGGCGACGCTCGAGGCGAGCGAGGTCAGCACGACCGAGACGCCCGAGTCGGTCGACGCCGAGCTTCTCGCGCGCTACGTCGAGGCGTTCGAGCGCTACGACATGGACGCGCTCACGTCGCTCATCTCCGAGGACGCGAGGCAGTCGATGCCGCCGTTCGACATGTGGCTGAGCGGCCGCGAGGACATCTTCAGCTGGTGGTTCGGCCCGGGCAACGGCTGTCGCGGCTCGAAGGTGATCCCGACGGTCGCGGCGAACGGCTCGCCCGCCTTTGCGCAGTACAAGCCGAACGAGGCCGGCGACGGCTACGAGCCCTGGGCGCTCCAGGTGCTCGAGATCGAGGACGGGAAGATCGTCGAGTTCACGTTCTTCCTCGACACCGCGCGGGTGTTTCCGCTGTTCGGCGTCCCCCTCGAGTACGCCGCCTAGCTCACTCGGGTAAGACATCTCGCAAGCCCATGAACTCGACGAGCTCGAGCAGCTCGGGCGACGCGTGGCGGACCCGGACCTGGCACCCGCAGCGGCTCGCAGCGAGCTGGAGTTGGCAGAGCGCGTCGACGGTCACGGCGTCGGGCTCGACCCCGTGGACGTCGCAGAACGCGATCCCGGGCCTCTCGGCACTCAGGAGCGCGCAGACGCGGTCGCAGAGGCCCGGGAGGTCGTCCCGGGCGATCGGACCGTAGATCGCGAAGGCGATCGTCGTCTGACGCACGACCATGCACACCTAGGACTCGCGGCGGGGCGGGAATTCATCGGTGTCGGGGCGATGAATCCGGGGTGCGAGTCGGGTCTGACCTGTGAGACCGAACGAACGCCCGAAAGGAACCGTCATGACCATCACCGACACCCGCACCCGCTGGCTCGCACTCATCGTCCTCTGCCTCGGCGACCTGATGATCGTCCTCGACACGACGATCGTGAACGTCGCGCTGCCGTCGATCCGCGAGGATCTCGGCTTCTCGCAGGCGTCGCTCGCGTGGGTGCTCAACGCCTACACCCTCACGTTCGGCGGGTTCATGCTCCTCGGCGGCCGGCTCGGCGACCTGTTCGGGCACCGGCGGATGTTCCTCGCCGGGATCGGGATCTTCACGAGCGCGTCGCTCGCGTGCGGTCTCGCGCAGTCGCAGACGTTCCTCGTCGGCGCCCGCGCGGTGCAGGGGCTGGGCGGCGCGATCGTCGCGGCCGTCGCTCTCTCGCTGATCATGACCCTCTTCACGGAGCCGGGTGAGCGCGCGAAGGCGATGGGCGTGATCGGGTTCGTCGCCGCCGGCGGCGGCAGCATCGGCGTGCTGCTCGGCGGCATCCTGACCGACTCGTTCGACTGGCACTGGAACTTCCTCGTCAACATCCCGGTCGGGATCGCCGTGATCGTCGCGTCGCTCATGCTGATCCCCGGCGGCCGCGGCCGGAGCACCGGCGGTCTGGACGTCGCTGGCGCCTTGACGGTGACGTCATCGCTGCTGCTCGCGGTCTACGCGATCGTGAACGGGAACGAGGTGGGGTGGACCTCCGCGCAGACGCTCGCGCTGCTCGGCATCTCGGGCGCACTGCTCGCGGCGTTCCTCGTCATCGAGTCGCGCGTCGACTCGCCTCTGATGCCGCTCCGCCTCTTCAAGCTCCGCAACGTCGCGACCGCGAACGTCGTCGGCGTCCTCTGGTCGGCGGCAATGTTCGCGTGGTTCTTCCTCTCGGCGCTCTACCTGCAGCTGGTGCTCGGGTACAGCCCGCTCGAAGTCGGCCTTGCGTTCCTTCCGGCAAACGTGATCATGGCCGTGTTCTCGCTCGGGCTGTCGGCGAAGCTCGTCATGCGCTTCGGGCTCCGGTCGCCGATCGTCGGCGGGATGCTGCTCGTCTCGACCGGGCTCGCGCTGTTCGCACGCGCGCCGGTCGACGGCAGCTTCATCGTCGACGTCCTCCCGAGCATGCTCCTGCTCGGGGTGGGTGCAGGCATGGCCCTGAACCCGGTGCTGCTCGCCGCGATGAGCGACGTCGCGCCGGAGGAGTCGGGCCTCGCGTCAGGCGTCGTCAACACCGCGTTCATGATGGGCGGCGCGCTCGGCCTCGCGGTGCTGGCCAGCCTCGCGGCGTCCCGCACGGACAGCCTGACCGCCTCGGGCGAGGGCACGGTCGCCGCGCTGACCGGCGGCTACCACGCGGCGTTCGTCGTCGGCGCGCTCTTCGCCGCCGTCGCGGCGGGCGTCGGCGCGGTGATGCTCCGCAGCTCGGCGCCTGCAGGCGAGAGCGAGCACGCGCTCGGCGCGCCCGCCCTCGCCGACGGGGACTGCTAGCTCACCGCCGGGGCGACGGCCACCGCTGCTGCGGGCGGCGTCCGTCGTCCCCGCAGCGCGAGGTAGACGAGGAGGACGCTCGTCGCGACGAGCACGAGCCCGGCGATCACGAGCATGAGGCCGACCTCGACGAGGAACGAGACCTTCGCGCCGAGCGTCGTCTTCGTGGAGACGACCGCCGAACCGTCGGCGTTCATGAGGACGACGGCCCACTTGCCCTCCTTCGGCTTCCACTCGAGGGTCTGCGTGCCGGTGCCCGAGACGCTCTGCTCCCAGATGCCGACGCTGCCCGGGGCGGCCGGGCGGGCGGTGCCGTAGTGCGGGGTCGTGTCGAGCCGGAACGGGTCGCCGTCGATGTCCGTCACCTGCTCGTAGTCGACGCCGCGGAGGTAGGACGCGACCTCGGCCTCGGGCGCGACTCCGACGAAGATGGGACGTTCGTCGGTGCTGGTCGCGGCGACCCGGAACGTCAGCCGTCCCTGGTCGTCGAAGATCCAGTCGGCGCCCGAGTCGATCTCGATCGGGTCGGACACGAAGGCGTGCATGTGCGTCGCGACCGTCTGACTGCCGCTCGAGAAGAACCCGTCGCGGTCGGTCTTCGAGTGATCGGCCCAGAGCGCGGTTCCGCCCGCGGCGAGGACCGCGACGGCGACGAGGCCGGCGAGGGTTCCGCTCACGAGGAGGATGATTCGTCGTGTTGACATGGTCGTTGCTCCTTCGGTTCAGGGATTCGTGTGCTTGCCTCCGAGGGTGGCAGCGCCCGAGCCCGACCGAAATGGGGGAGCTACGACGGGAGGGTTCGCAAACGCGAACCCCTAGGGGTTCAGCTCTGGTCGCCGAGCTCGGTGAAGAGCGTGAGCTGGAGGCCCGCCGGCCCTTCCAGGCGGGCGTTGAGGGAGTTCCACGGCGTCTGCGTCGGCTCCGCGATCACCCGGGCACCGGCGTCCGCGAGCCTGCGCGTCGTGTCCCGGGAGTCGTCGACCTCGAGGGCGAGTCGGATGTGACCGGCGACTCGCCGGCCGACCTCGACCTCGTCGACGAACTCTGCGTGCGTCGTGTCGAGCAGCTCGAGCGTCGCGCGGCCCGCCTCGAGGATCGTCACGTGCCCGTCCTCCGACGAGAACGCCGCGAGCTCGCGCAGGCCGAGCACGTCGCGGTAGAAGCGAAGCGCCTCGTCGTAGTCGGGGGCGGTGACGCAGACTCGGAGCTCGTGAACCGTCATGGGCTTAGCGTCGCACGCAGAGGTAGTTCGTCGGGCCCGAGCCGACGCGCTCGTCGCCGATCGGCGTCGCCTCGAGCCCGAGTGCGTCGACCTGAGCGAGCAGCGCCTGCTCGTCCGACCCGGCCGCGCGGAGCGCCGATGGGTTGACCTCGAGGAAGAGCGCGACCGACTCGGCGCGCCCGATCGTCGCCGTCATCCCCGCGAGCGCCTGCGGCTCCGCGCCCTCGACGTCGAGCTTGACGACGAGCGCGCCGATCTCGTCCTCGGCGAGCTCGGCGTCGATCGACGTCACGTCGATCACGAGCTCGCGGAACGGGCCGCGCCCTTCGCGCGCCTCGAACGAGCTCGAGATGGTGCCCAGGCTCTGCTGGAACGTCGCGCGGCCGGGCGTGTCGGCGACGGCCTTGCGCACGATCGTGACGTTGGCGCAGCCTTCCCGGTGCAGGTTCGCCTCGAGCGCGCGCACGTTGTACGGGTCGGGCTCGATCGCGACCACCTTGCCTGACGGCCCGACCGCGCGGCAGGCGAGCAACGTGTAGGTGCCGACGTGCGCGCCGGCGTCGACGACGGTCGCGCCTTGCCGAAGCTCGCGCTCGAACAGCCGCCGGTACTCCGGCTCGTACGTGCCCGATGCGAGGTGCGCGAGGAAGCTGCGGTGCCGGAGGTACCCGCGAACCGTCAGCCCGTCGACGTCGGCCCGAAGCGGCGGCCGGCCGAGGCGGAGGAAGGCCGCGTCGACGCCGTCCCGTGCCGCGCGCATGACCCTCCCGAGACCGGCCCCGCGGGCCCAGCGTGCACCGGTGCCAAGCGTCGAGAGTGCCCGGCCGCTCACGGCCGCCAGCATGGCAGTTCCGCTCGTATCATCGGAGCGTGGCAACGCTCTTCGCCGAGGTCTCCGAGCCCACCCGGCGCCGTGCGGTTCGCTTCGCCGGATCGGCGCGCGAGCGACTGCACGACCCGCACGTTCGGCTCGAGGTCGTGCTCGCCCTCGTCTTCCTCGGCGCGGTCACCGCTTTCGCGCACGTCGTCGAGGACTACCTCACGGGCGATCCGATCGTCGTCTGGGACGTCGAGTTCAGCCGCTGGCTTCACGAGCACTCGTCGCCGGCGCTCGTGTCCGCCTTCAAGGTGGTGACGCTCGCGGGAAACGCGGTCTTCCTCGCCGGCGTGACGCTTGCCGCCGCCGCGTTCCTCTACCGCCGGAGCCGCCGTTTCGACGCCTACCTCGTGCTGGGCGGCGCGATCGGGATCGAGATCCTGAACGCGCTCCTGAAGCTCGTCTTCCACCGCCCCCGCCCGGAGCTCGCGTACGTGCACCTCGACACGTACTCGTTCCCGAGCGGCCACGCCGCCGGGAGCGCCGCGATCTACGGGATCGTCTTCTACCTCCTCGCGCGCGGGTGCCGCCCCCGTGTGGCGGTCCTCAGTGCGCTTGCGTATGTGGTGCTCGTCGTCACGATTTGCTTCAGCCGGCTCTACCTCGAGGTGCACTACCTCTCGGACGTTCTCGCCGGCGCCAGCCTGGGCCTCGCGTGGGCTGCGGGATGCGCCCTCGTGCGCGAGCTCTACGTCAGCTTAAGAACCTAGCCCTTCTCCTTCGAGCAGCGCCGCGCGATAATCGGCGACGGGTTCCCCAAGAGGAGGAGAAGCATGACACGA
>CAWBRK010000003.1:0-321598 GCA_963791205.1 uncultured Actinomycetes bacterium
CCGACTCCGGCCGAGCGGGTCACGCGCCGGGCCGGCGCCGTCCGCAGGTTCGTCGGCGGAATCGCCCTCTTCGCCCTGCCCATGCGGCTCTGGATGAGACACACGGGTCGTCTGACCCGGCGGTCTTGGAGATTCGGACGGAGCTTCAGACGTTGTGTCGTCGGTGGGAGGCTGAGTTGGAGGCGCTTGAGGCCAGCTAAGTCTTCCTCCTCCGCGGCAAGGGGACGGGGTCGCCCGCCGTCTAGTGATCGGGCCAGGAGCCTTTTCAACACCCCTGGCTTCCTGTCCTAACGTCGGAGCGAATCGTTTCGTGATGGTCGCAGACGCCCGACCACGCCGTGGGGTTGTACGAGTCGCTCCGGTTCCAGCCGCGAGGAGCGAGTGACCGGCGTCTGCCTTTGGCCTCGCTCGGAAAAGTCCTAGACCACGGGCCGCGCAGCACTGGCGCAATCACTGGCGCGCAACTCGCCGCTTAGCTCTAAAAGTCCGGCGCTTGCAGCAGTTTTCTCAGCGATGCACGCCGCTTCCTAAACCGCGTGCGCTGGTTCGATTCCGGCCGGGGGCACTCCCTTGTTCTGCGCAGATCACGGCACGGGCAGGCACTTGTGTACGAGTCGTTGGGCGCTCGAAGTTCTCGAGGACATCGAGCGGCGTGTCCAGCTTTTGTCGGTGCGGGAGAGCCGGGGTCCGCGGCGGGGCGGGATCGCGGCTATGGTGGGGAGCGCATTGGTCTTGGCGTTGGGCGAGGGACTCGAAAGGGTTCGTCGATTCCCACTCCGCCGGCCTGTGCGCTCAGGAGAGCCCGTCCGGGTTCTCCAACCCTGATTGATGAAGGTTAGGAGCAAACAGATGCATGCGATCCTGAATCGCTACGAGGGTGTCGACACCAGTCGCACGGTCGAGTTGAGCAAGAAGGTCAACGAGACGCTGATTCCGCGCCTGAGCAAGCTGCCTGGGTTTGACGGGTACTTCCTGATCAAGGCCGACGATGGTGTCATCACGTCGCTCAGCCTCTTCGACACGCCGGCGCACGCCGACGAGTCGGCTCGGCTCGCGTCCAGTTGGATGCGTGACGAGAAGCTGGAGAGCGTGCTTCCGAATGCGCCGGTGATCACCTTCGGCGAGGTCGTCGCGAAGCCGTCGAACGGGGTCGTCCGCGCGTAAGCCGCGACTCGATGCTGTATGGAAGGCCCGCGTCCCGCGGGCTTTCCATCGGCGCGAGAGGCATCTGATGAAAGCGATCACAACGACCACCTCCGTCCAGAAGGCAGACGCCTCGCTAGACGCGACACTCAACCCAGTCCAGCTCCCCTCCGGGGCGATCGTCTCCTGGGGCGTCGCCTTTCCCAGGCCGGATGTCGCACCCCTCGCCGCCCGACCGAAGGCGACAACCTCTCCGCACTAGGGGAAGGCGTTTCGTGACCTAGGCGGCGCCTCCGGCCACCGCGCGCAGTGCGGTCGTGCATCGCACCGGTTTAGCGTGAGCGCGTGGAAACCGTCCTCGATGCCGTCTCCGCGTTCTGGGACTACCTTGCCTCTGTCCATCGCGTCGCGCTCGCGCTCGCGCTCGGCTGTCACCTCGCGAAGACCGTCTGCGCGAGCCGTGCGTGGCGCAACGTCCTCGTGGCCGCCTTCCCCGATACACGCGTCGACTGGCTGCCGCTGTACGGCGCGTACGTCGCAGGCGTCGGAGTCAACGCGCTCTTCCCCGCCCGCATCGGAGACGTCGTTCGCCTCACGATGGCGCATCGTGCGATCAAAGGGTCGACGTACACCACACTCGTCAGCTCGAGCCTCGTGCTGGCGATCGTCGACGCGCTCTGCGCGATCGCGCTTTTCTCCTGGGCGCTGACGCAGGGCGTCTTGCCGAGCCTCGACGTGCTCCGATACTTGCCGAGCTTCGACTTCGCGTGGATCTTCCAGCACGAGACCGTCGCCGAGGTCACGCTCATCGTCCTCGTGGTCGGGGTCATCGCCCTCGCCATCTGGATCCGAGCCAACGTCGCCGAGTTCAGACAGCGTGTCCGACAGGCATTCACCGTGGTCCGCACTCCTACGCGGTGGCTCCGCACCGTCGTCGCCTGGCAGCTCGCCGACTGGGCGCTTCGCCTCGCGACGGTCTGGTTCATGCTCGACGCGTTTCGGATCGAGCAGTCGGCCCGCAACGTGCTACTGGTGCAGGCTGCGGAGAGCCTGGCCACGGTCGTACCGATCAGCCCCGGTGGGGTCGGGACACAGCAGGCGCTCCTCGTCTACACCCTCCGCGGTCGCGCGTCGCACTCGGCGCTCCTTGCCTTCAGCGTCGGCATGAAACTGACTCTCACCTGTGTCAACGTCATCGTGGGCTTCACGGCGATCCTGCTCACCCTGCACACGCTGCGCTTCCGCCGTGCGTCCGACCCGTCCGCCGAAGCAGACACGTCCTGATGCGCGCGCTGCTCGTGCTTCGGCTCGTCTAGCGACGGCGTTACCCGGCAGGTGCGGCTGATCGAGGAGGCGGAAAGGCGTTGGGCAGGTCGGCCGCGTCCACCTGGAAGAGATCCAGCGGGTCGGGCAGACCCTGAAATCGCCAGGCACCCAAGCTCCTGAGGCTGACCCCCTCCGCGAGTGACTCGTCGACCGCCGCCCGCACGGCGGAGGAGACGACGATCTGCCCGCCGTGCGCCGCGAAGCCGATGCGCGCGGCGGCGTGAACCGCGAGGCCGACGTAGCCGGTATCCGTGAGCGTGGGACGCCCGCGATGCATGCCGATTCGCAGCCGCACGTCGACCTCTTCGGGCCAAGGGCCGGCGTCCATGCCCCGCTGGATCGCCAGCGCGGCCTCGAGGCCCGCCGGGGCGCGTTCGAAGACCGCGAAGAGCTCGTCCCCGCGGGCGTCCACCTCGCGACCACCGGCTTGCCGCACCGCTGTGCGCACGAGCCGCCGCACATCTGCGAGCAGCCGTGCGTATCGATCGTCGAGGCGCCCGAGCAGCGCCGTGGAACCCTCGACGTCGGTCAGCAGGAAGGTGACATGGCCTTTCGGCAGCCTCCGCTGTGGTTCCAGCTGCGCGCTGACGAAGCCGATCGGCACGATCCCGTGCTTCTTGGCTGCCCTCAGGAGCCGGTTGCGCGCCCTGTCCCGAGCGCCGTCGTCCTCGAACGCCACCTGGCTGAACCGCGCGAGGGCATTCCGAACGTGCGCGGCGTCGTTGATCGGCAGACGACGCTGGCCGCGCGAATCGATGTAGGCGAACGCGCTGTCGGGAAGCTGCGCACGCTCCTTCGCGCCGAGCGGTGGCATGCGCGCATGATCGCAAGAACCGACGTCCGAACCGCCGAACGCCCTAACGTCCGCTCTTGTAGGGCTCTCTTCGATAGGCCGGCCTGGTGCGCGCTAGGCGCGCGCGAACGGCCGTGATCTGGGATGCATCCGGGCGCGCTGCCCTCGTGCTTCCTCCTTGAGACGCGCGCACTCCCAGCAGATGCCGAAAGGATCGTCTACGGCGTGCCCCTTGATGCACATGACGCGCCTGCGGGCGGGGCCGCGAACGGGGATCGCGTCCGCGCAGAAGCCATCGCGGATGTGCTCCGCCCATACGACGTCCTCAACCGCGCGTCGAGCGATCTCAGCGAACCAGCCGCACTCGGGACAGGCGATCACGTGAACATGTCTAGCAGCTAGCTGCGGATCGTGGCCCCCTCCGGTGCGCGCTGCGCGAGTGTTCGGGTCTCCTGAGCACGCAAGACCTGAGTGACTGGCGCGAGATACTCCTTGACGGTGAGCTCTCTTGCGAGGATCACGGACCACGTCTACTGGATGCCGCCGGGGCCGCCCGACCGTCCGTCTCTATGCGCGGTCGTGGGCGACCGGCGCACGCTCATGCTGGACGCGGGTTCGTCGGCCGCGCACACACAGGCCTTCCTGGACGCGCTCCTGGTCGCGAGCGATACACGTCCGGCCGCGGTCGTTTACACGCACTCTGACTGGGATCACGTCCTGGGCGGAGTCGAGGTGGGTGGGATTGTGATCGCGCATGTGCTGACCGCCGAGGGGCTCAGCGAGTTGGCGAACAGGGACTGGAGCGACGAAGGCCTAGACCGGCGCCTTGCCGATGGTGTTTCGTCCGCACAACACGTTGCCAACGTCAAGGCGGAGTTGCCGTCGCCGCGGGCGGTCGAGGTAGCTCAGGCCGACATCATCTTCCACGATGAGATCGAGATCGACCTGGGCGGCGTGACGGTCCGCGTCCGTCACATCGGCGGGGACCACAGCGCCGACTCGTGCGTGATGTACGTCGAGCCCGACGGAGTTCTCTTCATGGGCGATTGCGTTTCTGCCTCGCCCGCGGGCGTGATGACCTCAGAGTCAGCCGTCCCGCCTGCGCGATGTGATTCTCGGATCTGTCGCGGAGCACTACGTCGAGGGACACCATGAGTCGGTCTCGTCTCGGATCGACATAGAGCGGCTATTCGAGAACATGCAACTCGCCGAGCTCGCCGTCCGCCAAGACCTGGTGATTGAAGCTCCGGACGAGGACACCGAGTACTTCATCGCGGCCTTCAGGGCAGGGCTTGCCCGTTCTTCGTAAGCACCGCGAACGTCGCGGCCGTCTCAGGCGACACCACGACGGGCTGTGACGCAGCCTCGGCAGAGGCCGATGAGTTACGGATCGCCGAGCGGTCTACCTTCGAGAGCAACATCTACGTGCTGCGAAGGAGGCCGCCGAGAGAGGAGTCATGCGATGCCGCGGTACCTGATCTCGTTCGATGCCCACGCGATGGACCACATCCCCGCGGAGGACATGCCCGCCGTGACCGACGCCTCGCTCGCGGTGGTCCAGGAGGCCATCAACGCCGGCGTGTGGGTTTTCGGCGGCGGATTGGAAAACCAGAAGGCGAGCATCGTGGCCACCGACGGAACGGTCACCGACGGCCCGTACCCGGAGGCAATCGGCGGACTCTGTGTCGTCGACGTACGCTCACGCGAGGAGGCGCTGGAGTGGGCTGCCAAGATCGCCGTCGCCTGCCGCTGTGCTCAAGAGGTCCGGGAGTTCATGCCCGACCCGACCGTGGAAGGGCACGCCGCTTCCTAAACCGCGTGCGCTGGTTCGATTCCGGCCGGGGGCACTCGCCTCAGTGCAGCAGCGCGCGCCGCAACGCTTGCCTCCACTCCTGCCGCCGGGCAAACGCCGCCTCCCGATCGGCAGACGGGTCATAGGTCGCGCCGGCTCCGATCAGCTCGCGCACGGCCGCCGGGTCGGGCCACACGCCGATCGCAAGACCGGCGAGCGCCGCGGCGCCGAGCGCGGTCGTGTCCCGCTCGGCGGCGACCTCGACCGGGCACCCGAGCAGGTCGGACTGGAACTGCATCAGGAACGCGTTCGCGCTCGCGCCGCCGTCGGCGCGCAGGACGCTGACGCCGTCCGGAAACGAGTCGAGGACGTCGGCGACCTGGAACGCGATCGCCTCGAGCGCGGCACGCACGAGGTGCGCCCGTGTCGTGCCACGCGTCAGGCCGGTGATCAGTCCTCTTGCGTCGGGATCCCAGTGCGGCGAGCCGAGCCCCGTGAGCGCGGGGACGAAGTAGACCCCGCCGGTCGAGTCGACCTCGCGCGCGAGCCGCTCGCTCTCCGATGCGTCCGCGAGCACCCCGAGGCCGTCGCGGAGCCACTGAATCGCGGCGCCGCTCACGAGGATCGCGCCCTCGAAGGCGTACCCGCCGGACGCTGCGACCGTCCGGAGCAGGCCCGGCGGCGCAGGTGCCTTCGCGTCGCCGACGTTGACGAGCACGAAGCTGCCCGTGCCGTACGTCGCCTTCGCCTCGCCGGGAGAGAAGCAGGCGTGGCCGAAGAGGGCGGCCTGCTGGTCGCCTGCGATCGCCGCGACCGGGAGCGTGGCCCCGAGGAAGTCGGCCTCCGCGATCACCTCGGAGGACCCGACGAGCCTGGGCAAGACCGAGCGGTCGACGCCGAACAGCTCGAGGAGCTCGGCGTCCCAGTCCAGCGTGTCGAGGTCGAGGAGCATCGTCCGCGACGCGTTGGTCGCGTCCGTCGCGTGGACGCGGCCGCCGGTGAGCTTCCAGACGAGCCACGAGTCGACGGTGCCGAACGCGAGCTGGCCCTGTGGGAGCTCCGTGCGCGCGAGCAGCCACTCGAGCTTGGTCGCGGAGAAGTACGGGTCTGGCACGAGCCCGGTCCGCGAGCGGATCAGGTCGGCGGGCAACTCGCGGCATCGCTCCGCCGTACGCCGGTCCTGCCAGACGATCGCCCGCGCGACCGGCGTGCCCGTCGCACGTTCCCACAAAAGCGTCGTCTCGCGCTGGTTCGTGATCGCGATCGCGCCAAGTTCCGACGCAGCGACGTCCGCGTCGCGCACAGCATCCTCGGCGGCCGCGACGACTGTGCTCCAGATCTCCTCCGGGTCGTGCTCGACCCACCCGGGCTGCGGGAAGTGCTGCGGGAGCTCGCGGTGACCGCTCCCCCGCACGTGCAGCTCGTCGTCGATCACGAGACATGTCGTCGCCGTCGTCCCCTGGTCGATGGCGAGGATCACGTTGCGGCCGGGCTAGCGGGCGACCGAGAGCACGCGGGCACGCCACGTGCCGCGGGGCGCCTCGATCTCGACCTCGTCGCCGACCTTTGCGCCGAGGAGCGCGCGGCCGACGGGCGAGTCCGGCGAGACGCCGCCGACGCTCGAGATCTCGACCTCCATCCGCTCGCCGTGCTCGTCCTCGATCTCGACGCGTGAGCCGACGTCGACCGTCTCGGCCGACGCCTCGTTGTCGTCGACGACGACGACGCGAGCGAGCCGGTCGCGGAGCACCTTGATCCTGCGCTCGAGCATGCCCTGCTCGTTCTTCGCCGCGTGGTATTCGAAGTTCTCCGACAGGTCGCCGAAGCTTCGCGCGACGGCGATCGCCTCCACGGCGGCTGCGCGCTTCGGGCCCTCGAGCTCGGCGAGCTCGGCCTCGAGCTGCACCTTCTGCGCCGGGGTCAGACGCTCGCTCCGCTCGTTCGCCACCGCGGGAGGGTAGCGGTGACCTAGCCATCCGGGGATGGCGGCTGCACGACGTCGCATCTACGTTTCGTCCGCTTCGGCCGGCCGGGCGGGCCGACCGCAACAACAGTTCGCGAAAGGGTGGGTGGGAAAACAGATGGGGAGGAAGGGCGTCCTTGCGGCTGCCATCACGGCGTCGCTCATCGTGGCGAGCGCGGCGTCGAGCGGCACCGTGCGCGGTCTGATCACAGGCTTGCAGATCAAGAACGGGTCGATCACGTCGGCCGATCTCGCCGACGGCACGATCAACTCCCGCGATCTCGCGCCGTCGCTCCGACACGCGCAGTCGGTCGTTCCCGGGCCGCAGGGCCCGGCGGGGCCGCAGGGCGAAGCCGGCTCGCAGGGGGCGAAGGGCGAGACGGGGGCGCAAGGTGCCAGGGGGCGGCAGGCCCGCAGGGTGCGACGGGCGCGCAGGGCCCCGCCGGTCCCCCGCAGTGGACCGTGCAGATCGATCCGATCCTTCCGCCGGCCGCGCAGTCCAACTTCGACACGCTCTACTTCAACGGCTCCGCCTACAACGGCGGCTACCGGTCGGGTCCCGGCAACGGCGTCCAGGATCAGAGCGCTTCGTGGAAGGTCGTGCTGTCCGCGGGCACGTACTCGCTCGACGTCATCTACGTCGCGTGGAACGACGCCGGCGTGATGACCTGGTCACTCGACGACACGGCGGTCGGAACGATCGACGGGTTCTCGCAGGGCGGCCAGTACAACTCGCAGGCGACGCTCGACAACATCGTCGTGGGCGACTCCGGCGCCAAGACGCTGACGGTCAAGGTCTCCTCGAAGGCCGACGCCTCTCAGGGCTACAACGCGTACCTCCAGGCTCTGCAGCTGCGCCGAACGAACTGAGCGACGCCCGTGGCCGCCGCAGAGTCGCGCGCCAGCGACCCTGCAGCGACCCGGCGCCGTTCTCGAGAGCAAAGCGAGAGCGGCCGAACGGGGATGCGCGCCGCGGAGGCGGGCCCGGGCCGGGCTCCGGCGGCGCGTTCTCCCTCGCTCGTTGCCGTCTCATGCGTCCAGCGCTTCCCCGCGGCCGCGAGCGCGCACCGGTGGAGCGGACGGTAGGCGTCCGATCCGGGCGGTGCGAGCTCGTGATGCCGTCGGTTCAGCGTTCTGCTCCTTTCCGTTACCAGATGAACAGGCGGAAGCGGAGCCGGATCCGGTTGGACTGATCCGCGGTCTGCTCCTGCATGCTGTTCTGGTTGACTGCGGCCGAATTGGACTGACTCGCGCTGCTGTCAGCCGACCCGCCCGTCGCGGTCGCCGGCCCGCCGTTGGCGCTGCCGCCGTTGGCCGAGCCTGCGTTCGCGTTCGCGTCACCGGTGTTCAACGCAGCGGCGCTTGCGTCCGAGATGCCCGGGCCGCCGACGGAGACGTTCTTGCCTCCGTTGCCACCCTCGGACCACGCGTCATTGTCTCCACCGATGGTGTCCGCGCTGCCGCCCGAGCTCTTCGACGAGCCGGACTTGGCACTGGCGTTGCCGCCGTTGCCGCCGTCTCCGGCGTCGCCGCCGACCAGCATCGTCGCAGCGTCTCCGCTCTCCGCGCTGCCGCCGTCGGCGGAGCCGGTCGAGCCGGAGTTGGACGCGTACGCATCACCGGACGAGCCACCGTCTCCGCCGGTGCTCGTTGCCGACGGAGAAGCGGTCGCCGCACCCGCGGCCCCGCCCGTCGACGTGTTCGACGACGTGCCTGAGCCGCCGTCGCCGCTGTTCTCGTTCGAGGCGCCCCCTACGGATGCGCCAGACGAGGCTGCGCCGGACGTGCTGGATCCGCCGGCCCCGGTCGAGGTCGAGCAATCGCCGCCGGCGTTTCCGGAGGCGTTGCAGTTGCCGTTCGCGTCGCCGCCGGCTCCGCTGGACGACGAGCCGGACGAGGCGGTGGAACTCGGGTCGTTCCCGCCTGCCAGCTGTGCCGCCGATGCGTCGCCGCCGCTCGCGCTGCCGCGCGAGGACGCGTTTCCGCCTTCGGACTCGGCTTCGGACCTGGACGCTGCCAGGCTGTCGCCGCCGTTGGCGTTTCCGGAGTCACCCTCGTTCTCGTTCTCGATGCTTCCGGACCTGCCTCCATCAGCAGAGGCGTTGGAGCTCGTGCATGCAGCTCCGCACGAAGCGGCTCCGCCGTTGCCTCCGCTGCCGCCGTTGGCGCTTCCGCCGCTGGCCGACGAGGAGGACGACGAGTTGCCGCCCGTGTTGCCGGCGGAGTTCGTGTCGCCGCTTGCGCTGGCGTTCGAGTTTCCACCGTTCGCGTTCGCCGTCTGATTCGAGGCACCGCCGTTGGACGGACCTGCCGAGCCTCCGACTGCGCCGGAGTTGGCAGCACCGCCGGCGGAGATGCCTCCGTCAGCCGATCCACCGCTACCGCCACGTGCCTTCGCGTCCGCGCTGGCCGAGCTCGCCGCGATACCACTCTGCTTCACGGCGGCGACCTGCACGTTCACCTGGGCAGCGATGTTCGCCTGGAGAGCGCCTGGATCGGGCACATCAGCCAGTGCGCTAGCCGGGAAGGCCAGCGCGACGGCTCCTGTGCCGGCGATCAGGAACTTCCGTAGCAATGTCTTCACTCCCTTCGATGTGTCGTCGGAACAACCACCACGCGACGCCCGGGCGCCCTGCGTGGGTTGGCACGACCGAAGAGGAGCTAGCCGGGGCGCTTCCTGGCGAAGTTGACAACCGCCGGCCGCCTACCCGCCGGCGAGGGTACGGCTCGGCTCGGACCCGGCGCCCACAACAGCACGTACCGAGAGAGCGCACCGTGCGCGCCCCCGGTACCGGTGCCGGACGGGCCGAACGCGAATGCCCCGATCGACTGCGGGGCGGTGCCTCGACGGCGCGGAGAGCCGCTCGAGGCGTCTCCGGAGACTCGCGGCCGCTTCACGGCCGTGCCGGTCGAGCCGGCCCGGGTCTCCGAAACCTGTTGGTAGTGAGCCGCGCGACGCGGCGACGAGTGCGTCGCCGATGCGACGACGTGCCTGGCGCGCCGTGGGAGCGCCGTGCGCGGCTTGATCGGGCCACCCGAGACGGGTGACGAAACCGAGGATGGGCCGGATGAGCGCACCGAGAGCAGCGACAGCGAGCCCGTCGGAGCACTGGCCAGCTGCGGCTCCGCGTACAGCGCGGACGCAGGCGGCGTGACATACCGGTGCGTCCCTCCGGCGGTCGCTGCCGCGAGCGCCTCGCCGTCCTGGACGACGTCGGCGACCTGGTACGACTCCTGGAGCTGCACGACTTCGTCGCCGACCTGCACCTGGACGGCCGCCTGGACGACGGATGCGTTCGACGAACCGCGGCTCGTCGTGCCGCCGTACGTGCGCTGGGCGACGGCGTCGCCGCGGAGGCTCGTCTCGTTGACAGCGCTGGAGATTCCCGTGGCCGCGACGAGTCGCTGATCCTGCGCGATCGTCGTCCACTGACCGGCCAGCTGCTGCTGGTCGGCCCGGTCGCCCTGCTGCGCCTGCTCGAGCAGCTGCCGGACGCTCGCCACGGCGTGACCGTCTGCGGCGGCCCTGCTGGTCACGGACTGCTTCGTGGCGCCCCATCCGGCTGCCGAGTTGACACCCTTGGCCGAGATCGCGACCGCGACGGCCGAGGCGCGCTGGCTCGTCGAGGCCGACTGGATCGCCACCTGCACCTGCGTCGAGCCGGTTCCGAGCTGCGTCTGCGCCGCGCTCTGGAGCACCTCGGCCTCGACGCGCTGGCTCGCGTGAGCGGCCACGCTCGAGATCTGGGTCACGGTCAGGACGCCCTCAGCCTCGTTCAGCGCCTCGTTCAGCTGCGCCGAGGACGTCGCCGAGACGATCTGCACGACCTCTGCCTGCTGGAGCAGGTTCTGCGTCCGCTCGGACGCGTCCTCGCCGGACTGGATCAGGGACTGCTGGACGGCGACGGTGGCAGTCGCAACCGCGCTCGCCAGTGCCTCGTTCGACTGGCTGACGGCAGGCGACGCGCTCTCGACGGGCGCCTGAGGCGTCTGCGCCGCAGCGGGAGCGGTCGGCTCGTACGAAACCCAGCGGAAGTCGATCACGTAGCGGCAGTTGCACGTCGCGAGTGCCATCGGAAGCACGTCCGCGCGGTCCCAGCTCCAGCCCGGCAGCTCCGGGCGATCCCAGCTCCACGTCCAGCTGATCGTTCCCGCCGCCGTGGAGGGGGTCGCCGGGTCGCCCGAGCGCGTGATCTTGTCGTTCGGGTCGCAGTCGAACGTCCACGTGACCTGGTCGGCCGTCGCGGACGAGGTGATATCGCAGCTGACCGGCGCGCCGGGGCCGAACTCCATGTCCCACGTCCACACGAACGTGCTCGCACTGCTCGGCAGCGGCAGGGAGTCGTTCTCGACGCCGACGCGGAGATCCGTGTTCGTCCCGTCGGACGTCATCGCGACCTCGACGCCGCTCGAGGGGTCGGAGGAGACCCACTCGTTGTCCGCGTGATCGGAAGTGCCCGATGCCGTGGTCACGCCGTTCACGGTCTCTGACTCGTTCGTCGTGGTCGTCTGCTCGACGTCGCCGGTCGTTCCGGCGCTGTTCACACGCACCGAAACGAAGGTGTTCGACGGGTTCGTGACCGTCGCATCGGCGTTCGCGCTCGCGTCTGCGCCGGGAACGTCCGTGGTGACGGCCGCGTCTGCGGTCGCGGTGTTCGACTGCGTGCCCCCGTCGGAGTCGCCGTCGCTCTCGACGCGGAGCTCGATCGCCGTGTTGCTCGGGCTCTCGAGCGTCGCCGCGGCATCGGCACTCGCCTGCTGATCGACGTCGGCGCCCTTCGCGTCCGCTTTCGCGTCGGCCTTCGCCTTCGCCTCGTTCGACTGGTCGGTCTTCTTCTCGTGACCGGGTGACTCGATTCTCGCGGTCACGTTGTCGTTCGCCGGCCGGTCGACGTCTGCCTGCGCCGAAGCGTTCGCAGACTGGTCGCCGGTCGCGGCGTGCTGTGACTGCGCGTCGCCTGGCTGCTCTGCCTGCTGCCCGACGTCGAGCGATGTCGATGCACTCGCGTCGGCATCGCCGGAGTTCTTCTGTGCCGCACCGTGACCGTCTCCGGACGCCGAGACACCTACGCGCGCCGATGCGTTCTCGTTCTCGGGATGGTTCAGCTTCGCGTCTGCGTCCGCATCGGCCTGTTGTCCGACCTTCGCGCCTTGTCCGTGCTGCACGTCCGACTGTCCTGGACCGGTGTCGGCCTGCTGCGGTTGATCGTTCGTTCCTCCGAGCTGTGACTGTCCCGCGACCTGCTCGACCCCCGCGTCGTTCGCAGTCGCGGCGTCGGCTGTCGCGCTCGTCTCCTGCGCAGGCGTCGACGACGGGTCGTCGGGTCCGGCGTCCCCGATCGCGGCGTGCGCGACCCCGACGGGCCCGAGAAGCCCGGTGAAAGCCGCAGCCACGAGCGCCAAAATGCGCAGACGCACGCGCGTGGCAACCTCCCTCGCGGATCGTGCCATCGCCCTCGTGCTGGCTCTCCCACTGCCCTTCGGCCCCCGTGCCGAAGGCAACATCCGAAGTTACGCCCCTTGCCCCTGGACTTCAAGGGGGTATTCAGGCGGATTTCACTCGATGGGGGGATGTTCCGGAGCCGAACCTGCCTAGGTTGAGCGCAGGGCACGTGTTCCCGCGTTTTGCGGGAGAAAGGGCGGAGAGATGCGGCGGAACGATTCGAAGCGGAGCGCACTCTGGGGACGCGGCGGCGACAACCGCCGGCGCTCGCAGCTCGCGCTCGTCGTGACGGCGATCGCCGTCGCGGCTGCGAACGGGAACTTCCTGTTCGCGTGGCTCGCGAACTGGACCTGGTAGGTCGTTAGTTCACGGAGGCCGAAGCAAGCGCTTCGGCCTCTGCGACCTGCTGCTCGATCGCGTCGAGCCCGCGGTGCCAGAACTGCGGGTCGGCGAGATCGAGACCGAGCCGCGCGGCGAGACGATCGGGTGAATCGGCCGTTCCCGCGCGCAGCATGTCGAGGATCGGCTCGACGAGTGCGTCGCCCTCCTCGCGGTAGCGCTGGTAGATCGAGAGCGAGAGCAGGTAGCCGAACGCGTACGCGTACATGTACCCCGGTACCGCGACGAAGTGCGGGACGTAGCTCCACCACGTGCGAAAGCCCGGTGTGATCTCGACCGCGTCGCCGCTCATCGCACGCGCAGCGGCTTCCCACTGCTCGTTGATGCGCTCGACCGACAGCTCGCCCTCGGAGCGGCGGAGGTTGTGCACGGCGTCTTCGAGCCGGTTCCACGTGACCGTGCCGAAGACGGTGCCGACCGCGCCGTCGATGCGCGAGACGAGCAGCTCGAGCCGTTCGCGATCGCTGGTCGCGCGCTCGAGCAGCTCCTGGAAGACGAGCGTCTCCCCGAACACAGACGCGGCCTCGACGAACGTGAGCGGGAACTCGAGGTTGAGGAAGCCGCGGTCGGCCGCGAGCACCGCATGGAGGCCGTGGCCGAGCTCGTGCGCGAGGGTCAGCGCGCTGTCCCGCGAGCCGGTGAAGTTCATGAGGATGAACGGGTGCGCGCGGGCAACCTGCATCGCGCAGTAGGCGCCGGGAACCTTGCCGGCGCGCGGCGCGGCGTCGATCCAGCCCTCCTCGAAGAAGCGATCGACGATCTCGCCCGCCTCGGGTGAGAAGCCGCCGAACGCGTCGACCGCGAGTGCGCGTGCGTCGTTCCAGCCGACGGCGGTGACCTCCTCGCCGACCGGTGCGAAGCGGTCGTAATCGGCGAGCTTCGGCAGCCCGAGCAGGCTCGCGCGGAGGCGGAAGTGCCGGTGCACGACGTCGTAGCGGGAGACGACGGCCTCGATGAGCGCCTCGGCGGCCGAGTCCGTGATCTCGTTCTGCAGATTGCGCTCGGAGATCCACGTCGGGTAGCCGCGCAGGCCGTCGTCGATCGCCCGGTCGCTCGCGATCGTGTTCAGGACGAGCCCCCGCAGGCGGATGTTGGGCTCCAGCGCCTGCGTGATCGCCTCGGCGACGGTTTGGCGGTCACGCTTGCTCGTGATGATCCGCAGGCGCTCGCGCGCCTCGTCGAGCGAGATCACTTCGCCGTCGAGCGGCACGCGGATCGACGAGAGCAGCTCGGAGAAGAGCCGTTCCCATGCGAGCGCGCCCGAGAGCGCCTTCTCGGCCGCGACGCGTTCCTCGCCCTCGGAGAGCAGGTAGGGCCGGAAGCGCCGACGGGAGTCGAGGTAGTGGCGCACGCGCTCGAGCTCGGGCCCGTCGAGGAGCTGCGCGGCGCGCGCGTCCTCGACTCCCGCCCACTCGATCTCGAATGTCCGCAGCTCGTTCTCGACCGCGGTCGCCCGCTCACGCGCGAGGCCGAGCAGCCGCGCGAACGCCTCGTCCTGCGTGTTCGCGTCGAAGCCGAGCTGCGCGAAGAGCCTGACTCGGTCGACCGTCCCGCGGACGCGCTCGAGCTCGTCGACCGCCTCGGCGAGCTCCGAGGCGCTCAGGTCGGCGAGACGTCCGACGTACCGCTCGCGGAAGGCCTTCGCGCCCTCGAGCGCCGCTGTCGCATCGCGCTCGATCTCCGGATCCTCGACCCCTGCGTAGAGCGCCGAGAGATCCCAGGCGACCTGGTCGGCGGTTGCGCTCACTTGAGCAGCTTCCGCTCGAGCCGCCGCGCCGTGAACCAGACGCCGAGCGCCATCACGCCGAGAAGGTACGCGACGTGGATCAGCTCGTCCCAGCCGACGCTCCCGAGCGTGAGGTCGCGCATCAGGTCGACGCCGTGGTACAGCGGGGTCAGCGGCAGGACCCACTGCAGCGCCGGGGGGTATTCGTCGAGGGGAACGAACGTCGCCGAGAAGAGGAACATCGGCAGCGTGAGCAGCTCGACGAACGCGAAGTCGGCCCACGAGCGCATGAGCGTCACCGCGGAGAGCCCGAGCGCCGCGAACGAGGCGCCGATCAACAGCGCCGCCGGCACCGCGAGGATCGCCCACCACGACTGCAGCAGCCCGAGCGCGAGCATGATCACGACGAACGCGACCGAGTAGACCGCGCCGCGCATCAGGGCGAAGATCGTCTCCCCCACGGCGATGTCGCGGACGCCGAGCGGGGTCGCGAGCACGCCGTCGTAGGTCTTTGCGTAGTTGAGCTTGAAGAAGACGTTGCCGGTCGTCTCGTAGATGGCCCCGTTCATCGCCGAGGCCGCAAGGAGCGCGGGCGCGACGAACTCCTGGTACGTGATCGTGCTGCCCTGATACGTGATGTCGCCGACGAGCGTCCCGACGCCGACGCCGAGGCCGACGAGGTAGAAGAGCGGCTCGAAGAAGCCGGAGACGACGACGAGCCAGTAGCGGCGGGCCGCCCTGAGGTTGCGGTAGACGAGCCGGAACGAGCGGTCCGCGCCGAAGGCGAACCACGGGGTGACGCGTCCGCCGATCGCGTAATCGGTCACTTGAGCAGCGCCCTCCTGTGCAAGCGGATCGCCACGTATGCGCCGACGACGACGAATGCCGACAGGTACGCGACGTGCACGACGGCGAGCAGGGCGTCCACGTCGCCGGTCGTGAGCATCCGGCAGAGCTCGACGCCGTTCCAGAGCGGCGTCACCCACGCGACCGGCTCGAGCCAGTTCGGCAGCTGCGAGACGGGGAAGAAGGTGCCGGCGAAGAGGAACATCGGGATGAGCACGAAGCGGTTGAGCGCGGGGAACCAGCCGTCGTCGCCGCCTTCGAGGCTCGCCGAGAACGCCGCGATCGGCGCGTTGAACGCGAGCCCGACGAGAAGAGCCGCGAACGGGGCCAGGACGGCGAGCGGCGAGATGATCGCCCCGCCGATGGCCGCGACGGTCGTGAAGATGATCGCGGAGCTGAGAACCCGGATGGCCGACCAGCCCATCGTCCCGAGCACGAGCTCGCCGACGCGGACGGGCGTCGCGAGCACGGCGTGGTACGTGCGGAGCCACCTGATCCCGGCCATCACCGGCCACATAGCGTCGTTCGCGCCCATCTGCATCGCGGTCGCGGCGAGCAGGCCCGGCGCGACGAACTCCACGTACGAGAGCCCGCCGAGCTGCGCCTGGTCGTCGTCGATCAGCTGACCGAGGAGGACGCCGACCGAGAGCAGGAAGAAGACCGGATTCAGGATCGAGGTCGTGATCGTCGCCCGCCACGTGCGCCGGTAGCTCCGCGCGTGCCACTCGGTCACTGCGACGGTCCGCGCGAGCGGCGACTGGACGGCGACGGGAGCGTGGGCGACGGCGGCCATCAGTCGACCAGTGTCCTGCCGGTCAGCGTGAGGAACACGTCCTCGAGCGTGCTGCGGCGCACGAGGACGCTCTCGATCGGGACGCCGAGCTCGTGGATCACATGGGTGAGCGCATCGCCGTCGTCCGTGCCGATCAGGACCCTGTCGGCGAGCACCTCCTGCCGCTCGCCGAGCCCGTCGAGCTGGCCGTTCGGCGGCGCGCCGTCCGGGAATCGGAGCTCGACGACCTCGCGCTGCACGTACTGCGAGATCAGCTCCCGCGGCGAGCCCTCGGCGACGATCTTCGCCTGGTCCATCACGACGAGCCGGTCGCAGAGCTGCTCGGCCTCGTCCATGTAGTGCGTCGTCAGCACCTGCGTAACGCCCTGCTGCTTCAGGCGGTAGAGCCGGTCCCAGAGCACGTGGCGCGCCTGCGGGTCGAGGCCGGTCGTGGGCTCGTCGAGCAGGAGCAGCTCGGGGTCGTTGACGAGCGCGCGCGCGATCGTCAGCCGGCGCTTCATCCCGCCCGAGAGCGGCTCCACCTTCGACTCGCGCCGCTCGTTCAGCTGGACGAACTCGAGGAGCTCCTCGGCCCTCGACTTGATCACGTCCTTCGGAATGCCGAAATAGCGGCCGTAGACGAGGATGTTCTCGTAGACGGTCAGCTCGAAGTCGAGCGTGTCCTGCTGAGGCACGACGCCCATCCGCGACTTGATCTCCGCCCCGCTCTCGGCCGGGTCGCGGCCGAGCACCCGGAGCTGCCCGTCGCTCACCGGCGACACTGCGCTGATCATCCGCATCGTCGAGGTCTTCCCGGCGCCGTTCGGCCCGAGGAACCCGAACGTCTCCCCGCGCTCGACGGCGAAGTCGATGCCGTCGACCGCCGTGAAGTCGCCGAAGCGCTTCGTCAGCCCGCGCGCCTCGATCAGGGGTTCTCCGCCCGCCACCCCCGCACGCTACCCGTAACGAATGCGGTTCCGGGCAGACTGAAAAGCATGAGAAAAATCGACAAGACAGACGAGCAGTGGCGGGCGGAACTGACGCCCGAGCAGTACCGGATCCTGCGCCAGAAGGGCACCGAGCGCGCGTTCACGGGTGAGTACGACCACACCTTCGACCCCGGGACGTACCGGTGCGCCGGCTGCGGCGCAGAGCTCTTCGGCTCCGACACGAAGTACGACTCCGGCTGCGGCTGGCCCGCGTTCTACGCGCCTGCCGACGGAGGCGCGGTCGAGGAGCACTCCGACCGGAGCCTCGGGATGATCCGCACCGAGGTGCTGTGCGCGAGCTGCGGCGGCCACCTCGGGCACGTGTTCCCCGACGGGCCGCACCCGACCGGGCAGCGGTACTGCATCAACTCTGCGGCACTGCGACTGGAGGAGGAGTAATTGGAGAAGAAGGCGACGTTCGGCGCGGGTTGCTTCTGGGGCGTCGAGGCCGCGTTCCGGCAGATCGACGGCGTCACGGCGACCGCGGTCGGCTACGAGGGCGGCCGGCTCGAGAACCCGACGTACGAGGACGTGTGCTCGCACACGACCGGGCACGCCGAGGTCGTCGAGGTGAGGTACGACCCCGAGCGGGTGTCGTACGACGAGCTCCTCGACGCGTTCTGGGCGAAGCACAACCCGACGCAGTCCAACCGGCAGGGTTGGGACTTCGGCGACCAGTACCGCTCGGTGGTGTTCGTCCACGACGACGAGCAGCGCGAGGCGGCTGAGCGCTCGAAGGCCTCACTCGACGCCTCGGGCAGGTACCGGCGCCCGATCGTGACGGCGATCGAGCCGGCGCAGACGTTCTACCGCGCCGAGGAGTACCACCAGCGCTACCTCGAGAAGCAGGGCCGCGCCAGCTGCACGCCGGCGCTCCAGAGCGACCGGTTAGGGCGACGCGGCGACGCCGGCGAACCGCGGGATGATCTCGTCCCCGTACACCTTCAGGGTCGACTCCTGCTGGCCAGTCATGAGGTAGATGTTGAACTGATCGACCCCGACGGACTCGAGCTCGCGGAGCTTCTCGATCGTCTGCTCGACGTTGCCGATCACGGTGAAACGGTCGGCGATCTCGTCGGTGACGAACTCGCCGTGCGCTGCGCCGACGCGGCTGTGGTCCTTGTAGTCGTAGAACTTCCGTGCCTTGACGAAGTCCGTCAGCGCGGTCGGGATCGAGGAGTCCCAGCCGTAGCGCTCGATCAGGTCCATGACGTGGTTCGAGACCATTGCCGGGAACCAGCGCACCTGATCGCGTGCGTCAGCGAGGTCGTCGGTGACCATCGCCGGCGCACCGACGATGCACTTCAGGGCGCTCGGGTCGCGGCCGGCCTCCTCGGCGGACTGGCGCGCGGTGTCCATGATCCACTGGATGATCTGCGGGTCCGCGAGCTGGATGATCACGCCGTCGCCGACGCGCCCGGCGACGGCGAGCGCCTTCGGGCCGTAGCCGGCGACCCAGACCTCGATCTCGGGCAGCTCGGGGCGGACCCACTCGAGCTTGAGCTCCTTGTCGTTCCACTCGACGGGGCGACCGTTCATCAGGTCCTTGATCATCGCCGTGCGCGCCTCGAACTCGGCGACGCGCACCGGCTTGAGACCGACGACGCGCCGCGACGAGTCGCCGCGGCCGATGCCCATCACCATCCGCCCGTTCGAGAGGTCGTGCATCGTCGCGTACCAGCTTGCGGTGACCGTCGGGTCCCGGATACCGGGGTTCGTGACGAAGTGGCCGAGGTTGATCCGGTCGGTCTTGTCGGCGACGAGCGGGAGCGTCGCGTACGACTCCTGCCAGAGGATGTGCGAGTCGTAGGTCCAGCCGTACTCGAACCCGTGCTGCTCCGCGAGCTTCGTCAGCTCGATCAGGCGCGTGTAGGGCGGGTCGGGCAGGACGGTGACGCCGAACGTGAGCATGTGACCTCCGGGCTCGCTGCGGTCTGGGCAGGGAAAGTGTGATCTTCGCGCGAAATGGCCCGCGTGGCAATCTGGCCCTATCTCGCGTTCGGGTTCGCGGCGGGCGCGATGCTGCCGATCCAGTTCGGGATCAACGCGCAGCTCGCGCACTGGGTGGACAGCCCGCTGCGGGCGACGCTCGTGTCGTTTGCGGTCGGCACGCTCGTGCTGCTGGTGGTGATGCTCGTCGCGGCCCGCGACTGGCCGCCGCTCTCGCGGATGGACTCGGCGCCCTGGTGGGTCTGGGTCGGCGGGCTCCTCGGGGCGTTCTACGTACTCGGGAGTGTCGTGGCGGCGCCGAAGCTCGGCGCGGCGACGCTCGTCGCGGTGATCCTGGCCGGTCAGGCGCTCGCGTCGCTCCTCGTCGACCACTTCGGCTGGGTCGGGTTCGAGGAGAACCCGATCACGCCGGGCCGCCTCGCGGGGATCGCGCTCGTCGCGGTCGGCGTCGCGCTGGTGCGGTTCACCTAGCGGCGCGGCGTTCGCGTCGGCGAACCCTGGGTCTGACCCTGCAGTTCGCCCCTGCAGACACGTCCTTTGTGCCGAAGGTGTGACGGTTCGTCCACAGGTGGCGCTGGTCTCACCGCGCACTGCCAGGATGCTTCGTGCCTGCCGCCCGTGCGGACCTGGCCGGGCCCGGGTCTGTGACCCTGCGCGCTAACCGCGCGCGGCGAGCAGGTCCAGCGTCTTCGAGGTGAGCCGGTCGAGCGCCTGAACGGCGAGCTCGAGGTGCTCGGGCTTCGTGTCCTCGAGCTTCGTGTGCGAGAGGCCGCGGAGGCTCTGGACGAAGAGCATCACCGTCGGCACGCCCGCCCGCGCGACCTCGGCCGCGTCGTGCAGCGGTCCGCTCGGCAGGCGATGCGACGTCCCCGCCACCTCCCGGATCGACTCGTCCGCAAGCTCGATCAGCTCCTCGTCGAACAGGATCGGCTCGATGTTCCAGATCCGCTCCCACTCGACCTCGACGTCCTCCTCCTGAGCGAACCGCTCCGACGCCTCGCGCGCGAGCCGCAGGAGCTCCGCGAGCTTGTCGGCGTCCAGGTGCCGCTGGTCGAGCAGCTGCTCGGCCGTCTCGACGACCGACGTGACGATCCCCGGCTTCGTGACGACCCCGCCGGACGTGCACACCGCGCCGCCGCCGACCTGCGCCGCGATCGGCCTGATCTCGAGCGCCAGCTTGGCCGCGCCGGCGAGCGCGTCGCGCCGCTTGTCCATCGGCGTCGAGCCGGCGTGCGCCGCCTGGCCTCGCCACGTGATCTGGTGACGCTCAACGCCGAACGTCCCGAGCACGACACCGAGCGGGAGGTCCATCGACTCGAGCACCGGCCCCTGCTCGATGTGAAGCTCGAGATACGCAGCGGCGTTCGAGAGCTGCGAGCGCGCCGCCAGCGCGTTGTCGAGGTCGACCCCGTGAGAGGACAGCGCGTCCGGCAAGGCGACGCCGTCCGCATCCCTGCGCTGCCGCAGCTCGTCCTGGTCGGCCATCGATCCCGCAGCCGCGCTCGAACCGAAGAGCGACCGCCCGAAGCGTGCCCCCTCCTCGTCGGCCCAGTTCACGAGCCGGACGGTCAAGGGTGGCTGCCCCTCCTCCGCCAAACGCCGCAGCACCTCGACGCCGGCCACCACGTTCAGCGCCCCGTCGAGCCAGCCGCCGTTGGGCACCGAGTCGATGTGGCCGCCGATCAGCAGCGCGCGATCCGTCGCGCCGGGGAGCGTGAACCACTGGTTCCCGGCCTCGTCGATCTCCTCCGTCGCCCCCGTCTCGGCGACCTTCCCGCGAAGCCATTCCCGCGCGCGCTCCCACGTCTCCGTCCAGGCAACGCGCTGCGCTCCGTTCTCGTCCCCGGTCAGCTCGCGGAGCTCCCGGAGTTCCTCGACGGTCCTGCTTGGCTCCAGCGGCACGGCCTGGGAGGATAAACCGGTGCTCCGCAAGAGTGGAATGTTGCTCGCGGTGCTCGCAGTGCTCTGGGGTCTGTGGGAGGGCTTCAAGTGGCTCGGCGAGACGACTGGGCTCAAGCTCGGCACGTTCACCGTCACCGACCTGACGATGCCCCACATCCACGACATCATCGGCCAGCTGTTCGAGCCGTCGCGCACGAACGGGCCGCTGCTGATCGACGTGCTCTGGCACTCGGCGCTCTTCACGGCGAAGGAGGCGGCCGTCGGTCTGCTGCTCGGCGCGGCGATCGGCTTCGCGATCGGCGTCGTCCTGCACCACTCGAAGCTGCTCGCGCGCGGCGTCCTCCCGTACATCGTCGCGTCGCAGACCGTGCCGATCCTCGCGATCGCGCCGATGGTCGTCGTGTGGACGGGCTCGCGCGGGCTCCCGGCCTGGGGCTCGGTCGCCGTGATCGCCGCCTACCTCACCTTCTTCCCCGTGACGATCAACACGCTCCGCGGCCTCGACTCCGCGGATCCGCGAGCGCTCGAGCTGATGCGCTCGTACGCCTCGAGCACGTGGGCGATCCTCTGGAAGGTGAAGGTGCCGGCGTCGCTGCCGTTCCTCTTCACCGCGCTCAAGGTCTCGGCGACGGCCAGCGTCGTCGGCGCGATCATCGGCGAGCTCCCGTCGTCGATCCAGGACGGCCTCGGCGGCGCGATCCTGAACTTCAACCAGTACTACCTCAGCTCGCCGCCGAGCCTCTGGGCGACGAACCTCATCGCCTCGCTGCTCGGGATCTCGTTCTACCTCGTCGATCGCCCTGCTCGAGAAGATCGTCGTCCGCAAGGCGCCGGAGCACGTCGTATGACCGACGTCCGCCGCCGTCTCGCTCCGCACCGTCGGGCGCACCTTCGCCAACGGCGAGGTCGTCGCGCTGCAGGAGATCGACCTCGAGATCGAGCCGCGCGAGTTCGTCTCGCTGATCGGGCCGTCCGGCTGCGGCAAGTCGACGCTGCTGCGGATCATCGGCGACCTGATCAAGCCGACCACCGGCGAGGTGATCGTGAACGGAAAGACGGCGCACCAGGCGCGGCTCGACCGCGACTACGGGATCGTGTTCCAGGACGCCGTGCTCTACGACTGGCGGACGGTCGCGCGGAACATCGTCGCTGCCGCTCGAGCTCGCCGGCTGGGACCGCGGCAGGCGCGATGCGCGCGTGAACGAGATGCTCGAGCTCGTCGAGCTGACCGGCTTCGAGAAGCGCCACCCGTGGGAGCTCTCCGGCGGCATGCAGCAGCGCGTGTCGATCGCGCGCGCGCTCTCGTTCTCGCCGGCGCTCCTCCTGATGGACGAGCCGTTCGGCGCGCTCGACGAGATGACCCGCGAGCGCCTGAACGCCGAGCTGCTCCGGATCTGGCAGGAGACGGCAGTCGACGGTCGTGTTCGTCACGCACTCGATCGCCGAGGCGGTCTTCCTCTCGACGCGCGTCGTCGTCATGTCGCCGCGTCCTGGCCGTATCACCGAGATCATCCCGATCGACCTGCCGCAGCCGCGGACGAACGCGACGCGCGAGGACGCACACTTCTTCGAGCTCGTCACGCGCGTGCGCGAGGCGCTCCACGGCGGCTCTGGACGCGATGCGGAACTCCGGCTCGCGGAGGCGGAGTGAGCGGCTACACCGTCACGCCGGTCGCGGGCGAGCGCCTGCTCGGGCGCACGATGCGCACCGCCCGCGAGTGGCTGCCGGCGGTCGCGGTGCTCGTGCTCGGCCTCGCGCTCTGGGAAGGGCTCGTTACGGCGCTGCACGTCCAGCGCTTCCTGCTCCCGCCGCCGAGCGATATCGCGCGGACGTTCTGGGACGAGCGCGACGTGCTCTGGAGCGCGGGCTGGTACACGTTCAAGGAGGCGCTCGGCGGCTTCGCGATCGGCTGCTCGGCCGGCGTGATCATGGCGGTGCTCGTGGGCCGGTTCCGGCTGCTCCGGACGGCGATCATGCCGTACGCGATCGCGGCCAACGCGATCCCGATCATCGCCTTCGCCCCGATCACGAACCAGTGGTTCGGCCTGCTGAACCCGCTCTCGAAGATGGTGATCGCGGCCGTCCTCTGCTTCTTCCCGGTGTTCGTGAACACGCTTCGCGGGCTGACCTCGGTCCACCCCTCGTCGATCGAGCTCATGCGGTCCTACGCGGCCGGCGAGGTGACGATCTTCCGGCGGGTCCGCTTCCCGAACTCGCTCCCGTACCTCTTCGCGGCATTGAAAGTGGCGAGCGTCCTCGCGATGATCGGCGCCGTGGTCGGCGAGTACTTCGGTGGGTCCCAGAGGCGCTCGGCGTCCAGATCCGCAACTCGGCGGCGCTCTTCGCGTTCGAGACGGCCTGGGCGGCGATTCTCGTCGCGAGCCTCCTCGGGATCGGCTTCTACCTGGCAATCGCGCTCGTCGAGCGCCTGACGATGGACTGGCATCCGTCCGCACGCGCGGCGGAGTGACGAAAGGAGAACGAGAGGTATGAAGGGTCGTACGACGTGGTTCCTCGCGCTCGCCGCTGTGGTCGCCGCGGGGCTGTTCGCCCTCGCCGCGTGCGGCGGCGACGACGAGTCGAGCGGGACCAACACCGAGGCGTCAGGGGCGAAGGACAAGGTCACCGTCCAGCTGAAGTGGGTGACGCAGGCCCAGTTCGCCGGCTACTACGCGGCGCTCGAGAAGGGCTACTACGACGACGAGAACCTCGACGTCACGATCAAGGTCGGCGGACCCGACATCACGCCAGAGCAGGTCGTCGCGAGCGGCGGCGCGGAGTTCGGGCTCGACTGGCTGCCGTCGCTGCTCGCCACGCGCGACAAGGGCAGCGACCTCGTCAACATCGCGCAGGTCTTCGCGCGCTCGGGCATGACCGAGCTCACCTGGAAGGACAGCGGGATCTCCGACGTCGCGGAAATGAAGGGCAAGAAGGTCGGCGTCTGGTGCTGCGGCAACGAGTTCGAGCTGTTCGCGGCGCTGACGAAGAACGACATCGACCCGAAGAACAAGAGCGACGTCACGATCGTCAACCAGCCGTTCGACATGAACCTCTTCCTCCAGAATCAGGTCGACGCGGCAGCGGCGATGACCTACAACGAGCTCGCGCAGGTTCTCGAGACGAAGAACCCTGACACCGGGCAGCTCTACACGCTCGACGACCTGAACGTGATCACGATGGAGGACGCGGGCACCGCGATGCTCGAGGACGGCGTGTTCGTCAAGGGCGACTGGATCTCGGACACGAAGAACCAGGACATCGCGACGCGCTTCCTCAAGGCGAGCTTCCGCGGCTGGATCTTCTGCCGCGACAACCAGGACGAGTGTCTCCAGATCGTCCTCGACAACGGGCCCACGTTCGGTGAGGGCCACCAGCGCTGGCAGCTGAACGAGATCAACGCGCTGATGTGGCCGAACGAGAACGGGATCGGGATCATGAACGCGGACGACTTCGAGCGGACCGCCGACATCTCCAAGCAGTTCGGGGTGATCTCGAAGCCGGCGACGAAGGAGGCCTACCGCACCGACCTCGCCCAGGCGGCCTATGACAGCCTGAAGGAGGACGGAAAGGGCGCCGACTGGCAGAAGGCCGAGGTCGAGGTGACCGAGGCCGGGAAGTAGCGAACCGAGCCGAGAAGGGAGATCCGCAATGTCCATCCTGATCAAAGGCGGCCGCGTCATCACGGCGGCCGACGACTACGTCGGAGACGTCTTCGTCGAGGACGAGCGGATCTCCCTGATCGGCGAGTCCCTCGAGCCCGACGCCGACCGCGTGATCGACGCGCGCGGCAAGTACGTGCTGCCGGGCTCGTCGATCCGCACACGCACCTCGACATGCCGTTCGGCGGGACGGTCACGATCGACGACGTCGAGTCGGGTCAGACCGCGGCGGCGTTCGGCGGCACCACCTGCCACGTCGACTTCGTCATCCAGCCGCCCGGCTCGTCATTCGCGGCGGCGCTCGACGAGTGGAAGTCGAAGGCCGAAGGCAAGCAGGTGATCGACATGGGCTACCACATGGCGATCACCGACCTCGACGAGGGCGGGTCGCTCGAGGAGCTCGCGTCGCTGCCCGAGCAGGGCGTCACGTCGTACAAGCTCTTCATGGCGTACAAGGGCGCGCTGATGGTGAGCGACGAGACGCTCTTCCGCGCGATGGAGGTCGCGGCCCAGTCTGGCGCCCTCGTGATGGTGCACGCCGAGAACGGCGACCTGATCGACGTGCTCGTGAAGGAGGCGCTCGAGGCGGGCAACACCGATCCGCTCTACCACGCGCTCACCCGGCCGCCCGAGGCGGAAGGGGAGGCGACGAACCGCGCGATCCAGCTCGCGCACGTCGCCGGCGCGCCGCTCTACGTCGTGCACGTGACGTGCAAGGAGGCGGTCGACCCGATCGCGCTCGCGCGGGAGCGCGGGTGGGACGTCTGGGGCGAGACCTGCACGCAGTACTTCTTCAACTCGCTCGACGACATCGCGAAGCCGAACTTCGAGGGCGCGAAGTACGTGTACTCGCCGCCGGTGCGCGACAAGTCGAACTGGGACGTGCTCTGGAACGCGGTGCGGACGGACTCGCTCTCGGTCATCTCGACCGACCACTGCGCGTTCCTCTGGGACGGTCAGAAGACGATGGGGAAGGACGACTTCTCGAAGATCCCGAACGGCGGGCCGGGGCTCGAGAACCGGCTGCACATGATCCACGAGTTCGGCGCACGTACCGGCCGGATCACGCTCAACCGGATGGTCGAGCTGCTCGCGACGAACCCGGCCAAGCTCTTCGGCCTCTATCCGCGCAAGGGGACGATCGCCGTCGGCTCCGACGCGGACATCGTCGTCTTCGACCCGAACCGCAAGCACATGATCGCGGCCACGACGCACCACTCGAAGACGGACTACAACCTCTACGAAGGGACCGAGGTCACCGGGACGCCGGAGATCGTGCTGCTTCGCGGGAACGTGCTCGTCGAGAACGACGAGCTCGTCGCGACGCCGGGGATCGGGCAGTTCGTCAGGCGCGCGAAGTTCGGCGAGGAGCTGAAGGGCGGCGCGGCGGTGGTCGCCTAGGAGCGGCAAGACGGACGGTCGAGCTCGTTGCCGGATATTGAGCCCCCCGACTGGAGCGCCTTCTACGACGCGGTCGCCGAGCGGCCGCCGCACGACACGCTGCTCGGCGCGCTCGACCGGTTCGACGAACCGGGGCTGGCGGTCGACCTCGGTTGCGGCGACGGGCGCGACACGGTCGAGCTGCTCCGCCGCGGGTGGCGCGTCGTCGCGATCGACGCGGAGCCCGAGGCGATCGCGCGGTTGCGCGCCCGGCTCGGCGCTCAGGGCGACCGGCTCGTCACGATGGTCGCGCGTTTCGAGGAGGCCGAGTGGCCGAATGCGTCGCTCGTCAACTCGAGCTTCGCGTTGCCGTTCTGTCCGCCGGAGTCGTTCGACGCGATGTGGTCGCGCGTGGTCGCGTCGCTCGCGCACGGCGGACGGTTCAGCGGTCAGCTCTTCGGCGACCGCGACGGCTGGGTGGGCGCGCGCGAGCTGACGTTCCACTCGCGGGCGGAGGCCGAGGCCCTGTTCGAGGACTTCGACCTGGAGCGCTTCGACGAGGTCGAAGAGGACGGAGAGACCGCCCTCGGCGACCCAAAGCACTGGCACCTCTTCCACGTGATTGCGCGGCGAACCGAGTAACTCGCGCGCACGCGGCCCGGGACCCGTGGGCCGCGTGCGCGCGATGTGTCAGCCGCAGGTGACGCGCGGGTTCCAGGGCGTCAGGATCCCGCTCGGGTTCGGCTTCCAGATCCACGCGTGCAGCGCGTAGAACGCCGGAAGGCCGAAGCGGTTCGGGGACGGCACGAAGTCGAACTCCCGGCCGAAGAGCGCCGGCGGCTTCGATCCCTTCCAGTCGGCCTGGAAGACGACGTACTCCAGCGCCGCGAGCTTCAGGTCGCCGTCCGCCTTCTCCTCGTAGACGAGAGCCTCGGGCGCCTCCGCGTCGATCGTCCCGTCGAGCAGCGCCGTGTTGACCATGTGCACGCCCATGCCGCCGAGACCAGGCTGCGCGATGCACGTCGCACCCGTGACGTCCGGCAGACGGAACGTGTAGCCCGCCGCCTTCGCTTTGTCGAGGTCGTGGAACGCGGCAGTGGCCGGCTTCGCGCCGTCGAATGCCTCGGACCCATACGCGATGCCGACGACACCGAGGAGTGACGCAAGACCGGCAATGACGATGAGGATCCGCGCGCGTCTCATGCCGTCACCGCCGTCGGGTCGGCCCGCACGATCACCGTGTCGGCGACCGCGATGATCTCGTCCACGGGCAGGTCCGCCCGCTTCGCGTGCTCGCGAATCGCCTCGGGACTGGCCGCCTGGTAGATGCAGACGGTGCCGACGCGCCCGTCCTGCTCCGCGAGCACGTAGCTCCGGATCCAGCGGACCTCGTCCTCCATCTGCTCGCCCTCCGCGGTCGAGCGTGCGGCCGCCTCACGCAGGTCGTCGGCGGTCCGCCAGCCGCCGCGCCGGAGGATCACGTACAGCTCCATGGCACTCCTTTCGTCGATCCCTCGACGCTAGGACGGGTGCCGACGCACGTCATCGGCGGCAGTGCCCATGTTGGGCCGCCGCGCTACCGATCTTCGAGCAGCTGCGCTAGCGCGTCTGCGGGAAGCCCAGGTCGACCTTCGACGTCGCGGGGTCGGGCCAGCGCGACGTGACCACCTTGCCGCGCGTGTAGAAGGTGATCCCCTCCGGCCCGTAGATGTGCGAGTCGCCGAAGAGCGACGCCTTCCAGCCGCCGAACGAGTAGTACGCGACCGGCACCGGGATCGGCACGTTGATCCCGACCATCCCCGCCTGCACGTCGAACTGGAACTGCCGGGCGACGCCGCCGTCGCGCGTGAAGATCGCGGTGCCGTTGCCGTACTGGTTCTCGTTCACGAGCGTGAGAGCCTCGTCGTAGGTGTCGACGCGCGTGACTCCGAGCACCGGGCCGAAGATCTCGTCCTGATACGCCTTCATGTCGGGCGTGAGGTTGTCGAGCAGCGAGACGCCGAGCCAGAAGCCGTCGCCCTCGGGAGCGGACTCGCGGCCGTCGACGACGACGGTGCCGCCCTCGGCCGGCGTGTTCGCGACGTACGACGCGACCTTGTCGCGATGCTCGCGGGTGACGAGCGGGCCCATCTCGGAGTCTGGGTCCATTCCGTCGCCGACCTTGACCTTCGGGATGCGCGCCTGGATCGCCGCGATCAGCTTGTCGGCGACGTCACCCACGGCGACGACCTGCGAGACGGCCATGCAGCGCTCGCCCGCGGAGCCGTAGGCCGCGGAGACCGCGGCGTCGGCCGCCATCTCGATGTCGGCGTCGGGCAGCACGATCATGTGGTTCTTCGCGCCGCCGAGCGCCTGCGCGCGCTTGCCCTGCCTCGTCGCGTTCTCGTAGACGTACTTCGCGATCGGCGTCGAGCCGACGAACGAGACGGCCTTGATGTCCGGGTGCTCGAGGATCGCGTCGACCGCGACCTTGTCTCCGTGCACGACGTTGAACACGCCGTCGGGCAAGCCCGCCTCCTTGAGCAGCTCGGCCGTGTAGAGCGAGGCCGACGGGTCCTTCTCCGAGGGCTTGAGCACGAACGCGTTGCCGCACGCGAGCGCGGGCGCCCACATCCACATCGGGACCATCGCCGGGAAGTTGAACGGCGTGATCCCGGCGACGACGCCGAGCGGCTGGCGGATCGAGTAGACGTCGATCCCCGACGACGCCTGCTCCGAGAAGCTGCCCTTCAGCAGCTCGGGGAGCCCGCAGCAGTACTCGATCACCTCGAGCCCGCGCGCCACCTCGCCCTTCGCGTCGGAGAGCACCTTTCCGTGCTCCGCCGTGAGGAGCTTCGCGATGTCCTCGCGGTGCTCGTCGAGGAGCTTGCGGATCCGGAAGAAGAGCTCGGTGCGGCGCGACAGCGACAGCGCGCGCCACGCGGGGAACGCCTCCTTCGCGGTCTGGACCGCCTGATCGATCTCCTCGACCGATGCGAGGTCGACCTCTCCCGTCTGCTGTCCGGTCGCGGGGTTGAACACGGGACCGCTGCGGCCCGACGTCCCCTCGACGATCTTCCCGCCGATCCAGTGTGAGATCCGCTTGCGCTCGCCGCGCTCCGCGGCGGCCGGTGCCTCTGCAACCTCCGTCATCGCAACCTCCTCGAGTCCTGCCTGGAGCGTATCGCGCTAGGCGCCGGCTCCGAGGCGGGCGGCGGCCTCCCGCCGTGTGCGGACGCCGAGCTTGCGGAGGACCGCGGACATGTGGTGGTCGACGGTGCGCGGCGAGAGGAAGAGGCGCTCGGCGATCTCGGCGTTGCGCATGCCTTCGGCCGCCAGCGTGAGCACCTCGATCTCCCTGCTCGTGAGGCCGCCCAGGTTCTCGCTGGTGCTCGGCCGAGGCCCGCGCCTCACGCGGCGTGCGCCGAGCGAGCGCAGACGGCGCGCGACGCTCGCTGCAACCGGACGCGCGCCGAGCGCGATCAGGCGATCGTGAGCATCTCGAAGCGACTCGACATCGCCCGCGTCGAAGAGCGCGAGCGCCGCTTCGTACGGACAGCCGAGATCGTCCCAGAGTGCAGCCGCTCGCTTCGCATCTCCGCCGAGGAGCGCCTCATACGGCGGCGCGCCGTCCACGCGCACGTCACCGTCGACGATGCCGGCCCGTCGGCGCCAGACGGCGAGCTCCCCGGCGTACCACGCTGAGTGCCACTCGAGGGCGAGCGCGAACGCGTCGGCCGTGTCGTGCTCGACGTCGTCGGTCGTCCCGGTGAGCCAGCGAGTCTCGCCGAGCGCCGCGGCGACGGGTCCGAGTCGCTGGATCTCGCCGGTTCCGGCAGCCAGCTCGCGCGCCTCTTCGAGGAGCGGCATCGAGCCGGGATCGCCGCGTCGAGCGCGAACGAGCGCCAGGACCGACAGTGCAATCGTCCGCGGGAGCGTCGAGATCCAGCGCTCGCGGATGATTCCCGTCGCAGTCTGGGCCGCCTCGTCCCAGCGCCCCTGGCCCAGCTCGACCTGGGCGCGGGACGCCAGGAGATAGAGACGCCAGAGCAACAGGCCGCTCTCTGTGCAGCGCTCGAGGCCCTCGTCGATGAAGCGGAGAGCGTCGGCGTACTGGCGCTGATGGACCGCTCCCTGCGAGAGAGAGATGAGCAAGCCGCCGAGAAGGTCGTCCTCGCCCAGTCCTCTCGCGCGCTCGAGGCTCTCCTCGAGCATCGCCTTCCCGTCGGGGTCCCCCTGGTGGAACTCGACGGCCGCGATCAGCCGCCGGTGGTCCCACGCGATCCGATCCTCGCCGAGCTCGAGGGCGAGATCGATCCCCCGCGTCGCCCACTCGACGGTGCCCTCGAGGTCCTCGGCGTTCATCCTGAGCGCTGCGACTTCGCCGTACGCGCGAGCGAGATCTCGCCCCGGAGGAAGCTGTTCGAGCAGCATGACCGCGGTTTGCGCCGCCTCTGACGACTCGAGGGTGCGGCCGGGGCACCACAGCACCGCCGAGAGCCGGCGGTACGCGTTGGCCTCGCGGCGGCGGTCGCCGAGCTCGCTGTATGCGGAGATGGCGCGCCGCGCTTCGGCGACCGCCTCCTCCTGCTGGTCGGTCAGATAGCACTCCCACGAACGCTTGAGCGCAAGCCTGGCCTGCTGCTCCAGCGGCAGGTGGTTCCCATAGCGCAGGGCACGCGCGTACTGATCTGCCGCTTCACGGTGTGCGCCGCGCGCCGACGCGCGTTCTGCAGCGGCCGGTGCGTACCGGACGACCGCTTCTCCATCGGCGGCCGCGTCTGCGTGATGGGCGAGCCGTTCGACGTCACTCGACTCGGTCGAGGCAAGCGCCGCGAGCGCCTCGCGATGAAGCGAGCGACGACGCCCCGGCGGCAGCGACGTTTCGATCGCCTCCCGGGCGAGCTCGTGCCGGAACGTGACGCCCGACGCGGTCGCGGCGAGCATGCCCGAGGCGAGACACGCGTCGAGGCACTCCGGCGCGCAGTCGTTCAGCGATTCGAGGAGCCAGAACTCCGCCTCGGGCCGGAAGATCGCGGCCGCCTCGACGACCGACCGCGCGGCGGAGTCGAGACGGGCGGTGCGTGCGACCACAGCGTCGCGGACGGTCTGCGGGATCGTCGCGCCAGGTGTCTGCAGGACCTCCGTCACGAAGAACGGGTTGCCGCCGGTCTTGCTGTGGAGCTCGCCCGGATCGACGTCCGACGACGCGGCGAGTGCCGCGACCGCGTCGGCCGACAGCGGGGCGATGCGGATGCGCCTGATCGCCGGGCTCGCCGGGAGCTGACCGAGTACGACGCGCAACGGGTGCGTCGCTTCGAGCTCGTCGTCCCGGAAGGTGCCGATGACGAGCACGTTGGCATCGCCGACCCGTCGTGCGAGCAAGCGAAGGACGTCGAGCGTCGCCTCGTCCGCCCAGTGCAGGTCCTCGAGGACGACGACGGCAGGACCCGGTGCGCACTCCGCCAGCAGCGCCCGCGCGACCTCGTGCGGACCGCCCGCTCTGACGACGTCGAGGAAGCGCTCACCGCACGACTCGGCGATGTCGACGAACGGCCCCAGTGGTCGCGGCGTGAAGAGCGGGTCGCACGCTCCCCAGCGCACGGGCACGCCGTCGTCGTCGCTGAAGCGACGAAGGAGCGCCGTCTTCCCCACGCCCGCCTCGCCGGCGACGAGCAGCAGGCATCCGTTCCCGGCCAACGCCTCGTCACGGGCCGCGCGGAGCGCGTCGAGCTCGTCGTCGCGCTCGAGGAGGCGGAGCACTTCGGTTGCCGTGGTGGCCGTCATCTTGGAATCGTCCCGCGCCCGCGGCCCGCCTGCAACCCGGGGTACGATCGGCGCAAGCGAGCGAAGGAGCACACGTGGCGATCGTCGAGAGCAACGCAGAGCTCGGCAAGCGGGTCAGCGAGCTCGACAAGCAGTACGTCCTGCACTCCTGGTCGGTTCAGAGCCAGATCAGCCCGCTGCCGGTCGCCGGCGGCGAGGGCTCCTACTTCTGGGACTACGACGGCAACCGGTACCTCGACTTCGCCTCGCAGCTCGTGAACGTCTCGATCGGGCACCAGCACCCGAAGGTCGTCGCCGCGATCAAGGAGCAGGCCGACAGGCTCTGCACGATCGGGCCGCCCATGGCGCACGAGAAGCGCTCGGAGCTCGCCCGGCTGATCGCCGAGGTCACGCCCGGTGACCTCGACGATGTCCTTCTTCACGAACGGCGGCGCCGAGGCGAACGAGAACGCGATCAAGCTCGCGCGCTGGTACACGGGCCGCCACAAGGTGATCGCGCGCTACCGCTCGTACCACGGCGCGACGGCCGGCGCGATCACGCTCACGGGCGACCCGAGGCGCTGGCCCGCCGAGCCCGGGATCCCCGGCGTCGTTCGGATGCTCGACCCGTACACGTACCGCTGCCCCGCCGGACATCCCGATCCCTGCCCCGTCTGCCAGGGCGGACCGCACCTGGAGGAGCTCCTTCAATATGAAGGAGCCCACACGGTTGCGGCGGTGATCCTCGAGACGATCGTCGGGACGAACGGGATCATCGTCCCGCCCGACGGCTACCTCCAGTCGATCCGCGAGGTCTGCGACCGCCACGGGATCGTGCTCATCTGCGACGAGGTGATGGCCGGCTTCGGGCGCACGGGCAAGTGGTTCGCGTGCGAGCACTGGGACGTCGTGCCGGACATCCTCACGGTCGCGAAGGGCATCAACTCGGGCTACGTCCCGCTCGGTGCGATGGTCGTGAACGAACGACTCGCGGACTGGGTGCAGGACAAGTTCTTCGCCGGCGGGCTGACGTACTCGGGCCACGTCCTCGCGTGTGCGTCGGCGGTCGCGTCGATCGAGGCGTTCAAGGAGGAGGGCATCGTCGAGAACTCGGCGACGCTCGGCGAGTACCTCGCGGACGAGCTGCCGCGGCTGGCCGAACGGCATCCGTCGATCGGCGACGTGCGCGGCAAGGGCCTCTTCTTCGGCATCGAGCTCGTCAAGGACCGCGAGACGCGCGAGCCGCTCGTCCCGTTCAACGCCGGCGGTGAGGCGGCAGCGCCGGTCGTGCAGATGGCGAAGGCGGCGATGGAGCGCGGCCTCTATCTCTTCGTGCACTGGAACGTCGTCATCGTCGCGCCGCCGCTGACGATCACGCGCGAGGAGCTCGACGAGGGCCTCGGCGTCCTCGACGAGGTGCTCTCGATCGCGGACGAGCACGCGGCCTAGTCCCGTGTGAGCGCGGCGTGAGCGGCCGCGCGCACTCTTTCCTCGACAGCGAAGGGAAGGGGTGTTCGCCATGGGTTCTCTGCGACGGACTACGGCCGTCTTGGCCGTCGCGGTCATCGGAGCGACCGGCTCGGCGGCACGAGCCGAGCCGCCGGAGCAGTGCTACAGCCTCGACGCCACCGTGCTCACGGGGCCGGCCGGCGCCGATCTCACTCTCCACGTCGCCACGGCTTCGGGGTGTGCCGTGCCGACCTCTCTCAAGAAGCTTCAGCTCAAGACGTCGAGCGGGACAGGACCGCCAGAACGTCTCGAACCTGAAGAACGTGCCGCTCGTCTCAGGCGCAGCGACACTCGCGCTCGGGGATCTCGCCCGCGGCGACCGCGTCGAGGCAGATGCGCTCGTCGACCCCGAGGACGGGACGGCGAACCGAGGTCGTCCGGAGCGAGACGGTCGCGCTGCTCCGTCCCGACCTCGTCGTCGCATCCGTGCAGGCGCCCGCGCAGACGCTCTCGGTCCGCCCGGTCGACGTGCGCGCAGAGATCGTCGAGCAGAACGGCGACGTCGGCGCCAAGGCGACGGCGACGCTCTCCTGGGGACCGTCGGTGCTCGCGACTCAGCAGGTCGACGTCGCCGCGGGCGGCACGACGACGGTCGTGTTCGCGAACGTCGCGCTGACGACGCCGGTGCCGGTCGAGTCTGACCGTCCGCGTCGGGGACGCCGTCGCCGGGCGAGACGGATGCGACGAACAACGACCGATCCGCGAGCGGTCGACGTGACGGAGCACGAGCTCGCCCGCTCACGTCTCGTCCTCGACCACCTCGGCGGCTACGGCACGCAGTTCAACCACCACGTGTTCGCCGCGATCACGGTCGCGCCGCCGGGCACGATCGCCGGGCTCGAGCCCAAGGTCAAGGCACTCGAGCCGCAGATCGTCCGGATCTTCTTCAACGACCGCGACGAATCGACGCTCTTCCCCGACCGGCTCGCGTCGTTCATCGACGTCGTCCGGATGGCGAACGAGACCGGAGCGAAGATCAACATCACCTATCAGACGGCGGTCGCGCACGCCGAACCCCGGCCCGTTCATGGCGCAGTTCGCCGCGGTGCTCGAGGACCTCGTGAAGACCCGCGGCTACACGAACATCCGCTGGGTCACGATCCAGAACGAGCCGAACCGCGCGGCGAATCGTCACGATGGACCAGTACCAGGCGCTGCAACCGCTCGCTCCACGCGGAGCTCGTCAGTCGCGGGCTTCGCGACCAGATCGGGATCATGGTCGGCGACCTCGTCGAAGCCGACGTCAGCGGCAACCACCGTCAGTGGATGACGTACATCACGACGAACATGCTCGACATCGTCGATGCGTACTCGGAGCACATCTACTGGAACTACTGGGACATCCCGCGGATGGAGTTCCGGCTTCGCGACGTGCACAAGCTCATGTTCGAAGAGCTTCCGCCGAATGCGCGTCGCCCGTGTATCTGATCGAGTACGGCGTCCGCGGGAGTACAGACGAACTTCCCCGGCAAGCCGAACGTTCCGGGCCGGCTACTACGAGGACGGCACGCAGATCGTCCGTACGAACATCGCCGCCTTCCAACAGCTCTGGTTCAACGTCCTCGCCGGCCAGCTCGGCTTCGACGGGACGGCGAAGTGGGACTCGTTCTGGGGCCGGTACGACAACGACCGTCCAGGCCTACTACATGATCGGGCCGGCCGAAGAGGGGTGGCCGCTCTTCCCGACGTACCACGCGCTCCGCCTGCTCTTCCAGACGACCGCGCCGGGTTGGCAGGTCGTCGGGATCGACCCGTGGGCCGACGACGACTGGCAGGTCGGAGTCGCCGACCAGCCGGAGAAGGAGCTCACTGCGTACGCGGGCTCGAGCGGCGAGCTGACGCTCATCGGCCTCGACTCGCACGGCCGCGACCTGAACGCGTCGTCGAGCGAGTCGCCGCGCGTACAGCGTCGGCGGGCTTCCGCCGAACACGACCGTTCAAGCTCGCGGTCTGGAACGCTGCGGCCAACGGGGAGAACGCCATCGCCGCCACCGTCACGACGAACGGCGCCGGGGTCGCGCGCTTCAGCGTGCCGATCCACGCCGCGTTCGCGCTGACCACCGTCCCGGTGGCGTGACGTCGACGTCCCGGGCGCGGCTTCGACAGCGCGTCCGGGACCTCCCTATGATCGCGCCGTGCCTGGTCCGCGGCGGCGGTCGACGTCCCGCAGCGTGCTGCTCGAGCTCATGCGCGCGACCGCGTTCTGCTCGTCGCTGTTCGAACGTGAGGCGAGCGGGCGCGGGCTCCCGCCGAAGATCTCGTTCGGGATCCTCGAGCTGATCGAGGTCTACGGGCCGCTGACGCCGACGAGCCTCGAGCTCGAGAGCGGGCTCGCCGGGACGACGCTCCGCGAGCGCGTGCAGGCGCTCAGCGACAACGCGCTCGTCGAGCGGCGGCCGAACCTCGACGACAAGCGCTCGTACTTCCTCGCGGTCACGCCACAGGGCACGACGGCGCTGAACGAGTCGAAGGCCGCGGTCCGCGCGGTCGAGGAGGCGCTCGAGCGCGAGCTCGGGCCGCTCGAGGCCTACCGCGTCCCTCTCGAGAAGCTGCGCGGCGCGGCGCAGGTCCTGTTCGCCGAGCAGCAGGGGCGCGGCGTTAACGAAACTCTAAGGTAGCGCGGAACCGCGATATCTAACTTCCCGCGCGGCTTGGCGTCTTGCAAATAGAGGATGCTCTTTTCCCCTTCAGCGGACGGTGTGACCCGCGACCGGGCCGCGCGGGACGCCGTCGGCGTCGCCCCGTGGCTCGGGATCCAGGTTCGGCATCTCGCCGCGCTCGAGTCGGTGGCCGAGGAGGGGTCGTTCAACAAGGCGGCGAGAAAGCTCGGCTACACCCAGTCGGCGATCAGCCAGCAGGTGGCCGCGCTCGAGCGGATCGTCGGCGAGAAGCTCGTCGTGCGTCCGGAGCGATTCCAGAAGGTGACGCCGACGCCGGCCGGCGAGGTCATGCTCGAGCAGGCGCGCGGCATCCTGGCGCGCCTTCGTGTCGCGCGTGGCGAGGTGCAGGCGCTCCGCGAGGGCAACGCGGGCGTCGTCCGGGTCGGGATCTTCCAGGGCCTCGGCAGCATCGTGTCGGGCGCGCTCGTGCGGCGGTTCCCGATCGACGATCCCGGCGTGCAGCTGCAGATGATCCACACGATCTCCGACGCCGAGCTGATCGAGCCCCTCGGCCGCGGCGAGATCGACCTCGCGTTCGTGACGCTGCCGCTCGAGCCCGGGCCGTTGGTCGTCGAGGAGCTGCTCGCGGAGGAGCTGCAGCTCGTGCTCTCGCCGAACGACCCGCTTACGCGCAGCGGGAAGCTGTCGCCCGCCGACCTGCACGGCCTCCGGCTCGTCTGCCTGCGCAGGTGCCACTCGACCGACCAGGCGCTTGCACGGCTCGAGGCGAACGGGATCCGGCCGGACGTCGTCTACCGCACCGACGACAGCGGCACGCTGCTCGGGCTCGTGCGTGCCGGCGCGACCGCCGCGCTTCTGCCGGAGCTCCTCGTCGAGAGCGACGCGCACGGGCTCGTCGCGCGCTCGCTCTCCACGCCGCAGCTCTACCGGCGCATCGGGATCGCATGGCGCCGCGAGCAGCCGCCGGCCGACGCGGGCGCCGAGTTCGTCGCGATCGTGCGCGAGGTGCTGGCGGCGCGCGACCGCCGCATCGCGCGCGCATCCTGAGATCCGAATCGGCGGATCACGCCTTCTGCTGGCTCAGAGTCGGGCGCCGTTGGTAGAACCTCGGTGGGAACGTCGCGTCCGCTTCGGCACACACTCCGCCGGAGCGGACGCTCCTCCTCTTTGTTAGGGACGGGTGCTGATCGGCGGATAAGAGGTTCTAACCGCCGCTCGTTCGCGTCCATCCGTCTTGGTCTCTGAGCGGATCGAACCGCTCCGCGCCGAGGCTGTTCGACGGAGGCGGCCGACGCGCGAAAGCGACATGCGGCGGAGGAGACACTCCATGAACCGACGATGGTTTCAGCTCCTGCTCGGAGCTGTGGGCGCCCTCAGCCTGCTGGTGGCGTCCTCTGCGGTTGCGAAGCCGCAGGTGAAGCCCCGGACAGGGGGCACTGTGATCTACGGCCTCGACCAGGAGCCGAAGGTCCTCAATCCGTACATCACGGAGGGGAACCTGTTTGCGACGGCCGAGGCGACCGAGCCCGTGCTCGACGGCGGTCTCGAGTACAACAACCGCGGCACGCTCATGCCCGTGCTCTTCACGGCCCAGCCGAAGATGCTGAAGGCGAAGCCGCTCACCGTCCGCTTCTCGTACAAGAAGGCTGCGAAGTGGAGCGACGGCAAGGCGATCACCGGCACGGACTTCCGGTTCCTCTGGCAGACCGAGATGAACCAGTCGTTCGACATCACGTCGCGTGAGGGCTGGGAGGACATCAGCAAGGTCGCCGTGGCGGGCAAGACGGTCACGGTCACGTTCCGCCGGCCGTACGCCGCCTGGAAGGCGCTCATCGGCACCGCGCCGATCCCGCAGCACTCGCTGCAGGGCGAGAACTTCAACCAGGTGTGGCGGAACGACTTCATGAGCCCGAAGAACAACCGGCCGATCTCGTCCGGCCCGTTCGTCTTCAACCGCTGGCAGCGCGGTTCGCAGCTCGTGCTCACGCGGAACCCGAACTACTGGGGCAAGAAGTCGTACCTGAACCAGATCGTCTACCGCGTGGTCGCGGACACGAACACGCAGTTCCAGGCGATCCGGTCTGGTGAGCTCTCCGTGCTCCGGCCGCAGCCGCAGCTGCAGATCGCGGATGCGCGCCGGAACAACAACCTCCGGGTCCAGTTCGGGCCGGAGTTCTCGTGGGAGCACATCGACATGCAGCAGGGCCCGAAGGGTCACCCGGCGCTCAGGCAGAAGTTCGTCCGCCAGGCGCTCATCCGCGGCATCAACCGGTCCGCGATCACGAGCGCGCTGTACCGGACGATCTCGCCGGGCCTCCCGGTCCTGCAGAACGTGATCTTCAAGCCGTTCGAGTCGCAGTACAAGCCGAACTGGAAGAAGTACACGTACAACCGCGCGGCGGCCGAGCAGCTGCTCCGCACGAACCGCTGCACGAAGGGCTCGGACGGCATCTACAGCTGCCCGAACGTCGGCAAGCTGTCGTTCCGCTTCACGTCGACCGCCGGCAACCAGCTCCGCGAGCTCACCTTCGAGGTGATCCAGTCGCAGCTGAAGGCCGTCGGCATCGAGGTGAAGTCGACGTTCGGCCCCGCGAGCCACGTGTTCGGCACGGTGCTGCCGTCGCGTGACTGGGACCTGTTCATGTTCGGTTGGCAGGGGAGCCCCGTCTCGGCGCTCACCGACGTCGCCATCCACGGTTGTGGCGGTGACCAGAACGACATGGGTTACTGCAACCGCACGGTGACGAACCTCCTGAACAAGGCATCCGTCGAGCTGAACGACAAGAAGCGAAACGCGATGCTGAACAAGGCTGACTCGCTGATCGCGAACGACATCCCGACGATCCCGCTGATGGCGAAGCCCGGCTTCCTCATCCACGAGAAGCGGATCCAGGGAATCGTCCGCAACCCGACGCAGCAGACCGCGCTCTGGAACGTCAACGCCTGGTGGTCGACGTCCCGCTAGTCCCCTAGCGACAGAGCGCACCAGCTGAAGCCCGTCCTGCCGCCGCAGGGCGGGGCTTCTGTCTAGCGGGGCTCGGTCCGCTGCGAAGCGGACGCGGCCGTCGAGCCGGTTGTCGCGCAGGTCGAGCGCGAGGTTGACGTCGTAGCGCGAGAGCAGCGCGGCGCCGCGGTTGCCCTCGATGACGTTCCGCTCGACGAGTACGCGCCCGCCGCCGATCTGCTGGCCGCCGTTCACGACGATCCCCCCGTGCTGCGGCGGGGTCGCGCGCGTGCCGTTCCGCTGGATCCGGTTGCCGACGATCTCGACGCCGCTCCCGACGATCGGCAGGCCCTGGTTCGTGCTGAGTGCGAGCAGGATGCCGGGGCCGGCGTTCTCGACGATCTCGTTGTCCGCGATGCGGACGCCGAGCGTCGGCGCACCGCGTCCTCCGGGCTCGACGTCGATCCCCGCAGCCGGGTTGCCCCACGTCCGGCCGCCGCCGGTCGGGTACGTGTCGGTGCTGCCGCTGATGACGTTGCGCTCGAGGCGGACGTCGAGCGCCCCGACGATCGAGACGACGTTCCTGCGTCCCGCGACGAAGCGCGAATCGGTGACGGACACGCGCGCGGCGAACCCGTCGTTCGCACGGCCGCCGATGTAGAGCGCATCGATCGGCGCACCGGCAACCTCGACGTTCTGCACGTCGACGAGGTGCCCGAGGATGGAGATGCCGTACAGCTCGACGCCGTCGGGGACCTCGATGTGAAGGCCGCTGATCGAGACGCGGGCGGGCGCCGGGTCGAGCACGCTCGTCCTCGACACGTAGAAGACGGCTTCTGCGGGGATCGGGTCGCCGTCGGTCGAGCGCATGCGCACCTCGCCGGGGCCGAGCCCCCGAACGCACGCGCCGTTCGACGCGATCTGCGTGTCGTCGCGGCTCACCCACAGTCCGCGCGTCGCGTAGCACTGGCCGTCGTCGAGCTTGGGCAAGTAGAGCGGAAGGCCCGCGTCGAGCCGGGCCTGCATCCACGCGGTGTCGTCGCGCACGTCGCTGCCGGAGCTGGGTGCCGCGATCAACGCGACGGCGGCGGCGACAAGCACGAGGCCCGTACGCATGGCCAGACATTGTGACGCGTCACTCGATCGAGGTACGCTACGGCCCGCTACCGCCGCCGATCGATGGTTGGGATGGGGCGGCTCGTCGCAGCGGTGGCGCTCATTTCGGCGGTTTTCTGCGCCGGCGGGTTCTCCGCGGCGCCGGCCGGTGCCGGAGCGGCCGGATGCGGCGCAGCGTCGTATTCCTATGCGGGGCTGCAGGCAGCCGAGCGCGGCCACGGCGTGCGCGCGACCATCACCGTGCTCGACGCTCCGCGCGTCCAGAAGGGGCACGTCGCCGCGTGGGTCGGCGTCGCCGGCCGCACGCAGTGGATCCAGGTCGGCGTCAGCGGCTTCGAGGGCTCGCCGACGAGCAACCTCTACTACGAGATCTCGCGCGCCGGACGCGGGCCGCAGTACTTCGAGGTCGAGCCCGACATCGCGCCCGTCGCGACGCGCACGGTCGCGGTGCTCGAGGTGCGCGGACATCCGAACTGGTGGCGCGTGTGGGTGAACGGCCGTCCCGTTTCGAAGCCGGTGCACCTGGCGGGGAGCCACAAGCGTTGGCGCGGGCTCGCGACCGCCGAGAGCTGGAATGGCGGCACGCGCGCGTGCAACGCGTTCGCGTACCGCTTCGACCGGCTCGCCGTCGCTGCGGCACCTGGCGGGTCGTGGCACGCGTTCCGCGCGAACCACCGCTTCCAGTCGCCGGGCTACACGGTCGTGGCGCGCCGGCTGACGAGCTTCGACGCGCTCTCGCGCTAGCGCAGGATTCGGATCGGCGTGCCCCTCGGCGCGAGCCGCTTCAGCTCGACCGCCGCCGCGTTCGAGACGCGGATGCACCCGTGTGAGACCGCCTGGCCGAGCAGGTCCGGACGCGGCGTGCCGTGGATGCCGACGACGCCGCCGCCGGGCCACTCGCTCAGCTTCGAGTAGGCGCTCGTCTCGAGCGCGTACGAACCGAGGAAGCTGTCGCGCGGCGCGAACCGCGACGTCACGTAGAACAGGCCTAGCGGCGTCTCGGCTCCGCGCTTGCCGACTGCGACTCGCGTGCGGAGCGCGACTTTCCCGCCGCGCGTGAGCTCGAGGGTCCGGGCGCCCCGATGGATGACGATCGACGCGATCGTCGGCCGAAGCGACGCCGACGACGCGGGGATCCAGCCGACGCGGCCGTTCGGCCGGCCGGGAAGCGCGATCTTGAACCAGAGCCGGCCGTTCTGCTCCGCCCGGAGCTCGAGCCCGAGCACGATCTGCGGGCGAAAGTCCGAGGGCCGGAAGTCGCGGAGCACCGCGAGCCGCTTCGCACTGCCTCTCGGAGCCGTTCGCACGACCACGCGCGGGACGACGAGCTGCCCCGCCGCCGGGTAGGAGCGCGGTAGCGCCGGCGCCGCTGCCCGGCCCTCGGCGGCGAACGCCGAGAGCGCGAGCAGCAGGCCGACGAAGACGCTAGCCCGTGAGCGGAGGCTGGAAGGCACCGAGGACTCCGAAGCGGGCGCTGCAGGACTGGCCCGCGACCGTCACGGTCGCGACGCCGGGCCGGCGGCCCAGCACGCGGACGCTCGCCACACCCTGCGCGTTCGTGCGCGCCGAGGCAGCGATGCCGGCACCGCGGACACGGACCTGAAGGCCCGAGACGGTGCCGCCGAGCGCGACCACTCGCAGCGAGACGCGCTGGCCGACCGAGAGCGAACGCGGCGTCACCCGCAGCGCCGTGCACCCGACCGTCGGAGGCGTGAACGCACCGTTGACCGTCGTGGTGGCGGCAGCGGTGTTGTTCGACGGGTTCGCGTCGGGCTGGCTCCCGGTCACCGTCACGACGTTGGTGAGCGTGCCGGGCGACTGCGGCTGGACGACGATGGTGATCGTCGCGCTCGCACCGCCGGCGAGCGACCCGAGCGAGCAGACGATGGCCGTCGTGCCCGAGCAGGTGCCCTGGCTCGTGCTCACCGAGACGAGCGTGACGCCTGCCGGAAGCGGGTCGCTGACCATGACACCGGTCGCGGTCAGCGCGCTCGTGTTCGTCACAACGATCGTGTAGACGAGCGAGCCGCCCACGGTCGCCGGATCCGGCGTGTCCGTCTTCGTGATCGAGAGATCGATCGACGGCGTGCCGGGAGTCGTCGGAGTCGTCGGAGTCGTCGGAGTCGTCGGAGTCGTCGGAGTCGTCGGCGTCGTCGGCGTCGTCGGAGTCGTCGGCGTCGTCGGAGTCGTCGTTCCCGGCACGTTGCAGCCGTTCGCAAAGATCGCCTGGCCGTCGGAACCCCAGTTCTTGCCCGGGTACTGCTTCGTGACGCCGCCGTCCTCGTAGGTGAACGGCGGGATGATGTCGTCGCCGTGGCCGTCGTGGCCCGAGACGTCACCGTCCGCTGCCGGATGGTTCATGACGTACGGGTTCGTGCTGCTGCCTGTGGCGTGACAGATCGTCACGCGGTCCTTCGGGCCCCCCGAGGCATTCGCCGTTCCGCCGAGCGAGCCCATTGCGAGCATGAGCCCCGCGACGAACGCCACCGCTGTCCCGGCCGCACGGATCAGCGTCTTGCTCCCCATGTCGATTCCACCCTTTCCCCGGCGATGGCTGCGCCAGGGAGGGCTTCCTCAGGAAGCGCTCACGTGCCGCAGACGACGCCTTTTCATGAGGAGCTCCGCGCCCCTCGAACCACGGGGAGCATGGCTCCCCCCTCGGACGGAACCATACGCAGCAGCGCGATTTTCGAAACGTCCGAAAGGTGAGGTTCGTTGGCGGAAGGTCGAGGGTGCGGCGGGGTTACGCCGCACCCTCGAGAAGCAGGTCCTTCGTCCGCCGGCCGCCGATGAGCCCGATCTTCCGCTCGAGGAGCTCGCGCGGGCTGCGGCGCTCGGCGCGGGCGGCCCGGAGCATCTCCTTGACCGCCGGCTTCGTCTGCCCAGCCGAGTCGAACTGCCACGAGGGGTAGTGCCACTCGCCGCGGCTTTCGTCGCGCACGGCGTAGAGCTCGCCGGCCTTGCGCATGGACTCGATCCGCGCCGGGTCGACGCCGAGCCGGAACGCGAGCCAGGATCCCGTGAGGTTCGCCATCGAGCCTCCTCCTAGGCCGTTGCCGGCGCCAGGCGCCTGGACGGCTTGGCCACGGACCTGAGGCCTTCGACGATCCATCCGCCGACCGCCAGCACGAGGAGCGCGACGCCGAGGATGATCAGATAGAGCCACTTCTTCATTGCTGCCGCCTCCTTTAGGTGGTCGCCTGCGCGGGCTCGCCCGCCGGCTCGTAGTTGGGCTGGAAGCCGAGGACGCGACCCATCGGGGCACCCATCGCGAGCGCCGCCTTCTGCATCCACCTCGGCACGACCGGGAGCTGCACGTCGGCGAAGTGGTGGTTCGCGATGACCGCGAGCCGCAGCGGGTTCGGCATGCCCTTCCGGTTCGTCTTGCCGTCGGCCGCGAGGCCGAACATCGTCTCGATCAGGTGCTCGAACTGGAGCGCCGGGCGGACCTCGCAGCGGAAGACCAGCTCGTCCTCGCCGGCGTTCCACCACTTGTGCGCGACGCGGGGCTCGATCACGAGGACGTCGCCCGCCTTGGCCTCGAGCTGCTTTCGGCCGACCTTGGCGCCGAGCGTGCCGCTGATGACCTCGAACGTCTCCGTCTGGGACGGGTGGAGGTGGGCTGCCGCCACGATCGCGCCGGGGGCTGCGCGGAGCTCGATCAGGGCGTACTCGCCGTTCGTGTCGGCTGCCGTCTTCAGGAACGTCATCCGCTCCTTCGTGACCGGGTTCGTCAGGGTGTCGCCTGCCTTGATCAACGCTGCCTCCTGGTGTCGGTGGACTGCACGAGAACTGCGCTGATCCTGTCCCGGAAGCGGCCCCACGCGCATCGGGGCGACCCCCAAAGATCGCCACCGAGGTTTTGAGGAACCGTCCCCTTAGGGGTGCGGCTAGCCGTACTACGAGAAGGCCGGCTCGGGGGCTTCGGCCCCCAGGGCGCCCGCGAGCTGGCCTCGGGAGGAGATCCCGAGCTTCCGGTAGACGCTCGAGAGGTGCACCTCGACCGTCTTCGGGGTCACGAAGAGGGCCTGGGCGATGTCCCGGTTCGTCATCTCCTTCGCCGCCATGCCCGCCACCCGCCGCTCGCTCGGCGTCAGGGCGTCGAGGCCGCTCAGAGCCACGCGGCGCGGGCGGGCGCCGGTGGCCATCAGCTCTTCCTGCGCCTTGGTGACGAGCGGGACCGACTCGCCCTGGTGGGCCAGCTCGAGCGCCTGGCGGAGCTCCTCCCGGGCCTCCGAGCGGCGGTTCGCGCGGCGGAGCGCCGAGCCCAGCTCGAGCAGGCCGCGCGCGCGCTCGAGGACGGCCTCGGAGCCCTCGAGGGTGGCCACGGCCTCCCGGAGGAGCTCGATCCCGGCCTCGCCCCCTTCGAGCATCCCTGCGACCCGCAGCGCCTTGGCGACGGCGCGCGGAGCCCCCCACTCCCGCGCGAGCTCGACCTCCTCGGCCGCGAGCCGCTGCGCCTTCTCCGTCTCGCCGAGCTGGTGGTGGGCGAGCGCCATCTGCGAGCGCCAGGCGATCACGGCCGGGTTGACTCCCCCGAGCTCCTCGAAGACCTCGCGCGCCCTCGTGAACTCGGCGAGCGCGTCGCGGTGCCGGCCCTGGAGGAATCGGAGCCGGCCACGGGCGTCGTAGACGAACGCCTGGCCGCGCGACGCCTCCGGGAGCGCGTCGACCCGCGCCAGCGTCTCGATCGCGGCCTCGAGGTCGCCGCGCTGCATCTGGGCATCCGCGAGGAACGCAAGCGCGTACGGCATACCGCTGACGAGCCCGTGCTGCTCGAGCGCCTCCACGGCGTTCCGGAGGTCGGCCTCGGCCTCGGAGAGGTCGCCGGTGAAGATGTGGAGGTAGCCGCGGAAGGTCGAGGCGACCGCGTAGGCCGAGACCGAGCCGCGGACCCGCGCGTCGGCGAAGGCGTCGTCGAAGATCGCGGCGGCCGTCTTCCACTCGTCCGCGACCGTCAGCGTCACGGTCGTGAATGCGAAGGCCGGGTTGTCCTCGGCGAAGATCGCCCCACCCGCGACGGCGCGCTCCGCGTACTCGATGCAGGTCTGGCGGTCGCCCATCGAGCGCGCCTGGGCGAACGCGAGCAGGCCGAGCAGCATCCGCGAGCCGACGTCGTCCCCGAGCGGCAGCTTCTTGACCCGCTCCAACTGCGTTCTCGCGAGCGGGAAGAGCTGCGGGAAGATGAGCGTGACCGTGAGGAGCCCGGCCTCGAGGCGCCGGCAGAGGTCGAGGTCGACCTGCGACACCGACTCGATCGCACTCTCGAAGAGCTGGACCGACTCCTGCACCTGGAGGCCGTAGAGCAGCGTGCGGCCGAGATCGAGCGCGATCCGGGCGCGCTCGATCGTGTCGGTCTCGAGCGCGTGCGCCTCGCGGAGGTGCTTGACGGCGCCGGGGTTGTCGACGAGGCGCTCGGCGAGCCCGAGGCGGTAGAGAAGATCGGCCCGGACGGCGTCCTCGAGCGGCTCCTCGGTCGCGCGCCGGAGATACGCGGAAGCGGCGTCGGGATCCCCTTTCGAGAGCGCGCGGTCCGAGGCCTGCCGGAGGACCGGCACCGCGAGGTCGATCGCGCCGGGCCGCGTGAGCAGCAGGTGCGCCGCGATCTGCTCCTGGGGCGCGTCGGCCTCGGCCAGGAGCTCGGCGGCCGCTGCGTGCTTGTTCTCGCGCTCGGCGCCGTTCAGGTCCGCGTAGACCGCGGCGCGGAGGACGGGATGGACGAAGGCGAGCCGTCGCTCGACGCGGAGCAGGCCGTTCCGGGCGAGCGTCGCCGCCGTGTGCGCAGCCAGCTCGCGGTCGATCCCGGCCAGCGTCGCCGCGTCGGCGATCCGCACGTCGTCCCCGAGCACGGCGACCGCCTGCGCGAGCGCCGTCGCCTCGGTCGGCAGGCGCGCAAGCCGGAGGTGCACCGAGCGCGAGACCGCTTCGGGGCCGAGCTCGTAGACACGCGACGCGTTCCGCGCCTTCGGGGCGATGCCCTCGCTCGAGAGCGCGTCGAGGAGCGCTCGCAGGAGGAGCGGGTTGCCGCCGGTCGCCTCGTGGCACGCGTCGGCGAACTCGACGTCGACGTCGCGCGCGAGCGTCTCGCGGATCAGCGACTGCGCCGCGTGCAGCGTGAGCGCCTGCGGGCGGATCACGACAGCGCCGGGATCCGCGACGATCTCGGCGACCAGCGCCTCCTCGTTGCTCTGCGCGGGCGGGCGCGTCCCCGCGATCAGCAGGATCGGCATCCCCTCGAGCCGGCGTGCCGTGTAGTTGAGCCAGCGGAGCGAAGCTGCGTCGCTCCAGTGCAGGTCGTCGACGGCGAGCAGCAGCGGCTGGCGCGTGGCGAGGTTGCCGGCGAGCCAGAAGAGGCCGTGCAGCGTCGAGAAGGCGTTGTCCGCGAGGACGTTCGGGTCGCTCAGCCCGCGCTCGTCGAAGAGCGGCGCCGCGAGCGCGGCCGCGCCTGCGAGCAGCTCCTCTCGCTCGTCGGCGGGTGCGAGCGCGAGGATCGGCTCGAAAAGCTGCCGAACGATCCCGAACGAGAACTCGTGCTCGCGCTCCCCGCCGCGGGCACTGAGGACGCGTAGCCCCGCTACCGCTCCGAGCGAGCGAGCCTCGGCGACGAGGCGGGTCTTGCCCATGCCGGCGTTCCCCTCGATCGCGACGAAGCGGCCGTTGCCGCTCCGCGCAACCTCGATCATCGCCCGGATCGCGGCGAGCTCGGCCTCGCGCTCGAGGAGCACCGATGCCCCGGGGGCTGCCGGCATGCCGGAGCGGGTCGCGAGCGGCGGGAAGACGTCGGGCAGCCCCGGGACGACGCACTGGTAGAGCCGCTCGGGCCGGTCGAGGCCGTCGAGCCTGTTCTCGCCGAGGTCCCGGAGCGAGACCTCGCGCGGCAGGTCGTGCTCGATGAGCCTCGCGGTCGTGCTGGAGAGCAGGATCTGGCCGCCGTGGCCTGCGTCGCCGATCCGTGAGGCCTGGTGGACCGCGAAGCCGACGTACCCGTCCTCGCCGACGGTCGCCTCGCCCGTGTGGACGCCCATCCGGATCCGGACGACGGCGCGCTCCGGCCACTCCTGGCCGAGCACGGCGCGCTGGGCGGCAATCGCGGCCTGGACGGCGGTCCCGGCGCTCCGGAAGACGGCGAAGAAGGAGTCGCCCTGGCGGTCGATCTCGATGCCGCCCGCGTCCTCGAAGGCGCTCCGAAGCAGCTCGTTGTGGAGCGAGAGGAGCTTCCCGTAGTCGTCGCGCCCCAGGTCCTTCAGGAGCTGGGTCGAGCCCTGAATGTCCGAGAACAGGAAGGTGACGGTGCCGGTAGGAAGGGCGTTCATGTGCGTGGCCGCCGCAGGCCGGAGCGGGTCAAAGCAAGACGCAGGGTACGGCAGATTCCTTCCCCCCAAAAGACTGGGGTCGCCCTTGGGGGGGTCGCCCGACGCGATGGAAAGGCCTCCGACGCACGATGGGCAGGCGAACACGACTCCCAGGAGGTTGAAAGCCATGTCCGTCCTCGAACTCCGCGCCCCGCAGCCCGGCCCCGAGCCCCCCGCGGAGGCGATCGTCAGCATCGAGAAGGTCACCCGCCGCTACGGCGCGGGCGACACCGCCGTCGACGCGCTCCGCGGCGTCTCGCTCGACATCGAGCGCGGCAAGCTGACCGCAGTCATGGGCCCGTCGGGCTCGGGCAAGTCCACGCTGATGCACATCCTCGCGGGGCTCGACCGCCCGACCGAGGGCACCGTCGTCCTCGACGGCCTCGACATCACGAAGCTGAGCGACAAGAAGCTCACCCTCTTCCGCCGGCAGAAGATCGGCTTCGTCTTCCAGTTCTTCAACCTCCTGCCGATGCTCACGGCGGAGGAGAACGTCGTCCTCCCGCTCGACATCGCGGGCGAGAAGGTCGACCGCGAGTGGCTCGACGAGCTGCTCGTCACCGTCGGGATCGACAAGCGGCGCAAGCACCGGCCGTCCGAGCTCTCTGGCGGGCAGCAGCAGCGCGTCGCGATCGCGCGCGGGCTCGTCTCCAACCCGGCAGTGCTCTTCGCCGACGAGCCGACCGGCAACCTCGACTCGACGACGTCGAAGGACGTGCTCCGCGTGCTCCGCAATGCCGTCGACGACCTCGGGCAGACGACCGTGATGGTCACGCACGACGCCGGCGCCGCGTCGATGGCCGACCGGATCCTCTTCATCGCCGACGGCCGGATCGTCCAGGACCTGAGGGAATCGACGGCGCGCGAGGTGCTCGCTGCGATGCAGGAGGTGACCGGGCGATGAAGCGCGTCGCGCTCAAGGGGATCTTCGGCCGGAAGCTCCGCACCGCGCTGACGGCCTTCTCGGTCATCCTCGGCGTCGCGATGGTCACCGGGAGCTTCGTGCTCACGGACACCATGTCGAAGGCGTTCGACTCGATCTTCTCGAGCTCGTACGACAAGACCGACGTCGTCGTCAGCGGCCGGTCGCTCGTCGACTGGTCCGACCAGGGCAACGCGCTCGTCTCGGACCAGCTGCTGCGGCAGGTGCGTGCGCTCCCGTCCGTCGACGCGGCGGCCGGGCAGATCCTCGACCTCAACTCCAGCGCGAACACCGCGCACCTGATCGACCATGACGGGGACATCGTCACCGGCAACGGCAACCCGACCTTCGGGCTGGGCGTCGACCCGTCGCAGGCGCAGTTCAACCCGCTCAAGCTGAAGGCGGGCCGCTTCGCGACCGCGCCCGACGAGGTGGTGGTGGACGCGAGCAGCGCCGACCGGCTCGGCTTCAAGGTCGGCGACCTCGTCCGCGTCGCCGTCGGCGGGCCTGTGCGCTCGTTCCGGCTCGTCGGGATCGCGCAGTACGGCGGCGTCGACACGATCGGCAGCGCGACGATGGCGATCTTCGACGTGCACGAGGCCCAGCGCCTGCTGTCGAAGCCCGGCTACGACGTCATCATGGTCGCCGGCCGCGACGGGGTCTCGAACGACAAGCTGATCCGCGACATCGAGACGCTGCTCCCCGCGAACGCGCAGGTGCGCACGGCGGCCGAGCAGGCGACCGCCGACAAGAAGGGCGTGTCGGAGTTCATCGACTTCATCCGGTACGCGCTCCTCGGCTTCGGCGTGATCGCGCTGTTCGTCGGTGCGTTCGTCATCTTCAACACGCTGTCGATCACGGTCGCGCAGCGCACGCGCGAGCTGGCGACGCTACGAACGCTCGGCGCGACGCGGCCGCAGGTGATGGGCAGCGTCGTCCTCGAGGCGTTCGCGGTCGGCCTGACCGCGTCGCTGATCGGGATCGCGGCCGGCATCGGCCTCGCGAAGGGCCTGACGGCGCTCTTCGCGGCGGCAAACCTCGACCTGCCGCGCTCGGCGATGGTCTTCGAGACGCGGACGTGGGTCGTGGCCCTGCTGCTCGGCACGCTCGTGACGCTCGCTGCCTCGATCGCACCGGCGTTCCGGGCGACGCGCGTCTCGGCGATCGCCGCCGTGCGCGAGGGCGCGACGCTCCCGCGCGGCCGCTTCGCGCAACTGTCGTTCCCGATCTCGCTCGGGCTGCTCGGGCTTGCGCTGGCCGTGCTCGGCTTCGGGCTCTTCGTTCCCGGCGTCTCGACGCTCGGGCGCGTGCTCTCGCTCGCACTCGGAACGCTCGCGCTGTTCGTCAGCGTCGCCATCGTGTCGACGCGGCTCGTCACGCCGTTCGCACGCGTGCTGGGGTGGCCGGCGGCCCGCTTCGGCGGCGCGGCCGGGCGGCTCGCGCAGGGCAATGCGGTCCGGATGCCCGGTCGCACCGCGGCGACCGCCGCCGCGCTCATGGTCGGGCTCGCCCTTGTCACCTTCGTGACCGTGATGGGCAAGGGGCTCCAGGCGTCGGAGCGCGACGCGGTCGTCCGGCAGATCGACGCCGACTACGTCGTCGTGTCGCAGAACGGCTGGACGACGCTGCCGGCGATCGTCGGCCAGACCGCTGCAAAGGCACCCGGCGTGCAGGTGTCGTCGAGCATCCGCCGCGAGCGCGGCCGCGTGCTCGGGCACAGCGTCGACGTCTCAGGAGTCGATCCGAAGACGATCGACAACGTCTTCCACCTCGAGTGGTCCGAGGGCTCGCCGCTCGTGCTGCCGACGCTCGGCGCGCACGACGCGATCGTGCGCAAGTCGTTCGCCGACGAGTGGGGCTTCGCCCGCGGCGGCGAGTTCCTCGTGCGCACGCCGACGGGGAAGATGATGAACCTCCGCATCCGAGCGATCTACGACCCGCCGCGCTTCGACTCGATGCTCGGCAGCGTCGTCGTCCCGCAGACGACGTTCGACCGGTTCTTCGACCGCCCGAGCGACACGCTGACGCTCGTGTGGTCGGACGGGCCGCGGTCGGCGCTCGCGGGCGCGCTCGCTGCGTACCCGGACGCGCGGGTCGTCTCGGACGACACGTTCGTCGACGAGCGGGTGGCGGAGATCGACGGGATCATCAACGTGCTCTACGCGCTGCTCGCGCTGTCGGTGATCGTGAGCCTGTTCGGGATGGTGAACACGCTCGTGCTCGCCGTGTACGAGCGGACGCGGGAGATCGGGATGCTGCGCGCGGTCGGGCTGACGCGGCGGCAGACCCGCCGGATGATCCGGCACGAGGGCGTCGTCACGGCGCTGATCGGCGCGGCGCTCGGCCTCCCGATCGGCATCGCGCTCGCGGGTGCGGTGACGCACGCGCTGGCCGACTACGACGTCTCGCTCTCCATTCCGGTGGGATCGCTGGTCGTGTTCGCAGTGATCGCGATCATCGCCGGTGTCGCGGCGGCCGTCCTCCCGGCGCGCCGTGCCTCGCGCCTCAACGTGCTCGAAGCGCTGCAGTACGAGTAAGTCGAGGCGTCAGCGGCGGCGGGCCCTGCGGGGGGCCCGTCGCCGCGCCTGCGAGCGTTCGGTCGCAGCGGCGGCCTGCTGGGCCAGCGCGTCGACCGGGAGCGCCTGTTCAGGCTCCGGTTCGAGCTCCGGTTCGAGCTCGGGCTCGGGCTCGGGCTCGGGTTCGGGCTCCGGCTCCAACGCGAGCTCGGCGGCGGGCTCGGGCTCCGCGAGCCAGGCGGGTGGCTCCTGCGGCGTCTCGTCGTCAGGCTCGGGCACGTCCGGGAGGTCGGGGAGTTGCGCCTCCTGCTCCCACGGGTCGACGTGTGCGGGCGCCTCCGGCGCCGAGACGTCGATCGCCTCGTCGGTCTCCTCGTCGACGGCCGCGGCGGCGATCGCTGCGACCTCGGGCGCCGGCTCTGAAAAAGCCGTCGGCTCGTCGGACCGCCTGAAGAGCCGGAAGCGCCGGCGCGCGGGCACCGGCTCGGGCTCCGGTTCAGCGGGGGCTTCCGCAACTGACTCTTGCTCCGGCTCGGGTTCTGGCTCTGGCTCCGGCTTCGGGTTCGGGTTCAACGACGGCTTCTGCAATCGGCATGGGTTCTGGTTCTGGTTCGGGTTCTGGTTCCGGCTCAGGTTCCGGCTCAACGACGGCTTCTGCAACGGGCTCTGGTTCGGGCTCAGGCTCAGGTTCCGGTTCCGGTTCCGGTCTCGGGCTCCACGACGGCTTCGGGAACGGGTTCGGACTCGAGCTCGAGTTCGACCACCGGCTCCGCCTCGGCGACCGGCGCGTCCGGCTCCCGGACGACCGGCGTCTCGAGCATCGTCATCGCCTCGGGGCCCTCCTCCGGCGCAACCCACGCCGCCGCCTCCGGCAGCTCGTCCGGCTCCCTGTCGAGGTCGGGCGCGACCGCGGGCGCGGCCGCCGTCGGGATCGCGCGCTCGCGGGCGGCGACCCACTCGATGAGAAGGACGATGCCGAGCGCGGCGCCCATGACGAGCACGATCGTCAGCGACGACCACCCCGCGATGCCGACGACGACGCCGACGAGGATCAGGAATGCAAACTCGGCCGCGAGCCGCGGGAACGCGGGCGGCAGCGTCCACTCGCGCACGCCGCGCCCTCCGGAGCCGTAACCGCCGCCGCCGCCGCTCCACGACTGCACGGTCCACCCCGATCCGCGCACCGTGCGCAGCTCCGCACGGAGCTCCGCGGCCGTCCGTTGGAAGACCTCGACCGCCTCGAGCGTGCGCAGCGTCGAGTCGAGCTGCGCGGCGTGACGGTAGAACGCGTCGAACGCCTCGCGCACCTTCTCGCGGTCGTAGCCCTGCTCCGCGATCGGCAGGTCCTCGACGCGCGGAAGCGGCGCGGGGCTCCGCTCGGGCTCGCGTGGCTCGCTCGGTTCGGGTGCCGGCCAGTCGGCGTCCGTCATCCGGGCAGCGTACGCAACCGGTTAGTCCTCCTGCACAAGGGGAAGACCGGTCGCCACGACGCGGCGCCCGCCCACGTCGTAGACGACGTCGACGCTGTCGTTCTGGCGATACGTGCCAGCGATTCCGAGCACGATGCTGAGCCAGCGCCAGAAGCCGAGCCGCCCCTCGCGTGCGAGGCTCCGGGGAAAGACGAGGCTCGTACCATGACGCTCGAAGTCGACGCCTTCTCGCTGCAGAACGCCGTTGACGTAGACCTCGAACCGTCCCGTCGCACCCGGCGGCAGGTCCACCCTCGTCCTCGGGCTCACCCCTCGTAGAATGCCACCGGCCGTGCGCCGCCTCGTCCCGATCGCCGCTCTCGTCCTCGGCGCACTCGCGCTCGCCGCGCCCGCCTTCGCCGACAACGCGGGGCTGACACCCGTCGCCCCGGAGTCACCGAACGCCGAGGCGATCACCCAGACGTACTACCTCCTGCTGATCGTGACCGGCCTCGTGTTCTTCGCAGCGGAGGGCGCACTGGTCGTCTTCGTCGTGCGCTACCGGAGGCGGCAACGTCAGGTGGACGCCGAGGGACCGCAGATCCACGGCAACACGAGGCTCGAGGTGCTGTGGACCATCATCCCCGTCTTCCTCGTCGCGATCATCGTCGCGTTCGTCTTCTACAAGCTGCCGGACGTGAGCGACGTCTCGCGCGCGGCGAACGAGCCCGCGAGCGAGCCGAACCTGACGATCGACGTGCGCGGACACCAGTTCTACTGGGAGTACCGCTACCCCGACGGGAGCGTCACCTACGACACGATGGTCGTCCCCGTCGGCCGGACGGTGGAGCTGAACGTGACGTCGCAGATCAAGGACGTCATCCACTCGTGGTGGATCCCCGCGCTCGGCGGAAAGATCGACGCGATCCCCGGCAAGCTGAACCACACGTGGTTCCGAGCGGAGCGGGAAGGCGTCTACGTAGGGAACTGCGCCGAGTTCTGCGGCCTCAACCACGCGCGCATGGAGATGAGCGTTCACGCCGTCCCCGCGGGCAGCTTCGACGGGGAGCTCTCGCGCCTCGCGTCGAACGGCCGTGAGCAGTTCAACGCGGTGTGCGCGAAGTGCCACAACATCTCCGGCCCGCAGCTCGTCGGCCCGACGCTCCAGGGCAACCCGACGCTCGCCGACGTCCAGGCGCTCGCGCTCCTTCTCCGGAACGGCCGGAACAAGATGCCGCCGGTGGGTGCGGGTTGGAGTGACGAGCAGATTCAGACGCTCGTCGACTACACGAAGACGATCGCGGGGGGCGGCCAGTAGTGGCTGTGCAGACCGAGCGCATCTACCCGGTGCCGTGGCACCGCGGCCGCTACGCGAGCTGGCTCGTCACGACCGACCACAAGCGCATCGGCATCCTCTACATCGCGACCAGCCTCTTCTTCTTCGTCGTCGGCGGCTTCCTCGCGCTGCTGATGCGAACGGAGCTGGTCACGCCGAAGGCCGACGTGGTCTCCGCCCAGACGTACAACCAGCTCTTCACGATGCACGGGCTGACGATGGTCTTCCTCGTCATCGTCCCGATCCTCGCCGGGCTCGGAAACTACGTCGTGCCGCTGATGATCGGCGCGGCCGACATGGCGTTTCCGCGGCTGAATGCGTTCTCGTACTGGGGGTTCCTGCTCGGCGGGATCGTGCTCTACAGCGGCTGGTTCTCTGCGGGCGGAGCGGCCGACACCGGCTGGTACCTCTACCCGCCCTACTCCGTGCACAGCGACACGTCGGTCGACCTGACGATCCTCGGGCTCCACCTGCTCGCGATCTCGTCGCTCGCGGGCGCGATCAACTTCGTCGCGACCGTGCACACGCTCCGCACGGCCGGCATGACCTGGATGCGGATCCCGCTCTTCGTGTGGACGATCTACACGTACGCGTGGCTGCTGATCCTCGCGCTCCCGGCGATCGGAGCCGCGCTGACGATGCTGCTGCTCGACCGTCAGGCCGGTACGCACTTCTTCCTGCCGGACGAGGGCGGGAACGCGCTGCTCTACCAGCACATGTTCTGGTTCTTCGGGCACCCCGAGGTCTACATCATGGTCCTGCCCGCGTTCGGGATCGTCTCCGAGGTCCTGCCGGTGTTCGCGCGGAAGCCGATCTTCGGGTACGCGGCGATCGCGTTCTCGACGATCGGGATCGCGTTCGTCTCGCTGCTCGTGTGGGCGCACCACATGTTCGCGGTCGGCCTGCCGAACTACCTCAACGGGTTCTTCATGATCGCATCGGTCCTCGTCGCGGTTCCGACGGGCGTGAAGGTGATCAACTGGCTCGCGACGCTCTGGCGCGGCAACATCAGCTTCGCGACGCCGATGCTGTTCGCGCTCGGACTGCTCTCGATCTTCACGATCGGCGGGCTCACAGGCGTCATGGTCGCCGCCTTCCCGTTCGACTGGCAGGTGCACGACACGTACTTCGTCGTCGGACATCTGCACTACGTGCTCTTCGGCGGGTCGATCTTCGGGATCTTCGCCGGGCTCTACTACTGGTGGCCGAAGATGTTCGGGCGCATGCTCGACGAGGGTCTCGGGAAGCTGAACTTCTGGCTCTACTTCATCGGCGTCAACCTGACGTTCGGTCCGCAGCACTTCCTGGGGCTGCTCGGAATGCCGCGGCGCGTCGTCAGCTACCGCGACGAGCCGTGGTGGCAGACATGGAACATCGTCTCGACCGTCGGCTCGTTCATGCTCGGCCTCGGAACGCTCGTGTTCCTCTGGAACGTGCTGCGCTCGCGGAAGTCGCGCCGCGTCGGCAACGACCCGTGGCTCGGCGACACGCTCGAGTGGTACACGACGTCGCCGCCGCCAGAGCACAACTTCGACAAGGTCCCGTACATCTCGAGCCCGAGGCCGCTGCGCGACCTGCGCCGCCGGCTCGCGGAGGAGGGCCTGCTCAGATGACCGCGGGGCCATGGATGCGACTCTGTGGACTGACGGCGACCGCCGCCGCGGTCGCGACCGTCGCGAGTGGTTCGCTCGGGGTCGCGCACCGCGCGCTCGCGGTGATCGCGATCCCGCCGCTCGTCGCGCTCGTCGTCGCGGCGTGGACGGCGCACCGGGACCTGCTGCCGTGGACGGCGGCCGCGCTCGGCTCGTTCCTCGTCGCGATCGGAACCTGGTGGGCGGGCGCCGTGCACGTCGCGGCCGCGGGTGTCGCGCTCGCGGTGATCGCCGTCGCGACCGCGCAGCTCTTCCGCGGCGACGTCGGCCCGGTCGGCGCGTGGCGCGACTACGTCACGCTGACGAAGCCGCGGATCATGTCGCTGCTGCTCCTCACCGGCGCATGCGGGATGTTCGTCGGCGCCGAAGGCGTCCCGCCGCTCGGCGACCTCACCGCGATGCTCGTCGGCCTCGCCCTCGCCTGCGGCGGCGCGAGCGCGCTCAACCACGTGCTCGACCGCGACATCGACAAGCTGATGGGCAAACGGACGCGATCACGGCCCGTCGCCACCGGCCGCATCGCCCCGGAGCGTGCGCTCGAGTTCGGGGTCACGCTGTCTGCGTTCTCGTTCGTCCTGCTCGGCAGCCTGACGAACATCCTGACCGCCGTGCTCGCGCTCGTGGGGAACCTCTTCTACGTGCTCGTCTACACGCGCTGGCTCAAGCGCTCGACGCCGCAGAACATCGTCATCGGCGGCGCAGCCGGCGCGGTCCCGCCGCTCGTAGGGTGGGCGGCGGCGACGGGCAACCTCACGTTGCCCGCGCTCGCGCTCTTCGCGATCGTCTTCTTCTGGACGCCGCCCCACTTCTGGGCGCTCGCGCTCCTGATCAAGCGCGACTACGAAGCGGCGCGGATCCCGATGCTCCCCGTCGTGCGCGGCGACCGCGAGACCGCGAAGCAGATCGTCGTCTACACGCTCGTGCTGATCGCGGTCACGCTCGTCCCGTTCGCGATCGGGATGTCCGGCGTCCCGTACCTCGCCTCCGCGCTCGTTCTCGGCGGGATCTTCCTGTGGCTGGCGTGGCGGCTCCGAGGCGAGCTCGTGCCGAGGCGCGCCGCCGTGCTCTTCCACTACTCGCTCGCGTACCTCGCGCTCGTGTTCGTCGCCCTGGCACTCGACCCGCTCCTCGCGTGAACGACGAACAGCGGGGCCTCCTGATCGGCTGGGGGCTCTTCGCGCTCTTCCTCGTGCTCTTCGCCGGCTCGATCGCGGTCGCGCTGCTCTATTTAGCCCTGGACTAGTAACACGGGGGAACCCATGGTTCCCCCGTGGGCCTCTTCCTTATGCGTAATCGCGGCCACGAGCTTGTTCGCGCTCCCGCCGGGCAAAGCCCGGCTCCGCGCACGACCCGCATCTCTCCTTTGAGCGTCTTAGCTCAAGTGTCGCCCGGTTGGAGCCGATCTGGCTCTCCATGCGGCCGATCGTTCGTCTCTGCCTGCTCGTCCTCGTGCTCGACGCGCTCTTCGCGCCGCCCGCGCAGGCGAGCCGTGTGCTCGGCCTGCCCGAGACGCTGACGAGCCAGCACTTCCAGGTCCATTACGCCGGCCAGGTGCTCCCGCCGGGCGTGTCGGTCATCCACCAGGACGCCGCCGACCTCGCCGGCAACCTCGAGCAGGCGTACGCGACGATGATCGGCGACTGGGGCTACCCGGCGCCGCTCGACGACGGCGACGGGAAGATCGACGTCTTCGTCGTCGACCTCTCGGTGCAAGGCTTCCTCGGCCTCGCCTGGGCCGACAACCCGAGCGCGAACCAGAGCTCGGGCTACCTCTACATCGACGACAACTCCGTGCACGACCTGCGGGTCGCCGCGCACGAGCTCTTCCACCTGATCCAGTCCTCGCTCTGGGTTCCGATGGACTCGTACGTCAAGGAGGCGAGCGCCGAGTGGGCCGCGTTCCGCGCGCTCGGCTTCCCGCTCACCGTCGACATGGGTGAGGAGGACCCGGTGCCGCTCGCCGACACCGTCGGCGCACCGGACATGTCGGTGACCTGCAGCGGCGGCGCATGCGGCCTGAACCCGTACGACAACAACGGCTACTCGCGCTGGAACTTCTTCGAGTACCTGAGCGAGCGCTTCGGCGGCAGCGCTGTCTACGACCTCTTCCAGAAGGCGAAGACCTTGAACGACACGTCGCTCACGGGCTCCGACCTCCTGGTCGCGATGCTCCAGGACAAGGCCGCGACGCTCGGCGACATCTTCGGCGACTTCACCGTCGCGAACCTCTCGGGCGGCTACACCGCGTCCGGGCTGAAGGCGACGCTCCCGGCCGTTTACAGGCTCGTGCCGACCGGGTCGGCGACCGGCGGGCTCGGCACCCAGTCGATCGCGGTCAACCACCTCGCAGCGCGCTACCTCGCGTTCCAGCGGGGGACCGGCTCGAGCGTCGGGCCCTGCTATGCGGCCACGCTCTCGATCACCGTCACGGTCCCGCCCGGCCTCGGCGCGCGCCCGACGTACCGCTGGACGGCGGCCGACAACCCGCCGCTGCCGCTCGCAGTGAGCGGCTCGACGGCGTCGATCAGCGTCCCGTGGGACACGTGCGCGTGGAAGGACGTCGGGCTCCTTTCGCTCCCGAACCCGACCGCGAACGTCGACGCCGCGGTGTTCAAGGTCACCGCATCGCTCGTGGTCGACAAGAGCACGTTCGTCACGTCGACGCCGCCGCCCGCGGGCACCTACACCGGCCCGACGATCCAGGCGCCCGAGGGCGAAGAGCCGCCGTCGATCTCGGTCTACGGCCCGGAAACGCTCCGGGTCTCTCGCAAGAAGCGCGTGGTCAGGATCGTCGTCTTCTCGAGCGGGATGGGCAGCCTGCAGGCCGACCTCGGCGGGCTCGCGCTCGGCTCGCGCACGCTCCGCACGGGCAACAACGACCTTCGCTTCACGCTCCCGAAGAACGCCATGCGCACGCTGGCAGCGCGCGGGAGCCTCTCGCTGACGGCGGTCTCGCCGAACGGGACGCCCGGGGCAACCGTCACGCGCAAGATCCTGTTGACGAAGTAGCATCGCGCGCACGCGCGACCTGGACGCCATCTTCCTCGCGCGGCCGAGCGAGCCGCCGCCCGGCATCTCCCTCGCCGTCAAGGACCTCTTCGACACGAAGGGCCTGACGACGACGTACGGCTCGATCCTCTTCGTCGACCACGTGCCCGCGGAGACCGCCGAGGCCGTGCGCCGGCTCGAGGCCGCCGGCTACGCGAACGTCGGGAAGACGAACCTGCACGAGTTCGCGTACGGCATCTCGTCGCAGAACCCGCACTTCGGCACGGTGCCGAACCCCGCCGCGCCCGGCCGGCTCGCCGGCGGCTCGAGCGGCGGGAACGGCGCGGCGCTTGCGGCCGCGCTCGCCGAGGTTGCGCTCGGCACCGACTCCGCCGGGTCGATCCGCATCCCCGCCGCGTGGTGCGGGATCGTCGGGTTCAAGCCGACCTGGGGGCTCGTGCCGCTCGACGGCTGCTTCCCGCTCGCGCCGAGCTACGACACCGCGGGGCCGATGGCGCGCACCGTCGAGGCGTGCGTCGACGCGATGCGCGCGCTCGTGCCGGGGTTCGCGACCACGACGCTCGAGCTCGAGGATCTCCGCGTCGGCGTCGCGTGGACCGAGCTCGCCGACCCGCTCGTGCGCGCCCGCGTCGAGGAGGTCGCGGCGCGCTTCGCGAACCGTACGAAGCTCGAGCTCCCTCCGCCGGAGGACACCTACGACGAGACGTACCTCGCGTTCATGCACGAGGCCGCCGACGTTCACCGCGAGCTGTTCGCCGAGCACGCGGATTCGTACGGCGACAACGTCCGCCCGAAGATCGAGGCGTGCCTCGGGGTCACGGACGCCGACGCCGAGCGCGCGCGCAGGCAGCGCGGCGAGCTGCGCGAGCGGTTCCTCGAGGCGACGGACGGCGTCGACGTCGTCCTGACCCCGACGATCCCGTTCGTGGCGCCTCTCGCGGATGCGGACGAGATCGCGTTCCGCCGCCGCGGGATCAGCCTCACGTATCCCTTCAGCCTGCTCGGCTGGCCTGTGCTCGCGCTCCCGTGCGGAGCCGCCGAGGACGGCCTGCCGGCCTCGGTGCAGCTCGTGGGCAGGCCGGGTGACGACGCGCGCGTCCTCGCCGCCGGGGCATCCCTCGTTCGAGGGACAGCCGCGCCCTAGGAACTGCCGAAACACCAAGGGATGGCACCGGCCCGCCTCCTCGTTGCGCTGCTCGCAGCGCTGTTCCTGGCCACGTCGGCGACAGCGGCTCCCGCCGCGACGAAGGCCGGCCCCCAGAGCCTCCGCGGGTTCCTCTTCCGCGCCGACGAGCCGCTCAGGCACGAGTATTCGCGCACGCCGGCGTTCGCGTGGGCTCCGGTGCGCGGCGCGCAGCGGTACGAGTTCGAGCTCGCGACGAGCAGCACCTTCCGCGAGAACGGGATCATCTACTCCGACTCCGAGCTGAAGTCGCCCGTCGCCTCGCTCACGCTGACGCTGCCGTGGATCACCGGCTCGCCGTACTCGCTCTATGCGCGCGTACGCGCGGTCGTTGCCGGTGGCACGACCAACTGGAGCAAGCCGTTCGGGTTCAACATGCGCCAGGCCGACGTCCCGCGCCCGCTCGCGAGCTTTCCCGGCCTGCTGCGCTGGACGCCCGTCGAGGGCTCGCAGGCATACGACGTCTGGCTCATCGACATGCCCAAGATCGTGCGCATCCGCGGGAACGTCATGGACGAGCGCGAGTTCTGGACGTTCCACCAGTCGGCGCCGTGGACGGGGAAGGTCCGCTGGCGGATCCGGACCGTGCGCTCCGACGTCTCGAGCGGCGGCAAGGCGCGCCAGAACGCGTTGCCCGCGACGTCGTTCGGCCCGTGGAGCCCGGTCTACGAATCGGTGAACCCGCCGTTCGCGGTCGGGTCGCTGAACGGCCTCGCCACGGTCTCCGACGTCGTCACGAAGGGCCTCTCGACCGACCCCGCGCATCGGCTGATGCCGGCGTTCGCCTACACCGGCAACCGCGGCTTCGCCGGCGGCGACGCCGAGCTCTACCGCGTCTACGTCTTCACCGACCGCGACTGCGTCAACCGCGTCTTCACGGGCGCCGTGACCGGTGCGCCGGCCTATGCGCCGCGTTCGTACGGGCCGCAGACGCTTCCGCGCGACTCCGCCTCGCTCAACCTGGCTCGCGGCTCGTACCTGAGCGACGGCGACCAGGGCTCGACGTACACCGCCGACTTCGAGGCGCTCACGCCGACCGAGTCGCTCGCGCAGCCGCAGCTGACGACGAGCCTGCCCGCGGCCTCGGCACCGACGGCGCCCGCGCCCACCACGCCGGCACCGCCGACCACACCTTCGACGACCCCCGCCGCGCCCTCGACTGCGATCACCGTCGCCGGCGACCTCGGCGCGCCGGTCGACCTGTGGGACTCGAACTGGCCGGAGGGCGGCTACTACTGGACGGTCGTCCCCGTCGAGGCCGTCAACCCGAACCCGTTCGAGACGACGGTCGGCGGTGCGGGCACGGCGATTGGCGCGCTCGACGTCACGATCGCCGTCGGCGGCGGTTTCGCGCCCGGCGACGTCCTGAAGATCGGCAACGCGTCGAACCAGGAGACCGCGACGGTCACCGCCGTCAACGGGACGATCCTCAGTCTCGCGACGGCGCTCAAGCAGGCGCACGGCGCCGGGGAGCCCGTCGTCCGCACGACCGGCAACCTCGTCTACCGGGACCTCGAGCTCCCGCAGGAGGTCTGCGCATCGGGTCGCGTCATGCGGTTCGGCAAGAGCAGCGAGCCGACGCTCGTGACCGCCGGCGCGCCGTTCGCGTCCGGGCTCTCGCCCAAGGGCCGCCTCGTGTCGGCGACCGGAAGCGCGTCGTCGTTCTACGGCGCGCCGCTCGTCGCCTGGACGCCGGCGCTCGGCGCGGACGCGTACCACGTGCAGTGGAGCAAGAAGCGCTACCCCTTCAAGCCGGAGCTCTCCGGCGGCACCGCGGGCTTCCTGACGCTCGCGACATCGGCGGTCCTCCCGCTCACGCCCGGGACGTGGTGGTATCGCGTCCGCGGCGTCAGCTGGCGACTGCCGACGAACGCGCAGTACATGGGCTGGTCCGACCCGACGCGCATCGTCGCTGCACGTCCCACGTTCTCGATCGCGTCGGCGAAGAAGAAGCGCTAGCCGGGAGCGGCCCTCACGACGCGGCGACGCGCGACGCCGTTCGACTGTTCGATCACGTGTAAGCCGCCTCGATCGCGCTGTCGATCGCATCGCTCAGCGTCCGCTCGAACCGGAAGTGCTGCGAGAGGCCGGTGATCTCGATTACGCGCATGACCCGGGCATCGTCCGTCACGAGCGTCAGGTCGCCGTCAGTCGCCTTCAGCAGTTGCGAGTAGCGGAGGAGGACGCCGAGGACGGTCGACTCCAGGAACGGCACCTCGAGCAGGTCGACGATGACGTGACTCGCTCCGTCCTTCAGCAGCGACGCGAGCTCGGCGTCGAGCTCGGCGGCCTGCGCGAGGTCGACCTCTCCCGCAAGGGCGAGCACGTACGCAGCGTCTGCGACGTGGGCCGACGTCATGCGGAACTGCAGGGGGTCCAAGTCCACCACTCCACGCTAGACCCGCGCCGGTTGGCGTTTTCTGAGGCTTCTCTTTGGGTTCGCTCACACTGGGACGAGCTTGTACCCGACCCCCCGAACGGTCGCGATCCGCTGTGGCCGGGCCGGGTCTCGCTCGACCTTCCGGCGAAGGTTCGAGATGTGGATGTCGCACGCGCGCTGGTCGCCCACGTAGTCGCTCTCCCAGAGGTGCTGCATCAGCTCCCGGCGCGAGAACGGTCGTTCGGGCTCCGACGCGAGCAGTGCGAGCAGCTTGAACTCGGAGCGCGTCACGTGGCGCGGATCCCCGTCGACGAGGACGCGGTGGCGGTACGGGTCGAGCTCGAGACCGCCGACCTTGATCGGCCCGATCGGCCCGCCCCGGTCGAGCTCGCGCCTGCGGAGGATCGCCCTGACCCGGCTGACGAGCTCGGCCATCGAGAACGGCTTCGTGACGTAGTCGTCGGCGCCGATCTCGAGCCCGAGCACGCGGTCGGCCTCGGCCGTCCTGGCGGTCAGCACGATCACGGGCAGCGCGCTCGTGCTTCGGACGCGGCGGAGGATCTCGGTCCCCGAGAGCTTCGGGAGCATCAGGTCGAGGATCAGCAGGTCGAACTCGTCGCGGTGCGCCTGCGCCAGCGCTTGCTCTCCGTCCTCGACGGTCTCGACGTCGTACCCCTCGCCGCGCAGGGTGTACGCGACGGCGTCGAGGATCGCCGGCTCGTCCTCCGCGACCAGGATCCGCGTCACGTCGGGCGTATCCGTGCCCCGGGAAGGGCGATGGACACCCGTGTGCCGTCCGGCCCGGAGTCGAGCGCGAGCTCACCGCCGAGGGCATCGACGGCCTCTCGCACGATCGCGAGCCCGAGGCCGAAGCCTTCGCCGTCTCCGTCTCCGCGGTAGAAGCGCTCGAACACGTGCGAGCGATGCGCCTCGGGGATCCCGGGCCCGCGGTCGACGACGTCGATCGACACGCGACCGTTCTCTCGCCCGGCCGCGAGCTGCACCCGCCCGCCCGCGTATTTCACCGCGTTCTCGCTCAGGTTCGCGAGCGCCTGCTCGAGCAGTGGACGGTTGGCGATGACGGCGACGTCGTCGGGGCAGCTGACCTCGATCGCAGGGCCGGCGGTCATGTCGGCGATCGAGCTCAGCAACGGCGCGAGCTGGATCACCTCTGCGCGTGGCTGCTCAGACCGGTTCTGTGCGCGGGCGAGCACGAGGAGCGCGCGCGTGAGGTTGCCGAGGCGCGTGCTCACGCGCTCGATATGGTCGAGGAACCGGTCGCGGTCCTCGGGGCGATCCTTCGCACCCGCCTGGAGGACGTCGATCGCCGAGGCAATCGCCGCGATCGGCGTCTGGAGCTGATGCGCGGCGTTCGTGACGAAGTTCCGCTCTGCGCGCTCGCGGCGCTCACGGTCGGTCACGTCCTGGAACGCCATGACGACGGCGACGATCGCGTCGCCGCTCCGCACGGGCACGACGTCCAGCTCGAGCAGCATCGGCGTGCCGTCGCGCGCGAGCGCGACGCGATCCGACTCAGTCGGCTCTCCGGTCTCCAGCACACGCGCCAGTGGCCACTGAGGTGACGACCGCATCTCTTCGACGACGAAGCCGAGTCGGTCCGCGGGCTGCCCGAGCAGCTCCTCGGCGCGCTCGTTCGCGAGCTGGAGCTCGCCCTCGCCGTCGAAGATGAGCACGCCGTTAGGCAGCTGCTGGAGGACAGTCCGCAGCCGGGCGCTCGCCTCCGTGAGCTCCCGGGTCCGCTCGGCGATCCGGCGCTCGAGCTCCGCGTTCAGCGAACGAACATCGGCCTCGGCCCGCTTGCGCCCGGTGACGTCTCGAAGCAACCAGCGGATCAGCGGTTGCCGAACGTCCTCGAAGGCCGCGCGGACCTCGACGTTGCGACTTCCCATCGCCGTCTCGAGGACGAACTCGAATGCGTCGTTCGGTCGGTCCTCGAGCCCGATGAGTCTCGAACGCAAGACTGGTTGGTCCGGCTCGGCGACGAACGCAGAGACCGGCTTGCCGCGGAGAGCGTGCTCGGCATGGCCGAGGAGCGTCGATGCCGCGAGATTCGCATCGAGGATCTTCCCCGAACGGTCGGTTACGAGATACGCATCAGGAGCGCGGTCGAAGAGGTCGTGGTAGCGCGCACGCTCGTTCTCCACTGCCTCCTCGAGGTGCGACGCTCTCGCGACCAGGTCCGATTGCGTAGCTCCGAGGTCGGAGATCGCGTCCTCGAGGTCGCGTGCGAGGGCGTCGACTTCGACATCGTTCTCCTCGAGCCGGCCGCGGAGCGCCTGGAGTCGCAGGAGAACAACCCGAAGCTCGGACTCCGTCTCCCGCCGCAGTCCTCTCGCGAGCTCACTGGGCACCGATGTGTTCCTCCGTTTTCGGCTTCCGCTGCACGGAAGGGTACTCGGGTGCGCCGTACTACTGGGAGGCCGCGACGGCGGCCTCGTACACGGGCTCGCGCGAGAAGCGGTCGAGCTCGCCGGAAAGCAGGTCGCTCGGGCTGGGGCGCTCCTCGCGTGCGCGGACATCGTGCCCATCGAGCTCGATGCGCTCGACCCGGTCGGCCGCGGCGTGGTCGAGCTCGATCGGCTTCTCGAGCCGGGACCGAAGCCATCCCGCGAGGAGCGAGGCCTCCTGCAGGGGGCCTCGCACGCGCAGCCGCCGGGCACCGAGAGCGGAGGGGAGCTCGGCGATCGCCCGCCGCCAGCGGAGCGTGCGCGCCCAGACGATGTCGGAGACGGCGACGCGGTCGAAGATCTCGACGAGGCGCGAGTAGCAGGCCGGCGCGCCCGGCCACTCGCGCGAGTCGACGACGAGGCGGTCGACGACGTCCACGAGCTGCTCGAAGGCCGACTCGCCGAACGGCGGCTGGCCGCGCCAGCGGAGGAACACGGGCACATCCGGGAGGACGAGCGGGAGGATCACGCTGGCGGGCGCCTCGGCGACCCGCCCGCACAGCCGGAGCTCGATCACCTCGGAACAGACGTGCCGGTCGAGCTCCTCGTGCGTGAAGCACTGCAGCGACAGCTCGGCATCGAGCGCGTCGCGAGTCTCGTCCTGCGGGAACAGGAGCAGCGTGCGGGACGGATGCAGCTCCGCCATGCCCGCGAGCGTCTCGCGCGAGACCTCCTGCCACTCGGGCGGCGCCCACGCGATGTGCGTCATCACACTCGTGCGCATGTCCATCGACTCGCCGCGAAGCTGCGCGAGCTCGCGCTCGATCTGCCCGATCGTGACGTCGCGACCGGTCCACTCCTGGTCGCTGACGGCGCTCAATGCCGCCTCCAGGAGCGGCCGTCGCGGTGGAGCAGCTCGTCGCCCTCGACCGGCCCCCACGTCCCCGCGTCGTAGTTCGGGAAGTCGGGCGCTCGGCCGTCCCAGCGCTCGAGGAATGAGTCGACGATGCGCCACTGCTCCTCGATCTCGTCGTCGCGCGTGAAGAGCGTCGGGTCACCGCGCATCGCGTCGAGGATCAGGCGCTCGTACGCCTCGGGCAGTCCGGTCCGGAACGCACCGCCGTAGAGGAAGTCCATGTTCACGGTGCGCACGGTCATTCCCTGGCCCGGCACCTTCGCCCCGATCCCGAGCGACACGCCCTCGTCGGGCTGGACGTGGATCGCGAGCACGTTCGGCCGCAGCCCGTCGGTGTGCGCAAAGAGCGATTGGGGCACGCGCTTGAACTGGATCGCGATCGTCGTCTCACGGCGCGGGAGCCGCTTGCCGATGCGCACGTAGAACGGCGTGTCGGCCCAGCGCCACGTGTCGATCCGCACCTTCGCGGCGACGTACGTCTCGGTCGTCGAGTCCGGGTCGACGCCGTCCTCCTCGCGGTAGCCGGGCACCATCTGGCCCTCGACGTAGCCGGGCCCGTACTGCCCGCGGACGACCGCGTCGACCTCCGTCGCGCGGAGGACCTTCGCCTTTTCGTTTCGCACCGCGTCGGCGTCGAAGTCGATCGGCGGCTCCATCGCAGTGAGCGCGACCAGCTGGAGCAGGTGGTTCTGGAAGACGTCCCGCGACGCGCCGAGCTTCTCGTAGAAGGCGGCGCGTCCCTCGATCCCCATCGACTCGGCGACGGTGATCTGCACGTGGTCGACGTACTGGCGCGTCCAGAGCGGCTCGAAGATGCCGTTCGCGAAGCGGAGCGCCAGCATGTTCTGCACGGTCTCCTTGCCGAGGTAGTGGTCGATCCGGAAGACCTCGTTCTCGCGGAAGTAGCGGAGGAGCTCCTGGTTCAACCGCCGCGCCGAGGCGAGGTCGAACCCGAACGGCTTCTCGATGACCACGCGCGCCCAGCCCTCGGCCCGGCGGCGCTCGCCGATCTCCCGCACGAGCGTCGCGATCGCGTCAGGCGGCACGGCGAGGTAGTAGAGGCGGTTGCCATCGGTGCCGTGCTCGCGGTCGACCTCCGCGAGCTTCTCGGCGGCATGCTCCTCGGCGCGCTCGTCGGCGAACTCCATCGGGACGTAGTACGTCGACCCCGCAAGCTCGTCCCAGATCTCAGGCTTGAACTCGACGCGCGCGTGCTCGCGCACCGCCACCTCCATCGCCTTCCGAAACTCTTCGGACGACATCGGGCTGCGCGCCGTGCCGACCACGGCGAAGCGCTCCGGGAGCATCTTTCGAGACGCGAGCGCATAGAGCGCCGGGAAGAGCTTGCGCTTCGTGAGGTCGCCCGACGCGCCGAAGATCACGAACATGCACGGATCGGGCGTCCGGCGGCGCTCGAGCCCCTCGAGCAGCGGGTTTTCAGCGACTTCGGTCAGGGTCCTCCACGCGCTTCTCGGCCGCGCGCACCGCGTGCCCGCCGAACTGGTTGCGCAGCGCGGCCGCGACCTTTGCGCCGAAGTTGATCTCGCGACGCGACGCGAAGCGCGCGAAGAGCGAGCTTGCGATCACCGGCACGGGGACGTTGAGGTCGATCGCCTCGTTGATCGTCCAGCGGCCTTCGCCGGAGTCCTCGACGTACGGCGCGATGTCCTCGAGCTTCGAGCCGTGGTCCTTGAACGCCTCGTAGAGGAGGTCGAGGAGCCACGAGCGGACGACGGAGCCGTAGCGCCAGATGCCGGCGATCTCCTCGAGGTCGAGGTCGTACCGCGAGTGGCTCATCAGCTCGAAGCCCTCGGCGTACGCCTCCATCAGGCCGTACTCGATCCCGTTGTGGACCATCTTCACGAAGTGGCCGGCGCCCGGGCCGCCGACGTGCGCCCAGCCGTTCTCCGGCGCGAGCCCCTCGAAGATCGGCGTGAGGCGCGAAGCGGGCTCCGCGTCGCCTCCGGCCATCAGGCAGAAGCCGACCTCGAGGCCCCAGATGCCGCCGGACACGCCGACGTCGACGAAGTGGATCCCGCGTTGCTTTGCGTCGTCGTGCCGGCGGATCGAGTCGCGGAAGTACGAGTTGCCGCCGTCGACGAGCACGTCGTCCTCGTCGAGGACCTCGAGCGATTGCTTGAACGTCGACTCCGTGATCTCGCCCGACGGCACCATCAGCCAGAAGACACGCGGCGGCTCGAGCTGCGACGCAAGCTCTTCGAGCGAGCCGGCGGTCGAGTCGACGTTCGGGTCGTACGTCATGACCTCGAGACCGTTCCGGCGCAGGCGCTCCGTCATCCCGGAGCCCATTCGGCCGAGACCGACCATCCCGAACTTCACAGCGTCACCCGCGCGATCCGGCGACCTCGTTCCTTCAGCGCCTCGTAGTCGCCCGCCGCCTGCGCGGCGATCAGCTTGCGGAAACCGAACGGTCTGCCCGGGATCGGCAGCTCCTCGCCGAGGTCGTCGACGACTTGGACGAAGAGGCCGGTGTCGGGGCCGCCCTTGTGCAGCTGACCGGTCGAGTGGAGGTAGCGGGGGCCGAGACCGACCGCGACGGGTCGTCCCGTTGCGCGCGCGCGCTCGACCAGCGGCTCGAGCTCGGCTTCGCGCGCCGGGTCGACGAACGCCTGGATGCAGACGTAGTCGCCGTCGCGCGCCTCCGAGAGCAGCGCGTCGAGGTCGCCCTCCGGCTCGACCGAAGGCTCGCCGCCGCGGGCGAGGATCTCGCTCGTCTTGTCCTTCGCGGCCTGCACGTCGGGCTGGTCGAACGGGTCGATCTCGAGGATCGAGCCGGCGACCGCGGTCGCGAACTCCCAGCGGAAGAACTCCTGGCCGACCTCGTACGGGTCCTCGAGCCGGAAGTCTGGGCGCTGCACGTCGTCGGACTCGCCGAACGCGACGGGGATCAGCCCCTTGCCCTCCTTGCCGGTCGACTCCGCGAGCAGCTGCTCGACCCAGAGGCCGAAGTCGCCGCTCACGAGCACCTTGTCGCGGCCCTCGCGCCAACCCTCGCCGAGCTCGACCCCGAGCTCGAGGCCCGGGTTGCCCTCCTCGAGGCGGCACGCCTCGCGCATCTCCTCCGCTCGCTCGAGCAGGCGCAGCGCGTCGATGCCCATCAGCGCCGCGGGGACGATCCCGAACGCGGAGAGCGCGGAGTAGCGCCCGCCTATCGTCGGCTCGCCGTGGAACACGCCCGCGAACGCGCGCTCTCGTGCGAGCAGCTCGAGCTCGGAGCCGGGGTCGGTGATCGCGACGAACCGCCGGCCGTCCCCGCCCGTCTCGTCCCAGAAGAAGTCGGTGTGCGAGCGAGTCTCGAGCGTCGAGCCCGACTTCGACGCCGAGACGAACAGGGTGCCGTTCGGATCGACGCGGCGCACCGCGCTCGGGTGCGTCGTGTCGAGCGCCTCGAACGTCGACACGCCGAAGAGCCGCTTCATCACCTCGGGCGCGAGGCTCGAGCCGCCCATGCCGAGCAGGCAGACGCGGTCGAACTCGACGTTCGACGCGAACTCGAGCAGCTCGTGCACGCGCTCGCGCATGCGAAGCGGCTCGTCGAGCCAGCCGAGCCACTGCGCCTCGCCGTTGCCGGTCCAGACGCTCGGGTCGCGGCTCCAGATCCGCTCGACGAGCTGCGCGACGTCCGTGCGCGCCACTAGGCCGAGACGAGCTCGCCCTTCTTCGCGCGGATCCCCTCGAGCAGCTCCGCGAGCGAGTCGGAGAACTTCTGCACGCCCTCGCGCTCGAGCGTGTCGACGACGTCGTCGTAGTCGATCCCCGCCTTGGCCAACTCCTCGAGGAGCGCGTGCGCCTCGGCGAGCTCCTCCTCGATCGTGTCGCCTCGGATCTCCCCGTGGTCCTGGAAGGCGCGGATCGTCTCGAGCGGCATCGTGTTCACGGTCTCCGGCCCGATGAGCTCCTCGACGTACATCACGTCGCGGTACTCCGGGTTCTTCGTCGACGTCGACGCCCACAGGCAGCGCTGCGCCGTCGCGCCCTTGGCGGCGAGCGCCTCCCAGCGCTCGCCCGCGAAGATCGCCTTGTAGCGCTCGTACGCGAGCCTCGCGTTCGCGATCGCGAGCTTGCCCTTCAGGTCGGGCCGGTCGATCTCGTCGAGGCGCCTGTCGGCCTCCGTGTCGACGCGCGAGACGAAGAACGACGCGACCGAGAAGACCGTGCTCGGGTCGCCGCCCGACTCGACGAGCCGCTCGAGCCCGCGGATGTACGCCTCCGCGACGGCCTCGTAGCGCGCCAGCGAGAAGATGAGCGTGACGTTGATCGACTTGCCGCGCGCGATCGACTCCTCGATCGCGCCGAGGCCGGGCTCGGTCGCCGGGATCTTGACGAAGAGGTTCGGGCGGTCGACCCACTCGTGGAAGCGCATCGCCTGCTCGATCGTCGGCCCCTGCTCGTACGCGAGGTCGGGGTCGACCTCGAGCGAGACGTAGCCGTCCTGGCCCTTCACCCCGTCCCAGATCGGACGAAGGACGTCGCACGCCTCGATGACGTCGGCGACGGCGAGATGCCAGAAGATCTCGCGCGGGTCGTCCTCCTGTCCGATCAGCTCGCGGAGCTGGTCGTCGTACCAGTCGCCTTCCGAGAGCGCCTTCTGGAAGATGGTCGGGTTCGAGGTGACGCCGACGACGGCGTCCTCGTCGATCAGGCTTCGAAGGGTTCCGTCGCGAAGCCACTGGCGCGAGAGCGAGTCGATCCAGACGCTCTGCCCGTGCTCCGCAAGCTCATGCAGACGTGACTTGGCCATGTGTGATCCCTCTTTCCATTTGTGCGACTTTCTCCAACCTCCTTACGTACCGCTCGCCCCCGTCGAACTCGGCCTGGAGGAACGCGCGCACGAGCTCGCCGGCGAGCTCGGCCCCGACCACTTCGGATCCGAGGCAGAGCACGTTCATGTCGTCGTGCTCCACGCCCTGGTGCGCCGAATAGGTGTCGTGGCAGATCGCGGCGCGGATTCCCGGCAGCTTGCAGGCGGCGACCGACGCGCCGACGCCGGAGCCGCAGACGAGCACGCCGCGCTCGGCTTCCCGGCCGAGGATCGCCTCGCCGATCTCGCGCGCCTTGTCCGGGTAGTCGACGCGCGGTTGCGGCGCGTCGGTTCCCAGGTCCACCGTTTCGTGCCCGAGCTCGGCGAGCACCTGGAAGATGCTCTCGCGCAGCTTGACGCCTCGGTGGTCGAACGCGACCGCGACTCGCATCGACTGGTTACGGTACACGGGCATGGCCGACCCAGACCTCTACCGCGAGCTCGGGCAGCAGCTCCGGGTCGACGCTGTCCGCGCGAGCGCGAAGGCGGGCTCGGGACATCCGACCTCGTCCATGTCCGCTGCCGATCTCGCGGCCGTGCTTCTCGCCGGCCACTTCCGCTACGACTACGACAACCCGAAGGATCCGCGGAACGACCGGCTGATCTTCTCGAAGGGCCACGCGTCTCCGCTCGTGTACGGGCTCTTCCGCGCCGCCGGTGTGCTCTCCGAGGAGGAGTTCGGCACGTACCGGCAGTTCGGCTCGCGGCTCGAGGGACACCCGACACCGTCGCTCCCGTGGGTCGACGTCGCGACGGGGTCGCTCGGGCAGGGGCTGCCGATCGGCGTCGGCATGGCGCTTGCCGGCAAGAAGCTCGACCGGCTGCCGTTCCGCACCTGGGTCATCTGCGGCGACAGCGAGATGGCCGAGGGCTCGATGTGGGAGGCGGTCGAGCACGCCGCGTTCTACGAGCTCGACAACCTCACGGCGATCATCGACGTCAACCGGCTCGGCCAGCGCGGCGAGACGATGCACGGCTGGGACCTCGCGTACTACTCGCGCCGGCTCGAGGCAGGCGGCTGGAAGGCGATCGAGATCGACGGCCATGACGTCGAGGCGATCGACGCCGCGTACCGCGAGGCCGAGTCGACGACCGGGCAGCCGACCGCGATCGTCGCGAAGACGATCAAGGGCAAGGGGTACTCGAAGGTCGAGAACGAAAACGGTTGGCACGGGAAGCCGATCGCCGAAGAGGCAGTCGAGGAGCTCGGCGGCATCCGGAACATCGTCGTCGACGTCCCCAAGCCCGAGGCCACCGAGCCGCACCGCTTCCAACCCGAGCAGGTCGAGTGGCCGAGCTACGAGGTCGGATCGAAGGTCGCGACGCGCCGCGCGTACGGCGACGCGCTTGCAGCGCTCGGCGCGGAGGACGATCGCGTCGTCGCGCTCGACGGCGAGGTCTCGAACTCGACCTACGCCGAGATCTTCGGCAAGGCGCACCCCGAGCGGTTCTTCGAGATGTTCATCGCCGAGCAGCAGATGGTGGCCGCGGCGGTCGGGATGCAGGTGCTCTCGTGGAAGCCGTTCGCGTCGACGTTCGCGGCGTTCATGAGCCGCGCGTACGACTTCGTGCGGATGGCGCAGATCTCGCGCGCCAACCTCAGGCTCTGCGGCTCGCACGCCGGCGTCTCCATCGGCGAGGACGGACCGTCGCAGATGGCGCTCGAGGACCTCGCCGAGTTCCGCGCGATCAACGGCTCGACCGTGCTCTACCCGTGCGACGGCAACCAGACGGCGAAGCTCGTGCGCGCGATGGGCGACCTCGACGGGATCTCGTTCCTGCGCACGACGCGCGCCGACACGTCGGTCATCTACGGCCCCGACGAGGAGTTCCCGCTCGGCGGGAGCAAGACCGTCCGCGAGGGCGACGACGTCGCGATCGTCGCGGCGGGCATCACGCTGCACGAGGCGCTCGAGGCGGCCGAGACGCTGGAGGCCGAGGACATCTCCGCGCGGGTGATCGACCTCTATTCGGTCAAGCCGATCGACGCCGAGACGCTCCGCTCGCTGCAGATGCCGATCGTCACCGTCGAGGACCACTGGCCCGAGGGCGGGCTCGGCGAGGCCGTGCTCTCGGCGCTCGCCGATGCCGAGGATGCGCCGCGCGTGACGAAACTCGCGGTCCGCGACCTGCCGCACTCCGGCAAGCCGGACCAGCTGCTGAACGCGGCCGGGATCGACGCCGAGCACATCGCGGACGCGGCGCGGCAGCTCGTGCGCGAACGCGCGACGGCATAACGGGAACGTCGAACTACGCGAGCGCGTGCAGCCGCGGCAGGTCTGCGTCCAGCCGCAGGGCCGACCAGGTATCGCCGCGGTCGCGCGTCTCGATGACGGTGCCGTCGCCGAGGGCAGCGAACAGCCGGCCGTCGTGGACGGCGAGCGCGTACGGCATCGCCGCGAGCTCCTCGGTGACGGCCGTCCATTCGCGGTCGTCCCGCCGGTAGATCCGCGCCTGCGAGTGACGGTCGCCGTGCGCGGCGAACGGGCCCGTGCTCGCGGAGAGCCACCAGAGGTCGGGGTCGTCCGGATCGGTCGCGACCGCCCACGTGTAGTCGCGGTCGCGCCCTTCGTCGGCAGGCGTCCACGACTCGCCAGCGTCGACGCTGAACGCCGCGCCGCCGCCACCCGCCTCGTACGCGCGGCCGCGCTCGCGTTGGTGCCAGACGACCGAGTGCACGTCCCGCTGGGCGCCCGGGCGGTGGTCTGCCCACGACACGCCGCCGTCCTCCGAGCGCATCAGACCGCCGAGCTCGATGCCGACGAGCAGGAGCTCGGCGTCGCTGGGGCTCGGCGCGATCCAGCGGACGTGCGAAGTCCACGGCCGAGGCGGAAACCGCCACGTCGGTCGCGAAGGGAGCTCCAGGAGCGCGTCGAGCGCGCGCCAGGTGCTCCCGCCGTCGTCGCTCGAGAAGAGCCGGCTCGGCTCGCATCCGGCAAACACGGCGCCGTCGACCGGGCTGACCGCGACGGAGAACACGCCGGGTTCCGGCAACTCGACGTCCCGCCAGGTCTCGCCGCCGTCGCTCGTCTTGCGCAGCCCGTGCTCGCGCAGCCCGACGTAGGCCGTGTCCGGGTCGCGCGGGTCGGGCGAGAGGCACTGCGCGCCACTCCCCTCGAGTGCGAGCGCGACCGTCCAGCGCCCGCCGTCCTCGTCGAGCCTCGCGACCGCGTCGCCGGTTGCGGCCCAGAGCCGCATGCGAACTACCCTAGTCGCGTGGCCGTGGTCATTGCCTCGAACCTGCGCAAGGAGATCGCCGGAGACGTGCTCTTCGACGGCGTGTCGCTGAAGGTCGAGCGACGCGACCGGGTCGCGCTCGCGGGCCCGAACGGCGCCGGGAAGACGACGCTCCTCCGCATCCTCGCCGGAGAAACCGAGCTCCACGGCGGCGAGCTCGCGTTCCAGAAGGGGACACGCGTCGCGCTGCACGACCAGAGGCCGCCGCTCGAGCGCAAGCTCTCGCTCCGCGAGTACGTCCTCTCGGGCGCCCGCGACCTGATCGCGACCGAGGAGGAGCTGCGCCGGCTCGAGCAGGCGATGAGCGACGGGGCCCACGACGCAGGCGACGCTCCGCCGCTACGGCGAGGCCCAGGCCCGGCTCGAGCACGCCGGCGGCTACGGCTGGCGCGACCGCACCGGCTCGGTCGTGCGCGGCCTCGGCTTCCGTGACGCCGACCTCGACCGGCCGCTCACGACGTTCTCCGGCGGCGAGCTGACGCGAGCGTCGCTCGCGCGCGCGCTCGGCGGCGACCCCGACCTGCTGCTACTCGACGAGCCGACGAACCACCTCGACGTGGCGAGCCTCGAGTGGCTCGAGCGGGAGCTCCAGTCGCTCGACGCGGGGATCATCCTCGTGGCACACGACCGCTGGTTCCTCGAAGCCGTCACGAACGCGACGCTCGAGCTCGTCTCCGGACGCTCGACGTACTTCGCCGGCCCGTGGCACGCCTGGCGCCTCGAGAAGGCGCAGCGCGCCGAGCATGCGCAGAAGACGGCCGACCGGATCGGTGTCGACATCGCCCGGCTCGAACGCTTCGTCGAGCGGTTCCGCTACAAGAAGTCGAAGGCGAGGCAGGCACAGGCCAAGCTCACGCAGATCGGCCGCCTCCAGCAGGAGCGCTCGGGTGCGAAAGGCGAGGTCGAGTTGCTCACGCGTCGCTCGCGCACGCTCGGCTTCGAGTTCCTCAAGCCCGCGCGCAGCGGCCGCACCGTCGTCGAGGTCGAGGACCTCTTCCTCTCCGCGGGCGACAAGCACCTGCTCTACGACACGTCGTTCGCCCTGGAGCGCAGCGAGCATGTCGCGCTCGTCGGTCCGAACGGCTCGGGCAAGACGACGCTGCTCGAGACGATCCTCGGCAACCGCGAGCCCGGTGCCGGGCGAACGCGGCTCGGGCACGGCGTGGAGACCGCGTACTTCTCGCAGCAGGAGGTCGAGCTCGACGACCGCGGCTCGGTGCTCCAGTGCGTGCAGTCGATGACCGGGCTCCAGCGACCGCAGGCGCAGTCGCTGCTCGGGAAGTTCCTCTTCTCGGGCTGGGCCGAGCACGACAAGGCGGTCAAGGTGCTCTCGGGAGGCGAGCGGCGCCGGCTCGCGCTCGCGGTGGTCGTCGCGTCGGGCGCGAACTTCCTGGTGCTCGACGAGCCGACGAACCACCTCGACCTCGAGAGCCGCGAGGCGCTCGAGGCGGCGCTCGAGGCGTTTCCCGGCACCGTCCTGCTCGTGTCGCACGACCGCGCGCTCCTCGACGCGGTCGCCGAGCGCACGCTCGCGATCGAGGACGGGCGGATCAACTCGTACGACGGTGGTTGGGCCGACTACGTGCGCATCCGCGACGAGCGCGCGGCGCTCGAAGCGCCGCCGAAGGTCGAGAAGCCGAAGCCGCACGTCCGCCGCGAGCTCCCGGAGCGCAAGCGCTCGACGCGCCCGACCGAGCTCGACCGGATCGAGGACGAGATCGCGACGCTCGAGACGACCGTCGCGGAGCTCGAACAGCAGCTCGCCGAGGACTGGACGAACGTCGACGTCCTTGCGAAGCACCGGCGCGCCCGCGACGATCTGCAGGCGTTGCTCGCGCGCTGGGAGACGCTGTTCGAGAGGTCGCAGGCGTGACGGACGCCATGCGCGCGTCCGCGCGCCAGCTCGGGATCGTGGTCGGAGCAGGAGTCGTCGGCGCGATCGTGCTCGGGATCGTGCTCGGCCTGGCGCAGGGAGAGAGCGTCCTCCGCTGGATCGCGTACATGCTCTACGTCGCGGGCGCGGTCGTCGTCGGCTTCGCGTTCTTCACCGGCGCGCCGGCGTCGCCGCGAAAGATCGCGCGGCAGGAGAAGGAGAAGGTGCTCAAGGAAGCCATGGACGAGCAGCGCGGTGTCAAGCCACCGCGCGCGCAGGCCGTTGCGGTGGAGGCGGACACGGCGCCGTTCGCGAGCGAGCTCGTCGTGCTCGTGTGCGCCGGCGGCGTGCTCTTCGGCGCGGGGATCCTGCTCGAGCTCGCGCTCCTCTAGGTCTCGGCGAACGTCGCGATCAGCGCCTCCGCCACGACCTTGAGCGGACGCCCCGAGACCTGGCTCGCCTTGCGCAGCCGCGCGAACGCGTCCTCCTCGCTGATCCCCTCCTTCGCCATGAGGAGACCCTTCGCACGCTCGATCGCCTTGCGCGCCGCGAGCGCCTCCGAGAGCGACTCGGCCTCGTCGCGGAGCGCACTCAGCTCGTCGTGGCGGGCGCGCGCGGTGTGGATCGCCGGCAGGAGGTCCTGCTCGCGGAACGGCTTGACGAGATAGCCGAAGACGCCGGCCTCGACGGCGCGCGCGACGAGCTCCTCTTGCCCGTACGCCGTGAGCATCACGATCGGGACCGGCCGCTCCTCGAGAATCCGCCGCGCGGCCTCGATCCCGTCGAGCCGCGGCATCTTGACGTCGAGGATCGCGACATCCGGGCGCTCGCTCCGCGCGAGCTCGACTGCCTCCTCGCCGTCCTTCGCCTCGGCGCAGACCTCGAACCCGGCGCGCTCGAGCAGGTCGCGCAGGTCGAGCCGGATGATCGTCTCGTCTTCGGCGATCAGGATCCGCACCCGCGCAGTATGGACGGCTCGGTGGAGCGGGCCTCGTCGCCGGGGTGCGCTGGGTGGTGCGAGGCAAGGACGCAGGAAGCGCTCGTATCGGTGAGATACGGGCGCGACTGAGGACGCTGCATCGCGCCGCCCAGTGCGGCCCGGCGGCATAGCGCTTGCTCCGCGGAGCCGTCCTCTACTTGCCCGGGTACGCCTCTGAGGTCTCGGCGAGCATCCACGGGTTCCCGTCCGGGTCGTAGAAGCCCATCAGCTTGACCATCCCCTGGACGTCGAACGTCTCGTCGAGCTTCACGCCGAGCGACTCGAGGTGCCTTCGGCCCGCGTCGATGTCGGTGACGCCGAACGTCGGAACCGTGCCGCCGGCGCGCTGGTCCTCGGTCTGGCTCAGTCCGACGTTGACGGCGCCGAACGGGGTCGTCAGCTCGGCCCAGCCGATCTCGTCGAGTCGGTACTCGACGTCGAAACCGAGGGCGTCGCGGTACCAGTCGATCGAGCGCTGGAGGTCTGACACGTTCACGGAGATCGTCAGGTTCGTCGTCTCGTATGCGAAAGGCGTGGTCGTCGCGTCGGTCGCGGCCTCGGTCATGGCTCCTCCTTTGCAGTGTCCGTACCTCTTTTTATACTTCGACTACTTCTATGTCAAGCCTCTTTCACTATCGCTGGTCGCTGCCCGTGCTCGCAGAGCTCCACCGCGGCGGCGGGACGAAGTTCGTCACGCTCGCGAACCGGCTCGGCGTCGGGCGAGAGACGCTCCGCCGCACACTCGATGCGCTCGTCGAGGCCGACCTCGTCGCGCGGAACCCGGGCTACGGCCATCCGCTGCGTCCCGAGTACGTCCTGACGGCGCCGGGCCGGCGGCTAGGGCCTGCAGCTGCGCGGCTCGTCGACGCGCTGCGCGACGAGGGGCTCGAGGACGTCGGCCTGAAGAAGTGGTCGCTCCCGGTCGTGCTCGAGCTCGCGGCCGAGCGGCGCTTCGCCGAGCTGCGAACCGCGCTGCGCGTCTCGCCGCGCGCGCTCACGCTCGCGCTCAAGGAACTCGCGCAGGCGGGCCTCGTCGAGCGCCGCGTGCACGACGGGTTCCCACCGTCGACGACGTACCGCCTGACCGGGCGCGCCCGCCGCCTGCGTCGCCTCGCCGCAGCGCTGTAGTGTCGGCGCGTGGAGCGCGTGGTCGGGATCGGCGGTGTGTTCGTCCGCGCGCGCGATCCCGAGAAGCTCCGGGCGTGGTACGCGGAGCACCTCGGCGTCGACGTGCAGGACTGGGGCGGCCAGGCGTTCGTCGCGGACTCCGGCGACCAGACGGTGTGGTGCATCTTCTCGTCGTCCAGCGACTACTGGCCGCGCAAACAGGCGTCGATGCTCAACTACCGCGTCCGCGACCTCGATGCGATGGTCGCCCAGCTGCGCGAGGCGGGCGTGCGCGTGGACGACAAGATGGAGGAAGAGGAGAACGGCTGGTTCGCCTGGGGCTTCGACCCCGAGGGCAACCGCTTCGAGCTCTGGCAGCCTAGATAGGGAACGTCACTTCCGCCCGCAGCCCGCCGTTCGAGTCGAGCGAGAGCGACCCGCCGAGCTCGTCGCGGACGAGCGCGCGGACGATCGAGAGGCCGGTCCCGCTGCTCGGCTCCCCGTCGATCCCCTCGCCGTCGTCCGAGATCGCGAGCACGACGTCGCCGTTTCGGCGCGCGAGCTCGACGCGCACCGTCGACCCGCCGTGCTCGAGCGCGTTCTGCAGCAGCTCGCTGAAGACGAGCGCGAGCGCGGTGGCGCGGTCGCCCGCGAGCTGCACGGGCTCGAGCGACGACGCGACCTCTTTCCCTTCGGCGAGCCCCTGCACGAGCGTCGCGCGCAGCCGGTCGAGCAGCTCGGCGAGCTCGACCTCTTCCTCACGGCGCTCCGTCAGCACCTCGTGCACGGCCGCGATCGCGAGGATGCGGTTCACCGAGTCCTCGAGCGCCTTCCGCGGATCGACGTCGGCGGCACGCGCCTGCAGCCGGAGCAGCGACGCGACGGTCTGAAGGTTGTTCTTGACGCGGTGATGGATCTCCTGGGCGAGCACGCCGCGCATGACCGCGCGACCGTGCTCGAGCGCGACCGCGGCGTGCGACGCGATCGAGGCGAGCAGCGACTGCTCCTCGTCGGTGAACGGCGCGTCGCGGTCGCAGACGAGCTCGCCGATCTGGCGCCGCTTCCACCGCAGCGGCAAGCGCACCGCGTAGGCGCCGGCGCGCCCTTCCGGCCACGCGATCTTCCCGTCCTCGAGCACGAGCGCCGCCCCCGTCGCATCGACGGCATCGATCGTCGTCTTGACGATCGCCTCGAGCGACTCCTCGAGGTAGAGCGACTCGGAGACCGCCTCCGAGATCCGCGCGAGCGACTCGAGCTCGTGCACGCGGCGCTGCGCCTGCGCGTAGAGCTGCGCGTGCTCGATCGACTGCGCCACCTGCGTCGGCGATCGAGACGAGCAGGTCGATCTCCGCGCGGGCGAACTCGCGCGCGTCGATCGTGCGGACGTTGAGCGCTCCCTCGAGCCGGTCGTCGCGGGCGAGGATCGGCACGGCGAGGATCGACTCGTACTCGTCCTCCTGCAGGTTCGGGAACGACTTGAAGCGCGGGTCGAGGTGCGCCTGCGACGCGATCATCACCGGCGCGCGCTCGGACGCCGCCGAGCCGGTGATCCCCTCGCCGGGGCGCATCCGCGGGCGTGCGGGTCAGCTCGTCGACGCGGGAGCCGTGCGTCGCGCGGAGGACGAGCTCGTTCGCCCGCTCGTCGTAGAGGTAGACGAAGCAGGCGTCCGCCTCGAGCGCGTCGGCGACCTTCCGCGCGATCAGCTCGAGCACCTCCTCGAGGTCGAGCGACGAGTTGACGGCGGCGATCGTCTCGGTCAGCAGGCGAAGGTGGCGTGCGCTCTGCGTCCACGTCGACGATTGTGCCCGTCCGCCGGATGTCGTAGGTTTGCGCCTTCGTGACCTGTCACGGACTGGCTGCTCTTCCTCCACATCGCTCAGCGCGTTCACGCTCGTCGCTGCGCTCACGACGTTCTGGACGCTCGCGATCGCCGCGCGGCAACGTGCGAGCGCCCGGTCGACTCGCTGCGCTACTTCCGGATCGCGAAGCCGGCGACGTCCTGATCGGGATCGGAACCCTCGGCACGCTCATCTTCGGGATCTGGCTCGCGATCGACTGTCGACGCGTACCACCCGTGGGACGGCTGGATCATCGCCGCGCTCGTGCTCTGGGCGATCAGCGCGGGCCTCGGGCAGCGAGCCGGCCAGACCTACGCCCAGGCGCAGCAGCTCGCGGCACGCCTCGCGGCGGAGAACCGCGGTTCCGAGCCGAGCGTCGAGCTGCAGGCGCTCGCTCCAGAGCGGGGCCGCGATGTGCGATGAACCTCGCGTCCACGGTCGCCGTCCTTCTGATCCTCGTCATCATGATCTACAAGCCGGGAGCGTGAGCGTCGCTCGCTGCAATCCGACCCGACAGCTGGAACTTCCCGCTTCTGCGTCCACGTGTTCGGGGCGATGGTGCTCGTCGGCGGGCTCGTGATCGTCGGTGACCGTCGCTCGTCCTCGCGCTGGAAGCGACGACGACGGCCGCGCTACACCCGGTTCGCGTTCTGGACGCTGCTCTTCGCTCGTTCTGCCGGCGTACATCGTGATGCGGGTCGGGGCGGAGTGGATCTTCTCGAAGGAGAACTTCGTCGAGGGGCAAGAGCCCGACTGGGTCGGGATCGGCTACATCACCGCCGACCTCGGGGCCGTTGCTGATTCTCATCACGCTGATCGTCACCGGCATCGCCAGTCGCCGGCTCCGCAAGGCGGACGGCGGCACGAGCGTGCTCGCCCGCATCAGCGCCGTCCTCACGTCGATGCATCCTGGCCGCCTACGTCGTCGCGATGCTGGGCCATGAGCGCCAAGCCCGGTTAGACGACAGATGGCGCTTACCGCGCCGAGCGGGACATTTCCTTGCAGGCGGCGGAATACGTTCCGGCTCAGTGAGCGCGTTCGCCGTCGACCTCCGCCGCACCATGGGTTACATCGTCGCGGACTCCCGCGGCCGCCTGATCGGCAAGGTCGAGTCCCCGATGTACGGCACGCGCCCCGACGAGCCCGACGCACTCTCGGTTCGAACGCGGCTTCTTCGGCGCGGCGCCGCCACCTCGTTCCCGCGGACGCGATCGAGCAGATCGACGCCACGAGCGGCGTCATCGGCCTGCGCGTCCCGCGCGAGAACGTCCGAGCTTCCTCTAGGCGCTTCAGCTTCTCGGGAGGGTTGCAGGGAACCTCGGCTCCCGTTACCCGCCGAAAGTGCTGCGCACTTCGGCGGTCCTAACGACCACGGGGCGCCTTCGAAGAGTACGCCCCGCGATCGGCCGTCAGTTGCGCGGCCCGCTCGTGCCGCAGAGCCATCCGGGCCGGAAGCGGCATCATCTCGCGCTCCGGCCCGGATGTCCAGATCGTCGAACGGCTAGAGCACCGCCAGGTACCGCTCCATCTCCCACTCCGTGAGCTGCACGCGGTACTCGTCCCACTCCTTCCGCTTCAGCTCGACGTAGCGGTCGAAGATGTGCGGGCCGAGCGCCTTCTGCACGAGCTCGGACTGCGAGAGCTCGTCGATCGCCTCGCCGAGCGTCTCCGGCAGCGAGACGATCCCGCGCTCGCGCCGCTGCTCGGCGGTCAGGTGGTAGAGGTTCGTCTCCATCGGCTCGGCGGCAGCTCGTAGCCCTTCTCGATCCCCTCGAGCCCGGCGTGCAGGAGCGCCGCGAACGTCAGGTACGGGTTGCACGCAGGGTCAGGGCAGCGGATCTCGGCCCGCGTCGCCTGCTCGGCGCCGGGCTTGTAGAGCGGGATGCGGATCAGCGCCGAGCGGTTGCGCCGCGACCACGCGACGTAGACCGGCGCCTCGTAGCCCGGCACGAGCCGCTTGTACGAGTTGACCCACTGCGCGAAGACGGCGGAGAGCTCGCGCGCGTGCCGGAGCTGGCCGGCGATGAACGCCTTGCCGACGTCGCGAGAGGTGCCACTTGTCGTCCTCGTCGAAGAACGCGTTGCGGCCGTCGGTGAAGAGCGACTGGTGCGTGTGCATGCCCGAGCCGTTCTCGCCGAAGATCGGCTTCGGCATGAACGTCGCGTGGTAGCCGGCCTTCTTCGCGACCTCCTTGACGATCAGGCGGTACGTGATCGTGTGGTCGGCCATGTCGAGCGCCGGCGCGAAGCGCATGTCGATCTCGTGCTGCGACGGGCCGACCTCGTGGTGGCGTACTCGATCGGGATTCCGACCGACTCGAGCGCGCGGATCGTCTCGTTGCGGAGCTCGGTCGCCGCGTCCATCGTCGTCATCGCGAAGTAGCCGCCCTCGTCGAGCGTCTCTGTGCCCTCCGTCGTCCTTGAACAGGAAGTACTCGAGCTCGGGGCCGACGTTGAACGTGTCGAAGCCCATCGACTCGCATGCGCTCGAGCGCGCGGCGCAGCACGTAGCGCGGGTCGCCCTCGTACGGCTCGCCGTCGGGCGTGACGACGTCGCAGATCATCTTCCCGACCTGCGTCTCGCCCTCGGCCGCCGAAGGCATCAGCTGGAAGGTCCCGGGATCGGGGATCGCGACCATGTCGGACTCCTCGATCGCGTTGAACCCCGTGATCGACGAGCCGTCGAAGCCCATCCCGTCGTCGAGCGCGCCCTCGAGCTCGCTCGGCGTGATCGCGAAGCTCTTGAGGTGCCCCTCGAGGTCGGTGAACCAGAGGAGCACGAACTCGACCTTCTCCTTGTCGACGCGCTTGAGCACGTCCTTGCGGGAGTCCTCGCTCGACGTCGCGCTGTTCTTCGTCTCGACCTGCGCCATGAATCCCTCCTCGAAATGCAAAAAGCCCCAGGCGCGACCGTCGCGCCCGAGGCATCGTCGCCTACCGAACGGCCGGAGTCTACCTGCGGCTCAGGTGACGGTCGCGCAAAGTGCGACCGCGGTGACCGACCACGTTCCGGCGATCGCGTCGGTCTCGTTCGCGGTCACGGTCCAGCCGGTCGGGTTGCCCGTCCCGTCGACCGTCGGCTGTGAGGCGACGAGGGCGAGGTCGGCCGCCGCACCGCCTCCGGTGACGAACGTCGCAAAGCCGCCTCCGCCGAGCGCGAGCTTGCCGCCTGTGCACGTGGCGGTCGCGCTCTTCGTCGTGGCCGAGTCGACGATGGAGACCGCGGTGACCCGCACGAGGCCCGAGACGCCCGGAACGCCCTGCGGGCCTGCGGGACCTTGCGCTCCTGCGGCGCCTGGAGGGCCTTGGGCGCCTGCGGGGCCTGCGGGACCCTGCGCGCCTGCGGGGCCCGCGGGGCCTTGCGCTCCTGCCGGACCGGCGGGTCCTTGCGCGCCTGCGGCACCCGCGGGGCCCTGCGCTCCTGCCGGACCGACGGGTCCTTGCGCGCCTGCGGGACCCTGAGGACCGGCAGGCCCAGCTGGACCTGCCGGGCCGGCCGGCCCTGTCGCGCCGTCTGCACCAGGCGTCCCCGGCGGCCCCTGCGAGCCGGGCGGCCCTGCCGGGCCCGCCGGCCCCGTGAGCTCCGTCCGCACCCGGCGTGCCCGGCGGCCCCTGCGAGCCGGGCGGCCCTGCCGGGCCCGCCGGCCCCGTGAGCCCGTCCGCACCCGGCGTGCCGGGCGGCCCCTGCGAGCCGGGCGGCCCTGCCGGGCCCGCGGGTCCCGTGGCTCCGTCAGCGCCAGGCGTCCCCGGCGGCCCCTGCGAACCGGGCGGCCCTGCGGGGCCTGCAGCACCGGCCGCGCCGGCCGGCCCCGTCGCGCCTGCGGCTCCGGTGGCGCCTGTCGCTCCGGTGGCGCCGACCGCGCCGATCGCTCCCGCAGGACCGGCGGGGCCGGCCGGTCCCTGCGGGCCGGCGGGCCCGGGCTCGCCGCGGTTCGCCGTGAAGAGCGTGAACGCGAGCACGGAGCGACGAGCATCGAGAGGCTTCACGGTCAGCGTCCCGCGCACGTTCGCATACGCGCCGGTGCCCCCGAGAACGGCGAACGTCCGCGCAACTCCTCGCACGACGCCGCCGGCGGTGATCGAGCCGGCCGGAAGGACAGAGGTCGAGACGAGGTCGACGGACCCGCGCGACAGCACCGTGGACGCGGTCGACTGGGTGCCGATCTGCGCGCCGGTCGGTCGATCCGCGTCAGCCACGGCGCGCCGGAGCGTGTGGCCCGTAAAGCGAAGGTCGCCCGTGGACGCGCCGGCGGCCCCGACGTCGACCGACTGCTGGGACGAGAGCGTGGAGATGAACCGCAATGTCTGCACGTCCTCCGCCGCGAGCGCAGGCACCGCAATCAGGCCGAAGAGAACGGCAAGCGAGACCCCGATGACCGCGCGCACGACGACTTGCATCCCCTTGTCCCGCGGAACCTACTCCGCTCGGGCCGTCGACCCGTGGAGAACCGAACGTCACGGCCCGCTGAGCGAGATTCGACCCTCGGTCTCCCGCATGCCCGGGAGCAGGAACGCAGCCACAGTCAGCATCGAGGCGACGATGCCGCAGACGGCCAGCACAGGCCTGACGCCGAAGGCGTCCGCGGCGGGGCCGATCACGGCCATCGCCAGCGGCGTCAGCGCGAACGCGGCGAACGAGTCGAGGCTCCGAACGCGGCCCAGGAGCTCCATCGGCACGGCTCGCTGGACGAGCGTGTTCCAGACGAGGATTCCCGCGGTCAGAGCGCTTTCCGCGACGAGCGCGATCACCATCGCCTGCCAAGTCGCCTGCACGAGCGAATAGAAGAAGAGGTCGGTGATCCCGAACGCGAGCAGCGCGTACATGAAGGTCACGTGCCGCCGGGGGATGTGCAGCTGCGAGATCGCCAGCGCTGCGACGACGCCGCCCAGTCCACCCGCCGCGAAGACGAGACCGAGTTGGCCGGCGCTCCCGTCGAGGTCGTTCTTCACGAGGTACGGCAGCAGGACGACGTAGGGCGCCGTCCCGAACGGCAGGACGATGCACGACCACGTGAGCGTTCCCCACAGCCACGCCCGCTTGCGCACGTAGCCCAACCCTTCGCGGATGTCGTCGAGGATCGACCGGCGCTCGTCGTCGAGGGCTCGAGCGGCAGGGCGGGCCGCGAGCAGCGTGATGGCGATCGCGCCGATCACGAACGAGACGCTGTCGACGAGGAAGGCCTCACCGGTGCCGAACGCGGCGATGATGGCGCCGCCGAGCACGGGACCGCCCAGTCGAAACGCGAGCGTGTGGAAGGTGAAGAGCGCCGAGTTGGCCTGGACGAGCAGCTCGTCGGGCACGAGCTGCGGGACGATCGAGCCGAACGCCGGGCCGGCGAACGCCTGCCCGAGCCCGTACACGACGGCCATCGCTCCCACGTGCCAGAGCTCGAGGTCGCCGCGCAGGGCGAGGATGCCGATCACGCCGGCCGCGACTGCACGCACGACATCCGCGGCGAGGATCACCCGCCGGCGGTCGATCCGGTCGGAGGCGACGCCGCCGAGGAGCGTGAAGGCGAAGATCGGGATCATCTGAAGCGCACCGACGAGGCCCATCGTCGTCGGCGAGTTCGTCAGCTCGTACACCTGCCACGGCAGGGCGACGACCATGACGCCGTCGCCGATCCACGACGTCGTTCGCGCCGTCCAGTAGAGGGCGAAGTCCCGGATCCTGAACGGCTCCAGGATCCGGGCACGCCCTCTACCCCGACCGCTTGAGCTTTCCGTGGTGCTTGGCGTACCGCTCACCCCGGGCGAACACCCAGAGCCCGAGCGGCACCGAGATGATCCCGATGATGATGAGAGGCCAGATCTCGTCCCACATCGCACTGACGCCCGCGCCCTCGATGATCGCCTCGCGTGCACCCTCGAGCGCGTACGTCGCCGGTGAGATCTTCGCAAGCCACTGCATCCACTCGGGGAGAACCGACACCGGGTAGTAGACGCCCGAGACGACGAGCAGGATCCCCTGCGCGATGAAGCCGAGCTGCATCCCCTTCTCCGGAGAGATCAGCGGCATCACCGACGTCATCATCCCGATCCCGATGAACGAGACCGACGCGACGGCCACGACGAGGAGCGCGGCCGCGAAGTTCGCGTCCGGAAGGCTCAGGTCGAAGAACATCGCGACGACGACGAAGAGAAGCGACGCCCGGGCGAGCCCGTAGATGATCGCGAACACGCCCTGGCCGGCGAGGTGCATCGACCGCGAGAGCGGCGCCATGAACGTGTACTCGATCGTCCCCTCCCAGCGCTCCCACGCGACCGTCTCCGTGAGGAACTCGAAGATGATCCCCAGGTACGCCCAGATGACCGCGCCGATCAGGAGCGAGGTCGTCGCGCGATTGACGTCGATCACGGCACCGGACGCCTCGAATCCCTTCGCGATGAAGACGATCGTCAGCGTGTTCGCGACGGTCCAGACGAAGAACGCGACGTCCCAGAGGAAGTAGCGCTTCGTGAGATAGACGTTTCGCTCGACGACGCCGGCCAGGCCGATCAGCTCGGCCCGCATCACTGCGGCTGCGCCCTTCATTCGTCGTCTCCTTCCTCTTCGTCCTCGAGCGTCTTGCCCGTCGCGGCGAAGAAGGCGTCCTCGAGCGTCTCGCTGTCGTACCGCTGCTTGAGCTCGTCCGCCGGCGCGAGCGCGATCAGCTTGCCCGCGTCGAGGATGCCGATCCGTTCCGCGAGCGTCTCCGCCTCGGCGAGGTCGTGCGTGCAGAGCAGGACGGTCGCGTCGTGCGACTCGCGGATCTCGCGGATGAACTGCTGCACCTCGAGCTTCGAGCGCGGGTCGAGACCCGTCGTCGGCTCGTCGAGCAGGAGCAGCACAGGCGAGGTGAGGAGCGCCCGCGCGAGCGCGACCTTCTGCTGCGTCCCGCGCGAGAGGTTCTCCATCGAGTCGCCGAGCCGATCCTTCGGGAAGTGGACGCGCGCGAGGATCTCCGGGATCCGGTCGCGCGTCTGCGACGGCGCCATGCCGTAGAACCGCGCTGCGTAGCTCAGGTTCTCGACGGCCGACATCTTCTTGAAGAAGCTCGCCTCGACCGAGACGCGGTTCACGAGGCGCCGCACCTTCCGCGGTTCGCGCTCCGCGTCGTGACCGAAGATGAGCGCACGGCCGCCGTCGTTCAGCAGCAGCGTGGAGAGCAGACGGACGAGCGTCGACTTTCCCGAGCCGTTCTGGCCCAGGATCGCAAGCGTCTCGCCCTTCGACATCGTGAACGAGACGCCGTCGAGGGCGGCCACGCGCTTCCGCGCGCGGCGGAGGCCCTTGCGCTTCTTGCGTCGGATGAAGTCTTTCCGGAGATCGACGACGTCGACCGCGGCCACGCCGTCGCCTGCGACTTCGGGCGCCATCGTGATCTCCTGCAGCTGTGTCCAACATCGTTGCTCCTTGATTCGAAACGGGGCGAGAAACGGCGCGTGTGAGCCGCGCTCTCAGGAGGAGCGCGCGGCGCCGGTACAAGAGCTCAGCCGCGTGGGAGCAACATCAGGCTTTCGAGGCTAGCACCAGGGGCGGCTCTGCGGCAACTCCCCCGTTCGAGGGACAGCTTCGCGTCGTCCTGGGCCGATTTCGAAACGAGGGTCATGTTCGAGAGCTTCGACGAGACGAGCACCGGCGGGCGGCGACTGCAGATCGCGACGCTCGCGCTGGCGCTCCTCGCCGTTGCGATCTCGGGCGTCGCGTTCATGCTGCTCGCGTCGGATCGCGCCGCGCTCCGGGCGGATCTCGCAGTGATGGAGAGGCAGGTCGACGCGCTCTCCGCCGACAACGAGAACGCTGACGAACCGCCTGGGGAGCGCCGAGCAGACGCTGAAGCGGCGTGAGTCGGGGATCGCCCCGCTCGCGGCGCGCGTCCTGAAGTCGGTCTTCACGGTGGAGGCGAGCGGGCGGTTCGGCTCCGGCTTCGTCGCGTGGATGGACGAGGACTCGACGTACGTGCTCACCGCGCACCACGTGGTCGAGGGAACGCTCACGAGCAACGTCACGCTCAGGCGCAAGGGCTCGGGCTGGCAGGGCGAGATCGCCGGCGTCGACCCTGCCCACGATCTCGCGCTCATCCGGATGAACGGCCGCCCCAAAGGGATCGAGCCGCTCTGGCAGGAGGCGACGACGAGGCCGCCGCGACCGGGCGACCAGCTCCTGCTCGTCGGCAGCCCGTTCGGCCTCGAGGGCTCGGTCACGTCGGGCGTCGTCAGCCGGGTCACCAAGCGTGAGATCCAGACCGACGCAGCCGCCAACCCGGGCAACTCCGGCGGGCCGGCGCTCGACCGGCGCGGCCGCGTGGTCGGCGTGCTGGTGGCGGGCGGCGGGCAGAACGTGAACTTCGCGATCCCGATCGCCCGCGTCTGCGCGAAGCTCCGCCGCTGCGGCTGACGACACGCCGAACGTCTAGTTCGATCGACGCCGTCCTTCGACTGCGCTAAGGTGCGAATCTGGTCGCGCGCCGCCGGAGGCGCCGGCCGAGGCAATGGAGCCTCAGGACTCTCGGAGTCCTGGGGCTTTTTTCGTGGTCCAACGCAGTGCTGTCCAACCCCGGAGGGAGCGAGATGTCGGAGATCGAGACGAAGCACTACCTGGCGAACGGCACGGTGCCGGACGCGAGGGAGGCGCTCGAGTGGGCGAGCGAGACGCGCGCGAAGATGGTCGACCTCAAGTTCTGCGACCTGTTCGGGCGCTGGCAGCACATGACGCTGCCGGTGACGTCGTTCGACGAGTCGGCGTTCGACGAGGGCCTCGGGTTCGACGGCTCGTCGATCCGCGGCTGGCAGGGGATCAGCGAGTCCGACATGCTCCTGATGCCGGACCCGACGAGCGCGATCCTCGACCCGTTCGCCGAGGCGCCGACGCTGTCGCTCCTCTGCGAGATCCGCGACCCGTTGACCGGCGACGCGTACGACAGGGACCCCCGCCTGGTCGCGAAGCGCGCCGAGGAGTACCTGCGCTCGACCGGCGTCGCCGACACCGCCTACTTCGGCCCCGAGTGCGAATTCTTCGTCTTCGACGAGGTCTCCTACGAGCTCGCCCCGCACACGTCGCACTACGCGGTCGACTCGTCCGAGGGCTACTGGAACTCCGGCAAGCCCGGGCTCGGCAACACGATCCGCGAGAAGGAGGGCTACTTCCCGCCCGCTCCGCACGACACGCTGAGCGACCTGCGCACGCGGATGGTGCTCACGCTCGAGCGCCTCGGCATCGCGTGCGAGTTCCACCACCACGAGGTCGCGTCGGCCGGACAGTGCGAGATCGACCTCCGATTCGACTCGCTCACGAAGATGGCCGATCAGGTGATGACGTACAAGTACGTCGTCAAGAACGTCGCCCGCGCGGCCGGCAAGACGGTGACGTTCATGCCGAAGCCGATCTTCGGCGACAACGGCTCCGGGATGCACACGCACCAGTCCCTCTGGAAGGAGGGCACGCCGTTGATGGCCGACAAGTCGGGCTACGCGGGCCTCTCGCAGCTCGCCCGTGCGTACATCGGCGGGCTGCTCGCGCACGCGCCGGCGCTGCTCGCATTCTGCGCGCCGACGACGAACTCGTACCGCCGGCTCGTCCCGGGCTACGAGGCGCCGGTCAACCTCGTGTACTCGCAGCGCAACCGCTCCGCGTGCATCCGCATCCCGATGTACTCCGACTCGCCGAAGGCGAAGCGGCTCGAGTTCCGCTGCCCCGACGCGGCGGCGAACCCGTACCTCGCGTTCGCGGCGATGCTGATGGCCGGCCTCGACGGGATCGCGAAGGGCCTCGACGCGGGCGAGCCCGCCGACTACGACCTCTTCGAGGAGGACCGCGGCGTCGCGCAGGTGCCGGGCTCACTCGACGAGGCGCTCGACGCGCTCGAGGCGGATCACGCCTTCTTGACCGAAGGCGGCGTGTTCAGCGAGGACCTGATCCGCACCTGGATCGACTACAAGCGCGTGAACGAGGTCGACGTCGTGCGGCTTCGCCCGCACCCGGCCGAGTTCTCCCTCTACTACGACGCGTGATCGCAACGGCCAACGCACTGCAGGTCGACGAGCTCACCGCGGGCGACTGGCCCGCGGTGAGCGACATCTACGCCGAGGGCATCGCCACTCGGAACGCGACCTTCGAGACCAGCGTCCCGTCGTGGGAGGAGTGGGCATGCGCGCACATGAGCCGACCACCGCCTCGTCGGACGTGTCGACGGCGAGATCGCCGGCTGGGCGGCGCTCTCGACGTGTCTCGAACAGACAGTGCTACCGCGGGGTCGTCGAGGACAGCGTCTACGTCGCCCACGGCCACCGCGGGCCGAGGCGTCGGACATGCACTGCTCTCGACGCTGGTCGCACGAGCCGAGACCGCCGGGGTCTGGACGGTTCAGGCCGGGGTCTTCCCCGAGAACCTCGCCAGCATGAAGCTCCACGTCGCCTGCGGCTTCCGCGTCGTCGGCGTGCGCGAGCGGATCGGGCAACTCGACGGCGCCTGGCGCGACGTCGTCCTTCTGGAACGCCGAAGCAAGGAGATCGCCTGATGATCAAGGTCGAAGCAGTCGTCATTCGCGAGCGCGTCGAGACCGTGATCGACGCGGTCGAGGAGGAAACCGGCCACGTGGGCGTGACGGTCGTCGAGGCGATCGGACATGGCCGCGAGCGCGGGATCACGCACGAGTACCGCGGCCGCGTCTTCGAGTCGCGGTTCCTCCCCAAGGCCGTCCTCACGTTCATCGTCCCCGACGAGATCGCCGAGGCGGTCGTCGCGGCCATCGTCGACTCTGCGCGCAGCGGCAACGAGTCGGGCGACGGCCTCGTCTGGACGACCCCGATCGCCAACGTCATGCACAACCGAACCGGCACGAGCCTGGAGGAGGTGGGAGTCGGATGAGCAACAAGGAGCTCGCCATCGCCGCGAGCACGATGTGGGTCGTCGTCGCGGCGATCCTGGTGATGTTCATGCAGGCCGGCTTCGCCTTCCTCGAGGCGGGCCTGACGCGGATGAAGAACGTCGGCCACGTCGCTGCGAAGAACGTGCTCGTGCTCGGGATCGCGTCGATCGTCTACTACCTCGTCGGCTACGGGATCGCGTTCGGCGACGGCGGCAACGGCATCGTCGGCGGTTCCGGCTTCGCCCCGTCGGTCGACGAGCTGCTCGCGATCGGCGCGTCGCCGTTCAGCTGGTTCTCGACGATCCCCGCCGGCGCGGGCTACCTCTTCGAGGTCGTCTTCGCCGCGGTCTCGCTCGCGATCGTCTGGGGTGCGATGGCCGAGCGGACGAAGCTGTGGGTCTACTTCGCGTTCGGCGTCGTCTTCACGCTCATCTACTCCGTCGTCTCCCACTGGATCTGGCACCCCGACGGGTGGCTCTTCTCGCGCGGGATGCAGGACTTCGCGGGCTCGACGGTCGTGCACTACCAGGGTGCGCTCGCCGCGCTCGCAGGTGCGCTGCTGCTCGGGCCGCGGATCGGGAAGTTCGGCGCAGACGGGAAGCCGAACGCGATCCCGGGCCACAACATGGCGTTCGTCACGCTCGGCGTGATCATCCTCTGGTTCGGCTGGTTCGGCTTCAACCCGGGCTCGACGCTCGGCGTCGTCACCGGCGACAAGATCGGCTACTTCGCGTACGTCGCGCTGACGACGAACCTGGCTGCCGCGGCCGGCGCGCTCGGCGCTGTGATCACGTCGTGGATCGTGATCAAGAAGCCCGACCTCTCGATGATGCTGAACGGCGTCATCGCCGCGCTCGTGGCGATCACCGCGGCGGCGGGGTTCGTCGCGCCGTGGGCGGCGATCGCGATCGGCGCGGTCGCCGGGACGATCGCGGTGCTCGGCGTGCTCGCGGTCGAGCGGATCCGCATCGACGACCCGATCGGCGCGGTCTCGGTGCACGGGCTCGCCGGGGTCTGGGGCACGCTCGCGACCGGCATCTTCGCGGTGCCCGCGCTCGCGGACAACCTTGCGACCGGCACCGGCGGCCTCTGGTACACGGGCAGCTTCCACCAGCTCGGGGTGCAGGCGGTCGGGCTCCTCGCCGTCGGCATCTTCACCTTCAGCGCGTCGTTCGCGTCGCTCTGGGTGATGAAGGCGACGTTCGGGATCCGGGTGGAGCCCGAGGTCGAGACGGCCGGGCTCGACGTCTCCGAGCACGGCATGTGGGGCTACCCCGAGTTCTACATCCCGGTCCCGGGCGGCTACGGGACCGAGACGCACGGACACCTCGGACTCGCGCACGCGCAGCGGAGCGCGGAGCCCGTCGTGGTCAGGCCGGCGCTCGAGTCCTAGCGCTACGCGGGGGAGGCTGCCCGCACAGCCTCCCCCGCTCCCTGCGGCGCGATCAGCCGGAACGCTAGGGCCGTTCGTGCCCAGGTCTCGAGGATCTCTGCGGCGCGGCGCGAGCCCGTCTCGCGCACGTGCTTCTCGATCAACTCGTGCAGGCGGGCGATGTCCGGCGCGTCGAGCGGGTGCTCCGCGCCGAGGCGGCGCTCGAGCGTCTCGTCGCGATCGAGGACGACGAGCTCGCCGCCGCTCATCCCCGCGCCGACGTTTCGCCCGACCTCGCCGAGCACGACGACGAGGCCGCCGGTCATGTACTCGCAGAGGTGCGCGCCCGCGCCCTCGACGACGGCGACCGCACCGGAGTTCCGGACCGCGAACCGCTCGCCGGCGCTGCCGGCAGCGAAGAGCTGGCCGCCCGTCGCGCCGTAGAGCGCCGCGTTGCCGAGCAGGACCGGGTCGCCGGCGTCGTCGTCCGGCGCGCGGATGGAGATGCGACCGGCAGACATCGACTTGCCGACGTAGTCGTTCGCCTCGCCGACGAGCGTCAGGCGGATGCCGGATGCGAGGAACGCGCCGAAGCTCTGACCCGCCGAGCCGGTGAACGTCGCGCGCACGCGTCCCGCCAGCCTCGCGCCGCCGATGATCCCCCCGAGCTGCGCTCCGACCGCGCGGTCGCGGTTCGAAATCGGGTACGACAGTTCGACGATTCGAGGCTCCGAGAGCGCCGGCGCGGCGTCGTGCGCAAGCCGTTCCCCGAGCTCGCCGCCCTCGGCGACCGGCTGCCGCCCGCCGTCGTGGCCGCCGCCGCTCGCCGCGAGGATCGCCGAGGTGTCGAGCGCGGACGCCCGTGGTCGCAGGAGATCCGCGCGCCCGACGGCGTCCTCGAAGCGCCGCAGGCCGAGCGCCGCGAGGTGCTCGCGCACCTCCTCCGCCACGAAGCGCAGGTAGGCCTCGACCTGCTCGGGCGTCGCGTCGAACTTCGCGCGAAGCTCCGGCCGCTGCGTCGCGATCCCGACCGGGCACGTGTCGAGGTGGCACGAGCGGACGAGCAGGCAGCCCTCCGCGAGGAGCAGCGCCGTCCCGAACGAGACCTCGTCCGCACCGAGCAGCGCAGCGACGACGACGTCGCGGCCGGTCTTGATGCCGCCGTCGACGCGCACGCGCACGCGCCCTCGCAGTCCCTCGCCCACGAGCGTGCGCTGCGTCTCGGCGAGACCGAGCTCCCACGGCGCGCCGACGTTCTTGATCGACGAGAGCGGGCTCGCGCCGGTGCCGCCGTCCGCACCCGCGACGTGCACGACGTCCGCGAGCGCCTTCACACACCCCGCCGCGACGAGCCCGACGCCCGCCTCGGCCACGAGCTTGACCGAGACGTCCGCGCGCGGGTTCACCTGCTTGAGGTCGAAGACGAGCTGCGCGAGGTCCTCGATCGAGTAGATGTCGTGGTGCGGCGGCGGCGAGATCAGACCGACGCCTGCGCGCGTGTGGCGGAGCGCCGCGATCTCGTCGGTCACCTTGTGCCCCGGCAGCTGCCCGCCCTCGCCCGGCTTCGAGCCCTGCGCCATCTTGATCTGGAGCTCGTCGGCGGACGCCGCATACGCCGCGTCGACGCCGAACCGGCCCGAGGCGATCTGCTTGATCCGCGAGCCGCGCTCGGTGCCGTAGCGCGCGGGATCCTCGCCGCCCTCGCCGGAGTTCGAGCGGCCGCCCAGCCGGTTGAGCGCGACCGCGACGGTCTCATGGGCTTCCGCAGAGAGCGACCCGTGCGACATCGCGCCGCCCGAGAAGCGGCGCACGATCGACTCGACCGGCTCGACCTCCTCGAGCGGAACCGGCTCGGCCACCGGCACGAGCTCGAGCAGGTCGCGGAGTTCGAGCGGCTCGCGCGTGTTCACAAGCTCGGCGAACCGGTCGTAGCGCTGCCGGTCCTCGCCGCGCACCGCCTTGCGGAGCGCGTGCGCGGCGGCGACGACGTCCGTGCCGGTCGCGTGCGGCTCGCCGCCCTTGCGGAACTTCACGTACCCGGGGTTCTCGAGCTCGTCGGCATCGCGTCGTGCGCGGACGTCGCGCTCGAGCTCCGCGAACCCGACTGCGCCTTCGAGCGCCGGCGTCTCGGGGAAGCACGCGCGCAGTACGTCCGGCGCGAGCCCGATCACCTCGAAGAGCTGCGCGCCCCGGTACGAGTCGAGATCGGAGATGCCGAGCCGCGAGAGCACCTTGAGCACGCCTTCCTCGACCGACGCCCGGTAGCGGCGCTGCGCCTCCTCGGCGCTCGGATGGTCGCCGCCGAGCTTGTCGTCCGCCGCAAGCTGCGCGACGGTTTCGAGCGCGAGCCTCGGGCAGATCGCGTCCGCGCCGTAGCCGATCAGGCACGCGAAGTGGTGCGACTCGCGCGGCTCGTCGCTGTCGACGAGCAAAGACGTCCTAGGGCGCAGTCCTGCCTCGACGAGCCGCCGCTGCACCGCAGCGACCGCGAGCAGGATCGGCGTCACCGCGCGCCCGTCGGCGACGCGCGCGTCGCTCAGCACCAGCATCGACGCGCCTCCGCGCACCGCTGCCTCCGCCTCGGCGGCGAGCCGCTCGCACGACGCCGCCAGGCCTTCACCCTCGGCCAGCGACGTGTCGAGGGTGAAGGCCCGCAGCGCGGGGAGGAGGGAGGGGAAGAGGAAGAACGAGTCGAGCTCGACGAGACGCGCGGCGGCGGGCCCGTCGTCGAGGAGCGGGCCGTGCGCGCCCAGAAGCGTGCGGAGCGACATCACCTCGCGCTCGCGCAGGTGGTCGATCGGCGGGTTCGTCACCTGCGCGAAGCGCTGCCGGAAGTACGTCCAGAGCGGTCGCGCGCGGCCCGCGAGCGGCGGCAGGGCCGTGTCGTCGCCCATGGAGGAAACGGGCTCGCGGCCGCTTGACGCGGCCGGGCGGAGCACCAGGGTCAGGTCCTCGCGCGTCCACGCGGCCACGCTCTGGCGCGGACGGAGGTCGGAGGACCCGGGCAGCACGGGCTCGCCGACGTCGAGCGCGCGACGGCCCGTCGCGAGCCAGCGCGTGTACGGCCGGCGCCGCGCGAGGCGGTGCTTGATCTCGGCATCGCGTTCGAAGCCGCCGCCGGATGCGTCGACGGCGAGCATCTCGCCGGGCCCGAGCCGGCCGCGGCGAACGCGCGAGCCTTCCGGCAGCGGGACTGCACCCGCCTCGGACGCACACGTGACGAGTCCGTCATCCGTGACCGCCCAGCGGAGCGGACGCAGACCGTTTCGGTCGAGCGCAGCGCCGACGACGCGACCGTCGGTGAAGACGACCGCAGCCGGCCCGTCCCACGGCTCGACGAGCCCGGCGTGGTACGCAAAGAAGGCGCGCACCTCGGGCTCGAGCTCCGGGTTCCCCTGCCACGCGGGCGGGACGAGCATCGAGAGCGCGTGCCTGACGTCGCGGCCGCCCCGCACGAGCAGCTCGAGCGCGTTGTCGAGCATCGCCGAGTCGGAGCCGCCCTCGTCGAGCACCGGAGCGAGCCCCGGCTCGTCGAGGCTCGCCGCTCGGGCGCGCATCGCCGCGACGTTCCCGGCGAGCGCGTTGATCTCACCGTTGTGGCAGAGCAGCCGGAACGGCTGCGCGCGCTCCCAGGACGGCGACGTGTTCGTCGAGAAGCGCTGGTGGAAGATCGCGAACGGCACCGCGAGCCACGGGTCCCGGAGCTCCGGGTAGAACGCGGTGAGCTGGTCGGCCGCGCAGAGCGCCTTGTAGGTGACCGTTCGGAACGAGAGCGACGCGACGTACGCGCCCGGCACGAGCTCCGCCCGGCGGCGCGCGCGGTACGCCCGCCTCTCCGCCTCCTCCCCGCCGATCCCGAACGGCCGGAGCAGGACGAGCTGCTCGATCCGCGGCTGCGACGCCCGGGCCGTCTCGCCGAGCGCCTCGCTTTCCACTGCGACGGGACGCCAGCCGGCGGTCCGGATCCCCTCGGCCGCGCAGGCCGCCTCGATCCCCTCGCGCGCGGCCTCGTCGCGCAGGAACACCATCGCGAGCCCGCACCACGGCCCCGGGACGAGCGACGCCGGGATCGGGAGCAGCACACCGGCGCCGTCCCCCGTCTTCCCGTCGGCCGCGTACGCCCCGCGGTGGCGCATGCGCGCGAGCCCCTCGAGCGCCGCATCGAGCACCGCGCGCGAGGGCCGGGCCGCCGCGTCGGCGACGAAGCCGATTCCGCAGGAGTCGCGTTCAGTGGGAAGCGCGGTCCGAGCCACTGAGGGCCCTTTCGAATGAGAAGAGAACTCCCGCCTGTTGCGATTCGACCTAGCCGGCGGCGGCGGGGAGCGGGGCGCCGGCTAGCGCGTAAGGACGCGCGTAAAGACGTTGGTAATCGAAAGCGTCTTCGTCGCGCGGCCCATGAAGTCGCCCACCTTACTCCCACCGCCAGACGGCGTTCAAGGCCGCCGACCTATCCTGTGGACGATCCCGGAATGAGACTCTCGCGACTGCTCGCAAGCCTGGCAGCCGTCGCGCTGCGCGTGACGGTCGCGATCTACGCGCTGCGGCCGGTCGCCCCGGTCCTGAGCCTCGGCGTGCTCTACCTCTTCGCCGTCCTTCCGGTCGCGATCGCGTGGGGGCTCGGCTACGCGATCGGCGTCTCGGTCGCGAGCATGCTCGCCTTCAACTTCTTCTTTCTCGAGCCGTGCACACGCTCCGGCTGACGGAGTCCGAGAACTGGGTCGCGCTCGCCGTCTACCTGACGACAGCGATCGTCGTGAGCGAGCTCGCGAGCCGTTCACGCCGCCGCGCGGCCGCGCTCGCCGAGGCCGCTACGGAACGGGAGCGGTTGGCGACGGAGGCCGTGGAGGCGGAGACGCTCCGCCGCAGCGACGCCCTCAAGACAGCGATCCTGCGGGCCGTCAGCCACGACCTCCGCTCACCGCTGACGGCGATCCGGGCGGCTGCCGAAGGGCTGGAGAGCCGTGATGTCGAACTGAGCCCGGAGGACGAGGACTCCCTGGTCGCGACGATCAGGACCGAGACACGCCGTCTCGAGCGGCTCGTCGCGAACCTCCTCGACCTCTCACGGCTCGAGGTCGGGGCCGCGACGCCGCGTCCCGAGCTCTGGACGGTCGACGACCTCGTGGGCCGCGCGCTCGAGGAGCTCGGCGCCGAGGGCTCGCGCGTCGTGGTCTCGCTCGACCCGGAGCTGCCGCCGGTCTCCGTGGACGGCACGCAGATCGAGCACGTGCTCCTGAACGTGCTGGAGAACGCCCTCGCCTTCTCCTCTCCCGCCGACCCGGTCGAGCTCAAGGCGTCGCGGCACGCCGACAACCTCGTCGTCGCGATCGAGGACCACGGCCCTGGAATTCGCCCCGCCGATCGCGAACGCCTCTTCGAGCCTTTCGAGCGCGGGGACCCGGCCTCGTCCCGCGGCGGCACGGGCCTCGGGCTCGCAATCGCGAGAGGATTCGCCGGCGCGAACGGCGGGACCGTCACTGCGGAGCCGCGCGCGTCCGGCGGCGCGAGGTTCGTGCTGACGCTTCCGGTCTCCGAGCTTCCGGCGTCCGTCTCCTCGTGAGCGCGGCGCGCGTCCTCGTCGTCGACGACGAGCCGCAGATCCTGCGCGCGCTCGAGACGACCCTCGGCGGCGCGGGCTACGACGTCAGCTCGGCGTCGACTGCGGCGGAGGCACTCGCGGCCGCCGCCGCCGGCCGCCCCGACGTCGTCATCCTCGACCTCGTGCTCCCCGACGGCAGCGGCGTCGAGGTGAGCAGGGAGCTTCGTCGCTGGAGCACCGCGCCGATCATCGTCCTGTCCGTCGTCGAGGACGAGCGAGAGAAGGTCGCGGCGCTCGACGCCGGCGCGGACGACTACGTGACGAAGCCGTTCGGGATCGACGAGCTGCTCGCGCGCGTCCGTGCGGCGCTCCGACGCTCGAACCCTTCGGGCGACCCGAAGGTGACGATCGGCGAGCTGGAGGTCGACCTCGAGAAGCGCAGCCTGACCGTCGGCGGGGAGCGCATCTCGCTCACGCCGAACGAGTTCGACATGCTCGCGCTCTTCGCGCGGAACGAGGGCAAGCTCCTGACGCACCGCGCGATCCTCAAGGCCGTGTGGGGACCCGCGTACTCGAGCGAGTCCCACTACCTCCACGTCTACGTGTCGCAGCTACGGCGGAAGATCGAGCCCGATCCCGCGAGGCCGCGGTATTTGCTGACCGAGGCGGGCGCTGGCTACCGCCTGGTCGACCCCTTGAGCACTTCCTGAGGCTCCCGCCCGGGATCTTGAGCCGCGCCTGAGCGGCGCGCGCCTACCGTCGGACCGTGTCCGATCGCGTCCGTGAGCCGAGCCTGCCGCAGCCCGCAGCGCTCCCGGTGGCGGTCAAGCGCGCGATCATCGGAGCGCCGCGCGCGTCCGACCAGGCGCACGAGACGCTCCTTTCGAAGACGCTGGCGCTGCCGATCTTCGCGTCGGACCCGCTCTCGTCGGTCGCCTACGCGACCGAGGCCGCGCTCGTCGTCCTCGTCGCCGCGTCCGCGACCGCGGCACACCTCGTCCTGCCGGTCTCGATCGCGATCGCACTCCTGCTCGGGATCGTCGTGCTCTCCTACCGCCAGACGGTCCGCGCGTACAGCACGAGCGGAGGGGCATACGTCGTCGCGCGCGAGAACCTGGGGAAGCTGCCGAGCCTCGTGGCGGCTGCAGCGCTACTCGTCGACTACGTGCTGACGGTCGCGGTCTCCGTCGCCGCGGGCGTGCTCGCGCTCGTATCGGCTGTTCCGTCGCTCGACAGCCACCGTGTGGCGATCTCGCTCGCGTTCGTCGTGATGCTGACGGTGGTGAACCTGCGCGGCGTACGGGAGTCCGGTCTCCTGTTCGCACTTCCGACCTACGGCTTCATCGTCGTGATGTTCGCGCTGATCGGAACCGGAGTCGCGAAGTGCGCCACCGGCACGTGCCCACAGGCGACCGTGCCCGATCCGGTTGCGGCCGGCGTCGGCGCCGTCGGAGTCATCGTCGTGCTCCGTGCCTTCGCCTCGGGCGCCGCTGCCCTGACCGGCGTCGAGGCGATCTCCAACGGGGTCAGCGCGTTCCGCCCCCCGCAGGCACGGAACGCGGCGACGACCCTCGCGGTGATGGGCGCGATCGCGATCGCGCTCTTCATCGGTGTCTCCTACCTCGCGGTTGCGATGGACGCCCGGCCCAGTGAGAGCGTCTCGGTCGTCTCCGAGCTCGCGCGCGGCGTCTTTCCGTCCTCGTCGCCGGCGTCGTTTCTCTACTACGCCGTGCAGGCGCTCACGCTCGGAATCCTCGTCCTCGCCGCGAACACGTCCTACCAGGGCTTCCCACGCCTCGCGGCCGTCCTCGCGCGTGACGGCTTCTTCCCGCGTCAGTTCGTGAACCTCGGCGACCGCCTCGTCTACTCGAACGGGATCGTGATTCTCGCCCTCGTCGCGTCGGCCCTGATCGTCGTCTTCCGCGCAGACGTGAACTCGCTGATCCACCTCTACGTGATCGGCGTCTTCACGGCGTTCACCCTCTCGCAGATCGGGATGGTCAGGCACTGGCTGCAGCTCCGCGAGCCCGGCTGGAAACAGAGCGCCCTGATCAACGGCATCGGCGCGGCCGCGACCGGGGTCGTGACGCTGCTCGTCGTCCAGACGAAGTTCACGCAGGGCGCGTGGATGGTGCTCGTCGCGATCCCGGCGCTCGTCGTCTGCTTCCTCGTCGTGAACCGGCACTACCGCTCGGTGACGCGCCGGCTGCGCGCGGGTGCCGCCGCGGTGCGCGGAGCGCCTCCCGCGAAGAACAGCGTCGTCGTCAGCGTCGAGGCGCTCGACCCCGCAGCACGCGAGGCCGCCTGGTACGCGCGGCGAATCGCCGGCACGCAGTACCACGCGATCTGGGCGCGCGGCAACGGGCGTGCCGACCCGCGCGGCCGCTGGTGGGACTTCAGCGGCGGCGGCGTCCCGATCGAGAGCCTGCCGGCGGACGAGAACGTCGTGGAGGCCGTCCTGGACTACATCTGGGCGCAGCCGCGCAGCGAGTCCTCGTTCCTGACCGTCGTCGTGCCGGAGTTCTTCGAGCAGCCTTCGCTCCGCGCTGCGATCTGGCGGCGACCGACCTTCAGCCTCAAGCTGCGCCTCCTCGGAGAGCCCGGGATCGTCGTCGCGAACGTGCCGGTTCTGGCCGGCGCCGGGCAACCGCAGGAGCTCGCAGCGCGGATCCTCGTGTCCGGCGTCCATGCGGCATCGCTGCGCGCGCTGACGTATGCGCAGACGCTCGGCATCCCGGACACACGCGCCGTGTTCTTCGCGTTCGACGAAGACGAGACGCGAGCCGTGACGCGGCTGTGGGAGCGCGAGGACCTCGGGGTCCCGCTCGACGTCGTCGAAGCGCGGTACCGCGACCTCGGCGAACCGTTGCGCGGCTACGTCCGCGAGCTGACCGCCGACCCGGGACTCGCGGTGTCGGTCGTGATGCCGGAGCTCGTCGTCTCCGGCTGGCACCGCCTCCTCCACAACCAGCGCGCGCTCTACGTGAAGCGGCTTCTCCTCTTCGAGGAGCGCGTGATCCTGTCGAGCGTCCCGTACCACCTGCGATGACGATCGTCGTCGCGTACGACGGGTCGGACAGCGGACGGCGGGCCCTCGAGCACGCGGCCGAGCTCGCCTCGCCTTCCGCCCGGATGGTGATCGTCAACGTCGTGCCGGCTCAGTCGGTGAGCGCGCGACTCGTGACGATCAGCGAGGACGAGCGAGCCCTCCAGCGGCGGCTGCTGCGAGAGGCGAGGCGGGTGCTCAGGCAGCGAGGCCTACGGGGCGACGTGCTCGAGGCCGCCGGCGACCCGGCCGTCGAGATCCTCTCGGCGGCGGAGTCGCTCGGCGCACAGCTCGTCGTGGTCGGAACGGGAGGCCCCCGCCACGTGCTTCGCCGGTCGCTCGCGAGCCGCGTCGTCCGAAAGGCCCACTGCGACGTCCTCGTCGTGCACTAGCTCACGGCGAACGTCACGGTCACGGTCGCCTGGATCTCCTGCGTCCCCGGCTCGATCTTGGCGATCGCGCTTGCGTCCTCCGCGCGACCAGTCGCGAACGGCATCGCGCCCGCTCCGCCCTCGACGGTGGCCGTCATCGCGCCGAGCGTGACGCCCGCAGCGCCCGCGAGCGCGTCCGCCTTCGCGCGCGCGTCGGCATAGGCCGCGCGCAGCGCGTTGCGGTAGAGCGCGTCCTGGTTCGAGCGGACGAGCGACGGGCCGTACACCGTGTTCGCGCCCGCGCCGACGGCGGCGTCGACGACGGCGCCCGCGCGGTCGAGGTCGCGCACCCGCGCCGAGACCGAGGTGACCGCCGTGAAGCCGAGGATCTCGACGCCCTCGTCGTTCGTCCTCGGCGAGACGGAGAGCTGCTCCGTCTGGACGTCCGCAGCCGCGATGCCTGCCTGCCGGAGCGCCGACACGACGCGCTGGAGCTGGGCGTCGGCGGCCTCGAGCGCGGCGCTCGCGGTGCGAGCCTGCGCCTGCACGCCGAACGAGAACTGCGCGCGGTCGGGGACGGCGTTCACCGTGCCGCTGCCGGTCGCGGTGATCGACCGAGCCGGGCCGTCCGCTTCCTGGCCGCGGGCGCGTTCGGGAACGCCGACGCCCGCGAAGGCGAGGGCCACTGCCACGAGTGCCGCGAACGCGGCGATCCGAAGAGGTCTCATGACCCACCTACGACGCCGTGGCCCGGATCCGTCACGGTGCCGTACGGTTTCGTCGTGGACTTCCGCCGCATCCCGGACCTCCCGCCGTACGTCTTCGCCGCGGTCGACGAGCTCAAGCGCGAGCTCCGGCGAAGCGGCGAGGACGTCATCGACCTCGGCTTCGGCAACCCCGACCTGCCCTCACCGCAGGTCGTCGTCGACAAGCTCGCCGAGGCCGCGCACATCCCGCGCAACCACCGATACTCCTCGAGCCGCGGGATCCCGCGACTGCGGCTCGCGATCTGCGAGCGGTACGAGCGGCTCTGGGGCGTCCGACTCGACCCCGAGACGCAGGCCGTCACGACGATCGGGGCGAAGGAAGGCCTCGCGCACCTGCTCTGGACGCTCGTCGAGCCGGGCGACGCGGCGCTCGTGCCCAGCCCGAGCTATCCGATCCACATCTACGCGCCGATCCTGGCGGGCGCGTCGGTGACGAGCGTGCCCATGGGTGCGGGCGAGGATCTCTTCGGCAACCTCGTCGAGGCGTACGAGCGCTCGCGTCCGCGCCCGCGCGTCGTGCTGCTCTCGTTCCCGCACAACCCGACGACCGCGACGGTCGATCTCGCGTTCATGCAGCGCGTCGTCGACCTCGCCCGCGAGCGCGAGTTCGTCGTCGTGCACGACTTCGCGTACGCAGAGCTCGGTTTCGGCGAGCAGCCGCCTTCGATCCTCCAGGCGGACGGCGCCGACGACGTCGCCGTCGAGCTGTACTCGCTCACGAAGGGCTTCTCGATGGCCGGCTGGCGCGTCGGCTTCCTCGTCGGGAACGCGGAGATCGTCGGTGCGCTCGCGCGGCTGAAGTCGTGGCTCGACTACGGGACGTTCTCGCCGATCCAGATCGCGTCGGTGATCGCGCTGACCGAGGCGGCGGACCACCCCGACGAGGTGCGCGAGATCTACCGCTCGCGCCGCGACGCGCTGCACGACGGCCTCGAACGGATCGGCTGGCACACGCCCCTGCCCGCCGCGACGATGTTCCTCTGGGCGCCGCTGCCCGACGCGCACGCGGAGCTCGGGTCGCTCGAGTTCGCGCTGCGACTCGCGCGCGAGGCGCACGTCGCGGTCAGCCCGGGCGTCGGGTTCGGGCCGGGCGGCGAGGGGTTCGTGCGCTTCGCGCTCGTCGAGAACGAGCAGCGGATCGGACAGGCCGTGCGCGGCATTCGCCGGTTTCTCGAGTTGCCGACGCTCGCCGCGACATGAGGTGGCAGTTCGTCGACTGCCGCTGGGAGCTCGGCGAGCCGGAGCGCGGACGCGAGCTCTACCGGGCCGGACACATCCCCGGCGCGTCGTTTCTCGACGTCGACACGGAGCTGGCCGACACCTCGGTCGCCGGCGCGGGCCGGCATCCGCTGCCGAGCGCCGATGGGGTTCGCCGCCGCAGCCTCGCGCGCCGGGCATCGAGGAGGGCGTGTTCGTCGTCGCGTACGGGAGCATGGGCGGCGCCGAGCGGCTGTGGTGGCTCCTGCGCCACTTCGGCCACGACGAGTGCGCGCGTGCGTCCTCGGCGGGATCGAGCGCTGGGGCGGCGCGCTCCGCGCCGGCGAGGGGCGACGTGGACGAGCCCGCCGTTGACGTGTTCGTCTCCGCGCGAGGCCGAGCCGGCGAGCGACGCCATCGGCGCGGACGAGACCTCGAGCGCGCGCGACGAGCGGTCGTCCCGTCGGTCGACTCGCTGTCTACGTCCCGGTCGGCGGCGCTGTCTCGTCGGCGAGGCGCGACCGCCCGGCTCGAGCCGGATCAGCGTGTCGTCGGCCGCTCGCCTCCGCCCAGCCGCGCCCATCCTCGCCGAGGTAGCGCACCGCGATGCGGCGCACGACCTGGGCCCGCCGGCGAGGAGCCGCGCGCGGCCCCGCAGCTCGACGCCGCGGTAGGGCGGGACGTGCTCGTGGACGACGATGCCCGCCCTCGGGTCGCGGCGCAGGTGCCGCACCTTGACGCCGCGGCTCCCGGTGATCACGTCGAAGCCGCCGTCGCGCCACTCGTGCCAGACGGGCGAGAGCAGGACGTCGCCGCTCGCGCGGTAGGTGGCGAGCACGGCGACGAGCGGCAGCTCGAGGAGGTCTCCGAGCTCGCCTGCGCCGAGCTGCCGGCGCACTACGCGAAGCGGGCGCGCGCTGCCGCGAGCGCCTCGCGGACGCCGCCCGGCCCGGGGCGCCGGCCTCGACGCTCGCCGCCGCGGCGGCTCGAACGTGCCGTCGCGCACCGCCGCCGCGACCGGCTCGTGCGCGTCGCGGAACGGCACGCCCTCGCGCACGAGCGCCTCGGCGGCGTCGGTCGCGAGCAGCAGCGGATCGGCGCACGCCGCGGCGAGCCGGTCGCGGTCGAACGTCGAGCGCCGGCGACGAGCACGCGCGAGCGCCTCGAGCGCGCCGCGGACGTCGCGCCGCGCGGCGAAGACCGGCGGCTTGTCCTCCTGCAGGTCGCGGTCGTACGCGAGCGGCAGCCCCTTCACCGTCGCGAGCAGGCCGGTGAGCCGGCCGATCGCCGTGCCGGCCTTGCCGCGCGACGAGCTCGGCGACGTCGGGGTTCAGCTTCTGCGGCATCATCGACGAGCCGGTCGCCGCCGTCTCGGGCAGGCGCACGAACGCCGAACTCGCTCGTCGCCCAGAGGCACGAGCTCCTCGCCGATCCGCGAGAGGTGCGTGAAGAGCACGCGCGCACGCGTAGAGGTAGTCGAGCGCGAAGTCGCGGTCGGCGACGCGCGTCGAGCGAGTTCCGCATCGCGTCCCCGGCGGCGGCGGGCAGGTCGAGCGTCGAGCCCGCGAGCGCGCCCGCGCCGAGCGGCAGCGGCTCGCGCCTGCTCGGCGCGCGAACGCGGAAGCGCGCGCGGTCGCGGTCGAGCATCTCGACCCACGCGAGCAGGTGGTGGCCGACCGTCACCGGCTGCGCGCGCTGCAGGTGCGTGTAGCCGGGCATCGGCGTCTCCGCCTCCGCCTCGGCGCGGTCGAGGATCGCGCGGCGAACGCGCTCGATCGCCGTCGATCGCCTCCGCGCACGCGTCGACGACGTAGAGGCGGAACGCCGCCGCGACCTGGTCGTTGCGCGACCGGCCGGCGTGGATCTTGCGGCCGACGCTCGCCGAGCTGCGCTCGATCGCGAGTGGACGTCCTCGTCGCCCGGGCTCCCGACGCGAGCGTCCGCCGAGCGCCGCTCGACCTCGCGCAGCTCGTCGGCGGTCAGCAGCCCCGCGCCGCGCGAGCCGCCGCGCGTGGAGCGCGCGTCGCCTCGCAGTCGTACGGGAGGAGCTCGGCGTCGTCCGCGCGGAGGAAGCTCCCGACCTCGCGGGCGAGCGCGCCGTTCCGACGCGACCCGACCAGAGCGTCATGCGTCGCGCGAGCTTCCGCTCGCGCGCGCGCGGCGAGCTCGGTCTCGAGCGCGGCGATCCGGATGAAGCCCTCGGCCGCCTCGTGCGGGAACGTCTCGCCGGTCGCCGTACGACGCGAGCGTCTCGGCGTAGAGCGCGTGCTCGGAGCGGCGCCCGGTGACGACCGCGGCGCCCGGCTGCGAGCGCGAGCGCGCACCTCGCCGGTGACGAGCTCCTGCGTCGTCGCGACGAACGCGTCGTCGCCGTCGCGCAGCGGGCTGAACCAGAGGCCGTCGTAGACGAGCTTCGCCCACTTCGGCTCGAGCTCGCGCTTCGTCGAGCGCCTCGTCCTTCGTCAGGACGAGGTCCTCGAGCGCCTGGTGCGCCTCGATCAGCGCGATCGCGGCCGGCGCCTCGTAGAGCTCGCGGCTCTTGATGCCGACGACGCGGTTCTCGATCATGTCGATCCGCCCGATCCCGTACGCGCCGGCGAGCGCGTTCAGCGCGGCGATCAGCTCGGCGAGCGACGAGCTCCTCGCCGTCGAGCGAGACCGGCAGGCCCTGCTCGAAGCCGATGACGACCTCGGTCGGCGCCGGCGCGCTCGACGGGTGCGACGTGAGCGCGAACGCGTCCTCGGGCGGCGCGACCCACGGGTCCTCGAGGATGCCCGGCCTCGATCGCGCGGCCGAAGAGGTTGTCGTCGATCGAGTACGGCGACTCCGCCTTCGCCTCGACCGGGATGCCGCGCGCCTCGGCGTAGGCGATCTCCTCGTCGCGCGTCCAGATCTTGTCGCGCAGCGGCGCGATCACGCGCACGCCCGGGTAGTTCGCCTTGAAGGCGAGCTCGAAGCGCAGCTGGTCGTTGCCCTTGCCGGTGCAGCCGTGGACGACGGCCTCGGCGCCGAGCTCGAGCGCGATCTCGGCGACCGCCTCGGCGATCACCGGCCGCGAGAGCGCCGAGACGAGCGGGTAGCGCGCCCTCGTAGAGCGCGTTCGCGAGCAGCGCCTTCGCGACCTGGTCGTCGGCGAACGCGTCCTTGCGGTCGACGAGGAGGACGTCGTCGGCGCCGGCCGCGTAGCCGCGCGCGATCGCCGGCTCGAAGTCGACCTCCTGCCCGACGTCGACGAGCACGGCGACGACCTCGTCGAAGCCGTAGTCCTCCTTCAGCCACGCGATCGCGCAGCTCGTGTCGAGCCCGCCCGAGTAGGCGAGCACCGCGGTGCGGGTCATGGTGCTCCTTCCAGGTGGTGTCGGAGCTGCGTCGGCGAGCTCGGCGCCGGTGAGCCCGTCGCGCGCGACGACGAAGATCGTGTTGTCGCCGGCGATCGTGCCCGGCGACGTCGGGGAGGCCGGCGCCGTCGATCGCGCGCGCGAGCGCGTTCGCGTAGCCCGGCGGCGTCGTGGATCACGAGCGAGGTTGCCGGTCGGCGTCGAGCGAGAGCGCCCAGCGGCGCAGCGCCGCCGTCGAGCTCGTCGAGCCGGTCGAGGTCGGCGGCGCCGGGCAGCGCGTAGACGAGGCGGCCGTCGCTCGTCGCGCACCTTGACGAGCCCGAGCTGCGCGATGTCGCGCGAGACCGTCGTCTGGACGACGTCGTAGCCCGCGGCGCGCAGCGCCTCGGCGAGCTCGGTCTGCGTCGACGAGCTCGCTGCTCGCTGGACGAGCCGCAGGATCGCGCCCTGCCGCTCGTACTTGTTCACGCGAGCACCTCCTCGAGGATCGACAGGCCCGTGCTCGAGCTCGTCGTCGGTCGACGGTCAGCGGCGGCGTCGAGGCGAAGCACGCGTCTCGCCGGCGGTGCCGACGAGGAGGCCGCGCTCGAGGCACGCGGCGACGACCTCGCCGGCGGGCCGGTCGAGCTCGACGCCGAGCAGGAGGCCCGCGGCCGCGCACCTCGACGACGCCGGGCAGCGCGCGAGCCCGGCGCGAGCTCTGCGCCCTTCGCGCGAACGTCGGCGAGCAGCTCGTCGTCGATCGTCGTCGACGACGGCGCACGGCCGCGGCGCAGACGACCGGGTTGCCGCCGAACGTGCGAGCCGTGGTCGCCGGGCTCGAACGCCGCTGGCGCTCGGCCGCGACGAGCAGGCAGCCGATCGGCAGGCCGTTCGCGAGCCCCTTCGCGAGCGTGACGCGGTCGGGCCGGACGCCGAGCTGCTCGAACGCGAAGAAGCGTGCCGGTGCGGCCGACGCCGGTCTGCACCTCGTCGAAGACGAGCAGCGCGCCGAGCTCGTCCGCGAGCTCGCGGCGGCCGAGGAACTCCGGCGTCGAGCGGGACGACGCCGCCCTCGCCGAGCACCGGCTCGAGCAGGATGCAGCCCGGTCTCGTCGCCGACGGCGGCCTCGAGCGAGTCGACGTCGTTCGGCCGCGCGAAGCGCACGCCGGGGAGCAGCGGCTCGAACGCCGCGCGCTTCGCCGGCTGGCCGGTCGACCGAGAGCGCGCCGACGGTGCGGCCGTGGAACGAGCCCTCGAGCGCGACGATGCCGGGCTTGCCGGTCGCCTTGCGCGCGTACTTGAGCGCCGCCTCGATCGCCTCGGCGCCGGAGTTGCAGAAGAACGCCTGCGCGCCGCCGAAGCGATCGGACAGCCGCGCGGCGAGCTCGCGCCATCGGCTCCGTCCAGTAGAGGTTCGACACGTGCCAGAGCCGGTCGAGCTGCGCGTGCGCGGCGGCGAGCGGCGCCGGGTGGCAGGTGCCCGAGCGCCGACGACGGCGATGCCGGCGACGAAGTCGAGGTAGCGGCGGCCGTCGTCGTCGACGAGCCACGCAGCCGTCGCCCGAGACGAACGTGACGTCCGTGGCGCGCGTACGTCGGCATGAGCGCGCCGGTTGCGAGCGTGCGTCACGCGACCACCGCCGTCTCGCCGATCTCGGCGCGGACGCCGAGGCGCGCGGCGCTGACCGCGGCGCGCAGCTTCGGGACGATGCCGCCCTCGAGCTCGCCCTCGTCGAGCAGCCGGTCGGCCTCGTCGGCGCCGATCGAGCGGCGCGACGCGCGCCGTCGAGCAGCACGCCCGGGACGTCGGTGACGAAGAGGATCCGGTCGGCGCCGAGGCCGACCGCGAGCGCGGCGGCCGCCTCGTCGGCGTTGACGTTCAGCGGGCCCGGCGGCGAGCGGCGCGACGACCGGGATGCGGCCCGCGCGCGAGCGCGTCGCTCGACGGCGAGCGGCCGCGCCGGCACCGGGTCGCCGACGAGACCGAGCTCCGGGCACGCGGCGTGGCGCGCAGGCCGATCTCGTCGCCGAGCAGGCCGACGCGCGTCCGCGCCGATCGCGGCGCAGAGCGCCGCGTTGACCGCGGCGAGCGACGCGCGCACGACCTCGAGCGCCGCCGCGCGTCGTGACGCGGCGGCCGCCGACGAACTCGCACGGGGAGCCCGCGGCGCTCCATCTCGGCGGAGATCTGCGGCCCGGCGCCGTGCACGACGACGACCTCGTGGCCCTCGGCGCGCGAGCTCGAGCACGAGCGCCGCCGCGTCGGCCGCGACGGCGCCGCCGATCTTGACGACGACCGGCTCACGACCGGTAGTCCGCGTTGATGCGGACGTAGTCGTAGGACAGGTCGGACGTGAGGTACGACGCGCAGCCCTCGCCGAGACCGAGGTCGAGCTCGATCGTGCACGGTGTCGCCTGCGAGCGTCCGGCTCGACGCCGCGCGGCGCGCCGTGCTCGAGGACGTCGGCGCCGTTGAAGGCGAGCGTGACGCGCTCGGGGTCGAGGTGCGCGAAGCCGCCGTTGAACGGCGCCGAGCCGGCGGCGGCGAGCACGCGGCCCCAGTTCGCGTCGCGGCCGAAGCAGGGCGGTCTTGACGAGCGGCGAGGTGGCGATCCGGCGCGCGATCGCCTTCGCCTCGTCGGTCGATCGCGGCGCCGGTGACGCTCGATCTCGGCGAGGACCGTCGCGCCCTCGCCGTCGGCGACGATCTGCGCGGCGAGCTGCGCGCAGACGACGTCGAGCGCGTGCGCGAACGCGTCGTCGTCGCGCTCTGCCTTCGCAGGCGCCGTTCGCGAGCAGGACGACGGTGTCGTTCGTCGAGCACTCGCCGTCGACGGAGATCGAGTTGAAGCTCGCGTCGACCGCGGGCCGGAGGAAGGCGTCGCCTCGCCCGGCTCGAGCGGGTAGTCGGTCGTGACGACGGCGAGCATCGTCGCGAGGTTCGGGTGGATCATCCCGGAGCCCTTCGCCATGCCGCCGACGGTGAAGCCGTCGCCGTGCGCGACCGCCTGCTTCGCGTGCGTGTCGGTCGTCATGATCGCCTCGGCCGCGTCGGTCGCCGTCCGGCGCGAGCGCGTCGACCGCCTCCGGCAGGCCGCCAGGAGCTTCTCGATCGGCAGCGGCACGCCGATCACGCCGGTCGAGAGGACGAGCACCTCTTCGGCGGCGAGGCCGAGCAGCCGCGCCGCCTCGGCGGCGGTCGCGCGCGCGTCGAGCTCGCCGCGCGCGCCGGTCGCCGCGTTCGCGATGCCGGAGTTGACGACGACCGCCTGCGGCTCGGCCAGCGCGAGGTGCTCCTGCGAGACGACGACCGGCGCGGCCTGCACGCGGTTCGCGCGTGAACATCGCCGGCGCCGATCGCCGGCTCGGTCGAGCGAACGAGCGCGAGGTCGAGCCTGCTTGCGCCGGATGCCGCAGTGGACGCCGGCCGCGACGAAGCCCTTCGCGGCGGTGACGCTCACACCAGCACCCCGTGGAAGCGCAGCCCGGCCGTCTCGTCGAGGCCGAGCGCGAGGTTCGCGTTCTGCACCGCCTGGCCGGCCGCGCCCTTGCCGAGGTTGTCGAGCGCGCAGACGACGATCGCCCGGCCGGTCGCGCGGTCCTCGAAGACGCCGATCTCGGCGGCGTCGGTGCCCTGCACGCGCGCGAGCTCGGGCGCGACGCCCTCCGGGAGGACGCGGACGAGCGCGGCGTCGGCATACGCGTCCTCGAGCCGCTCGCGCAGGTCGCCGCTCGCCGTCGACGTAGCACGTGACGAGCAGGCCGCGGCGCACCGGCAGGAGGTGCGGGACGAAGCAGACCGGGAAGCCGAGCGCCTGCTCGATCTCCGGCGCGTGCTGGTGCGCGCCGACGCGGTACGGCGCGACGTTCTCGAGCACGCTGCCGGCGTGCGACGACGCCTTCAGCGCGCGCCCGGCGCCCGACACGCCCGACTTCGCGTCGACGACGACCGAGCCGGGTCGATCGCGTCTGCGAGCGGCGCGAGCGCGAGCAGCGCCGCCGTCGCGTAGCAGCCCGGGTTCGCGACGAGCGGTCCCGCCGGCGGCCAGAGCTCGGGCAGCGGCGTAGCTCCAGTCGGCGAGCACGTCCGGCCGCGGGTGCTCGAAGCCGTACCAGGCCGCGTAGAGCGACGCGTCGCGCAGCCGGTGCGCGCCGGAGAGATCGACGACGACGGCGTCGGCCGGCGGCTCGAGCGCCGCGGCCTGCTCGTGCCCGAGGCAGAGGAAGATCACGTCGGCGCCGGCGCCGAGCGCCTCGTCGTTCGGGACGAACGGCGGGAGGTGCCCGTTCAGCCGGACGTCGAGCGCCGAGGCGCCGCGGCCCGCGAGCGAGTCGGAGCCGAGCGCGACGAGCTCGAGCTCCGGGTGCGCGAGCACGCGGTCGAGCGTCTCCTGGCCGGCGTAGCCGGACGCGCCGAGGATGGCTGCGGTCGGCATTGGCGTACTATGCCAGAGAACTTGCTAGTATGCGACTCTTATGCAGGATCTCGACGTGGCCCTCGCCGACCGGTTCGTCCAGGTCGTCGAGCGTCTGGACGAGGCCGTGGCCTCCTACGAGCGCCTCGGCTTCGAGCAGGTGCGCGCCTGGCCCGGCCCCGGCGCACTCTTCCGGACGGGCCCTGCCCTGCTCGAGGTCGTCGAGCTCGAGCTTGAGGAAGAGGCCGCGACGACGTAGCATCGCCCGCGTGCTCGTCCGGGGTCTCGCGGCGATGGTGATCGTGCTCGCGCTCTGCAGTGCCGCGTCCGCGGCGAAGACGCCGTATCAGGTCGAGTTCGAGTCGTTCGCGTTCGCGTCAGGCACGACGTCCGGCACCGTCGCCTCGAGTGCCGGGCTGACGCTCGCCGCGAGCGGGCTGACCACCGTCCCGTACACCGACCCGCACGGCTACGGCACGAAGAGCTACGACGCCGGCACCTGGACGTCGCCCTGGCACGACCCGGGCTTCGCGTTCTCGCAGGCGGTCGCGTCGTGGAACGCCTCGACGCCGGCGCACACGTGGATCCAGGTCGAGCTCCGCGCGCGCAAGCCCGACGCAACCGAGACGAAGTGGTACGTGCTCGGACGCTGGGCGTACGAGGATGCGGACTTCCACCGCACGTCCGTCCCGGGTCAGGGCGACAAGGACGCGTCCATCGCGATCGACACCTTCATCCCGAAGAAGGCGATGCTCGCGTACCAGCTCCGCCTCACGCTCTACCGCGAGGTCGGCAGCGGCGCCACGCCGACCGTCACGAAGCTCTCGACCGTCGTGGCGAACGACGCGTCGCCGTACGTCCCGAGCGCGACGACGATGACCGAGGAGAAGATCCTCCCGGTGCCGGAGTACTCCCAGGAGATCCACGCCGGCCACTACCCGGAGTTCGACGGCGGCGGCGAGGCGTGGTGCAGCCCGACCTCGACCTCGATGATTCTCGGCTACTGGAACCGGCTTCCGAGCCCGGCGGACTACGCGTACGTGACGAGCGCTGACCCGGCACACGAGGACCCATGGGTCGACTACGCCGCGCGCTACACGTACGACTACAACTACAACGGCGCCGGCAACTGGCCGTTCAACATCGCGTACGCGCACCGGCTCGGGCTCGAGGGCGCCGTCACGCAGCTGCGCTCGCTCGCCGAGGCCGAGCAGTTCATCAAGGCCGGCATCCCGCTCGTCGCGTCGCTCTCGTTCGGCTCGGGGAAGCTCGACGGGTTCCTCTTCAAGGGCACGAACGGCCACCTCCTCACGATCGTCGGCTTCACCCGTAGTGGAGACGTCGTCTCGAACGACCCGGCTGCGCTCAGCGACGAGGAGGTGCAGCGCGTGTACGACCGCGAGCAGTTCGAGGACGCGTGGATGACCTCGACCGGCGGTCTCGTCTACCTCATGTACGCACCGGGCACGACGCTTCCGGCGAGCCCCGGCGGCAACTGGTAGACGCGCCTACGGGTGCAGGTTGAGCTCCGCGATCTCGCGGACGCGGTCCATCGTGATCCCGTCGCGCTGCTCGCGGATGAGCGGATGGTCGCCGTCGTGGAAGACGAGCTCGGGCCGGTTCTCGAGCTCGTCCGTCACGACGTCGAGCGGCAGGCTCAGCGTCTGCGGGTAGCCGGGAAGCGAGTTCGAGAACCAGCCGAAGTACGGCGGCTCGTTCACGCGCTCCGGGTCGTCCCAGTGGTCGAGCATGCGCGCGAACGACCGCTTGCTCAGCGACGACCAGACGCCGTAGCGAAGGTCGTCGTCGGCGTCGCGCACGGGAATCGTGACGAGCCCGCGGATGAAGTAGTTCGCCGCGCCGTCGTCGTCGGTCCAGCGGCAGAGGTCGTCGTCGAGGAAGTCGTCGCCGTCGTGCGGCCCCTCCCAGTACGTCGGCCGGTCGAACGCCCAGTCGTGCGGGAGCCCAACGTGCTCCTCGCCGCAACGACCGCACGTCCAGCGCATTCAGGCAGCCGCGGTCGCCGTTCCGGCTTGCGGCAGGTACGGGCGCCAGCGCTCGGGGATCTTGGGCGCGGCGAGCTGGATGAAGAGCACCGGTGTCGGTGCCCGCGGCGGGATGCGCAGCTCCATGTGGACCTCGTGCAGGAGGCGGTTCCCCTTCTTGTGGTTGCAGGTCGCGCAGGACGTGACGACGTTCTCCCAGACGGAGTCGCCGCCACGCGAGCGGGGCACGACGTGGTCGAGCGTCAGCCGGCCGCTCGTCGTGCCGCAGTAGACGCAGCGCCACCCGTCACGGGCGAAGAGCGCGCGGCGCGAGATCTTGCGCTGGATCGCGCGAGGAACGCGGACGTACTGCACGAGACGGATGACGTGTGGCCACCGGAACGTCGAGGTGGCCGAGCGAAGTGGTCGGTCGAGCTCTTCGATCACCTCCGCCTTCCCCTTGAACACGAGCACGTGCGCCCGTCTGAGCGTTGTCACGTTCAGCGGTTCGTAGCTCGCGTTCAGCACGAGGACCTGCTGCATACCAGCGGAAATGTAGCTGCTGGCCGGGTCAGCAACCCCGCTTGAGGGTGAGGTAGTACAGGCTCTTCGGCCACTCCCACGCGACCCCGATGATCCGGTTCTCGAGCGGCGGATCGGCCCCGTCGACGGCGAGTTCGCGGTCGTAGCAACGCCGCATGATCATCCGCGCGCGCCGGACGTGGTACGTCGAGGTGACGACGACGACCGAGTCCCAGCCGCGCCGCGCGGCCTCCTTCGCGACCCAGCGCGCCTCGCCCTGGGTGCTGTACGGATCCGGCTTGAAGCAGATCGCCTGTCGGGTCCGGCAGAGCCGGTTCGCCTCGTCCCAGCCCGGCGCGAGGCCGTCGGAGATGACGAGCGTCTTGGAGATCCCCTCGCGGATCAACCGGCGGCCCTCGGCGAGCCGGTGGCCGCGCCCGCCCGAGAGCACGACGACGGCGTCCGCGCCCTGCGGCGGCGTGTCCTCCTCCGGCCAGAGGAAGAGGTACGCGGTTGCGCCGGCGAAGACTGCGAGCGCGAGAACGAGCAGCAGGAGCTTCTTCAGTGCGCCATCGCCCGCTCGACGGCCTCGAGCTCCTCGGGCGAAAGGGCGACCGAGGGTCGACCGCGGTCGAGCTCCTTCATGTAGATGCGGGCGTAGTCCCGGCCCTGGATCGCGCTCACGACGATGCCGGTGCGCGACGCGTTCAGCAGCGCGACGGTGGCGGACGACTGGCCCGCCTTGTCGTCGTAGGCGTCGTAGCGGACGATCGACGTCTTCGAGACGCAGTCGTCGACGCGACGGTCGACGCGCGAGAGCCCGGCCGCGATCTCGTCGACCGCACGGTGCAGGTCGTCGATCCGGCCCTGCAGCGAGACGGCGAAGTCGACGAGGTCGCCCTTGCCGCCGCCGAGCAGGACGTGCTGCGAAGAGCGCACGCGGCGCAGCTTGAGCCAGGCCGCGACGGCGATCCCGACGGCGGCGAGCGCAACGATCGCTGCGACGATGGCGATCCACGCCGCGGTCGTGCCGGAGAGATCCATCCGCGCCTAGGCTAGCGAGGCAGCGAGAACACGACGGGGTACTCGACCGTGTTGTTCTTCGTGTTCGCCTCGCCCGGGACCGGTTCGACGTCGACCTTGACCGGCGTCGTCGGCCCGAACGGCGGCTGACCGAGGTTCTCGAACGTGACGCTCTTCGTCTCGCCGGAGTTGATGAGCTGGATCGTCTTCGTCTTCGTGATCGGCTCGGCGCTCTTCTGGATCGTCAGGCGTCACCTTGATCGCCGACCTCCTGCGAGTCGCCGTGTTCTGGACGGCGACGCGGAAGGCGAGGTCGCGTCGTCGCCTCGACGACCGTCTCCTGGCCCGTCGTCAGCTGCTCGCCCGACGGGAGCACCGTGGTCGAGACGATGCCCGTTGCCGTGCAGGCCGGTCGCGGGTCCCGCCGCTCGGCGGCGCCCTGGAGCCGCTGCCAGATCGGCGCCATCGAGCGCTGGCGTCGCGAGGTCGGCGGTGACGACGAAGTTCGAGTCGGGCACGTCGACGCCGGTGATCCCCTGCGACTCGAGCTCCGCCTTCGAGGGCTCGACGAAGAGGTCGTCCCAGACGACGTCGCTCGCGAGGAACCGCTCGCACTGCGCGGCGAGGACGGCTCCCAGCCTTGGCGGCGTTCTTCGTGCTTCGCGGTCTGCCGGAACGCCGCCGCGAGGCCGTTCAGGCCGCTCGTCCGGAACTGGAGCGCCTCGATCGACGCCTGCGTGCTCGTCGCGGAGCGCGCCCGGCGCGTCGAGCTTCTGCGCGTTCTGCGACGCCCTGCTCGCTGCCGGTGCGGCGAGCCCCTCGAGCGCCTTGCTCGAGCTCGGCCTGCTTGATGCCGGGCGTCGTCAGCGCGTCGTTGAGGTCGCGGCCGACCGCGGCCGAGTCGTGCGCCGACGCTGCTGCACTCGGCCATGTAGTCGCGGTACGCCTCGGCGGCTCGCGCTGCGGCAGCTGCTGGATCCAGAAGACGAGCACGATCACGACGAAGATCGCGAGCCCGATCAGGAGCGATCAGGCGGAGGAGCGGCGTGACGCCCTCGGGGGCCTGAAGGTCGGGCGCTTCGGGCCGCCGGAACGGGGCGGCCGGCCGCCCTGCGCCCGCGCGGCCGGCGCTGGGTCGACTGCTGCGGTGTCGGGCTCGTCCTCGAAGAAGTCGAACTCGATGCATGTCGTCGTCGCGCTCGCTCATGAGCTCGGCCGGTGACTCTAACCCGCGCAGGACTTCGAGCACGCGGCGCTCAACGCTCGTCAACGATGGCGAACGCCCTCGCGCAAGCCCCCGCCCCCGACCTCGTCGCTCGGGCGCTACCGCCCCGTGCGGCCGCTCGGCAGCGGCGGCTCCGGCTCGGTCTGGCTCGCCCGGGACGAGAAGACCGGGCTCGACGTCGCGCTCAAGATCGTGCCCCGCGAGGGCAAGGCGGGCGCCCGCGCCGAGCGCGAGGCGGAGGCGGCGGCGCGGCTCCGGCACCCGACGCTGCCTGCGCGCCTACGCACTACGGCCACGACGGCGGTCACGTCTACATCGCATACGAGTACGTCGCCGGGCCGGACGCTCCGCGAGGCGCTGCGCTCGAAGGAGCTGCTCGACGCCGAGGCGGTCGAGGCCGCCGCGCAGCTGCTCGAAGGGCTCGCCCACGCGCACGGCGCGCGGCGTCGTCCACCGCGACGTGAAGCCGTGCGAACGTCCTGCTCGCCGAGGGCGACGGCGTCTCGGTGCGGCTCCTCGACTTCGGGCTCGCGGCCATCGACGGAGGCCGAGACGCTGACGGCCGTCGGGCGACGTGCCGGGGACGCTCGCGTACATCTCGCCGGAGCGGCTCGCGGGCGAGGACGGCGACGGCTGCAGCGACGTCTGGGCGGTCGGCGTGATGCTCTGGGAGGCGCTCGCGGGCGGCCACCCGTTCTGGAAGCCGTCGCTGCTGGAGACCGGCCGAGCGATCGAGGAAGGCGCGCCGTCGCTCGAGACGAAGCGACCCGATCTCCCGGATGCCGCTGATCCGCGGTGGTCGACGGCATGCTCGCCCTCGACCCGCGGAAGCGCCCACCGGCGGCGCGGCTCGCAGACGAGCTTCGCGACGCTCCGGCCGCAGCGCCGGACCGCTCCGGCGACGAACGGCGCCTTGTTCGCACGGCTCGGCTGGGCCGGTGCCGCGGCGTCGATCGCGGGCTAGGCGCCGCGTCGCTGATCCCGTTCTGCCCGGCCGGCTCGCGCCGGCGCTCGCGGCGCTCGCGGTCGTGATCGCGTTCCTCCGTCCCCGCGCCGGCCTCGCGTTCGCGCTCGCCGTGCCCGTCCTCCCGCTCGGCAACCTCTCGCTCGGGCTGGCGCTCCTCGCGTTCGCGCGCTGGTCGGGTTCGCCCGCGAGGCTGCGTGCTCTCGACGGTCGGACCGCTGCCGCCCGATCGCGCGCGATGCGACGATCGTCGCGAGCGCCGTGCTCGTGCTCGCCGGGCGTCGAGCCGCCGGAACGTCGCAGGCGAGGACAGCCCGGCCGCCGTCCCGTTCGCGCGCCGTCCGCCGCCTCGATCCCGCCGGACGCGTGCCATGCCGCCCTCGCGCCTCGCCCTCGCCGCAGCGGGCGCTCGCCTCGTCGCTGCCGCCGCCCGCTGGAGCGCGGCGTTCTGGGGCGCCGGCGTCATCGCCGCACTGCTCCTGCCGAACCCGGATCTCGCCGCACTGCCCGTCGTCGCCGCGGTCTGGGCCGCGACAACCGCTCTGGCGCTCAGGAGCGGGAGCTTAGAATCGTCTGGCGGGGAAACTCACCGCCGGCCATGGTTCTCCGCGCTATCGAGCAGAAGATCGAGGCGCTCGTTCGAGGGCGTCTTCGGTCGTGCCTTCCGCACGCACGTGCAGCCCGTCGAGCTCGCGCGCAAGCTGGCGAAGGAGATGGACGACCACCGGCACGTCTCGGTGTCGCGCGTCTACGTCCCGAACGAGTACACGGTCTTCCTCTCGCCGGCCGATCGCGAGCAGTTCGCGGGGTACGAGGACTCGCTCGTCGACGAGCTGCAGGAGTACCTCGCCGAGCACTCACGCCGCGAGGTCTACGCGCTCCTCTCGCGCCCGAACGTGCTGATCGAGACCGACGACGACCTCGAGGTCGGCGAGTTCGGGATCGCGACGCGGATGGTGCAGCCCGAGCGCGGGCGCGCCGAGGAGGAACCCGAGGCGCCCGTGGCCGACGTCGAGGCGGGGGCGACGATGATCTACAAGCCCGCCGCGCCGGCCCGAGACGCAGGCGGCCTCGCCGGCCGAGCTCGGGCTCGAGCAGGAGATCGCCGTGCTCAGCCTGGACGGCGAACGCCACGAGATCCGACAAGCGCCGGACGGTGATCGGCCGCTCGAAGGACTGCGACATCCAGCTGGACGACACGAACGTCTCGCGCCGCCACGCCGAGCTCCGCCAGGAGGGGACTGCGTACTGGATCGTCGACCTCGACTCCACGAACGGCGTCGAGATCAACGGCCGTCGCGCGAAGCGCGCGAAGCTCGACGCCGGGCGACACCGTCACGCTCGGCTCGACCGACCTCGTCTTCGGCCGGGAGACCCATTGATCCTGGGCGACTCGATCGCCGTCGACGAGGCGCTCCTCATCCTCAAGGTTCTCTTCCTCGTCCTCCTCTACCTGTTCATCTGGCGGATCGTGCGCAGCGCGAGCAAGGACGTGCGCCTGCCGCAGGAGAGCTTCATCCTGCGCCCGGGCGAGGCGCAGGCGGCCGGGCTCGCGCAGGCGCCGTCGCCGATCCAGACCGGCCGGCTGGTCGTGCTGAAGAGCCCGGCGCTCGACGAGGGAACGACGTACGAGCTCGACTCGGCCCCGCTCACGATCGGCCGCGGCGGTCAGAACGACGTGCCGCTCGAGCGAGGACGAGTTCACGTCCGCGCGCCACGCGCGGTTCGAGCCGAGGCGAGACGGCGTGTGGGTGCAGGACCGCGGCTCGACGAACGGCACGTTCGTGAACGGCACGCAGATCGACCGGCCGCGCAGGCTCGCGCCGGGCGACGTCGTGCGCGTCGGCGAGACCGACCTGAGGTACGAGCGATGAGGCTCGGCCAGTTCGCGGGCGCGAGCGACCCCGGCCGCCGGCGCCGCCACAACGAGGACTCGTACGTGATCGACCCGCCGCTCTTCGCGGTCGCCGACGGGATGGGCGGCGCGCAGGCCGGCGAGGTCGCCTCGAAGCTCGCGGCCGACGCGGTCGAGGAGACGAGCGGCGCCGAGCGCGTCGAGGAGCTGATCCAGGAGGCGAACCGCCGCGTTCACCAGCGCTCGATCGAGGATCCGAACGCGTCTGGCATGGGCACGACGCTGACGGTCGCGCTCGTCGAGAACGGCATGGTCACGATCGGACACGTCGGCGACTCGCGCGCGTACCTCGTGCGCGACGGCCGCCTCGAGCAGGTGACCGAGGACCACTCGCTCGTCGGGCGAGCTGATGCGGAGCGGGAAGCTCTCCGCGGAGGAGGCCGAGACGCATCCGCAGCGCTCGGTGATCACGCGCGCGCTCGGCACCGATCCCGACGTCGACGTCGACATGTTCCCGATCGAGACGGCGCCCGGCGACCTCTTCCTGATCTGCTCCGACGGGCTGACGACGATGGTCGACGACAGCAAGATCCTCGCACTGGTCGAGGAGCACCGCGACGACCTCCAGGCGCTCGTGAAGGCGCTGATCAAGGCCGCGAACAGGGGCGGCGGCGAGGACAACATCACCGTCGTCGCCTTCGACATCGCAGACGGCGACGCGGTCGAGCAGACCACGGTTGCTCCTGCGCCTGCGGAGGATGCCGCAGACCCCGACGACGAGGACACGCTGACCGAGGCGGACGAGGTCCCGGTCGTCGACACGATGGTCGTGAGCGTCGACGAGATCGCGGCCGCCTACGAGCAGCAGGAGACCGAGCGGCCGCGCAAGCGCCGCGTCTCACGCGCGCGTTCTCGTTCCTCGTCGTGATCGCGCTCCTCGTGGTCGTCGCGTTCCTGATCCTCTGGGGCCTCGCGCGGTGAGACTGAGCGCGCGCAACCGAGAGCTGCTGAACCTGATCGTCGTCGGCATGCTCACGGGCCTCGGCTTCGCGAGCGTGTACATCGCGCGCTCCGAGGTCGTCTCGCCGCAGTCGCTCACGTACGCGGCGTTCTTCCTCGGCCTCTATCTCGTCGCGCACGTCGTCACGCGGATCTGTGCGCCCTACGCCGACCCGTACCTGCTGCCGATGGCCGGGCTGCTGACGGCGATCGGCCTGACGGAGATCTACCGGCTCAACCCCGACGACGCGTTCCGGCAGGGACTCTGGCTCGTGATCGGCGTCGCGCTCTTCTCGGTGACGCTGATCGTGCTCCGGCACGACTACCGGCGGCTCGAGTCGTACAAGTACGTGATCGGCATCGGCGCGATCGCGCTGCTCGTCCTGCCCGCGCTGCCGGGGATCGGCCGGACGATCAACGGAGCACGGCTCTGGGTCGGCGTCGGCCCGTTCCAGTTCCAGCCGGGCGAGTTCGCGAAGATCCTCCTGATTCTCTTCCTCGCGGGCTACCTGCGCGAGAAGCGCGAGGTGCTCGCGCAGGGCCGGCTGAAGGACTTCGGCCCGCTGCTCCTGATCTGGGGCGGCGCGATGGCCGTGCTCGTGCAGACGAACGACCTCGGCTCGGGGCTCCTCTACTTCGGGATCTTCCTCGCGATGCTCTACGTCGCGACCGCGCGATTCGTCTTCGTCGCGGGCGGGATGGCGCTCTTCCTCGCGGGCGCGGCGTTCGTCTACGAGGTGATCCCGCGCGTCCAGGACCGCGTGACGATCTGGCTCGACCCGTGGCCGTACGCACAGGACGAGGGCTACCAGCTCGTCCAGTCGCTCTTCGCGATCGCGTTCGGCGGCTTCGGCGGCACCGGCCTCGGCAAGGGCACGTTCACGTTCTCGAACGGCACCGACCCGATCATCCCGTTCCTCAACACCGACTTCATCTACGCGGCGCTCGCGCATGAGCTCGGGCTCGTCGGGATCGCGGCCGTCGTGCTCATCTACATGCTCATCGTGGCGCGCGGGTTCCGTGCGGCGATGCTCGCGCAGGACGGCTTCTCGAAGCTCCTCGCGGCCGGCCTCACGTTCGCGTTCGCGCTCCAGACGTTCATCATCGTCGGCGGCGTCCTGCGGCTGATCCCGCTGACCGGGATCACGCTGCCGTTCGTGAGCTACGGCGGCTCGAGCCTGCTCGCGAACTTCGTGCTGCTGGCGCTGCTGCTCCTCGTCTCCAACCGCGCCCTGGCGCCGCGCGAATGAACGGGCCGATCTCGAGGCTCGCGGTCTTCGCGCTGGCGCTGCTCGGCGCGCTCATCGTCGCGACGACGTACTGGCAGGCGTGGGCGGCGCCGGGGCTCGCCGATCGCCGCGAGAACGCCATCCAGCGAGTCGCGCAGTTCACGATCGAGCGCGGGAAGATCTACGGGGGCGACGGAAAGACGCTGTTCGCGACGAACAGGAAGCGGCAGGTGAACGGGCAGACGCTCTACTTCCGCCGCTATCCGACCGGCGGGCTGGCCGCGCACGTCGTCGGCTACTCGACGCAGGTTCGCTCTCGCGCGGGGCTCGAGCAGTCGATGAACGACTTCCTGACGGGGTCGAACGCGAACCTGACGACCGTCCTCGACACGCGAGTCGACAAGCTGCTCGGCCGGCACATCGTCGGCAACGACGTCGTCACCACGCTGAACGTCCGTGCACAGCGCGTTGCGCTGCGGGCGCTCGGCGCGAACTGCGGATCGGTCGTCGCGATCGAGCCGAGCACCGGTCGCGTGCTCGTGATGGCGAACCATCCGACGTACGACCCGAACCTCGTCGAGCGCCACTTCAACCAGATCGGCCGCATCCGCGCGGGGTGCCCCGTGCCGGCGCCGCTGCTCAACCGCGCGACGGCGGGAAGCTTCGTTCCGGGCTCGACCTTCAAGGTCGTCACGGCGTCCGCGGCGCTCGAGAGCGGCCGGTACACGATGGAGACGCGGAAGACCGACCCCGGCTACTGCATCGAGTACGGCCGCCACGTGAACAACTACGACACGACCAGCCCGTTCGGGTCGATCACGCTCTTCCAGGCGATCCAGTACTCGGTCAACTCGTTCTTCTGCGAGATCGGCAAGGAGCTCGGCCCCGGCCCGCTCATCCAGGAGATGAAGGACTACGGCTTCTACTCGCTGCCCCCACTCGAGACGCCGGAGGACGAGCGGCGGATCAGCGGCCTCTACCACAACGGCAGGCTCTTCGAGCCCAAGAGCGCGGCCGACGTCGACCCGGGTCGGCTCGCCTTCGGCCAGACCGAGCTCCAGGTGACGCCCCAGCAGATGGCGATGGTCGCCGCGGCGGTCGCGAACCGCGGCGTCCTCATGCAGCCCTACGTCGTCGACCGCGTTCTCTCGCCGAAGGGGAAGGTGATCACGCGCACGCGGCGCCACGTGCTCGGCCGGACGCTGAGCCCGCACAACGCGAGCATGCTCGCGCTCGCGATGGAGGCCGTCGTCCGCGCCGGCACCGGCACGGCCGCGCAGATCCCGGGCGTGCGCGTCGCCGGCAAGACCGGAACCGCGGAGACCGGCCGCGCGGGACGCAACCAGACGGCGTTCATCGCGTTCGCGCCGGTCGAGGCGCCGAGGGTCGCGATCGCCGTCATGCTCGAAAACCAGACCGGTGTCGGCGGCACGACCGCCGCGCCGATCGCCAAACAGGTCATGCAGGCCCTCCTGCAGGGTCCCTAGGCTGAGAGCGACCCCGTGGCCGTTTCGGACACGCTGATCAACACGCTCTTCGACGGGCGCTACCGCATCATCCGGAAGCTCGGCGCCGGGGGGATGGCGAACGTCTACCTCGCCGAGGACCAGGAGCTCGGCCGGCGCGTCGCGATCAAGATCCTGAACGACCGCCACGCGAACGACGACCAGTTCGTCGAGCGCTTCCGGCGCGAGGCGAAGAACGCCGCCGGGCTCTCCCACCCGAACATCGTCTCGATCTACGACCGCGGCGAGGCCGAGGGCACCTACTACATCGCGATGGAGTACCTCGACGGGCGCTCGCTCAAGGAGCTGATCGTCGCGCGCGGACCGGCGCCGGTGCACGTCGCGATCGACTACACGCGGAAGATCCTCGACGCCCTCCGCTTCGCGCACCGCAACGGGATCGTCCACCGCGACATCAAGCCGCACAACGTGATCGTCGACGCCGAGGGGCGCGTCAAGGTGACGGACTTCGGGATCGCGCGCGCCGGAACGTCGCAGATGACCGAGGTCGGCTCGATCATCGGCACGGCGCAGTACCTCTCGCCCGAGCAGGCGAAGGGCGCGCCGGTCGACCAGACCTCGGATCTCTACTCGGTCGGCATCGTGCTCTACGAGCTGCTGACCGGGAAGGTGCCGTTCACCGGCGACTCGCCCGTCGAGATCGCGATGAAGCACATCTCCGCTGTCCCCGAGCCGCCCTCGTCGATCCGGCCCGACATCCCCGAGGACCTCGACCTGATCGTCCTGCGCGCGCTCGGGAAGACGCCGGAGGAGCGCTTCCCGAGCGCCGAGGAGATGGACAAGGACCTCGCCCGCGTAGCTCAGGGGCTCGCGGTGAGCCGCGAGACCGAGGAAGCCGCGACGATGATCCTCTCCCGCTCGCAGCTCACGCCGGCGACGATGGTCGCGGCGCCGCCGCGGCCCCCGGCGGAGGTGCTCTACGAGTACGAGCAGCCGCGCCGAGGGCGTCCGATCTGGCCGTGGCTCCTCGTGCTGCTGCTCCTGCTCGCGGCGGGCCTGACCGGCTGGTTCGTCTACCAGCAGGTCAAGGACGAGCTCGCCGACGCCGGGACGGTCGGCGTCCCGTACCTGATCGACCTGCGCGAGACGCAGGCCGTCGGGCAGGTGCTCGACGCCGGGCTCGAGCCGAACGTGATCCGCGAGGCGAACGCCGACGTCGAGGCCGGCTTCGTGTTCGACCAGGCGCCCGAAGTTCGGCGAGAAGGTCGATCCGGGCTCGACCGTCGACATCCACGTCTCGACCGGCCCGCCGCAGACCGAGGTGCCCGACGTGATCGGCCAGACGCGCGACGAGGCGGTCGCGGCCCTCGCGCGCGCCGACCTCGAGCCGAAGATCGTCGAGGTCTACTCGGAGAAGGACTCCGGCACCGTCACGGGGCAGAACCCGAAGGCCGGCGAGAAGGTCAAGGTGGGTACACGCGTGCAGATCAACGTGTCGCGCGGCGTCAAGCCGCTGTCGATCCCGTCGGTGATCGGCCAGCCCTACGAGTCGGCCGCGTCGGCCCTCGAGGGCGCGGGCTTCAAGGTGGCGCGGACGAACGTCGAGTCCGACCAGCCCGCGAACACCGTCGTCGCGCAGAACCCGTCGGCGGGTCAGAGCGTGCCCGCGGGGACGACCGTCACGCTGAGCGTCTCGAAGGGGCCGGCGCAGTCCCAGGTGCCCGACGTGTCCAGCCAGGCCGAGGAGGACGCGGTCACCACACTCGAGGCGGCGGGCTTCCGCGTCGACGTCCAGCGCGAGGCCACGGACGACCCGGCGCTCGACGGCTTCGTCCTCAGCCAGGATCCGGAGGGCGGCTCGCAGGCGGACAAGGGCTCGACCGTCACGATCGTCGTCGGCCAGTTCACACCGTGAGCGAACGGATCCGGGTCGCCGTCGTCCTCGGAGGGCGGTCGAGCGAGCACGAGATCTCCGTCACCTCCGGCCGCTCGGTGCTGGCAGCGCTCGATCCGGAGCGGTACGAGGCGGTCACGGTCGAGATCGGCCGCGACGGGACGTGGGCGATCGCGCCCGGTGGCCCGGAGTTGGCGGCTCGAAGCCACAAGCCCGGCGAGACGCTCCCGGTACCGGCGGACGGCGCCGTCCCCGCGACGCTCGCGGACGTCGACGTCGTCCTTCCGATTCTCCACGGCCCGTTCGGCGAGGACGGGACCGTGCAGGGACTGCTCGAGCTGGCCGACGTCCCCTACGTCGGAGCCGGCGTCGCGGCGAGCGCCGTGAACATGGACAAGGACCTCGCGAAGGCCGTGCTGTACGCGCGCGGGATCCCGACGACGCGGAGCGTCACGATCCGCGAGGGCGACCCGATCGACCACCCGTTCGGCTACCCCGTCTTCGTGAAGCCGGCGCGGCTCGGCTCGTCGGTCGGGATCTCGAAGGTGCGCGAGCCCGAGGAGCTCGAGCCGGCCGTCGCGCTCGCGCGGCAGCACGACGAGAAGGTCCTCCTCGAGGAGTTCTGCGACGGGATCGAGGTCGAGTGCGGCGTGCTCGGCAACCGCAGCCCGATCGCGTCGCTGCCCGGCGAGATCGTCGCGCACGGGTTCGACGGCGCCGACTGGTACGACTTCTCGGCGAAGTACGACGACGGCGGGATGGACCTCGTCGTCCCGCCGCGCATCCCGGCCGAGACGGTCGCGCGCGTGCAGGAGATCTCGGTCGACGCGTTCGTCGCGACCGAGTGCGAGGGAATGGCGCGCGTCGACTGCTTCGTCACGGCGGGCGGCGACGTGCTCGTGAACGAGCTGAACACGATCCCGGGCTTCACGCCGACGTCGGTCTACGCGAAGCTCTTCGAGGCGTCGGGCGTGCCGTACGGCGAGCTGCTCGACCGGCTGATCGAGCTCGCGCTCGAGCGGCACGAGCGTCGCGCGCGGCTCCGCTACTAGGAGGGCTTGGCGGAACAGGCCTCGTCGCCGGGGTGCGATGGGTGGTGCGAGGCAAGGACGCAGGGAGCGTTCGTATCCAGCGGATACGGGCGCGACTGAGGACGCCGCATCGCGCCGCCCAGCGCGGCCCGGCGACACAGCGCCTGTTTCGCCGAGCCCTCCTTAGAGCAGCGCGCGCGTCTCCTCGGCGAACCAGTCGAGCCGGTACGCCTCGAAGTCCGCGAGCGCCTCGGCGATCAGCGCCCTGTCGCCGCGCACGCGCCCGAGCGCGCGGAGCGCGAACGGCCGCAGGTAGTTGCGCCGCCGCGAGTGTCGCGGCACCTCCTCCTCGACCTCGTCGCGTCGTCCGAGCGCTGCGAGCGCGTCGAGCTTCGCCGCGACGTTCGCGAACACGAACCACCCGCGATGCCAGCCGTGCGGCGTGTCGGGGAGCTCGAGCAGCCTCGCCGCCTCGTCGAGCTCGTTCCGCGCGAGCGCGAGGCGGACGCGGGGCGTGTCGAGCGTCGCCCCGTAGCCCTGCATCCACAGGCCGAGAGCGGCGTCCTCGAGCGAGCGCGCCTCGCCCGGGTTCCCCGCCAGCTCGTGTGCCACGGCCGAGACGAGCAGGATGCGCGGGTTCCGCACGCACGGCGTCGCGAGGTTCTCCTCGACGGCGACCTCGGTCCGGTCCTGCAAGCCGCGAACGACGTCCCAGCGCCCGAGCAGCTCCTCGACCTCGATCTTGATCGCGACGCCGTGCAAACGGTGGTGCGGCGTGAGCGAGGAGGTGATCTCGTCGTGTGCCTGCGCGAGCCGGCGGGCCTCGCCGAAGCGGCCGCTCCAGATGCAGCCGGTGATCGGAGCGGCGTGGATGTCGGCGCGGACGTCGGGGTCGGAGATGCGGTCGAGGAGCTCGAAGCGGCGCTCGGCCCACGCCCGGCCGTGGTCGAACTCCCCCGCGACGAACGCGACGATGCCGCGCGCGTCCCAGGCCGCCGACCGGAGCTCCGGGGCGTCGAGCGCCTCGGCGATGCGCGACGCCTCCATCGCGGCGTCCGCGCCCGCCCCCGGGTCCCAGCGGGCGCTCGCGATCAGCGCCATCGCGCGCGCCCGGCTCTCGGGCGGCGCACCCTGAAGTGCGCGATCGACCCACGTGTCCACGCTCTCGCGCTCCGGCATCCGCTGCCAGATGCCCGAGCGGAGCGCCGACTCGAAGGCGATCTCCGCGTAGAGCTCGGCCTCGACCTCCTCGTCGCCGGCATTCGCGATCGCGCGCTGCATCGACTCCCAGAACGGCTCGCCGGCGAAGTTGTACGCGTGCGCCCGCGCAGTCGCGCGGTGGACGGCGAGCAGGTCCTCGCGCGTCTCGGCGAGCGGCAGCGCGCGCTCGAGCAGCTCGAACGCGTCCTCGAGCTCGTAGCGCCGGATCGCGCGCCACGCGGCCCGCTGCAGCCACGCGAGCGCCTTCGCGCGCAGGCGGGCGAGCTCCTCCGGCTGCTCGGCCCACGCGAGCTCCGCATCCTCCGGGCGCACTGACTCCGCGTAGTGATGCGCGAGGAGCGAGGCGACCTCGTCGTGCTGCTCGCCGCGCTCGATCCAGTCCGCGAACGACGCGTGCAGCTGCGCCCGACTCGCGCGCGGGATGCTCGCGTACGCGATCTCCCGCGTGAGCGCGTGCTTGATCGCGTACTCGAGCTGACCGGGGAGCGACGAGCCGCCGCGGCGCCGCACGAAGTCGCGCTCCTCGAGCAGCGCGAGATCCGCGTCGTGTCCGATCAGCTCGCGCACCGGCCCGTCCCAGAAGACGCGGCCGATCACCGAGGCCGCCTGGAGCGCGGACTTCTCCGGCGCGGGAAGCAGGTCGATGCGCGCGGCGAGCACGCCCTGCACCGAGTCCGGGATGCCGGTGTCGAGCGGCTCGCCGCTCAGCCGCCAGCCGCCGTTCTCGCGCTCGAGCACGCCGCGGTCGATCAGCGCCGCCGTGAGCTCCTCGACGAAGAACGGGTTGCCCTCGCCCCGCGCGACGACGAGCTCGCGCGCCTCGGGCGGCAGGTCCGCGAGCATCGCGCCCGCTGCCTCGCTGCCGAGCGGCTCGAGGACGATCGCGCGTGCGCCGGCCCGCCCGCCGCTCCACTCGAGCTCGGGGCGCATCGTCGCCACCAGCAGGATCGGCCCGCGTGCCTCGCGCGCGGTCCGCTCGATCAAGTCGAGCAGCGGGGGCTCTGCCCAGTGCACGTCCTCGATCACGAGCACGACCGGCCGCACGGATGCGAGCTCCTCGACGAAGGCGATCCACGCGTCGCGCATGCGGTCGCGCGCGGCGAGCGGGTGGAGGTCGCCGGCGACGTCGAGCCCGAGCGCGAGGCCGAGGATGCGCCGCTCGCCGAGCTGCTCGAGCACCTTGTCCTCGGAGCCGCGCAGGCCGAGCTCCTCCTGGAGGATCTCGCGGATCGGCCAGTACGTGATCCCGCTTCCGTAGGCGAGGCAGCGGCCCACGCGTCTCAGCACGTCGCGCTCGCCGAGGTCGGCCCACAGCTCGCGCACGAGCCGGGACTTGCCGACGCCCGCGTCGCCGACGATCGTCACGAGCTGCGGCCGGCCCTCGGCGACCGCGGCCTCGAACGCGTCGCGGAGGACCGCGAGCTCGCGGTCGCGCCCCGCGAACACGCTCGGCAGCCCGGCGATCCCGCGGGGGCGCATGAGCGAGAGCGCCCGCAGCAGCCGCCGGCACGCGACCGGCTCCTGCTTCCCCTTCACCTCGATCCGCCGCAGCTCGTCGAACTCGAACGCCGCGCCGGCCATCTGCGCCGTGCGCTCGCCCACGAGCACCTCGCCCGTCTCGGCGTTCTGCTCGAGCCGAGCGCAGACGTTCACGACGTCGCCCGAGACCCACGAGGTGCCGGCGCGCGGCTCGTCGACGACGACCTCACCGGTGTTCACGCCGACGCGCATCGCGAGCCCGTCCGGGAGCCGCCGCTGCATCGCGAGCGCCGCATGGAGAGCCCGCTCCGCGTGGTCCTCGAGCGCGACCGGCGCCCCGAACGCCGCCATCACCGCATCGCCCGCGAACTTCTCGACCGTGCCGCCCGCCTGCTCGACCTCCTCCGCCATCGCGGCGTAGAAGCGCTCGAGCAGCGCACGCGTCTGCTCGGGGTCGCCCTCGCCGAGGCCGGTCGAATCGACGAGATCGGCGAAGAGCACGGTCGCGACCTTCCGCTCCACGCCGCGATTCTCGCCTAGCGGGCCGTCACCTCGTTCACGTGCACGGCCGAGTTGGGCCCGCGGTTCGTGATCCAGAGGACGAACCTCGTGAGGTCGGTGCCCGACGGCAGCGTGAACGTCGCCGCCGTGCCGACCTGCTGCGAGGGCGTGTAGATCGTGTTACCGCTGCGGATGTCGGCGGTGAAGCCCGGTGTGTCGCTCTGGACGACGACCGTGCTCGGCGGCCGGTTCGTCTCGAGCGCGATCCCGACGCCCGGCTTGCCGAAGCCGCCGCCCGGATAGCTGTACCGCGACGTCGTCCAGTACGTCTCCGCATTGCCGTCCGTCGCGTTCGGCACCTCGCCGTCGTGCTCCCCGTCCCCCGCCGGGTCGACCGCGGCGACCGCCTGGACGCTCAGCTTCGGCGGCCGCTGCGCGGTCCTCGCGGGCGGCTCGTCGTTCAGGAGGACGCCCGCCACGGCGCCCGCGATCACGAGCAGCCCGAGCAGCGCGACGAGGAGCGGCCACTTGCTCCGTCTCCGGCGCGTCGCCGGAAGGACGCGCCGGAGCACGACCGTGTCGCCCCCACCGTCCGGGTCGTTCCGCATCGAGTCGAGCTCGGCCACGACCTCGTCCATCGACGGCCGGAGCGTGTGGTCCTTGATCAGCATCGCGTCGACGAGGTGCGCGAGCCGCACGGGCGCGTCCGGCCGCCGCTCGAGCACCGACGGCGGCGGCTCGTTGATGTGCTGCATCGCGACGGCGACGAAGCTCTCGCCGGGGAACGGCACTTCGCCGGTCAGGAGCTCGTAGAGCACGACGCCGAGCGAGTAGACGTCGGAGCGATCGTCGACGGGCTGCCCGCTCGCCTGCTCCGGCGCGATGTAGTTCGACGTCCCGAGCACCGTGCCGGTCTCCGTGACGCCGCGCTCGACGTCGAGCGAGCGCGCGATGCCGAAGTCGGTCACCTTCGCGCGGCCGTCGCCGTTCATGAGGACGTTCTGCGGCTTCACGTCGCGGTGGACGATCCCGTGCTCGTGCGCGAACGCGAGGCCCGACGCGATCCCCGTGCCGAGCCGCAGCACCTCGTCGATCGGGAGCGCGCCCTCGGCGTCGACGACCTCCTTCAGCGTCTGCCCGTCGACGTACTCGAAGACGATGAACTGGCGCCCGTCGTCCTCGCCGCGGTCGATGACGGTGACGATGTTCGGGTGCGCGAGCTGGGCGACCGCCCGTGCCTCGCGCCGGAAGCGCTCGACGTACTCGTCGTCGCCGCCGAGGTGGTAGTGGAGGATCTTGAGCGCGACCTTCCGCTCGAGCATGCGGTCGTGCGCCCGGTAGACGCTCGACATGCCGCCGGTTCCGACGAGCTCCTCGAGCTCGTAGCGGCCGCCGATCACCTCGCCCAGCTTCACGCCGGGATCGAGGCTACCGACGCTACGTCAGCCTGCTGGAGCGCGTCCTCCCAGACGTCGAGCGCCTCGTCGAGCTCGGCGTCGGTGATGACGAGCGGGCAGAGCACGCGGATGCAGTTCGAGTAGATCCCGGACTTCAGGAGGAGCAGCCCGCGCTCGGCTGCGCGCCTCGACGACCGCGGTCGCGAGCGCCGCGTCCGGCTCCTTCGTGTCGCGGTCCTGGACGAGCTCGATCGCGAGCATCGCACCGAGCCCGCGGACGTCGCCGATCCGGTCGAAGCGCTCCTGCCACGACGACCATCCGCTCGCGGATCGTGCTCGCCGATCTGCTGCGACGCGCTCGAGCAGGCCTTCGTCCTCGAAGACGTCGAGGACGGCGAGCGCGGCGGCCTGCGCGACCGGGTTGCCGACGTAGGTGCCGCCGATCGCCGAGTCGGGCGGCGCGTCCATGATCTCCGCCTTGCCGAGCACGCCCGAGAGCGGCAGGCCCGCCGGCGATCGACTTCGCGACGGTCATCAGGTCGGGCTCGACGCCGTAGTGCTCGATCGCGAACATCTTCCCGGTGCGGCCGAAGCCGGTCTGCACCTCGTCGACGACCATGACGATGCCGTGCTCGTCGCAGATGCGGCGCACGCCCTCCATGAAGTCGCGCGGCGCGACGACGAAGCCGCCCTCGCCCTGCACCGGCTCGATGACGATCGCGGCGACGTTCTCGGCGGCGACCTGCGTCACGAACGCGCGCTCGAGCGCGGCGAGCGCCGTCGCGGCGTCGGGGCCGCGGTAGTCGCTGCGCGAACGGGACGCGGTACACCTCGGGCGCGAACGGGCCGAGGCCCGCCTTGTACGGGTGCGTCTTCGACGTCATCGTCATCGAGAGCAGCGTGCGGCCGTGGAACGCGCCCTCGAAGCGCGATCACGGCCGGGCGCTTCGTGTACGAGCGCGCGAACTTGATCGCGTTCTCGACCGCCTCGGTACCGGCGTTGAAGAACGCCGCCTTCGCCGGGCCCGTGAACGGCGCGAGCTCGAGCAGGCGCTCGGCGAGCGTGACGTAGACCTCGTACGGGACGATCGTGAAGTCGGTGTGCGCGAAGCGCTCGGAGCTGCTCCTGCGCCGCCTCGACGACGCCGCGGGTGCGAGTGACCGACGTTCAGGCAGCCGACACCGCCGGTGAAGTCGATGAAGGTGTTGCCGTCGACGTCGGTGAGCGTCGCGCCGCGCCCCTCGTCGATCACGACGGGGAGGTAGATCGAGAGCGGGTCGGCGATCACCCGCTCCTTGCGCTCGAGGATCTCCTTCGAGCGGGGCCCCGGGATCGCCGTCCGGAGCTCGATCGTCCGTGTCGTCGCCATGGGGGTGAATCTAGCGGAGGGCTGGGCTAGTACCCGCGCCAGCGGGCGGCCTCGACCGCCCCCGGCGTGTAGATCCCGGCCGCGTTCCAGAGCAGGTAGCCGGACGTCTTCGCCCGCCGGGCCGAGTCGATCTGGGCCTGGACGTCGGCGAGCGTGTACGTGCGGTTCCACGAGAAGTCCTGGAGCCACGGGATGATCCGCACCTTCGTCGCCGCGAGCTGGCGGTTGAAGTCGCGGAGGGCGTAGGCGACCGTCGCCCCCGGATTCGAGTTCGGGTCGTCGAGGTTGTACTCGCCCGGCCCGAAGTGCGACGGGTAGACCATCGGGTAGACCGCGTCGAGGTAGCGGCCGATCCGCTTGGGGAGCTGGCCGATCCCGAGGTCGCGCGTCGCCGAGAGGCCGAACGACGTCGGCCGAGACGCGCACGCCGAGCGGCTTCAGCCGCTTCGAGGCGTAGTGCACGAACTCGGCGATCACCCATGCGGGCGGCGTCGAGGTCTTGCCCGGGAAGACGACGGCGCTCATGTCGCCGTCGCTCGGGAAGCGGACGTAGTCGAACTGGATCTCGTCGAAGCCGGTGCGGGCGGCCGCCTCGGCGATGTCGACGTTGTACTTCCAGACCCGCTGGTCGTAGGGGTTCGACCAGCCCAAACCCGCATGGTTGAGCCATCTGCCGCCACTCGTCGTGTGGATCGCGAGATCGGGCCGCTGGGCCGAGAGGACGGGATCCTCCATCACGACGACGCGCCCGACGAGGTACATGCCCTTGTCGTGGATCTTCTTCGCTGCGACGCGCGGCTTGTAGTACGGCTTCGCCGCCCCGATCCGCTGCGCGAGCGGGACCGACGAGGGGACGAACCCGATCTCGCCGTTCTCGTCCTTGACGTCGAGCTGGATCGTGTTGAGGCCGCGGAGGCCGAGGTACTCGTCGAGCTTCCCCGGAATCGACGCGAGCGCCATCGTCACGTGGACGCCGCGCATGATCTTCGGCGGCTGCATCGGCTCGACGACGTCCTTCTTCGCCTGCTGCACGATCTGGGCGGCGCGCTCGGGGGGCTTCGCGGCCTGGCCCTCGGCCGTGATCACGTGGGCGGCGTACGCGACGGTGGCGGCGACAACGACGAGCACCGCCGTCGCGACCATGCGCCGCACCCGTCGGCGCCGGCGCTGCTTCCGCCGCCGCTCCCTGTAGTGAACGTTGCGATCGACCGGCTGGAGGACCACGGGACCGCGGAGTATTACCTGTGCCGCATCGGTTCGTCGGTTCCTCCCTAGAATCGCGCCGTGGTCCTCTCCGACCGAACGATCGCCAGACTGCTCGAGGAAAGCCGGATCGAGATCGACCCGTACGACGACACGCTCCTGCAGCCGTCGAGCGTCGACGTCCGCGTCGACCGCTATTTCCGGGTCTTCCACAACAACCGCTACCCGTACATCGACGTGCGGGAGCCGCAGGAGGAGCTGACCGAGCTCGTCGAGATCGAGGACGAGCGGCCGTTCATCCTCCACCCCGGCGAGTTCGTGCTCGGCTCGACGCTCGAGCGGATCAAGCTCCCGGACGACCTCGTCGCGCGGCTCGAGGGCAAGAGCTCGCTCGGCCGCCTCGGCCTCCTCATCCACTCGACCGCGGGCTTCATCGACCCCGGCTGGGACGGGCACGTGACGCTCGAGCTCTCGAACGTCGCGAACCTCCCGATCACGATCTACTACGGGATGAAGATCGGGCAGGTCTCGTTCGTGCAGCTCACCGAGCCGGCGGAGACGCCGTACGGCGCGGGCGATCTCGGCTCGAAGTACCAGGGGCAGCGGGGGCCGACGCCCGCCGCTACTGGCAGAACTTCGAGCGGGTCGAGACGTGAGGTCCTCGTCACCGGCGGCACCGGCTTCGTCGGGCCGGCGATCGTCCACGCGCTCGTGGACGCGGGGCACGACGTTCGGGCGCTGGCGCGGTCCGCGAAGTCCGCCGAGGCGCGCGGCGGAGCTCGGGGCCGAGCCGTTCCTCGGCGACGTGACCGAGGCGGCGAGCCTGCCTCCGGCGGTCGAGGGCGTCGACACGGTCGTCCACCTCGTCGCGATCCGCCAGGGCAAGCCCGAGCAGTTCCGAGCGGATCATGATCGAGGGCACGCGCGACCTGCTCGACGCCGCGCAGACGGCCGGTGTGAAGCGGTTCGTGCTCATGAGCGCGCTCGGCACGACGCGACGAGACGAAGGACTCGTGCCGTACTACGGCGCCAAGTGGGAGATGGAGCAGGCTGACGCGCGAGTCCGGGCTCGAGCACGTGATCTTCCGGCCGAGCTTCGTCTTCGGCCCCGACGGCGGGATCCTGCCGACGTTCCGCAAGCTCGCGAAGCTCGCGCCGGTGACGCCGATCATCGGCTCGGGCGAGCAGCGGATCCAGCCGATCTGGATCGACGACGTCGCCGCGTACTTCGCGCGTCGCTCGAGGAGCCGACGGCGGCGAACCGGACCTTCGAGCTCGGCGGGCCCGATCGCGGTCATCGTGGAACGAGTTCTGGGCGCGGCTCAAGCAGGTGCTCGGCGTGACGGCGGCCGAGCATCCACATGCCGATGGGCTTCATGCGCGTGAACGCGGTCGTCACCGAGCGGCTCCCCGGAAACATCCCGCTCACCCGCGACCTGCTGAAGATGCTCGAGCCGGCGACAACGTCGTCACGAACGACGACGCGGTCGAGACCTTCGGGCTCCCGCTCGTCCCACTCGACGAGCAGCTCCGCCGGGCCGCTTGAGGCTCACCCGCCGCGTGGCATCGTGGCGGGGTGGGTCTGACCGAGCGTCTCGCCCGCGCGTGCGCGGCCCACCCGGGCCGCACGTTCGCGGCGTGGGGCGTCGTCCTCGTCGCTCGCGATCGCCGCGATCGTGACGCTCATGACCGGGCTGACGACCGACGCCGTCGTCAACGGCAACCCGGAATCGCGCGCAGGCGGACCGGCTCTTCGCGGGCGCGTTCCCGCCGGACCCGCAAGCGCTTCGTCACCGACGTGATCGTCGTGCGCTCGACCTCGTTGACGGTCGACTCGCCCGAGTTCCGTCGCGTCGTCGACAACCTCGAGCGCGAGGCGCGAAACAGCGGCGCGCTGATCAGCTCGCGCACGTACTACGGCACGGGTGACAAGTCGCTCGTCTCGCGCGACCGACACGCCACGCTGATCCCCGTCTTCGTCGTCGACGACGCGCACGTCGACCGGCTGCTCGCGCTGCTCGGGCGAGCGAGCAGCTCCGGCTTCACCGCGACGATCACCGGGAACAACACCGTCGACAACGACTTCAACACGCTCTCCGAGCGCGACCTCCGCGAGGGCGAGCTCCAGTTCGGGCTCCCCGCGGCGCTGGTCATCCTCCTGCTCGTCTTCGGCACGGTCGTCGCGGGCGTCGATCCCGCTCGCTCATGGCGATCGTCTCGATCGTCGTCGCGCTCGGTCTCGTCGCGCTGCTCTCGCAGCAGTTCGAGCTCTCGATCTTCATCGTGAACATGCTCACCGGGATGGGGCTCGCGCTCGGGATCGACTACTCGCTGTTCGTGATCTCGCGGTACCGCGAGGAGCGCGGGAGCGGCCGGGTGCCCGACGCCGCGATCGCGGCTGCCGGCGCGACGGCGAGCCGCGCAGTGCTCTTCAGCGGCTCGGCGTTCGTCGTCGCGATGCTCGGGCATGCTGATCGTGCCGACGACGATCATGCGGAGCCTCGCCGCGGGCGCGATCCTCGTCGGGGTCGTCTCGGTCGCAGCCGCGCTGACGCTGCTGCCGGCGCTGCTCGGCGCTGCTCGGCGACGGCGTCGACCGCGCTGCGCATCCCGTACGTGGGCCGCCGCTCGGTCGAGCGCGACAACCCGGAGGGGCGGTTCTGGGGCGCGATCGTCGACCGCGTTCTGCGCCGGCCCAGCGCTCAGCCTCGTGCTGGCGACCGGGCTCCTGCTCCTTGCCGCGATCCCGGCGTTCGGCCTGCAGATCGGCGCGAGCGGGGTCAGCACGCTGCCCGACCGACCTCGCGTCGAAGCAGGGCTACGAGGCGCTCCAGCGGCGACTTCCCGCCGAGAGCACCGCGCCGGTGTACGTCGTCGCGGGCGACGCGTCGACGGACACGCGGCAGCGGCTGCGCGCGCTGCAACGAAAGCTCGCGGCCGACCCGCGCTTCGGCCGAGGCGGACGTGCGCGTCGGGAACGGCGCGACGGCGCTCGTCGTGCCCGTGCGCGGCGACAAGGTCTCGGACGCCGCCGTCGCGGCCGTGCGCGACCTCCGCGGCCGGCTCGTTCCCGAGACGTTCGCCGGCAGCAACACCGCTGTGCACGTCGGCGGCGAGACGTCGGAGAACGTCGACTACTTCGACGCCGTGACCAACCCGGCGCCGTTGGTGTTCGCGTTCGTCCTCGGGCTGACGCTGATCCTGCTCACGGTCGCCTTCCGGTCGATCGTCATCGCGCTCAGCGCGATCGTGCTCAACCTGCTCTCGGTCGGCGCCGCCTACGGGCTGCTCGTGCTCGTCTTCCTGCACGGCGTCGGCGACGGACCTCTTCGGGTTCGAGCAGGTCGAGGCGATCGACGCGTGGGTGCCGCTCTTCCTCTTCTCGGTGCTCTTCGGGCTCTCGATGGACTACCAGGTGTTCCTGCTGAGCCGGATCCGCGAGCGCTACGACCGGACGCGCGACACGCGCGACGCCGTGCGCTGGGGCGTCGCCTCGACGGCGCGGATCATCACCGGCGCGGCGCTGATCATCGTCGCCGTCTTCGCCGGCTTCGCCCGTGGCGACCTCGTGATGTTCCAGCAGATGGGCTTCGGCGTCGCCGTGTCGCTGCTGATCGACGCGACGATCATCCGCTCGGTGCTGCTCCCGAGCCTGATGGCGCTCCTCGGCGAGCGGAACTGGTACCTGCCGCGCTGGCTCGAGTGGCTCCCGCACATGGAGATCGAGGGCCGCGCGGCGCAGACGCAGCCGTAGCTCTCACCATCGACGTCGGGTGCTCCGGAACGACTGAGGGCCGGTCTCCCGGCCCTCAATCTCGGCTACCAGCGGTGGATTGGTAGAGACGCTTCCTGCTCGGTCGTCAGACCGGCGGCGCGAGACGCGAGTCCCCCACGCTGGCTAGGCGGTTCCCCGTAGGTTCCGGGGACAGCACCTCTACCCGCTGGTACCTCCACTGCCCGTACTTGAATCGCTCACTATCCGGACCACCTCCTTTCCGCGTTGAGCGGAATGTAGCGGTCCTAGCGGAGGACGAGCAGAGACCTCGAGGCCGCGGTCGAGCGGCACCGTCGTCGACACGAGCGTCGGGTCGGCCTGGCGCACGGCGGAGTACTCGCCGAGCGTCTCCACGTGCGAGAGCACGTTGTCCGCGACGATGAGCGCGCCCGGCTCGACCTTGTCGCGCGCGAGCACGAAGAGCCGCTCGTAGTCCTCCTTCTCGGCGTCGATGAAGACCACGTCGAAGACGTCCTCGATCCTCGGCAGGACCTCGAACGCGTCGCCGGCCTCGAGCTCGGCCCACTCCTCGAGCCCGGCGTCGGCGACGTTCTTCCGCCACGCCTCGACCTTGAGCGGGTCGTTCTCGATCGAGACCACGCGCCCGCTGAAGAACCGGACGCCGGCCGCGAACCAGATCGACGAGTAGCCCCGCGAGCCGCCGATCTCGAGCACGTCGCAGTCGTTCATCGGCGCCACGAGCGAGAAGAGGAACTGCCCCGTCGTGCGCGCGACCTGGCGCGAGCGCTCGGCCGCCGGCACGCCCCGCTCGCGCTCGTCGGCGTCCTCGCCTCGAGCCGGGCGAGCACCTCGAGGACGCGGGCGTCGAGCATGGGTCGAACGATAAGGTCGTTGCCGTGATCGAGGTCGAGCACACCCTCGACGTCGCCCGCCCGGTGGACGAGGTCTTCGCCTACCTGACGGACATCCCGCGCATCCCCGAGTGGCAGGCGAGCGCCGAGGAGGCCACCCTGGAGGGCGAGCTCGGCGAAGGCGCGACCATCCGCGAGGTGCGTTCGATGATGGGGCGCCGGGCGACCTCGACGCTCGAGGTCACCGAGTACGATCCGCCGAAGCGGTTCTCGCTCAACGTCGTCGACGGCCCGATCTCGTACGCGGTCGAGCATGCGCTCGAGGCGGTCGACGGCGGTACACGGGTGAGGTTCACCGGCCGCGGTGAGTCGAAACGAGTGCCGCGACTGATGCTCGGCACCGTGCGCCGCACGATCGAGCGTCAGTTCGTCAAGGACCTCGAGACCTTCAAGCGGAAGCTGGAGTCGACATAGGCAGAGCGATCGAAATCGACGACGAGGCCGTCCGCATCCGGTACAGCGGTCTGGACGAGGTGCTCGCGTTCAAGCGCGAGCTCGAGATCCCGCTGCACGCGATCGAGAACACGTGGATCGGCCTCGAGGATCCACCCTCGACGTGGACGTTCCGGCGCGTCGGCCTGTCCGATCCGATCACGGGGACGCGGAAGGGGCACTTCTGGGTCGGCCGGACGCGCTACTTCCTCGACTTCCGCCGTCCGGACCGCGCGCTCGTGATCCGCTTGAAGCCCGGCTACAACGCCGACCTGGTGGCGATCGAGGTCGATCACGCCGAGTCGCTGCTCGACGCGATCCGCGCGCAGCTGCGCGCTCAGGACACGTCGACCTTCACCCAGCCGTCCTCGACGACGACGGGGAACGAGTCGACGGGCTCGTAGGCCGGCAGCGTGAGCGGCCGCCCCGACGGAGGTCGAACGACGAGCCGTGTCGCGGGCAGACGACGGTGCACGTCTCCTTGTCCCAGTCGCCCTCGCAGAGCGGCCCGTCGTCGTGCGAGCAGCGATCCTCGATCGCGTAGTACTCGCCGATGCAGTTGTAGACGCCGACGGTGATCGCGCCGGCGGGGACGATCTTCATCGACCCGGAGGCAGCTCCTCGACGGGACAGACGTCGATTCAGCGCCACTAGCTCAGCGAGAGCTCGTCGTACCCGGCGAGGCCCTCGGGGAGCGGCGTGCCCTTCGCCTTGTGCAGCGCGACCTTCAGGGTCGTCGAGCCCGAGCATCGCGCACTTGAGCCTGATCGGCGTGAGCGGGATCCCGATCTCCTCGAGCAGCTCGTCCTTGTCGAGCCCGGCGACCTCGCTCGCCTTCCGCCCCTGCACCATCTCGGTGAGCATCGACGTCGCCGCCTGCGAGATCGCGCACCCGCGGCCGGAGAACTTCACCTCGTCGATCGTGTCGCTGTCCTCGCCGAACGCGCACGTAGATCGAGACCTCGTCGCCGCAGAGCGGGTTCTGTCCCTCGGCCTCGGCGTCGGCCTCGGCGATCACGCCGTGACCGCGCGGGTTCTTGTAGTGGTCGAGGATGACCTCTCGATAGAGCTGGTCGAACTCACTCATCCGAGCACCTTCTGTACCCGCTCGACCCCGGCGACCAACCGGTCGATCTCGTCGGGGATCGTGTAGAGGTAGAAGCTCGCCCGCGATCGTCGCCGCCACGCCGAGCCTCGTCATCAGCGGCTGCGTGCAGTGATGGCCGGCGCGGATCGCGACGCCTTCCCAGTCGAGGATCTGCGCGACGTCGTGCGGGTGGATCCCGTCGAGGTTGAACGAGACGATTCCCGCACGGCGCTCGGGCGGCGGGCCGTAGCACGTGACGCCCGGGAGGTCGCCGAGCTTCTCGAGCGCGTACACGACGAGCTCGTGCTCGTGCTGCTCGATCGCGTCGAGCCCGACCTCGTTCAGGTAGTCGACCGCGGCGCCGAACCCGACTGCCTCGGCGATCGCCGGCGTCCCGGCCTCGAACTTGTACGGCAGCTCGTTCCAGCTCGTCCTGTCGAGCTTGACCGAGCGGATCATCTCGCCGCCGAGGTGGAACGGCGACATCGCCTCGAGCAGCTCGCGGCGTCCCCAGAGCGCGCCGATCCCCGTCGGGCCGCACATCTTGTGCGCGGAGATCGCGACGAAGTCCGCGCCGAGCGCCTGCACGTCGACGACCCGGTGCGGCGCCGCCTGCGCCGCGTCGACGACCATGATCGCGCCCTGCTCGTGCGCCCAGGCGGCGAGCCGCTCGACCGGGTTGATCGTCCCGAGCGAGTTCGAGACGAGGTTGTTCGCGACGACCTTGACGCTGCCCGCCCGAGGCGATCTCGTCGAGCGAGTCGAGCTCGAGCTCGCCCTGGTCGTCGAACGGGAGCAGCGCGGAACTCGGCGCCGGTGCGCTTCGCGACGTACTGCCACGGGACGAAGTTCGAGTGGTGCTCGAGCTCGGTCACGACGACGACGTCGCCCGGCCCGAGGTTGTCGAAGCCCCACGCGTAGGCGACGAGGTTGATCCCCTCGGTCGCGTTGCGCGTGAAGATCACCTCGCGCGTCGCGCGGCGCGTTGACGAACTGCGCGACCTTCGCGCGCGCGCCCTCGTAGCCGGCGGTCGCGCGCTCGGCGAGCTTGTAGACGCCGCGGTGGACGTTCGCGTACGACGTCTCGTAGAACGTCGTCATCGCGTCGAGCACCTGGCGCGGCTTCTGCGACGACGCCGCCGAGTCGAGGAATGCGAGCGGCTTCCCGTGGATCTGCTGCTCGAAGATCGGGAAGTCGGCGCGCAGCCGGTGCGCGTCCAGCTTCGTCGGTGCCTTGACGGCCATGCGCCTATCGTACGCGCGGTGACGAGCTTCGCCGAGACGGTTGCCGCCGGGTACGCGGTCGAGGGCGACGCGCTCGACATCGGCCGCGGCGTGCACGACGGCACGCTCGAACGCGATGCGGTCGTGCGGCTCCCGCTCGCGACGACGAACCGCCACGGCCTGATCGCGGGCGCGACGGGGACGGGCAAGACGCGGACGCTCCAGCTGCTCGCGGAGCAGCTCTCGGAGGCGGGCGTCGCGGTCTTCGCCGCCGACTACAAGGGCGATCTCTCCGGCCTCGCCGCCGCGGCGCCCGCCGAGGGGAAGGCGGCCGAGCGCATGGCCGAGCTCGGGCTTCCGTTCGAGCCTGCTGCGTACCCCGTCGAGTACCTGGCCCTCGGCGGGATCGGCGCGGGCATCCCGCTGCGCGCGACGGTCACGGACTTCGGGCCGCAGCTCCTCGCGAAGGTGCTCGGGTCGAACGAGACGCAGGAGTCGAGCCTCGCGCTCGTGTTCCGCTACGCGGACGAGCGCGGGCTGGCGCTCGTCGACCTCGCCGACCTGCGCGCGCTGCTCGCATTCCTCGAGTCGAAGGCGGGCAAGGACGACCTCCAGGGGATCGGCGGCGTCTCCAAGCAGACCGTCGGCGTGCTGCTCCGCTCGCTGGTCGAGCTCGAGGACGGCGGCGGCACCGAGTTCTTCGGCGAGCCGCAGTTCGAGATCGCGGACGTGCTGCGCACGGCCGCCGACGGCCGCGGCGTCGTGACCGCGCTCGAGCTCGCGGCCGTGCAGGACAAGCCGAAGCTCTTCTCGACCGTGCTGATGTGGCTGCTCGCGGAGCTCTTCGAGCAGCTCCCGGAGGTCGGCGACCTCGACAAGCCGAAGCTCGTCTTCTTCTTCGACGAGGCGCACCTGCTGTTCGACGACGCGACGAAGGCGTTCCTCGACTCCGTCGAGCGCACGGTGCGGATGATCCGCTCGAAGGGCGTGGGCGTCTTCTTCGTCACGCAGCATCCGACCGACCTGCCGAGCGCGGTGCTCGGCCAGCTCGGCAACCGGATCCAGCACGCGCTGCGCGCGTTCACGCCCGAGGACGCCGACGCGCTGCGCAAGACCGTGCGCACGTACCCGACCTCGGAGCTCTACGACCTCGAGCAGCTGCTGACGAACCTCGGGATCGGCGAGGCCGCAGTGACGGTGCTGAACGAGAAGGGCGTGCCGACGCCCGTCGTGCACACGCGGCTCCGCGCGCCGCGCGCGAGCATGGAGCCCGTGCCCGACGTCGAGCAGCGCGCGCAGGCATCGACGCTCTGGGCGAAGTACGGCACGCGACTCGAGCGCGAGAGCGCGGCGGAGGCGCTCGCGAAGCGCGTCGAGGCCGCGCCGCCGGACCCCGCCGAGAAGAAAGCCGCCAAGCCGAAGCCGGCGAAGCCGCCGAGCGACCCGCTGACCGACTTCCTGACGTCGCGCCAGGGCAAGGCCCTGCAGCGCGAGGTCGTGCGCGGGATGTTCGGGATGCTCAGGAAGCGGCTCTAGCGACGACCCGCTCGACCGCGCGCGAGAAGAGCTGCCACTCCCGCAGGTGGTCCCTGAGCACCGTCCGCCCATGCCGCCTGATCGAGTAGATCCGCCGACGGCGCGCCTTGCCCGTCGACCACTCGCTCGTGAGCATCCCGCCGTCCTCGAGCCGGTGCAGCGCGGGGTAGTCCCTTGACCGCGTCGGTTCGCATACCCAGCAATACTGGCGTCAAGAGGAACCGGCCCGGCGAACGCGTACCAACAGCCGTGCCCTCGTGCGAGAACTGCGGCGCCGAGCTGCCGACCGGCGCCCGCTTCTGTCCCCAGTGCGCAGCGCCGGTCTCCCCGGACGCGTTCGGCGACGTGGAGGCGCCGGAGAAGGGCGCGAGGCTACGGGTCGCAGAGCGCGTGCTCTTCGCCGTGCTGCTGCTCGCGTTCGCGGCGTTCGTCGTCTTCGTCGTGCTCGTCGTCGGCTTCGGTTTTCTCGTCGAGGGCAGCGCGCTATAGGCATTTCGGCGATTCCGTTCTATCCTTCCAAGGCGTACGCGTACGCGTTTCCGGCCTATGACAACTGTTCTCGAGCTCGCGGCACACGCTGAACTTCCGGTCGAGACCGTTCTGCGGGTGCTGATGCGGGAGCCGACGAACGAGGCGGCGACGCGCAAGGTCGCGGAGGCGGTCGCCGAGCTCGGGCAGCCGGACTACCCGCGGCCGAACGGCAACGTCGAGGTCGTCGACTCGGAGGACGCGACCGAGCTCGTCGTGCACGAGCACCGACCGGCGGTCGCGAACGGACAGGAGCTGGCGGTCGAGCTCCGCGGCGTCTTCCAGGACCTGCTCGGCCGGCTCGACCGCGAGCGGCGGGAGCGGATCGACGACGTCGCGCTCACGACCGACCTGATCACCGAGGGCTGGCGTTCCGTCGACCGCCGGCTCGGCCGGCTCGAGAAGATCATGGAGCGCCTCGACCGCTACACGTACTTCGAGGGTGGCTCGGACTCCGCGGCCAAGGCCGAGGTTCACCGGCTCGACGACGTCCGGCGCCCGGGCGCCTAGGCGAAGGCGATCAGCGGCTCGTGCGGTCCGCTGTGAGCCGGCGACGCAGGCACGGCGCGCCGCGCGGCGGAGCTGCACGCATTCGAAGCGACCGTCCGTGACGACGGCGAGTGCGCGGCCGAGCCACGAGTAGCAGCCGAGACGCTCGTCCCGGCCGAAGAGCTCGCAGCGACGGATCAGCTCGCCCTGGCGGCGTGGCGCGTGCGAGACGGCGGGTACCGACACGCCGTGCAGACAGCTCGCCCCGTCGGGCCCGAGCCGCGAGCAGATGCGCATCTGCTCGAACGGGTTCGTCGACGCCGCGAGTGACGCGCCCATGACGCAGCCCTGGTGCTGGAGCGTCGGGAGGTCCGCGCAGGCGCGCCGGATGTCCTTCGCGTTCCCGATCGACGGGCCGAGCGGCTGCTCGATGAAGTATCGGTACCAGCAGGGACGTACGTAGCCGTACCGCCCGTCGCAGACGAGCCGCGGCGACGTGAGCCCGCCCGTCCGCCTGGTCGTCCCGTCGGCGCCGCGCAGCGAGATCCAGTAGTCGTGGAACACGCCCTGCGCGCAGTCCTGCCCGTAGCGCGGCAGCCTGCGGCACGCTGAGATCGCCGGCTGCATCTGCCCGTGGTAGCCACGGAGCAGCGCGTGCCCGAGGCCGTGGATGCAGGTGTACTCGCGGAAGCGCGTCGCGAGCCCCAGGCACGGGGCGAGCGCGTTCCGCGCGGTGCGGAGCTGGGGACCGAGGTACATGACGAGCCCCATGCCGAAGCCGGCCGAGCACGTCGGGTCGTTCGAGCGAGGCACGTAGCGGCGAAGCGTCGAGAGCGTGAGGTGATGTGTGCGCGCGTAGCGGCGGCCGACCTCGTGCATGAGCGCGTGGCAGGAACCCGCGACCTCGCCGCCCATCTCGCGCGTCTCGCGGTCGATGCGCGGGAGCTCCCGTGCCGGGTCGCCGGAACGCTCCACGCGCTCGAGCAGCAGCCTCGCGTAGCAGCGGTAGCGCGCGTCCTCCCGGTTGATCGCGACGCACTGCCAGAGGTAGTCCGTCGGCCTCCCCGACTTTGCGCCCGCCGGGAAGAGCAGCGCGAGCAGGAGGAATCCGAGCACGACCCGCACCTCCGCCAACCTAGACGCGGGTCGCGTGAACGACCGATTACGGTTTCTGCATGGACGCCGAACCCGCCGAGCTCCGAGTCCTCGGCTGCCTGGTCGAGAAGCAGCGGACGACGCCGGACGTCTACCCGCTCTCGCTGAACGCGCTCCGGCTCGCGTGCAACCAGTCGACGAACCGCGATCCCGTGGTCGAGTACGACGAGCCGACGATCCGCGACGCGCTCCAGCGCCTGTCCACCCGCGGCTGGGCGCGCCTCGCCAGCGGGCCGGGCAGCCGGGCGGTCAAGTACCGGCACCTCTTCGACGACGCGCTCGGCGTCTCCGGGGCGGAGATCTCGCTGCTCGCCGTGCTGATGCTCCGCGGGCCGCAGACCGTGGGGGAGCTCAAGTCGCGCAGCGAGCGGCTGCACCGGTTCGACTCGACCGCGGAGGTCGACGAGACGCTCCGGGGGCTCGCGCAGCGCGAGCTCGTCGCGCAGCTCGAGCGGCGGCCGGGCCAGAAGGAGGAGCGCTGGACGCAGCTCCTCGGCTCGGGCGTCGAGCCTGCCGTTCCGGCACCTGCGCCCGTCATTGCCGACCCGCTCGAGGAGCGTGTGCGGCGGCTGGAGGAGCAGGTCGCCGAGCTGCTCGAGCTCGTCAGGCGATCGCCGTGATCGTGATCCCGCCGCGCGCCTTCTGCTCGAGCGTCACGGTCACGCGCGACTGATCGAGTCCCAGTGCTTCCGCGACGTCGTCGCGAATCCGAACGGCGAGCGCCTCGCAGAAGACGCCCTCGTTGCGAAAGCGCGCGAGGTAGAGCTTCAGCGACTTCGACTCGAGGCAGAGCTCGTCGGGCGCGAACTCGATCGAGACGACGTAGAGGTCGGGCTGGCCGGTGACCGGGCACATCGCCGTCAGCTCGTCGCTCGTCATCTCGACGAGCTCGACACCGGGGTTCGGGAACGTCTCGAGGCCCGCGTAGTGCTCGGAGCCGGCGTGGCCGAGCGCGGTGAACTCGGGCAGCTCGCTCACGGCCCTACTGTAGGCACATGCGCGTCTATCTCGCCGGGCCGCCGTTCGCCGAGGAGTACCGGCGCCGCGCGGCCGAGCTGCTGCGCGCGCGTGGGCACGAGCCCGTCGACCCGATGCGGCGCGACTTCCGCGGCCGGACCGAGGGCAACGAGTCGGCGATCGTCCAGGGCGACCTCGCGGACATCGACGCGTGCGACGCCGTGCTCGCGGCGTTCACCGCGCCGGACGAGGGAACCGCGATGGAGGCGTGGTACGCGCACTCCAAGGGGACGCGTGTCGTCGCGTACACAGGTGGTACGCCACCACATCCGTGGGCGGTCTACGTCTCGGCGTCCGTGCATCCCGAGCTCGACGACGCGGTGAACGCGATCTAGCGGTCCTGGAGCGCGTCGAGCCCGATGGCGAAGGCGACCAGCAGTCGACGATCGACGCCCTCGAAGCCGTCGCCCAGCTCCATCACGTAGCGGTCGCGGACGGCGCCGAGCACGCGCTTGTAGCGACCGGCCTCCTCGCCGCCGCGCCGGAGGACGAAGTTGAACGGCAGCCACTCCAGGAGCGAGAACAGATCTGGCCCGAGGTCGGCGAAACGGCGGAGCAGCGCGATGATCCAGCTCGACTCGTGCGCCTCGAGCAGCTCGTTGCCCTGGGCGTCGCGCACGTGCCAGTGGCTGCGCAGGAGCGACCGCGTGAAGTCCTTCTCGAGCTGCCCGATCACGTTGCCGTCGGCGTCGAGCACGTCGTGACGGCCGCGGAACTCGAAGACCGACTGCGACTTGATCATGAACTCGTGCGGGCCGTCGCCCTCCGGCGTCGTGCGGAAGCGGATGTCCTCCTTGATCTTCATCTTCTTCTGCTTGACGAAGAGAACCGGACGGCCCTCCTGCGTGTCGCCGGGCGTCGGCACGCTGATCCGATACTCGTTCGCGATCGGCTTGAAGACCTGCTGCACGAGTAGGCGGTCGGTGTGCTCCAGCTCGCTGATGCCGGTCACTGCCATAGGTGGTTGAGTGCCCCGCTGACGACGGCGAGGACGACGAAGGCTACGGCAAGCCCCGCGTGACCGGTCGCGTAGAGCGCGGCGCCTGCGGCGAGCCAGACGAGGAGCTCGAGCGCGAGCCGGACCGGAGCGGCGAAGTCGAACCGGCGCTTCGGCGCGAGCAGGAGGCCCCAGAAGACCGCGACCGCCCCGACAGCTGCGATCGCGAGGAACGGACCGCCGACGTCCCAGCCCCAGTAGCCGACCACGGCGAGCGCGGCGAGCTCCAGCAGGAACCGCAGGCCCAGGTTGGCGCTTCGGAGCGAGGGCTTCTACTCCGCGGCTCGAGCCTGAAAGGCCAGGGCCGTGTCGTTGCGTTCGAGGATCGCGATTCGCCAGAGCCCGGCGTGCTCGCGAACCGTGGCATGGAAGCCCTGACGCTCGACGGCTTCCAGCATCGCGCGCTCGGAGTGCACATGACCGCGGAAGTCGCAGCCTCGTACGCGCGGCCAGATGTTCATCACGCCGTTCGCCCAGCGGGCGACCGCGATGTCGGGTGGAAACGAGAACGCCATCAACCGCCGTGCCTTGCGGCCGGCGATCGTGAGCAGAGACTGATAGTCCGGGTAGCAGCAGACGACGCGATGCAGAAGGACGATGTCCGCGCCCGGGACGGCGTCCGGTTCGTCCGCCGCGTTCACGATCCGCCTGTCGATCCGGTCTTCGAGACCTCGCTCGCGCGCGAGCGCCCGCGCCTCGCCCTCGTAGGACTGGGAGAGCTCCGAGTTCGTCGTGTGCGCGGCGCCTCGCTCGAGCAACTCGAGCTGGAGCGACCCGATGCCGCCCCCGATCTCGAGCACGTCCGCGCCCGCGATCCCCTGCGCCGTGATCAGGTCGACGAGCCGCCGACCCGCCCTGCCGAGGCCCCGCTTGCGATACCGCGACGCGTCACGGCGCGCGAGCTTCTCGTTGAAGAACGCCCCGTAAGCGGCCGTTGAGCAGCAGCAGGGCACGTGCCCAATCGTACGCCCCCCGCTACCCTGGCCAGCCGTGAGCGACTACATCTTCACGATGTACCGGGTCGACAAGTTCTACGGCCCGGAGCGGCAGGTGCTGTCGAACATCTCGCTGTCGTTCCTGCCCGGCGCGAAGATCGGCGTGCTCGGGCCGAACGGCGCCGGCAAGTCGACGGTGCTCCGCATCATGGCCGGGCTCGAGGAGCCGTCGTCCGGGATCGCCGAGCTCGCACCGGGCGCATCGGTCGGGCTGCTCTCCCAGGAGCCCGAGCTCGATCCCGCGAAGAACGTCCGCGAGAACGTCGAGGACGGCGTCCGCGAGTCGCGCGACCTGCTCGACCGTTTCAACGAGATCTCCGCGAAGTTCGCCGAGCCCGACGCGGACTTCGACGCGCTGCTCGCGGAGCAGGCGAAGGTGCAGGACGAGATCGACCGCCGCGACCTCTGGCAGCTCGACGCGACGCTCGACCGCGCGATGGACGCGCTCCGCCTGCCCGACGGCGACCGCGAAGTCGCGACGCTCTCGGGTGGGGAGCGCCGGCGCGTCGCGCTCGCGCGACTGCTTCTCTCCGTCGCCCGACCTGCTGCTGCTCGACGAGCCGACGAACCATCTCGACGCCGAGTCGGTCTGCGTGGCTCGAGCGCTTCCTCGACGACTACAAGGGCACCGTCGTCGCGGTCACGCACGACCGCTACTTCCTCGACAACGTCGCCGGCTGGATCCTCGAGCTCGACCGCGGCAAGGGACTCCCGTTCGAGGGCAACTACTCGTCATGGCTCGAGCAGAAGCAGGCGCGGCTCGCCGTCGAGGAGAAGCAGGCGTCCGCGAGACAGCGGACGCTCGCCCGCGAGCTCGAGTGGGTGCGCGCGAGCCCGCGCGCGCGGCACGCCAAGTCGAAGGCGCGCCTCGGCGCCTACGAGAAGCTGTTCGCGGAGGAGCAGAACGTGAAGCTCGACCGCGTCGAGATCCACATCCCGCCGGGGCCGCGGCTCGGCGACGTGGTGATCGAGGCAGAGCGACGTCGCGAAGGGCTTCGGCGACCGCCTGCTGTTCGAGGGGCTCTACGTTCTCGCTGCCGCCGGCCGGCATCGTCGGGGTGATCGGCCCGAACGGCGCCGGCAAGACGACGCTCTTCAGGATGATCGTCGGCGAGGAGACGCCGGACTCGGGCGCCCTGCGCGTCGGCGACACGGTGCAGCTCGCGTACGTCGACCAGTCGCGCGAGTCACTCGACCCGGCAGCACCGTCTGGAAGGAGATCAGCGGCGGCCACGACACGATCGAGCTCGGCAGGCGGGAGGTGAACTCGCGCCAGTACGTCTCGTGGTTCAACTTCAGGGGAGGCGACCAGCAGAAGCGGGTCGGCAACCTCTCGGGCGGCGAGCGGAACCGCGTGCACCTCGCGAAGCTGCTCCGCTCCGGCGGCAACGTCCTGCTGCTCGACGAGCCGACCAACGACCTCGACGTCGACACGCTGCGGGCGCTCGAGGAAGGCTTGCTCGACTTCGCGGGCTGCGCCGTCGTGATCTCGCACGATCGCTGGTTCCTCGACCGGATCGCGACGCACATCCTCCACTTCGACGGCGACTCGCAGGTCACGTGGTTCGAGGGCGGCTGGGGGGAGTACGCCGACTGGGTCAAGGAGACGCAGGGCGCCGACGCGCTCGAGCCTCACCGGATCAAGTACAAGCCGCTCGTCCGAGCGTGACCGGCGACGAGCTCGCGGACGCGTGGCTCGCGTGCACCGCCCGCATACTGCCGAGGTGCCCACTGCACGCGAACGAGAGCGCACCCTCGCGTTCATCCGCAAGATCTGCCTCGGACTGCCCGAGACGAGCGAGCGCCCGAGCCACGGCGCCCCGACGTTCTTCGTCCGCAAGCGGACGTTCGTGATGGTGCTGAACGACCACCACGACGACGGGCGCTTCGCCATCTGGTGCGCGGCCGGCGAAGGGATGCAGGCGATGCTCGTCGAGGCGGACCCGGAGCGGTTCTTCGTCCCGCCGTACGTCGGGCACCGAGGCTGGCTCGGCTTCCGTCTCGACCGTGAGCTCGACCGCGAAGAGCTCGCCGGGCTGCTCGAGGACGCCTACGTCGACGTGGCGCCGCCGAAGCTCGTCGAGCAGGTCACGGCGTCCACGGCCGAACCCGCGGCACCCAGCGACGAACGTTCGCGCAGTAGCGCTCGTAGTCCTCGCCGAACCGGCGGCTGAGCCCGGGCTCCTCGACGAGCGGCATGTAGATCGCGTTCACGGCGAAGACGACCGCGAACCACGCGAGGAGCGACGCCGACCAGAACGCGAGTGTCTCCCCGACGAGGATCGCGAGCACGCCGCTGATCATCGGGTTCCGCACGTAGCGGTACGGCCCGACGACGACGAGGCGCTGCGTTGGGTCCCAGGGCGCGAGCGTTCCCTTGCCGACGTGCGCGAAGAGCATGACCGTGCGAAGGACGAGGACGAGACCGATCGCGAGGAAGGCGACGCCGGCGAGCAGTCCCCAGCCGAGCCGCTCGCCGCTCCGCCACACGAGGAACGCGGGCACGACGAGCGTCACCATGACGGGCAGCAGGAGGATCGCGCGCAGCTGCCTCACGCGTCGAGTGTCCGGTAGTAGAACGCGCCGGACGCGAGCTCGCCGTCGGGGCGGCGCGAGTAGTTCGGCATCACGCCGAGCCTCGAGTAGCCGAGCGCCTCGTAGAAGCGAGCAGCCGCGGTGCCGTCGTGGGTCGTCAGCCAGAGGAGCGTGAGCCCGCGCGCGCGCGCCACCCGCTCGACACCGAGCATCAGCTCCCGGCCGACGCCCTTGCCGCGCGCTTCCGCGGCCACTGCCACCCGCTGCACCTCCGCGCGGTGCGCCGCGTTCTGCGCGTCGCTCGGCGCGATCTGCGCCATTCCGAGGACGGTCCCGTCGAGCTCGGCGACGAGCAGGATCCGCGGCAGCTCGTCGAGCGTCGAGACGAGCACCCGGTACGCGTCGGCAAGCGCGTCGGCGTCCTGGGGCCCGAGCAGCCCGAGCGCCATGCCGTCGTCGTGCGCCTCGAGGTGCAGGCGCGCGAGCGCCGGCGCCAGGCGCTCGGCATCGGACGGTTCGACGGTGCGAACGATCGGTCGCACGCCTCGAACCTAGCCCTCCGGACGGTTGCGACGCCATCCCCCGCCGTTACAGGCGTCATGGGGTGCGCGGTGACCACGCGGTCACGATCACCCAGAGCGGCAGAAGCCAGAACAGGATGAAGCCGTAGCCGCCGTCCGGCGCGAAGAAGCCGTCGCGCGCGAGTGACGCGCCGCCGACGAGGAACGCCGCCGCCACGACAGCCGAGAACCACGCGTACCACCGGTGCGCGCGGGTCGCCCACGCCGTCGCCCCGATCAGCAGCGCAGCCGGAAACGCGACGAACGTCTCGGAGACGAAGCGAACCTGCCAGAGCGCCTTCACCGTGCCCGCGGGGAGATCGGCGGCGCCGTACGCCGACGCGGCGGTCAGGAAGACGTACGCGGTGTACGCGGCGAGCGTGAGGACGAGGCCGAGCCGCGCCAGCCGCTCGGCAACGCTGTCCGGCCAACCCGTGACGGAGACGATCGCGAACGCAGCGAGGAAGAGCGCAAGCATCTGCACGTAGGCGGCGACGAGGATCCCCGTCCGGCCGTCCACCAGGAAGTCGACGATCTCCCTTGCGGGTGCGCTCGGCGAGACGCTGTCGCCCTTGAGCAGCTCCGACGCGAGGACGAGTACCGCGAACCCCACGCCCGACAGCCGCACAAGCCGATTGCCCACGGGTCGATCGTCCGCCGACGAGTCACCCCTTGTCAATTGTCGCCCTCATTCGCAACGGCGAACGTGCCGATACGGAGACCGTGGCCCCCCAGTTCGCCTTCCCCTGGCGTCTTCTCGGCGAGTTGCTCGTCGCGAAGGGCGTGATCTCCGCGACGGAGCTCGAAAGCGCGCTCGAGGAGCAGCGCACGACCGGGCGCCGGCTCGGCGAGGTGCTCGTGTCACGCGGCGCGCTCGACGCGCAGACGCTCACGAGCGTGCTCGCGGAGCAGTACGGCATCGACCTTCCCCCCTCCACCTCCTTTGCCCCCTCCGGAGACGCACCCGCGCCGTGGCAGCCGCTCGGGCGACTGCTGGTGGCGCGCGGGGTCATCTCGCAGCCCGCGCTCGACGAGGCGCTGGCCTCGCAGCGCAGTACCGGCCGTCGGCTCGGCGACATCCTCGTCACGGACCACGGCGTCTCGATGCTCGACCTCGCGGCCGCGCTCGGCGAGCAGCACGGCCTGGCGATCCACTCCGAGGCGCCCCCGCGTGAGCCGTCCCGCTTCACCGACGACTGGCTGTACGAGATCGGCGAGCCGACCGAGCAGCCGCGCTTCCGGACCGACAGCTTCCTCGAGGCGACCGACTTCGCGTTCGAGTACCTCGCTGCGGAGTCCCCCAGGCGGCTCGAGATCGTCCGCCTGCGCGGCGCGAGTCGCGAGCGCGTGTGGGAGTACGACCACGAGGCGACCTCCGCGGTCGACGACCTCGTCGACGTGTACGGGTTCGACCCGAACGCGTGGCGCGGGCCGCCCGGCTACTACAGCGGCTAGGGGCCTCCTCAGTCGGGAACGCGGTCCGCGAGGTTCTCGAGCAGTGCGATCGCGAGATGCACGTCTGACGCAATGAGCGCGCGGAACGGCTCGCGCGAGATCGCGAGGCAGCGGATCGGCGTCAGCGCCTGGACGCGCGCGATGCGGCGCATGTCTCGGCGGAGGAGCGCGAGCTCGCCGATCACCTCCCCCGGCCCCAGCTCGACGTCGGCGCCGCGGGCGTGCACCGAGACCCGGCCGTCGAGGAGGACGAACATCCCGCTGCCGACCTGCCCGGACTCGGTCAGGACGTGGCCCGCAGGAAACTCCACCTCGCTCGCGATCGACGCGACCCGAGCGAGCTCCTCGTCGCTCAGCCCGCTGAAGATCCGCGCGGAGCGGAGCATCTCGATCGTGTCGCCTTGGCCCACCCGCGGAGAATATGCTGACCCCGGTCTAGCTACAGGGAGAGGTCGCTATGTCGCTCAAGCTGAACATGCTCCCGCCCAGCGTGAACAACATGTCCGTCCGTGTGTTCGTGCGTGCCGCGGGGCTTCCCTTCGACGAGGAGAACGTCTGGGGTCAGACGCAGGGGGACGAATATCTCTCGAAGTACCCCGCCGGCCTGACACCGACAGTCGAGTCGGACGAGCTGCCGAAGGGGGTCCTCGGGGAGAGCTGCGCCGTGATGATGTACCTCGCGAGCCGCGAGGGCCGCGACGATCTCTATCCGACCGACCTGAAGCGCCGCGCGATGGTCGACAGCGCGAACTTCTACACGATGAGCATGTTCTATCCGCTCGTCGCGCGCGCGACGTATCCGCGCCTGAGCTTCGCCGGGTACCCCGGCGAGGTCGCGACTTCGGAGGCGTCGGACGACGACAAGGAAGCCGCGCGCAAGGCGGCCGAGGACGCGCTCCCGCGGATCCTCGATGTCTACCCGAAGTTCTACGGCACCGAGTCGGGCTTCATCGGCGGCGGTGACAAGCCGACGATCGCCGACATCCGCTTCGCGAGCACGCTGGAGTTCCTGGCGGTGCTGGACATGGAGCTGCCCGACTGGGCGAAGGGCTACAAGGATCGCGTCGAGGCTGCGCTCGGCGATGCGTACAGCGAGCCGGCCGGGGACGTGCGCGGGTACATCGCGCAGGCGACCGGAGCCGCCGTCGCGTAGTGGTCGACGAAGCGAAGGTCGAGTCCGAGGAGCACGGCCTCGTCGCGAAGGGCGAGGGGTGGTACGTCGTGAACGCGCGCGAGGTGCGCTGGCGCTACAGCTCGACGCGCGGCGCGTACTGCGACATCGAGGGCGACACCGACTGGCCGCAGTTCGGCGCGAACCTGTATGTCCTCGAGCCGGGCCAGCCGATGGCGATGTACCACTGGGAAGCCGACCAGGAGGGCTTCTTCGTTCTCTCCGGCGAGGCCTTGCTCCTCGTCGAAGGCGAGGAGCGGCCTCTGAAGCAATGGGACTACGTCCACTGCCCGAAAGGCACGAACCACGTGATCCTCGGAGCGGGTTCTGGCCCGGCGGCGGTGCTCGCCCTCGGCGCACGGATCGACTCGGTCGACAACCCGAACTGGGGCGGGTATCCGGTCGACGCGGCCGCGCTGCGTCACGGCGCGGGTGTCGCGGAGGAGACGACGGATCCCGAGGTCGCGTACGCCGACGTCGTGCATCGGACGCTGACGCGCTTCCGCGAGGAGTGGCTCCCGTCGTAGATCGCCTCGAGTTCGAGGACGCACCGCCCGCACGCGTCCTCGAGCTCAGCGACCCGGCAGTCGGGCTCGACGCCGTCGTCGTCATCGACCACGAGCTGTTTCCAAGCGCCGCGGGCGGGACGCGGATGGTCCCGGACGTGACGACGGACGAGGTCGCGCGCCTCGCGCGGGCGATGACGTGGAAGTTCGCGGTCGCCGGTCTCGACCACGCGGGCGCGAAAGCGGGCATCCGATTCGACGGAGGCGATCGCGCGGCGGTACTCGACGCGTACCTCGACCGCGTCGGCGAACTGGGCGAGTCGTTCCTCACCGGCCCCGACATGGGAACGCACCCGGACGACTTTCTCCGCTTCGCCTCGGACGACGAGCCGGCTCCGATGTGGGCGCGAGCACTCGACGGCATGGGGATGGACGACCTTGCCGTCGGGCACGGGATCAAGGGGGCTGCGACGGCCGCGCTCGAGCGGCAGGGTCGATCCTGGGAAGGGATGCGCATCGCGGTCGAGGGCTTCGGGAAGGCGGGCGCCGGCACCGCGCGGGTGTGCGCCCGCGCGGGTGCGCGCGTGGTCGCGGTCAGCAGCGTCGAGGGTGCACTTGTGGATCCGGAGGGACTCGACGTCGACGAGCTCCTCGCGCTTCGCGTCCAGTACGGCGATGGGTTCGTCCATCACGCTCCGGTCGACGCGCGACCGCGTTCGGCGCTGTTCGAGGTCGAGTGCGACGTCCTCGTGCCGGGAGCGCGGCCCGATGCGATCACTCCCGACGTCGCGAGCAACCTTCGCTGCGACGCCGTTGTACCCGTCGCCAACGTTCCGTACGCCGCGGGCTCACTCGCGGTCCTTGACCAGCGAGGCATCCTCGCACTGCCCGACTTCGTGACGAATGCGGGCGGAGTCCAGCTCTACGAGTCGCCGGACTGCCAGGAGGAAGACCCGACACGCTGCCTCGACGCGGTGGAGCGGCTCGTCGGCGACACCGTGCGTCGCGTCCTCGAGGCGAGCGCAGCCGATGCGGTCACGCCGACGGAGAGCGCCCTTCACATCGCGCGCGACTACCTGCGCGCGCACGTCGCGCGCGCCTGAGACCCAGACCGCCGTCAGGGTTCGTTCTGTATCCGGGTCGCCCCGGCGATGTAGAGCTCGCGCCGCGGGTAATCGAGCGTGAGCACGGTGTGCTGCAGGAATCCGTTCCCGAGATTGCCGAGCGCGCGGGTCGGATCCCCGTGGGGTCGGGGCAGGAACACCGCGGCAGCCGGGGTGAGCTGAACGTCTCCGAGCACGAGCGAGTCGACTACACCTTCGTACGCGTCTATGTGGCCGCGCGCACCCATGGATGGCCGCGGGGTCGCACCGGCGAGCGCCTCGACGAGTCCGAGCTTCTCGACTGATTCCAGGTAGATCCCCAGCGTCAGGCTCGAGCCGGTGTCGAGTACGACCGGCACGCTCGCAGCGTTCACCTGCACCGTGACGACCGGAGTGAGGTCGGCAGCACCCTCGATGTCTGCATGCACGCCACGTTCGAACCCGTGAGGGTTGAGGCGGACACGCCGGTTCGGGTAATCGAGCTGCACCACTCGCCCCTCGAAAAAGCTCTGCCCGAGGATCGCGTGCAGCGGCCGGTTCAGCTTCGACCCGAGCCGCGAGAGATCGGCGGCGACCGCCTCGACGTCACCGACCTCGAGCTCGCCGAGCCAAACGTCCGGGAGCTCCGAGGGGTAGAAGATGGCGCCCTCGCTTCCTTGACCGGCTGCCTCACCGGCTAGATCGTCGCGGACGCGCAGGCCTAGCTCGCGCGCAAGCGCCAGGTCGACAACCGACGGTGCGACCGCCGTATCGAGCAGGCAGACAAAGGGTCCGCGGTCGCCGATCCTGATCCCGGCGACAACCTGATTCTCGACAAGTTCGAACGCGACATCCATCGACGTCACCCTGATGGAGTGCAGACGCTCGAGTCCGTCAGGCCTGCGGGATCCGCGCCTCGAGCGCGTCGCCCAGCGTCTCGCGGATGGGCTCGAGCTGGATGCGGTCCAGGATGTCCTGGAAGAACCCGCGGACGATGATGCGCTCCGCCTCGGCGCGAGAGAGGCCCCGGGCCATCAGGTAGAAGAGCTGCTCGCGGTCGACCTGGCCCAGCGTCGCGCCGTGGGTGCAGCGGACGTCGTTCGCCAGGATCTCCAGGCCCGGGATGGAGTCGGCGTGCGCCTGCTTCGAGAGCATCAGGTTCCGGTTCTCCTGGTACGCGTTCGTCTTCTGCGCGTCTTTCTCGACGCGGATCATCCCGCGCCACACCGCCGTCGCCTCGTCGCGGAGTGCGCCCTTGAAGGCGAAGTCCGACGTCGTGTTCGGCGCGATGTGCTCCTGGAACGTGTCGTAGTCGAGATGCTGCGTGCCGTCGGCGAAGTACGCGCCCGTCACGCGCGACGTCGCGCCCGGGCCGGCGAGGTCGTTCTGGATACGCGTCTTGCCCTTCTTCGAGCCGAAGCCGCCCGCGACCCAGTCGAGCTCGGCGTCACGGCCGACCTGTGCGTGGTGCGTCGCGAAGTGCCACGTCTCCTTCGAGAGGTTCTGCAGCGAAACGTACTCGAGCTTCGCGCCCTGCTCGACGAAGAGCTCCGCGACCGCGTTCGTATAGCCGGCGAGCTCCGGCGTTGCGCTTGCGTACTCCTCGATCAGCGTCGCGCTCGAGCCCTCCTCGGCGATCACCAGCAGCCGGAAGAAGAGTGAGCCCTTGTCGGCGGTGTTCGCGATCCGGACGTAGAGCGGCTGCTCGAGGTTCATACCCTTCGGTATGACGACGAGGAGGCCGTGCTCCCAGAGCGCGGCGTTGTGCGCCGCGAACTTCTCGTCGTGGCCGACGAGTGTGCCGAGCCGTTCCTGTGCCTCGTCGAGCGGCGCGAAGACGATGCCCTCGGGCGCTCGCTCGATCTCGATGCCGGACTCCGTCACGACAGCCACGCCTGCGACGTCGATGTCCAGCATGGACACGTCTGGGGTCTGACCCCGGGCCTGGCCGTCCGTGACGTAGGCCTCGGGGTCGAAGCCCTTCAGGTCGGTGAAGCGCCACGGCTCGTCCGAGGTGGTCGGAAGCGGCAGCTCCCGGTAGCGCTCGAGGAGGTCCGTTCGGCTCACCCGGCTTCGGCCGCCTTCTGCAGGCCCTCGATGTCGATCTTCTTCATCTGGAGCATCGCCTGCATGACGCGGTTCGCCTTCTCGCGATCCTCGTCGCCGAGCAGCTCGCCGAGGACACGCGGGACGACCTGCCACGACACGCCGAACTTATCCGTTACCCAGCCGCACGCGACCTCCTCGCCGCCCTCGGCGAGCTTGTCGTAGTACGCGTCGACCTCCTCCTGCGTCTCGCAGTCGACGAAGAGCGACATCCCCGGAGCGAAGCTGAACGACTGGCCGCCGTTCAGCGCCATGAACTCCTGCCCGTTCAGCTCGAACGTCGCGGTCATCAGCGACCCTTCCGGGCCGGGGCCAGCAGGCCCGTAGCGGCGCTCGCTTGTGACTTTTGAGTCCGGAAAGATCGAGGTGTAGAACTCGACCGCCTCGCCGGCGGTGCCGTCGAAGGTCAGAAACGTCGTGATCTTCTTCTGCATCGAAGCCTCTCTACTCGTACGGCGCGTAGCGTTTGTGCAGCATCAACGCGTTGCCGTCGGGATCGGTGAAGAACGCCATGCGACAGACACCCGTGTCGAGCGTGTCGCCCTCGAACTCGACACCCTTCGCCGCGAGATCCCTCCGTGCCAGCTCGACGTCGTCGACGTGGAACGCGAGGTGCGCCGTCTTCTGTGGCTGGAACTCCTCGCCGACGCGCTCGGGCTCCCAGATGTTCAGGCACGTGTCGGCGGCCCAGAACTCGAAGCTCTGCCGATGCTCGTCACGCCGCAAGCCGAGCGTGTCGCCGTAGAACGCGGACGACCGGGCGGCGTCGCGCGACGGGATCGCAACGAAGTCGATTCGCTCGATTTTCACGAGGGCATGGTGCCGTCGTTGAACGGCGCGTAGCGGCGGTGGAGCATGAGGCCGTTGCCGGCCGGGTCTGAGAACGGCGCGATGTGGCAGACGCCCGAGTCGATCACACCGGCGGGGAACTCGACACCCGCCGACTCGAGCTCGTTCTTCGCAGCCTCGACGTCGGGAACGCGGAACGCGATCGTCCCTCCGGGAAGCGGTGCGAACGGCTTCCCGATCTGCTCCGGCGTGACGAGCGCGAGCGTGACGTTCCCGGTCTCGAACTCGACCCAGCTGTCCGTGGAATTCGGATTGCGCTCGAGCCCCAGGACCTCGCCGTAGAACTGCTCGACGGGAGCGCGCTCCTGCACGGGCACGGCGACGAAGTCGATCCGACCGCGGGGCGCCTCGGGAGAACGGCCGTCCTGGAACGGGGCATACCGGCGATGCAGGAGCAACCCGTTGCCGTCGACACCGGTGAACGCGGCACCGTTGCAGACGGTCGAGTCCCAGGTCTCGCCCTGGAGCTCCACGCCGGCCGCCGAGAGGCGCGAGCGCTCGGCGTCGACGTCGTCTACGCGGATGGCGAGCGATCCGAACGGCAGCGGCACGTAGTCGCCAGGCGTGTAGGCGTCCGGCACCAGTGCCAGCGTGACGTTCGGCGTCTCGAACTCGACCCAACGCTCGGTCGAGCGCGGGTTGCGCTCCCAGAGCCGCAGGGTCTCGCCGAACCACGCGTCGCCCGACATGTTCTCGCGGACGGGAATCCCGAGGAAGTCGACCTTCTCGATCGCGATCACGCGTCGAACCTCCGGTGCAGCATCAGCCGGTTGCCGTCGGGGTCCGTGAACCACGCCTGCTTGCAGACGCTCGTCACGATCGTGTCGCCGTCGAACTGGACGCCCTTGGCCTCGAGCTCGTCGCGCGCCGCGTCGACGTCCGGAACACGGAGCGCGAAGCCCGCGAGCGTCGGCGCGAACGGCTCGCCGATGCTCGAAGGATCGAAGACGTCCAGCGTGACCTGGCCGAGCCGGAACTCCATGTCGCTGTCACCCTCGGACTCGATCTCGAGCCCGAGCGTGCCTGCGTAGAACTCCTTGGCCCGCTCGATGTCCTGCGTTAGGAACGAGACGAAGTCGACCCGCTCGACTTCCACTACCCGACCGAGCCCTCCATCTGGAGCAGGATCAGCCGGTTCATCTCGACGGCGTACTCGAGCGGGAGCTCCTTCGTGATCGGCTCGACGAAGCCGGACACGATCAGCGCCGACGCCTCGGCCTCGGAGAGGCCGCGCGACATCAGGTAGAAGAGCTGCTCCTCGCCGATCTTCGAGACCGTCGCCTCGTGGCCGATGTCGACGTCGCTCTCGTCGATCCGGATGTACGGGTACGTGTCGGAGCGCGACTCCTCGTCGAGGATCAGCGCGTCGCAGACCACCTTCGACTTCGAGCCGACCGCGCCCTTCGCGACCTCGAGCAGCCCGCGGTAGCCGGCGCGCCCGCCGTTCTTCGAGATCGACTTCGACGTGATCACCGACGACGTGCGCGGGGCGACGTGCACGGCCTTGCCGCCCGCGTCCTGATGCTGGCCCTTGCCCGCGAACGCGATCGAGAGCACCTCGCCGTGTGCGCGTTCGCCGAGCAGCCAGATCGCCGGGTACTTCATCGTCAGCTTCGAGCCGAGGTTCCCGTCGACCCACTCCATCGTCGCGCCCTCGTAGGCGACGGCGCGCTTCGTGACGAGGTTGTAGACGTTCGTCGACCAGTTCTGGATCGTCGTGTAGCGGCAGCGCGCGTCCTTCTTGACGACGATCTCGACGACGGCCGAGTGCAGCGAGTCGGACGTGTAGATCGGAGCCGTGCAGCCCTCGACGTAGTGCACGTACGCACCCTCGTCGACGAGGATCAGCGTGCGCTCGAACTGGCCCATGTTCTCCGCATTGATGCGGAAGTAGGCCTGGAGCGGCATCTCGATCTTGACGCCCGGCGGCACGTAGATGAACGAACCCCCCGACCAGACGGCGGAGTTCAGCGCCGCGAACTTGTTGTCGTTCTGCGGGATGATCGTCCCGAAGTACTGCTTGACGATGTCCTCGTGCTCGCGGAGCGCGGAGTCCATGTCGAGGAAGATCACGCCCTGCTTCTCGAGGTTCTCCTGGAGCTTGTGGTAGACGACCTCGCTTTCGTACTGCGCGCCGACCCCGGCGAGGTACTTCTTCTCGGCCTCCGGGATCCCGAGCTTGTCCCAGGTGTCCTTGATGTCGGCCGGCAGGTCCTCCCACGAGTCCGCCTGCTTCTCGGTCGGGCGGATGTAGTAGTAGATGTTCTCGAAGTCGATCTCGTTCAGGTTCCCGCCCCACTGGGGCAGCGGCCGGGCAAGGAAGTAGTCGAGCGACTTGTGGCGGAACTTCCGCATCCAGTCGGGCTCGTTCTTGTGCGAGGAGATCGCGTCGACGATCTCGTGGTTCAGGCCACGTCCCGACTTGAAGAAGTAGTCCTTCGCCTCATCGGGGTTCGAGAAGCCGTACTTGACTTCGTAGTCGGAGCCGATCCCCTGGACGACTTCGGTCTCGGTCTGCGCCACTACGACACCGCCTCCTTCTGCTTCGGCAGGAACGCCTCGTAACCCTCGGCCTCGAGCTTGTGCGCGAGCTCCGAGCCACCTTCCTCAACGATACGCCCATCCACGAAGACATGGACGAAGTCGGGCTTTATGTAGTTGAGGATCCGCTGGTAGTGCGTGATCACGAGCGCGCCCATCTCTGGGCCCACGAGCTCCTTCACGCCGCCGGCGACGATCTTCAGAGCGTCGATGTCGAGACCGGAGTCGGTCTCGTCGAGCACCGCAATCCGCGGCTTCAGCATCGCCATCTGGAGAATCTCGACCCGCTTCTTCTCGCCGCCCGAGAAGCCGTCGTTCAGGTAGCGCTGCGCCAACTCGCGCGGGACCTTGAGGCGGTCCATCGCGGCGAGCAGGTCGGTGCGGAACTCCTTGACCGGCACGGGGTTGTCGACACCGTCGTTCCGCGCCTTCCGGATCGCGTTGATCGCGCTCCGAAGGAAGCTCGTGACGGTGACGCCGGGGATCGCGTGCGGGTACTGGAACGCGAGGAACAGGCCCCGCTGTGCGCGCTGGTCGGCTCCGGCCTCGGTGAGGTCCTCGCCGTCGAAGAAGATCTGGCCCTCGGTGATCTGGTAGGCGGGGTGGCCCATGAGCGCGTACGCGAGCGTCGACTTGCCGGACCCGTTCGGGCCCATGACCGCATGGACCTCGCCGGAGCTGACCGAAAGGTCGACGCCCTTGACGATCTCGGTGCCGTCCTCGAGCGCGACGTGCAAGTTTTTCAGCTCCAGCAGGGCCAAATCGACTCCCTCCAAAGGTCTGAGAGGTACGTACCCCTCGCGCCGGGATTGTACCGGGACCCTGGTACCCTCTGAGCTGTGCCCTTCGGCATAGGCGCAACCGAGATCATCCTGCTCCTACTGGTCGCGCTGCTCGTGTTCGGGCCGAAGCGGCTGCCCGAGATGGGGCGCTCGCTCGGCCGCGGGATGAGGGAGTTCAAGGACTCGATCGCCGGCAAGGACTCCGACGAGCCAGAGCGGCAGCCCGAGCTCACGGGGTCGACGACGGGCGAGAACGAGCCGGTCGTCACAGCGCGCGAGCGCGACTCCGCGTAGCCACGTGGCCCGGCTCCCGCGGCGCCTGGCGCACGGGGAGGAAGCGACCCTCGTCGAGCACCTCGGCGAGCTTCGCACGCGCCTCCTGATCGCCCTCGGCTCGATCGCGGTCGCGTTCGGTGTCGCCTTCGCATTCCAGGAACGGCTCCTGCGCTGGCTCGCCGAGCCGCTCCCCGACGACAAGACGCTCGTCACGCTCGGTGTCACCGAACCGTTCTTCACGGCGGTCAAGGTGAGCCTGTACGCCGGCATCGCGATCGCGCTCCCGATCATCCTTTTCCAGCTGTGGAGCTTCCTCGCCCCCGCGTTCCAGGAGAACACGCAGCGCGTCGTTTCGATCTTCGTCGCGCTCGGGACTCTCCTCTTCCTCAGCGGCGCGGCGTTCGGGTACTTCCTCCTGCTCCCGCGCGGTCTCGGCTTCCTCACGAGCTATAACGCCGAGTTCTACGACATCCAGATCCGGGCGAGCTACTACTACAGCTTCGTCACGATGGTGCTGCTCGGGATGGGCCTCGTCTTCGAGCTGCCTATGTTCATCCTCGCGCTCGTGCGCCTGCGGATCCTGAGCGCGGAGAAGCTCCGAAGGAACCGGCGGCTCGGGATCTTCCTCTGCGTGTTCGCGGCCGTCCTCCTCCCGACCGTCGACCCGGTCTCGCTCGCGTTCGAGGCCGTTCCGATGCTCCTGCTCTTCGAGCTCTCGATCTGGCTCGCGGTCTACATGGAGCGGCGCTGGGAGCGTTCCTACGCGGAGTCCGTGCCCGAGTCGTAGACCTGACGTAGGCCTTACGAAATCCGAACCTGATCCCGCTACCGTGCCGCGCGTTCGCTCGTCTGAACGGAGGATGCCGCCCATGACTCGAACCGTTCGCCTCGCCCTTCTGCTCGTGCTCTTCGCCCTCGCGATGCCGGCCGCTGCCAGCGCCGGCCCGCGCATGTGGATGGGCTTCCAGGACGACCCGTACTTCCGCTGGCTGCCCGAGCGTTTTTTCATGCGCGACCGCGCCATGCAGGCGAACGCGACGATGATGAAGACGACCGTCTACTGGTTCAACACGGCGCCCCGCCGGCCGGGGAACGCGGCGAACCCGTTCGATCCGGCGTACCGCTGGGAGGATCTCGACGAGTTCGTGCGCCAGGCCGCGGACCGCGACATCGAGGTCATGCTCACGATCTGGGGCACGCCGACCTGGGCAGGCCCGGCGAAGAACCGCCTCCCCCGGCGACTCGCCGACCTCCAGAACTTCTCGCGCGCGCTCGCGACCCGCTACTCGGGGCGCTACCGCGGCTACCCGTTCGTCCGCTTCTACTCCGTCTGGAACGAGCCGAATCTCAACCTCTTCCTCTCGCCGCAGTACGACGCGAAGAAGCGCTCGACCGGCCCGGCGCTCTACGCGAAGCTCTACCGCGCCGCGTACACAGGCCTGAAGCAGGGCTCGCCGACCTCGCTCGTCGCCACGGGTGAGACGTCGGCGCGCGGCCTGCTCTCGTCGCCCTCGCACACGCCGGGCAAGTTCGCCGAGCTGCTCGCGAAAGCGCGGCCGAAGATCAGGTTCGACGCGTACGCGCACCACCCGTACTCGTCGCCGGCGAACCAGCCGCCGACGCAGAAGGTGAAGTGGCCGAACGTCTCGATGACGTCGCTACCGCGCTTCGGCCTCATGCTCGACAAGTGGTTCGGGCGGAAGAACATCCCGCTCTGGCTCACTGAATACGGGCACGAGACGAGGCCCGAGGAGCCGAAGGGCGTGACGTACGCCCAGCAGGCGTCGTACCTCCGCACGGCCGTCGCGATGGCGCGGCAGAACAAGCGCGTGCAGATGCTGGTCTGGTTCGCGATGCGCGACAACCCGGTCAACCTCTGGCAGAGCGGCCTGCTCACCTACGGCGGGCTCGAGAAACCGGCCTTCGACCTCTACTCGGTCGTGGCCAAGCCGGTCGACGGACGGAACCTGATCGCCAACGTCAAGGGTGGCCGCGCGAACCCGGCCGTCCGGATCCCGACGACGAAGCTCGGCTACCGAAGCGGCCCCGGCTCGCGGGTCGGCCTGACGTACAAGGTCTTCCAGGGGAGCAGGCTCCTCAAGGTCGAGCAGCCGGTCGCGACGATCGCGCGCGACAACTGGATCACGATCCGGCCGCAGTTCACGCCCGCGAAGGGCCGCACGTACACCCTGCGGGCCGAGGTCGGGGACATCAACGGCAACAAGGTCGAGCGCGTCCTCACGCTGGTCGGCGTCTAGTACGCAACTACGATCGCCGGCGTGACGGTCTACGCCGCCGACTGGGTGCTGCCCGTCGACGCGCCGCCCATCGAGGACGGCGCCGTCGTCGTGGAGGACGGGCTCGTCGCCGCAGGTCGGGACCGAGGACGAGCTCGGCCCGGCCGACCGCCGCTTCGACGAGTCCGCGATCGTCCCGGGCCTCGTCAACGCGCATTCGCACCTCGAGTACGCCGTCTACGCGGGGTTCGGCGACGGTCTCGACTTCGGGCCGTGGCTGATGGTCCACGTCGCGCGGAAGCGCCTGCTCGACTGGGACGACGCCCTCGCGATCGGGCGGCTCGGCGCGGCGGAATGCCTGCGGTCGGGGATCACGACCACGGCCGACGCGAGCTTCTCGGGCGCCTCCGCCCAAGCCTGCCGCGATCTCGGGCTGCGCGGACTGATCGCGCTCGAGGTCTTCGGGCAGGGGCCCGAGCATGCGGCGGAGTTCGAGGCGAAGCGCGAGCGTGCCGCCGACGCCTGGAGCGACCTGGTGCGACCGGCGGTCTCCCCGCACGCCCCCTACACGGTCTCCGGCGACCTCTACGCCGCCTGCGGCGAGCTCGGCGTCCCCGTCGCCACGCACCTGCACGAGAGCACGGCCGAGCAGGCCTGGCTCCTCGACGGAACCGGGCCGTGGCAGGAGTACGCGCACCTTCTCGGCCCGCCGCTCGGCACGACGGCGATCCGCATGCTTGCTGAGCGCGGGCTCCTGAACGACCGCTGGACGGCCGCGCACTGCGTCCACGTCGACGAGGAGGAGATCGATCTGCTCCTCCGGCACGGGGTCGGCGTCGTCCACTGCCCGCGCTCGAACGCGTACCTCGGCTGCGGGATCGCGCCGGCCCGGGCGATGCTCGACGCAGGCGTCAAGCTCGGCCTCGGGACGGACAGCCCGGCCTCGACGCCGTCGTTCGACATGTTCGACGAGATGCGGGCGGCCGTGGCGGCGGCCCGCGCGCGCGAGCGCCGTTCCGATGTCCTCAGCGGCGCGGAGGCGCTGGAGCTCGCCACGCTCGGCTCGGCGCGGGCGATCGGGCTCGACGCGGAGATCGGTACCCTGGCGCCCGGAAAGAGCGCCGATCTCACGGTCGTCTCGCTGGCCGGCTCACCCTACTTCCCGGTAGAGGACCCAGCCGCAGCGGTCGTGTTCGGCGGCTCTCCCGACCGCGTACGCTTGACACTCGTCCATGGAGACGTTCGGTATGAGAAGGGAGTCACGGATTGGCACGAGCTGACCGCCGCCGCGTCCAGCGCGCGGGCGCGCATGCTCGAGGGGGCCACGGAACCGGTGCGCGACCTCGCGTAGCGCAGGACGACACCCTCTTCTTCTCCCGCATCCGGAACCACGCGAAGTGGGTCTTCGTCCTGCTCGCGATCGTGTTCGCCTCGAGCTTCGTGCTCTTCGGCGTAGGCACCGGCTTCGGTGGGCTCCAGGACATCCTCCTCCAGGAACGCGCAACCGGCGGCGGGCCGTCCGAGAACGACTCTCGTGACGAGATCAAGGATCACCCGAACAGTCCGCAGGGCTACCGCGATCTCGCGACGGCGCTCCAGAACAACGGCAAGTCGGACGAGTCGCTCGAACCGCTCGCGAAGTACGTCACGCTGAAGCCGAGCGACATCGACGCGCAGCGCGAGCTCGCGGGGCTGTACCTCCGCCAGGCGGACACGTTCCGCACGCAGGCGATCGCGGCGCAGGTCGCGCTCCAGGAGGACGTCCCGGGCTCGACCTTCCAACCGTCGTCGTCGTCGAAGATCGCCCAGGCGCTCGGAACCGACCCGATCACCGAGGCGCTCTCGACGACGCACAACACGGCGCTCAACGCCGCCTTCACGAAGATGAGCACCGCATACGCGAAGGCAGTGGTGGCCTACAAGGCCGTCGCCAAGGCGCAGCCGCGGGACCCGGCGGTCCAGTTCGAGCTCGCGCAGACGGCGGAGGCGGCGAACGAGTTGCCGACCGCGATCACCGCCTACAAGACGTTCCTGAAGCTCGCGCCCGAGGATCAGTCCGCAGCGGCGGTCAAGCAGCGCGTGGCCGAGCTCGAACAGCGTGTCGCACCTGCCTCTTCGGGGTAGACTCCGCGCGTCCTGAGGCGACGACGACGGGGGAGCCGATGAACTTCGACATCAAGACGGAGCAGCTGGGCGACGACGCGTACGTGATCTCGCTGGCGGGCGAGGTCGACCTGTACACCGCGCCCGAGTTCAAGCAGCAGCTGCTCGACGTCATCGCCCAGGGCGGGAAGAACGTCGTCGTCGACTTCACGAACACGACCTTCATCGACTCGACGACACTCGGCGTCCTCGTCGGCGGCGTCAAGCGCCTGCGCACGAACGACGGTCAGCTCTCGCTCGTCTGCAGCGACCGCAACATCACGAAGATCTTCGAGATCACCGGCCTCGACCGCGTGTTCACGATCCACGCGACGCGGGACGAGGCGGTCGGTCAGCTCCAGCCGACGGAGCCCGCCGCGTAGCTTGGCCCGGCGGGTCGCCCTCCTGGCCGTCCTCGTGCTCGCGCTGGCGGGTTGCGGCACCGGAGGGCCCGCCGACGAGTCGGAGGCCGCAGCCGCGGGAGCGAGCCCGCAGCAGCTCTTCGTCCAGAAGTGCGGCGGCTGCCACGAGCTGAAGGCGGCCGGAACGCGCGGGACGATCGGGCCGTCGCTCGACGCCGCGTTCTCCGCCCCACGAGAGGAAGGCTACGACGAGAGCTCGATCCAAGAGGTCGTCCTCGGGCAGATGCGCTTCCCCATCGCGCCGATGCCGGAGCCCGACTCGCCGCAGATGTTCCCCTCGAAGGACTACACGGACGCCGAGCGCGAGGCGTCTCAGACCGCGATCGCGATGTACGTCGCGCAGGTCGCCGGGAACCCGCAGGCGATCGCCCAGGCGCAGCAGCAAGGTGGCGGTACGTCCGCGTCGGACCCGAAGGGGCTCTTCACCCAGAACTGCGGCGGCTGCCACACGCTCGCCGCCGCGGGCACGAGCGGGCAGGTCGGGCCGAACCTCGACCAGATCTCACCGCCACTCGCCCGCATCACGGAGCAGATCCACAAGGGTGGCGGCGGGATGCCGGCGTTCGAGGGTCAGCTCACCGAGCAGCAGATCGACGCGCTCGCGAAGTACGTCTTCGAGAATCGCAAGTCCGGCTAGCGGACTTCTTCGCGCTCGGCATCGAGGTCCACCACGACGTGCGTGATCGGCACGACGAAGCGCTCGCGCGCCGCCTGGACGATGCCCTTCTCGAGCCAGTGCGAGCGACCCTCGGGATGGGTCGAGATGATGATCTCGTCCGCGCCGAACGTCCGGAGCGCGTCCTCCATCGCCTGCAGCGGCTCGGAGTCGCCGACCTCGCCGCGCGCGTTGACCCCGCCCTCGCGGAGCCGGGCGAGCAACGCCTCGAGCCGGTCCTGAGCCGCCGACCGCGCGTCGTCCTCGTCGGACACCCAGTGCTTCAGCGGCGAGTTGAGCGCCGGCGTGACGACGAGCACCTCCTCGCGTACGCCTTCGGCGCGCTGGTGGATCAGGTTACTCAGTGTCTGCCCGGCAACGGTCTCGTTCGCGATCACGAGGATCCGCCGCTCGTCCTCGCCGCCGCGTCGCGCGGGGGCGGTCCGGATCGGGCGCTTCGGGTCGCCGCGGAAGAAGAGCCACCAGACGACGACGCCCGCCGCGGCGACGAACACCGCGAGGCCGAGCCACCTGTTGATCAGCGCCGCGACCACGATCACGGCAAAGAACGCGATCGTCCGGATGAGGAATCGGAACGCTTCCTGCTCGCTCCGGAACGGGTTCTGCATCAGAGAATGTAAATGGTGGTGTAGACCACGATCCACATTACGTCGACGAAGTGCCAGTAGATCCCCGGGATCTCGACGCCGTGGTGGTGGGCCGCAGAGAAGTGCCCTCGGAACGACCGGATCGCGGCGAACGTGAGCAGGGTCAGGCCGATGAAGACGTGGGCGCCGTGGAGGCCGGTCAGGCCGAAGAAGATCGATCCGAAGGCGCCGTCGCTCGGCGAGAAGCCGATCCGCGAGTACTCGCGGAACTGCGTGAGCAGGAAGACGAGACCGAGCGCGATCGTGAGCACGAGCCCCGCCTGGAGGCCGGCGCGGTTGTCGCGCTTGATCGACTGGAGCGCCCAGTGGATCGTGAACGACGACGTGACGAGGATCGCCGTGTTCACGCCGGCGACGAAGACCGGCAGCTGGAACGGCGGCTCCGGCCAGGGCGAGCCCGCCACGACGCGCACGAAGAAGTAGGCCGTGAAGAACGAGCCGAAGACCATGACCTCCGACGCGATGAAGAGGAACATCCCGAGCACACGCGGGTCGACGCGCGAGCTCTGGTTCGCGATCGGCGGGCCGTGGTGGTGGTCGACGGGTTCGGCGTGCGACGCCATCAGCCCGCGACCTCCGCGGGAGCCGGCTCGGAGACGACGTGGTCGACCGGCACGCCCGCGTCGTTGTGGAGCCGCGAGACGAGATCGCGCCGCAGCCAGCCGGACTTCTGGCCCGGGAACGTCGAGACGATGATCTCGTCGACCCGCTCGTCGTGGACGGCCTGCATCGCCGCGGTGTGCGGGTCCGGGTGCGCGATCTGCCCGTGCGCGTCGATGCCCTCGGCGCGGAGCTCGGCCACGAGCCGCCGCAGCCGCCGCTCGGCCTCCCGCTGGTGCGCGTACTCGTGCCCCTGCGGAGCGACGATCAGGAAGCTCGCCGGCCCGCGCGCGGCGCGCGTCTTGATCCGCTCGAGAAGCGGCGCGGACGAGAGCGTCTGGTTCGCGACGACGAGGACGTTCTTCTGGCCTCCGTCGTCCTCCTGGGTCGCGACGACGTGCTCGACGGGGATGCTCGCCGCCGCGTCGCGCATCCGGTCGACGACGTTCCGCCGCATCCAGCCCGAGCGCTCCTTCGGGTGCGTCGAGACGATCACCTCGGTGACCGGCGGCTCGAGCTGCGCGAGCGCGTCCTTGAGCGCGGCGACTGGCTCGGTGTCGACGACCATCCCGTTCGCGCGAATGTGCGCGCGGCGGAGGATCTCGAGCGTGCGGTCGAGGCGGCGGCCCGCCGAAGCGCGGCGCGTGTCCTCGTAGACGACGTAGCCCTCGCTCGGCTGGCTGACGGGCGCGATCACCGTCACGAGCGGGTCGCCCTCCTTCGCCGTCTGCTCGATCCTCTCGACCAGGTTCGACGACGCAGCCGTCTCGTTCGCGATCACGAGTATGTGCCGGTTCACGTCGTCCTCGCGGGCTCGAGCTCGTGCGCGTCGGCGCGGTCGCCGTTGAGGATCGCGTGCCGGGCGCCCTTGACGCCGTACCCGTAGGGGTTGCCGACGACCTGCGGCACCTCGTCGAAGTTGAAGATCGGCGGGGGCGACGAGACGAGCCACTCGATCGTCCGGCCGCCCCACGGGTTCGCCGGCGCGATCGGCCCACGCCTCCACGACACGACCATGTTGTAGACGAAGATCATGAACGAGGCGCCGAGGACGAACGACGAGATCGAGATGAACAGGTTCCAGTTCGCGAACCGGTCCTCGTACGTCGCGACGCGGCGCGGCATTCCCTGGACCCCGATCAGGTGCATCGGGAAGAACGTCGCGTTGACGGCCACGAACGTCAGCCAGAAGTGCAGCTTCGCGAGGCGCTCGTCGTACATGCGACCGGTCATCTTCGGGAACCAGTAGTAGATCCCGGCGAAGATCGTGAACAGCGATCCGCCGAGCAGCACGTAGTGGATGTGCGCGACGATGAAGTAGGTGTCGCTGACCGCGATGTCGATCGGAACGGCGCCGAGCATCACGCCGGAGAGGCCGCCGATCACGAACATCGAGACGAACCCGAGCGCCCACAGCATCGGCGCTCGGAAGTGGATCTTCCCCTCCCACAGCGTTGCGAGCCACGAGAAGACCTTGATCCCGGTCGGCACGGCGATCAGGAGCGTCGTGACCATCATCGGCACGCGGAGGTAGTTCGCCATGCCGGAGACGAACATGTGGTGCGCCCACACGGAGAAGCCGAGCACGAGGATCGCCATCAGCGAGAGCGCCATCAGCCGGTAGCCGAAGATCGGCTTGCGCGAGAACGTCGAGATGACCTCCGAGACGATCCCGAAGCCGGGCAGGATCATGATGTAGACGGCCGGGTGGGAGTAGAACCAGAAGATGTGCTGGTACCCGAGCACGTAGCCGCCCTCGCTCGGCTCGAAGAAGTTCGTGTGCATGATCTTGTCGAAGAGCACGAAGAACTGCGAGCCGGCGATGAACGGCGTCGCGATCACGACGAGCAGTGACGTCGTGAAGTTCGCCCACACGAGCAGCGGCATGCGCCAGAACGTCATCCCAGGCGCGCGCATCGTGATGATCGTGACCAGGAAGTTGAGCGCGGTCATGATCGAGCTCGCTCCGGCCCACTGGACGGCCATCGAGAAGAAGACGTTCCCGAACGGCTGGTCGACGGAGAGCGTCGCGTAGTTCGTCCAGCCGGCTCCGGCGCCCGGGAAGAAGAACGACGAGAGCAGCATGACCCCGGCGATCGGGAGCAGCCAGTACGAGAGCGCGTTCAGCCGCGGGAACGCCATGTCGGGCGCGCCGATCATCAGCGGCAGGACGTAGTTCGCGAGGCCCGCGAACGCCGGGATGATGAAGAGGAAGATCATCAGCGACGCGTGGACCGTGAAGAGCTCGTTGTAGGTCTGCGTGTCGAAGAACTCCGTCTGGGGGCGCGCCAGCTCGGCACGGACGAACATCGCGAGGAGACCGCCGGCGAGGAAGAAGAAGACCGTCGTCGCGACGTACTGGATCCCGATCACCTTGTGATCGGTGTTGACGCGGAAGTAGTCCTTCCAGCTGTACGCGCCGTGCCCGGAGTGGTCCTCGGGCTGCGTCGGCTGGCCGATCGCGTACGAGGCCCAGTAGTCGAAGCCGCCGAGACCGGCCAGGAAGCCGAGCGGCGCCATCGTGAGCGCGGCCACGACGATGATCACGTGCCAGTCGACGACCGGCTCGTAGTTCAGGAGCGCACGCAGGCCGACGACGATCAGGAAACCGAGCACGAAGAACGCGCCCGTCATCCAGATGGCGCGCGGCCAGCCCGCCCTGAGCAGCCAGTGGCGCTGCCGAGGCGGCTCGTGCGACGCGTCGTGGTGCGCCGCGTGCGGAGGCGCGGTCGTCGTCTCGGTCACTGCGTAGACCCCGTCAGATACTGCACGAGCGCGTCGATCTGCGAGCCGGAGAGCTGACCCTCGAACGGCGGCATCCCGCCGCCGCCCCGGCGGATCTGCTGCCGGACGCCCTCGGGGTCGAGCGAGAGGTCGTCGAGCTTCGGACCGACCGTGCCGCTCGTACCGGCCTTCGTCAGCGTGTGGCAGCCGCCGCAGGTGCTCGCGAAGAGGCCCTTGGCGTCGGTCTGGCCGCCGGTGCCGGTACCGCCGCCGCCCTGGCGCTGCTGTCGCGCCCAGCGGTCGAAATCGGCCTGCGTCAGCACGATCGCCCTCGTGCGCATGAGCGCGTGGCCGAGGCCGCAGAGCTCTGTGCAGATGAGCGGGTAGTTCCCGACCTTCGTCGGCGTGACGATCACGGTGGTGACGATCCCCGGCACGGCGTCCTGCTTCTGGCCGAACTGCGGCACCCAGAACGAGTGGATCACGTCCCGGGCGGTCAGCACGACCTTCGTCGAGCGGTCGAGCGGGAGGTAGAGGTTCGTCGCCTTCACGCCGCCCTGCTCGGGGTACGTGAACTGCCATGCGTACTGCTGCGCCAGCACCTCGACGACCAGCGGCTTGCCCTTCGCGCTGTTGTTCTCGGCGAGGACGATCGCGCTCAGCACCGCGATGATCGTCACGAGCACGGTCGGGATCGCCGTCCAGAGGATCTCGAGACCGGTGTGGCCGTGGATCGGCGGGCCGTCCGAGTCGTCGTCGGGGCGCGCGCGGAACCTGATGCCGGCGTAGATCGAGACCGAGGCGACGACCGAGAAGACGAAGAGGCAGATCCCGACGGTCACCCAGAGCACGAGGTCGATCCCGTCACGCTCCTCGGAGGCGTTCTCCGGAAGCCAAGGCACGAACAGCGCGATCGCCGTCGTGACCGCCGCAACGACCAGGGCGATCGAGATCAGCGCGACGACGGCTCCCCTTCGCAACGCGCGGCCGAGCCTACTGAACGGGCCTGACCCCTGCCAGATTGAGCGACCCGGCACGAGCAGGTGTTTTTCGTCCCCGGCCGGAAGGAGATCCTCGGCCTGCGAACCCGAAGGAGGTACTCGTTGGGAATCGGAGTCAGCATCTTCCTGATCGCGCTCGGCGCGATCCTCGCCTTCGCCGTCACGGCCGACGTCTCGGGCGTCGACATCGACGTCGTGGGCTGGATCCTGATGATCGTCGGGATCCTCGGCCTGGTGCTCTCGATGGTCTTCTGGTCGTCGTGGGGCGGGCCCGCATACTGGTCGTCGCGCCGCCGGACGTACGTGGACGAGGGGCCGCCGCCGGCCTGACGACTCAGCGGGGCCACGTTAGGCTGCGCGCGTGAAGGTCTTCAACCTGAACGCGGACGAGTGGGACCGCACCGAGGAGCGCGAGGGCTGGCGCAGCAAGGACGCCTGGGTCGGCCACCACATCGGGGCCGAGCTGATCGGCGGGAGCATGTACGAGCTCGAGCCCGGCGACAAGCTGTGGCCGTACCACACGCATCACGCGAACGAGGAGTGGATGGTCGTCCTGCGCGGCGCGCCGACACTCCGCACGCACGAGGACGAACAGGGACTCAGCGAGGGCGACGTCGTCTGCTTCCCGCGCGGCAAGGAAGGGGCGCACCAGGTGAGCAACCGCACCGACGCTCCGATCCGCGTGCTCATGCTCTCGACGCTGATCGCGCCCGACATCGTCGAGTACCTCGACACGGGCAAGATCGGCGCGCGAAGCGTCGCGGGCGAGCGGATCATGTTCAGCCGGCCTGGGCCCGAGCTGGAGTACTGGGAAGGCGAGGACTAGGAACGAGGCCCCACGCACGCCGCCCGCGAGGGGTTGAAGCTCGCTTCAACGCACGCGGGACCCCTGACCATCCAGCCTATGCCCCGGCGCTCGAAAAGAACAGAGCGCTGCAAAGTGGGCCGTGAAGGACTCGAACCTTCAACCTTGGGATTAAGAGTCCCCTGCTCTGCCAGTTGAGCTAACGGCCCGGGCGGGATGCGTAGTCTAGCCGCGATGCGGGTCCTCTCGGTGGTCGGGAACCGCCCCCAGTTCGTGAAGTCGGCGCCGCTTTCGGTGGCGCTGCGCGGCCGGGAAATCGACGAGGTGCTGCTGCACACGGGGCAGCACTACGACCGCGAGCTCTCAGAGGTTTTCTTCGAGGAGCTCGACCTGCCTGAACCCGACGTCAGGCTCGACCTGCACACCGCGGACGTCGACGTCGATGACGCCGCGGATCCTCGACGCGAGTGCGCCAGGCGGAGCCAGACGCGGTCCTCGTCTACGGCGACACGAACTCGACGCTCGCCGGGGCGCATCGCAGCCGTCGGGCCGCCGTTCCGATAGCGCACGTCGAGGCGGGCCTTCGAAGCGGCGACCTGTCGATGCCGGAGGAACGAAACCGGATCGAGGTCGATCGACTTGCGGCCGTGCTGTTCGCCCCGGACGAGCGCTCTCGCCGGACGTTGGAGCGCGAACGAGCACGTGCCCGGGCGCGTCGAGGTCGTCGGTGACGTTATGGCCGACGCGACGAAGCGCCTCGCTCCGCTAGCTCGACGGCGGTCGCAAATCGTCGCGGAGCTCGAGCTGACCCCCGGCCGATACCTGGTGGCGACGGTGCACCGCGAGGCGAACACGCGCAGGAGCGCCTGCCGAAGATCGTAGAGGGCCTGAACCGCCTGACCGAGCCGGTCGTCTTCCCGGTGCACCCGCGCACGAGCCGCCGCGCTCGAGCGGGACGGACTCGCGGCTCACGGGACCGGTCGTGACGATCCCGCCGCTCGGCTACATCGACTTCGTCGCGCTCGTCGCGCAGGCGCGCGTCATCGTGACCGACTCCGGAGGTCTCCAGAAGGAGGCCTACTGGTACGGGGTCCCGTGCGTGACCCTGCGCCCGAGCACCGAGTGGGTCGACACCGTCGAGGCGGGGGCGAATACCCTCGTCGATGACGATCCGGACAGGCTCGCCCGTGCGGTAGGGGAGGCTTCGATGCCCGTCGAACGGCCAGAGTTGTACGGAGACGGGTACGCGTTCGAATCGGATCGCGGACGCGCTCTGTACGCTTTTCCGCTCGTGAGCGAGCAGACCGAGACCGCGCAGGCGACAGCGCCGACCAAGACCGTGGGACGTCGCGATCGTCGGCGCCGGCTACGTCGGCGTCCCGCTCGCGCACACGTTCGCGACCGCCGGTGCCGGAAGGTGCTGCTCGTCGACGTCGCGCAGCGGGTCGTCGACGCGCTCAATCGGGGCCACAGCCACATTGAGGACGTCGCGGACGACGAGCTCGAGCCGGCTCGTCGGCGAGGGGCGGCTCGCCGCGACGTCGACTACGACGAGCTCCGGAGTGCGGCCGCGATCCTGATCGCACTGCCGACGCCGCTTTCGCGCCAGCGCGAGCCGGATCTGTCGATCGTGCTCGCCGCGACGAGCGAGATCGCCAAGCGGCTCCAGCCGGGTCACCTCGTCGTGCTCGAGTCGACGACGTACCCGGGCACGACGCGCGAGCAGCTGCTCCCGATCCTCGAGTCGAGCGGGCTGAAAGCCGGGAGGACTTCAACCTCGCGTTCTCGCCTGAGCGCGTCGATCCCGGCTCCGCGTGGGACGTCCGCGACGTGCCGAAGGTGGTCGGCGGCGTCACGGAGGAGTGCGGACGCCGCGCAGCTGAGTTCTACGCTCGGCGATCAAGACGGTGCATCCCGTCTCGTCGCCGGAGGCCGCGGAGCTGACGAAGCTCCTCGAGAACATCTTCCGCTCGGTCAACATCGCGCTCGTCAACGAGCTCGCACAGCTCTGCGACCGGATGGGCATCGACGTCTGGGAGGTCGTCGACGCCGCTGCCACGAAGCCGTTCGGGTTCATGAGCTTCCAGCCCGGGCCCGGGCCTGGGCGGTCACTGCATCCCGATCGATCCCTTCTACCTCACGTGGAAAGCGCGCGAGTACGGCTTCACGACCGAGTTCATCGAGCTCGCCGGCAAGGTCAACGAGGCAATGCCGTACTACTGCCGTTCGCTCATCTCGCAGGCGCTGAACCACGGCAGCAGAAGTCGATGAGCGGATCCGAATCCTCGTTCTCGGAGTCGCGTACAAGCCCGACATCGGCGACATGCGCGAGTCGCCGGCGGTCAAGCTGATCGAGCTGCTCCGAAACGCCGGCGCCGAGGTCGCGTACCACGACCCGCACGTGCCGTCGGTTCACGAGCTGGGAATGGAGTCGGTCCCGCTCGATCCGGAGCGAGTACGACTGCGTCACGATCGTGACCGACCACTCCGCGATCGACTACGACGATCTCGTCGCGCGCTCCGCGCTGATCGTCGACCTCCGCAACGCCACGGGACCGAGGGGGCGCGCCTCGGAGAAGGTCTGGAAGCTGTGACGCCGAGGGTCGCGGTGGCCGGGCTCGGCCACTGGGGCAAGAACCTCGTCCGCAACTTCGACGACGCTCGCAGACCTCGTCGCGCTCTGCGACGCACTCCGAGGAGCAGCGCGAGACGTTCGCACGCCGCTACCCGAATGCGGCGCATGAGCACGGAGCTTCGACGAGCTCTCGGACGATCCGGACGTCGACGCCGTGGTGATCGCGACGCCGGTGCCGACGCACTACGCGCTCTCGAGGCAGGCGCTGCTCGCGGGCAAGCATGTCTTCGTCGAGAAGCCGCCGGCAATGCGTCGGCGAAGAGATGGAGGAGCTCGTCGCGCTCGCCGAGGAGCGCGACCTGACGCTGATGCCGGGGCACCTGCTCCTCTACCACCCGGCCGTGCAGAAGGTGAAGGAGCTCGTCGACTGCCGGCGGGCTCGGCGACGTGCTCTACGTCTACGGCAACCGCCAGAACCTCGGGATCATCCGCAAGGACGAGAACGCGCTCTGGTCGCTCGGCGTCCACGACCTGTCGGTGATCCTCGTACCTGCTCGACGAGGAGCCGAACGAGGTCTGGGCGCACGGCAACGCGTTCCTGACACCGGGCGTGGAGGACGTCGTCTTCTGCTACCTGCGCTTCCCGAGCGGGAAGATGGCGCACATGCACCTCTCCTGGCTCGACCCGCACAAGATGCGCAAGATCACCGTCGTCGGCCTCGACAAGATGGTCGTGTTCGACGACATGGAGGTCGAGCGCAAGGTCACGGTGTACGAGAAGGGCCCATGGCAGCCGGCGATGACCTACGGCTGGGAGTGGCAGACGCGCACCGGCGACATCCACAGCCCGAAGATCGCGAACGACGAGCCGCTCAAGCTCGAGTGCCTCCACTTCCTCTCGCTCGTCCGCGGCGACGGCGACCGCGAGAAAGTCGCGCGCGACGGTCTCGGGGTCGTGCGTGCGCTCGAGCAGCTGCAGGCGTCGCTCGCGCCCGTGCCGGCGTGAGCTACACGGTCGGCGACAACGTCGTCGTCTACCCCGGCACGGTGATCGCCGACGGCTGCACGATCGGCGACAACGTCGTGCTCGGGAAGCAGCCGTCGCTCTCGCCCCGGTCGACGGCGAAGCGCGAGGCGCTCGCGCCGCTCGAGATCGGGCCCGGCACGATCGTCTCGACGGGGGCGATCGTCTTCGCTGGGACGAAGCTCGGCGCGCGCGTGATCGTCGGCGACGGCGCACGCGTACGCGAACGCTGCGTGATCGGCGACGACGTCGTCATCGGAAGCGGCTCGCTGATCGAGAACGACACGACCGTCGGGGCGCTGACGAAGATCCAGGCCGAGGCGTACATCACGGCCTACTCGACGCTCGAGGAGCACGTCTTCATCGCGCCCTGCGTCGTCACGACGAACGACAACTTCATGGGCCGGACGGAGAAGCGGCACGCGCTGATCAAAGGCCCGACGATCCGGCGCGGAGCGCGCGTAGGCGGCGGCGCGATCCTCTGCCCGGCGGTCGAGATCGGCGAGGAGGCGTTCGTCGGCGCCGGGGCGGTCGTGACGAAGGACGTCCCCCCGCGCGTCGTCGTGGTCGGGAACCCGGCGCGCGTGCTGCGCGACGTTCCCGCCGAAGAGCTCCTCTAGCGCTTCACGAACGCGAGCCGGTACGCGCCGTCGCCGGGCTTGACGAGCTTCGCCTCGACGTAGTACCAGCCCGTCGCCTTCGCGCGGTACGTGATCCGCTCGCGAGCGTTCCGCGTCGCGGACATCGCCGCGCGCTGTCGCAGGAGCGCCAGCGAGAGGCCCTCGACGCGCTGGGTCCCCGGCTTCCAGAGCACGAGGTCGGCGTCGGAGCGGCGCGGGCTCTCGAGCGTGATCGTGATCCGCTGCCGCTTGCGCAGGTAGAGCTTGTAGACGTCGACGTGGTCGTCCCAGAAGTCGAGCGTCGCGGTGAAGTCGGCGCGGCGCTTGCGGAGCGGCGTCGCCTGGGCGCCGGCGTCGTCGTTCGACTCGAAGCGGTCGCCCGGCGGCATCGGCGCGGCGAGCGAGGCGAGGGCCCGCTCGACGTCGAGGCGCCCCCAGCCGCTGTACGAGTCCCGGAGAGGCGGGCACGACTTGCACCCGGTCGCCGCCGTGAGGTCCGAGGCCGAGCGCGTCAGGAGGTGCGCAACCTGGTCGGGCCGCAGAATCGGACGCACGCTCAGGAGCAGCGCAGCGGCAGCGCTGACCTGCGGCGCCGCGAACGACGTGCCCTCGGCCGTGCGGTACTCGTCGGGCCCGCAGATCGAGTAGCCCTGCTCCTCGCAGGCCGGCCGCTGCGCCGTCAGCTGCCGCGGGAAGGTGGAGACGATCTCCTCGCCCGGCGCCGTGAGGTCGTTGAAGATCGGATCGCGGTTCGAGAACGCCGGGACCGATCCGTCCTTGGAGAGCGCGCCGACGCCGATGACGTGCGGGAGCGCCGCGGGGTAGCTCGCGTACGGCCACGGAGTCGTCGGAGCCTGATCGCCGTTCCCGACCGCCGCCACGACGACCACGCCGCGGGTGTACGCGTAGCGGACGGCCGACGCCTCGAGCGGCGAGAAGGTGTCGCGCGACGGATCGCGCGGGTCGCGCAGGCCGCCGAGGGAGAGGTTGATCACGCGCGCGCCGTTGTCGACGGACCAGCGGATCGCGGCCGCCTCGGCCTCGAGCGAGACCTGGCGGCTCGGGCGGACCACCTTGGCGATCAGGAGCTGTGAGCCGAACGCGATGCCCGCGACCCCGATCCCGTTGTTCGTCTGGGCCGCGATCAGGCCCGCGACGAACGTCCCGTGGCCCTGCTGGTCGGTGAGCGGGTTGCCCCCGACGAAGGTACGTGCGGCGGCGATGCGGCCCGCGAACTCGGGATGCGCGCCGTCGATCCCGGAGTCGATGACCGCGACGCGAGGACCGGCGAGGGCGGGGAACTCCGGCCAGAAGTTCGTCGCGCGGTCCTGCTCGAGGTGCCACTGTTTCGCAGCGAGCGGGTCGGTCGGCGTGAACGCGAGGCGGCGCGAGGCGCCGAGCCGCTCGACGTAGGCGACACCCGGGACGCCGCGGATGCCGCCGGGGCGAACGCGTCTCGACGACGAAGGCGTCGAGCTTCCGGAGCGAGACGTCGACCGGCGACCCCGTGGCGCGCTCGACGGCGGTGGAGACGCGTGTGAACGACGCTCCCGACTCGACCCCCACCGCGAAGCGGGCAGCCTGCGCCGGAGCGACGGGCAGGAGCGCGGCGACGAACGCCGCGACGGCGAGGCGGATCACCCCGCGACGACCCGCAGAATCGGCGAGACGCCCGGGACGAGCCCGCGTCCCGGAGCGACGCGGGCACGGTAAGTGCCAGGCGTCAGGTTCAGGGTCGCCTCGAACGAGCCGTTGTCGGCGACCGTCGTGGTCGCAGCGGGCCTCCAGCTCGAGCCGACGAGGCGCTGGACGTCCACACGGGCGCCGGGGACGACCGGCCGGACGAGGCCCTTGAGCGTGGTCGGCGCGGTCGCGGGCTGCAGGCGGACCCGGGGCGCGACCGAGACGTGCACCGGACGGCCGACGAGCGTCGCGGAGACCGCGATGCGGTAGTCGGTCGAGGCGAGCGGCTTGACGGCGATCGCGAAGGTCCCGTCGCCCTTCGGCGTGATGCGCCCCGCCGGCTCCCACACCTGACCGGACACACGCTGCTCGAGCGTCGGCTTCGCGCCGCCGCGTGCGACGCCCGTGAGCTTCGCCGAGCCGCCGTACTCGACCGGTGCCGCCGGCGGCTCCAGCGTCATCACGCCGACGCGGAACCACGTCGAACGGAGGCCGAGCTTCGTGCGGACGACCTCGCCCGGCACGACGACCTCGCCCTTCGACCCGACGAGCGTCATCTCCGTGACGCGCTGCGACGCGTTGACGGCCACCTTCACGTCGAGCAACTGGCCCGGCACCTTGAACGTGGAGCGAAGCTTGGTCGCGGTGAAGGAGAACGGCCCCCAGACGTGGTGCGGGGAGGCGGTCTCGTAGGGGTCGGGGACGGAGACGAGGTACGGCGTCGGCTCGTCCGCGCGCCCATGCGTCCTCGATCGACGCGGTGCGTCCGCCGGAGGTCGAGAAGAAGTACGTGGTCGCGACCTTGCCCTCGTAGAGCACGACCTGACCGGCCGTCGCGTCGACCGCGGCCGTCGTCGACGGCTTCTCGGCCGCGACACCGCCGTAGACCTGGCTGCGCGTGTCGGCGAAGACGTCGTACGCCCCGGCCTTGCGCACCGCGAGCGCGTACGAGCGCGCGACGACCGCCTGCGCCTTGAGCGCCTCGGGCGGCCAGGCGAACGGCACCTCGCGCGGCACGACGCCGTAGAGGTACGGCTCGAGCCCGACGTTGTTCACGAGCTGCAGGCGCGGCCTTCCCCGGGTTGACCTGCAGCTGCCCGCGGTACTCCTTGCCCGCGTACTTCAGCGGCGTCGCGCCGGGAAGGAACACGAGCGGCCCGGGCAGCGCCTTCGCGGGCTGCGCCGGATCGACCTTCACCTTGAGCGCGGGACCGAGCTGGTACGGGCCGGCCGCGAGCTGGTACACGGCGCCCTGCGAGTCCTTGACCGAGAAGGGCGAGTCCGACGAGATCGCGAGCGCCTTCTTGCCCTCACCCAGCAGCACCCGGATGCGCGCGACGGGGGCCTTGCCGAGCGTCGTGCCCCGGTAGTAGTGCGCGAGGATCTTGTCGTACGTCGTGCCGCGCTGGGCGAACCCGTAGGCGCCCCACTGGCTCATGCCGATCCCGTGCCCCCACCCGCGGCCGCTGATGAAGAACGCCGGCGCGCGGAGCCGCGGCCTTGACCGCGGTCGCATGCGTCCGCGCAGCGGCCAGCCCGGTGAGAGCGAGTGAAACTGCGGATGCGAGTAGAAGCGCTCGGCGAAGCATCGGCGAGGTGGAAGTCCGCGGCTGAGGCCGAATCGAGGCTAGCGCATCCTGTCTCGAGTGGCCGGACGCGTTCACGGAATCCTCAAGTTTCGCTGCTGAGCGGCGTTTTCCACTCGTGCCGGTCGGCAACGGACACCACGTGAACATCGAGACGAACGTGCTTCCGGACCGCTACCGCGGCCCGCGCCGGATCGGGCGGGGCGGGATGGGCGAGATCTACCGCGCGACCGACGAGACGCTCGGGCGCGCCGTCGCGGTGAAGGTGCTCGCGGAGCGCTACGCGGAGGACGAGGGCGTCCGGGAGCGGTTCACGCGCGAGGCGCTCGCCGCGGCTCGCCTCTCCGGCCGACCCGCACATCGTCACGATCTTCGACGTCGGCGAGAACGAGGGGCGGCCGTTCATCGTCATGGAGTACCTGAGCGGCGGCTCGCTCGAGGAGCGGCTCCGGGAGGGGCCGCATTGCCGCCCGGTCAGGCGCTCGCGTGGCTCGGCAGGCGGCGACCGCGCTCGACGCCGCTCACGCGGACGGGCATCGTCCACCGCGACGTGAAGCCCGCGAACCTCCTGCTCGACCGGGACGACAACGCTCCACGTCGCCGACTTCGGGATCGCGAGCGCGGCCGGGATGGACTCGCTGACGAAGACCGGGACGGTGCTCGGGACCGCCGGCTACCTGTCGCCCGAGCAGGCGCAGGGCGACCGGGCGACCCCGGCGAGCGACGTCTACGCGCTCGGCGTCGTCGCGTTCGAGCTCCTCACCGGCCGGCGCCCGTTCGAGGGCGACACGGCCGCGGCCGAGGCCGCCGCGCACGTGCACGCGGACGTGCCGCGGATCAGCGACGTGCGGCCCGAGCTCCCGCAGGAGCTCGATGCCGTCTTCGACCACGCGCTCGCGAAGGATCCGCACGCCCGCTACCGCACCGCGGCCGAGCTCGTCGCGGACCTCGACGCAGCTCTGCACGACTCCGCGCCGGCGACGCGCGTGCTCACGCCCGCACCCCGGCGCCAACCCGCACCCCCGTCCGCCCGACCGTCGCGGCCGTCCTGGCTCGTTCCCGTGCTCGTTCTGCTCGCGCTCGTGGGCGCCGGGCTGATCCTCGCCGCACTCGTCGCCTCGAACGACGGCGGAGGCGGCGGCGGCAGCAGCAACGCACAGGAGACCACCGTCGTCCGCACCGTGACGGCGCAGGGCGAGACGCAGCGCGTGACCGTGACCGCCAGCGAGCAGACGACCCCGGCGGCGCCGTCGCAGCCGGCGAACGCCGGCCTCTCCGTCGCCGAGGCCCGCGCGACTGCAGGACGAGTCGACCGCGGCGATGAACGACGGCGACTAGGCGCGCGCGCTCCGCTGCTCGCAGCAGGCGCTCCCGGCGCTCCGCGGCCGCGACAAGACGTACGAGGGCTACGCGAACTTCAACGTCGGCAACTCGCTCGCGCACCTCGGCCGCTGCGACGAGGCAATGCCGTATCTCGACCGGCGCGAGCAGCTGCTCGGCCCGCACCCGGCGGTCGACGAAGCCCGCGGGATCTGTTCCTAGGAAAGGCGCGCGGCGTACTGCCGCTCGTAGTACGTCGCGGAACTCGCCCGACTTGATCGGCTCCCACCAGGCACGGTTCTCGCGGTACCAGTCGACCGTCGCGCCGAGGCCCGTCGTCGAACGACCAGCTGCGGCGACCAGCCGAGCCCGTGCAGCTTCGAGTCGTCGAGCGCGTAGCGGCGGTCGTGGCCGGGGCGGTCGTCGACGTGCGCGAGCAGCGAGCGGTCGGCGCCGGTGAGCTCGAGGATCCGGCTGCGTCGACGTCGATGTTCTCCGCTCTCGCCGCCGCCGACGTTGTAGATCTCACCCGGCGACTCCCTCGCGGAGCACGAGCTCGATCGCCGGCGCAGTGGTCCTCGACGTGCAGCCAGTCGCGCACCTGCCGACCGTCGCCGTAGACCGGCAGCGGCAGCGCCGTCGAGCGCGTTCGTGACGAAGAGCGGGATGATCTTCTCCGGGTACTGGTTCGGGCCGTACGTGTTCGCGCCGCGCGTGATCGACGCGTCGACGCCGAACGTGCGCACGTACGCGAGCACCTGCAGGTCGCCGCCGGCCTTCGACGCGCTGTACGGGCTCGACGGCCGCAGCGGGTCGTCCTCGCTTCGACGCGCCGCCGCCCTCGAGGTCGCCGTACACCTCGTCGGTCGACACCTGCACGAGGCGCGATTCCGTCGCGACGCGCGAGCTCGAGCAGCACCTGCGTGCCCGCGACGTCGGTCTGGATGAACTCCGCCGCGCTCGAGGATCGAGCGGTCGACGTGCGTCTCGGCGGCGAAGTTGACGATCGCGTCGCAGCCCTGCGCCGCCTCGGCCACGGCGTCGGGGTCGCAGATGTCGCCCTGGTGGAAGACGTGCTCGACGCCCTCGAGGTTCGCGCGGTTGCCCGAGTACGTGAGCTTGTCGAGCACGACGACGTCGTCGCCGGCGTCGACGAGCGCGGCGCACGAAGTGCGAGCCGATGAAGCCCGGCGCCACCGGTGACGAGCAGGCGCATCGCGCCAAGGGTAGTCACGCGCCGTTCGCGTTGTCCTGCGCCTTTGTACGGGTTTCGTCAGCCGGACGACTGCGCGACGAGTCGGACGCCAGCTCGCGCGCGAGCCCGACGCCGCCCTGCTTCATGACGGCGTGATGGTTCCACGCGAACACCGGCCGCGCGAGCGGCGCGATCGCGTTCATCCACGCCTTCGTCGTGCGCACGCTCCACTCGTACGTGACCGCCGTGCCGAGCGCCGCCTCGAAGAGCCGGAACGTCCCCGTCCCGGCGAGCCCGCCCTCGGCGCGTCGCCGCGATCAGCTTCGGCCGGCGCACCTCGACGACCGTGGACGTCGAAGCGGACGGCGTACGGGATCTTCGAGCGCCACACGTGACGGTAGATCGATCCCTCGCCGTCGCCGTCCCCGTGGTGGAGCTCCTCGACGCTCTGGACGCCGCGCCACCACGTCGGCCAGCGTTCGACTGCGTGGATCGATCTCCCAGACGCGCTCGACCGGCGCGTCGACGATCCAGGTGGTGAGGAATGCGTAGTCAGCCAATGCGTGCCAGGCACTCGCGGAGCCCTTCCCGCCAGTTCGCCAGGACCGGCGTCTCCGGTTTCTCGCTCCTGAGCACCGAGTACGCCGGGCGCGGGGCAGGGCGGCCGAGCTCCTCCGTCGTGATCCGCCGCACGCGCGTGTCGAACCCCGCCTCCTCGAAGATCGCCTCCGCGAACTCGGCCCACGTGCACTCGCCCGCCGCCGCGACGTGGTAGACGCCGAAGGGGAGCTCGGCGACCGAGCGCGTCGCCTCGGCGAGGTGGCCGACGTACGTCGGCGAGCCGAGCTGGTCGTCCACGACCGCGACCTCGTCGCGCTCCGCGCCGAGGCGCAGCATCGTGCGCAGGAAGTTGTGGCCGGTCGGTCCGAAGAGCCACGACGAGCGCACGATCCAGGCCTGCTCGCCGGCGGCCGCCTCGCCGTGCAGCTTCGTCCGGCCGTACGCGGACAGCGGGCTCGGCGCGTCGGACTCGACGTACGGGGTGCGCTTCGTGCCCGTCGAAGACGTAGTCGGTCGAGTACTAGACGAGCGGCGCCCCCAGTGACGCCGCGTGCTGCGTGCCGCCGACGTTGACGGCGGCCGCCCCCTGCGGATCGTCCTCGGCGCCGTCGACGTTCGTCCAGGCGGCGGCGTGGAGGACGAGGTCGGCCTCGAGCGGGGGCGGCGGCAGCGCCACGTCCCAGTCCTCGTGGCTCAGAGCCACGAGCTCGTCCCCCGCGAATGTCTCGGTGAGCGCGCGGCCGAGCTGGCCGCCCGCGCCCGTGACTATGACGCGGCGTCGAGGTCCCGCTGCGAGAGGATCGGCGACTGCGTGCTCCAGAGATGGACGACGCGCGGGTCGTTCCACGCGATCGCGTGCTCGTCGGGATCCGAGGCGTCGTACTCCTCGGTCACGTGGTAGCAGAAGAGGAGATCGGTGAGCGCCTCGAAGCCGTGCGCGTGGATGCCGGGGATGTAGATCGCGACCGGGTTCTCGTCGCCGATGTCCTCGGTGAACGTCTCGCCCGTCTGGCGGTCGAGGACGACGACGCGCGCCATCCCCTGGAGGCACGCGAAGAGATCGTCCTGTCCGCGCTCGTGGTAGTGCAGGCCGCGAATCACGCCCTTGCGCGAGGACGAGAGGTTCGTCTGGCCCCACGGCTTGCGCATGCGCGACCTCCGCGCGAGCTCCATGAACCAGCCGCGGTCGTCCTCGAACCGCTGGAGCGGGATCCGCTCGATGCCGTTCATGCGGGCTTGTTCGCTCCCGTCTCCTCGACGAGCGCGCCGAGGTCGGAGAGCGCCTCGTGCGTACCGGCGTCGTGCCACCAGCCCTGCACGCGGCTGACCGTGAGCTTCCCGCGCTGGGCGTACGTGCGGTTGACGTCCGTGATCTCGAGCTCGCCGCGGCTCGACGGCTCGAGCTCGTTGATCAGCTCGAACACATCGGCGTCGTAGCAGTAGAGCCCGACGACCGCATCGTTCGAGGGTGGGGAGTCGAAGCGCTTGTCCACGACGCCCGCCTTCTCGGCGAGGTCGACGACGTTCCCGTCCTCGCCGTAGACGACGACCCCGAACCGCTCGGGGTCGGGGACCTCCTTGACGAAGATCTGCGCCCCGTCGCCCTCTTCGGCCCACGAGCGGATCGCTTCGACCTCGGCGAACTCGAAGAGGTTGTCGCCGAGGCACACGACGAGCTTCCCGGTCCCGGCGAAGCCCTCGGCCATCCCGACGACCTGCGCGATCCCGCCCGGCTCGGTCTGCACCTTGTACGAGAGGTCGAGCTCGAAGAGCGGCTCCTCCGACCCGCGCGCCGGCATGCGGCCGTCGCCGAGCAGGTCGATCAGCTGGCCCGCGTGCCCCTGCCCCGTCACGATCAGCACGTCCTGGATGCCCGCCAGCTGCAGGAGCTGGAGCGGGTAGTAGATCATCGGCCAGCGGCCGACCGGGAGCAGGTGCTTGTTCGCGACGCGCGTCAGCTCACCGAGCCTCGTCGCCTCGCCGCCCGCAGCGATGACTCCTTTCGCCCTCACGAGAGGGCGATGCTAACTTCCGGCGCGTGAGCGAGCATCCTCCCGACCATCGGGTCGATCCCGAGGCCGGAGACGTCGAGGACTGGGACGAGCCGCAGCTCGACCCCTATACGCCCGAGCCGGGGCCGAGTCCGGGCGACCAGCGCGCGTTCGCGTTGCTGCGCTGGGCCTGGGTGCCGCTCCTCGTCGGCGTGGCCGTCGTGCTCTACGCCGCGGTGCGCTAGCGGACCCGGACTGCGGCGCTGAACTCGCCGTTCGCGACCGCCTGCACCGTCGTCCGGAGCGGGACGCGCACCTTGACGACATAGAAGCCGCGCGAGCTCGTCCTCCGGCTCCCGCCGAGCCAGTGCCAGCCGTGGCCCGTCGTGTAGCGGAGCCGGTAGGTCTGCGAGCCGGCGCCCGGGCGCACCTGGCCCCACAGCGTCGCCGTCGCGCCGCGGATCGACATGCGCGCCAGCGGCATCGGGAAGGTCGAGGCGGAGAGCTTCGGGACGTTGTTGATCGTGAAGAGCCCGCTCTGCCAGCGGCCGACGTGCGCCTCGTCGCGGACGAGGAAGTGGATGAGCATGTCGACGCGCGGCGCGCGGTAGGCGCGGAGCGCGGCCTCGGAGAGGTAGCGCGCCTGCGTGCTTCTGCGAGACGCCGAAGAACCGGTCGGGCGGATTCGTCTGGTAGCCGTACTCGGTCAGCCAGATCCGCTTCGCGCCGAACGCGCGCTGGACCTCGGAGAGCAGGCGATCGAGCGTCGGCCATCGTGATGTTCTCGCAGCGGCTGCAGCCGCCGGACGTCGGCGTCTCGAGCCGGCTGACCGGGTACGGATGGTGCGCGTACGCGTCGAGGCGCGCGCCGTGCGCGCGGTCCATGCCGCGGATCCAGTCGACGGGTGAGACGCTTCCCGATCCTCCGCGCGGCGCGGTCACGCCGCCGGCGACGAGGTTCGCGCGATTCGCGCGCTTGAGCGCCGCGTACGCCGGGTTGAGCAGGAACTTCGTGTACGTCGCGGGGCTCGTCGGGCGGAGCTGCCAGTACTTGTTCGGCTCGTTCCAGATCACCCAATGGCGCACCCACGGGTAGCGGGTCGCTGCCGCGTACGCGAAGTTCGCGAAGCGAGCTCGTGCTCGTCGGCGCCCAGTTCGACGCGCGGCCGCCGTTCGCCCAGCGCGGCGAGCCGACGAGCGTCACGACTGCGCCGATGCCGCGTGCGCGCAGACCCTGGAGCAGGACGTCGGGCTCCGCCCAGTTGTACGCGGGGTCGAGGTCCGCGTCGCCTGCGCCGGCCGCTTCGCCGCGACCTGGTCCCAGCGGACGTTGACGCGGACGAGATCGACCCCGAGGGCGTCGACCCGGTCGAGCCGCTCGTCGAACGTCCCCGGCCCGCCCAGCAGCCAGGCGTCGTCCTGCACGCCGTACTGGATCGACGGCGAGGCCTCCGCGCGCATCGCGTAGACGAGAAAGGCGCTGACCGCCACGATCGCTGCAACCATCACTCGAAGCATGCGGCGAAGGTAGCCGCGCACTGTTTTCAAGGAGTAAGGGTCCGCTCAGGAACGCGAAAGGATCCGCGCGCGCCGCCTCGCCTGTTTTCGGCGCTTCGTCTCGGGCAGGTGCCGAACGGCCTCGAACCAGAGAACCAGGAGCCCGACGATGACGCCGGCGGCGACCTTGACGACAAGCATCACGCGCGCCACGAAGGGGAACTCTACGCTGTAGCCGATGGCACGAAGACGCGACATCGACAAGCTCGCCGAGCTCGAAGAGCTCTTCGCGGACCTCTGGCAGGTGCCGCGTTTCGCGGCCGGGATGCGCCTTGCTCACCGCCCGCAGATCGACGTCTACCGCACCGACGACCCGCCCGAGCTCACGCTGGTCGTCGAAATCCCCGGCGCCGACCCGGACGCGATCCGGATCGTGCTCGACGGGCGGCGGCTGCTCATCGCCGGCGAACGCGCGCGGCCGCCGAGCGACGGGCAGGTCTGGTACCGCAGCGAGATCGAGTACGGCCCCTTCGAGCGCGAGGTCTCGCTCGCGTTCGACGTCGACGTCGCCGATGCGGCCGCGAAGTACGAACGTGGCCTGCTGCGAATCGTGCTGCCGATCGCTGAGCGCCCGCCCGCGCCTGCGCGCGTGTCGATCACGGTGGTGCGCGCGCGATGAGCGACGTCGAGGCACCGCTCGTCGAGCCGAGCGACGTGCAGATCCCGCAGGTGCTGCCGATCCTGCCGCTGCGCGAGACGGTCGTCTTCCCCGAGTCGATGACCCCACTCGCGATCGGCCAGGAGCGCTCGATCAAGCTCGTCGACGACGTCGTCGCGGGCGATCGGATGCTCGCGCTGCTCACGTCGCGCGACCAGGAGAAGGAGTCGCCGGGCTTCGAGGACCTCCACACGACGGGCACGGCGGCCGTGATTCACAAGATGATCCGAGTCCCCGACGGGACGCTCCGCGTGCTCGTCCAGGGCATCCGCCGGATCCACCTCGACGAGCCGCTCGACACCGAGCCGTACCTGCGCGGCCGCTTCGTCGAGGTCCCGGACGTCCTCGAGGAGTCGCGCGAGGTCGAGGCGCTGACACGCAACGTGCAGAGCCTGTTCGCGCGCATCATCGGCCTCGTCCCGTACCTCCCCGAGGAGCTCCAGCTCGCGGCCGCGAACGTCGACGACCCGAGCGCGCTGTGCCACCTCGTCGCGTCGACGCTCCGCATCAAGACCGACGAGAAGCAACGGCTGCTCGAGCTCGCGAACGTCGAGGAGCGCCTGCGCGACGTCTCGCGCATCCTCAACCGCGAGCTCGAGGTGTTCGAGCTCGGCTCGAAGATCCAGACGCAGGTCCAGTCGGAGATCGAGAAGGGCCAGCGCGAGTTCTTCCTCAGGCAACAGCTGAAGGCGATCCAGGACGAGCTCGGGGAGAGCGACCCCGAGCGCGCGGAGGTCGAGGAGCTGCGTGAGCGACTCGAGTCGATGGAGCTGCCCGACGACGTGCGCAAGGCGGCCGAGCGCGAGCTCGGGCGCCTCGAGCGCCTGCCCGCCGCGGCGGCCGAGCACGGCGTGATCCGGACGTACCTCGAGTGGATCCTCACGCTGCCGTGGACGCAGGCGACGCCCGACAACCTCGACCTCGACCATGCGCGCAAGATCCTCGATGCCGATCACTACGACCTCGAGAAGGTGAAGGAGCGCATCGTCGAGTACCTCGCCGTCTCGAAGCTCAAGAACGACCTCAGCGGGCCCGTGCTCTGTTTCGTCGGCCCACCCGGCGTCGGCAAGACGTCGCTCGGCCACTCGATCGCGCGCGCGCTCGAGCGCGAGTTCGTGCGCATCTCCGTCGGCGGTGTGAGGGACGAGTCGGAGATCCGCGGCCACCGGCGGACGTACATCGGCGCGATGCCCGGAACGGTCATCCGCGCGCTCCGCGACGCCGAGTCGCGAAACCCCGTCTTCCTCATCGACGAGATCGACAAGATGGGGAGCGACTTCCGCGGCGATCCGTCGAGCGCGATGCTCGAGGTGCTCGACCCGGAGCAGAACTCGACGTTCCGCGACCACTACCTCGACCTGCCCTTCGACCTCTCGAAGGTGCTGTTCATCTGCACCGCGAACACGACCGACACGATCCCGGCGCCGCTCCTCGACCGCATGGACGTGATCCAGCTGTCCGGCTACACCGAGGACGAGAAGTTCGGGATCGCGAAGAAGTACCTGATCCCGAAGCAGCTGCGCGAGCACGGACTGACCGCGTCGCGCACCACGATCCTCGATCGAGCAGTGCGGCTCGTCATCCGCGAGTACACGCGTGAGGCGGGCGTGCGCAACCTCGAGCGGCGTCTCGCCGCGCTCTTCCGCAAGGCGGCGACGCAGATCGCGCGCGGCGAGGCCGACAAGGTCAGGATCGACGACGCACGCACGCGCGAGTGGCTCGGGCCGCGGCGCTTCTCGCACGAGGTGCGCAAGCGCGTGTCGGAGCCGGGCGTCGCGACCGGCCTCGCCTGGACGCCCGTCGGCGGCGAGATCCTCTTCATCGAGGCCGGCGCCTACGACGGCCGCGGGAAGCTCCAGCTGACGGGTCAGCTGTCCGAGGTGATGCAGGAGTCCGCGCAGACCGCGTTCTCGTGGGTGCGCTCGCACGCGGTCGAGCTCGCGCTCGACCCGGGCTGGTTCGCCGCGCACGACGTGCACATCCACGTCCCGGCCGGCGCGGTGCCGAAGGACGGGCCGTCCGCCGGCGTCGCGATGGCGACCGCGATCGTCTCGCTCGTGACCGATCGTCCAGTCGCGGCGGACGTCGGCATGACCGGCGAGGTGACCCTGACCGGGCAGGTGCTCCCGATCGGCGGCGTGCGCGAGAAGGTGCTCGCCGCGGAGCGTGCCGGGCTGAAGCGCGTCATCGTGCCTCGCGAGAACGAGCCCGATCTCGAGGAGCTTCCGGAGAACACGCGCAAGAAGCTCGAGTTCGTGCTCGCGGACGAACTCCCTGACGTGCTCGACGCCGCGCTGGACGGCCGGGGGCGCGCGTCGGTGCGGCGGCTCCAGGGCGTGGAGCGGCGGGCCGCCCGCCCTCGCTAGCCGAGCCGGAACGAGCTGCGCAACCGGTCGCAGGCGTCGGTGCCCGTGTCGGGATCGTCCACGTCGATCCGGCACGTGAGCTGGAACTCGCGGCGGGCCTCGAGGACGAAGGCGACCTTGTCGACGAGCTTCCTGCCCTCGCGGGTGTAGTCGATGTCGTACGTGCGGGCGCGCCGGCCTCCGATCGTCGCCTGGCCGCTCCGGCGGACGACCCCATCCGGCCCGACCCGCTCGGCGAGCCGCGCCGCGACGTCGTTCAGCTCCACGACGGCGGCATCCCAGAGCGACGGGTCGAACCGCCTGGCGAGGCGGAATTGCGCAACGGAGACGGATTCCGGCCCGTCGGGGTTGTCGGCGGCGGACGTCCGGGGCGGATGCGAGAGCTCCCAGCCGCCCGGAGCCTCCGCGGTGAACCCTTGACCGCGAAGTTCCTGCGATTCGGACGACGCGCCCCCGCCACATCCTGCGAGGATTAGGGCAGAGAGGACAAGGGGTAGAACGGGGCAGCAAGCAATCGAAAGGACGCGAAGGGCATGGCTAAGACAAAGGACCGGCTTACCGACACGGCGGAGAACATCCGCCCGTACGTCGAGCGCGCCGTCAAGGACGAGCAGCTCCGGGAGAACGTGCGCGATGCGCTCGGCGCTGCTCGGGAGGTCTACAACGAGCTGATGGGGCCTCGCGGCACGGTCTCGCTCGCGGCGCGCGTCGCGAGCGACGAGGACATCCAGGACACCATCCGCGGTGCGGTCGACGACCTGCGCAAGGCGGCGAACCGGCTCCAGGGCCAGAAGGATCACTCGACGCGGAACGCGACGCTGCTGTTCGTGGGCATCGTGCTCGGGATTCTCTTCAATCCCGTGACGGGACCCGCCACGCGGAACCGGCTGAAGGGCCTCATCGGCGGCGCCGACGAGGACTTCACCTACCAGGGCAACAACTCGGGCGGCACGAGCCCGACAAGCCCGACGACTCCGACGAGCGCCGCCTAGCGCTCGCCGCCGCCGCCTTCGCGCGCGCCGTCCTCCGCGGGCGGCGGCGCGAAGCCGCGGAGCAGGCTCCCGTCGCCCTCGGCCGCGACGGGGGCCACGAACGCGCGCGCGACCGAGCCCGGTCGCAGACCGCTCGCCGTCGAGATGTCGGAGACCTGGAGCACGATCGCTCCCGGCTTCGGCGCGGACGAGCCCGCGACGGCCGGCGGCGCCCAGCCCGCGCCGTCCGGAAACACGATGTCCTGAACGCGCCGCCACGCAAGCAGGTACGGGTACGGCGCGACGACGCCGTCGTAGCCCATGTGGAGCATCCCGAGCGGGTGGATCTCGAAGTGCAGGTGGTACGGCGTCCCCTGCGCGTCACCCGAGTTGCCCATGAACCCGACGACGTCGCCCGCCTTCACCTCGGAGCCGTTCTGCGCGAGCGGTGAGAACGCGGAGAGGTGCGCGTAGTAGAACTGGTTGCCCTGCTTGTCGCGGAGCCAGAGGCGGTAGCCGCCGACGTCGTTCCACCCGACCGAGAAGATCGTCCCGTCCGAGACGGCGAGAAGCGGCGCGCCGAGCGACGAGAAGATGTCCTCGCCGTGGTGCCAGCCCGTGTCCGCGCGCGGTGAGCCGAACGTGTTCGTGAACGACGACTGTCCGTAGACCGGGAAGACGTACCGCGCCGGCGTCAGCTTCGGCTTCACGCCGATCGGCGGCTGCTTGATCACCGGCGGGATGCCGTTCTGCTCGGGCGGCTCCGCGGACTTCCCGCCCCCCGGCGGCTTCGCGGTGGGCACCGCTTCGGTCGTCGTTCCGGTCGTCGTCTGCGGCTCGGGCGAGGTGACCGCCGCCTCCGCGTACCCGACGAGGATCTGCGTGCCGGCCGGGAGCCCACCGTGGTCGACGGTGATGCGGATGTCGAGCGCGGTGACGTTGCCGCGGTAGGCCTTCGGCTCGGGCGAAGACCCCTGCGCGAGGAGGATCGCGGTGCCCCAGTCGCCGAGCGCGACGCGTGCGTTCGGCGCGATCCCGACGGCCTGGCCAAGAACGGTGAGGCTGCCGATCGCCGCGCCGGTGAAGTCGCCGGACGCCGCCGTCGCGTTCGCGCGGGCCTGCACGGCGCCCTTGATCGAGGTCGCCTGCACCTCGCCGCCGAAGAGCGTGAGCGAGCTCACCTCGGCGGCGGCGTTCGCGGTCGCCGTCTGCCCGGGGCTCGCCGAGGCCGAGGCGACGGAACCGCCCCAGGAGACGACATCGGCGCTCGGGTAGGCGCCCGCGTTCCCGAACGCGACCGCGTCGACGGGAGCCGTGACGGCGCTCGTGGCCGCTCCGGCCTGGCCGGGGACGATCACCCTGAGGGCGTACGCCTGCGACGTCGCGCCGCCGTCCCGCGCCGACGACTCGGCCCCGGCGAGACCGGGGGCGAGCGCGAGCGGGAGGAGCGCCAGGGCGATGGAGAGCCGCTTGCCCACGAAGCGATTGATTCTGGCACAGGCCTCCGCGGTCCGACGGCGACTCACAGGTTGTGAGTGAGAATCATTCTCAGTACGCTCGATGAAACGTGGACCCGCTCCGCCTCCCCGACGACGCACGCATGACGCCACAGCGCCGCGCGGTCCTCGACGCCGTCGCCGCGCAGGAGGGCTCGTTCTCGGTCGTCGACGTGTACGACCGCGCGCGCAGGCGCGAGCCGTCACTCGGCCTCGCGACGGTCTACCGGACGGTCGAGCTGCTCCGCGACGCGGGCTCAGTCCGCCAGCTCGCCGGCGCGTACGTGCGCTGCCACACGGGACACCACCACCACCTCGTCTGCATCTCGTGCGGATCGGTCGAGGAGACCGAGCTCTGCGGCGCGCCGTCGCCGGCGGTGCTCGAGCGTCACCATGGCTTCCGCGCCCAGAGTCACGAGCTCGACGTCTACGGCCTCTGCGCCCGCTGGCGCGTGAACTGGATCGTCGTCCCCCTCGCGTTCCTCACCGCATGCTCGACGCTCGCGGGTGGGTACACGGCACTGCGCTTCTCGCGCGACCTGACGACGGTGATCGCGCTCACCGGCGGCGTCGTCGTCGCCGTCGCGCTCTTCCACGTGCTGCCCGAGGCGATCGAGATCGTCGACGACCCCACGCGCGTCGGCGGCCTCGTCGGCTTCGGCTTCATCGCCTTCTTCCTCGCCGAGCGCGCGCTCGTGCTCCACCACCGCGACGACACCGAACACGCCCGCGCGCACGCGCAGGTCGGTGCGCTCGGCGCGGCCGGCCTCTCGATCCACTCGTTCATCGACGGGCTCGGGATCGGGCTCGCCTTCAACATCAACACGGCGACCGGGTTCCTCGTCTTCTTCGCGGTCATCGCGCACGACTTCGCGGACGGGATGAACACGGTCAGCTTCGTGCTGCGGCAGGGAAGCGAGCGCGGGCGCGCCATTCGTTGGCTCGTCGTCGACGCGGCGGCTCCGGTGCTGGGCGCGCTCGTTGGTGCGACGCTGAACGTCTCCGAGGAGATCCTCGGAGAGCTGCTCGCGGTCTACGCGGGCTTCTTCCTCTACATGGGCGCGACCGACCTGCTCCCCCACGCGCACGAGCACCCGTCGGCGAAGCGCGTCGCGCTGACGCTCGTCGGCTTTGCGTTCATCTTTGCGATCAGTCGCGTGGCGGCGTAGCGTGAACCGTGATGGCGCGACTGGTGGTCGAGGCGTGCAGCGCGGAGTGGAGGAGGGGGCCCGACATCATCGGCCGGCTGTTGATCGGCGTGTCCGTCTCCCGCGCGAACGACGGGAGCCCGGTGACGGGCCTCGGCACGGGGAACTTCCGGCTCGCAGCCCAGTTCGGCGGCGGTGCGGACTTCGCGGTCGCCCAGGTGGGCGAGTGGCGGTGGGAGCCCGACAAGGTCGATCCTGCGGGCTGCTACCTGCTGCGGATCGGGTTGCGGCTCGACTTCTTCGACCAGGATCCTCGTCCGGCGACCGGTGACTCGTTCACTCCTGGGGAGCAGTACACCCTCGGGATCCAGGCCAGGACGTTCGACAATCACCACCCGCCGCGCGTCGTCGACCAGGGTCAGACGATCGTCCGTGTGATCAGCCTGGGCGCCTAGCCGCCGAGCTGCTTCCGCGCGAACTCACGGAAGCGCGCGCGCGTCTCGTCGTCCGGCCCGATCGTCTCCTCGCCGGCGTACTTCGGGTCGGCGGCGATCTCCTCGGCGACCTCGCGCACCTCGCGCTCGAGTGCGGCGTGGTGCTCCGGATTCTTGAGGAGCTGGTCGACCCACGTCTCGGAGCCGTCGTAGGGCGGCAGGTCGTTGTCGAACAGGAGCTGCCCGAGCACGAGGCCGACGCGGATGTACGCGAACGTGCGGAACGCGAGCACGCGGTGCGGCGACTCGACGAGCGCTGCGACGTCGGGATGCTCGCGCTGGATCTGCTCGACGATGCCGCCGATCGGCTCGTCGACGAGCGGAATCCACAGCTCCTCGCGCTCGCTCATGGGCACAGAATGTCCTAACGCGTCCGGGCTCGCCAGGCGATCTGCACCGCGCAGGCGATCAGGAAGACGGCGAACAGGCGTCTGAGGACGTCCTCCGGGAGCGAAAGCGCAACGAACGCGCCGAGGCCGACCGAGGCGACGGACGTGAAGCCGAGGACGAGCGCGGGCTTCCAGCGCACGTTCCCGTACGACGCCTGGCGCCAGGTTCCCGCGGCGACCGTGGGGAGGATCGCCGCGAGGGAGGTCGCCTGAGCCTCGACCTGGCCGAGCCCGAGCAGCACGAGCGTCGGGACGAACAAGAGCCCGCCGCCCACGCCGAACATGCCGGACATGATCCCGGCGACGAAGCCCAGCAGAACGGCGAGCGCAAGCGTCATACGAGCAGCCAGATCCCGATCACGACGAGGAGCGCGGAGAAGAGGTACGAGAGCTCGCGGCCCTGCACGCGCTGCTGGAGCGTTGCGCCGAGCGTCGCACCGAATGCCGCGGGGACGCCGAGCAGAACGGCGTGCGCCGGATCGACCTCGCCCGCGAACGCGTAGACGATCGCGCCGGCAAGTGCCGTGATACCAACCGCACCGAGCGACGTCGCGGTTGCCGCGTGCGGGGGCCACTTCAGGAGCAGGATCAGCAGCGGCACGATGACCAGCCCGCCGCCGACGCCGAAAAGCGCGCTCATGAAGCCCGCGAGGAGCCCGATCGCCACGAGCTTCACGGGCGTATCGTAGGTGCGTGGACGCCGACGAGCTGCTCGAGCGGCTGCGCGAGGAGCCGCAGCGCGCGGCGATCATCCTCGACGTCGACGGCGTGCTCGCGCCGATCGTCGACCGGCCGGAGGACTCGCGGGTGCCGGACGAGACGCGCGAGGAGCTGCATCGGCTCGCCGGGCGGTACGCGCTCGTCGCCTGCGTCAGCGGGCGCACCGGCGAGGACGCCCGACGGATCGTCGGCGTGGACGAGCTCGTCTACGTCGGCGAGCACGGCCTCGAGCTCGACCCGGAGGCGCCACGCTGGCGCGAGCGCGTGCGGGCGTTTGCGGACGACGTCGCGTGGCCGGTCGAGGACAAGGGCCTGAGCCTCTCGTTCCACTACCGCACCGCGGAGGACCCCGACGCGGCCGAGACGTACCTGCTCGGCGCGGCCGAGCGCGCGCGGGATGCGGGCCTCGTCCCACGCTTCGGCCGAATGGTGCTCGAGGTCCGGCCCCCGCTCGAGACGAACAAGGGGACGGCCGTGCGCTTCCTGCTCGCAGAACGCGGCCTCGAGCGCGCGCTCTACGCCGGCGACGACACGACCGACCTCGACGCGTTCCGCGCGCTCGACGAGATCGAGTGGGGCATCCGCGTCGGTGTCGTCTCCGACGAGGGGCCGCGCGGGATCGCGGACGCAGCCGACGTCGTCGTCCACTCCCCCGCGGAGATGCTCGACGTGCTGCGGACGCTCTGATGATCGACGGCCAACTCCTCGCGTTCGTCGGCGTCGCGATCGTCCTCTCGATCAGCCCCGGGCCGGACATGGCGCTCGTCCTGCGGAACACCGTCCGCGGCGGGCGAGGGGCCGGCTTCCGGACGGTCGGCGGGATCGCGCTCGGCCTGCTCTTGTGGGCGACCGCGAGCGCGCTCGGGGTGGCCGCGGTGCTCTCGGCGTCCGCGACCGTCTTCACGGCGCTCAAGCTCGCCGGAGCCGTCTACCTGGTGTACCTCGGCGTCCAGTCGCTCCGCTCGCTGCGCCGCGGGGAAGAGCCCGAAGAGGCGGCAAAGCCGAGCGGCTCCCCGTTCCGGCAGGGACTCGTCACGAACCTGCTCAACCCGAAGCTCGCCGTGCTCTTCACCACGCTGCTGCCGCAGTTCGTCTCGCACGGCGACCCCGCCGCGAAGCCCGCGCTGCTCGCGGCCGTGTTCATCGCGATCGGCCTCACGTGGCTCTGCGTCTACACGACGCTCGTCGGGGCACTCGCGCACAGCCGGACGTTCCGGCGCGTGACCGAGGCCGTCAGCGGCGTCGTGCTGATCGCGCTCGGCGCACGGCTCGCGGTCGAGCGCTAGCGCGCTTTCTTCTTCAGCTTCTCGATCTGCTTCCACGTGCGCGTGTTCAGCACGTGGTCCTTCGTCAGCCACGCGCGCCGCGCCTGCGCGATGCCGATGTCCATCCAGTCGAGCGCGCCGATCTCGTGCGCGTCGGTGTTCACCGGCAGCTTGAGCCCGGCCTCCCCCGCGCGCCGCGCGTTCACGTCGCGCAGGTCGAGCCGGTCCGGCTGCGAGTTGATCTCGAGGAAGGTCCTCGTCTCGAGCGCCTTCTCGATCACGCGCTCGATGTCGACGTCGGCCGGCCCGCGCTTGTTGATCTTGCGCGCGGTCGGATGGCCGATGCAGTGCACGTACGGGTGCTCCATCGCGCTCATGATCCGCTCGGTCGGGTTCTTGTCGAAGGCCTGGTGGAGCGACGCGACGACCCAGTCGAGCTGCGCGAGCGTCTCCTCGTCGACGTCGACCTCGCCGGTCGCTCGGATGTTCGCCTCGATCCCGCGGAGGATGCGGAACGGCGCGACCTTCTCGTTCACCTGATCGATCTCGCGCCACTGCGCCGCGAGCCGTTCGCCGCGCAGGTAGTGCGAGTGGTCGGTGATGACCATGTACTGGTAGCCGCGCTCGATGCACCTGCGCGCCATCTCCTCGACCGTGTTCTTGCCGTCCGACGACCACGTCGAGTGAAGGTGCATGTCGCCGCGCACCTGCGAGACGTCGACGAGCTCCGGCAGCTCGCCCTTGCGCGCGGCGTCGATCTCGCCGAGGTTCTCGCGGAGCTCCGCCGGAATGAACTGGTAGCCGAGGAACTCGTAGAGCTCGGCCTCGTCGCGGGTCGTGAAGACCTCGCCGCTCTCGACGTTCTTGATCCCGTACTCCGAGATGGAGAGCCCGCGCTTGACCGCGTGCTCGCGCAGCGCGACGTTGTGGTCCTTCGAGCCCGTGAAGTGCTGCAGGAGGTTGCCGAACGACTCGGGCGGCACGACGCGTAGGTCGAAGCGCAGGCCGTCGTGCGAGACGACGGTCGCCTTCGTGTCGCCGTGCGCCGCGACCTCGGAGACCCAACCGAGCCCGACGAAGTGGTCGGTCAGCGCGCGCGGATCCTTTGCCGTCGCGATGATGTCGAGGTCGCGGAACGTCTCCTTGCGGCGGCGCACGCTGCCGGCTTCCGACACGAGGTCGGCGGCGGGGTGCTCCCGGAGGACGCGGACGACCTCGAGCACCGGCGCGAGGCCCGCGCCGAGGAGCGGCCTGATCGGCTCGAGCGTCGTCTCCTGCGAGAGAGCGTGGAGGATGCGCTCCTCCGTGCGCGCGCCGAACCCTGAGAGCGTGCGCAGCTGCTCGGCCTCGGCGGCCTTCTTGAGGTCGGCCACCGTCGTGATCCCGAGCTGCTTCCAGATCCGCGCGGCGGACTTGGGCCCGAGGCCCGGCAGCCGCATGAACGAGACGACCTCGGCGGGCACGAGTGCCTTCCGCTTGGTGAGCGCGTGGATCTCGCCGTCGTCGACGATCTGGACGATCTTCTCCTCGATCGTCTTGCCGATCCCCGGAAGGTCCTTGGCCGTCCCGTCGAGCGCCATCTGGGCGACGGCGCCGGGCGTCTCGCGGATCCGGGTGGCGGCGCGACGGTAGGCGATCACGCGAAACGACGGCTCGCCTTCGAGCTCGAGCAGGTCGGCCAGGAGCTCCAGCTGCTCGGCCACGTCCTGGTTCTTCGGAAGCGTCTTCGCCACCGACAGCGATCATAGGCGCGTGCAGGCGACCGTCTGTCTCCCCACCTACAACGAGCGCGAGAACGTCGAGCGGATGGTGCGCGCACTCGTCGACCGGGGCGTGCGCGTGCTCGTCGTCGACGACAACTCGCCGGACGGCACCGGCGAGATCGCCGACCGCCTGGCGGCGGAGCTCGACGCGGTCGACGTGCTCCACCGCGAGCGCAAGGACGGGCTCGGGCCGGCGTACCTCGCCGGCTTTCGACGCGCGCTCTCCGAACGAGCCGAGCTGATCCTCGAGATGGACTGCGACTTCTCGCACGACCCGGACGACGTGCCGCGCCTGATCGCGGCGGCGGAGGACGGCGCCGACCTGGTGCTCGGCTCGCGCTACGTGCCGGGAGGGCGAATCCCGAACTGGAGCTTCCTGCGGCGGTTCATCTCGCGCGGCGGCTGCGTGTACGCGCAGCTCTGGCTGCAGACGCGGGTACGCGACCTCACCGGCGGGTTCAAGTGCTACCGGCGCGAGGTGCTCGAGACGATCGACCTCGACGCGATCGAGTCGAAGGGCTACGCGTTCCAGATCGAGGGGACGTACCGGACGCTGCGCAAGGGCTTTCGCGTCGTGGAGTTGCCGATCACGTTCGTCGACCGCGAGGAGGGCGGTTCGAAGATGTCGCACGCGATCGTGCTCGAGGCGGTCTGGAAGGTGCCCCTGCTTCGGTTCGCATCGCTCCGGGGGCGCTTGTGATCGAGGTGTTGATGTTCACGGCGCCGTGGTGCGCGCCGTGCAAGCCGGTTGCTCGGGCGCTGGCCGAGCTCGCACCGCGGTATCCGTCGGTCCGCTTCGCCGAGGTCGACGTGGACGCCGAGCCCGAGACGGGGATGCGCTTCGGCGTGCTGACGCTTGCCGACGGTCGTGATCCTGCGCGACGACGAGGCGGTGACGGTGATCGACGGCGCGCGCGGACGCGGCGACTACGAGCGCGCGCTAGAGGAAGTGCTCCCAGCCGCCGGCGGGAACACCGTCGACGCCTGAGCCTTCCTCGCAGCGGCCGATCACCGTGAAGTCGAGCGGGTCGGGCGTCGCCGCGAGCAGCTCGAAGTCCTCGCCGAAGCGGAGGTCGTCCTCGGTCGCGCCCTCGGCGAGCGGCACGCGCTCGAGGTCGATCACGCAGCGGACGCCGGAGCGCGTCGCGATGTGACCGGCGTCGCGCGCGAGGCCGTCTGAGATGTCGAGCATCGCGTGCGCGACACGCGCGAGGCGGCGGCCCTCGTCGAGCCGGAGCGGCGGCCGCACGTAGGTCGAGTTACGGAAGGCCGCACCCGCGGCGCCGAGCGGGCCGGTGACGACGAGCAGGTCGCCGGGGCGCGCGCCGCCGCGGCCGGGCACGCGTTCCGAGCGGCCGAGCGCGGTCACGCTGAGGGCGACGAGCTCGGCGCGGGTCGTGTCGCCTCCGACGACCGGGACGCCGGTCTCCGCGATCCCCTCGTACAGCTCGAAAACGTCCTCGACCCGCGTCGAGGACGGCGCGGCGAGCGAGACCAGGAGCGCGCGGGGCTCGGCGCCGGAGGCCGCGAGGTCGCTGAGGTTGACTGCCGCCGCGCGCCACCCGAGGTCCCGCCAGCTCATCCAGTCGAGCCGGAAGTGGACGCCCTCGACGAGCGCGTCCTGCGTGACGACGAGTCCGTCGACCTGAGCGGCGTCGTCGTCGATCCGCTCCGCGAGCCCGCGCCGCTCGAGCTCCGCGAGGAGCCCGAGCTCACCGAGCTGCGAAAGCTCCATCGATCGCCTCTCGGAGTACGCGCGCGTCGTGTGCAGCGCGGATGACGGCGACTCCGGCCGCGCCCGCGCCGATGCACGCTCCGGCGTTGGTCTCGTCGATGCCGCCGATCGCGATCACTGGGATCGAGACGGCCGCCGCGATCCCCGCGAGACCGTCGAGCCCGATCGGCGGGTCGGCGTCCGGTTTTGACGGCGTGGCCCAGACCGGCCCCGCCCCGATGTAGGCCGCGCCGGAGCGCTCCGCCGCGAGCGCCTGCCCGACGTCCCAGGCTGACCGGCCGACGACGAGCCCTGCCTCACGTGCGCGCTCGAAGCCCTCGTCGTCCCGGCCGAGGTGCACGCCGTCTGCTCCGAGCCGGATCGCGGCCTCGACGTCGTCGTTGACGATCAGCGTCGCGTCGAGCTCGCGCAGCGGCCGACCGAGCTCGACGAGCTCCTCCGTCGTCGCATCCTTGACTCGGAGCTGGATCACGGTCGCACCGCCCTCGACCGCGGCCCGCGCGGTCTCGACGTCGCCGACGAGCGCGTGGAGCTTCACGCGATCCTCGCGCGAGCGTCGAGCGTGACCGGGTCGAGGTTGTAGAGCGCGTCGTAGAGCGCCGTGTGGAACGAGCCTGGCCCTTTCGCATCGACGGCGGCGTCCTCGCCGGCGACCCCGAATGCCGCGAGCGCCTCGGCGGCGGCTTCGAGCGCGTTGGGGTTTGCGGCGAGGAAGCAACCGGTGATCGCCGTCGACATGCAGCCGGTCCCGGTCACCGTGGCGAGCAGCTCGTGACCGTTCGCGACCGACAGGACTGACTCGCCGTCGGAGACGTGGTCGACCGAGCCGGTCACTGACGCGACGACGCCGAGCGTGCGCGCGGCCTCTCGCGCGAGGCCGGCAGGGTCGCCGCCCGCGTCGATCGACTCGACCCCCCGCACCTCGGCCTCCTGCCCGACGAGCGTCGCGACCTCGCCCGCGTTCCCCCGCAGGACCGTCACGTCGACGACGTCGAGGAGCCGCTTCGCCGTGTCGGTCCGGTAGCGGGTCGCACCGGCGCCGACGGGATCGACCACGACGGGGATCCCCTTCGCATTCGCAGCCCGACCGGCGGCGAGCATCGCCTCGACCCACGCCGGCGAGAGTGTCCCGATGTTGATCACGAGCGCGCCCGCGAGGCCCACCATCTCCTCGACCTCCTCGCGCGCGTGCGCCATGACCGGGAGCGCGCCGAGCGCGAGCGTCGCATTCGCCGTCTCGTTCATGACGACGTAGTTCGTGATCTGGTGGACGAGCGGCTTCTCGGTCCCGGATCGACGCGAGCGTCGTCCCCGGGGAAACGTGTGTCATCTGCGTCCTTTCAGCGCGAGAACATCGACCGGGCCCTCGCCGGCGCCGACCTCGACCAGTCCATGACGGACCGCTTCGGAAGCGACGTGTGCCGCCGTGCGGGCCGCGTCCTCGAGCGACGCGCCCTTCGCGAGCTCCGCGGCGAGCGTCGCCGAGTGCGTGCAGCCGGCGCCGTGCGTCGCGGCGACGTCGTGGCGCTCGACTGCGATCTCGACGTGTCGTGCCCCGTCGAAGAGGTGGTCGACGGGCTCGAGGCCGTGTCCGCCGGTGACGATCACGGCGGGAGCGCCGAGCGCGTGCAGGCGTTCCGCGAGCTCGCGGCGCGGAGCCTCGACACCCGCGAGCGTGACCGCCTCGTTCAGGTTCGGCGTCACCACGGTCGCGAGCGGGAAGAGCCGCGCGACGAGCGTGTCGACAGCGTCGTCCTCCAGGAGCTTCGCGCCCGAGCTCGCGACCAGCACCGGGTCGACGACGAGCGGGACGCGGTGTCCCTCGAGGAAGTCCGCGACCGCCTCGATCAGCGCCTTCGAGAAGAGCATCCCGGTCTTCGCCGCGTCGACGCCGATGTCGTCCCAACACCGCGTCGAGCTGCTCGCGCACGAACGCAGGCGGCAGCTCGTGCACGGCGGTGACCGCGGTCGTGTTCTGGGCCGTCAGCGCGACGAGCGCCGACAAGCCGTGGACGCCCGCGGCCGCGAACGCCTTCAGGTCGGCCTGGATGCCGGCGCCGCCGCCCGAGTCGGACGTCGCGATCGTGAGTGCTCTGGGAACCAACTGCCTCCCTTCGCCGGCATGACCCGGATCAGGTTCAACGGGTGTGATCTCAGCCGCGCGGGCGCGCGGCACCCCGGTCGAGACGGATGCTAGCGTCGGCGGGCGTGAGCGACGTCGTCGACCGGTTCATCGACGCGGTCGCCGCGAGGGACTTCGACGCGATCGCGGGCTGCTTCGCCGACGACGCGCGACTCCGTGCGCTCTTGCCGGAGCGGTTGCGGGAGGAGGACGGCCCCCAGGCGATCGCCGAGCGTTACCGCTACTGGCTCGGCGCGCAGGACTCGTTCGAGCTCGTCGACCGCGAGCACGACGACCTGCTCGACTGCGAGCGGCTCCGCTACCGGGTGCGAGCGGTCGATCCGACGGACGGGCCGTCCCTGATGGAGCAGGAGGGCTACGCCACGGTCGACGGCGACCGCATCACGGCGCTCAACCTCGTCTGTTCGGGCTTCCGCCCGATCTGACACTCGCCGAGCCCCGCTCGATCGGCCACCATGGAGCCGTGGCGGTCGAGCAGGAGGCGGCGGCGTGGGGCGACCTGCTCGAGGGCGAGGAAATCGCGCACGTCTCGACCGAGCCCGCACGCGGACCGAGGCTCGTCCCCGTGCCCGAAGCGCTCGACGCGCGCGTCCGCGAGCGCCTCCCGCACGACGCGCTCTTCTCCCACCAGGCCGACGCGTGGGAGGCGGCCGCGCGCGGCGAGCACGTCATCGTCACGACCGGCACCGCGAGCGGCAAGACGCTCGCCTTCAACCTCCCCGTCCTCGACGCGCTCGCGCGCGAGCCGAAGAACCGCGCGCTCTATCTCTACCCGACGAAGGCGCTCGCGCAGGACCAGCTGCGCTCGCTGCAGGAGCTGAAGGCGCCGGGCGTCCGCGCCGCGATCTACGACGGCGACACGCGAGGGCGACCGCCGCTGGCAGATCCGCAGGTGGGCGAATCTCGTCCTGACCAACCCGGACATGCTCCACATCGGCGTGCTGCCGCACCACGACCGCTGGGGGGACGTGCTGCAGAACCTCCGCTACGTCGTCGTCGACGAGGCGCACGTCTATCGCGGCGTGTTCGGCTCGCACGTCGGCAACGTCCTGCGGCGCCTCAGACGCGCTCGCCGCCATGTACGGCGCCGATCCGCAGTTCCTGCTCGCGTCCGCGACGATCGCGAACCCGGCCGAGCTCGCCGAGCGCCTGGTCGGCGTCGACACGACGGTGGTCGAGGGCGACGGGGCGCCGAGAGCCGAGCGAACGGTCGTCCTCTGGAACCCCGAGCTGCTCGACGAGGAGCTCGGCGTCCGAGCGTCCGCGCTCGGCGACGCGTCGCGCCTGCTCGCCGACCTCGCGAGCCGCGGCCTCCGCACGATCTGCTTCGCGAAGAGCCGCAAGGCCGCCGAGCTGATCCACCGCTTCGCGGCCGATCGCGTGCCGGAGCTGCGCGACCGGCTCGCGCCCTACCGCGCCGGGTACACGCCGCAGCAGCGTCGCGAGATCGAGCGCCGCCTCGTCGAGGGCGAGCTGCTCGGCGTGAGCGCGACCGACGCGCTCGAGCTCGGGATCGACATCGGCCTGCTCGACTGCGCGATCTCGGTCGGCTTCCCCGGGACGATGGCGTCGCTCCGCCAGCAGTGGGGCCGGGCCGGCCGCCGCGGGAACGGCCTGGCGATCCTGATCGCGAGCGAGGACGCGCTCGACCAGTACTTCATGCGCGAGCCCGAGACGCTGCTCAACCGCCGCGTCGAGGCCGCGATCCTCGACCACGCGAACCCGCGCGTCCTCGACGGCCACGTCCGGGCGGCCGCGTTCGAGGCGCCGATCGACGAGGACGACCGCGCGACCCTCGGCGACGCGGCGCTCGCCCGCGCCCCGGAGCTCCCCGAGCTTCAGCACACGCCGCGCGGCTGGGTCTGGGCCGGGAAGGACTACCCCGCCGCGCGCATACCGCTCCGCTCGACGAGCCCCGACTCGTTCACGGTCGTCGACGTCGACACCGGCTCGCTCCTCGGCCTCGTCGAGCGCGAGCGCGCGTACTCGACCGTCCACGACGGCGCCGTCTACCTCCATCTCGGCGAGCCGTACCTCGTCGACAAGCTCGACCTCGAGGCGCGCCACGCGCTCGTCCGGCCCTTCTCGGGCGACTGGTACACGCAGGCGAAGAAGGAGACGATGACCGAGATCGCCGAGCCGCTCCGTGTCGAGCAGCGGATGGGCATGGAGGTCACCTTCGGCCGCGTCGTCGTGACCGAGCAGGTCGTCGGCTACCAGCGCAAGTCGATCCGGGACCAGTCGACGCTCGACCTCGTCCACCTCGACATGCCGATGACCGAGTTCGAGACCGAGGCGGTCTGGTACCTCCCGGAAGAGGAGCACCTCGAGGGCGTCGAGAGCCTCTCCGCCCTCCTCGGCACGCTCCACGCGGCCGAGCACGCGATGATCGCGATCCTCCCGCTCTGGGCGATGTGCGACCGGTGGGACATCGGCGGCCTCTCGACGAACGTCCACCCGCAGACCGGCCGGCCCACCGTCTTCGTCTACGACGGCCACTCGGGCGGCGTCGGGATCAACGAGCGCGGCTTCGACGTCTTCGAGGGCTGGGTCGAGGACACGGCCCGGATGCTCGCCGGCTGCCCCTGTGAGCACGGCTGCCCGTCCTGCGTCCAGAGCCCGAAGTGCGGGAACCTGAACGAGCCGCTCGACAAGCACGGCGCGCTCACGCTTCTCTCCAGGCTCGTCGATTTTTCGGCCGCCCGCTCGTCCTAGAAGATGGAACCGATCAACGAGGGAGGTCACATGCAGTACATGCTGCTGATCTACGACAACGAGGCGACCTGGGAGACGATGCCCGACGACGAGCAGCAGAACGTCATGCAGGAGTACTTCCAGTACACCGAGGAGCTCAAGAGCTCGGGGAAGTACGTCGCCGGCGACGCGCTCCAGCCGATCGCGACGGCGAAGTCGGTCCGCGTCCGCGACGGCGAGACCGCGACGACCGACGGCCCGTTCGCGGAGACGAAGGAAGTCCTCGGCGGCTACTACCTCGTCGACGTCGACTCGGACGAGGAGGCGCAGGAGTGGGCCGCGAAGATCCCGTCCGCGCGGTACGGGACGATCGAGGTGCGGCCGATCGTCGTCTTCCCCGCCGAGACCCCGGCCTGATGAAGTACCTCGCGCTCATCTACGGCGACGAGAGCGCCTGGGCCGGCCTCTCCGAGCAGGAGCAGCAGGCCGTCCACGCCAAGTACCGCGACTTCGCGGCGTCGGCCGGCGGCAAGCTCGTCGGCGGGGCCGAAACGGCCGCGAGCAACACCGCGACGACCGTCCGCGTCCGTGACGGCGACGTCGGCGTGACCGACGGGCCGTACGCGGAGAGCAAGGAGCAGCTCGGCGGCTTCTTCGTGTTCGACTGCGACTCGGCCGACGAGGCGGTCGCGCTCGCGCAGCAGATCCCCGCCCTCGACCGCGGCGGCGCCGTGGTCGTGCGACCCGCCTACGTGGAGGCAGAGGCATGAAGTACCTGATGCTCCTCACGAACCCGACCGAGCGCGTCGAGAGCTGGGAGAGGCTCTCGCCCGAGGAGGCGCAGCGGCTTCGCGACGAGGAGATGCCGAAGTGGGGCGCCTTCATGCAGTGGGCGGCCGAGCGGGGCATCCAGCTCGACGGGCTCGAGCTCGACACCGGCTCGAAGACCGTGCGCAAGCCGAACGGTGCGGCGGTCGTGACCGACGGGCCGTTCCCGGAGACGAAGGAGGTCATCGGCGGCTACTTCGTCGCCGAGTGCGAAGACCTCGACCAGGCGATCGACGTCGCGTCGAGGATCCCCGTCGCGGAGACCGGCTCGGTGGAGATCAGGCCGCTCGTCGAGCAGGAATGACCGTCGAGACCCTGTTCCGGGAGGAATGGGGCCGCGCGGTCGTCGATCCTGATCCGCGTCCTCGGTGACTTCGAGCTCGCCGAGGACGCGGTGCAGGACGCCTTCGCGACCGCGGTCGAGAAGTGGCCCCGCGACGGGACGCCGCGCAACCCGTCGGCGTGGATCGTCACGACGGCGCGAAACCGCGCGATCGACCGCATCCGCCGCGAGCGCACGCTCGCGCGCAAGACCGAGCTCCTCGCGCGACTCGAGGAGCTTCGAACCGAGGAGGAGGACGACGTGAGCTCGATCCCCGACGAGCGGCTGAGCCTCGTCTTCACCTGCTGCCATCCCGCGCTCGCGCCCGAGGCGCGCGTTGCCCTGACGCTGCACGAGGTCGGCGGGCTCCGCACGCCCGAGATCGCCCGCGCGTTCCTCGTCCCGGAGGCGACGCTCGCACAGCGCCTCGTTCGCGCGAAGCGGAAGATCCGTGACGCGCGCATCCCGTTCCGCGTCCCGCCCGACCACCTCCTGCCGGAGCGCCTGCGCTCGGTGCTCGCCGTCCTCTACCTCGTCTTCAACGAGGGCTACTCCGCGACGTCCGGAGACGAGCTCGTTCGCCGCGACCTCTGCGACGAGGCCACGCGGCTCTCGAAGCTGCTCGCGCGTCCTCATGCCCGACGAGCCCGAGGTGCTCGGCCTGCTCGCGCTCATCCTCCTCCAGGACTCGCGGCGGGAGGCCCGCGTCGGCCACGAGGGCGACCTGATCCTGCTGGAGGAGCAGGACCGCTCGAAGTGGGACAACGCGAAGATCGACGAGGGCGTGCGGATGCTCGACCGGGCGATGGCGCGCCGGCGCTCGGGCCCGTACCAGCTGCAGGCGGCGATCGCCGCGCTTCACGCGCAGGCGCCCTCGGCGGACGACACAGACTGGCAGCAGATCGCGTCCCTCTACGGCCTGCTCGAGGAGCTGACCGGCTCGCCGGTCGTCGGGCTGAACAAGGCCGTGGCGATGGCGATGGCCTGGGGCCCGGACGCCGGGCTCGACGCGATCGACCAGCTCTCGGGGCTCGAGGCCTACCACCTCTTCCACGCGACGCGGGCCGATCTGCTCCGCCGGCTCGAGCGGGCGGAGGAGGCGGCCGTCGCGTACCGCCGCGCGCTCGAGCTCGCGACGAACCCGATCGAGAAGCGCTACCTCGAGCGGCGGCTGCGCGAAGTCGCCTGACGCGTCACGATGTCGGCGTGACGATGACCGCGCCTCTGCGCCGCGTGCTCGTGCGCCGGCCCGGCGACGTGCAACGCTGGCAGGAGTTCGGCTGGCGCTCTGCGCCCGATCCCGTGCGGATCGTCGAGGAGCACGAAGGCTTCGTCGCCGCGCTCGAAGCGGCGGGCGCCGAGGTCGTCGTCGGCGAGCCGCTCGACTCGGCGCTCGACGCGATCTACGTCCACGATCCAGCGGCCGTCACGAGCGCCGGCGCGGTCCTGCTGCGGCCGGGCAAGGAGCTGCGGCAGGTCGAGGTCGACGCGATCGAGCAGGACTTCGTCGCCGCCGGCATCGACGTGCTCGCTCGCCTGGAGGCGCCCGCCACCGCAGAGGGCGGCGACATGCTCTGGCTCGACGACCGCACGCTCGTCGTCGGACGCGGGTACCGGACGAACGAGGCCGGCATCGAGGCGCTGCGCGACGCGCTTCCGGACGTCGACGTGATCGCCGTCGACCTCCCGCACTACCACGGTCGCGGCGAGGTGATGCACATGCTCTCGCTCATCTCGCCGCTCGCGGACGACCTCGCCGTCGTCTACCTCCCCCTGATGCCCGTCCGCCTCGTCGAGCTGCTCGAGGACCGGGGCGTCGCGTTCGTCGAGGTCACCGACGACGAGTTCGAGTCGATGGCGTGCAACGTTCTCGCGCTCGGGCCTCGCCGCGCCTTGACGCTGGACGGGAACCCGGAGACGCGCCGGCGGCTCGAGGCGGCGGGCGTCGAGGTGACGCTCTACGCGGGCGACGAGCTCTCGCGCAAGGGCGACGGCGGCCCGACCTGCCTCACGCGCCCGCTCCTGCGCGGCTGAGCGCGAGCTCGACGGCCTGCTCGGGCGTGTCCGCGCGCGGCACGTCCTCGACCTCCCAGCCCGGCTCGAGGATGACGACGTACCGCCCGAGCGCGCGGGCGAAGCCGATCTCCGCGAGCGTCCCCCAGCGGCCGCCGACGGCGATGACCGCATCGCCGGAGGCGACGACGGCGAGGTTCCGCGCGTGGCCGATCCCGGTCACGACGACGTGGTCGATCCACTCGTTCGCCTCTGCGCGCGACTCGCCGGGGAGGATCCCGATCGTCGTCCCGCCGGCCGACTTGGCGCCACGGGCGGCCGCCGCCATCACCTCGCCGCGCCCGCCGCAGACGACGACCGCGCCGCGCTCGGCCAGCAGCCGCCCGACCGCCTCGGCCCGCTCCTCGTGCTCGGCGCCCGACCCGATGACCGAGACCTGCGTCACGGCGTCCTCCGACGAAGCGTCGCCGCGCCGAGACCGAGCGCGAGGACCGTCACGCCGACGACGATCGCGGCGTCGAGGAGGATCCGTCCCGTATCGCCTCCGTCCACGGCGCGCTGCAGGCCGTCGACGGCCCACGTGAGCGGCAGCGCGTAGGAGATCCACTCGAGGAGCGGCGCCATCTGGTTGCGCGGCACGAGCAGGCCGCAGAGCAGGAACTGCGGCAGCACGAACGCCGGCATGAACTGCACCGCCTGGAACTCGGTCTTCGCGAACGCGCTCGCGAACAGCCCGAGCGACATCCCGAGCAGCGCGTTGCAGCGACCGCGAAGCGCGACGACGACCGCGACCGAGCCCTCGACGTCGAGACCGAGCAGTCCGAACGCGACGATCGACGTGATCAGCGCCTGCACCGTCGCGACGAGCGCGAACGCGAGCCCGTAGCCGAGCAGCAGGTCGAGCTTCGAGATCGGGAGCGTCATCAGGCGCTCGAGCGTCCCCGTCGTCCGCTCGCGCAGCATCGTGATCGACGTGATCACGAACATCAGCACGAACGGGAAGATCCCGACGAGCGGCCCGCCGACGCGGTCGAACGTCTCCGGCTGCCCCTCGAAGACGTACTTGAAGAGCGTCAGCAGCACCGGCGGCACGACGAAGAGGAGCGCGATCGTCCGCGGATCGCGCCGCAGCTGGCGCAGCACGCGGATCGCGGTCGCGATCACGTCGGCGCGCCCTCGATCAGGACGAGGAACGCGTCGTCGATGTCGTCGGTCCCGGTCCGCCGCAGCAGCTCCTGCGGCTCCGACTGCGCGACGATCCGACCGTCGCGCACGAGGATCAGCTCGTGGCAGTTCTCCGCCTCGTCCATGACGTGGCTCGAGACGAGCAGCGTCGTGCCGGAGTCGGCGAGCTCGCGGAACGTCCGCCACAGGTCGCGTCGCAGGAGCGGGTCGAGGCCGACGGTCGGCTCGTCGAGCACGAGCAGCTCCGGCCGCGAGAGCAGCGCGGCAGCGAGCGAGACGCGCGAGTGCTCGCCGCCCGAGAGCGAGCCGACGTGGCGGCGCGAGAGGCGCGAGAGGTCGACGAGCTCCAGCACCTCGTCGATCCGCTCCGCCGGCGCTCCGACGATCCGGGCGAAGTACTCGAGGTTCTCGCGGGGGGTCAGGTCGCGGTAGACGGACGGCGCCTGCGTCACGTACCCGACCCGGCGCCGGAGCCCGGGGTCGCCGGCGGGCTGTCCGAACACCTCGACCGTGCCGCTGCGGATCAGCTGCACGCCCACGATCGCTCGCATCAGCGTCGTCTTCCCGGAGCCGCTCGGACCGAGGAGGCCGGTCACGCGGCCGTCGGGCACGTCCAGGGTCACCGAGCGGAGCGCGTGCGTGGAGCCGCGAACGACGTCGAGGTCCCGGACGCGAACCGCCGCCACCCTGCGACGATAACGGCATGGCGACGGACAGGCTCGCGCGGGGCGGCGTCCTCGTGGTCGGCGGCGGCTACGCCGGCAGCGTGGTCGCGCGGCGCATCGGCGAGTGCACGATCGTGAACCCGGAGAACTACATGCTCTTCCGCCCGCTCCTGGCCGAGGCGGCGTCCGGGACGATCGAACCGCGCCACGTCGTCGTCCCGCTCCGGCAGCTCTGCCCGAAGGCGGAGCTGATCGTCGGCAACGCGACGCGGCTCGATCCGGAGTCGCGCACGGTGTTCGTGCAGACGGAGGGCGTCGAGTACGGGGTGCGCTACTGGAACCTCGTGATCGCCCTCGGTGCGGTCACGCGCTCGCTCCCCATTCCCGGGCTAAGCGCGTATGCGCGCGGATTCAACGACCTCGCGGACGGGATCGAGCTTCGCAACCACGTGCTGCGCGAGCTCGAGGCCGCGGACGCCGAGCTCGACCCCGAGAAGCGCCACCGCCACCTCGGGTTCGTGTTCGTCGGCGCGGGCTACGCGGGCACCGAAGCCCTGGCGGAGCTGAACGATCTCGTGCGCGACGCGATGCGCTACTACCCGCGGCTGAAGTCGTCACCGCAGCGTTGGGTGCTCGTCGAGGCGCGCGACCGCATCCTCCCCGAGCTGCCGCCGCGGCTCTCCGCCTACACCGCGAAGCTGCTCGAGCGCCGCGGCGTCGAGATCCGCACGGAGACGCGACTCGAGTCCGTCGAGGCCGAGCGGGCGACGCTCTCGGGCGGGACGGTCGTGCCCACGCACACAGTCGTGTGGACAGCCGGCGTCAGCCCGAATCCCCTCGTCCGCGAGTGGGGCCTGCCCGTCGACGAGCAGGGCCGCGTCCGCGTCGACCAGTACCTCCGCGTGGAGGGTCGCGACGACGTCTGGGCGCTCGGCGACTGCGCACGCGTGCCGAACTCGGCCGCCGAGGCCCCCGACCCCGCGACGAGCCAGCACGCGCTTCGGCAGGCGCGGCGCCTCTCGCGCAACCTGACGGGCTCGGCGCACCCGTACCGCTACCGCATGATCGGCCAGGGCGCGACGCTCGGGCGCTTCAAGGGGATCGCCGAGGCCTTCGGCGTGCGGCTGACCGGCTTCCTCGGCTGGTTCGCGACGCGGACGTATCACCTGTACCAGCTCCCGCTGCTCACGCGGAAGATCCGCGTCGTCACGGACTGGACGGTCGCGCTCTGGTTCCGGCGCGACATCGCCGAGCTCGGCTCGCTCGGGCATCCGCGCCGCATCCCCTAGGCGGGGGACGACCGGCGGCAGAACAGCGCCCACGATGCGTGCCGGAATGCTGCGGCAACTGACCCGCGAGCCGGCACTCGCGGCGGGCATCACCTTTGCGGTCGTCCCGCCTGCGCTCATGCACTTCTTCTCGCACGAGAAGGTGATGTGGAGCGGGCTCACGCACGCGCTCTTCGTGAGCTTCAGCGCCGGCGCGGCGACGATCGCGGCGTTCGTGCTGACAGTGGCGGCCTCGCGGCGCGGCGACGGACGCAGCGTCATGATCGGGACCGCGTTCGCCGTCATGGCCGCGCTGCTGACCCTGCACGGCATCTCGACGCCGGGCGTCATCTTCAGCGGCTACGGGGTGGTCGCGTTCTCCGGCGCTGCGACGATCCCGGTCGGCGGCGCGCTGCTCGCGCTCTGCACGCTGCCGGTCCTGCGCCGGCCCGGCGCGGTTCGACCGCTGCTCGCGCTCCAGGGTCTGCTCCTCGCGGTCGTCGCAGGGCTCGGCTTCGTCGGGCTCGCCTACCCGAACCTCGTCCCCGCTGTGCCGGAGCCTCGGTCCGCGCCCGCGTGGACCGCGCTCGGCGTCGGCCTCGCCTTCTACGGAATCGTCGGCTGGCGCGCGTTCCGCACGTACCGGCTCACGCGGCGCCCGGCCGACCTGCTCGTCGTCGTCGGGACGACGTGGCTCGCGGCGGCGCTCGCCGCGTCGCTGCTCCTGACCTACATGGATCTCGGCTGGTGGATCGGCCACGGGCTCGAGGTGCTCGGGATCGCGGCGATCGGCCTCCCGGTCGCGCTCGACCTCCGGCGCGGACACGCGCAGTCGCGCCCGCTGCTCGGCGACCTGAGCCCGTGCCAGTTGGTCGCGGCGGAGGAAGCGTTCCTCGGCGGCCAGGTCGGCGCGCTCACGCAGCTGCTCGCCGAGCGGGACACGTACACCGAGGAGCACACGCGCCGCGTCGCGCTCCGCGCCGTGCAGGTCGGCGTCGAGCTCGGCCTCGCGCCCGAGCGCCTCCGCGTGCTCGCGGCCGGTGGCCTGCTGCACGACATGGGCAAGCTCTCCGTCCCCGACGAGATCCTGAAGAAGCCGGGCTCGCTGACGCGAAGAGGAGTACGACGTCATCAAGAAGCACCCCGAGTGGGGCGAGGAACTGCTCGCGCGAGCTCGGGTTCCCGAGCGACGTGCGCCGGCTCGTGCGCGACCACCACGAGCGTCTCGACGGATCGGGCTACCCCTTCGGCTGCGTACGGCGACCAGCTCGACCTCGAGACGCGGATCATCTGCGCCTGCGACGTGTACGACGCGCTCATCTCGCCGCGCGTCTACCGCGGCGCGTGGCCGCACGAGCGCGCGATCGGCCTGCTCTGGGAGCGAGGCCGGCAAGCAGTTCGACGCGCGATGCGTCGAGGCGCTCGAGCGCGTGCTCGACCGCGAGCTCGAGCCGGCGCTCGCGATCGCCGTCTAGCTCAGGTCAGCGACTTGAGCGCCTCGGTCAGGCGCTGCTTCGTCGTGAGCACGCCCTCGAACAGGTCACCGTGCTCGCTCGATCCGGTGCCGCACGGAGTCCATCGTGAACGACAGCGGGTCGAGGTCCTCGTTGACCTCCTCCCAGCGCAGCGGCGTCGAGACCGGCGCGCCTCGGCGCGGCCGCACCGAGTAGACCGAGGCGATCGTCTTCCCCTCGCCGTTCTGGTTCGCGTCGATGAGCACGCCGCGCCGCTTCGACTTCGCCCACTCGGTCGTCGCGAGCCCGCGGTTCGATCGCGCGATCGCGCCCGCGACGATCTCGGCGAAGCGACGCGTGTCCTCGAACGTGTAGCGCCGCTCGATCGGCACGAGCACGTGCATCCCCTCGGCGCTCGAGGTCTTCGGGAAGCCGACGAGCCCGAGTGCGTCGAGCGCCGCCTTCACGAGCAGCGCCACCTGCACGGTTTCGCTGAACCCCACGTCAGGCGACGGGTCGAGGTCGAAGAGCACGAAGTCGGGGCGTTCGGGCTTGTCGACGCGCGAGTACCACGCGTTCATGTCGATGCAGCCCATGTTCACCATCCAGAGCAGCGCGAGCTCGTCGTTGACGAGCGGGAACTCGACCCGCTTCTGCGCCGGGGCGCCTCACGCGTCGACACGAGAGCGCTGTAGCGCGGGATCCACTCGGGCGTGTGCGACGGCGCGTCCTTCTGGAAGAAGCGCTTGCCCTCGATCCCGTCGGGAAAGCGGAGCATCGTGAACGGCCGGTCCTTGAGGTGCGGCACGAGCACCGGTGCGACCGCGCGGTAGTACGCGAGCAGGTCGCCCTTCGTGATCCGCTCGACCGGGAAGAACGGCTTGTCGAGGTTCGAGAGCTTGAGCACGCGGTTGCCCTTGCGGAGCTCGGTCGGCAGCGGCTCCTCCTCGTGCACCTCGCGCGGGCTCTTGTCCTCGCGCAGCCCCTTGTACACGGGCGCGCGCAGGCGGGCGTCGTGCGTCCACTCGACGAACTCGACCTCGGCGACGAGCTCGGGCCGCACCCACCTGATGTCGCCCTTCTGACGCGCGGCGGCTTCGGCACGGGGTCGAACGGCGGCTCGTCGGACTCGAGCGGGCGGAGAAGATTGAGGAGCCGCCCGATCTCGCGGTCGTCGAAGCCGGTGCCCACGTTGCCGGCGTACCGGAGCTCGTCCTGCCCTCGTCGAAGACACCGAGGAGCAGCGATCCGAAGCTGTCGGCGCGCCGGCCTTCCCCGCGCGTGTAGCCGCCGATCACGAACTCCTGGCTGTTCGTTCGCCTTGATCTTCAGCCAGTCGCGCGTGCGGCGCCCGGGCAGGTAGGGCGACTGCGGGCGCTTCGCCATGATCCCCTCGAAGCGCTGCTGCTTCGCGGCCTCGTAGAGCGCCTCGCCGTCGTCGAAGGCCTCCGAGAACTGCACGACGCGGTTCCGCTTGTCGAGCAGCCCCTGGAGCCGCTTGCGCCGCTCGGTGTACGGCGAGTCGACGACGGGCTCGCCGTCGACCTCGAGCAGGTCGAAGACGACGTAGAGGTAGCGCGTGCCCGGCTTGCCCTGCTGCATCGCGGAGAACGTCGCGCGGCCGTCCTCGTCGAGCGCGCAGACCTCGCCGTCGAGCACCGCGTTCGGCGTCCTGCAGCGCCTTGCCGATCGCCTTCGCGACGTCCGGGAAGCGCGCTGTCAGGTCGTTGTCGTTGCGGCTGAGAGCGCGACCTCGCCGCCGTGCGACGTACGCGACCGCGCGGTAGCCGTCCCACTTGACCTCGTACGTCCAGTCCTCGCCGGTCGGCACGGTCTTCTCGAGCGTCGCGAGCATCGGGCGGTAGCGGCGCGCGCGCTTCGCGGGCGACGCGGCGGCTCCGTCCTCGTCGCGCTTGCGCAGGATGAGCCAGTTCTTCTCGTCGCCGCTCAGCTTGGCGGGGATCAGCGACCAGACGCCGTCGAGCTTCTTCCCGTGCAGGCGCACGGTGAGCCCGCCGTTCCGCTTTCGCTCGACGCAGCTCGTACGTGCCGTTGTCCCAGATCTCGACCGTGCCGGCGCCGTAGTTCGCCCTTCGGGATCTCGCCCTCGAACGTCGCGTAGTCGAGCGGGTGGTCCTCGACGTGCACGGCGAGGTGCTGCTGCCCGGGCTCGAGCGGGACGCCCTTCGGCACCGCCCAGCTCGCGAGCGCGCCGTCCATCTCGAGCCGGAAGTCGTAGTGGAGCCGCGTCGCGTCGTGCCGCTGCACGACGAAGATCGGGTCCTTGCTCTTCCGCTTCGACGAGAAGGGCTCGGGCGTCTGCTTCGGGTCCCGCTTGCGGCGGTACTCCTTCAGTTCGGCCACGGCCCTAGCTTGCCTTACGCGCGGGCTTCTTCCTCGTCGTCGTCGTCTTGCGCTTCGCGGTGCTCGCCTTGCGCGGGCGGCGCTGCGAGCGCTTCGTCCGCTCCACCGACTCGCGGAGCGCCTCCATCAGGTCGACGACCTCCGCCTCGCCCTCCTCTTGCGGCTCCGGCAGCTTCTTCCCCTTCGCCTTCGCGCGCAGCAGCTGCGAGCAGCTCCTTGCGGTAGGTGTCGTCGTACTTCTCCGGGTCGAACGGCTCGCTGAGGTTCTCGACGAGCGACTTCGCCATGTCGACCTCGGCCTTGCGGAGCTCGCCCTTCGCGGAGACCTTCTCCGGCTTCCGCACCTCGTCGGCGTAGTACATCGTCTCGAGCACGAGCGTCCCGTTCACGGGACGGAGCGCGGCGAGGTGCTGCTTGTTGCGGATGACGACCTTGGCGATCCCGACCTTGCCGGTCTCGTCGAGCGCGCGGTCGAGCAGGAGGTACGGCTTCTCCGCGCCGTCCTCGGGGAGCAGGTAGTACGCCTTGCGGAAGTAGACCGGGTCGATCTCGTCGAGGTCGACGAAGTCGCAGATGTCGATCGACTTCGTCAGCTCGACGTCCAGGCGGTCGAGGTCCTCGTCCTCGAGCGGGACGTACTGGCCCTTCGAGACCTCGAACCCGCGCACGACGTCTTCGGGGTCGACGTGCTCGCCGGTGTCCTTCCGCACCTTGTCGTAGCCGATCGGGGTGAGGTCGTCCTTGTGGAGGAAGTGGAAACGGAGCTCCTTCGACTCCGTCGCCGTGAACATCCGGACGGGCACGCTGACCATCCCGAACGAGATCGTCCCCCGCCAGATCGAGCGCGGTGCCATGGGCCGGTGGTCCCCGCCGCATGCGGGACGAAAACGCAGGGTTCGTTTCTCCCCGGCGCGGTACTACTGAGCCAGGAGAGGCTTCTCTCCTAGTGGGGGGTCCGCACTCGGGGCCGGGAGTTTTCCCGGCCTCGAGTCATAAAAGGGGCAGGGGAAAAGGCTGTGGACACTGTGGACGAGCGGGCGAGAACCCCGCTTTCCTAGGCGAAAATCCCCATCTGCCGGAACCGGCCCCGCCGGCGGCGGGTCAACTCGTCCACAGGGAGCGTGTCCAGCTCGTCCAGGGCCTCCCGGATCGAGGCGCCCAGCAGGAGCGCGGCTTCGTCCGGGTCGGTGTGGGCGCCCCCGGGCGGCTCCGGCACGACTCCGTCGATGACGCCGAGGTCGAGGCAGTGGGCCGCGTCCGGCTTGAAGGCGGCGGCCGCCTTCTTCGCCTCGGAGGCGTCGCGCCAGAGGATCGCGGCGCAGCCCTCGGGCGAGATGACCGAGTAGATCGCGTTCTCCTGCATCAGCACGCGGTCGCCGACCGCGATCGCGATCGCGCCGCCCGAGCCCCCTTCGCCGATCACGGCGCTCACGATCGGGACGCCGAGGCGGAGCATCGTCGCCTGCGAGGCTGCGATCGCGCCGCCCTGCCCGTGCTGCTCTGCGGCGACGCCCGGATAGGCGCCCGGCGTGTCGACAAGGGTGATCAGCGGATAGCCGAACCGGTCCGCGAGCTTCATCACGCGCATCGCCTTGCGGTACCCCTCGGGGTACGCCATGCCGAAGTTCCGCTTCGTCCGCTCCTTGACATCGCGGCCCTTCTGCTGGCCGACGAGCGCGACCGTGCGGCCGTCGAAGCTCCCGAGGCCGCAGACGAGCGCGGCGTCGTCAGCGCGGCCGCGGTCGCCGTGGAGCTCGACCCAGTCCTCGAGCAGGCGCTCGACGTAGTCGAGCGTGTACGGGCGGTCCTGGTGCCGGGCGAGCTCGACCGAGCGCCAGATCTCGTCCTCGGTCGGCTCGGCCGTCATCCGGTCGAGCTGCTTCTGCAGGCGCTCGAGCTCGCCCGAGAGCTTGGCGCCGCCGAGGAGGGTGATCGACTTCAACCTCGACAAACGCTCCCGGAGGCGGAGCTCCGCCTCACTTGCCATTGCCGAAGAGTCGCAGGAGGCGCGCGACGTACGACTTGAGCTCGGGCCGCGGGACGATCGCGTCCACGTGGCCGTAGCGCAGGTTCGCCTCGGCGAGGCCGAAGTCGTCCGGCAGCTTCTCGCGGGTCGTCTGCTGGACGACGCGCGGGCCGGCGAACGACATCAGCGCCCCCGGCTCGGCGACCAGGACGTCGCCGAGGCTCGCGAAGCTCGCGAGCACGCCGCCGGTCGTCGGATGCGCGAGGACGGAGACGAAGGGGCTTCCCGCGTCGTGCAGATCGGCCACCGCGGCGACCGTCTTCGGCAACTGCATGAGCGCGAGGATCCCTTCCTGCATGCGCGCACCGCCCGACGCGCTGACGGAGACGAGCGGGACGCCCTGCTCCGCCGCGCTCTCGCACGAGCGCGCGAACTTCTCGCCGACCGCACTGCCCATCGAGCCGCCCATGAACGCGAAGTCCATCACCGCGAGCTCGCAGGCGCGGCCGTCGATCGCGCCGCGGCCGATCAGGATCGCCTCCCCGAGACCGGTGTTCACCTCGGCCTCTGCGAGGCGCTCGGCGTAGGGCCGCAGGTCGAAGAACTCGAGTGGGTCGTCCGAGCGGAGGTCGGTGGCCTCCTCGACGAAGCTCCCCTCGTCGACGAGGCTCGCGATGCGCGCGCGGGCACGCATCGGAAAGTGATGGCCGCACTGCGAGCAGACCCAGAGCGCCTCCTCGAGCTCGTCGTCGCGGAAGTGCGAGTGGCACTTCGGGCAGGTGTTCGGGTGCTTCTCGTCCCGAGCGGGGACGTCTCTCGTCTCGACCTGGACGTCGATGCGCGGCTCGGACATTCGAGGAGTTTAGACCTGTGGCCCCGTGGTCTCGGTTACAGCCCGAGCGCGTGCGTGAGGCGCTCGAGGCGCGGGACGTTCTCGGGGTCGGGAGCCAGGCCGCTCAGGCCGGCGCCGATCACCGTCGCGCGGCTCCGAAGCTCCCCGAAGAGTCGTTCGACCTCGTCCAGGGTCAGGCCGTCGGGCTCCGGCATGAAGGGCGTGATCTCCGACGGATCGAGCGAGTCGACGTCGAGGGCGACGTAGACGCAGCTGCAGTCCTCGAGTGCCCGGTCGACCGCGTCGGGGCCGGTGTGGAGCCCGCTCTCGGCGATGAAGACCTCCTCGGGCGGGTCGAGGTTCCGGGCGCCGACCAGCGCGACGTTCTTCGGTGCGACCGTCCCGGAGTCGACGACCATCCGGAGCGGCATCCCCCAGACGTTCCCGGAAGGCGACGTCTCCGGCGTGTTCAGGTCGCCGTGGGCGTCGAGCCAGACGAGCGCGATCTTGTCGTGGCGCGCGGAGAGCCCCTCGAGCGCGCCGACGTGCGAGGAGCAGCAGCCGCCGAGCACGAGCGGACGGTCGGGCAGCTCTGCGGCGAGCGCGAGGTTCTGGTTGGCGAGCGAGTCCTCGTCCACCACGGCGGCTTCCGGATAGTCGAACGGCAGGTGCGCCGCCTCGGCCATCGCCTCGCCGCCGTCGCCCCACGCGCGCGGGACCCGCACGAGCCCGGCCGCGAACTCGCGCCCACAGGAGTGGCACTGGTACTCCGGGCCCAGTGCGACGGCGGTGTACGTCTTGCAGTCCGGGCACTTCGCGCGCAGGCGCGACACGTCGAGAGCGTACCCACACCGCCTTCCGCCCTCGGGGAACCGGCGCGGCTGCGAAGCTATAGGGGTAGTGGAAGATCGGATAGCTTGGGCCGGCGATCGCCCAGGCGAGCTGCGGCGGGGGGCCGCCGCGCTGTTCGCAGTAGCGGCGATTGCGACGCTTGCGCTCGTTTCGGTGCTCGCAGCGAATGCCGCCGCTGATGCCTACCGGCGCGACGTCGACGCACGCCTGACCGCGCTCGCGAACGACGGCTCGGTCTCGTTCGACCGCGAAGTGGAACGCGTCGAGGCGACGGCGCGCGGGCTCGCGAACGACCCGGACGTCGCTCGGGCGCTCGCGACGTCGAACCGCTCGGAGCTCGACCGGATCGCGACGCCGGGCATCTCGTTCTGGCGCAAGGGACGGCTGCTCGCGGGCGACGAGCCGGGTGAGCGGTCGATCACGCGGACCTTCAAGGTCGGCACGGCCGGCGAGGTACGCGCGGCACTTCCGCTCGACTCGGAGCTCGAGGCGGACCTCGAGCGCGCCGTCGGCCCGCGGCTGCCCGACCGCGTCGTGCTCGCGGTCGGCGGCTCCCAGCTTCCCGACTCGGGCACCGGCGACGGCCGCGAAGGGAACGCGGCAGTGCGCGCGGCCGCCGTCCAGCTCGTTCGCAACCGGCCCGACATGCGCATCGTCGCGACCACCCCGCTCGCCGCTGTCGACGCCGCGGCCGATCGGCGGCGCGAACGCGTCCTCGTCGCGGCGGTCGCGACGGTGCTCACGCTCCTGGTCGCGATCGCTGCGTTCGCCGTGTGGCGGAGCCGGCGCCGCCGCGCCGCGACAAGCGCGCGGGTCGAGCTCGACCGCCGCCACGTCCGCGAGGCGCTCTCGCTCGTCGGCGACGCGCTCGCGGCCTCCCACGACACCGAGGCGCTCTTGCCGGTGATCGTCCAGACCGCGATGGAGGCGGCCGGTGCGACCGAGGCGCGGCTGCTGCGCGGGGACGAGGAGGTGATCCGGACGGGCAGGCGGAGCTCGTCGCGCGCTCCGCTCGTTCTTGCGCTCGGGACCGACGACGACGGGAACCCGCTCCGCCTGCTCATCTACTCGCCCGGCGGCGGGCCCTCGGAGGACGCACGCGAGCTCGCCGAGTGGTTCGTCTCGCAGGCCGCGATCGCGCTCGAGAACGCGCGGCTGCACGGGATCGTCAAGCGGCAGGCCGTGACCGACGACCTCACCGGCCTCGCGAACCGCCGCCGCTTCGTCGAGGCGCTCGAGGCCGAGCTCAACCGCGCGGAGCGCTTCGACACTGAGCTCGCTGTCGTCATCGGCGACCTCGACGACTTCAAGAGCATCAACGACCGCTTCGGTCACGAGTTCGGCAATGACGTGCTGCGCGCGATCGGCGACCTGCTGCGCGCGTCGTCGCGCGACGTCGACGTCGCCGCGCGGCTCGGCGGCGAGGAGTTCGCGATGCTGCTGCCGCAGACCGATCTCGAGGGCGGAGCCGCCGCGGCCGAGCGACTGCGCGAGGGGCTCGCCCGGCTGAGCCTGCCCACGCCCGACGGCCGGCGGCTGCAGGTGACCGCGAGCTTCGGCGTCGCCTCGTATCCGCCGACCGACTCGGTCGACCACCTGCTCCGCCTCGCGGACGCCGCCCTCTACCAGGCAAAGGCGGAGGGCAAGGATCGCGTGCAGTCCGGCTGACCGCCTCCGTCCTTCTCAGTTGATACAAGGCTCCGGACGTGAGCGGCTCCGAGCGTCTTCGGACCGTCGCCCTCGGCACGACCACGATGGCGGCACTCGCGGGTGCGGGGGTGTCCGCGTACCTGTGGGCGCGCGCGTTCACGGGAGGCGCGGAGCTCGTCGTGCGGCCGCCCTCGGTCGACGCGGTGCGACAGGAGGTCGTTCCCGCGCTGATCGACGTCGCCGAGCCGCGCCGCCAGGCGCATCGCGCGGTCAACGCGCAGCAGGCCGTCGGTCCACGCGGTGCGGGCACGCCCGACACCTCCGTGAGTGCGCCGCGCGCAATCCCGATCAGCCGCCCGAGCGGGTCGAAGCCCGCGCCCGCGCCGACGCCGCCTGCCTCCAACCCGGGCACGCCGTCGCCTTCGCCTTCACCCGCGCCGGCACCGTCGCCGGCCCCCGCGCCTCAACCCGCGCCGCCCGCCGCGCCGACGCCCGCCGCAACGCCGGCAGGGCCAGCGCCGTCCCCAGCGCCGCCGCGAACCCCGGCGGCCGTGCCGACCGCCCCGCCGACCTCGCAGCCGTCAGCACCGCCCGCACAGGACGGCGACGGCAGGAAGGACAAGCGGCGGCGAGAGCACGAACGGGCGACGCCCGCGCAGCCCGCGATCCCGCCGCGCCCGCAGGAGCAGAAGCCCACGCCGAGCGCCACGCCCGCTGTCCCCGCCGTTCCGCCGTCGCACGCCGGCAACGACGAGAACTGCAACCCGCAAGGACAGAACGAGGATCACGACCGCGGCAAGCGCGACGACGACGAGCGCGAAAAGAGCGGCCGGAAGCCCTAGGACGGGCGCGCGGGACGGTCCAGGAAGACCGTGTCGCGGTAGACCGTCATCCCGGCGCGCTCGTACAGCCTCGTCGCGCCGGTCGGGCTCGACGCGTCGACGCCGAGCGTCCCGCGCGTGTACCCGCGGTCGCGGAACGCGCGGAACGAGTGGAGCAGCAGCGCCTCGCCGAGCCCCCGGCGCCGCCAGGGCCGGCGCACGCCGAGCAGGTTGACGTAGCCCGCGTTCGGGTCGCTGTCGTCGGGACGGGAGAGCGAGTACCCCGCGAGCTCGTCGCCTGTGAAGGCGAGAAACCAGAGCGAGGGGTCGAAGCCCTCGCGCTTCGTGAGCCAGTGCTGCCACTCCTCGAAGCTCTCGTCCCACGGGTCCGACGTGTCCTGCCAGACCTCGGTGTGCACCTCGTAGAGCTTCCGCTCGTCGTCGGGCTCGAACGTGCGAACGGCGATTCCGTCGGGCCACTTCGGCTCGGCCGGCTCGGACTCGAGCGAGATCTCCATCCGGTACGAGTGCCGCGACTCCTCGAAACCGTGCTCGGCGAACGCGTCGAGCAGGCGCCGGTCGCCTACGCTCGTCCAGACGCGGACCAGGCCCTCCATCGCCCGGTCGTCGAGCCACCCGAGGAGCTCCGGGAGCACGACGCCCGGATCTGCGTCCGGCGAGAGCTTCAGGTCGGACCACCAGCGCGGCGGATCCTCGCTCGTCTTGTCGGCGTCCACGTACCCGACGAGACGTCCGTCCTCCTCGAGCAGTCTGATGTCGCGCTCGGGCTCGATGCTCGGCGTGGTCAGCCACGTGCGGAGCTCGTCGGCGGTGACGTCGGCCTCCCCGTACGCGGCCACCTGGTGTGCGTTCATCAGCTCGAGGATCGCGTCGAAGTCCTCGTCGCGAGGGGCGCGAAGCTTCATGCGAGCTCGCGCTCGAAGACGACGTCCTCCGATTCGACCGACATGCCTGCGCGCTCGTAGAGCTTCGTCGCGCCGGTCGGGTTCTCCGAGTCGACGTCGAGCTTCACTTGCGGCGCACCGCGTGTTCGGAACTCCGCGAAGGCGAAGTGCAGCAGCGCGAGGGCGAGGCCGCGCCGACGCCAGGGAGGACGGACTCCGATCGCGCCGACGTACCCGCCGCCGAAGAGCTCCTCGCAGCGCGCCACGGCTGCGAGCTCGTCCCCGTCGCGCGCGACGAACCACATGGCCGGGTCGAAGTCGGGCGCGTCGAGCCGGAGCTTGCGCCACTCGTCGAACGGCATCGCCGTCCAACCCCACTCCTCGGCGAACGCCTCGTTCAGCGCCGCGTGGAACGCCTCCGCCTCGTGCAGCTCGAAGGTCCCGAGCGTGATTCCCTCGGGCGGCTCGGGCGCCGGCGTCTCGCGATCGAGAGCGACGACCATCGTGAAGTAATGACGAGCGTCGCGGTAGCCACGCGACGTGAGGAGCTCCGCGGCGGCCACGTCCTCCGCGGGTGCTCCTGCACGCATCGCCTTCGCACCGTCCGCTCGCACCGCCTGCTCTCCGAGCTCGACAAGTGCGGTGCCGAGCCCTTCGCCTCGTCGGTCCGGCAGGACCACGGCGGAGAACTGGGGCACCTCGCCGTGACGCACGAGAACCGCGGCCGCGACGAGCTCGATCGCCGTCGTGGACCAGCCAGCTGCCGGTGGGCAGGTCGACGTAGCGAAACCACGTCAGAAAGTCGTCTGCGGAGGTCGTCGTCCTTCCACGGAGGTCGAGCTCGGCGCGGCTGAACAGATCGGCGAGCGCGGTCGCGTCCGCCTCCGTCGCCGGCCGAACCTCGAGCGTCTCAGGCAGGGACGAGCTCATCGAGCGTCTCCGGTAGGCGTTCGAGGTCCGGCAGCTCGCGCGTCGGCGTCGTGTCGGTTCGCTCGCCGAGTCGGTTGATCCAGACCGTCGGCAGGCCGAGCTCCTTCGCGACCACGATGTCGTGGAACATGCTCTGCGCGACGTGCACGTGCCGGCCGTGGTCGGCGCCGGTGCGCGCGTAGAACTCTTCCCAGTGCCGCGTCGCCGGCTTGTACGAGCCGATCTCCGACGCGACGACGGTTTCGTCGAACGGCACGCCGAGCGTCACCTTCGACGCCTCGATGAAGTCGCGGTCGGTGTTCGAGAGGATCGCGAGGCTCCACCCGCGCCGCCGAAGCTCCTCGAGCGACGACCGCACCTCGGGGAACATGCCCCACGACGGAAGCGAGGCGCCGAGCGCGTTTTCCTCGCCCGTCGGCACGTCGCCGAGCCGCGCGAGCGCGCGCTGCATGACGTCGCGGTACGAAAGCCCTGGCTCCTCGTGCTCGATCTCCGGCTCGAGCTCGTGGTAGCGGTGCAGCAGCGCGTCTGCGTCCTCGTCCGGCCAGAGCCGCGCGAGCTCCGCGCGGATCCCACCGTTCCAGTCGATCAGCGTGCCGTAGCAGTCAAATGTCGCCCAGCGCGTCACGCGGAGGACGATACGCGAGCAACTCCCAGCCGTGGTCGTTCAGCCAGTCGCGCTCTTCGCGGTACCCCGGACGCACGCGCTCGACGAGCGACCAGAAGCGCTTCGAGTGGTCCAAGTGCACGAGATGACAGAGCTCGTGCACGACGACGTAGTCGAGGACGCGGCGCGGTGCGAGCGCAAGCCGCCACGTGAACGACATCGAGCCGCGGGACGAGCACGAGCCCCATCGCGAACGCGTGTCGCGGATCGCGATGCGCGAGTAGCGCACGCCGATCCGCTGCGACTCGAGCGCCGCGGTCTCGGTTATCCGCGCTCGCGCGAGGCGACGACCCTCGGTCTCGGTCAGCTCCGGCAGGTCGAGCATCGGCGGCGTCTCGGTCGCAAGCTGCCGCTCGAGCCACGGCGCGTGGAGCCTGAGCGCGCGGTCGATCACGCGCTCGCTCGTCCCGATCGGGACGACGAGCTCCGGCGGCTCACCCTGACGGTAGACCGCGCGCACGAGCCGCGAGCGCCGCGACTCGCGCACCTGCACCTCGACGAGGCGCTCGCCGACGTGGACGAGCCTCACGCGGGGTCAGGCTACTCGGCGTACCGGCGGACGACGATGCACGCGTTGTGTCCGCCGAAGCCGAACGAGTTCGAGCACGCGACGTCGAGATCCGGCGCGTCGCGCGGCTCGTTCGGGATGTAGTCGAGATCGCAGCTCGGATCCTCGACCTCGTAGTTGATCGTCGGCGGGAGCTTCTTGTCCCGGATCGCCAGCACCGTGAAGACGGCCTCGACCGCCCCGGCCGCGCCGAAGCAGTGCCCGGTCGCGCCCTTCGTCGACGAGATGGGCGTCCTGAGCGCGTTCTCCTCGCCGAGCGCCTTCTTGAGCACGCGCGTCTCGCTCGCGTCGCCGAGCGGCGTCGACGTCGCGTGCGCGTTGACGTAGCCGACCTCGCTCGGATCGACCCCGGCGTCGTCGAAGGCCATCTTCATCGCGCGTGCCGGGTTGTCGCCCGTCGGATCGGGCTCCGTCATGTGCGCCGCGTCGGCGGAGACGCCGTAGCCGACGAGCTCCGCGTAGATCGTCGCGCCGCGCGCCTTGGCGTGCTCGAGCTCCTCGAGGACGAGCACTGCGCCCGCCTCGCCCATCACGAGCCCGTCGCGCGCGCCGTCGAACGGACGGGACGCCTTCGTCGGGTCGTCGTTCCGGCGCGAGAGGGCGCGCATCGAGTCGAAGCCGGCGATGCCGACAGCGGTCACGGGTGCCTCGGTGCCGCCGGCGAGCATCGCGTCGGCGCGGCCGACGCGGATCGCGTCGAGGGCGTCGCCGATCGCCATGTTCGACGCTGCGCACGCGGTGCACTCCGACATGAGCGGCCCCTTGGTGCCGAGCTCGATCGAGACCCAGCCGGCGCCCATGTTCGGGATGATCGACGGGATCGAGAACGGCGAGACCCGGTCGGGTCCGCGGGCCAACAGGACGTCGTAGCAGTCCTGGAACGAGCGCAGTCCGCCGATCCCGGTCGCGATCGACGCGCCGACGCGCTCGGGCTCCTTCGAGATGTCGAGCCCCGAGTCCGACTCGGCCTGCCGCGCGGCGGCGAGGATCATCTGCGCGAACCGGTCCATCCGGCGCGCCGCCTTTCGGTCGATCCACTGCGTGGGGTCGAACTCCTTCAGCTCGCAGGCGAAGTGCACCGGATAGTCGGAGTGATCGAACTGCGTGATCTCCCCCGCGCCCGACTCGCCCGCGAGCAGGCGCGACCAGGACGACTCCGCGTCGTTCCCGAGCGGAGTCAGCGCTCCTATTCCCGTGATCACGACTCTGCGTCGACCGTTCTGGCTCATCACATCCCCAATCCGCCGCCGACGACCATGACCTCGCCGGTGATGAACCCGGCGTCGTCGGAGGCAAGGAACCGTACCGCCCGGGCCACGTCCTCCGGATCCCCGAAGCGTCCGAGCGGGGTCAGGCCGAGCATCTGCTGCTGGGCCTCCTCGGGGATCGCTTCGGTCAGCCGGGATGTGATGTAGCCCGGGGCCACGGCGTTCGCGCGGATGCCGCGCGAGCCGAGCTCCTGGGCGAGGGCCTTCGTGAAGGCGATGATCGCGCCCTTCGAGGCGGCGTAGTTCGTCTGGCCCCAGTTGCCGTGCAGGCCGACGATCGACGAGAGGTTGACGATCGACCCGCCGCGGCGCTTCATCATCCCGCGGGAGACCGCCCGGCACGTGTAGAAGGCCGCGCTCAGGTTCGTCTCGATCACGGACCGCCAGTCGTCGTCGGTCATCCGTGCGAGCACACCGTCGCGCGTGATCCCCGCGTTGTTCACGAGCACGTCGACGTCGCCCGCCTCGTCGACGAGCCGCTTCGCGTCGTCCACGTTCGACACGTCGGCCTGGATCGCCCGGCCTCCGGTCTCGGACGCGACAGCCTCCGCCTCCTCCTTGCCCGAGCGATAGCCGACGACAACGTTCGCGCCGGCGCGCGCGAGCTCGCGCGCGATCGCGGCGCCGATTCCGCGGGAGCCACCGGTAACGAGCGCGTTCTTCCCTTCCAGGGAGGCGAATGTGGCTCGATCAGTCACGCTGCCGGTGCCGTGGCAGTCGCGAAGCGAGCAATGCACGGACGCAGGGAGGCCCTGTGCCGGTGGCACAGGGCCGACTGAGGACGCAGCAGTGCGACGTCTTCGCGGCGGCCACGATGCCGAGCCGCGTGGCTGATCGAGTCACTAGGCACGCAGCGCTTCGGTCACTTCGTCGAGCGCCTTCAGGTCGTTCACCGAGAAGATCTTCACGGACTTGTCGATTCTCTTCAGTAAACCGCCGAGCACGTTGCCGGGCCCGACCTCCACGAACGTCGTCACGCCGTGGCCGACCAACGCGCGCGCGGCCTGCGTGAACTTCACCGGCGCGGTCAGCTGCTCGACGAGCAGCGTGCGGTAGCGCTGGGCCTCTTCGAGCTTCGCCGTCACCGTCGACATGAACGCCGCCTTCGGGACGTGGAACTCCACGCGGTCGATTGCCGGCCGCAGCCGGTCCGCGGCGCGCTCGACGAGCGGCGAGTGGAACGCACCCGAAACGCGGAGCCGGATCGCGCGCTTCGCGCCTTCGCGCTCGGCCTCCTCGCACGCCGCCGCCACCGACGGGTCGGCGCCCGAGATCACGACCTGGCCCGGGCAGTTGTAGTTCGCCGGCCAGACGTGCGAGATCTTCTTGCAGAGCGCCTCGACGACCTCGTCCTTGAGCCCGATGATCGCTGCCATCGAGCCGGGGCTCTCCTTCGCCGCGGCGGCCATCGCGAGGCCGCGCTCGCGCACGAGCCCGATCGCCTGGGCGTCCGGGAAGGAGCCGGCGGCGGCGAGCGCCGCAAACTCGCCGACGGAGTGGCCGACGACGAAGTCCGGGTTGATCCCCCGGGCGCGAAGCGCCGCGTTGAACGCGAGCGAGGTCGCGACGAGCGCCGGCTGCTGCACCTCGGTTTCGACGAGCTGCTCGACGGGCGCTTCGAAGCAGAGCTGTTTGAGGTCGAGCCCCGACGCTGCGCTCCCGGCCTCGTAGACCGCCATCGCCTCGGGCACGGCCTCGGCTACGTCGCGGCCCATGCCGGCCTCGAACGAGCCCTGCCCCGGGAACATGAATGCGAGCTTGGTCACGCCGCCATCTCCTCCGTCCATTCGATCAGACCCGAGCCCCACGTGAGCCCGGCGCCCATGCCGGTCATCAGCACTTTTGCCCCCGGCTTCAGCCGGCCGTCCGCGGCCGCATCGGCGAGCGCCAGCGGAATAGAACCAGATGACGTGTTTCCGTATCTCTGAACGTTCACGACGACCTTCTCCGGCGGAAAGCCGAGCTTCCTCGCCGCGTGGTCGATGATCCGGATGTTCGCCTGGTGCGGGACGTAGACGTCGACGTCGTCGACGGTCATTCCGACCTCGTCGAGGAGCTTCTGCGCCGAGGACACCAGTACCCGCGTCGCGAACTTGAACACCTCGCGCCCGTTCATCTTCACGAACGACTCCGGGTCGTCGAAGTGGCGCGAGCCGCTGCCCGGCAGCCAGAGGCTGTCGCCGCCGCCGCCGTCGGCGCCGAGCTCGAAGCCGAGGAACCCGCCCTTCTCGACCGGCTCCATCACGACCGCGCCCGCCCCGTCGCCGAAGAGGATGAGGGTCGAGCGGTCTTCGAAGTCGAGAATCTTCGAGAGCACGTCGCCGCCCACGACGAGCGCGCGGCGCGAGAGCCCGGCGGCGAGCATCCCGTACGCCTGGGCGATCGCGTAGACGAACCCGGTGCACCCGGCGAGGAGGTCGTACGCCGCGGCGTCGGGCATCCCGAGCTCGTCGGCGAGCAGCGCGGAGCTGGTCGGGAACATCATGTCGGGCGTCACCGTCGCGCAGAGGACGAGGTCGATCGACGACGCCTCGGCGCCCGCGCGCTCGAGCGCCTGCCGCGCCGCGGGGAGCGCGATGTCCGTCAGCGCCTCCTCCTCGGTCGCGAAGCGCCGCTCGTGGATGCCCGTGCGCTCGACGATCCACTCGTGCGTCGTGTCGACCAGCTTCGCGAGGTCGTAGTTCGTCACGACCTTCGCCGGCACGTGCACGCCGAGACCGGTGATCCCGATCCGCGCGCCGTTCGCTTTCCCGATCACTGCTCCACCGCGAACGTCAGGGTGCCACGCACGGCGAGCTCGCCGTCGACGGTCGCGCGCGCCTTGCCTCGGCCGATCGGGCCGCGCACCTGCTCGAGCGAGCACTCGAGCGTCAGCTCGTCGCCGGGCCGCACGACGCGCTTGAAGCGCACGTCGTCGATGCCGGCGAAGAGCGCGAGCTTGCCGCGGTTCTCCTCCTGCACGAGCACGGCAACCGCGCCGGCCTGCGCGAGCGCCTCGACCATCTTCACGCCGGGCATGATGGGGTTGCCGGGAAAGTGGCCGGCGCAATCCTCCTCGGTCACGGTCTTTCGCGCGACAACGCGCGAGCCCGGATCGAGCTCGACGACCTCGTCGAGCAGCAGGAATGGATCGCGGTGCGGAAGGATCTGCTCGATCTCCGACTTGCCGAACGGCACGTTCACGCGACGTTCTCCTCGAGCCGAGCGCGCAGGCTGTTGCGCGCACGGTGCGCGTAGCACTTGGCCGTCCCGACCGGCATGCCGCTCGCCGCTGAGATCTCCTCGAACGTGTAGCCGAGCGCGTCCTTCAGGACGACGACGCGCGCCTGTGCCTCGGGCAGCTCGAGCAGACAGGCGCGCAGCTCGTCCCGGTCGGACACCTCGCCCGCCGGAGCGGCCTGCACGATGTCGGGGAGCGGCTCCCACGTCTTCCGTCGCGCGATCGCGTCCCTGCACGTGTTCACGACGAGCCGGTGCAGCCACGTCGCGAACTGGGCCTCGCCGCGGAACTGCCCGATCCTCGTGCACACCTTTGCGAGCGACTCCTGGGCCGCGTCGCGCGCCTCTTCGCGGTCGCGAAGGATCCGGCGGGCGAGCTTCTCCACCGTCGGCTGATGCCGCGCGCAGAGCGCCTCGAGGGCCTGCCGGTCGCCGTCCTTCGCTCGCTTGACCAAGATCGGGTCGCTCAACCTCTCGTACGCGAGCGGCGTCGACGCCCGCAGGGGTTGACGAATTGGACGCTTCCGGGCGCGCGGAGGTTGCACCTCGGACACTCTACGGGGCATGGCCGATTCGCTCGGCTCCGACGTCGTCCTCCCGAGGCTCCGCGGACGCTTCGGGCGTGAATACGTCTTCGTGGAACGGTGCGAGTCGACCCAGCGACTCCTCGCCGACGACGCCCCGGAGGGCGCCGTTGCCGCAACCGACGAGCAAACCGCGGGACGCGGACGGCTGGGCCGCGAGTGGCTCGCGCCTGTCGGCTCGAGCCTGCTCGCATCCATCGTCCTTCGCCCGGACGTGCCGACCGCCAACCTCCCCGAGCTCTCGCTCGTCGCCGGGCGAGCGGTCGCACAGGCACTCGCAGAGCTCGCCGGCGTCCTCCCCGAGGTGAAGTGGCCGAACGACGTGCTCCTGAACGGTCGCAAGGTGGCGGGCATCCTCGCGGAGGCCCGCGACGGCCGGGTCGTGCTCGGGATCGGGATCAACGTCTCGCAATCCCCGGACGACCTCCCGCCGCGGCCGACGCATCCCGCGACGTCGCTACTGATCGAGACCGGCAATGCAGTACCGCGTGCCGACCTGCTCGCCGCCGTGCTCGGCCGCCTCGAGCGTGAGTACGACGCCTGGGTCGCCGGCTACCGCTGACGATAGGTCGAGCGGTTGCCGGCTGCGTCCCACGCCGTGATCGCGATCCGCCCCGGTGCGCCGCCGAGCCGGAACTTCCCGGGCCCGACCGTCGCCTGCACGCGAACCCCGCCGATCGTGCCCGTGATCGTGACCTGCTCGCTGACCCAGAACCGTCGAGCCGCCTTCGAGAGCAGCCTGAGCGTCGGCTTCGCCGTGTCGACCGCGAAGCGCGCCGTCTGCGCGCGCGTGCCGAACGGGCCCGTCGCCTCGAGGATCGCCGCGTACTTCCCGTCGCGGATGCGCTGATCCCAGCGGAGGTCCTGCGGCCCCGGCTGAAGGTCACCCTCGTAGACGGCGTCGCCGCCGGCGATCCGCAGCTTCACGTGCGCGGGCGCCGTGAGGACGAACGTGAACGCGAGTTGGTCGGCGCGGTGGTCGCCGTTCGGCGAGAAGACCGCCGGCTTGGCGACGAATGCTGCGAGCGTCCGGTCGACGACGATCGGGATCTCGATCCGCGCAAGGCGGCCGTTCGTGGCCGAGGCCTCGACGACGACCGTGTAGCGGCCGTCGAGCACGCCCGCCGCGGTGAAGCGGAACGACTGGCGGCCCGCTTTCTTCGGTTCGGAGAAGAGCGTCGCGAGCGTCGTCCCGAAGGGGTCGCGCAGCGTCGCAGTGACGGTCGCCGCGAGGCTGAGCGAGTAGCCGATCACGGTCGAGTCGGCCTGGCTGTCGCCGTTCGGCGTGAACGTCGCGGGACGTGCCTGGCCGCTCGTCAACGTGAGCGCCGTCGCCGCCTGGCCGATCGCGCCCGTGGCCGGGCGGATCTCCGGGCCTGCCTCGATCGCGTACGTGTAGACGCCCGGGGGCACGAGCGTCGCGTCCCAGGTCCAGTCGACGTTCTGACCGTCGCCGCGGCCCGTCGCGATCGTCGCCCCGGTCGCGTCGTTCACGCGGACCGACCACGGCCGCACCGTGGAGAGTCGCGCCGTGAAGCGAATCGGCGCGCCGACGCGTCCCGTCACGGTCGGCGAGTAGAGCTTCGGCAGCCCGATCTCGGCCGCCTTGCGGGCAAGCGTCGGCAGCTGCTTGTAGAGCGCGTTTCCGGGACACGACGTGAACCCGGTGTCGCGATGGCCCGCCACGGCCGCGAGCGGCACCGGTGTGCCCGAGGGGAAGCGCGCGTTGCCGCCCGAGATCCACGAGAGCCGACCGAGCGGATCGACATGCGCGACGTCGAGCCGCCAGGCGAGCAGCGCCGAGATGGCGTCGAGCGCCTTCGCGGTCGGCTGTGCGTCGCCGTACGTCCCGAGCAGCGCGATCCCGACCGAACCGGTGTTGAACCCCTCCGCGTGCGCGCCGATGACGTTCCGCTCGACGCCGCCGTAGCGGCCCTCGAACACCTGCCCGTACTTGTCGACGACGAAGTTGTAGCCCAGGTCGTTCCAGCCGTTCGACTTCACGTGGTACGTCTGGATCCCGCGCACGATCGCGGCCGACTGCGCCGCCGTGTACGAGTTCGTCCCGGCGGTGTGGTGGATGACCGCGAACCGGACCGACTGCGCGAAGAGCGTCGAGCCGCGCCGGATCGACTCGTTCGCGCCCCACGCCGCGCGCGGCGTGACCCGCGGCGAGCCGGCGATCGAGATCGTCCGCGGCGGCACCGACTGCACGGGGCTCTGCACGAAGCTCGCGCGCAGACGCGTCACGCGGCCGCGAAGCCGGTACTGGATCGCGGTGGACTGCCCGACCCAGAACGGGTTGCCGAGCTTCCAGTGCAGCGCCGAGCGTCCCTCGGCCGTGTTCGCGTCGGGCACATCGAGCGGTTCGGGCCTCGCCTCGCGCCACGCGGTCCAGCGACCGCTCGTCGAGCGCGTGCGGAAGAGGACGTCCCCTGGGCCCTGCCAGCGCAGGCCGACGAGGTCGAAGACCGGCGGGCGCGCCGCGGCGAGCGCACGCCCGTCACCGAGCGGGACCTCCCGCGTGACGAGCGTCACGTCCTCCGCGAACGCGGAAGCCGGAAACGCCAGCGCGACGACGATGACGGCGAGCAGCTTCACAGGGCGAGGACCCAGGGTCGCAAACCGCACCCTTCGCCGTCGAGTCGCGCGACCCCTCCCTGATAGAATCCTTACGAGTGAAAACGGCTCTTGTGCGGGGCTTTCTTCTCCTGCTCCTCGTCGCGGGCGCCGCACTCGCTTCCGCAGGCCAGGCAGCCACGACCAGCGGCAACCGCGTGCTCGCGGTCGAGTTCGAGAACGACGTGAACCCGGTCACGCGGGACTACGTCGAGCAGCAGATCGACCGCGCCGAGAGCGAGCACTACAACGCCGTCGTGATCCTGCTCGACACGCCCGGCGGGCTCGTCAGCTCGATGGAGGACATCGTCAAGGCGGAGCTCGCCTCGACGGTCCCGGTCATCGTCTACGTGTCGCCGGAGGGCGCCTCGGCGACGTCGGCCGGTGCGTTCATCGCGGAGGCCGGCGACCTGCTCGCGATGGCTCCGCAGACGACGATCGGATCGTCGACGCCCGTGGGGTCGGGCGGCGAGAACCTGCCCCCCGACCTGCGCGAGAAGGCGGTCGAGAAGCTCTCGGCGCAGCTCCGCGGGCTCGCCAAGGATCACGGCCGGAACCCGGACATGGGCGAACGGGCGGTGCGCGGCGGCGACAGCTGGACGGCCGAGGAGGCCGTCGACCAGAACATCGCCGACATGCTCGCGCCCGACCTCCCCACGCTCCTGAACGAGGCCGACGGGCGCACGACAAAGCCGAAGGGACTCGTCCTGCACACCGCGAACGCGCAGGTCGACAACGTCGACATGAGCCTCTGGCAGCAGATCCTCGACCTGCTCATCGACCCGAACGTCGTCTTCCTGATGGTCTCGATCGGGCTGATCGGGATCATCGTCGAGCTCTGGAACCCGGGGATGATCTTCCCCGGCACCGTCGGGGCGATCTCGCTCGTGATCTCGCTCTTCGCGGCCCAGGTGCTGCCGGTGAACTGGGCCGGGCTGCTGCTGATGCTCCTCGCAGCCGCGTTCATCGGCGCCGAGCCGTTCGTCTCTAGCCACGGCGCGCTCGCGCTCGCGGGGGTGGTCTGCTTCGTGCTCGGCGGGCTCCTCCTCTTCGAGCCGTCGGGCGGCGTGTACGAGGTGTCGCTCCCGCTCATCCTCGGCGTGACCGCCGGGCTCGCCGGGCTGATCGCGCTCGTCGTCGTCAAGCTCGTGCAGGTGCGGCGCAAGCCGGTGGAGGTCGGAACGAACACGATGGTCGGGACGACCGGCGTCGTCCGGCGCGAGGGCCAGGTCTTCGTCAACGGCGAGCTCTGGCGGGCGCGCTCGGCCGACGGCGAGTCACTCCGCATCGGCGACGAGGTCGAGATCGAGGGAATGGAAGAGCTCGAGCTGATCGTGCGGCCGCGCCGCGTGCCCACTCCCGCATAGGATCGCCGGTGTTGGCAGCCCTCATCCTCGTCGGCGCGGTTCTCTTCATCCTGCTGATCTTCCTTTCGGCAGCGGTGAAGGTCGCACGCGAGTACGAGCGCGGTGTCGTCTTCCGGCTCGGCCGGCTCCTCCAGCCGCCGAAGGGCCCGGGCCTCTTCCTGCTGATCCCGGTCATCGACCGCATGGTCCGCGTCGACCTCCGGACGATCACGCTGAACGTGCCGCCCCAGGAAGTGATCACGAAGGACAACGTGCCGGTGCGCGTCAACGCCGTCGCGTACTTCCGGATCGTCGACCCTGCCGCGGCGATCGTGCAGATCGAGAACTTCATGGTCGCGACGTCGCAGATCGCGCAGACGACGCTCCGGTCGGTGCTCGGCCAGCACCTCCTCGACGAGCTCCTCTCGGAGCGCGACAAGATCAACGCGATCCTGCAGCAGATCATCGACGAGGCGACCGCACCGTGGGGCATCAAGGTCTCGATCGTCGAGGTGAAGGACGTCGAGATCCCGACGGGCATGCAGCGCGCGATGGCGCGTCAGGCCGAGGCCGAGCGTGAGCGACGCGCCAAGGTGATCGCAGCCGAGGGCGAGTTCCAGGCCTCCGAGCGGTTGAAGGACGCCGCGCGTGTGATGGAGGAAGCGCCGATCGCGCTCCAGCTCCGCTACCTGCAGACGCTGCTCGAGCTCGGGCCGTCGGCGTCGACGACGATCGTCTTCCCGGCGCCGATCGACCTGATCAAGCCGTTCATTCGCGAGGAACGCTGAGCGGAGAGCTCCGCGTCGACCCGCTCTCGGGTCGTCAGGTCGTCGTCGCACCAGGACGCTCGAAGCGGCCCGGCGCGGGCTGGCCGCTCGTCGACCTGCCGACCGAGGCCGAGCTCGAGAGCTGCCCCTTCTGCGCGGGCCGCGAGGACCGAACGCCGCCGGAGACGCTCACGATCGGCGACCCGTGGCGGATCCGGGTCGTGCCGAACCTCTACCCGGCGTTCGAGCGGCAGGAGGTCGTCGTCCACTCGCCCGAGCACGTCCGGACGATCGCCGACCTCGACGACGACCAGCTCGCGCTCGTCGCGCAGGCATGGCGCACGCGCCGCGAGGCCGAGCCGGCGGGCTACCTGCACGCGATCGTGAACGAGGGCAAGGCCGCCGGCGGCAGCCTCGCGCATTCGCACTCGCAGCTCGTCTGGCTTCCGGACCCCCCACCGGCGGTGACGGCCGAGCGTGACTTCGTGCTCGACGGCGAGCCGGTGCTGGAACGCGACGGCGTCGGAGCGGTGCTCCCGCGCGCGGGCCGAGTGCCCTACGAGGCACTCGTCGGGCCGACCGAGACCGAGCCCGACGCCTGGACGAGCGCCCTGCTTCCGACGGCGCTCCAGGTCCTCGCCGAGCTCACGCGCCGGATCCACGCGATCGCCGAGGGGCCGGTCCCGCTGAACGCGTGGCTCCACACCGGCAAGGGCTGGCACATCGAGGTGTTCCCTCGACTGACCGTCCTCGCCGGGCTCGAGCTCGGCGCCGGGATCTACGTCAACACGGTCGCTCCCGAGGAAGCGGCCGAGCAGCTCCGCGGGGTGGGCTAGGCGAGCGGCGAGGCGCCGTCGACGGACGCCGTGAAGGCGCCGCCGAGCTCCTGCTCCCGGAACTTCCGCGCGGCGTCGATCGCCGCGCCGAGGTTCAGGCCCTTGTCCTTCGCCTGCTTGATGAGCATCACGGTCTCGAGCGCCTCGATGTCGTAGATGCGCTGTTTCTTGCCCCTGGTCGGGATCTGGGCCTTGTTGGTCCAGTAGTCCAGCTGCATCTTCGAGATCCCGGCGATCTGGCACACCTGGCCGAGGTACAGCTCGACCTTCCCCAAGTGGTCTGCGAGATTGATCGGCTCGAGGAGGTCGACCTGTCTACCTGCTGCCACGGACGGCTCCTTTGGGCTCGGGGAGGCTAGGACGACCCCCCTTTTGGAGTTATAAAGCCCGGCGCCGATTATGGGAAGCGCGCGTAGGCGCGGCATCCCTCGAACGGGTGAGTGTCAGTCTGGTCCTGCGCCGTTTCCGGACGGCACATCGGCCTCGGTGTCGGCCTCGGCCGCAGAGGCCTCGGCCTCGACGACAGGTGCGAGCGTCGAGACCTGCTCCCCTTCGCGGAGACGCATGACGATCACGCCCTGGGTCGAGCGACCGAGCCGCTTGATCCCGGAGACCGGCATCCGGATGACGGTGCCGCCGGTCGAGATCAACATCACCTGGTAGCCCTCGCGGACGACCCGCGCGCCGACGAGGTGGCCGCGCGCCTCGGTCAGCTGCACCGTCTTCACGCCCATCCCCCCGCGGCCCTTGACCGGGTACTCGCCGACGCGCGTGCGCTTGCCGTAGCCGTTCTCGGTCACGACGAGCAGCTCGGCGTCGTCCTGCGCGACGTTGACCGCGATGACCTCGTCGCCCTGCCGAAGCTTCATGCCCTGCACGCCTGACGCGTCGCGGCCCATCGCTCGCACGTCCTTCTCGTGGAAGCGGATGGCCTGGCCGTTGCGTGACACGACCAACACGTCGTCGTCGCCCGACGTGTGCCGCACGCCGACGAGCTCGTCGCCCTCGCGCATCTTGATCGCGATGATCCCGTCGGACTTGAGCGGTGTGTTGTACGCCGCGAGCTTCGTCTTCTTCACGACGCCGTTCTTCGTCCCGAAGAAGAGATATTCCGCCTCTTCGAAATCGCGCGTCTGGACGACCGCGCGCACCGACTCGCCCTGGCGGAACGGCAGCAGGTTGACGATCGCGCGACCCTTCGACTGCCGAGAGCCGAGCGGAAGCTCGTGCACCTTCAGCCGGTAGACCTTCCCCACGTTCGTGAAGAACAGGATGTAGTCGTGGGTCGAGGCGACGAAGAGATGCTCGATGTAGTCCTCGTCCTTGAGCTCCATGCCCATCACGCCGATCCCGCCGCGCTTCTGCTCTCGGTACGTGGTCACCGGAAGCCGCTTGATGTAGCCCGACTGCGTGATCGCGATCACCATGTCCTCTTCCGCGATCAGGTCCTCGAGCTCGAGCTCGCCTTCGGCGGCGACGATCTCCGTGCGGCGATCGTCGTTCCGGCCGTAGATCGTCTTGATCTCGAGCAGCTCCTCGCGGATGACCGAGTCGATGCGCGCCTCGTCGCCGAGGATCGCGCGCAGCTCCGCGATGCGTTCCTGGAGATCGTTGTACTCGTCCTCGACGCGCTTGCGCTCGAGCCCCGTGAGGGCGCGCAGCCTCAGGTCGAGAATCGCCTGCGCCTGGAGCTCGGAGAGTTCGAAGCGCTCGATCAGGCCGTTCCGCGCTTCGTCCGTGTCCGCGGCCGCGCGAATCAGCGCGATCACCTCGTCGAGGTTGTCGAGCGCGATCAGGTAGCCCTCGAGGATGTGCGCCCGCGCCTCGGCCTGGCGCAGCTCGTACTTCAACCGGCGCGTGACGACGACTCGCTGGTGCTCGAGGTAGTGGTAGAGCAGGTCGCGGAGACCGAGCGTGCGGGGCACGCCGTCGACGAGCGCGACGGCGTTGTAGCCGAACGTCGTCTGCAGCGACGTGTGCTTGTAGAGCTTGTTGAGCGCGACCTGCGGGACCGCGTCGCGCTTCAGGTGCACCTCGATGCGCATGCCCGACTTGTCCGAGAGGTCCTTGAGGTCGGCGACCTCCGAGATCGTCCCCTCTTTGACGAGATCGGCGATCTTCCGGATGACACCGTCGTCGCCGCCCTTCTTCACGCCGTACGGCAGCTCGTTGACCACGACCGCCGTGCGGCCGCCGCGCAGCTCCTCGATGTGCGCGCGCGCGCGCATGACGATGCGCCCTCGGCCCGATCGGTACGCCTCGCGGATCCCGTCGCGGCCGACGATGATCCCCGCGGTCGGGAAGTCGGGCCCCTTGACGTGCTGCATCAGCCGGTCGACGTCGATCGACGGGTCGTCGATCATCGCCACCAGCGCGTCGACCGTCTCGCCGAGGTGGTGCGGCGGGATGTTCGTCGCCATGCCGACCGCGATGCCGGACGAGCCGTTGACGAGCAGGTTCGGAAAACGCGCCGGCACGACCGTCGGCTCGCGGCGAGACTCGTCGTAGTTCGGCTTGAAGTCGACCGTGTCCGCGTCGATGTCGCGGAGCAGCTCGGTCGCCAGGCGCGTGAGCCGGCACTCCGTGTACCGCATCGCCGCGGCGGGGTAGCCGTCGATGTTCCCGAAGTTCCCCTGACCGTCGACGAGCGGGTACCGCATCGAAAACGGCTGAACGAGTCGGACGAGCGTGTCGTAGATCGCGGAGTCGCCGTGCGGGTGGTACTGCCCCATCACGGAGCCGACGATGTTCGCGCACTTCTTGTACGGCCGGCCCGGCTGCATCCCGGACTCGTGCATCCCGTAGAGGACGCGCCGGTGCACGGGCTTGAGACCGTCGCGCACGTCGGGCAGCGCCCGCGCGACGATGACGCTCATCGCGTAGTCGAGGAAGCTCGAGCGCATCTCCTGCTCGAGCTCGCGCGTCTCGATTCGTCCGGGGCTCAGGCCGCCTGTATCGAGCTCTGACACTTAGATCTGCCTGCCGTTTCCTCCGCGGAAAATGCGAAGCATTTTCCGCGGTTTAGACATCCAGGAACCGCACGTCCTTGGCGTTCTGCTCGATGAAGTCGCGGCGCGGCTCGACCTGGTCGCCCATCAGCGTCGAGAAGATCGCGTCGGCTGTGGCCGCGTCCTCGACCTCGACTCGCACGAGGACGCGCTTCGCCGGATCCATCGTCGTGTCCCAGAGCTCCTCGGGGTTCATCTCGCCGAGGCCCTTGAACCGGGACATCGTGATGCCCTCCTTCGCGAGCTCGAGCGACTCGTGCCTGAGGCTCGAGAACGTCTCGGCGCCGCGGCGCTTCTTCCCGATCGTGATCGAGTACGGGGGTGGGCCGGCGATCTCGGTGAGCTTCGCGTACGCCTTCCGCAGGTTCTCGTACACGCCCGACTCGAGCAGCGCGGCCGGCACGGTGACGTGCGTCGCGGCGCTCGTCTCGCGCTCGATCACCTTCGCCTTGAACGACTCGTCGCCGATGTCGACGACCGAGACCTCGTAGCCGTTCGGCGCGATCGAACCGAGCGCCTTCTCGACGTCCTTCAACGCTCCGGCCTCGGTCTCGACGAGGCGGTGCGTGACGACGAAGTCGGCGGCGGCCGGCCCGAAGTCGGAGCGGAGCCGTGACGACCAGCCCTCGAACTCGGTCAGCGCGCGTGTGAAGCGTCCCCACCGCGCCTCGGTCAGCTTCTGCGTCGCGCCTGCGCGGTCGGTGATGTCGAAGTCCTTGATCTTCTCGCGCACGAGGATCTCCTCGAAGTGCGCTTCCTTCTCGACGTACGACTCCTGATTGCCGATCTTCACGCGGTAGAGCGGCGGCACCGCGATGTACACGTGCCCGTTCTCGACGAGCTCCTGCATCTGGCGGTACAGGAACGTCAGAATCAGCGTGCGGATGTGCGAGCCGTCGACGTCGGCGTCGGTCATCACGATCACGCGGTGGTAACGCAGCTTCTCGATGTCGAACTCCTCCGCGATCCCCGTGCCGATCGCAGTGATCATCGCCTGGATCTCGACGTTCGAGAGCACCTTGTTGATGCGGTTCTTCTCGCTGTTGATCACCTTGCCGCGAAGCGGAAGAATCGCCTGGAAGAGGCGGTCGCGTGCGTCGACGGCCGAGCCTCCCGCCGAGTTGCCCTCGACGAGGTAGAGCTCGGCGGCCTCGGGGTCGTTGATCTGGCAGTCGGCGAGCTTGCCTGGGAGCGACGAGGACTCGAGCGCGCTCTTGCGCCGCGTGAGCTCGCGCGCCTTGCGAGCGGCCTGGCGCGCGCGTGCCGCCTGGATCGCCTTCGTGATGATCTGCTTCGCATCGGTCGGGTTCTCCTCGAGGAACCGCGCAAGTTGCTCGTTCACGGTCTGCTCGACGAGCCCGCGGATCTGCGGGTTTCCGAGCTTCGTCTTCGTCTGTCCTTCGAACTGCGGCTCGCGGAGCTTGACCGAGATGATGGCGGCAAGCCCCTCGCGGACGTCCTCGCCGTCGAGGTTCTCTTCCTTCTCCTTCAGCAGCCCGGTCTGGCGCGCGACGCGGTTGAGCGTTCCCGTCAGCGCAGCCTTGAAGCCGGAGAGGTGCGTTCCGCCCTCGTGCGTGTTGATGTTGTTGGCGAACGTGTAGACAGAGTCCTGGTACGACGAGTTCCACTGCATCGCGACCTCGACGGCGCCCTGCTCGCTCTCGCCCTCGAAGTAGACGATCCGCTTGTGCACCGGGTCCTTCTTCGCGTTCACGTACGCGACGAAGTCGCGGATGCCGCCCTCGTACCGGAACTCGACGGTCTCGCCGTCGGCGCGCTCGTCGACGAGCCTGATGCGCAACCCGCGTGTGAGGAACGCCGTCTCGCGCAGCCGCTGCTGCAGCGTGTCGGCGGAGAAGTCGACCTCCTCGAAGATCTCCTTGTCGGGCAGGAAGCTGATCGTCGTGCCCGTGCGGTTGGTCGGGCCGACCTTCTTCATCTCGCCCTTGGGCTCGCCGCGCTCGAACTCCTGGCGGTAGAGCTTCCCGTCGCGATGGACCTCCGCGACGAGCCGCTCGGAGAGCGCGTTGACGACTGAAACGCCGACGCCGTGCAGCCCGCCGGAGACCTTGTAGCCCTCGCCGCCGAACTTGCCGCCGGAGTGAAGTTTCGTGAGCACGACGGTCAAGCGCCGGAAGCCCCGTGTCCTTGACGACGTCGACCGGGATCCCGCGGCCCTGGTCCGTGACGGTGACGGAAAGGTCGGGGTGGATCGTGATCTCGATCGACTCGTTGTAGCCGGCGAGCGCCTCGTCGACCGCGTTGTCGACGACCTCGTAGACGAGGTGGTGAAGGCCTCGCTGGCCGGTCGAGCCGATGTACATGCCGGGGCGCAGGCGGACCGGCTCGAGACCCTCGAGCACGGTGATGTCTTTTGCGGTGTACGTCGCCTGAGCCATAATCAAAAAAGGCCTGCAAATCGCGGCCTTACCGGGCGCGTTCAGTGTATCAGAACGAGCGGTCGCTCCCGGCCCGGAGAAGGCCGTGTGCGGCGGCTCGAGCGACCGTTTCGCGAAGCTCGTCGGGCTCGATCGACGCGGCCAGCTCGGCCCCTCGACGGACCTCGTCGGGACCCGGTTCGGGGACCGTGCGCGCCGGCCGATCGGAGTCGTCGTCGCGTCCGGTCTCGGGCAACGCGCCGACCGCGAAGCGCAGCTCGACCGGCGCGTGTTCTCCGACGGCGTCGCAGAGCTTGCGAAGCACGTCGGCGCGGAGCTGGCCGAGCTCGAACGCCCACGATGACGAGCTCGTCGCGACGTGGAGGGTGCCGTCCCGCGCGATCCGCGCAGGCCAGGCGTTCCGCGCAATCGTCGGTCCGACCGCGGCGGGCCACGCTTCGACGATCCGCATCATCCGCTCCGATGGACCGAAGCGGCCGAGCTCGCGCGTGACCTCGTCGCTCAGGCGTTTCACGCCGCCCGTACCTCGCCCGGCGAGACCTCGAGCAGCTGGTCGGGTTCGAGCGGCAGGGCCGCCGCCGAGGTCGAGGTGATGAGCGTCTGCCCGCCTTCCGGAAGCACGCGGGCCAAGGTAGCCCGCCGCTCGGGGTCGAGCTCGGAGAGCACGTCGTCGAGGAGCAGCAGCGGCGGAACTGCCCCGCGCTCGACGAGCACCGACGCCTCGGCAAGCAGCAGCGAGAGCACCGCGAGCCGCTGCTCGCCCTGCGACCCGTAGCTCCGCAGGTCGCGCTCGCCGGCGAGGATCGCGACGTCGTCGAGGTGCGGGCCGAGGCTCGTCGTCCCGCGTTCGATGTCCCTCGGCAGACGCGCCTCCAGCTCCTCGCGCGACACCGGTCCGCCTTCGTACGCGAGGCGCCCGGATTCGAGCCTGAACTCGGCGGTGAGGCGCGCGAACGCGGACGCGAGCACCTCCAGCACTTGCCGGCGGGCGGCGACGAGCTCGGTTCCGAGGGCGGCGACCTGCTCCGTCCACGGCTCGACCGCATCCTGGGACGACAGGCCCTGCGAGACCCTCCGCAGCGCAGCGTTCCGCTGGCCGACCGCAGCGCCGTACTCGGCGGAGAGGGCCGAACGCGCAGGAAACAGCCGTCCGAGCGCGCGATCGAAGTACGCGCGACGGACCGCCGGTGCGCCTTTGACGATCCCGAGCCGGTCGGGTGTGAACACGAGCGTCGAGACCTCGGCGCGCAAGAGCTCCGCCGCACGAAGTGGCCCGCCGTTCAGCTTCGCGCGCTTCCCACGACCCGCCTCGAGCGTCACCTCGAGCTCGAGCGACGTCTCCCCACGACGCCCGCGGAGTGCGACGCGGCCCACACGCTCGCCGAAGCGCACGAGCTGCGCGTCGGTCCGCGTGCGCGGTGAGAAGCCCTGGGTCCCGAGATGCAGCGACTCGAGCAGGTTCGTCTTGCCGGCGCCGTTCGGCCCGACGACGAGCACGAGACCCGGCTGCAGCTCGAGCTCGAGCTTCGCGTACGAGCGGATGTTCCGGAGCGCGGCCGTCTGAACGATCAGCCGGCGAGGCGGATCGGCATGATCAGATACCAGTAGTCGTCGCCCTCGGCCTGCAGCAGACCGGGCCGGAGCGGCGAGATCAGCTTGAGCAGCACCTCGTCGGAGGTGACCGACTCGATCCCCTCCCGCAGGAAGTCCGGGTTGAAGCCGATCTCGAGCGGCTCGCCCTCGAACGCGACCTGCATCGACTCGCGCGCCTCGCCGACGTCCTGCGTCTGCGCGGAGATCGTCAGCTCGCCGTCGGCGAAGCGAAGCCTGAGCGGCGAGTTCCGCTGCGCCATCACCGCGACGCGGCGAACGACCTCGAGCGCCTCGCTCCGCGGCAGCGCGACCGTGTGCTCGAACGTCTCGGGCAGCAGCTGCCGGTAGTTCGGGAACTGACCCTCGATGCGGCGCGTGGTCAGAGTGACGCCGTCGGCGACGAAGACGACCTGGTTCTCGTGGACGCCGAGCTCCAGCGAGTCGGCGCCGGCGGCGATGCGAGTGACCTCGGTCAGTGCGCGCGCCGGGATGATCGCTTCCAGCTCGGGTGCGTCACCGGTGAAGGGCGTCTCCTTGACCGACAGCCGGTACGAGTCGGTCGCGGCCATGACGAGCTTGCCGCCCTCGAAGCGCGCGAGGATCCCGGTCAGGACGGGACGCGACTCGTCACGCGACGCGGAGCGCGACACGCGACCAACCGTGTCGAGGAGCGCGTCCTTGTCGACCTCGAAGGTCCCGATCGTGTCGATCTCGGGCAGCCGCGGGAAGTCGTCCGCGTTGTACGTGTGGAGCCGCGAGCTGTACGTGCCCGATTCGACGCGAACGACGCCTTCGTCCGGCCGGTGCTCGATCTCGACGTCCTCGTCGGGCAGCAGCCGCACGAGGTCGACGAGCATCTTCCCGGGAACGACGACTGCGCCTTCGCCGGCGATCTGCGCCTCGAGAGACGTGCGCAGCGAGAGCTCCATGTCGGTGGCGGCGAGGTGGAGCTCGCCGTTCTCGGCACGCAAGAGGATCCCCCCGAGCACGAGCACCGTCGTCCGCGTCGAGACCGCGCGTGCGACCACGGCGAGCTTCTGGACGAGCTCATCCCGCGAGACCGTGACCTTTATCCCCGAACCCACCGCCACTGCTTCTGACTCAATCATCTATCTAAAGAATCCTTTCAGTCGTAGTAGGCGGTGTGCGGACCGGGGAAGACGATACTTCTCGGCTCTGACAGCGGCCTCGAGGGCGGGACAGAGACTGGGGACAAAAGGGCGGGACTCACAGGGTCGCGTCTCTACCGAACCTGCTTGATCCGAGCTGTGAGTTCCTGGACGAGGTTGTACACAGACCTGTCCTCACGAATGAGGCGCGCGATCTTCGACGTCGCGTGGATCACCGTGGTGTGATCGCGGCCCCCGAATTCCTTGCCGATCTTCGGCAGTGAGGAGTCGGTGAGCTCTCGCGAGAGGTACATCGCGACCTGACGCGGGTAGACGATGTTCTGCGAGCGTTTCTCGCCGGTGAGCTCGTTGAGCGAAAGGCTGAAGCGTTCCGACACGGCTTCCTGGATCCGCTTGATCGAGACCTCCGCGGCCTCTCCCTGCGGGAACACGTCCTTGAGGACCTCCTGGGCGAGCTCGACGGTCATCGGCCGGCCCGTGAGCGACGAGAACGCCACGACCCGCGTGAGCGCCCCCTCGAGCTCGCGGATGTTCGTCTCGATCCGACTCGCGACGAAGGTCAGCACCTGGGGGTCGGGCACGTGGATCCCGTCGGTCTTCACCTTCTTGCGGAGAATCGCGATCCGGGTCTCGAGGTCGGGCGGCTGGATGTCCGTGATCAGCCCCCACTCGAACCGCGACCGCAGCCGCTCCTCGAGCGTCGAGATCTCGCGCGGAGGCCGGTCTGACGACATCACGATCTGGCTGCCGGCCTCGTAGAGCGAGTTGAACGTGTGGAAGAACTCCTCCTGGATGCGCTCCTTGTGCTCGAAGAACTGGACGTCGTCGACGAGCAGGAGGTCGTACGCGCGGTAGCGCTGCTTGAAGCCCTCGATCCGCTTGTCCCGGAGCGAGTTGATGAAGTCGTTCATGAACGTCTCGCTCGTGACGTAGCGGACGCTGAGGTCGCGCGAGTGCTGCATGACGTACTGCGCGATCGCCTGCATCAGGTGCGTCTTGCCGAGCCCCGTCCCGCCGTAGATGAAGAGCGGGTTGTACGCCTGCGCCGGCGCCTCGGCGACGGCCAGCGCAGCGGCATGCGCAAAGCGGTTCGAGGAGCCGATCACGAAGAGGTCGAAGATGTACTTCGGGTTCATGCCGGCCTCGCCGCGCTTCGGCCGACGCTCGATCTCCGCCGGCAGCGGCTCCGGCACGCCCCGCTCCTCGACGACGCGGAGGCCGACGCGGCGCTCGTGCCCGATCGAGTCCTTGACCGCGGCCTTGATCAGGCCGAGGAAGTGCCCCTCGATCCACTCCCGCGCGAAGTCGGTCGGTACAGCGAGGATGAACGCCTCGTCCGTGAGCTCCTCACCGCCGACGTCGTCGAACCACGTCCGGTACGTCGTTTCGTTCAGCGCCCCTCTGAGCCGACTGGAGACCTCTCCCCACAGACTCTCGGCAGTCAGCTCGACTTGGTGTTCCACCGAGGCGAAGGGCTCCTTGGAAGGGGACGCGCGAGCGAGCGACGATAGCAGGCTCAACCTGTCGTCACAACACGGTCACCACTGGACGAAAAGCAACCGATTTGCAGGTCTTTTTCGAGTTCCACACAACTCTCCACACCTGTGGATTGACTCGTGTTTTCACGCCCTCTGCAGGTGCTTCGCCCTGTGGAAAACGGTCGACGAGAACGTGTGTCTATACTGGCCGCTCGCCCCGAAAGGGGCGCCACTTTTCTCTCCGAACGGGTACCTCGTGAAGCGGACTTACCAGCCAAACGTGCGTCGGCGAAAGCGCAAGCACGGCTTTCGCGCGCGCATGTCGACTCGCGCGGGACGCACGATCCTGAAGCGCCGTCGGTCGCGCGGTCGCAAGCGGCTGTCCGCCTGAGCAGCGTGCAGCGTCGGCATCGTCTCTCGCGCTCGCGGGATTTCGACGCCGTGTATCGGCACGGCCGGTCGGTCTCCACGCGGTTCCTCGTCCTCTACTGGTTCGATCGCTCCGAGGACGGCGACGAGCCGCGGCTCGGGATCGCGGTCCCGAAGCAGCTCGGAGGCGCCGTCGTCCGCAACCGGATCAAGCGTCAGTTGAAGGAGACGTGGCGCGCGATGCTCGAGCGGGTTCCCCCGGGCAAGGACTACGTGCTGATCGCCCGCCCGGGCCTGCCCGAGGCGGTCGAGGCGCGCGGGTTCGAATGGCTCGGCGAGCGGGTCGAGGAAGTCCTGCAGAAAGCGTCGGCGTGAGGTACGTCGGCATCGGGCTCGTCTACGGCTATCGCTACACGTTCGGCCTGCTCGTGCCGGCGGGGACGTGCAAGTACCACCCGTCGTGCTCGCAGTACGCGCTCGACGCGCTCCGGCAGCACGGCCTCGTGAAGGGCTCCGCGAAGGCCGCCTGGCGGCTTCTGCGCTGCAACCCGTGGAGCCAGGGAGGATACGACCCGGCGTGATCCTTCCGCTCCTCATCCTCGAGCCGATCGAGAAGCCGCTCACCGCGCTCCTCGAGTGGCTCCATGCATCGGTCGGCCTCACCTGGGCATGGTCGATCGTCGCGCTCACGATCATCGTCCGGACGCTGCTGCTGCCGCTGACGGTTCGCCAGATCCACTCGATGCAGCGTCTCCAGCGCCATGCGCCGGAGATGAAGGCGATCCAGCAGCGCTACAAGAACGACCGCCCGAAGCAGCAGGAAGAGCTGATGAAGTTCTACAAGGAGAACAAGATCAACCCGGCCTCGTCGTGCCTGCCGATCCTGTTCCAGATCCCGGTCTTCCTCTCGCTCTTCTTCGTGCTGAAGAACTTCGAGAAGCAGGTCTTCCCCAAGTACCCCGGGTCTGACCTCGGCTGGTTGTTTGGTCTGGTGCCGGACATCACGCAGCCGTTGAGCTCGGACCCGCTCTCCGCGGTGATCCTCCTCATCCTCTACGCCTCGAGCCAGACAGCCTCGACCCTGCTGATGTCGAGCACGATGGACAAGACGCAGCGCTATCTCCTGCTCGCCCTGCCGCTGGTCTTCCTGTTCTTCGTCACGAACTTCCCTGCCGGGCTGATGATCTACTGGGTCACGACGAACCTCTGGACGACCGGTCAGGGTCTCGTCACGCGCAGGCTGCGGCCGAAGCCCGTGCAGCCCGAGAAGCGGAGCTCACGGACGCCGCCGAAGGAGGACTCGGGGAACGGCGGCAAGCCCAGCGAACCGACCCCGAAGCCGAGTCCCGCGGAGGCCCAGGCTCCGCGCCGAGTCAAGCGCAAGAAGAAGCGCGCGAGAAGGTGAGCGCCGCTCCGCTCCAGGTCGAGGCGACGGGTGAGACCGTCGGCGAGGCGAAGTGGGCGGCGCTGCGAGAGCTCGAGAAGCTTCTGCCCGGCCTCGACAAGTCCGCGGTTCAGTTCCAGGTCGTCTCGGAGGGGGAGCGCGGTCTGCTCGGAGTCGGCTATTCACCCGCGCGCGTCATTGCCTTGATCGACCCGAGCGAGGTGGTCGAGGTCGACGAGAGCGAAGCCGCGGCCCGTGCGCGCGAGCTCGTCGAGCGGATCACGATCGGGATCGGGCTGACCGCCCGGGTTGCGGTGCGCGAGGACGACGAGACGGTCTACGTCACGTGCAGCGGCGACGAGCTGGGCGCTGCTGATCGGCAAGCACGGTCAGACGATCGACGCGATTCAGTACCTCGCGAACGCGGTCGCGCGGCGCGGCGGCGCCGAGGCGAAGGACGTCGTCGTCGACGCCGCCGGCTATCGAGACCGGCGTCGCGCGACGCTCGAGACGATCGCTGTGCGAAGCGCACAGCAGGCGCTTCGCGAGGGTCGCGTCGAGCTCGAGCCGATGACGGCGATCGAGCGGAAGATCGTGCACGTGCGGCTCAAGGAGTTCCCGGGGGTGGAGACCTCGTCGGAAGGCGCAGAGCCGAACCGCTTCGTCGTCGTCACGAGTGAGTGACGAGCGGCTCCGCCGCTGGATCGACGAGCTCGTCGCTGTACCCCGGCCTGACGGCGATCAAGGATCCCGTCGAGGCGTGGCGCGAGCACGTCGAGCGCTCGCTCGAGGCGCTGCAGGTGGTGCGCCGCTACGACGGGTCGATCGTCGACGTCGGGTCCGGCGGTGGCTCGCCGGGGATCCCGATCGCGGCGGCGTTGCCCGAGCGCGAGGTCGTTCTGCTCGAGGCGCAGGTCGCAAGGCCACTGCGCTCGAGCGCGTTCGCGGCTGCGTTCCCGAACGTGCGCGTCGTGCGAGGCCGCGCGGAAGAGCAGGCAACAGACTGCTACGCGGTCGCCCTGGCGCGCGCACTCGCCCAGCCGCCCATTGCGGCCGAGTGGTGCCTGCCGCTCGTCGAGCCCGGGCGGTGCGGTCGTGCTCTACGTCGGGCCTTCGGTGGACGTCGGACGTGTGCAGCAGGTCGCCTCTCGAGTCGGCGGCGGACACGTCGAACAGGCCGGCGGACTGCTCGTGATTCCCAAGGTCGCGCCCACCCCGGAGGGCTTCCCGAGGCGGCCTGGAGTCGCGAAGAAGCGTCCGCTTGCGTGAGTAGTCTGGCTCGGTGGCGCGGATCTACGCGGTCGCGAACCAGAAGGGCGGGGTCGGCAAGACGACGACCGCCGTCAACCTCGCAGCCTGCCTCGCGGAGGCCGGCGAGACGCGCGCTCGTGGTCGACCTCGACCCGCAGGCGAACGCAACCTCCGGCCTCGGCGAGAGCGCGAACGGGACCTCGAGCTACGACCTGCTCGACGGCGCGCCGCTCGAGCGAGCTCGCGAAGCCGACGCGCTTCGCGAACCTCTCGCTCGTCCCCGCGAAGGCCGAGCTCGCCGGCGCCGTCGTCGAGCTCGCGCGCCGCGATGACGGCGACCGCTACCTCGCGCACTCGCTCACCGACGTCTCCGGCTACGCCTACGTCTTCCTCGACTGCCCGCCTTCGCTCGGACCGCTGACGGTGAACGCGCTCGCCGCGGCCGACCGGGTGCTCGTGCCGGTGCAGGCGGAGTACTACGCGCTCGAGGGACTTGCCGAGATCCTCCGCTCGATCGAGCTCGTGAAGACGCGCCTGAACCCGCGTCTCGGCGTCGCCGGCGTGCTGCTCACGATGGTCGACGGCCGGACGCGGCTCTCCGCACGACGTCGAGAACGGAGGTGCGCCGCCACTTCGGCGACCTCGTCTTCGGGACGACCGTGCCCCGCTCCGTCCGCGTCGCCGAGGCGCCGAGCCACGGGCTCCCGGCGATCGCGTACGACCGACGCTCGGCCGGAGCGGACGCGTACTGGAAGGTGGCGATGGAGCTTGTCGAGCGCGCCTGACCGCCGCGGCCTCGGGAAGGGCCTCGAGGTGCTGATCGGCGGCAAGCGAGGGCCAGGAGCTCGTCGAGCTGCCCGTCGACGAGATCCACCCCAACCCGCGCCAGCCGCGGCGCCGCTTCGACCCCGAGGCGACCATCGGGCTCGCCGAGTCGATCCGGTCGCAGGGCGTGCTGCAGCCGGTCGTCGTGCGGCCGCGCGCAGGCGGGCGGCTGGGAGCTGATCGCGGGCGAGCGGCGCTGGCGCGCGGCGAAGGAGGCCGGGCTCGCGACGGTGCCGGCGCTCGTCCGTGCCGCGGACGACCGCGACACACTCTTGCTCTCGCTCGTCGAGAACGTCGCCCGCGAGCAGCTGTCGCCGGTGGAAGAGGCGCGCGCCTACGCGTTGCTGGTCGACGAGTTCAAGCTCTCGCTCGCCGATGTCGCCGAGCGCGTCGGGAAGTCGAAGCCGACGATCTCGAACCGGGTGCGGCTGCTCGACCTGCCCGCACGACGTCCTGTGGATGGTCGAGCGCGGGAGCTCACCGAGCGGCACGCACGCGCGGTGCTCGCGGTCCCCGATCGCGAGGGGCAGAAGCGGCTCGCAAAGCGGATCGTCGAGCAGGGGCTCTCGGCGCGAGCCGCCGAACGCGCGGCTCAGGATCGCCGGGCGCGAAGCGTCAAGCGGCGCCGGAAGACGGCTGTCGATCCCGGCGCTCGCCGCACGCGTGCGCGAGGCGATCGCGCAGGGCGACCGGCTTCAAGGCGCGCGTCGCCCCGGGCCGCGTCGAGATCGAGTTCCGGCGACGAGCACGGAGCTCGAGGAGCTGGTCGAGGCGTTCGAGAACCTGACGCCGTAGGCCGTATCCACCCTCGGCGAACGAGGCGTTAGAGCCTGGAGTGCTCGCCCTCTGGACCCACGACGACCTCGAGTCGCTCGAGGCGATTTCGCAGGACGCAGATGCGAAGCGCATCTTCCTACGCTGGCTGCGATGTCGCAGGACGGTCGACTTCCGCAGTTCCTGGCACGAGCTCGCGTTCGACCGCCGAGCGTCGACGACGAGATCAAGGACACGCTGACCGAGCTCGCGGGCGACGAGCGGCTTCCTGCTCGCCGTCGAGGACTACCTGCTTCGCACGCAGCGCTACCATTGAGCGTCGCTACACTGACCCGCCCGCGGGCGATTAGCTCAGTTGGTTAGAGCGCCGCTCTGATAAGGCGGAGGTCCGTGGTTCGAATCCACGATCGCCCATCTCCGGGTTCTCAGGAGCTTCACATCTCTTTCGAGTGACGCCGATCTAGGGATCGTTCACCGTTTTGGGTGAACCGATGTCCCCCACAGGAAGTACTGCGGCTTATGGCGATCGGCGACCACGTCCTCCACCAGGGTCGTCGCTACAGGCTTCGGGGAATCGACCCGATGAGCGTGAGCGAACGACAAGCAGAGCTCGAGGATCTCGAGACGGGCGAGCGCGTCCGCGTGCTGCTGGACGAGGTCGAGGCGGACGATGCAGACGCACGAATTCGGGCGTGTTTCCGGAAAAAGACGCGGAGCTAGACTCAGGATCAGGAGCCGTCCTGATGCAGGAGATGGACATCTACGGGGTCAGTTTCGACCTGGTCGGCAAGCAGCCGATCGTTCTGCTCAAGACCACGGACGGGAATCGGTTCCTCCCGATCTGGATCGGCCAGCCCGAAGCTGCGGCGATCCTCATGAAGCTCCAGGGTGCTTCGACACCACGCCCGATGACGCACGATCTCGTCACCGACATCCTCGGCGAGCTCGATGCGCAGGTCGACCGCATCACGGTGACGGAGCTGCGCGAGAACACGTTCTACGCGCAGATCACGGTGCAGCAGGACGGCACCGAGATCGAGATCGACTCGCGCCCGTCGGACGCGATCGCGCTCGCGATCCGCGCCGACGCGCCGATCTTCGCGGCGGACCAGGTGATCGAGGAGTCCGCGATCGAGTTCGAGGGCGAGGAGGTGAACGAGGAGGAGATCGTCGCCGAGTTCAAGCGCTTCCTCGACCACGTCACCCCGGACGAGTTCGCGACGAGGAAGAGCACCTAGTAGATGTAGATCGCTCTGACCGCGCACGATCTCCGGAAGAGCCGCGGCGCGACCCACATCGGCACGCGCACGCAGCCGTGCGACGCCGGGTACGCCGGCACCTACGGGTAGCCGTGGATCGCGAAGCCGCGCAGGAAGTACATCGGGTACCAGAGCACCCAGTCCCAGCCGACGACCTTGCGGTAGATGTGCAAGTGGCCGATCGGCGTGTTGCCCGTCGCGCCGGTCGAGACGTGGACGACCAGCTCGACGCGTCCGTTCCGCGACGGATCAGCAGGTACTGGCCGCCCTTGCTGATCTCGATGTGGCTGACCCGCCGTAGCGCGCGCGCGGGACATGCGCGACGGCCGAGCCGGCGCCAGGTCGCGCGTCGACGCGCCCCGTCCGCGGCAGGCCGTTGACTTTCTGGAACGCGAGCACGGCCTGGTACGTGGTCAGCGAGTAGGCGCCGTCGACGCCCGAGCAGCGCGTAGTGCAACTCGCGCAGGCGCCGCTGGAGCGCGCGAACGGCCGGACCACGTGAGCCGTACACGAGTACGGGGCGGCTGCACCTCTCGCCGCCAACGTGACCGTCGCCGGCGGGGAACCGTCAGCCGTCTGGGCGACCGATGCGGTCTCGCGGCCTGCGCGAACGAAGCCGGCGCCCGTGTCGAGAGCCCGACCCGGGCAGCCGCGGCCGTATAGCCGCCTGCGAGAACGTCACCTTCCGCCGCGGCGCACCTCGACCTGCAGAGGTCACCGGCGGGTCGACCCGCGCTTCGAGCCGAAGCGGCTGCCCGACGACGCGAGTCCCGACGACACGGCGTGACGAGGCGCGCCCTCGACCGGCGATCACGAAGCCGCCGACGCGACCTCGCGCGCGCGATCGCGGGCCGGACGCCTCGACCCGTGCCCCTTGACGGCCGGCGCGGAAGCCGCACGACCCGTCCGCACCCGCCCGGCGCGGAACCGATGCGGTAGGCGACCGCGTCGACTCCACTCTCACCTCCGTCGGTGATGAGCGCCGCGCGGTACGGCCCGCGCTGCGCGAACGTGTCGACGAGGTCGCGCCTCGCGGCGTCCCGTCGCCGAAGCCCGAGTGGTAAAGCGAGTCCGCCACCGCCCGGAAGCTGACGGTCGCTGGGCGTCGACGGGCCGTCGCGACGGGCGACGTCGGCGGCTCGGGCGAGCGCGACGCCGCCGGCGAGTACGTCGAGCCTCCGGCTACCGACGCCGCGGCGCCGGCGACGGCGATCGCGTTGAACGTGCCGTGCAGGACAATCCCGGGATAGCGCTGTCGGTCCGGTCGCGCAGCCATGCGAGGCCGAGGCCGAGGACGCGACGAGCACGGGCAGCGCGAGGACGAGGCCGTGCACCGGCGCGAAGCGACGGCCGATCCGACAACGGCCGCCGCCCTTTCCGTACGATCGCAGCAGGCGAGTAGCCCGGGCCTCGGAACGTCATCTCCTCCACGACGGGCACGACGAGCACGATGAACGCGACGTTCGTCGCGAAGGGCAGCGTCCTCCGGCCGCCACTTGTCCGGCACGAGGCCCTGCTCGTCGCCGGCGTGCAGGAACGGATCGAGGACCGCCCCGAGCATCCGATCGACGACGAGGATCAGGGCATCCAGCCTGCGGCCCGGAGCACGAGTGCGGCCGGCGCAGAGCGAGCAGCGCGCGCGGCGCCGCCGCGAACGACCAGGAGGAGGACGCCGAGCAGCAGGCCGTCCTGCACCAGGCCGCCGACGAAGAGATCCCAGTGGTAGAAGAGGTCGCTGGACGACGGCTGATCCTCCTGGAGCGCGTACGAGGCGTACGCGAGTGCCGCGAGGACGCCGATGAGGGCCAGCCACGCGGTGAGCCTTCCCGCGGTGGCGCCGGGCTCGCGGGCCGTCGCCCGAGCCGCTCCGGGACGGTCGCCAGCGGCGCGGGCAGGAAGCTCATTCCCGGCGGCGCCGGGCCTTCTTCGTCCGCCGGGCTGTCGCCGACGTGGAGCGCCCGCTCGGGCCGCCCGCCGACGAGCTCGAGCGCGACGAGGAACGGGCGCGCGTCCGGCTTGGGCGCACCGGCGTCCGCGGACGATACGACGGCCGAGAAGAACGGGGCGAGGCCGAGCCGCTCGAGGTGCTCGCGCAGGCGCAGGTCCCAGTTGCCGACGACCGCGAGCTCGAGCCCCATGCTCCGCAGCCGGGCCAGCGTCTCGGGTACATCCGGCAGCACGGCGTACTCGGAGTCCAGCGCACCGACAGACTCGCGGGGCTCAGCCCCGACCCGAGCTCGTCGTTGAAGACGCCGGATGCACTCGGCATCGAGCGACTCGACGGCGCCCCTGGTGCGAGTGCGCCATGTAGTACTCGACCTCGGCCCGAAAGGCGCGCTCGATCGCGGCCGGCTCGTGGCCTGGAAGGAGGCGGGCCAGCGCGCCCACCGGGTCATGCAGCTCCAGGAGCGTCCCGAACGCGTCGATCGTCACCACATCGACCTTCGTCCGCGGGCGCGGCCACGAGCGGCGATGGTAGGTCGCATGCGCCACGTTCACCCGGACGAGGCCAACGCGCTTCTCGTGGAGCTGCGGCCGCGCGTCGAGTCGCTCGTCGAGCACAAGCGCCGGCTGGAGGCGGCGGAGGAGTCGCGCCGGAGCCTGCGGCCCGCATCGCCGGCAACGGCGGCGACATCAACCCGCGCGAGTCCGAGGTGGCCACGCGGATCGAGCGCGAGCGCGCAGGCCATCGGCGCCATCGTCGAGGAGATCCAGCGGTCGCGGGCGTCCACGTCAAGGATCTCGACCTCGGGCTGCTCGACTTCCCCTGGCACGCGTCGAGGGCGTCGAGGCGTTGCTCTGCTGGCGACTCGGCGAGGACGAGATCGGGTACTGGCACGGCGTGGACGAGGGCTACGCAGGCAGGAAGCCTCTCTGAGCGAGGGAGTCTCCCGTGACCTGGGAACGGTGGGCCGTCTTCGGCGCGGTTCTGCTTGTCGCGCTCATCGTCGCGCGCCTCATCGACTGGCGCCTGTCGCGGCGCCGGTCGCCGCCCGAGGCCGAGACCGCCTATCGCGTGCTGCGGCGCAGCGTGATGGCGACGATCGTCGCGATCGGCCTGTTCTCGGCGCTGCTCGCGATCCCGGCCGTGCGGTCGGTCGCGGGCGGGGTGCTCGGCTCCGCCGCGATCATCGGCCTGATCGCGGGCCTCGCGGCGCAGAGCACGCTCTCGAACTTCGTCGCCGGCCTCCTGATCGCGTTCACGCAACCGGTCCGGCTCGGTGACCTCGAGGACCTCGAGGGCGGACGGGGAACCGTCGAGGAGATCGGGCTCATGTACACGCTCGTGCGGCTCGAAGACCGCTCGCGGCTTGTCATCCCGAACTCCAAGCTCACCTCGGATACCATCCGCAACTCGACCATCGTCAGTCGGGAGAAAGTGGCCGAGATCACGATTCAGCTTCCTCTCGGAGTCGCGCCGCAGTAGACGAGCTTTGAAGGCGGAGACCGCCGAGAGCGTGACGCCGACGTATTCGTGTGACCAAGCTCGAGGGCACGGCCACGCTGACCGTGCGCGCGCTCGCCCGGACGACGACTCGGCCCGGCTGCTGGAGCACGACCTCCGTCTGCGCGCCCACGAACGGCTGCGCACCGCGGGAGTGCTCGCGTGAGCCCGTCGCGCCGCGACCACGGCCGTCGCGCGGTGCCCGCCGCGCCCGACAGCGCGCGCCGCCGGCGCCTCGATCGGAGGAAGCGCCAGGCCTCGCGGCGGTTCTGATCGCCGCGCTCGTCCTCATCCCGGTGACTCCTGCTCGTCCTCGCGGGCGGCGCAATCGCGACCGGCGCGGCCTTCGGCTCCAGCTGCGATCTCGGGACCTCGCTCCGGTGACGCTGGGCTCCAACTCGTTCATCTACGCAGCGGACGGCTCGCGGCTCGGTCGATCCCCGCGGAGCGGAATAGCCAGCCGGTGACGCTGGCCGAGATGAGCGAGTGGGTCGCCGAGGGGACGGTCGCGATCGAGGACCGGCGCTTCTACCAGCACGGCGGGATCGACGTCGCCGGCATCATTCGTGCGGCGTTCGCGGACGTACGGGCAGCAAGGTCGTCCAGGGCGGCTCCACGATCACGCAGCAGCTCGTCCGCAACCTCTACGACCTGTCGCAGGAGCAATCGGTCGAGCCGCAAGCTCAAGGAGGCGTGTCTCGCCGTCAAGGTCGACCGCAGCTGGACGAAGCAGCGCCAGCTCGCCGGGTACCTCAACTTCGTCTACTACGGCAATCGGGCCTACGGGATCGAGGCGGCGGCGCAGACGTACTTCTCGAAGCCGGCGAAGGATCTGACGCTGCGCGAGTCGGCCTTGCTCGCCGGGCTCCCGCAGGCGCCTTCGGAGTTCGACCCGTTCAAGCGTCCAGCCGGAGCGCGCGCTCGTCCGGCGCAACGAGGTCCTGCAGGCGATGCTCAGCACCGGCGTGATCACGCCGGCGCAGTACAAGAAAGCGTCGAGGAGCGACAGCTCGGCCTGAAGGCGGGCAGCCTCTACACGGAGATCAAGGAGCCGTACTTCTTCGTCGTACGTGCGTGACACTGCTCGTGGCGGAGTACGGCTGCCCAGACCGTCCGCTCCGGCGGCCTGCGCGTCTACACGACGATCGACCGGCACCTCCAGCGCATCGCCAACGGCGTCATGCGCGACACGCTCTCGTACAAGACCGACCCCGCGTCGGCCCTCGTGTCGATCAACCCGAGGAACGGCGCCATCCGCGCGATGGCCGCGCTCACTCCGGGCAAGAAGAAGAACCAGTACAACCTCGCCACGCAAGGCCAGCGGCAGACCGGCTCGACGTTCAAGACGTTCGTCCTCACCGCCGCGGTGGCGCGGGGATGAACCCCACGAGCACCTACTACAGGTCGACGCCGTTCGAGTACTTCCCGCCGGGCATCACCTCGTGCGAGGACGAGCCCGTGGAGCGTGTCGACGTACAACCACTCCTATCTCGGCTCCGTTTCCGTCTAGCGTGCGACGTTAGCTCCGACAACACCGTCTACGCCCAGCTGACGCTCGACACCGGCCCCGAGAAGGTCGCTCAGTGGCGCGCAGGCTCGGCATCCGCGAGAAGCCGGCAGGTCGTCCCGGCGATCGGGCTCGGCGCGCAGGACGTGACGCCGCTCGAGATGGCGTCCGCGTACGCGACGATCGCGGCCGGCGGCGTCTACTCCCAGCCGTTCGCGATCCGGCGCGTGATCTTCGCGAACGGCAAGAAGGACACGCACGCCGGCTGGGGCCAGCCGGAGCGCCAGCGCGTGCATCCCGGACTGGGTGGCCGCCGCGGTCACCAACGTCCTCGAGCAGAACCATCGCTACGGGACCGGCTCGCTCGCGGCGAGCTACTTCGACTCGCCGGCCGCCGGGAAGACGGGCACGACCGACGAGTTCACCGACGCGTGGTACTGCGGCATCACGCCGGCTCTGTCCACGACGGTCTGGATGGGCTATCAGCAGGGGAAGATCTCGATGCGCAACATCCACGGCTTCTCAGGTCGCGGGCGGCACGTTCCCCGCCGACATCTGGCGGCGGTTCATGTCGGTCGCGATGGAGAACAGGCGACCTCGAGTGGCTCCAGCCGAAGCACAGCCCGGTTGGAAGCCGTTCGAGACCGGTCAGTACTCGGTGTCGTACGTCGGGAGCTCCGGCTACTAGCGCCGGCGCGCGCCGAGCGCGCCGGCGCCTCCGCGAAGACGCCGGCCGCACCGCCGACGCAGGCGCCGCCACCGACGCCGACCGAGGCGCCTCCGCCGCCGCCTCCGCCGCCGACCGACCCCGGCGCTGTCACGCCGTGAGCTGACCCGGCTCGCGCCGGGCCTGGTCGTCCTCGTCCTTGTCGCGGGTTGCACGGCACTCGCGTGGCCGGACGACTCGCCGATCGTCCCGCAGCCTGGCGGCCCCCTGGTGGGTGACGACGCCTGGGCGTGGGCGTTCCTCGTGCTGCTTGCGCTCGCGTTCGCCGCCTACGTCGTGGGGCTCGCGCTGCTTCGCCGGTCCGGCGGGCCGGCGCGCGCGGTCGTCGTCGTCGCTGTGGCCGTGCAGATCGTCCCGCTCGCGGCGCCGCTGCTGCTCTCGACGGACGCGTGGACGTACTGGTAGTACGGACGGATCGCCGTCGTGCACGACGGGAACCCGTATCGCGACACGCCGTCGGACTACCCCGACGATCCCGCGTATCAGTACGCCGGCGTGAAGTGGCGCGACCGTACGTCGGTCTATGCGCCCGGCTTCACGCTCGCCTCCGAGCCCCTCGCTCGGGCGGCGGGGACGTCTGCGGACGACCGCGGCGTGGATCTACAAGACGCTCGCCGCACTCGCGGCAGTCGCGATGGCCGTGCTCGCTGCTCGGCTCGCGGCGCGGCCCGCGCTCGGCGCCGCGTTCGTCGGCTGGAACCCCGTGCTCGCGATCCATCTTGCGGGCGGCGGGCACAACGACGCGTGGATCGGCGCGCTGCTGCTCGTGGCGCTCGTGCTGTGCCGGCGCACGGCGGCAGTGGGCGGGCGTCTCGTGGGTGGTGACCGCGTCGATCAAGTGGATCCCGCTCGTGCTCTTCCCGCTCCGCGCGCTCGAGGCGCGGACGAGTGGCCGCCGTGTCGGACATCTGGGGTTCGCGCTCGCCGCCATCGTCGTGTTCGGGCTCGCGACGTGGCGGTACGGCTTCACGTGGCTCTCCGCGTTCGGTCCGCTCGCCGGACAACGCGCGCGAGACGACGAGCTACGCCTTGCCCTCGCGGCTCTCGCAGCTCGGCGTGCCGGAGGACGTCGCGATCGTGCTCTTCGGCGTGGTGTTCGCGCTCGCGTACGTGTGGCTCGCGCGCTCGGCCTGGCGAGGCCGCGCGCGACTCGCGCTCGCTGCCGGGCTGCTCATCGTGTGCGCGCCGTACGTCACGCCGTGGTATCTGGCGTGGGTGATCCCGCTCGCGGCGGTCGAGGAGGACCCGCTCGCGCGAGGCCTCGCGCTCGCGCTGACGGCGTATCTGCTCCCGCAGACGATTCCCGTCTGAACACGAGCACGCCGTCGTCGTCGAACACGAGACGCCACTGCGGGTCGTCGCGCACGCGACGGATCGCGATCTTGTAGGGGCCCGGCGCGATCCGGTCGAGATAACCGGGGGACGTCTCGTCGACCGCGATCCACTGCGCGTCGCGGCGCACGGGGAAGCTGAGAAAGCGGCGCCGCGCTGAGAGGTGCGCGCCGAGCGAGTTCGACGCAGAGACGACCGCGCCGTCGGGGATCAGTTCCAGAGCTCGCGCTGCGACGCGGTCGTGTTCGCTCACGAGCGCCGAGCGGGCCTGGAGGTCCTCTCCGCCCGGGATCGCCGCCCAGATCGGGATCGCCCCGAGGAGGAAGTTCGCGGCGAGCATGAGCCCGACGAGCAGCGGCGCGACGTTCCGGCGGAGCCTCGCCGCCGTGAAGATCGCGGCGGCGAAGAACGCGGGGATGAGCGGCGCGGTGTAGTGGAAGTGGATCGACGTCTGCGTTCGCGTCGACGAGAGCAGGTTGAGCGCGAGGTCCGGAAGCGCGGGGAGCAGCGCGAGCGGCGAGCCGAGCGGGAGAAAGCCGAGTGGCAGGAGCAGGCGCACGAGGTAGCCGACGCCGCGCTCGTCGAACGCGACACGGACGAGGGTGACGGGGTCGGTGACGGCTGTCTTCAGGATCCCGCTGATCGAGCCGCCGACCTCCTCGTAGCGGCCGGCGAACGGGTCGCCGCCCTCGCCGAAGTGCGGCTGGACGACGACGACCGCGACTGCGGCTGCCGCGATGCCTGCGACGGCGATCACCGCGCCTGCTCGTCGCTGGCGACGCGCGAGCGCGTACCAGACCCCGAGGCCGGCGACGGCGAGCGGCACCTCTTCCTTCGTCAGGCTCGCGAGCGCGGCGAAGACCGCGAACGGGACGAGCCGGTCCTCGTCCAGGTACCAGAACGCGAAGAGCAACGTGGGACACGCGAGCGCGACGGGGTGGAACTCGGACAGCGTCACCCACTGCGTCGCCGGGTAGAGGAGGTACGCGAGCGCGAAGCCGAGTGCGGCTCCGGGTGACGAGAGGTGCTTGTGTGCGAGCCAGAAGACCGGCATCGCGCCGAGCGCGATCGCGACCGCCTGGACGACGAGGAGCATCTCGGGGCTCGGCCAGACGAGCCAGAGCGGCGCGAAGAGCGCAAGGATCGGGTCGACGTGCGATGCGAGGCGCGACGTCTGCTCGCCTGCGAGGTTCGTCACCTCGAGTGGATGGCCGTGAGCGGTCGACCAGACCGCCTGCACCATGTTCCCGAGGTCGAAGCGCCCGGTCTCGAACGACCGGTGGCGCAGGACGGAGAGCGACGCGAACCCCGCCGCGTACGCCACGACCGCTGCGAGGAGCAGGCGGCGCTCGGTCAAGCGGCGGCGCGCTCGATGATCTCGCGCCAGCGCCAGCCGAGTGCCGCCTCGCTCGCGCGCATGTTGTACGTGGCGATACCTTCGAAGCCGATCCGGGTGCGGAACTCGTCGTCGGTCGCGAGTCGCCGGAGCGCTTGCGCGAGGGCGCCCGGATCGCCCGGCGGGACGAGGAGCGCATCCTGGCCATCCGTCAGGAGCTCTCGCGCGGCCGGCGTGTCGGCGGTGACGAGGGGTGCGCCGCACGCGAGCGCCTGGAACGCCTTGTTCGGGATCACGCGTGCCGCCTTCGACGACGTGCCGAAGATCCCGAGTGCGACGCCTGCGGCTGCGTGCTCGTTGCGCAACTTGCCGTACTCGACCCAGGGGACCCATTCGACGTTGTCCGGCCGGCGCTCGAGCAGGGACTCGAGCTGGCCGCTGCCGACGATCCGGAACGCGAGCTCGGGTGCGAGTCTCGCGGCGCCGAGGATCGTCTCGATCCCGTGCAGCGGGATGAGCTTGCCGACGAAGAGCGCGTGCGTGAAGGCCGCCGGCCGCCACGTCGGGCTGAACACCGCGTCCTCTGCGCCGACGAAGCACGTCTCGACGTGCTCGAGCCCTGCGAGTTGCTCGAGGAAGCGCGCGTTCGCGTCGGTGTCCGCCACGACGACGTCCGCCGCGCGAAGGGCGGCGCGGTCGATCAACCGCAGCGTCCTGGCCGGCAGCGAGCCTGGCGCGAACCTGCCGCGGTCGTCCACGAGCGTGTCGGAGAGCGCGACGAGCGGGTTGAACACGACCGGAGCGCCGCGGGCCGCGCGCCTCGCCGCAGGGATGTCGACCTGTCCCGGATAGCCGACGATCACGGCGTCGTAGCGCTCGCGCCGGCGCCGCAGCAGCCCGAGCTCGGCGCGTGCGAGCCGGAAGGCCGTGCCGATCCCCGCGCGCCACGCGTCGCGCCGTCCGTCCCAGACCGGCACATGCCGCTCCTCCACCTCGACGCCCGCACGGCGCAGGCTCGAGATCACCTGCGCGTTCCGCGGATAGTCGCGTTCGTACGTGCCGAAATAGAGGACTCTCAGGACAGGATCTCGTCGACGCGCGCTTCGTCGCGGCCCCGCTCGAGCGCGCGCTCCTCGTGGTGCGTCGTGATCATCTCGCCGATCAGCCCGAGCGACAGGAACTGCATCCCGACGACGACGAGCAGGACGCCGAGCGTGAGCAGCGGGCGGTGGCCGATCGCGTTCCCCGCGAACCAGAGGACGGTCAGGTACACGCAGATGAGGAAGCCGATCCCTCCGAGCGCGAGCCCGAGGCCGCCGAAGAGATGCAGCGGCCGGTGGCGATAGCGCCCCATGAACGTCACCGTGATCAGGTCGAAGAATCCGCGGAGGTACCGCTCGATCCCGTAGCGGGACCGTCCGTGCTCGCGCGGGCGGTGGTTGACCGCGAGCTCGGTCACGCGGTAACCGCGCTCGTGGGCGAGCACCGGGATGAAGCGGTGCAGCTCGCCGTAGAGCGGCAGCCCGCGGACGACCTCGGCGCGGTACGCCTTGAACCCGCAGTTCATGTCGTGCAGCCGCACGCCCGAGATCCAGCCGGTGACCGCGTTGAAGATGCGCGACATGAAGCGTCGGCGCCACGGGTCGCGGCGACGCACCTTCCACCCCGAGACGAGGTCGTAGCCCTCGTCGAGCTTCGCGAGCAGGCGGGGCAGCTCGGACGGATCGTCTTGCCCGTCGGCGTCGAGCGTCGCGATCAGGTCGCCGGACGCCTGTGCGAAGCCCGCGGCGAGCGCGGCCGCCTTGCCGAAGTTGCGGCGGAGTCGGACGACACGGACGTTCGACGCTCGCGCGTGCAACCTCGTGAGTGCGGCGAACGAGCCGTCGGTGGAGCCGTCGTCGACGAACACCGCCTCCCACTCGTGGTCGAGCGGGTCGAGCGCGGCGGCGACCTCGTCGTAGAGGAGCTCGACGCTCCGCTCCTCGTTGTACACCGGCACGACGACCGAGAGCACGCTGCGAGCGTAGCGCCACTAGGGTGACGCCGTGACCGAGCTGCTGCCGCTCGAGGACGCGATCCAGGTCGTCCTTGCGCGCGCGAAGCCGCTGGAGTCAGAGGTCGCCCCGCTGGTCGAGGCGCGCGGCCGCGTCCTGGCGGAGCCGGCACGAGCGGCGACCGACCTGCCGCCGTTCGCGAGCTCGGCGATGGACGGCTTCGCGGTCCGCGACCGCGGATGTCCCCGGCACGTTGGTTGTCGTGGAGCGAGTCGCCGCCGGGCGGCCCGCGAGCCGGTCGCTCGCGACTGGTGAGGCGATGGGCATCGCGACCGGCGGAGTCGTTCCCGAGGGCGCCGACGCAGTCGTGCCTATCGAGGATGTTGTCGAACACGACAACAGCGTAGAGGTTCCCTCGGACGTTGCCCGATCCGCCAACGTGCGACCGCGCGGCGGCGACACCGGCGAGGGCGACGAGGTCGTCTCGGCGGGCACGCGGCTCGGCGCCGCCCAGATCGGAGCGCTCGCGGCGGCCGGCGTCGCCGAGCTGCGCGTGCGACGCCGCCCGCGCGTCGCCGTGCTCGCGACCGGGACCGAGCTCCGCGCGCCGGGCGAGGCGCTCGAGCCAGGACAGATCTACGAGGCGAACAGCGTCATGCTCGCCGCCGCGCTCGAGCAGCACGGCGCGAGCGTCGACCGTATCCCGGCAGTCGAGGACGACGACGACGCGCACCGCACGGCGCTGACGCGCGCGCTCGAGGCCGACGTGGTCGTCAGCTCCGGCGGCGTGTCCGTCGGCCCGCACGACCTCGTGCGGCAAGTCGCCCGGCGAGCTCGGTGTCGAGGAGGTCTTCTGGCGCGTCGCCGTCAAGCCCGGCAAGCCGGTCTCGTTCGGCGTTCGCGGCGCGACCCTCGTGTTCGGCCTGCCCGGCAATCCCGTCTCGACGCTCGTCGGCTTCGAGCTGTTCGTCCGCCCCGCGCTGCGCGCGCTCGAGGGCGAACGCGACCCCGGCCCGCGCTGGGAGACGGGCGACGCTCGCGCGGACGATCCGCCGGAACAGCGTTCGCGACGAGCTCGTGCGCGCGCACGCCGCAACGACACGCGGGCTCGAGCCGCTCAGCGGGCAGGACTCGCACATGATCGTGCGCGCCGCGGCAGCCGATGCGCTCGTGCTCGTGCCGCGCGGCGACGGCGAGCTGCCCGCCGGGCGAGCGCGTCCGCTTCCTGCCGCTCTAACCCGGTCTGCGGCGTGCTCCTGCTCGTCCGCGACCCGACGCCGACGCCGCTCGCATCGTGAGCAGCCCGGCACGGACGAGCTGCCGGATCGGCCCGCGCGGCGGCCGTTCCTCCGCGCGACGGGTACGGGCGCGTACCGTGCGAGCGGAGAGCGCGACGAGCTGGCCGGCGACGCCGAGCCAGGCGAGGAAGAGGACGACGAGCGGCACGGCGACGTAGCCGATCGCGACGAGCGTCGACGAGGTACCAGCCGCGTGTCGCAGCCGAGGCCGCAGCCGCTCCGACAACGACCAGACGAGGAGCGCCGGCCCGGCGAACCCCGCGGCCAGCAGCGCCGCCCGTGTCCAGATCGGGCCGCGACCGGAACTGCGGTAGCCAGAGCCACGCGTGGAGCGACGGCAGGACGAAGACGAGCGCGAAGGCGTTCACCGCGACGACGAGGAGCGACGAGCAGCGCCCAGCATCAGCAGCGCGGCCGTGTAGCCGGCCAGCTCCTCCTCGAGCGCGACCTGCGCGGCGCGGGAGCAGCCGCTGCCGCGCGACGATCCACGCAGCGCGAGGACGCCAGCACGAGCGCGCCGATCGCGAGCACCGGCCACGTCTGGGCCGGCGGAAGCCTGCGGCGGGATCGGACGCGGGTCGCCCTGCGGCCAGCCGCCGAGCCGCGCCGACGACGGCGAAGAGCGCAGCCCCACGAAGAGCCAGAACGCGAGCCGGCTGCGGTAGCTCCGCAGCGGCCGGCGCGAGCGGTATGCGCCGCCGCCGGCAACGCGCGAACAGGTCGACCGCGGCCGCGAGGAACGGGAGCAGCGCCGCGACGAGCACGAGCTGCGACGGCCCAGCCCGCGCACGATGCGCGGGCCCGAGGTAGAGGTAGGGCGCTCGCGCCCGGCGTCGTCGTCAGCCCCTGGTCGAGCGAGCGACGAGCGCCCTGCGCCGCCCGGCCGAGCTGCCCCGATGCGCGGCGATTGGAGCGGGTCGCAGGTGCGCCTCGGTGTCGAGCTCGGCCGGGCCGGCGGTCCCCCTGCGTCGTGATCGTCACGCGCGGACACGTCCGGCCGACGAACGGCGCCTGCTCGTAGAGGCTGAACGGGAAGGCGAGGTCGAGCAGCTGGCGTGAGCGCGCTCGGGCGGCGCGGCTCGATCCCGGTCTCGCTCGAGGATGCGCACGGCGGCGGTCTGGACGAGGGTCGAGCGCCGGCGAGCGCGGCCGGTCGCCGGCGAGGTGCGAGCCGCGGCGGCCCCGGCCCGCCGATCGCGTCGAGGTTGACGACCGCGGCGACGTCGTCGCGGCACGCTCGGGTTCGCGCGAAGTGCCGCTGCGCCGACACCGCCGAGCGCGCCGCCGTCGGTCGACACGAAGACGAGCGTGTGCGATCGGCCCCGGCTGCTCGGCCTCGCCGTCGGTCGGCGTCGCGAACGAGCGCGCGAGCTCGATCAGCGCGGCCGTTCCGGACGCGTTGTCGTTCGCGCCGGGCCCGACGCCGAGGTCGTCCCGGTGCGCGATCACGACGATCGCCGGTCGAGCCGGCCGCGCACCGTCGCGACGGCGAGAGTTCGTCGAACTGCATGGCGGCCGTACCCCGGGAACGTCGGCCGACGAACGGCTGCGCGCGGACGCGGAAGCCGTACGAGCACGAGCTGCTCCGCGACACCAGTCGGCCGCGAGCTCGCCCCGGTGCTGCCCGCGAACCGCGTCGGATAGAAGCGCGAGAGCTCCTCGGCGAGCGTCGCGGCCGACGCCGGTCGAACGCCGGCGGGAACGCCGGCGGCAGCGGGCAGCGGCTCGGCGCGGCCGACGCTGAACGCGGCCAGCGAGCAGCGGGAGTCCGACGAGCAGCCACGTGCCGCGGTACATGCGGGCGTTGACCGGGCGCTCGAGCGAGCCGCGGCGCGGCCCGCCGCCTCGGCGTCGAGGGCGGAACGGCCATGGCGTGGGTATAGTAGGCCGCCCCCAGCGGGGCGCCCGACCGGGCATCGTCGAGTCATGGCCGACGCCTCGACCATCCTCCTCGTCGACGACGAGGACTCCGTCCAGAAGCTGCTGGCCTATCCGCTCGAGCGCGACGGCTACCGGGTCGTGCCGGCGCGCGACGGCGAGGAGGCGCTCGAGCGCTTCGCGCGAGGAGCGACGTCGACCTCGTCGTGCTCGACCTCATGCTCCCGCGGCTCGACGGGCTCGAGGTCTGCAAGCGCCTGCGCGCGCAGAGCACGGTGCCGATCATCATGCTCACGGCGCGCGACGACGAGCTCGACAAGGTGCTCGGCCTCGAGCTCGGCGCCGACGACTACATCACGAAGCCGTTCTCGATCCGCGAGTTCCGGAGCCGCGTGCGGGCGCTGCTGCGCCGCGCGTCCGCGCCGCGGCACGGGCACCGGCGACGCCTCGACGATCGAGGCCGGGGACGTCACGATCGACCTCGCCCGCCGGACGGTGAGCGTGTCCGGAAGGGCCGTCCAGCTCACCTACGTCGAGTTCGAGCTCCTCCGCACGCTCGCCTCGACACCCGGGCCGCGTCTACACGCGCCAGATGCTGCTCGAGGCGCTCTGGGGCGGCTCGGACTACCGCGAGCCGCGGACGATCGACGTCCACGTCCGCCACCTGCGCGAGAAGCTCGAGCGGGATCCGCGCGAGCCCGAGTTCCTTCGACGGTCCGCGGCGTCGGCTACCGCTTCAACGTGCCGTGAGCCCGTTCCGCAGCGTCGGCGCGCGGCTGAGCCTCGCGCTCCTCGTCGTCGTCGCGGTCGCGCTCGCGATCGTCTACGCCATCGCTCGTCCCGATCCTCGAGCGGAACCTCGTCGACACCAAGATCGACGCAGCTCGTGCCGCAGCAGACGGGCCTGGCGAGCCGCTTCCCGAGGACCCGAGCCCGCCAGCACCGAGCTTCGCTCGAGGACGAGCGCCTCGAGCATCCAGGCGCGCGTGACGATCGTGAGCCTGCTCGACGACGGCGCCGGGGCGGCCGATCGTGCTTCCGATCGTCGATTCGCAGTCGACGCCGTCCTCGCCGATCTCCGACGACCGATCGCCGCCGAAGGCCGCCCGGACGCGGAGCGCGCAGCAGGGGCGGGTCGACGCGCGGCGGCGAAGTCGCTACGCGGAAGCTGCGGTGCCGCTCCGCGAACCGGAACGTCGTCGTCGTTCTCGTCGTCGCTCGAGGACACCCTCGCGAACGTCGGCCTGGTTCGGCGGCGGCTCCTGCTCGCGGGCGTCCTCGCGCTGCTCTTCTCGCTCGCCGTCGGCTACGGCGCCGCGTACCTCTTCGCGCGGCGCCTCCGCCGGCTCGAGCGCGCGGCGGACCGCATCGCGAGCGGCCGTCTCGACGAGCCGGTCGTCGACACCGGCCGCGACGAGGTCGGCCAGCTCGCGCAGGCGTTCGACCGGATGCGGCGCCGGCTCGCGCAGCTCGAGCACGCCCGGCGCGAGTTCATCGCGAACGCGTCGCACGAGCTGCGCACGCCGATCTTCTCGCTGGGCGGCTTCCTCGAGCTGCTCGCCGACGAGGAGCTCGACGAGGACACGCGGCGCGAGTTCCTTTCGACACGCCCGCGAGCAGGTCGCCCGCCTGACGAAGCTCGCCACCGACCTGCTCGACCTCTCGCGGCTCGACGCGGGCCGCGTGCGGCTCGAGCGCGAGCCGGTCGACCTCGGGTCGCTCGCCCAGGCGATCTCGACCGAGTTCGCGCCGCTCGCGAGGACGCAGGATCACACGATCGAGACCGAGGTCGACGGGAGCCCGACCGGCGTCGGCGACGAGCTCCGGACACTGCAGATCGGGCGGATCCTGCTCGAGAACGCGCTCGGCACACGCCGCCGGGGACGCCGATCCGGGTCCGGGCGGCCCAGAACAACGGCCGCGCGCAGCTGATCGTCGAGGACGAGGGTCCCGGCATCCCGCCCGGCAGCAGGGGCACGTCTTCGAGCGCTTCTACCGCGTCGACGGCGGGCTCGCGGCCGGGAGCGGGCTCGGGCTCGCGATCGCGCGGGAGCTCGCTGAGCTGATGGACGGGTCGATCGAGCTCGACTCGCGACCCGGCTCGACGGCCTTCCGGCTCGAGCTCCCCTCCGCCGCGTAGGCGTTTTCCGTGGAAAACGGAGCGGCGCGGCTACAGTGAGCCCGATGCGCCCGGCCTCCGTCGTCCTCGTTTCGGTGGCCTGCGCGCTTCTCGGTGCGCTCGCGGCGATCGGCATCGGCAGCGCCGCGGGCTGGATCGGCGACACGGACACCGTCATCGTCGGCGGCAATCCGCAGCCCTCGGGGACGCGGCCTCCGCGCCGCTTCAGAGCAGCGCAGCCGCTCGCGGGCCACGACTTCGACCCGGCCCGGATCTACGAGGCCCGCCCGGACGGCGTCGTCACGATCTTCGCCTTCTTCGGCGATGCGAGCGACACGACGACGCAGGCGTCTCAGGGCTCCGGCTTCGTCGTCTCCAAGGACGGCCTCGTCCTCACGAACTCGCACGTCGTCACGACCGCCGGCGAGGGGAACGGCCCGGTCGAGACCGCGAAGGCCGTCTTCGTCGAGTTCGCGGACGGCGACCGCGTCAAGGCGCGGATCGTCGGCTGGGACCTGTTCAACGACGTCGCCGTCGTCCGCGTCAGCGCGAACGACCACAAGCTCGCGCCCGTCCCGCTCGGCGACTCGTCGCGTGTCGCGGTCGGCGAGCCGGTGGCCGCGATCGGCAGCCCGTTCGGGAACGAGAGCTCGCTCACGGTCGGCGTCGTCTCCGCCACGAGGCGGTCGATCGCCTCGCTCACGTCGATCTACCACGTCGTCGACGCGATCCAGATCGACGCGCCGATCAACCGCGGCAACTCCGGCGGCCCGCTCTTCGACGCCCGCGGCCGCGTGATCGGCATCAACGCGCAGATCCGCAGCGAGTCGGGTCAGAACGAAGGCGTCGGCTTCGCGGTGCCGATCAACGCCGCCAAGCGCTCGCTCGACCAGCTGGTCGAGACGGGGACCGTCTCGTACGCGTACGTCGGCGTGACCACGACGAACCTCACGCCGACGCTCGCGAAGCGCTTCAAGCTTCCCGTCCAGCAGGGCGCCGTCGTGAACGATGTCCGCGCGAACAGCCCGGCCGCCCGCGCCGGCATCAAGGCCGCGACGCGGGACGAGCAGTTCAACGGCATCTCGTTCCCGGTCGGCGGTGACGTCATCGTCGCGATCGACGGCGAGGCCGTGCAGAGCGCGGACGATCTCGTCCGGATCGTGACCGAGCTCGAGCCGGGGAAGGTCGCCGTCTTCACCGTCGTCCGCGGCGGGAGGCGGCAGCAGGTCGCCGTCCGTCTGGGCGAGCGGCCGATCACGCGTTAGGGTCGCCGCTCTCGCGGGGTAGAAGGCCCGAAATGACCGTCGGCACAGAGGGTTTCGGCAGGTTCACTTGCCGCAACCTGTAGCACCCGTTTCCAAATGGCAACCATCGACCTCCACGACCACGTGAGCGAGACGGACCGGGACACCCGCGAGGTGCGGCTCACCATCCCGGCGAAGCCCGAGTACATCACGCTCGGCCGTCTCGCCCTGACCGGGCTCTCCCGCCTCCGCCCCCTCGACGAGGAGACGCTCGCCGACCTCAAGCTCGCGCTCACCGAGGCGTGCTCGAACTCGGTGCGGCACGCGTACGCCGACGGCGAGGGGATCGTCGAGATCGTCTACGAGCTGCATCCGGACCGGCTCGTGATCGAGGTCGTCGACGACGGCGAGGGCTTCGACCCGGCAGCGGAACGGACGAGGCGGACGAGCTCGTCGAGGGCGGGCTCGGGATCGCGATCATCCGGTCGATCGCCGACGAGTTCGAGATCGGCGCCGGCGAGGGGGGCAGGGCTCGCGCCTTCGCTTCGCAAAGCTCTCGACGCCTAGCCGCCTTCCTAACTAGGCTCTCGCTCCGTGCTGCACGCCGTCAACGTCGGACACAAGGCGCTCGCCGACTACGCGACGATCGCGACGCGCGGGCTCATGGACGAGATCCGGCGCCTCGCCGAGCCGCTCGCGGGCAAGCGCGTCGCGCACCTCTCCGCGACGGCGTTCGGCGGCGGCGTGGCCGAGATCAACTACACGCTCGTGCCGCTCATGCCGACGCCGGGCTCGACGTCGAGTGGCGGATCATCCGCGGCGCGGACGAGTTCTTCAACGTCACGAAGACGATCCACAACGCGCTGCAGGGCGACCCGAGCGGCCTGACGCCGAGCAGCAGGAGATCTTTCGCCGCTACAACGCGATGAACGCGAAGGAGTTCGACGACGACTACGACTTCGTGATCGTCCACGACCCGCAGCCGGCGGCGATGATCGAGCACTTCCCGTCGTCGCGCGCGAAGTGGATCTGGCGCTGCCACATCGACCTCTCGACGCCGAACCCGCAGGTGCTCGACTTCCTGCTGCCGTGGATCCCGCGCTACGACGCGGCGATCTTCCACCGCAGGAGTACGTGCCGGGCGACGCGGATCTCCAGAGCGCCTCATCTGGCCGCCGGCGATCGACCCGCTCGCGCCGAAGAACATGGCGCTCTCGCCCGAGGACGCGGCGTACATCGTCGACCAGTTCGGGATCGACGTCGAGCGGCCGCTGCTCACGCAGGTCTCGCGCTTCGACCCGTGGAAGGACCCGCTCGGCGTCATCGACGCCTACCGCCTGGTGAAGGAAGAGCTTCCCGGCGTGCAGCTCGCGCTCGTCGGCTCGATGGCGCACGACGACCCCGAGGGGTGGGAGTTCTACAACCAGACCGTCGCGTACGCGGCCGGCGACCCCGACATCTTCATCCTCTCGAACCTCAACAACGTCGGCTCGGTCGAGGTCAACGCGTTCCAGGTGCACTCGGCGGCCGTGATGCAGAAGTCGATCCGCGAGGGCTTCGGGCTCACGGTGAGCGGAGGCGCTCTGGAAGGCGCGGCCGACGGTCGGCGGGAACGTCGGCGGGATCGTCGTCCAGATCGAGGACGGCGAGACCGGCTGGCTCGTGTCGTCGTCGAGCGAGTGCGCCGACGCCTGCATGGTCCGCTCGACAACCCGGAGCCGCGCGCAGGATGGCACTCGCGGGCAAGGAGCACGTGCGCAGGCACTTCCTGACGCCGCGGCTGCTGCGCGACTGGCTCGCGCTCTTCAACCAGATGCTCGGGCACGAGACCGAGGGCGTCGAGCTCGCCGACCGCGGCGGCGGGCTAGCATCGTCGAATGGCGGCTTCGCGCCGCAAGCTGATCGTCGTCTCGAACCGCGGGCCCGTCGAGCTACGCCGCGACGCTCGACGGCGACGCGGATCGCGCGGCGCGGCGGCGGCGGCCTCGTCACCGCGCTGCGCGGACTCGTCGCTCGACCACGACGTGACGTGGATCGCGAGCGCGATGAGCGACGAGGACCGCGTCGTCGCCGACGAGGCCGGCGGCGAGTCGTCGAGGAGCGTCGCGCGACGGCTCGCCGTACCGGCTGCGGCTCGTCGTGCACCCGATCCAGGCGTACGACTGGTACTACAACGTCGTCTCGAACCCGATGCTCTGGTTCGTCCAGCACTACCTCTGGGACCTGCAGGCCGACGCCGAACCTCGACCACGCGCTCGCACGCGCCTGGACGAGACGGCTACGTGCGCCGTCAACCGCAACTTCGCCGAGGCGGTGCTCGCGGAGCTCGAGCGCGACCCGGACGCGACCGTCTTCTTCCACGACTACCACCTCTACGTCGCGCCGCGCATCGTGCGCGAGGCGCGGCCCGACGCGACGCTCGCGCACTTCGTCGCACATCCCGTGGCCGCAGCCGGACTACTGGCACGTCCTCCCGGCGCGATCCGGCAGGCGGTCCACGACGGGCTGCTCGCGAACGACGTCGTCGGCTTCCACACGGAGCGCTGGCGGCGCAACTTCCTGCACGCTGCGAGGACATCGTCGGCGCGAGGCCGACTTCGACCGCGGCACCCTCGAGCACGGCGGCCGCACGGTGCAGGTCAGCGCCAACCCGATCTCGGTCGACCCGGGCGAGTTCGACGAGCTCGCGGAGAGCCCGGCCGTGCTCGCGGCCGAGACGGCGGCTCGAGTCGGCGCGCCCGGAGCAGCTCGTCCTGCGCGTCGACCGCACCGATCCCGTCGAAGAACGTCGTCCGCGGCTTGCGCGCGTTCGAGCTCTTCCTCGACCAGCATCCGGAGATGCACGGCCGCGTGCGGATGCTCGCGCTGCTCGACCCGTCGCGGCAGGACATCCCCGAGTACGCGGAGTACCTCGCGGCGATCCAGCGCGAGGCGCGGCGCGTGAACGACCGGTTCGCGCGTGCCGGCTGGCTGCCGATCGACCTCCACATCGAGCGACGACTTCGCCGCAGTCGGTCGCCGCGTACAAGCAGTACGACGTGCTGCTCGTGAACGCGGTCTTCGACGGGCTCAACCTCGTCGCGAAGGAGGCGCCGCTCGTGAACACGCGCGACGGCGTGCTCGTGCTCTCCGAGAACGCAGGCGCGCACGAGGAGCTCGGCGACTGGGCGCTGACCGTCAACCCGTTCGACGTCGCGGGCCAGGCCGACGCGATCCACCGAGGCGCTCGACGATGGAGGAGGCGGAGCGGCGCCGGCGGATCGAGGGGATCCGCGCACACGTGCGCGAGCACGACGTCGGCGCGTGGATGCGACAGCTGCCGATCTCGACGCGCGGCTCGTGCGGCCACGCTAGGGTGCCTGGCCGTGAGCGGGCTCTCGCACGTCGACGACGTCCGGCGCGGTGCGCATGGTCGACGTCGGCGACAAGCCGATGTCGCGTCGGCGCGCGGTCGCGCGCGCCGAGGTGCGGATGGCGCCCGAGACGGCGCGGCGGCTGCGCGAGCTGCCGAAGGGCGACGCGCTCGCGACGGCGCAGCTCGCCGGGATCATGGCGGCGAAGCGGACGAGCGAGCTCATCCCGCTCTGCCACCCGCTGCCGCTCACGCACGTCGACGTCTCGCTCGAGGTCGGGGACGACCGCGTCGAGATCACGGCCACGGCCGAGACGACCGCGCAGACCGGCGTCGAGATGGAGGCGCTGACGGCCGCGACGGTCGCCGCGCTCGACCGTCTACGACATGGCGAAGGCGATCGACAAGGAGCATGGTCGATCGGCGAGGTGCGCCTGGTGGAGAAGACGAAGGGCAGTGAAGGCGGCCGTGCTGACCGTCTCGGACGGCGTGCTCGCCGGCGACGCGCGAGGACCGCAGCGGCGACGTGCTCGAGGAGCTGCTCGCAAGGCGACGGCTACGAGGTCGAGCCGGCGCGCGGTCGCCGACGAGCGCGACGAGATCGCCGGCGCGATCGAGGCGCTCGCCGAGCGGCGCGCAGCTCGTGCTGACGACCGGCGGCACCGGCGTCGCTCCGCGGGACGTCACGCCGGAGGCGACACGCTCGGTGCTCGAGCGCGAGGCGCCCGGGATCGCCGAGGCGATCCGCGCCGACTCGCTCGCGAAGACGCCGCACGCGCTGCTTTCGCGCGGCGTCGCCGGCGTCGCGAGGCGCAGCGCTCGTCGTCAACCTCCCGGGCTCGCCCGGCGGCTGCCGCGACGGGTTCGCGGTGCTCCGGCCGGCGCTCGACGCACGCGCTCGTCTGCTTGCCGGACGAGCACGACGGAGCACGCACAGACGTGAGCGTCGCCGCGCGATGCGCCGGCGCACTTCGCGTCGGCTCGTCAAGATCGAGCACACGGTCTTCGCGCTGCCGTTCGCGTACGTCGGCGCGTTCCTCGCGGTCGACGCGGTCCCGAGCGCGGCGGACCTGCTCTGGATCACGGTCGCGATGGTCGGCGCCCGCTCGCTCGCGATGGCGCTCAACCGGCTGATCGACGCGGAGCTCGACGCCGCGAACCCGCGGACGGCGACGCGCGAGCTGCCGGCGGGCGGCTCTCGCGCGCGCAGGTGATCGGCTTCTGCGCCGTCTCGCTGCTCGTCTTCCTCGTCGCGGTGTGGCAGCTCGACCCGATCGTGCGCTGGCTCTGGCCGATCCCGGTCGCCGGCGTTCGTCGTCTACCCGTACCTCAAGCGCTTCACGTGGCTCGGCGCACCTCTGGCTCGGCGCCGTCGACGGCCTCGCGCCGGTCGGCGCGCTGGGTCGCGCGTCACCGGGACGCTGCCGTGGGAGGCGTGGGCGCTCGGCGCCGCCGTCGCGTGCTGGGTCGCCGGCTTCGACCTCTTCTACGCGCTGTTCGACCTCGACGTCGACCGGCGCGCAGGGGCTGCACTCGTGGGCGACGCGCTTCGGCGTGCGCGGCGTCTTCGCGGGCGCGCGCGTGCTGCACGTGCTGACGGTCGCGTTCCTCGCCGCCGCCGGGCTCGGGCTCGACGTCGGCGCCTTCTACTGGCTCGGCGTTCTCGTCGTCGCGGCGCTGCTCGTGTACGAGCACTCGCTCGTCCGCCCGGACGACCTGCGCCGGCTCGACGCCGCGTTCTTCACCGTGAACGGCGTGATCAGCGTGGTCTTCGCGGCTTCGTGCTGCTCGACGTGCTGTGATCCACGCACGTGGACTCGAGCGCCGCTACGGCGCGAAGCGCGTGCTGTCGCGGGCTCGACCTCGACGTCGCTCGCGGCGACTTCACGGTCGTGACCGGCCCGAACGGCTCGGGCAAGACGACGCTGCTGCGCCTCGTCTCGGGTCTCGCCGCACCGACGGGCGGCGAGCTCACGGTGGACGTCGAGCGCGCGCAGCTCGGGTACCTCGCCCACGAGCCGCTCGTCTACCGCGAGCTGACCGCGCTCGAGAACCTCGACCTGTACGGCCGGCTGTACCGCGTGCCCGAGCGCGCGAGCGGATCGGGATGCTGCTCGAGCGCTTCGGCCTCTGGGACGCGCGACACGAACGCGTCTCCACCTACTCGCGCGGGATGCAGCAGCGGCTCGCGCTCTGCCGCGCACTGCTCCACGAGCCCGACGCTGCTGCTCCTCGACGAGCCGTTCATCGCGCTCGACGCCGAGGGCGCCGAGCTGCTCGACCGCGAGCTCGCCGAGCGGCGCGGCGGGCGCACGTTCCTCGTCGCGACGCACGATCCCGACCGGCTCGCGCCGCTCGCGACCGGACGCGCTCGCGCTGCGTGACGCTACGTCCGGGACGTCGCCGCGCTCGCGCGCAAGGACCTGCTGCTCGAGCTGCGCGCGCGGGAGACCCTGCCGGCGATGCTGCTCTTCGTCGTCGCGACGCTCGTCGCCTTCCGCTTCGCGCTGCCCGGGGGCGGGACGGAGCGCGAGTCGATCGGGCTGCTCTGGGTCGCGATCCTGTTCACCGCGCTGCTCGGGCTCGACGCGCGCGTTCGTGCCCGAGCGCGAGCAGCGCGTCCTCGACGGGCTCGTCCTCGCGCCGTGCGACCGCAGCGCGATCTGGCTCGGGAAGGTGCTCGCCACGCTGGCGTTCCTCGCCGTGGCCGAGGTCGTCGCGCTGCCGGCCTACGCGCTCTTCTTCGAGGGGTCGACGCTGGCGGACGGTCGCCGCGGTCGCGCTCGCGGACGTCGGCATCTGCGCGGTCGGCGACGCTCCTCGCGGCGATGGCGGCGGCCGGCCGCGCGCGCGAGCTGCTGCTTGCCGCTCCTCTTCCTCCCGCTCGCGCTGCCGATCGTCGTCGGCGGCGTCGGCGCGACGGTGGCCGACGACCCGGGCCGCTACCTGGCCTTCCTGGCGTTGTACGACGCCGTATTCGCGATACTTGCCTGGGCGAGCTTTGAGTACGTCGTTACGGAATAACGGCTTTGCCGTCGCACTCGCGGCCGCCGTTCGTGCTCGGTCACGGGCCTCGCGCTGGCGCTCCTGTGGGCGCCGGAGGACGCCGACCAGGGCCCGAGCCAGCGGATCTTCTACGTGCACGTCCCGATCGCGCTGACCGCGTACGCCTGCTTCGGCTGGGGCGCGTGGAAGGCGCTGCGACTCCTCTGGACGGCGCGAGCGAGCGCTACGACCTCGAGAGCTACACGGCCGTCCACCTGGGGACGATCTTCGGCGCGCTCACGCTCGTCACGGGCTCGATCTGGGCGAAGACGTCGTGGGGCGTCTGGTGGAGCTGGGGCGAGCGGCAGCTCGTGCTCTTCCTCGTCCTCTTCCTCTTCTACGCGGCGTACTTCATGCTGCGCTACTCGCTCGAGGAGGGGCCGGCGCGCGCGCGCATCTCCGCCGTCTACGCGCTCTTCGGCGTCGTCCTGATCCCGGTCAGCTTCCTCGCGATCCGCCTCGCGGAGAACTTCATCCATCCCGTCGTGTTCACGCGCGACGGCCCGCAGATGTCGGGCGACATGTTCTTCACGTTCTGCGTCTGCCTCGCCGGGATGCTGCTGCTGGCCGGCGCGCTCTACCTCAACGAGCTGACCGGCAAGCGGCTCGACGTGCGCCTGCGCGAGCTGCGGGAGGCGCTTGAGCTCCGGCGAGAAGTACCTCTGGGCGGCGTACCTCGTCGTGTTCGCGACCGTGCTCGCGTACGTCGTGATCATCTCGCCGAAGCTCTCGCGGCTCGAGCGCGAGGTCGGCGAGCTCGCGGAGCTCGCACGGGAGCGGCGTGGCTGAGCTGCTGTTCTGGCCGGCGCTGATCGCCTACGGCGAGGCCGCGGTCGCCTACGTCGGGATCCTCGGCGTCCGCGGCTCGCCTCGCGGCTCGCGATCTGGGGCGTCCGCATCGGCTGGCTGCTCCAGACCGCGCTGCTCGTCGCGCAGGCGTGGCGGGCCGACGGGTTCCCGTGGGGGAGCTGGGCGGGTGCGCTCAACCTCTTCGTCTGGCTCGTCGTCGGCGCGTACCTGATCTGGGGCTGCCGCCCGCGCTACCGGCTGCTCGGGCTCGCGGTCATGCCGGCCTGCGCCGCGCTCTTCGCGATCGCGGGGCTCGGCGGCACCGGCCGAGTCGAGCGGCTCCGGCGCTCTTCGTCGCGCTCCACGTCGGCCTCGTGCTCGGCCGGCTTCGCCGGCTTCACGCTCGCGGCCGCGCTCGCCGGGCTCTACCTCTGGCAGGAGCGGCGGCTCAAGCAGCGGTCGGCGGGCCTGCTCCGGCTGGGGCCGCCGTCGCTCGTCACGCTCGACGACCTCGCCGCGCGTGTGTCGGCGGTCTCGCTCGTGCTCTTCTCCGCGGGGATCGCGCTCGGGTTCGTCCGCGGGCACCCGGTCGATCTCGCGGTGGCGGGTGCGGTCGCCGCCTGGCTCGTCTTCGGGGCGGCGCTGCTCGTTCGGCGTGAGCTCGGCTGGCGCGGCCGCCGCGTCGCCTACCTGACGCTCGCCGGCTTCGCGCTCGTCGCGTTCCTCGTCCTGCCTGCGGACGCACCTCGGATGAGGGTCACGCTCGTCGGCGTCTCGCACCACGGCGCGCCGGTCGAGCTGCGCGAGCGTGTCGCGCTGCGGCACGAGGAGGCGAAGGCGGTCGCGTCGCAGCTCGCGGCCGCCGCCGGGGAGGCGGTCTGCCTCTCGACCTGCAACCGGACGGAGTTCTACGTCGCGCACGACGAGTCGAGGCCTGCGGAGCGCAGCGGCGACGGCGGTGCTGCTCGAACGCGAGCCCGACCTCGCGCCCGCGCTCTACCGCCTGCGCGACGAGGCGGCGGCGCTGCACCTGTTCCGCGTCGCGGCCGGGCTCGACTCGCTCGTGCCGGGCGAGGGCGAGATCCTCGGCCAGGTTCGCGCGGCGTTCGAGGCCGGCTCGACCGGCGCCAGTCCTCGACCGCCTCTTCCGGCAGGCGCTCTACGCCGGCAAGAAGGTGCGTACCCAGACAGCGATCGCCGAGAGCCCGTCGTCGGTCTCGGCGGCCGCCGCCGCGCTCGCGCAGCAGGTCTTCGGCGATCTCGACGGCCGTCGGATCCTGCTCGTCGGCGCAGGCAAGGTGAGCGAGCAGGCCGCGCGCAACCTGCTCTCGCGCGGAGCCGAGATCGCGGTCGTCGCGAACCGCACGCTCGACCGGGCGGCCGAGCTCGCCGCGCGCTTCGGCAGCGCAGCCACTTCCGCTCGAGCGGATCGAGGACGAGCTCGTGCGCGCCGACGTGGTCGTCTCCTCGACGAGCTCGCCCGACGTCGTGCTCCGTCGCGAGCAGGTCGAGCGGGCGCACCGCGCTCGCCGCGGCCGCCCACTCTTCCTGATCGACCTCGCCGTGCCGCGCGACCTCGACCCCGCGATCAACGAGGTCGACGGCTGCTACCTCTACGACATCGACGACCTCGAGGCGGTCGTCGCCGAGTCGCCTCGGCGCGCGACGTCGTGAGGCGGCGCGTGGCGGAGCGGATCGTCGCGGAGGAGGCGGAGCAGTTCCGCGACCTGGCAGGCGTCGCTCGACGTCGTGCCGGCGATCGCGTCGCTCCGCGCGCGCGCCGAGGAGATCCGGCAGGGCGAGCTCGCGAAGGCGGAAGCGCGCCTCGGCGACCTGTCCGACGCAGAGCGTCGAGCGGTCGAGTCGGTCACGGCGCAGATCGTCAACAAGCTGCTCCACCTCCCGACGGTCCGCATGAAGCAGGCCGCCGCTGCAGCCGATGGGGTGGTCTATGCTGACGCCGTGCGCCACCTCTTCGGGCTCGAGGACGAGCGGTGAGCACCGCCGCGCGCGCGTTGACAGGGCGGCCGCTCCCGGTGCAGGCGCCGACCGCGTTCGTTCGCATCCGGCCGCGCGGTCGGCTGTGCGGCGAGGCGCGCTCGGGCCGCGGCGGTGTGGCCTTGATCCGCGTCGGCTCTCGCGGCAGTAGGCTCGCGCTCACGCAGGCCGAGCTCGCCGCGGACGCGCTTCGCGGTGTCGCCGTCGCCCGCGTCGAGATCGCGCTCGTCCCGATCACGACCGCCGGCGACCGCGACCGCACGAGGCCGTTCGGCGAGATCGGCTCGCGTGGCGTCTTCGTGAAGGAGCTCGAGGAGGCGCTCCTCGACGGGCGCATCGACGTCGCGGTGCACTCTGCGAAGGACATGACCTCGACGGACACCGACGGGCTTGCGGTCGGCGCGTACCTTCCGCGGGAGGATCCGCGCGACGCGCTCTGCGGCGCTTCCGGGCTCGCGCCGGGGATGCGCGTCGGCACGGCGTCGGTGCGGCGCCGCGCGCAGCTGCTTGCGCTCGAGCCGACGCTCGTCGATCGAGCCGCTGCGCGGGAACATCGACACGCGCCTGCGCAAGCGCGAGGAGCGCGGGCTCGACGCGATCGTCCTCGCTGCGTGCCGGGCTCGACCGGCTCGGCCTCGGCGCCGAGATCGGCCATCGCTTCGACCCGACAGGAGCTGCTGCCCGAGGCCGGGCAGGGCGCGCTCGCGCTGCAGGTGCGCGCGGGCGACGAGGAGCTCGTCGCAGCGCGTCGACGACCCGGAGACGCGCCGCCGCGTCGAGGCGGAGCGCGCGTGCGTCGCCGCGATCGGCGGCGGGTGCCTCGCGCCGGTCGCCGCGTACCACGACGGCACGATCGCTCAGCGGCGCTCGTCGCCGCGGAGGACGGCTCGTGGGTCGAGCGCCTCGCCGGAGACGATCCGGTGGAGCTCGGCCGCGCCCTCGTCGACCTCGAATCGGCACGAAGTCGGCACGAAGCCGTGACGGACACGTGACGGGATGCTCGCTAGCGTTTCGGTAGGGGACTTCGCGCCCCCCGGAGGGGGGCGGGGGGAAGGGGTCGGGTCACGCTGCCCGCGAGAGCGGACGCGGCCGTGAAGGTCGTCGTCACCCGGCCGCGCTCGCAGGCCGGGCCGCTCGTCGAGCGGCTCGAGGCGCTCGGGCTCGAGGTGGTCGAGTGCCCGCTGATCGAGATCGACCCGCTCGACGAGCCGGCGCAGGTCGACACGAGCGGCTACGACTGGGTGATCGTGACGAGCCCGAACGGCGCGGACCTGTTCGCCCGGCGGCGGGAAGGCAACCACGCGCGCATCGCCGCGGTCGGCCCGGGCACGGCGGAGACACTCCGGAGCGTCGGGATCGAGCCCGACCTCGTCCCCCGCGTCTCGACCCAGGAGGGCCTGCTGGACGAGTTCCCGCGCCCTTCCGGCCGCGTTCTCTTCGTCGGTGCGGAAGGATCCCGGCGCGTGCTCATCGACGCGCTCGACGCCGACTTCGTACCGCTCTACCGGACGCGGCTGCTTCGGCCCGCTCCGCCCCGGGGCGACCTCGTCGTGCTCGCCTCCGGGTCGGCGGCCGCGGTCGTTCGCCGCGGTCGGCGGAACCGCAGGCCGCAGTCTCGATCGGGCCGCAGACGACGCGGGCCGCCCGCGCCGTCGGGCTGGAGGTCGTCGCCGAGGCCCGAACCCACGATCTCGACGGACTCGTCGAAGCCGTCGCCGAGGCATGTTCGTCACGTTCCTGACCGACTTCGGCCTGCAGGACGACTTCGTCGGCACCTGCCACGGCGTGATCAAGCGCATCGCCCCCGACGTGCAGGTGATCGACATCACGCACGGCATCCCTCCGCGCGCGATCGTGCAGGGCGCGCTCGTGCTGGCGAACACCGTCCCCTACATGCCGGTCGGCGTGAACCTCGCCGTCGTCGATCCCGGCGTCGGCGGTCCTCGCCGCGAACTCGCGCTCCGCGACGCAGACGGCCGCTCGTACGTCGGGCCGGACAACGGGCTGCTCCTGCCTGCCGCGGAGCGGGCCGGGATTACCGAGGCACACGAGATCGTCAACCCGAAGTACGCGCTCTCGCCGGTGTCGCGGACGTTCCACGGCCGCGACATCTTCGCGCCGGCTGCCGCACACCTCGCGAACGGGGTCGCCATCGCGGAGCTCGGGCCGCCGATCGATCCCACCGCGCTCGTCCGGCTCGAGCTACCGCGCCCGGAGGTTCGCTCGAACCGGATCGGCTCGACGATCCTCTACGTCGACGCGTTCGGGAACATCCAGCTGAATCTCACGCGCGAGCATCTCGACCAGGCCGACGTGCAGCCCGGCGCCCGGATCGAGCTCGACGTCGCCGGGCAGCGCTACTACGCGGTGGCCGCGCGCACGTTCTCGGACGCGCGCACGGGCGACCTCATCCTCTACGAGGACTCGTCGGGCAACGTCGCCGTCGCGATGAACCGCGGCAACGCGGCGGAGATGTTGGCCGCGCGCGCGGGGCAGGAGCTGCGGATCAACCTGGACGTGCCGTGAGCTTCGGCACGCGCTTCGCTCGGCTCGCGACCGACGTCGTCGTCCGGCGGCCGACGCTCTGGCCGATCTTCCGCCGGTTGATGGAGCGCGAGTTCGACCGGATCGCGCCGCAGTGGGACACGATGCGAAGCCCGGAGTCGCTGGCAGCGTTCGAGGCCGCGCTTGCGGCGGTCGACGGGCCTGTGCGGGACGTGCTCGACCTCGGCACCGGAACCGGCGCGGGAGCTGCCGCTGTCCTTCGCCGCTTTCCCGAGTCGCACGTCGTGGGCGCCGATCTCGCCGAGGACATGCTCGCGCGGGCCCGCGCGAACGTGCCGGACGCCGAGTTCCGGCGCGCCGATGCGTCGGCGCTGCCGTTCGCGGAGGAGTCCTTCGACCTCGTCACGCACGCGAACATGATCCCGTTCTTCGACGAGCTCGAGCGTGTGCTCCGTTCCGGCGGCAGCGCGCTCTTTGCGTTCTCGATCGGCGATCAGACGCCGATCTACGTGTCACCGGACCGCCTTCGCGCCGAACTCGCGGAGCGTGGTTTCACGGACTTTGCGGACTTCGCCGCCGGCCGTGGGACGGCACTCACAGCGCGCAAGCGTTAGTGTCGACCACAAAGAGACGTTCGCGACACGGCGACACCGGTCCGGACGTCTCTTTCTATTGGAGCGCGACCACCTGCAGTTCTTCCTTTGCGATCACATCGCCGATGCCGGCTCCGCCGGCGTCGGTCGCTACGTCACCGAGCGGGCCGAGTGGCGAGGGCCGGAATCGAACCGGCGACACCACGGTTTTCAGGCCGAGACGGTAGACGCCACCTCCGCATAGCTCAGGCGTACCGGGTGCGCCTTTTGGCTGGTCGTCAGTAGAAGTTGGCACCCCTAAGCACTGGTTCCGCCGATGCGAGCGGTCGTGAAGGTGATACCCCACAGCTGAAAAGGGGTGAACCACCATGGAAGGATTTGCACCGAAAGCGGAAGGCGCGACGGGACGCACCCGCGTCGTTGCGGCTCTTCTGATTGTCGCGCTGGCCGCGGGGCCGGCGGCGACGCATGTCTACTGGATGCTGGGCGGCACCTGGGGGCTCGGGGGCAGCGACTCGACGACGGGCATCCGCATCGTGGCCGCGGTGGTTTTCCTGCTGCTCGTCGCCGCGATGTTGGTCGTCTTGACGCGGGTCGGGTTGTGGCAGCAGACGCTCGTGTCCGACCGCCGGATTCGGATTCTCGCCTGGGCGCTAGCGGCGTTCTTCCTGTTCCATGCGCTCGCGAGCTTCGCCGAGGGCTGGGCCGGGATCGCGGACGAGTGGTGGCTGTACGGCCCGAGCGGGCTCGTGATCGGACTGCTCGCGCTCATCGTCGCGGGCTCAGGCGGAGCCGGGCCGCACTTCACCGGCGGCAGCTGACGCGCCCGTCATGCCTCTTTCACTTCTCGCACCTCGGACGAGTTGGCCGTTTTGCCTCGCCTCGCCTGCTTCGGTTGGTGAGCGCAAGTCCGCGCCCTTTTTGGCGTCAATTTTGGTAGACGGCTGAGGGCTTACCCCTTACTCGGTCGTCAGGCGTCAGGAGGCCCGGCGCTTGTGTGCTGACGGCGATTGAGGCGCCGGGTCTTCCTCTTGCGAACTACTCAACAATGGTTATGGACACGGCCCTTGCCGAGACGCATCATCGTTGCTTCATGGGAGAGCGCGGGGCTGGGCGGCCTCAGCTCTGTGCTCCCCTCCTTAAGAAGGACTGCCCACACGACCAGTTGCTTGTTTCGGCAACGGCTGGGAACCTTTGGTTGCTCGGCGTGTGGGGATGGCCGCATCCCCGCCGCCATAGGCGAGGCCGCCCCTCCCGGAGCTTCTCTCGTTCCGTGGTCGCGGCCTGCCGTTCAGAACGCCACAGAGGCGTGCGAAAGCGAATGACTGTGTAACGCTTTGAGACTGGCCCGAACAAGTGGCCAATCCGTTCGTCGTCAATCGCAAGGAGGCGAAGATGGCAATCGCTCGCGCAGTCATGTTCGAGGGTGTCGATCGCGACCAGATGGCCAAGCTATCGAAGGAGATCGAGAACGATCCCCGGCCCGACGAAGTCCCCGCTACCGAGGTCCTCATGCTCCATGACGAGGACGCAAACACGTCGCTGGTCGTCCTGTTCTTTGAGAACGAGGATGACTACGCCCGTGGCGATGCCGCCCTCAATGCGATGCCAGCCGACGACACCCCCGGTCGAAGAACGTCAGTCACCAAGTACAAGGTCGCTGGCCGCATGACCACTTGAAGCTGATGCGGCGGGGAGCCCGCTGTCGCGCTAGAGCCCAGTCTGGGATGAAGACAACTCAGTAGTCGTTGAGGCTCCCCACGGCCCGGAACCAGCAAGGGGTGAGCGCCGGCTCACAAGAGAAAAGCACGACGACCTCGCAGGCGCGATCGAGCGCGAAGCAGTGTTCGAGCGCTCATTGACACGAGCCCTGCCGTAGTCCAGTGTCACTCGCGACTCGGTGACCCAAGCCTGCCCGCCGTCGACAGGTGTCATTTCGGCGGAAGGAGAACACGATGAGCAGGTTCGCGGTCTTTGTCCTTGCGGTCGCGCTCACGCTCGGCGTGGTGAGTGCGGCGACTGCGGAAGGCTTGACGCCAAGCTCGCTGACGAACGCAGGTTGGACGTGCTTCAACGATCCAGGAGCTCCGCGGATCGTGTGCAGCGATCCAGGTCATGGTCGGCCCGTCATTCCACCGCCTGCCGATCGACCCGCCTCCTACAACTTCAAGATCTTCTCGCTCGACGGGGCGTTCGTTGGAACGTTGCATCTCATTCGCGACGACCTCTACCACGGCCAGCCTTGTCCACAGACGGGCGGGCTCTACTTTCACATTGCGGTCATCGGGTACTGGAGGTGCGAACACTTCTAGTCATTCCCGACATGGACGGGCTGAAGGTGACGAGTCGCGGCTGCTTGAAGTACGAGCGTAAGCGGGAAGCTGCTTCCGCCGCGGCGCTGTATCGGGCGCAGGGCCGTTACCCCGGAGAGGAGGACTGATGGACTGGAATTCCGTGACGGCGATCCGCTCCTTTGAGGACGCGTCAGGGTAGACACGGCGGTAGACCTGGCCGCTCCTCGCGCGGCGGGAACTGGAAAAGCCTCGCGTGGGCGGGGCTTTTCTATGGCGAGGGCCAGAATCGAACTGGCGACACCACGGTTTTCAGCCGTGTGCTCTACCAACTGAGCTACCTCGCCCCGGGGCGGCGAAAGTGTAGCCCGGCGCCTCAGCCGTCCGACCGGACCGCGCGCAGGTGGTCCATCAGCCGCTCGACGAAGTCCTCCTTGACGAGCACCGCGTCGGCGCCGGCCTCGCGGACTGCGTCGTGCACGCGCGGCGTCTCGTCGCCGGTGAGCGCGATCAGACAGAGGCTCGGGTGGTCGCGCCGGAGCCGCGCCACAGCCGTCACCCCGTCGACGAGCGGCATGTGGAGGTCGATCACGACGGCGTCGGGCGCGAGCTCGTCGGCGAGCTCGATCGCGGCGAGGCCGTCTCCCGCCGTCCCGGCCACGGTCAGGTGCGGCTGGCCGTCGATCAGCAGCCGGAGCGACTCGAGGAACCGGGAGTCGTCGTCGGCGAGGAGCACGTGGACGGGCGCCGCGCTCAAGGGGGCTAGCCTACTCCTCGCCGATGTCCGCGAACGACAGCCGTCCGGTCGCCGTCATCGGCGCGCCCCTCGACCTCGGCCAGGACCGCCGCGGTGTCGACATGGGGCCCTCGGCGATCCGCTACGCGGGGCTCGATACCCGTCTCGCCGAGCTCGGGAGGCCGGTCATCGACTGGGGAAACGTCGAGTCGGCCGTGGCCGAGGCGGCCGAGGAGGGGGAGGAGAACGCGCGCTTCCTCGTCCCCGTGCTGCGATCGTGCGAGCGGATCGCCGCGCTCGTCCGCCGTGCGGCCGAGTCCGGGGCGACGCCGGTCGTCCTCGGCGGCGACCACTCCGTCGCGCTCGGCTCGATCGGCGGGCTCGCTTCGCTCTACGGCGCCGGCGGGGTGCTCTGGATCGACGCGCACGGTGATCTGAACACTCCCGAGACGACGCCGAGCGGAAACGTCCACGGAATGGTGCTCGCGGCCGTTCTCGGGCTCGGCGGCGACGTGTTCGACAGCGCGGCGTGGCCGCTGCCGGCCGTCGACCCGAACCGGGTGGCGCTCGTCGCCGTCCGCTCGCTCGACGCGGGGGAGCGCGAGCGCGTGAAGGAGCTCGGCGCGAAGGTCTTCACGATGAGCGACGTCGACCGCCTCGGGGTCGAACGGGCGATCCGCGAGTCGTTGACCCACATCGCAGGCCCGGGTTTCGTCCACGTCAGCCTCGACATGGACGCCGTCGACCCGGACGTCGCGCCCGGCGTCGGCACGCCCGTCCGCGGCGGGCTCTCGTACCGCGAGGCGCACCTCGCGCTCGAGCTCGTCGCCGAGTCGGGACTGCTCTCGTCGCTCGACGTCGTCGAGGTCAACCCCGTCTTCGACCGTCAGAACGAGACCGCGCAGCTCGCGGTCGAGCTCGTCGCGAGCGCGCTCGGCGCGCGCATCCTCTAGCGCAGGAACGCGTCGATCGCGTCGGCCGTCTCGTCGAACGCGTCCCACAGGACGACGTGGCGGCCCGGCACGGTGACGGTCGTGAGCAAGTCGGCGAGCTCGAAGCGGAGCACGTCGACGACCGCCGGCACGGTGACGTCCGTCTCCGCGCCGACGACGAGCAGCGTCGGCACCTGAACTCGCGCCCACTCGGGCGGTCGCTTCGCCAGCTCGCCGTACGCCGCGATCACCGCGGCCGTCGAGTAGCGGAAGCGGAGCCGCCCGTCCTCGCCACGGACGAGGTGCTGCTCGAACTCCTCGTCGATGAGCTCGCGCGGCGCGAGCGGCGAGAGAGGCAGTCGTTCGGCTCGCGCCTCTTCGACGTCTGCGAACGACCGGTCGCGGACGAGTCCCTCGGCACGCTCGAGCGCGACCGGCGGCGGCGCCCACACGACCGGGTCGAGCAGCACCGACCGCTCGACGGCGCCGCGCGCCGTGAGCTCGAGCGTCAGCCGCCCGCCGAAGCTGTGGCCGACGACGACCGCGCGCTCGACGTCCGCCGCCTCGAGCGTCTCGAGCAGGTCGTCGACGTGCTGCTCGATCGCCCATGGCGGCTCCCAGGTCGAACGGCCGTGGCCGCGCAGGTCGGGTGCGAGCACCCGGAAGCGCGGGAGGAGCCGCTCTTCGGCGAGCTTTCGGAAGCGCAGGCCATGCGCTTGGACGCCGTGTACGCAGAGAAGCGGCGGCGCCTCGCGGTCGCCCCACTCGTGCAGGTGGAGGAGCACGCGCCCTAGAAAACCAGACGCGGCGGCGATAGCGTCAGCGCATGGCGCGTCCTGTCCTCGTCGTCGAGGACGATCCCGACCTCCGCGAGCTCCTCGTCGCGATCGTCGCGCAGCAGGGCCATCGCGTGCTCGAGGCCGGCACCGGCGAGGACGCGCTCGACCTGATCGAGGACGATCCGGCGCGGCTCGCCGTGCTCGACATCGGCCTGCCGGGAATCGACGGCTTCGAGGTGGCCGACCGGCTCGACCCGGGCGTTCCGGTGATCTACGTGACGGGCGATCCGATCCGCGCCTACGCGCACGTCAAGGGCAGGACGTCCAACGTCCAGGTGCTGCCGAAGCCGCTCACGCCGGAGCTGCTCGAGCACGCTCTCTCGTCCGCGCTGTAGTGCTCGGCGTCCTCTCCGACATCCACGGGAACCTCCCGGCGCTCGAGCAGGTGCTCGCGGACGCCGAGCGCGTCGGCGTCGACCGCTGGGTTCTCGCCGGCGACTACGGCGTGCCCAGCCCCTGGCCGCTCGAGACGCTCGAGCGTCTCGACGCGCTGCCGAACGCGACATGGATCCGCGGCAACGGCGAGCGCTGGACGCGCGAGCCGCCGAGCGACCGCCCCGAGATCGCGGAGGTCTACGACGAGCACCTCGGCGGAATCCCGGAGGACGTGATCGAGCGGCTCTACCGGCTGCCGACCCAGGCCGAGCTCGACGGGATGCTCTTCGTGCACGGCTCGCCGATCTCGGACGTCGAGAGCTTCCCGCCGCAGCCGGGCGACGACGACGAGCGTCTTCTCGCCGGCGTGCGCGACCGAACCGTCGTGTTCGGCCACAGCCACCAGCAGTTCCGCCGGCCGGGGCCGAACGGCACGTACCTCGTCAATCCCGGCAGCGCGGGCATGCCGCTCGACGGCGACCCGCGCGCAGCCTGGGCGACCTGGGACGGCGACTTCGCGTTCCGGCGCGTCGAGTACGACACGCGGAAGGCGGCGGATGCATTCCGGGCGATGGGCGGCGAGTTCGGCGACTTCGCCGCCGACAGGATCCTGCGCGGCTCCGACTAGCCGAGCGCCGCGTCGACCGTCAGCTCGACGTTCCCCTGCAGCGCCTTCGAGACCGGACAGCCCTCCTTCGCCTGCTCCGCGGCTTCCCGGAACGCTTCTTCGTCCGCTCCGGGAACGTCGCCGCGCACGGTCACCGCGAACGACTTGATCCCCTCGCCGCCGACGAACGTCGAGACGACGTCGGTCTCGAGCTTCTTCGGCGGCGTGCCTGCGCGGGCGAGGCCGGCGGAGAGCGCCATCGAGAAGCAGCTCGAGAGCGCGGCCGCGATCAGCTCCTCCGGGCTCGTGCCGGCCGACGCGTCCTCCGCGCGCGCGCGCCACGTCACCGTCTGTGGGCCGGTGACGCCGCTGCCCAGCGTGAAGACCCCGGAGCCGCTCTGGAGGTCGCCCTCCCACGTCGTGTGTGCGCGGTGCTCAACCGCCATCGTCGTCCCCCTTCGTCTCTTCGCCTGACCCCGACGGCCGATAGTACGTGGTGCCCTTCAGCTCGTCGGGCAGGTAGTCGACGTCGAAGCCGCGCGGGTCGTCGTGCGGGTAGACGTAGCCCCTGCCGCGCCCGAGCTTGCGCGCACCCGGATAGCTCGTGTCCCGCAGCGCTGCCGGTGGAAGGAGGTTGCCGCGCTCCTGCACGTCGCGGGTCGCCTCCTTGAGCGCGACGTAGCTCGCGTTCGACTTCGGCGCGCGCGCGAGGTAGATCGCGGCCTGCGAGAGGTTGAGCCGCGCCTCGGGCAGCCCGACGTGCTCCAGCGCGTGCGCCGCCGCGACGGCGACCTGCAGCGCGCGCGGATCGGCGTTCCCGACGTCCTCGGAAGCGAGCACGATCATGCGCCGCGCGATGAAGCGAGGGTCCTCGCCCGCCTCGAGCATCGCGGCGAGGTAGTAGACGGTCGCGTCGGGGTCGGAGCCGCGCATCGACTTGATGAACGCGGAGATCGAGTCGTAGTGGCGATCGCCACCCTTGTCGTAGACGAGCGGCCGCTTGCGTCGAGGCGTCCTCGACGTGCCGCGCCTCGAGCGGGACGTCCTCCGCGCGCGCGGTCTGCGTCGCAAGCTCGAGGATCGAGAGCGCGTTCCGCGCGTCACCGCCGGCGCGCTCGGCGACGAGCGCCGCGACGTCGTCCGTCACCTCGACGTCGAGCTCCGTCGCGCCGCGCGCGACGATGCGGAGCAGGTCGTCGTTCGAGTGCGGCTCGAGCTCGTACAGCTGCGCGCGCGACAGGAGCGCCGAGTTGACCTCGAAGTACGGGTTCTCGGTCGTCGCGCCGATCAGCGTGATCACGCCCTCCTCGACCGCGGGCAGCACGCGCGTCCTGCTGCGCCTTGTTGAATCGGTGGATCTCGTCGAGGAAGAGGATCGTGCGCTGTCCGTGCGCGCCGAGCCGCTCGCGCGCGCGCGCGATCACCTCGCGCACCTGCGCGACGGTCGCCGACACCGCCGAGAGCTCCTCGAATGCCGCGCCGGTCGCGTTGGCGACGATGCGGGCCAGCGTCGTCTTGCCGCTGCCGGGCGGCCCGTAGAGGATCATCGATCCGACGCGGTCCTCCTCGATCGCGAGCCGGAGCGCGGATCCCGCGCCGAGCACGTGCTCCTGGCCGACGAAGTCGTCGACCGACTTCGGCCTCAGTCGCGTCGCGAGCGGCGCGACCTGCGGCATGCGCTCGCGCGCGGCATCGGAGAAGAGGTCGCTCACGGCGGAAAGTATGCTCCGAGCGGGCAGCGTGACCGAGGTCGAGGACTTCTCCGAGCCGATCCTTCCGGGGACGGCGGCCAGCGACTACGAGCGCTATCTGCGCACGGACGAGCTGCTCGCGCTGCAGAAGTCGCCGGACGAGCTCTCGCACCGCGACGAGCTCCTCTTCATGACCGTGCACCAGTCGTCGGAGCTCTGGCTGAAGCTCGCGTCGTTCGAGGTCGAGACCGCGGTCGGGCTGCTCCGCGACGGTGAGCTCGCCGGCGGCGCTCCGCCTTCTCCGCCGCGCGCACGACTGCATGAGGAACGTGATCGCGGCGCTCGACATGCTCGAGCACATGTCGCCGTGGGAGTACACGGCGTTCGTGCGGCCGCTGCTCGGTCACGGCAGCGGCTTCGACTCGCCCGGCTTCCGCGAGGTTCGTCGCGTGTCGCCGATGCTCGGCGAGGCGTTTCACCGGCTGCGTCGCGACGCCGGCCTCACGATCGAGGAGCTCTACGTCCACGGCCGCGAGCACGAGTCGCTCTACCAGCTCGCCGAGGCGCTCGTCGAGTGGGACGAGCGCGTGACCCTGTGGCGCGTGCGCCACTTCAAGGTCGTCGAGCGCATCATCGGCGCCGGCGCGATCGGCACGCAGGGGACGCCGGTCGAGCTGCTCGGGCGCCTGATCCACAACCGCATGTACCCCGAGCTCTGGGACGTGCGGAACCAGTTGACCGACAGGGCGAACAGGGAGGACTCGAATGGCGGTAGACGACGCTGCGGGCCGAGGTGACGGAGCTCCTCCAGGAGCTGATCCGCGTCGACACCGTCAACCCGCCCGGAAACGAGACTGCCGCCGCCGAGCTCCTCCGCGAGTACCTCGAGTCGAACGGCGTGCAGTGCGAGCTGTACGCGAAGGTTCCCGAGCGCGCGAATCTCGTCGCACGCATCCCGGGGAGCGGCGACGGCCCGCGGCTCGCGCTGCTCTCGCACACCGACACCGTGCTCGCCGACGCGTCGGAGTGGGACCGCGACCCGTGGTCGGGCGACGTGCACGAGGGCGAGGTCTGGGGTCGCGGCGCGCTCGACATGAAGGGCGAGGTCGCGGCGAAAGCCGTCGCGATCGCGTCGCTCGCGCGCGACGGCTTCGAGCCGCGCGGCGACCTGGTCTTCGTCGCCGCGGCCGACGAGGAGGTGAACGACGGCTTCGGGCTCTCGTGGCTCTGCACCGAGCAGCCCGAGGCGGTGCGCGCCGAGTACGCGCTGAACGAGGGCGGCGGCGAGCGCGTCGATCTCGGCGGCCGCCCGTTCTACCTCGTCTCGACGGCGGAGAAGATGAGCGCGCCGTTCGTCCTCCGCGTGCGCGGACGCAGCGGCCATGCGTCGGTGCCCGGGATCGCCGACAACGCGCTGATCAAGGCGGCGAGGCTGATCGAGAAGATCGGCTCGTACAAGCCGGAGCTGACGCACACGCCCGAGACCGAGGCGTTCTTCCGCGCGGTCACGGGCGAGGTACCGCCGGTCGAGGAGGCGGCCGAGCGCGCAGAGGAGCTGCACGCGCTGTTCGGACGCTTCGTCGAAGCGGTGATGGGCCCGACGTACTCGCCGACGATCATCGAGGCGTCGCGGCAGCGGAACGTGATCCCGAGCGTCTGCAGGGTGACGGTCGACTCGCGGCTCCTGCCGGGTCAATCGCCTGCGGACTCCGAGCGCATCGTCCGCGCGGTGCTCGGTGACGGCGACTACGAGCTCGAGTGGATCGAGGCGACGGGCGGAACGCGCTCGGAGCTCGAGACGCCGCTGTGGGACGCGATCGACTCGTGGGTGCAGGCGAACGACCCGGGCGCCGGCGTCGCGCCGACCTGCCTCGCCGGCTTCACGGACAGCCATTGGATGCGCCAGGCATTCGGCACGGTCGCGTACGGGTTCTTCCCGATGCGCGCGATGGAGCCCGAGGTGGCCGCGCTGCTGGTGCACTCGGCGAACGAGCGGATCCCGGTCGACGACCTCGAGCTCGCCGTCGACTTCTACCGCTCGGCGGCGGAGGCAGTCCTGGCGTAAGTACCCTGGTCCGCGTGGCCGAGAAGATCCGTCTGGGCGGGATGGCGCTTGCGAACGGTGTGCTCGTCCACGGCCCGACCTCGTGGGCCTGCGCGATCCGGCGCCCTGACGGCACGCTCGAGGTCGCGGCCGAGTACAAGCGCTTCCAGAGCGACGAGCGGACGCCGCCGTTTCTCCGAGGGCCGATGAAGCTGCTCGAGTCGCTCGCGGTGCTTCCGTCCGTGCGCCGCGCGCTGCCGGAGGCGCGGCTGCCGTTCGAGCGACCGGGCGTGATCGCCGCGCTCGTCGCGAGCGCCGCGAGCGTTCGCGTCGTCCGCGGCTCCCGGCTCGGGCCGGCGTCGCAGGAGCTCCTCTCCGCGCTCTTCTCGTTTGCGCCGGCGGTGCTCGCGCTGCGCAGCGCCGACCTCGCCGCCTACCACGGCGCGGAGCACGTCTCGATCGGGACGTACGAGCACGACGAGCCGCGTGCGAAGGAGCACGAGCGCTGCGGCTCGCACCTCGTCGGGCCGATCGTGCTGACGACGGCGCTCGGGAACGCGCTCGCCGCGAAGGCGCCGGTCTCCTTCCGGCCGGCCGCGCGGATGGGCGCGACGTTCGGGGCGCTCGCCGTCTCGACCGAGGTCTTCGCCTGGATGGTCCGCAACCCGAAGCACCCGGTCGCCCGTGCGCTCGCGAAGCCGGGTCACGAGCTGCAGCACCACGTCGGGACCGCAGGAGCCCTCGCCGGAGCAGCTCGAGGTCGCCGAGGCCGCGCTTCGCGCCTGCCTCGACCTCGAAGAGGGTGGCGGTCGCCGCTAGTCCGCGGCGGCGCCTGCCGCCGGACATCTTCGAGCTTCCGGTCGAGAAGCTCCGCTCCGGCTACTACGCCGACGCGTACTTCAACCACGCGCAAGCGACGCTCCTGCAGGACGGACGGCATCCGCGCGTCGTCATGCAGGTGTTCCAGAAGGACACGTCCTACCTGGGCGGGATGGACGAGGCGCTCGCGATCCTGCGCCTCGGCGCCGAGGACTGGGAGGCGCTGACGGTTCACGCGCTCTACGACGGCGACCGGCTCGAGCCGTGGGAGACCGTGCTGACGATCGAGGGCGACTACACGCTCTTCGCGCACCTCGAGACGGCGTACCTCGGCGTGCTCTCGCGCCGAACGCTGGTGACGACGAACGTCGTCGAGGTGCTCGACCGCGGCGAACGGCAAGCCGGTGATCTTCATGCCGGCGCGGCACGACCACTGGCGCGTGCAGACGGGCGACGGGTACGCCGCGTACGTCGCCGGCCAGGTCGTCGGCGCACCGATCGGCGTCACGACCGACGAGCAGGCGTCGTGGTGGGGCGGCAAGGGCGTCGGCACGGTGCCGCACTCGCTCATCGCCGCGTACGGCGGCAACACCGTGCTGGCCGCGACGAAGTTCGCCGAGTGGGCGCCGGAGGACCTGAACGTGACGGTGCTCGTCGACTTCGAGAACGACTCCGTCCGGACGTCGCTCGAGGTCGCGCGCACTCTCGGCGACCGGCTCTGGGGGATCCGGCTCGACACGTCGGAGATGCTCGTCGACCGCTCGCTCTCCGACGAGCCGGGCGAGTTCGAGCCGACCGGCGTGAACGAGCGTCTCGTCCGCAAGGTGCGCGACGCGCTCGACGCGGACGGCTTCGAGCGGGTGAAGATCGTCGTGTCCGGCGGCTTCGACGCGGCGAAGATCGGCGAGTTCGAGGCGAAGGGAGTCCCGGTCGACGCGTACGGCGTCGGCTCGTCGCTGATCCGAGGCGCGAACGACTTCACCGCCGACATCGTCCTCACCGACGGGCGACCCTCCGCGAAGGTCGGCCGGCGCTACCGGCCGAACCCGAGGCTCGAGCTCGTCGAGTGACGCCGCCGCTCGTCGAGCGCGCGGCCCGACTCGCGGCCGAGCTCGGCTTCGCCAACTCGTGCACGCCCGAGACCGGCCGCCTGCTGCACCTGCTCGCGGCGTCGCGCGGGCGGAGCCGCGTCGCCGAGACCGGGACGGGCGTCGGCTACGGCGCGGCCTGGATCGTCTCGGCGCTCGACCCGTCGGTTCCGTTCTTCACCGCCGAACTGGACGAGGCCCGTGCGGCCGCGGCCGGCGACCTCTTCCGCGGGGACGAGAACGTCCACGTCCTCGCCGGCGACTGGCACGACGCGCTCCCCGAGCACGCGCCGTTCGACCTGCTCTTCCACGACGGCTCGAAGCGGCGCCCCGACCTCGACGGGGACGCGACGCTCGGCCTCCTCGCCCCTCGTGGGCTGATCGTCATGGACGACCTGACCCCCGGCCGCTCTGGTCCCGACCCGGTGCGCGAGTTCTGGCTCAACCACCCCGATCTCGCCGCGACCGAGCTCCAGGTCTCGCCCCGCGAGGCCGTTATCCTGGCCGTCCGCGCCCGTTAAGGGCTCGCGCAGTTCTGCCGAAGAGAGGACGATGATGGACCGAGTCGGAGAGGCAATCGGGAAGATCCCCGAGATCACGCAGGAGTGGCTGCCGGTCGTCTTCATGCTCCTGATGGTGGCGGTCGTCTACCTGCTCTGGCGGACGCTCCAGCTGATGCCGCGGATCAAGCCCGCAGAGCAGGACGCGCAGGGCAAGTCGTCGATCAAGTGGGAGGACGTCGCCGGCCTCCCCGAGGCGAAGAGCGAGCTCCAGGAGGTCGTCGACTTCCTCCGCAGCCCGGAGCGCTTCGAACGGCTCGGTGCACGCGTGCCGAAGGGCATCCTCCTCTACGGCCCGCCCGGCACCGGCAAGACGCTGCTCGCGAAGGCAGTCGCGCACGAGTCGGGCGCGAAGTTCTTCTCGCAGAGCGCGTCGGCGTTCGTCGAGATGTTCGCCGGCCTCGGCGCCGCCCGCATCCGCAAGCTCTTCGAGGACGCGCGCAAGAACGCGCCCGCGATCATCTTCATCGACGAGCTCGACGCCGTCGGCGCCGCGCGCACCGGCCACGGCTTCAACCGCGAGCAGGACCAGACGCTCAACCAGCTGCTCGTCGAGCTCGACGGGTTCGCAAAGGCAGAGCAGGTCGTCGTCATGGGTGCCTCGAACCGCATTCAGGACCTCGACCCGGCGCTGCTCCGCCCGGGCCGCTTCGACCGTCAGCTGCTCGTCTCGCCGCCGGACCTCGCGGGGCGCGAGGCGATCCTGCGCGTGCACTCGCGCGGGAAGCCGCTCGCTGCCGACGTCGACCTCGGACAGATCGCGCGCCAGACGTCCGGCCTCGCCGGCGCCGACCTCGCGAACATCACGAACGAGGCCGCGATCTTCGCCGGCCGCCGCGAGGCGCAGTACATCTCCCACATCGACTTCGACAACGCGATCGAGCGCGTCGTCGCCGGCCTCCAGCAGAAGAAGGTGCTGACCGACAAGGAGCGCCGCATCCTCGCGTACCACGAGGCGGGCCACGCGCTGATGGCGCATCTCATGGGCGACGTCGCGCCCGTGCAGAAGGTGACGATCGTCGCGCGCGGCCAGGCACTCGGCTACACGCTCAATCTTCCCGCCGAGGACCGCTACATGGAAACGACGGAGGAGCTCGTCGACCTGATGAAGATCTGCCTCGCCGGCCGCGCCGCGGAGCACGTCGTCTTCGGCCGCGTCACGAACGGCGCCGCGAGCGACCTCGAGAAGGCGACGGAGATCGCGCGCTCGATGGTCTTCGAGTGGGGCATGTCCGACACGGTCACGTCGCGCACGCTCCGCGCGGACAACTACGCGCTCTCGGAGGAGACCAAGCGCCTCCGCGACCACGAGCAGGCGCGCCTCACGGACGACGCGTACGCCGAGGCCGTTCGGCTCGTCGAGAAGCATCGCGCTCCGCTCGACCGCGTCGCGGTCGCGCTGCTCGAGCGGGAGACGCTTCTCCGCGACGAGCTCCTGGCGATGCTGGGCGACGTCGACGCCGAGTCGAGCGCGTCCGAGACCGTCGGCACGCCGCGCGTCCTCTCGCTCCCCGAGTAGCCGAGGGTAGGGTTGGCCCCGTGGAGGCGCGGGGGATCCATCATCTCGGCGTGGCCGTCGAGGACCTGGACGAGGCGGTCACGACGTACGAGCGGCTCTTCGGCGCCCGCGTCGAGCATCGCGACACCGTCCCCGATCAGGGCGTCGAGGCGGCGTCCCTCCGCGTGGGGGAGAGCCGGGTCGAGCTGCTCGCGTCGCTCGGCGCCGAGACACCGGTCGGGAAGTTCCTGGCGAAGCGTGGGCCAGGGATGCACCACGTCGCCTACGAGGTGGACGACCTCCCCTCGTCGATCGCCGAGCTGGAGCGGGCCGGCGCCGAGCTGATCGACCAGAAGCCGCGCGAAGGGCTCTTCGGCCTCCAGGTCGCGTTCGTTCACCCCGACTCGGCCCACGGCGTCCTGGCAGAGTTGGTGAGCGATGCCCGCTGAAGACAGGGTCAGGGTCCAGGTCGCCTACGAGGGCGGCCAGTCCTTCACGACGCTCATGTCGATGGAGTCCGCCGAGGAGCTCGAGCGGAGGCTCTCGAACGGCGACGGCGGGATCCTCGCGATCGAGGCCGACGACGGGCGCTATGCGGTCGTCCTTCGCAACGTCGCCTACGTGAAGCGGTTCCTGCGGGAGTCGCGGGTCGGCTTCGGCACCCCGGGCCCCTAGTTAGCCGCTCAGGAAGCCGGGGCAGACCCCACGCGATGGCAGAAGGGACTGCTGAGCGGCCGAAGGAGTCCGCGGCCGAGATCAGGCGGCTGGTCGAGCGCGGGCAGCAGGGCGACAAGGACGCGCTCGAGGAGCTGTACCTGATCCACTTCGACCGGATCTACAGCTACCTGCACATGACCGTCGGGAACCGGCACGACGCCGAGGACCTGACGACGCAGACGTTCCTCCGCATGCTCGAGTCGATCGGGAAGTTCCGCTTCCAGGCGGCGCCGTTCTCGGCGTGGCTCTTCCGGATCGCGCACAACCTCTCGATGGACCACTTCCGTGCGGGCAAGCGCGTGCAGCCCGAGGAGGAGGTGCCGGAGCCGATCGGGTCCGAGCAGGACTCCGCCGAGCTCGAGGCGATGCAGTCGATCGGGCGTCAGAGCATGCTCGAGCTGATCGACAAGCTCTCCGACGAGCAGCAGCAGGTGCTGACGCTGAAGTTCGTCTTCAGCTTCGCGAACGCCGAGGTGGCGACGATCCTCGGCAAGACCGAAGGCGCCGTGAAGTCGCTGCAGCACCGCGCGCTCGCGTCGCTGCAGAAGCAGATCGGCTAGCGCCCGTGGCGCTCCAGGTCGGGATCGTGGGCCTGCCGAACGCGGGCAAGACGACGCTCTTCCGCGCGCTGACCGGCGCCGCCGCGACGGGGCGCGACAACGTCGGGATGGCGGCGGTGCCGGACGAGCGGCTGCGGCAGCTCGCGGAGACGGTGGGCGCGAAGAAGGTCACGCCTGCCTCGATCCGCGTCGTCGACGTGCCGGGGACCGGCGCGGAGCTGCTCGGCAACCTGCGCCAGGTCGACCTCATGCTGGCCGTGCTCGACGGGTGGTCGGGGACGCGCGCGCCGGATGCGGACCAGGAGGAGCTCGTGCTCGAGTTGCTCGCCGCCGACCGCGACCACGTGCAACGCCGCCTCGAGCGCGTCTCGAAGCAGGCGAAGTCGGGCGACTCGAAGCTCCGCGCCGAGGTCGCGAGCCTCGAGCAGATCGCGGCGCACCTGGAGCAGCTCCAGGCGGTCAGCGAGCTCGGCGGCGTCGAGATCCCGCCCGAGCTCGAGCTGCTCACGGTCAAGCCGCTGATGGTGATTCTCAACGGGACGGACGGGATCGACCTCAAGCTCGAAGCCGAGCTCGCCGAGCTGCCCGAGGCGGAGGCCGCCGCGTTCCGCGAGGGCGAGTCCGCGCTCGGTGCGGTCGTGCGTCGTCTTGTCGAGACGCTCGACCTGATCACGTTCTTCACCGCCGGCGAGAAGGAGACGCGCGCGTGGACGCTCCGCAAGGGCGAGTCCGCGCTCGACGCGGCGGCGACGGTCCACTCCGACATCGCGCGCGGCTTCATCCGCGCCGAGGTGATCCGCTGGGACGACCTCGTCGCGGCGGGCTCGCACTCCGAGGCGCGGCGTCAGGGCAAGGAGCGCGTCGAGGGAAAGACCTACGTCGTCGAGGACGGCGACGTCCTCAACGTGCGCTTCAACGTGTGAGTCTCTCCGTGAGGTAGCGGATCCCGAGCGGGTAGCGGTACTCGATGCCTGCGTGCGACGCGTCGAAGAGGTCGGTGTGCAGGTCGCGCACGCCGAGGTCGCCCAGGCGTCGCCGCATCCACTCCATCGTGAGGTCGACGAACCACTCGTCGCGGCGGCCGGCGTCGAAGTAGATCGCGCGCAGGTCCTTGAGCGCGTCCGCGTGCCGCGGCACGAGCGTCGGGTAGTCCCACTCGAGCCAGCGCTCCCAGAGCTCGGGGATCACCTCGGCGGTCGCGATGTCGTAGGGGAGGCGCACGGTCCCGTCGTCGTCGGCCGAGTACGCCGCGGCGAAGCCCCACTGCAGGAGCACGTGGACGTCGTCGGGGTGCGCGAGCGGCGCCGGTCCCCGGAGCTGCTCGAAGAAGCGCTCGACGGAGCCTTCGTACCGGTCCCGCAGGTGACGCGCGGCGACCCGGAAGAACGGGCGGATCGTCACCTCGAAGAGCCCGCCGCCGGCGTGCGACGCGAAGCCCTGGAAGAGGTCGGGCCGAAGCATCGCGGTCACGGCCGCGCCGTAGCCGCCGCTCGACTTCCCGGCGACGCCGCGTCGGCCGCTCGTCCGGTAGCGCGCGTCGACGAACGGGACGAGCTCGTCGCAGAGGTACGTGTGGTAACGGCCGGAGCCGGCCGAGTCGACGAACTGGGACCCGCCGTACGACGTCCACGCGTCGACGAACACGACGAGGCACTCGGGTGCGTCGCGGTCGAGCAGCTCCTCCATCGTCGGCCGGAACGCGACGCGGTTCCGCCACATGCCGAGCTCGCCCGTGTAGCCCTGGAGCACGAAGATCGCCGGGTACTCGCGATCGTCCTCGGGGTCGTAGCCCGGCGGCGTCCAGACCCAGAGCGGACGCACGTGCGGGTCGCCGAGTGGGTTGTCGCGGAGCGCCTCGCTCTCGAACGTCAGCTCGTCCACCGCGCCGGAGCATAAGAGGCCCCGTCGTCACGGGGCCTCGACGTATCAGCAGCAGCAGTTGTCGTCGTCGCAGCAACCGCCGCCGCAGCACCCATCGCTCATGCTCGCTCCTTTCATCGACGGATGTCGATGCAGAACGCTACCTGGTAGATTGATATTCGTCAATGAAGTCCCTGCCGGTGCTCGAGTGCTGCGTGTGCGACGGCCCGCCGCTCGCGGAGGAGACCCGCGTCGCGCTCGCCGATCGGCTCAAGGCGCTCGCCGACCCGACGCGGATCGGCATCGTCAACCGCCTCGCGGCGAATCCCGAGCTCTGCGTGTGCGACCTGACGAGCGCGTTCGAGCTCTCGCAGCCGACGATCTCGCACCACCTCAAGATCCTCCGCGACGCCGGGCTGGTCGAGTCGGAGCGGCGCGGGACGTGGGCGTACTACCGACTCAACCGCGCAGCGGTCGGCGAGCTCGCGCTCGCGCTCTCGCCGTGAACGTCCTCTTCGTCTGCGTCCAGAACGCGGGCCGCTCGCAGATGGCGGAGGCGCTGTACGACGGCAACGGGCGCTCCGCCGGCTCGAGCCCGGCCGACCGCGTGCACCCCGAGGTCGTCGAGGTCATGCGCGAACGCGGCATCGACCTCTCGGGCCGCGTCCCGCGGGCGCTCGACCGCTCCGACGTGGAGTGGGCCGACGTCGTCGTGACGATGGGCTGCGGCGACGCCTGTCCGTACATCCCGGGGAAGCGCTACGTCGACTGGGAGCTCGACGATCCGGCGGGCAGACCACTCGACGAGGTGCGTGCCGTGCGCGACGAGATCGAACGGCGGCTCGCCGAGCTCTAGGCCGCGGCCGAGATGAGCGCGACGCCGGCGAGGGCCGTCGCGCCGCCGACCACCTGTGCTCGCCCCGGATGCTCGTGCAGCACGAGCACGGCGAGGAGAATCGTCACGACCGGGTAGAGCGACGCGAGGACCGAGACGAGGCTGACGAAGCCCTCGTTGAGCGCGATCGCCAGCAGCACGTTCGCGCCGACGTCGAAGAGGCCGACCGCGACGAGGGTCGGCAGCGACTTTCGCGGGACGCGGAGCGCGCCGGCGAACAGCGCGACCGTGACCGACAACGTGGTCGACGCGAACCGTGCGACGGTGACGGCCCAGAAGGCGTCGTCGGCGCTTGCCCGGTCGATGAAGAGGAAGTAGGCGCCGAAGCCGGCCGCTGCGACGAGCGCAAGCGGAACGCCCGACGCGAGGCGGCCCGTCTGGCCGTGCTCCTGCGAGACGAGGATCACGCCGACGAGCGCGAGCGCGACGCCGACGAGCTGCACGGCCGCCGGTCGTTCGCCGCGTGCGAGCCCGACGACGACCGGTATCACCGCGGCGGACGCCGAGATCGGCGCGACGACGCCGATCGCTCCGACCGCCATCCCGCGGTAGAGCGCGGCGACCCCGATCGCGACAGAGCAACCCGCGCCGACGGCGGCGAGCGTCGCCTCGGCGCCGAGGAAGTCACCGCCGACGAAGAGTGCGACGAGGGCGACCGCCGCGAACCCTGCGGCCTGGGAGATCGCGACGACGCCGAGGACCCGCAGACGGCGTGCGCTGACGCCGCCGAGGAAGTCTCCGACTCCCCAGCACACGCTCGCCCCGAGGGCGAGCACAATCGCGATCACTCGCCGTCGACCGGCCTGGTGGCTGCGACCGCGTCGAGCTGATTCGCGTGGAAGAGCACGGCGGCCTCCGCGGTTCGAGCCGCACGCCCGTCGTGATGCGACGCGACCGCGTGGAGGAGCTCCGACCGCACGGCCTCGTCGAGCGCGCGTGAGCGCTCCTCGATCAGCCGGAGCCCGAGGTGCACATGTCCGAGCAGGCGACCTTCTTCCGTCGGGCGAAAGGTCGGTGCGCGCCCGAGTTCGCGCGTCCGGCCGACGTCGTGCAGCAGGGCGGCTGCGAGCAGGAGGTCGGTGCGAAGCCGCGGGATGCAGCTGCGCCGTCTCGCGGCAGATCGTCGCCACGCCGACCGTGTGCTCGAGCAGCCCGCCGGCGTACGAGTGGTGCCCGTCGGGAGTCGCCGGCAGTGTCCGCAGCCGGGTCCGGATCTCCTCGTCGTGGACGAAGCGCCCGACGGTCTCGCGCAGTCCGGGATGCGCGAGCTCGCCCGCGAGGAACTCGAGGAAGCCGTCGAGCTCGTCGCGGTCGCGGCGGATCGACGGTGCGAGCTCCGCGGGGTCCGCGTCGTCCGCCCGCTCGAGCGACCGCACCTCGACCTGGAGCCGGTCGCGGAAGCGCTCGACACGGCCGAGCACGCGGACGGCGTCGCCCTCGTCGAAGCGCCCGTCCAGGAGGTCGACGTCGGTCCACACGCGCGCGTCGACCCGGCCGCTCGGATCGACGAGCTCGAGCGCGAGATAGGACGCCCCGTTCTTCGTGCGCAGCCGCTGCTTCCGCGCGACCGCGTAGACGCCCTCGACGACCCGATCCTCGGTCAGGTCGGCGATCGCGTTCACGGAGCCGAGTCTAGGGTACGGTCCGGGCGTGGCCGAGCTGCGACCGTTCTCCGCGCTGCGCTACGACGTCGAGCGCGCGGGACCGCTCGACTCGCTCGTTGCACCGCCGTACGACGTCCTCTCCGAGGCCGAGCGGGACGCGTACCTCGCGAAGAGTCCGTACAACGTCGTCCACCTGACCCTGCCCGACTCCGAGGAGCAGGCCGGCCGCGACTTCCGAGCCTGGCGCGACGAGGGGATCCTGCGCGAGGAGGAGCCCTCGTTCTGGGCGCTCGAACAGGACTACGTCGGGCCCGACGGCATCGCACGCACGCGGCGTGGTCTCGTCGCGTCGCTCAGGGCCGAGCCCTACGAGGCCGGCGTCGTCCTCCCGCACGAGCGGACGCACCGCGAGGTGAAGGAAGGGCGGCTCCGCCTGGTCGAGGCGGTCGGCGCGCAGCTCGAGCCGATCTTCCTCCTCTACGAAGGCCAGCCGCCGGTGTCGCCGCCCGGACGGCGAGCCGGAGCTCGAGGTCGAGGGCGCGAAGCTCTGGCGGATCCCCGAGACCGACGCGATCGTCGAGGCCTTCCGCGACCGGCAGCTGATGATCGCGGACGGGCACCACCGGTACGAGACGACGGTCGAGTACGCGTCTCGCGGCGGCTCGCCGTGGCTGATGGTCGTCCTCGTCTCGACGAGCGACCCGGGCCTGACGATCTTCCCGACCCACCGAACCGCGCGGCAGTTCGATCCACGTGGCTCTGAGCTACAAGCGAACGGGTCCGACCCTCGCAGCGCGCTCGAGTCGCTGCCCGCCGACCGGCCCGCCGCCGTCGTCTACACGCGCGACGGAATCGCCGTCGCCGAAGGCCCGCCGGGCCAGCTGGACACGCAGCTCGTCGAGACCGCTCGTTCCCGGGCAGGTCGGTTACACCGCGTATCTCGACGAGGCGATCGCGACGGTCGACGAAGGTCGCGCGGAGGCTGCGTTCCTGCTCAGGCCGACGCGCATCGAGGACGTCTTCGCGGTCGCGAAGCGCGGCGAGGTGCTCCCGCAGAAGACGACGTACTTCTACCCGAAGCTCGTCAGCGGTCTGCTCTTCCATCCCCTGTGACCGACTGGCTCGCGGTCGGCCGCGCGCTCGCCGACGACGCGCGGCGCGTCCTCGTCGAGCTCCCCACGCGTTCGGAGCGCGAGCCGATCGTCGGGACGGGGATGGGCGGCGACGAGACGACCGCGATCGACGACGCGGTCGAGCGCGGTGCGATCGCGCGGCTCGACGAGCTCCTCCAGGACTACACGCTCGTCTCGGAGGAGATCGGCGAGGTCGTGAGGGGGAGCGGAGGCCCGCGCCTCGTGCTCGACCCGATCGACGGCAGCCTGAACGCGAAGCGCGGCGTCCCGCATTTCTGCCTCTCGCTCGCGGTCGCCGACGGCGCGACGATGAAGGACGTCGAGTTCGGCTATCTCTACGACTTCGGCTCTGGTGAGGAGTGGACCGCGCGTCGCGGCGAGGGCGCGTGGGTGAACGGGCAGCGGCTCGGCGACGTCAAGCCGAAGAACGAGATCGAGCTGCTCGCGTTCGAGGCGACGCTGACCTCGTCGATCGCCGAGAAGGCGACCGCGGTCGTCGGCGTCGCGCACCGACTGCGTGTGATGGGCTCGCTCGCGCTCGCCCTCTGCAACCTCGCGGCCGGGCGCCTCGACGGCGTCTGCTCGCTCAAGGGCGCGCGCTCGGTCGACATCGCCGCGGCACAGCTGCTCGTCCGGGAGGTCGGGCTTGCGATCGACCTGTTCGAGCACCCGCCCTTCGAGGACGCGCCGCTCGACCTCGAGCCGCGGTCACGCGTCGTCGCGGCCGCGAACGACGGAGCTGTGCGCACGCCTCGCCGCCGCGCTCGCGTGACCGAGCTTCGCATCGGCTGCTCGGGCTGGAACTACAAGCACTGGCGAAACGGCGTCTTCTACCCACCGCGCCTGCCTGCCGCGCGCTGGCTCGAGTACTACGCGGGCGGGTTCGACACCGTCGAGGTCAACGCGACCTTCTACCGGCTTCCGCGCCCGTCGGCCGTCGCGAACTGGTTCGCCCAGACGCCGCCGCACTTCGTCTTCGCGGTCAAGATGAGCCGCTACCTGACGCACGTGCGGCGGCTCCAGGGCGTCCGCGAGTCGCTCGAGCGCTTCTACGCGACGATCGCGCCGCTCGTCGGCACGCCGAAGCTCGGACCGGTGCTCTGGCAGTTCCCGGAGACGTTCCACCGCAACGACGAGCGGCTGCTGAACGCGCTCGACGAGGCACCAGCCGGCAGGCATGCGTTCGAGTTCCGGCACCCGAGCTGGTTCGTCCCGGAGATCTACGCCTTCCTCAGGCAGCACGGCGCGGCGCTCGTGATCGGCGACCATCCGGAGCGGAAGTTCCAGCCCCACGAGCTGACCGCCGACTGGACCTTCGTGCGCTTCCACTACGGTTCGCGTGGACGCGGCGGCAACTACTCCGACCGCGAGCTCGATGACTGGGCCGCGCGGATCGACGCGTGGCGGCGCACCGGGATCGACGTGTACGCGTACTTCAACAACGACTGGGAGGGCTACGCGATCCGGAACGCGCTCGGCCTGAAGGGGCGCCTCGGGGTGGCGTAGGGTGGCTCGACCGCATGGAAGGTAGAACGACCGCACCGTCGCTCGTCGACACGCTCGCGCAGACTGCGCTCTTCGCCGACCTGTCGCGCCCCGAGCTCGAGGCGGTCGCGCACGAGTTCGAGGAGGAGGCGTTCGCACCGGGACAGCGCGTGCTGCGCCAGGGGCTCTCCGGCAGCGGGCTCTACGTCATCCTCGACGGCGCCGCCGTCGTCACCCGTGACGGCGACGAGATCGCGCGGCTCGGTCGTGGCGACTTCTTCGGCGAGATCTCGGTCTTCACCGACTACGCGCCGACCGCGGACATCTCCGCCGACTCGCTCCTGCGCTGCCTCGTCGTCCCGCGCCCCGAGGTCGAGCGCTTTCTGCTCGAGCGCCCCCGCGTGATGTTGCGCATGCTCAAGATCGAGGCGAACCGCCTCCGCGGGATGCTGGAGGCCCTCGCGTAGAGCGGCCGTTCGAACCCGGGACCTACGGCGTCGTAGTGGTCGGCAGCGGCCCGGGAGGGCTGCAGGCGAGCTACGAGCTCCAGCGCCGCGGCGTCGACCACGCCGTGCTCTCCGCCGACGACGGGCCGGGGGGCATGTTCCGGCGTCTGCCCATCTTCGAGCGCCTGATCAGCTGGACGAAGCCCGACGCGCCCTATCCGCACGGCTCGCGCGAGTACGAGCTCTACGACCACAACAGCCTCGTCGCCGAGGAGGAGCGAGCTCCAGGCGTGCGCGCCCGTCGAGATGGACCGGAGCTACGACGTGCCGTCGCGCGCCGAGATGGAGGCGGCGCTCGGCATGTTCGTCGACCGTGCCGGGTTGCGCGTGCGCTACGGCTGCACGTGGGAGGCAACACGGCTCGAGGACGACGGCGGGTTCGTGCTCGAGACGACCGACGGCGAGTACCGCTGCCGCGCGGTCGTGTTCGCCCTCGGCGTGACGACGCCGTGGACGGCCCCGATCGCCGGGCTCGAGCACTCGACGCACTACGTCGACGTGCAGCCGGCGCGCGAGTACCGCGGGCGGAGCGTCTTCATCGTCGGCAAGCGCAACTCCGCCTTCGAGATCGCGAACAGCCTGCTCCCGTGGGCGAGCCGCCTCGTCCTCGCGTCGCCGCGTCCGATCCGGACCGACGTGCTCGGCCACTCGCCGCTGCGCACCCGCTACCTGCAGCCGCTCGACGAGCACGTGCGGGGCGGGTTCGGGACGTCGATCGTCGACGCGTCGATCGAACGCGTGCAGCGCACGCCGAACGGGTTCACCATCGAGACGCGCGGGACGAGCTGGCCGGGGCCGCTGACGTTCGACTGCGACGACGTGATCGCGGCGACGGGCTTCCGCACACCGCTCCGCGACCTGCCGAAGCTCGGCGTCGCGACCGTCGCCGACGGGCGCATCCCGGCGCAGACCGCGTTCTGGGAGAGCGTGTCCGTTCCGGGTGTGTACTTCGCGGGCAACGCGACGCAGGGCTCGCCGGGCCTGCGCAAGCAGGGGCTGTCGAGCAGCTCCGACCTCCGTGAACGGCTTCCGCTACAACGCGCGCGTCCTCATCAGGCACCTCGCCGAGAAGCACTTCGGCGTCGACCCACCCCGGCCGCTCGTCCCACCGGAACGGATCGTGCCCTTCCTGCAGACTGAGCTCGCGCACGCGCCGCGAGCTCTGGATCCAGAAGGGCTACCTCTGCCGGATCGTCAATCGTGCGGACGACGGCCTGCGCGACGACGGCATCCTTCCGCTGCAGATCTTCGTCGACGAGGCGAGGCCCGGACGCGGTCGCGATCGCGGTCGAGATGGCCGCCGACGGGACGATCTACCCGGCCGTCTACGTTCGCCGGCGGAACCACGTGACCGAGCACCAGCTCGAGCCGCACCCGCTTCACGACTACGAGTCCGAAAGGCATCGGGAGGCCATCGCTCAGCTCGTCGAGCCGTTGCTACGCTCGGCGTGATGGCGCCGTCACGGGAAGAGATCATGCGCGCGCTCGGGGGAGTGATCGATCCCGAGCTGCGGCGTCCCGTGACCGAGCTCGACATGGTGCGCGACGTGCGAGATCGACGGCGGCGACGTCGTCGTGACGATCGCGCTCACGATCGCCGGGTGCCCGCTCCGCGACAGCTTCCAGCAGCAGGTGCTCGACGTGCTCGCGCCGATCGAGGGCGTCGAGCGCGTCGCGCTCGAGTTCGACGTGATGACGCCTGACGAGCGCGCGGCGTTGACGACGCGGCTGCGCGGCGACGTGACCGAGCGCTCGAAGGGCATCGCGCTCGACCGCAACACGCGCGTGCTCGCGATCGCGAGCGGCAAGGGCGGCGTCGGGAAGTCGACGCTCACGGTCAATCTCGCCGCGGCGTTCGTCGCGGCTCGGGCAAGCAGGTCGGCGTGCTCGACGCCGACGTGTACGGCCACTCGATCCCGCACATGCTCGGCGTCTCGCAGCGGCCGGTCGTCGTCGACAAGATGATCGTGCCGCCGGTGAAGGACGACCTGAAGCTGATGTCGATCGGCTTCTTCCTCGACGAGAACGAGCCGGTGATGTGGCGCGGGCCGATGCTCCACCGCGCGCTCGAGCAGTTCCTGACCGACGTGCACTGGGGCGAGCTCGACGTGCTGCTCGTCGACATGCCGCCCGGGACCGGTGACGTCGCGATCTCGCTCGGGCAGCTGCTGCCGCGCGCTGAAGTCGTCGTCGTGACGACGCCGCAGCCGGCGGCGAAGGAGGTCGCGGTGCGTGCAGCGGTGATGGCGCAGAAGACGAACATGCGCCTGATCGGTGTGGTCGAGAACATGTCGGGCGACGTCTTCGGCCGCGGCGGCGGCGCCGCGCTCGCGCACGAGCTCGGCGTGCCGCTCCTCGGCGAGGTGTCGCTCGACCCGCGCCTGCGCGAGCAGGGAGACCTCGGTACGCCGCTCGTCGCAGCGGATCCGGGCTCGCCGACGGCCGAGGCGATCGTCGCGCTCGCCGGCGCGATCGAGGACACGCGTCGCGAGCAAGGCGTCGGGATCGTCAAGGCGCTCCCGGTCGTCTCCTGAGCGGCGCCGCGTTCTTCGACCTCGACCGGACGCTTCTCCGACGTTCGAGCACGCTCGCGCTCGCGCCGGCATTCCGCCGCCACGGCGTGATCACGCGGACACAGGTTGCGAAGGCGGCGTTCTGGCAGCTGCTCTTCGTCATGCGCGGGACGAGCAAGGAGCGGGTGCGCGCCGCCTCCGAGGAGGGGCTCATGCTCCTGCGCGGCTTCTCGTCGCAGCAGATGCAGCAGCTCGTCACCGAGTCGCTCGAGCCCGTGCTCCGGCCGCTCGTCTACGACGAGGCGCTCGGGCTCGTCGGCGAGCACCGAGCGCGCGGCGAGCCGTCGTACATCGTCTCCGCCGCTCTGCAGGAGGTCGTCGACGCGATATCGGACGACCTCGGCTTCGACGGCGCGCTCGGGACGGTCTGCGAGGTCGAGGACGGCGTCTACACAGGCCGCGGCGTGCGCTCCCTCCACGGCGAGAACAAGGCGGCGGCGGTCCGCGAGCTCGCCGCCGAGCGCGGGTATGACCTCGACGCGTCCACGGCGTACTCCGACAGCCACACCGATCTGCCGTTTCTCGAGGTCGTCGGGAAGCCGGTTGCGGTCAATCCCGACCGCGAGCTGCGACGGGTCGCCGCCGCGCGCGGATGGACCGTCCTGAGGTTCAGCCGGCGTGCAGCCTGACGAGGCGCGGTCCAGGATCGCCGCGCTCGGCTTCTCCGACGCGGACACGGACGCGCTGTTCCGGCACTACTCGGACGCGGAGCAGCGCGGCAAGCGCGGGCACGGCTACTCGAGGATCCCGTGGCTCGAGACGCTCCCGGACCTCGACCCGACGGCCTCGCCGGGCCGGGAGTTCGTGGCTCAGAGCCACGAAGTCTGGGACGGGCGCGGCGCTCTCGGCTACCTGACGCTGAACGCGATCGTCGAGGCGCAGCTCGCGGAGCCGCCCGAGCACTCGCGTGTGGTCACGGCGTCGAACTGCTTCCCCACGGGCATGCTCGGCCACTACGTCCGCCGGCTCGCCGACGGCGGGCTCGTCGCCCTGCTGACGGCGACGTCGCCCGCGCGCCTCGCGCACCCCGACGGCGGCGATCCGCTCGTCGGGACCAACCCGCTCGCGATCGGCATCCCGAGCTCGGATGGGGAGCCGGTCGTGGTCGACGTCTCGCCCGCCAAGGCGACCTGGGGCGATGTGCTCGCCGGACTCGCGCCGGCCGAAGACGTGGTTCCGTTCGGCGGCGACCAGGCGCACAAGGCCTTCGCGCTCGCGCTCGGCCTTCAGCTCGTCGTCGACTCGCTCGTCGAGGGCTACGGCGCCGTGCTCGTCGTCGCGCGGCCGAGCGCCGACCCCGTGCCCGCGCTACGAGCCGCCGCCGGCGGGCTTCGCCTGCCCGGTGATCGCTAGGAACTCCGGGTTGTCGCGGAGCGACGCGAAGTCGTCGTCCTTCGCGGCGAGCTCGACGAGCATCGGCTCGTTCTCGAGCGCGGTGCGCAGCGGAGGGAGTGCCTCGTCCGGGCGGCCGAGCAGCGCTTTGTACCGCGCGCGGTTGTAGAGGAGCGCGGGATAGTCGGGCTTGTGCTGGAGCCCGTCCTCGATGATCGCGAGCGCCTCCTCGTAGTCGCCTCGGTCCTTCGGTGCGGTCGCGGCGAAGAACCACTCCCACGCCGACGGATCGTGCTGGCCCGGCTTGCCGCCGATCGCAAGCACCGTCGTCCCGTCCTCGAGCGCCACCGCCGCGCGCTCGGTCTTCGGGTCGCGCAGGTAGACGAAGCCGCCCGCGTCGACGTCGACGTCGTCCCCGCCGAGCGTGAACCGCGCGCGTCCCTTCACGACGACGTAGACCTCCTCGTGCCCGAGCTGCGACTCGTCGTGCTCCTCGACGACGTGCTCGCCCTCCTTGCCCACATACGCGTTGATGCCGAACGCGGTGATCCCGAGCGGCCGCCTGATCGGAAGCCAGTTGATGCCCGCCCGCGGCACCGGGATCTCCTCCAGCTCGTCGATCCGCCTCACCTCGTACGCACTCACGTCGCCCTCCTCAGCTCGCGCAGCACCACCGGGTCGATCCTCTCCTCGCCGTCGACGCGCTCCTCGAGGTTCGCGACGCCCGCCCAGTCCTCCAGACGCTGGTAGCCCGCCGCCGCGAGCCGCTCGTCGACCTCGGCGCGGAGCGCCTCGTCGACGGTCAGCCACTGCTCTCTGGGCGTCCGCCCGAAGAGCAGGTCGTGGAGCTCGTGCAGCCGGCGCAGCTCCTCGATCGGCCGTTCGTGGTCGTCGACCCGCAGGTCGACGAGGACGTCCGAGAGCCCTGCGTACCCACCGTCGCGCTCGACGACGAGCAGCGAGGCGGACTGCTGGCCGCGCCGGTCGCCGCCGGCCTCCTGAGCTGCTGCGAGCGCCGCCAGCAGCCGTTCCGCGAGCGGCCCGCTCGTCGACTCGAACGTCCCGGCGAGCTCGTCGACCGTCTCGCCGGAGACGAGGATGTTCCCCTGCGCCGCGTAGCCCGCCCCGGTGCGCCCGCCCGCCCAGTCGTGGCAGCCGCTTCCGGTGAAGGCCGCCGCGGTTCCGCGCGCGTCGACGACACCGACTTGGCGCTGGTCTCGCCCCTCGTCGGCTCGGGTCAGCTCGTCGACGACGTCCTGTGCGGACCGACCTTTCCGAAGGAGCGCCAGCCCGTCCGGCCCGTAACGGGGGTTTGCGTACGACTGAGTCGCCACCGCACCGGCGCCCGGCTCGGCCCACGGCACGACTGACCCGACGGCGAGGAACTTCGACTGCACCGCGACACCCCACTGCCCGGCCTCGAGGTCGCACGCGACGATCGAATACGTCGCGACCGGTCTACCCATAGGTGAGCTTGGTCAGGTCGAGCTCGAGCAGCTCGGGGCTCGCGTCCGGCACGACGACCGAGGCGACCTCCGGCCGTGCGAGCGCGCGCACGACTGCGTCTTTCGAGTCGGCGCGCACCACGACCGGGACACCGCTGTCGTGCGCCTCTTGCAGCCGGGTGAGGTCGCCCACGTCGTCGAGCACGAGCGCCTCGTCGAGCGGCAGGTCGCGCTCGAGCGCGATCTCCGGCACGCGACGGCCGGTCGCGCCCCACCAGCGCTCCCTCACAGCGTGATCGTCTCCCCCGGCTCGGGCGAGAGCACCTCCACCGACGGCGCGTGCTTCCGCAACTCGTCGGGCGTGCCGACCAGGATCGGGAACGTCCCCCAGTGGATCGGGATGCAGCGCGATGTGCCGAGCAGCTCGAGCGCGACCGCCGCAGCCTTCGGGCCCATGGTGAAGTGGTCGCCGATCGGGAGAATTGCGACGTCGGGCGAGTGCAGGCGTGCGATCAGCTGCATGTCGGTGAAGACGTCGGTGTCGCCCGCGCAGTACACCTTGAGCCCGTTCTCGAACTCGATCACGAACCCGGCCGGCTCGCCGAGGTACACAGGGTCCGAGCCCGGCTGTGCGAGGCCGCCCGAGTGGATCGCCTGGGTCATCGTGAACTTGACGCCGTCGACGTCGACCGTGCCGCCCTTGTTCATCCCGAGCCGGCCCGCGTTCGGCGCGCCCTGTCCCTCGAGCCACGTCGCGAGCTCGATGATCGCGACAACGGCCGGCGAGTGCGCGCTCGCGATCTGCACGGCGGTCCCGACGTGGTCGCCGTGGCCGTGGGTGATCGCCAGCACGTCGCAGCGCTCGGGCTGCTTCTCGGTGTCCGGGCACTTGGGGTTGTCGAGCCACGGATCGACATAGATGCGCTTTCCCTCGGCGCTGTCGAACCGAAAACTGCCGTGCCCGAGCCAGGTGAAGGTGACGTCCGCCAATACGCCCTCCTTGGTCGCAGAATGGCTTCGAGCCTATCGGCCGCGTAGCCCCACGAGCCGGTACGCCGGTACGGGCTCCCGCTTGCCCTTCGCCTCGACCGCGTCGATCGCTTCGACCACCGCGTCGTCGCCGAGCGCGTCCCGCGTGGCGCCCGAGATGACGACCTCGCCGGGCGGCGCGGCGGCCTGGACCCTCGCGGCGGTGTTCGTCGTGTCGCCGATCACGGCAAAGCTCCGCTGCTGCTCGGTGCCGACGTAGCCGACGGCCGCGACGCCGGTGTTGACCCCTGCTCGGAGCCGCGGCCAGTCCGGGTGCGCACGCACGAGCGCGGCGCACCGCTCCTGCAGCTCGAGCGCCGCGGCGGCCGCGCGCCTCGCGTGGTCGGGCTGGTCCGTCACCGCGTTGAAGACGACCATGACCGCGTCACCGGCGAAGCGCTCGATCATCCCGCCGTGGCGCTCGAGCACGACCGGCACCGCGGTCCCCCAGTACTCGTTCAGCATCGCGATCACCTCCTCGGGCGAGCGTGTCTCCGCGTAGGACGTGAACCCCTCGAGGTCGGCGAACAGCACGCTGACCTCGCGCTCCTTTCCCCCGAGCTCGGCGCCCTCGCGCTCGACGCGCTCCGCCACCTGCGGCGAGAGGTGCGGACGGAATGCTGCGTCGAGCTCGCGGATCCGCCCGGCCGCGCGCTCGACGAGCTCCGCCTGCTCGCCGCTCAGGCCGAAGCGCCGCGCGACGTCGTCGGCCTGCGCGCGCTGCTCGACGACCTGTCTGAGCGCGTCCGCGTACGTGGCGTTCGTTCGGGCGATCGTCTGGTCGAGGTAGAGCGACGCGAAGCGGCCCGCCTGGACGGCGCCGCTGCTGCTCGACCCTCACGACCGTCGCGACGAGCGCGAACGCGATCGCCATCAGGATGTGCCACTCCCACCACGAGAGCTGCCAGTTCCGCCCCCACGGGATCGCGATCATCGCTTCGGCGAGCAGGGCCCAGGCGGTGAGAACCGCGAGCGGCAGCGGCTCGCGTGTGCGCGCGTAGAGCGCGCGGTATCGGAGCGCGGCGTAGCCGTACAGCGCCACGCCGATCAGCGCGACGAGACCGAGCTCCCCCTGGGCCTCGTCGGGCGTGACCGTGCTGTCGAGCGGCGGCAGGCTCGCGAGAGACGCGATGCCCCAGCCGACGAGGAGGAGCAAGAGCGCGGCGCGAAGGGTCCGCTGCCAACGAACGATCCAGTCGCCGAAGCCTCCGGTGAGGTCGAGCGACGAGCAGACGGCGAGCGCGGACGACACGAGCAGGCCGATCGGAGTCGCGATCGTGAACCCGGCGTTCCCCTTGTCGAGCAGGACCCCGGGCGTGGCGAGGGCGTGCAGCCCGAGGAAGCCGGCCGACGTGAGGAACGCGAGGCCGACGAGGAAGATCCGGGCGTCCCCGCGGCGAAGCGCCGCCTCGCTCATCCCGAACCCGATCGCGGCGTTGACGCCCGCCACCGCGAGCACGAGCCAGAAGTGCGACGGGTGGTTCTCCCAGCGGACATCGAGCCTCGGATAGCCGAGCAACAGCGCGAGCCCTGCGAGCGGCAGCGCGACGGCGAACGTCCAGACGACCGTGCGGATTCGGCGAGCCTACGCGGAAGGACCGTCCGATCCGAGGTCGAACCTTGGTGCGTGGCCGTGCTGCTCCTGCTCGCCGCCATCGCCGCCGACAGGCTCGGCGGCCACTCCCTCTCCTTCTATCTCGTCCTCGCCGCTCTCGTCGTCACCGCGCACGCGGCGCTGCAGGCGTACGGGCATCTCGTCGAGCTGCCCGGCAACTCGCCTGCGGTCCCCGCCGTCCGGCTGCAGGCCGGGCTCGGCGTCGTCGCCCTCGTTCTCGTCCTCGTCGCGGCCGCCGTGCGCGCACCGACCCTCGACGGCGCGGTCGTCCCGCCGGTCGGCGTCTCGGCCGTCGTCGCCTCGGTCGCGCTCCTGCTTCTGCAGGCTGCAGTCCGACTAGCCGCCCGCTAGAAGCCGAGCGAGCTCGCCGCGTTCCCGGCCAGGTCGAGCAGCGGCTGGACGAACACGAACGACGCGAAGACGATCCCGAGCGAGAGCACGACGGATGCAGTCAGCAGGAGCTCCCGCGCGGGCGCGCCGCCGGCCGGAACGAGACGCAGCTCGGTCCGCATGTAGAGCGAGCGCACGATCGCGAGGTAGTAGTAGACGCTCACCGCTGTCGCGACGACGCCGACGATCACGAGCCACGTCATGTCTGCGTCGACCGCCGCCGAGAAGGCAAGCAGCTTGCCGATGAAGAGACCCCCCGGCGGGAGCCCGATGAACGCGAACGCGAACATCGCGAGGGAGAAGCCGAGGAACGGCCGCTCCCACCCCATTCCGCTGAGGTTGTCGAGCGTCACGGGCTCGCGGAGCTCGCGCTCGCGTGCGGCGACGACGGCGAACGCGCCGAGCGAGGCCGCGCCGTAGGGGATCAGGTAGTAGAGGAGCGCCTCCGCGCCGAGCTCGTTCGCGGCGGCGATAGGAATCAGCATGAAGCCCGCGTGCGAGACGGACGAGTACGCGAGCATCCGCTTCACGTTGCTCTGCACGAGCGCGGCGAGGTTGCCGATGGCCAGCGAGGCGACCGCGATCGCCGCGACCGCTCCGCTCCAGAGGTCCTCCTGCGCGGGGAAGGCGATGTTGAGCACGCGCAGCATCACGACGAGGGCCGTGACCTTCGTCGCGGCGGACATGAAGGCGGTCACCGGGGTCGGCGAGCCCTGGTAGACGTCCGGCGTCCACATGTGGAACGGCGCCGCCGAGGCCTTGAAGCCGAGCCCGGTCAACACCATCGCGAGCCCGACGAGGAGCATGGCGTCGTGCTCGAGCGGCCGACCCGCTTCGCCGATCGCGCTCAGCTGGAGCTCACCCGTCGCGCCGTAGACGAGCGCGAAGCCGAACAGGAGGATCGCGGAGCCGAAGCTCCCGACGATCAGGTACTTGAGGCCCGATTCGAGCGACGTCTCGAGCTCGATGTCAAGGGCGCAGAGGACGTAGAGGCTGATCGAGAACCACTCGAGCCCGAGGAAGAGCGTCATCAGGTTCGAGGCCGAGACCATGAACATCATCCCGGCCGCCGCGGTCGCGAGCAGCGCGAAGTACTCGCCGATGTGCTCCTGCCTCGGCTGGTCGCGGTACGCGACCCCGACCGTGAGCACGCCCGCGCCCGCGATCAGCATCTGGGCGAGCGAGGCGAGGCGGTCGCGACTCGCCGCGCCCTCGACGACTCCCTGCGCCTCCGGGCTCTTCCAGTAGACGTAGGCGGCGAGCGCGAGGCCGACGAGCAGGCCGACCGCGGCGAAGAACGCGGACACCGGCCGCCGCATCCCGTTCGGAAGGACGACCGACAGCAGCAACGCGATGCCCGCGCCGGCGAGCGGCGCGAGGACAGGCGAGAGCGCGAGCCAGTCGATGCTCGGCGTGTCGATCACTTGAACTGCGCCTCGACGATCTGCGCGGCCCGGTCACCCGGGAAGGCGCGCTCGCTGATCGCCGCCGGCCACGCAGAAAGCGCGAGCACGCAGGCGAGGAGCGGGACGATGATCCCGAGCTCCGCCGGACGAAGGTCGAGCGCCGCGTCGGTGACGGCCGGGCCGCGGCCCTGGTGGAGCACCGCCGAGATCAGGCGGAGCATGTACATCGCCGCGAGCACGATCGCGACGGCGCCGACGACGGCCCAGCCCCAGCCGGTGTCGAACACGCCCAGCAGGATCAGGAACTCGCCGGCGAACGCGGCCGACCCCGGCACAGCGAGCGCGACGATCCCCGTCGTCATCAGCACGGTCGCGAGCGCGGGGCGTCCTCGCGCCATCCCCCCGAGTCGCGCGAACTCGCCGGTCGACGTGCGCCGCTCGATCCCGCCGGCGATGAGGAAGAGCGTCGTCGAGATCAGGCCGTGCACGACCATCTGCAGCACGGCCCCGTCGAAGCCCTGGTCGTTGAGCGCGAAGAGCCCGAGCGTGATCAGGCCCATCTGCGCGAGCGACGAGTAGGCGATCACGCCGCGCACGTCCGGCGCGCGGAACGCGAGCAGCGAGCCGTAGACGAGGCCGACGCCGGCGAGGACGAGCAGCGGCACCTGGAAGTCCTGCGCGGGGTCGGGAAACTTCGCGATCGCGATCCTCAGCAGGCCGTATGCGCCGGCTTTCGAGATCACGCCGGACAGGAGCGCGGCGACCTCGGGCGGCGACTCGCGGTACGCGGACGGCAGCCAGCCGTGGAACGGGAAGAGCGGCGCCTTGATCGCGAACGCGATCACGAAGCCGAGGAAAACCCACGTGTTGTCGCTGCTCCCCGACTCGATCAGGTCGAAGGTTCCCTGCGCCAACCCGAAGACGACGATCGCGGCGAGCATCAGCAGCGAGCCCGCCATCGTGTAGATGACGAACGTGAACGTCGCGCGCGTGCGGTCCGCGCCTCCCCACACGCCGATCAGCACGTAGAGCGGGATCAGCATCCCCTCGAAGAACGCGTAGAAGAGGACGAGGTCCTGCGACGAGAACACCCCGACGACCGCGCCGAGGAGGAAGAGCATGAGCCCGAAGTAGGCGCGCGGACGGTCGCGTCCGACCCACCAGGCGTACGCGATCGCGGCGGTGGTGCAGACGATCGTCAGTCCGACGAGCCAGAGCGAGAACCCGAACAGCCCGACGTGGTACGAGACGCCGAGCTCGCTGAACCACGTGTGCTGCTGCTCGCCCTGGATCCCGCCGTCGAAGTCGAACTTCGTGAGCGCGACGATCCAGAGGCCGACCTCCGCAAGCGCGATGAGCGTCGCGATCGAACCGGCCCAGAGCCGCGGCCACGGAACGATCCAGAGGACGACCGCCCCGGCGAGCGGCAGGAAGATCAGCGTGGTCGTCAGCCAGCCGCTCATCGAAGTGCCACGAAGACGACGGCGAGAACAGCGAGCCCAGCCATGAGCGCGAGCGCGTAGCTGCGGAGGAAGCCGGTCTGGACGAGCGTCGAGGCGCGGCTTGCCTCGCGAACGGTGGTGACCGTCGCGTCGATCGAGCCGGTCACGACAGGCTCCTCGACGCCGCGGCGGAGCGCGCGTGCGATCGCTACGGCGGGCTCGTAGAAGAGCCGGTCGTAGAGCTCGTCGAAGTAGAACTTGTGCTCGAGCACGCGGCGTCCTTCGGGCGACTCGGGCACGACGACGCTCCGCCTCGACCAGATGAGATAGGCGAGCCAGATCCCGCCGAGGGCAATCGACACCGAGACGAGCGAGGTCACCCAGTCCTGCGTGACCGTCGGCTCGACGAGCGGCGGCGCCACGGGCTCGAGCCAGTCGGCGAACGGGGTCCAGACGCCGGGGATCTGGACGAAGCCGCCGATGACGGAGAGGACGGACAGCACCGCGACGGCCCAGCCCATCGAGAACGGCGCTTCTCCGTGGCTCGGGTCGTGGAGGTGCTCGCGCGCGTACGCCGAGCGCTCGCCGCCGAACACGAGGAAGAGCATCCGGAACGTGTAGAGCGCGGTCAGGAAGACGCCGAAGAGCCCGACGACGAAGAGGACGCGGTCGTACGTGCTGCCGGCGGCCGCAGACGCCAGGATCGAGTCCTTCGACCAGAAGCCCGAGAGCGGGAAGATCCCGGCGAGCGCGAGCCCGCCGATCAGCATCGCCCAGTACGTGCGCGGGAGCGCGTCGCGCAGGCCGCCCATGTTGCGGATGTCCTGCTCGCCGACGAGCGCGTGGATGATGATGCCCGCCGCGAGGAAGAGCAGCGCCTTGAAGAAGGCGTGCGTCATCAGGTGGAACATGGCGCTCCCGTACGCGCCGATGCCCGCGCCGAGGAACATGTAGCCGATCTGCGACATCGTCGAGTACGCGATCACGCGCTTGATGTCCCACTGGACGAGCGCGATCAGGCCCGCGACGACGAGCGTGACCGCGCCGATCGCTGCGGCAAGGTGCTGGACGAAGTCGGCGGCCTCGTAGATCGGATGCAGGCGGACGAGCAGATAGACGCCGGCGGTGACCATCGTCGCCGCGTGGATCAGCGCGCTGACGGGCGTCGGTCCCTCCATCGCGTCCGGGAGCCAGGTGTGGAGCGGGAGCTGGGCCGACTTCGCGATCGCGCCGCCGAGCAGGCCGAGTGCTGCGAGCGTCACGACGGTGTTCGACAGCCCGTCGACGCTCCCGAAGACGCCGTCGAACGTGACGGTTCCGGTCTTCCACCAGAGCAGGAAGATCGCGAGCGCCATCGTCGCGTCGCCGACGGCGTTCATCACGAACGCCTTCTTCGCGGCGGCGATCGCCGAGGGCCGCTCGTGGTGGAAGCCGATCAGCAGGTACGACGCGAGGCCGACGAGGCCCCAGCCGGCGAGCAGCAGGACGAGGTTCGCGCTCTCGACGAGGAGCAGCATCGAGAAGACGAAGATCGCCATGTACGCGAAGTAGCGGCGCTCCTCGTCCTCGCCGTCCATGTAGCCGATCGAGTACATGACGATCAGCGAGCCGACACCGGAGACGATCAGCATCATCAGCATCGACAGCGGATCGACGAGCAGGCTCAGGCCCGCCTCGAAGCTTCCGGCCTTGAGCCACGTCCACGCCGTCGTCACGTCGGAGCGCTCCTCGGGATGCTCGCCGAGCAGCGAGAGGAAGCCGACGAGCGCCGCGCCGAAGGAGACGAAGGTCGAGGTCGTGGCGAGGTAGCCCGCGCCGCGCCGCGTCAGCCGGTTGCCCGCAAGGGCGATCAGCACCGCGGCGGCAAGCGGGGAGAGCAGGCAGATCCAGGCGGTGACCGAGACGGTCGTCATCCGCGCAGCGTCGTCATCCGGTCGACGTCGAGGGGCAGACGGCGGCGCGACATGGCGACGATCAGGCCGAGGCCGACGACGACCTCGGAGGCGGCGACCGCCATCACCGCGAGCGCGAAGATCTGCCCGTCCTCGGAGCCCTGGTGGCGCGCGAACGCGATCAGCGCGAGGTTCGCACCGTTGAGCATGATCTCGAGCGCGAGCAGGATGATCAGCGGGCTGCGCCGCACGAGCACCCCGAGCGCGCCGATCGTGAAGAGGATCGCGGCGACGATGAGGTACCAGGTGACCTCGGGACCCATCATCGGCGGGCCTCCTGGTCGAAGCGCCGCGAGTGTGCGCCGAGGATGACGCCGCCGACAGCGGCGACGAGCAGCACGATCGAGGTGATCTCGAACGCGAGCAGGTGGTCCGTCAGGAATGCCTTCCCGATCTCCTCCGGGCCGCCGAACCCCGAGTCGATCTTCGCCTCGTCGTCGAGGCGGTCGCCGGCCTTGAGCCCGACGGCCACGACGACCTCGACGAGGATCGCGCCGGCCGCGCAGATCGCGGCGACCTGCTGCCAGCTCGGCCCTCCCGCCCACGGCGCGTCGGCGCGGCCGCCGAGGTAGCCGATCACGAACAGGAACATCACCATCACCGCGCCCGCGTAGACGAGCACCTGCGCGGCGGCGACGAACTCGGCCGAGAGCAGCAGGTAGAGCACCGCGAGCGACGCGAGGTTCCCGATCAGCGCGAGTGCCGAGTAGAACGGGTTCGAGAACGTCACCACCGCGATGCCCGACCCGAGGCAAGCGAAGGCAGCGACGAACCAGACGATCCAGACGAGGATGTTCCCGACGTCCACTACGCGTTCGTCTTGTAGTAGGGGACGGGCGTGTCGTAGAGATCCGGATCCGCGACGGGGACCTGCTTCATCGGCTCGGCGAGCAGCATCTCCTTCGTGTAGATGAGGTCGTCGCGCGAGTACTCGGAGATCTCGAACTCGTTGCCGAGCGTGATCGCATCGAACGGGCACGCGAGCTCGCAGTAGCCGCAGAAGATGCAGCGCGACATGTTGATCTCGTAGATGCGCGCATACCGCTCGCCCGCGGAGACGCGGTTGTCGGCGGTGTTCTCGGCCGGAACCACGCGGATGCAGTCCGCGGGGCACGCGGCGGCGCAGAGCGAGCAGCCGACGCACTTCTCGAGCCCGTTCTGGAAGCGGTGCAGGCGGTGGCGGCCGCGGAAGCGCGGGTAGACCGCACGCTTGAACTCCGGGTACTCCTGCGTGATCGGCTTCTTGAAGATCTGCTTGAAGGTGACGCCGAACCCCTTCAGCGTGTCCATCGGCTGCGGGCTCACAGCGCCACCACCAGGATTGCCGTGACGACCGCGTTGATCGTGGCGACGGGGAGCAGCACCTTCCACCCGAACGCCATCAGCTGGTCGTAGCGCAGTCGCGGGAACGTCGCGCGCAGCCAGATGAAGATGAACACGACGATCGCGAGCTTGAGCAGGAACCAGAGCGGCCCGAGCTGGTCGAGCCAGAAGAAGTGCCAGCCGCCGAGGAAGAGCGTCACCGCGAGGGCGGAGAGCGTGAGCATGTTGATGTACTCGGCCATCTGGAACAGGCCCCAGCGCATCCCGGAGTACTCCGTGTGGTAGCCGGCGACGAGCTCCTGCTCGGCCTCGGGAAGGTCGAAGGGCGCGCGGTTCGTCTCGGCGATGCCGGCGATGAAGAACGCGACGAACCCGACGAACTGCGGGACGACGTACCACCACGTGCCGTCCTGCGCGTCGGCGATGTCGACGAGCGAGAGCGAGCCGGCCATCAGGATCACGCCGAGCACGGTCAGCGCGAGCGAGACCTCGTAGCTCACGAGCTGCGCGCACGTCCGCATCGAGCCGAGCAGCGAGTACTTCGACTCGCTCGCCCAGCCGCCGACGATGAAGCCGTAGACGCCGACCGAGCCGAGGGCGAAGAGAAGCAGGAGGCCGATCGAGACGTTCGCGATGTACCCGTTCACCTGGTAGCCCGCGATCTCCCAGCCGCCGCCCCACGGGATGACCGCGAACGCCGCGAGCGCCGTGAACGCCGACACGATCGGGGCGACGATGTAGGGCAGGTCGATCGCGGCCGCCGGGAAGAAGTTCTCCTTGCGGATGAGCTTGACGAGGTCGGCGATCGGCTGCAGCAGGCCGTACGGCCCGGCGCGGTTCGGGCCGTACCGGAGCTGCATGCGGCCGAGCACCTTACGCTCGATCAGGGTCAGGTACGCGAAGCCGGCGAGGACGAGGTTGATGACCACGACCGCCTTGATGGCGCTGATCCACCACGGTTCGGTCACGCGCGCGTCACCTCGACCGGGCCGGGCTTCAGGTCGACGGCTGTGCCCTCGGCGACCAGGACGACGCCCGCCTCGAGCCCGCGGCGCACGCGCGCGCGGAGCTCGGCGCTCGTGCCGTTCGTGCGGAGCCGCACGGTGTGGCCGTCGCGCACCCCGATGCGCTCCGCATCCTCGCGCGAGAGGCCGGCCTCTTCGGTCGGGCGCTGGAAGGCGAACTTCTCGACGCGCTCGACGGCGGGCCCGGAGAACAGCGGTCTATACCGAACCAGGCGCGTCCCTTTGGGTCCGGTCCGGGGTCTGACCCCCGTCATGGCCCCTGCGGGCGCGGCCGCCCGGAGCGGGGCCGTCAAGCCCAGGTCCTCGAAGGGCTCGCCGAAGAGCTCCTCGTAGACGAGCGACGCGTACGGCGAGAGCTCGACGTCGAAGCGGCCGGCGAGCTTCGCGAGCCACGCGAGCTCGTCCGGCGAGGGCGGGATGACCGCACGCCGCGAGCGCTGGACGCGGCCCTCCATGTTCGTCGTCGACCCGTCGCGCTCGAGGTAGCTCGTCCCCGGCAGGACGAGATCGGCCCACCCGAGCACGAGGCCCTGGAACATCGAGACGGCGATCACGGACTGCGCGCTCTCGGCCAGCTCGCGAACCGCCGGGTCGGAGGCGGCGTCGTCTCCGGAGACGAAGACCAGGGTCGGCGCCTGACTTTGTGGCTCTGTGCTCGTCCCGGCGCGCGCGACCGCGTCGGCGACCCCGACGCCGTTCGGCGTTCGCGGGACGCGGAGTGCGATCTCCTCGTCGCCCTCTGCCTGCTTCGCCCAGAGCGCCGCGATCGGCGCGGACTCCTCGAGCGGCACGTCGTCCTCGACCACGACCGCGGACGCGCCCGCGAGATCCGAGAGCGGCCGGCCGAGCGGCGCCACGTCGGCCTCCGGCAGGACGACCGACCCTCCGACCGCCGCGGCGAGCTTCGCGAGCCCGTACGCGAGCTCGTTCGTCTCCGACCCGGAGAGCACGACGACGACGCTCGACCCCGCCTCCCGCAGGAGCCGCTCGGCATCGTCGATCGCCTCGTCCCACGAGACCGGGCCGAGCCCTCGGCGCCGCACGCGCCGGAGTGGGTCGACGATCCGATCCTTCGCACGCAGCGCGGGGAACGAGAACCGACCCTTGTCGCAGAGCCACCCCTGGTCGATCTCGGGGTGGTTCCGCGAGAGAACGCGCTTGATCTTCCCCTCGCGCGTCGTGACGTCGATGTTGCAGCCGACCGGGCAGAGCCCGCAGATCGTCGGCACGTTCTGGATCTCCCACGGCCGCGCCTCGAACCGGTACTCGGTCGACGTGAGCGCGCCGACGGGGCAGAGCTCGATGATGTTCCCCGAGAAGCGGTCGCGGTACGGCTCGTCCTCGAACGTCGCGATCTCCGTGCGCGCGCCGCGGTTGACGGCGACGAGCTCGCCGTCCTCGGCGACGTTCTCCGAGAAGCGCGTGCAGCGGTAGCAGAGGATGCAGCGCTCGCGGTCGAGCGCGATGTGCGGCGAGATCGGGATCGGCTTCTCGGTCGTGAGCTTCGAGAACGTCATGCGCGTGCGCCCCGGGCCGTAGCGGAACGTCAGGTCCTGGAGCGGGCACTCGCCGCCCTTGTCGCAGACCGGACAGTCGAGCGGGTGGTTGACGAGGATGAACTCGAGCGTCGCGTTCTGTCCCTCGGCCGCCTTCGCCGAGGTCTGCGCAGTGCGAACGACCATCCCGTCCTGCGCGGTCAGCGTGCAGCCGGCCTGGAGCTTCGGCATCCCCTCGATCTCGACGAGGCACATGCGGCACGCGCCGATGGGCGCGCCGAGGCGCGGCTCGTAGCAGAACACCGGGATCTCGATCCCGGCCGCGAGCGCGGTCTCGACGAGCCCGGTCCCCTTGGGCACCTGGACCTCGCGGTCGTCGACCGTGACGGTGACGAGCTCAGGCGACGACATGGACCTCGTGCACGTGCTGGTCGACCGGCGCGAGCACGTGTTCGAGCGGCGAGTCGGGGAACGGGCACGCGCCTTCGTCGACATGGCGGCGGAAGTCGTCTCGGAACTTGTCCACGTAGCTCGCGACGGGCATCGCGGCCGCGTCGCCGAGCGGGCAGAGGCACTTGCCGAGGATGCGGTCGCAGACGTCGAGCAGCAGGTCGAGCTCCTCGTGCTCCGCGCGCCCGCCCTCGATCTTCTCGAGGATCTGCACCATCCAGCGCGTGCCCTCGCGGCACGGCGTGCACTTGCCGCACGACTCGTGCATGTAGAACTGCGCGACGCGCAGGCCGAGCTGCACCATGCAGCAGCGGTCGTCGATGACGATCACCGCGCCGGAGCCGAGCATCGTCTTCTGCGCCGCCATCGAGTCGAAGTCGAGCTGCGCATCGACCTGCGCGGCGGTCAGCACCGGCACCGACGAGCCGCCCGGGATGACGGCCTTCAGCTCGCGGCCCTCCGGGATCCCGCCGCCGATGTCGTAGATCAGCTCGCGGAGCGGCGTGCCGAGCGGCAGCTCGTAGTTGCCGCCGTTCACGACGTTCCCCGAGAGCGAGAAGAGCCGTGTGCCGGCCGAGTTCTCGACGCCGATCTTGGCGTACTCGGCGCCGCCCATGTCGATGATGATCGGGACGGTCGCGATCGTCTCGACGTTGTTGATCAGCGACGGCGACGCGTAGAGCCCCTGCACGGCCGGGAACGGCGGCTTCGAGCGCGGCTGGCCGCGCTTGCCCTCGAGCGACTCGAGCAGCGCGGTCTCCTCGCCGCAGATGTACGCGCCTGCGCCGCGGTGCAGCACGATGGTGACGCCGTCGAGCAGCTTCGCCTTGCGCACCTGGTCGAGCGCCGCGCGCAGCACCTCGAACTCGTGCAGGTACTCGCCGCGGATGTAGATGAAGACGTTCTTCGACTCGATCCCGTGCGCGGTGATCAGGCAGCCCTCGATCAGCCGGTGCGGGACGCGGAACATGATCTCGCGGTCCTTGAACGTCCCGGGCTCGGACTCGTCGGCGTTCACGACGAGGTACGTGGGCTTGCCGGTGCCCTTCGCGAGGAAGCTCGCCTTCTTGCCCATCGGGAAGCCGGCGCCGCCGCGGCCGCGGATGTTCGAGGCGAGGAGCTCGTCGACGATCTTGGCAGGCTCCATCTGGCGCGCCTTCTCGAGCGACTCGAACCCCCCGGCTGCGCGGTAGTCGTCGAGCTGCGTCAGGTCGCCGTCCTCGGCGCCCTTGAGGACGAGGTGCCTAGTCGGCACTGCGCAGCTCCTCCACGATCGCCGGGGACGTCCTCGGCGCGCACCGGCTCGCGGTAGCGGTGGTTGATCGCCACCACGGTCGCCCAGCCGCAGCCGCCGGCGCACTCGACGGTCCGCAGCGTGAACCTGCCGTCCTCGCTCGTCTCGCCGGCGCGGATCCCGAGCTCCGACTCGAACGCCTCGAGCACCTGCTGCGCGCCGACGAGCGCGCACGAGACGTTCGTGCAGACCTCGACGAGCTGCGTGCCGACGCGCTCGACGTGGAACATGTCGTAGAAGCTCGCGACCCCCGTGCAGTACGCGGGCGTCAGGTCGAGCGCGAAGGCGACCTCCTCGAAGGCCTCGCGGTCGAGATGCCCGCGCTCCTCCTGCGCGAGCCGCAGCGCCGGGAGCACCGCCGAGCGCGAGTCGGGGTACTGGGCCGCGATCTCGCGAATGCGGTCGATCACCTGTCGGTGTCTCCCATCACGGAGTCGAGCGAGCCGACGATCGCGATCAGGTCGGCGACGTACGAGTTCGACATGCACGTCGCCGTCGCCTCGAGCGCGACGAACGACGGCGCGCGGAACTTGACGCGCCACGGCTTGGCGCCGCCGTCGGAAACGACGTAGCACGCCGGACTCGCCGCGCGGCGACTCGATCGCGACGTACACCTCGCCCTCGGGCACGCGGTAGCCCTCGGTGACGATCTTGAAGTGGTGGATGAGCGACTCCATCGACGTGTGCAGCTCGTGGCGCGGCGGGAGCACGATCTTGCGGTCGTCGACGATCCACGGCTCGCCCTCCATCTGCTCGAGCCTGTCGAGGCACTGCGCGACGATGTGCGTCGACTCGCGCATCTCGTCGACGCGCACCTTGTAGCGGTCGTAGACGTCGCCGCCGTCGTAGACCGGGACGTTGAAATCGACCTGGTCGTAGGCGAGATACGGCTCGGTCTTGCGGATGTCCCAGTTCACGCCCGACGCGCGCAGGATCGGCCCCGACTGGCCGAGCGCGACGGCGTCCTCGGCGGAAAGCAACCCGATCCCCTTCGTGCGCTCGAGCCAGATCTCGTTGGCCGACAGCAGCGCCTCGTAGTCGTCGATCGCCTGCGGCATCCACTCGACGAACTTGCGGCACTCGGGGAAGAACCCGGGCGGAATGTCCTCGGCGAGCCCGCCGGTCTGGAAGTAGCGCGTGTGCATGCGCGTCCCCGCGACCATCTCGGAGAGGTCGAGGATCATGTCGCGCTCGCGGAAGCAGTACCAGAACATCGAGATCGCACCCAGCTCGAGCGCTCCGGTCCCGAGGTAGACGAGGTGCGAGTGGATCCGGTTCAGCTCGCAGAGCAGCATTCGCATCCACGTCGCCTTCTCGGGGACCTCTGTGCCGAGCAGCTTCTCGATCGCGAGCACGAACACGAGCTCGTTGTTCTGGTAGCCGACGTAGTCGATCCGCTCGGGGTACGTGATCGCCTTCCACCACGTCTTCGACTCCATCGACTTCTCGAAGCCGGTGTGCAGGTAGCCGATGACCGCGGAGAGCCCGACGACCTCCTCGCCGTTCAGGTCGACGATCGAGGCGGAGCACGCCGTGCGTCGACGGGTGGTTCGGCCCGAAGTTGACCTGGAGGACGTCGCCCTGCTCGCGGACGTCGTCCGGGACCTCGAGCACCGTCGGGGTCGGGAACGGGATCCGCGATCCCTCGTAGAGCTTGCGGCGCGGCGCGATCGCCATCGCTACTCCTCGCCCGAGAACCGGACCGGTTCGCCGCCGATCGGGTAGTCCTTGCGCAGCGGGTGCCCCTGCCAGTCGTCGTCCATGAGGATGCGCACCAGGTTCGGGTGGCCCTCGAACACGATCCCCATCAGGTCGTAGGCCTCGCGCTCGTGCCAGTCCGCCGTCGGCCAGACCTCGATGACCGTCGCGACCGGCTCGCCCGGGTCGAGCCAGACCTGGAGGCGCACGCGCGCCGGATCGTCCGAGAGCCGGAGCAGGTGGTACGAGATCGAGAAGCGCTTCGGCTTCGGCTCGGGCAGGCGCTCGAGGCCCCAGGAGCCCGGCCCGGTGATGCTCCGGCCTCGGGCGGTGCCGATGTAGCCGGCCACGTCCTCCGGGCCGCTCGGCCACCCGAGGAAGTCGGAGGCGGCGATGTCGGCGAGGACGTTGAAGCCGACCTCGTCGCGGAGGTGGCGGCAGGCCTCGACGAGCCGCGCCGGGTCGACGATCAGCGTCGTCTCGCCGTGCTCCTCCTTCGTCCGGACGAGACCGGGGACGCCCTCGTAGGTCACTCGGCGACCCCGCGGATCTCGTACGCCGGCGGGATGCCCGCGAGGTGCTTCTCGTGGAGCCGGATGATGCCCTCCATCAGGGCTTCCGGCCGCGGCGGGCAGCCGGGGACGTGAATGTCGACGGCGACGATCTTGTCGACGCCCTGGAGCGTCGTGTAGTTGTTGAACATCCCGCCGGAGCTCGCGCAGGCGCCCATCGCGATCACCCACTTCGGCTCGAGCATCTGGTCGTAGATCTGCCGCAGCGGCCCGGCCATCTTGTGGACGACGCGGCCGGAGACGATGAGCAGGTCGGCCTGGCGCGGCGACGACCGGAACGCCTCCATCCCGAAGCGGGCGATGTCGTAGCGCGCGGAGACGATCGACATCATCTCGATCGCGCAGCAGGCGAGCCCGAACGTGTCGGGCCACATCGACTTCGTCTGCGCCCAGGCGACGGCCTTCTCGAGGGTCGTGAGACCGAGGCGGTCCTCGAGGTGGGAGACCTCCTCTTCGAAGACGCTGGGCTTCCCGCCGACCCCGAGGATCCGCTCGGACTGGAGCCCGTACTGGCGCAGCGGCTTCATTGCCAGTCGAGGGCTCCCTTGCGCCAGACGTAGACGTACGCCACGACGAGGATCCCGATGAAGAAGAGGAACTCGACGACGCCGAACCAGGCGAGGTCCTTGAGCACGACGGCGAGTGGGTAGAGAAAGACGATCTCGATGTCGAAGACGATGAAGAGCATCGCCGTGAGGTAGAAGCTGATCGTGTAGCGCTGCTGCTTCAGCGGCCCGGCGCTCACGCCCGACTCGAAGGGGATCCTGCGTGCCTTCACGCGGTGCGACGGCCGCTGCGCGAAGACGAACGACATGACGATCATCGATGCGGGGATGGCGAGCGCGAGGCTCCCGTAGATCAGGAAGGGGAGCCAGCTCTCCAACGTCGCTGCGACCACCACCCGGCGCCGAACGCTAACAGGTCCCCGGAGGGTCACGAGCACGGTCGAAAACGGCTCAACCACGCCTGCAACGGGTGTCACGAAGTCGGCGGTTTCCGACGTCCCGAACCTCGGGTACGATGCGTCTGTGGCAACCGTCGAGACACTCGTCGAGCTGACTCCTCGCGCCGCGGAGAAGATCCGCGAGCTGCAGGCGTCCGAGCCCGCCGGCGAAGCGGAGGTCCTCCGGGTCGCGATCCAGGGCGGCGGGTGCTCCGGGTTCCAGTACGGCCTCGGCTTCGACCGCGGCGCCCTCGACGGCGACCACGAGCTCGAGCTGCACGGCGTGCGGGTCGTCGTCGACCCGTTCAGCGCGCCGTACCTGACCGGCTCGACGATCGACTGGCTCGACGGCCTCGCCGAGTCCGGCTTCAAGATCGAGAACCCGCAGGCGGTGTCGTCGTGCGGGTGCGGCCACTCCTTCCAGGTGGAGG
>CAWBRK010000004.1:0-185928 GCA_963791205.1 uncultured Actinomycetes bacterium
TTGATGGTTGCCGTTGTTGTGGATTGCTCTTCGAACTTCCTCCGTCGTCCGCGCGCCGCCGTCACGACGCTCGTAGCATGCGAGACATGACGGACGTGTCCGCCGCCTGGGTCGCACGCGCGGTCGAGGACAACGAAGCGGAGTTCCTGCTCGCGCTCGGACGCGCGGGAGGAGGTCGCGAGCGCGACGACGCGGAGATCACGTGGGTAATCGGCGGGTCGCCGATCGCGTACCACAACTGCGTGGTGCGAGCCGATCTCGAGCCCGAGCGCGCAGACGCCGCGATAACCGAGTCGCAGAGTCTGATGCGCACGAGCGGCGTCGCGGGCTCGTGGCACGTCGGGCCGTCGATGCGATCCGACCGACCTCGGAACCCGCCTCGAAGCGCACGGCTTCGAGGGCGGCCCGGAGCCCGGCATGGCCGCGGACCTCCGGGTGCTCCCGGACGTCGAGGCGTTGACGGACGTCCGGATCTCGCGTGTCGTGACCGACACCGGTCTCGACGCGTACGAGCAGGTGCTCTCGCTCGGCTTCGGTGAGGGACCTCCGGAGGCGGCGTGGGTACGGGAGATGTATGCACGCATCGGCGTTGGTGACGACGTGCCTTGGCGGCACTACGTCGGCCTAGCCGGCGGCGACCCTGTGGCGTGCGCCTCGGTGTTCCTCGCGGCGGGCGTGGCGGGCCTCTATTTCGTCTGCACCGTGCCGGACGCCCGCCGCCGCGGGATCGGCGCGGCGATCAGCCGCGAGGCGCTCGCAGGCACACTCGAGCTCGGCTTCGACGTCGGCGTGCTCGGATCGTCACCGATGGGGCAACCGATGTACAAACGGCTGGGCTTCCGGGAGGTATGCGCGGTGAACGTCTACGAGTGGTCGCCGTTCACGCCGCCAACCACGGAGCCAACCTGAGATCGCCCGGAGATCCCGCCCTCCGACACGGACCGGTCGCTCACGGAACCCGGATCAAGAGGGCATAACGAATCAGGCGCGCGGCGTTACTCGCGTTCGAAGATCGGTGCGACGCCGCTCGGGACTCTGTCGAGCGAGTAGTCGTCGAGTAGCTGAAAGACGTAGTCGCTCCCCTGCGCGAGCGAACGCACCTGCGGTTCGAGATCCTTGCTGATCGTCACGAACGGCTCCGGATCCGACTTGTCCTGAAGGACAAGCCCAACAGTGACGAGTAGTTCCTCGTGGCCGAACGTACCCTCGTAGAGGAAGACAGCCTTGAGTTCCGGATGAGCGGAGCAAGCCCTCGAGAACTCAGCAATCAGGTTCGGAGATGGTTTCTCTGCGAGCGCGCTCATCGGTTGCATGGCTTCCATGAACGCACGCGCGTCTTCGTCCGAGACGGACGACGCCGCTTCGCGTCGCCTCACCCTGAAGCGGTCGAGGAGACCCATACCGAGGTGAGCGGAATCGAACCGCCGCCGGGCAACCCCCCGTCCGACCTGCCATGGCGCCTCGCGCAGCGCATGGTAGGCGTAACCCCGCCGCGGCGTACCGCCGCGGCCTACGCCGCTGACCGGCCCTCCTCCTCTCACCCTTTGTCACTCGCATAGGTCGGGTCGCTAGTCGCCGCTCGCCTGCGCGAGTGAGGCGGGAATGTCGCTGAGCCACGACTGCCAATGACCACTGGCTCGATTGGGCTCACACGGCGGCCGCAGAGAACCGGTTCGAAAATCACGCGGCGAATGCGGGAGACTTCGGCCGTGGACGTGCCGGATGTGAAGTACGCCAGAAGTGGCGACGTCGCCATCGCCTACCAGGTGATCGGCGATGGCCCACTCGACGTCGTGCTCGTACCGGACTGGGTGTCAAATCTCGTCTGGGCGTGGCACACGCCCTACTGGCGCGACTTCTACGAGCGGCTCGGCTCCTTCACGCGCCTGATTGTCTTCGACAAGCGGGGGACAGGACTCTCCGATCGCCCGCGCTTCTTTCCCGATTTCGAGACGAGGATCGACGACCTTCGGGCGGTGCTGGACTCGGTCGGGAGCGAGCGCGCGACGCTCGTGGCTGCTCAGGAGGGGTGCTGGATGGCATCGCTCTTTGCCGCGACGTACCCCGAGCGAACACGCAGCCTCGCCCTCTACCACCCCTGGATGGGGCGCTCGGATCCTCGTCTTAACCTCCCCTCGGAGGAGGTCATGCTTGACCTGCGCGATCGCTGGGGAACGAACGAGTGGGCCGACGAGTTCCTTGTCGAAATGGCTGGACCGACGCTGTCAGCAGATGAGGGTTATCGCAGCTGGTACCGCGACTGGATTCGGCTGTCAGCAAGCCCGGCGGGCGCCTACGCGTTCTGGAAGATGATGCCGGAGGTCGACTTCCGTGATGTCTATCCGGCGGTCCGTGTCCCGACACTCGTGCTCTATCGCGATTACCGTCGGGACGCGCGGGAGATGTATGGCGACGTCGCGCGACTGATTCCCGATGCGCGACTCGTCGAACTGCCGGGCGACGACTACATAGGCCTCTTCCTCGAAGAACCCGCTCGCGAGATCGAGGCGTTCCTTCGTGACCTTCCCTCGCACGCCGAATCCGAGCGCATTCTGACCACGGTGCTCTTCACGGATGTCGTCGGCTCGACGGAGCGCGTGTCCGAACTCGGCGACGCAGGCTGGCGTGACCTCGTCGAGCGACATCACAGTCTCGTTCGCCGTACGTTGGCCCGTTACCGCGGCACCGAGATCGACACCGCGGGGGACGGCTTCTTCGCGACCTTCGACGGCCCGGCCCGAGCAATCCGCTGCGCGCAGTCGATTCAGGCCGAGATAGCCGGTCTCGGCATCGACGCGCGTGCCGGTGTTCACACCGGCGAGTGCGAGCTCATCGACGGCAAGCCTGGCGGTCTGGCTGTCGTCGTGGGCGCTCGTATCTCCTCTACCGCCGATCCGGGCGAGGTACTCGTGTCCAGGACGGTCAAGGATCTCGTCGCCGGGTCGGGCATCGGCTTCGAGGATCGGGGCGAGCACGAGCTAAAGGGCGTCCCCGGGCCGTGGCGACTGTTTGCCGCAAACGATCGCTGAAGTTCGGCATCACCGGCGCGTAGTCCGCCGTCCTCGGTCGCCAGGCGGCCGCCCACGATCCGGAGCGCCGTCCCCAACTGGGAGATCGGGGATCGGTTCCATTCAGGTCCCGGCAGGCCGGCGCTCGTCGTGGTTGGCCTTAGAGCGGTCAACGATCCCGAGCAGCACGCGCTCCTCGTCGTGGAGACCCGCGTAGGCGAACATGTTCCCGACAACGCAAGTCGGACCCATCATCCGAAGGGTGATTTGGGTCGTCGTCACGTTGGTTGGTCTCGTCGTCGGCTTGTTCGTCGGCCGGTGGTGGGTGCTGCTTGCTCCGCTCGGCTTCGGCGTATGGGTTTGGACTGCCACGGGAGTCGATGAAGTTCCGCCATGGCTTCTCGGCGGTATGCACGCAGTCGCCGGATGCGTTGGAGTGGCGGTCTTCTCCGCCACCGCAGCATCCCCGCAGTACCTGACGTGCTTGGGTTGCCAAGGGCTCGTCGCCGTTCCTGATCGGTCACGAGGCAGGGGGACGACCAAACCGTAGGTTCATCATGGCCGCGCGATCTCGGAAGCGACCCGGTCGCTCGTCCGCTGTCGCGCGGCCCCGTCGAGCCGATTCGCCTCGGCGCGCGGCCGTCGACCTCGGAGGCGCTATGACTCGAGATAGTGCTCGTCGGATCGTGATACTGGCGATTCGCTTGCGCACGCAGACGTCGGAGCGACTGAGAGGCCCCATGAGCCAGCCACGACCCACCGATCCGATCGGATCCATCGGATCGACCAAACGCACCGGGGGAGTGGTGACCGCTCGGGAATGTCTAAGACTTGCCCGGCCCCTGCTGCGGGCGGAGCTCAGCATTCTTGTCGGCCGTCTCGCGATGGTGGTCCGATTGCACTCGGGACGCCGGAGCTTCATTCGATCCGGCGAGCCTGGTGCCTCCCGACTCCTCTCTCGCAAGAGATGCCGAGGTCGCCGCGCAGGACCTCTTGACACCGGTACTCCTCAACCATTCCAGTCGTGCCTACACGTGGGGCGCGGCCATCGCCGCACTTCACGGGATCACGTTCGACCGTGAGCTCCTGTACCTGGCTGCAATGTTCCACGACACAGGAATCCCGAGCCCGGTGCCCGACGTCGACTTCACGGTTCGCAGCGCCGCGTTGGCACGCGAGTTCACCGACAGCCACGAGGTGCCTGCCGATATCCGCGAGCTCGTTGCAAACGCGATCGCCATGCACTACACCCCCGGCGTTGGCCTCGAATCCGGTGCCGAGGCCTACCTCCTATCTGCCGGCGCAGCCGTCGATGTGTTCGGCCTACGCAGCAACGAGATACCCGATGCAGTCCGCCAGAGCGTCATCCAGGAGTACCCGCGGTTGGGCTTCAAGCGGGAGTTCGCCGGGCTTCTCCGAGCCGAGGCCAAGCAAGTCCCTCGTGGCCGCGCCTGGTACCTGCACCGCTTCGCCCTGAGCGACCTGAGCATTCGGCTCGCGCCCTTCCGTGGTTGATGTGACGGCAACCGGCAAGGCGTGGCTGGCCCGCAGTCCGAAATCTGTCGTGAACTGAAGACCGCTGGCTTGCTGGATCGGGCGTCTGGGTTTGATGGCGGGAGGCCCTGAAGATCCGCCGAGCTCGAGTTTCGAGCCCAGTACCACTCGGAAACCCGCCGCAATGGCGGGTTTTCTCTTACTCGGGCGGAGCTGGGTTTGCGGTGCTCGATGCGTTCAACGGGCATCCCGAGCGCCTGGTTGATCCAAGGGATCAGCGCCTCCGCCGAGACCCGCTCGACGGCGTGCATGAACCGCGAAGGACCGGGATGCGTAGTCACTTTGCGACAGACCGCTTCACGAAAAGGGGGAGACCAATGCTTGGTTCATCTCTATTCGCGCTCGGCAGACCACTACGGGCCATCGTCGTCGTTGGCCTAGTTGCGGCTTTCGCGGCGCTCGTCGGGTCGGCTACGGCGGCGCCGACGGCTAACCGGTTCGACCAGATCAACGTCGTGTCCGACCTGCCCGGCGTTGCACCGATCCTCGACCCGCTGCTGGTCAACCCGTGGGGACTGGCCCTGTCACCCACGAGCCCGCTGTGGGTTGCCAACAACGGCCCCGGCGTCGCGACCCTCTACCGCGGCGACGGTGGCGCCGCCCCGTTCGTCAAGGTGCCACTGGAGGTCACCGTGACCAACGGCGCCCCGACAGGTCAGGTCTTTAACGACACCGCGAGCTTCGTGGTGTCGACGCCACTCGGTAGCGGACCGGCGCGATTTATCTTCGACAGCCAGAACGGCGACATCACCGGGTGGAACCCGGCGGCGAGCCCAACGACCGCGCTAGTCGCCGCACACGCCGACGACGCCATCTATACGGGGTTGGCGTTGCTGCACGCGGCCAGCGGCCCGTTCTTGCTGGCGGCCGACTTCCACCACGCACGTATCGACGTCTTCGACGGTAACTGGAACCGGATCAACGTCGGCTCGGCGTTCACCGACCCGGACCTGCCGTCGGGCTACGCACCGTTCAACGTGGCCGTAATTGGTTCCTCGGTTTACGTGAGCTACGCGAAGCAGGACGCCGACGGCGAAGAGGAGATCGCCGGTCACAACCTCGGGTTCGTGAACAAGTTCACCGATTTCGGCCAGACGGTGCAGAGGATCGCCAGTCGTGGCAACCTCAACGCGCCGTGGGGCCTGGCTATCGCGCCGCCCAGCTTTGGCAAGTTCGCCGGTGCACTGCTGGTCGGCAACTTCGGTGACGGAAAGATCGGCGCGTACGCCGGCAGCGGTGACTTCCTCGGCTTCCTGCGCGACCGCAACAACGACATGCTTTCGATCGACGGCCTCTGGGCGCTACTCCCCGGAACTGCCACGAGCGGAGGGTCCAATGCGGTCTGGTTCAGCGCCGGTCCCGATGAGGAAACACATGGCCTCGTCGGCATCATCCGCCCAGCCGGTTAGTGACGCCGACCCGGGCCGCACCCGTGTCCGGATCAAGATGCTGCGCCCCGCCGAGATGTGTCGGCGGGGCGCAGAGCCCATATCGACCGAAGGTCCCCAGCAGTCAGCAGCCGGTCTTACAGCGCCACTCGACACGGCCGACTCGGAACTCGCGCGATCGGTCGGGGCTCAGAATCCGCCGGCCGACCATGTCGGGCGCCCGTGTACTCGCGCGAGCGAGTCGAAAGCCCTAACGAAACGCCTCTTTGCGACCGTGGCGAGCTTGTCCGATGTTGCAGCAAGGTCGAAGCTCGGATTCGACGGCAGCGGACAGTGCGTGCCCACCTGAACCTCAAGGAAGCCGTCGCGGTAATGACGGTCCGCTTCGATCGACTGCTGGAGCGCGCGTTGCAGAATTGTCACGATCTCGCCGGTCTCCGGCGTTGGCGCCTCGAGGCTACCGAGTTGCTCGAGGATGCTCTGACGGTTGTCGGCAACGCTGGAGATTCGCCGTGCGGCTTCTTCGGGTGTGATCGAGCAGCTGAACCCTCCATTCAATGCCGCGCGGATTTCGCGACGTCCCGAGGCTGACTGCTCGAGCACATTCTCGATCCGGTCGACGAAGATCCCAATGCCGGCGTTCGTCGACACTTCGGCTGCCGCGCCTCCGCCGGAATCCCTGGTCAGCGCCACCGCAACGCCCGCGAGGGCCACGGCGAGCGCCATGAGCGCGGCGATCCCCCATCGGACTCGACGATTCGGACTAGGGCCGTCGGCTACGCGGTCGGTAATCGGAAGAACGGCGGCGTCCCTATCAGCTGTGCTTGATGCTGCCTCCGCGCACGTTATGAGCCGGTAACCGCGACGTCGCTCGTTTACGACGACCTCCGTCGCATCTAGCGGCTCGAGTTCGCGTCTCAGCTCCCAGACAAGCCTCGCGAGCTCGGTATGCGTGTGCATCGGCTCGTCGCCCCAGACGGCATTCATGAGCTCGTCGTTGGAGCAGAGCACGGGAGCTCCAGCGCTCGCAGCGTTCCGTTCTGCCATGAACCGAGCGAGCTTGTGCACCTGAGGCCGAACGTGGATCTCGTGCCGTCCGGCGCTCGTCACGACGACCAGCCGGCCTCCATGGATGTCGTATTCGACGCATGCGCCCGGTTGAGAGCTGCTTTCCATCAATCGCCTATCTGACGTCCATGGATGCGCGACGTACCCGGCGCGACACTCGAAGCGAGCAGACAACTCGATCCGAAGGAGAGGTCATGAGGCGCACAACCCTTGCAGCATTGCCAGTCGTCGTCAGCGGCGTCGCCCTCGCGCTCGTCGCCGGTGCGAGCGCCACGACGCGTGAGACAGGCAGTGGCCCGCATTGGGCGATCACGGATCTCGGCACGTTCGGGACTCGCTGGACCAGCGGCAGCGCAGCGGCGGTCAATGGCCGTGGGCAGATCGTCGGCACGAACGGCACCGCGGAAGGAAAGCAACATGCGTTCCTGTGGCAAAGCGGAAAGATGCGGGATCTCGGAACGCTCGGCGGTCGCGACAGTGGCGCAGCGGCGATCAACGCGAGCGGGTGGGTTATCGGAACGAGTCTCACCTCAAAGCCACAGCACGTCCACGCCTTCATCTGGAAAGACGGGAAGATGAGGGATCTCGGAACGCTCGGAGGCAAGAGCAGTCGGCCGCGAGCGCTGAACGATCGCGGGCAGGTCGTCGGGGAGAGCTTCACCGCAAGCGGGATGGTTCACGCGTTCCTCTGGCAGAGCGGGAAGATGACCGATCTCGGCACCTTGGGTGGCTCGGACAGCTTCGCCTCCGGCATCAACGACCGGGGCCAGGTCGTCGGCTCCAGCTCGACGTCGAACGGATCGCAGCACGCGTTCCTTTGGCAGAGCGGGAAGATGACCGATCTCGGGACTCTCGGGGCGCACTTTACGAGTAGTAGCGCGACGTCTATCAACGGCCGGGGCCAGGTCGTCGGCACGAGCTATCTCGCGAAGGTCACGCAGACCGGCCAGCAGGGCCATGCCTTCGTCTGGCAGAACGGCGTGATGACGGATCTCGGCACACTCGGAGCCGGGTATGCGTCGAGTGACGCAATCGCGCTCAATCAGCGCGGCGTCGTCGTGGGCTCCAGCCGCTCGAGGACCGGGTCGGCGCGTCCGGTTCTCTGGAGAGACCGCATGATCCGTCCGCTCTACCGAGGTACCACCTACGGCGCGGTCGTGGCGATCAACGATCGTGGTCAGGTAATCGGCACGCGTGTTCCGGCGGGCGGAGCGGTCGTGCACGCATTCATTTGGGAGAACGGTACGCTCACCGATCTCGGCACGCTCGGAGGCGCCGAAAGCGACGCAGCCGCCATCAATGCGCACAATCAGATCGTGGGTGTCAGCAACACACGGCGCGGCGCTCGGCACGCCGTTCTCTGGACGTTGACTCGGAGCTGAAAGAGGTGGGCGCGCGTCGCACTCGCGGCGCGCGCTGCCGAATAGACGGGGCGTGGCGCACGACCGCACATTCGCAAATACGGCTAACGTGACCATCCGCGACGGAAGACGACCCTTGCGTGGGCGAGTGTCCTTCTACCTCGGCCAGCCGGCGCTGGGTGCGGACACAGGGAGGTCGCCTGCCGTTCGCGTCCGCGTTTGCCGGCCTGAGGGGTGGGCGTACCAGCGCAGGGTGTCGGGCAAGCCGCAGACGTCACGTCGTCAGCTGTTCAGCACCGAGAGGCAGAAGCCGAGAGCTGTCGCTGCGCCCGCCAACGCTCCACCGCGCTCGAACGAGAAAGGCATCAGCGAGTTCGTGCCGACTTCAGGGCGCGCCAGCTTTGCTAGTGCGTCCCTCTGGAGCGGTCACCGGCGGCGAGGTGATTCTGGCAGGCGGCCGTACGCGCGGAGCGTGCGTAACGCGCCCAGCGCCACGATGCCGCGCCACTCGAGCCGCGACGCGTCGCTCGGTGGATCCCACGTCACCGGCCAGCCGCCGTCGGGCTGCTGGCCGCGTTCGAGGCGATCGAGATGTGCGGCGATCTGGCCGTCGTCGAACAGTGACCGCCACCGGCTGTCGGGTGTGGGGGCGAAGACGAGCGGCGTCAGGCCGTACCCCTCGGCGTCGGCGGCCGCCAGATACCACTCCGCGTCCGTGAGCTGGGCGGCGACGGGGTCGGCGAGCGCCTCGGCCCGCTCGCGGTCGGGCACGTGCTCGAGGAAGACGAACGTGACCGCGAGCCCGTGCGCGTCGTGCGGGAGCTCGCGCTCGAGCTCGCGCCAGCAGAACTCGTCGGCCGCGTCGAGCCATGGATGCTCGACGCCGAGCGCGTGGAGCAGCCCGGCGATGGCCGCGGTCGGGTTCACGCCGGGCGGGAAGTCGCCGTCGCCCCAGTGTGCGGCGCGCGGGTAGGCGGCGATCGACGGCAGCACGGGCGGGACGCCGCCCTCCGGCCCCACGGTCGCCAGGTAGTCGCACGCCCGTTGGAGCATCGGCACGTCGGTCGTGCCCGCGGCGAAGAGAGTCTCGAGCGCGATCTGCACGTCGAGCGGCTGGCTCGCGGGACATCGCTTGTCCGGTTCCAGCGCGTGCCCGAACCCGCCGTCGTCGTTCTGGTAGCCGCGCAGTGCGTCGACCACTCCGGCCGCGGGAGCGCCCTCGAACAGGGTCGCGTGGAGCCGCCGCTCGAGCAGCCGAGCCTCCCGGACGATGAACGCAGTCGCTGAGGTGAGGAGATCGCTCATACGACCGACCCTACCCCGCGGCCCCGGCCCGTCTTGAACGATTCCGCCACCGCAACGACAGAGTGTGCGTTTACCCGCCAACTGCGCTCTACCGACAGCGCGCTCGTCCAGCCGAGGGCAGTTGGGTCATGCATCTAGTCGGAGCACGACCTCGTCCGTTTCCTCGTTACGCCCATGAGCGAACCCGCGCCCTTCGCCCACGAGAAGGAATCCGCACTTCGTCAACACACGAATCGACGCGGCGTTGTCGCTCGCAGCGCGAGCGTAAAGCGGACGGGTTGCCTCCAGCTGCAAGAACTCTTGCAGGGCACGCGTGGCAATGCCTCGGCCCCAATCTTCACGGCCGATCCAATAGGTGACCTCGCGGTGACCCTCCAAGTCGAAGCTCGCAATGTGACCCACGACTCGACCGTCGATCTCGACGACCCTGTTCGTCGTAGAGCGGTCGCTCCTCAGCCGCGCCCACCGTCGCTCGAAGCTCGTTCGATCATCGGCCTCCGGCGAAGTGAACGCGGCCATCCGTATAGCGTCGCGGTCACTCGAGTGCTCGAACAGCACGCCGAGATCACGATCCTCGATCTCGCGAAGGACAAGCTGTCCCGAGCTCTCCCGCACGGCCGTTAACGCTAACTGCCCCAAACGCAGGCGACACTCCCGAACACCGGCCCAGTCCAAGTCCAGGCTCTACCCGTCCGGGGCACGTTCTCCATCTGCTCAGCGGAGGGAGGTTGCGGGGGGCGCGGACTTGCCCCGGCGAAGGCGGTCCTGTCCCGTTGGCCGGTCGCTCGACCCCGCGACGGGTTTTCGGCCGCATCCTGAAGGCTATGGTCGATCAATGACCGCGCAAAAGAGCAGCCGTTCGGGAGTGCTCGCCCCGCTGGATGTGAAGACGCTGCTTGCCTCGGTGGAAGCGGCTCCTCCGATCGATGCGGTGGAGGTCGTCGCCGCCGCCTTGACCGATGCCCTCGGCGCGCGCGACGTCAGCTTCCTGATTGCGGACTACGGCGGCCAGGCACTGATCCGGTTGAGCCATGTGCAGCGCGCTAGCGCTGACGCTGAGGACGTCAACCGCGAACGCGGCCAGTCAGTCGCGGTGGCAGGAACACCGCACGGTCGTGCGCTCACCGGGCAACGGATTCAGATCGTCCCGGACTCTGGTGGATACCGGGTCTTCGCCCCCGTGACGAGCCGCGGCGAGGCAGTCGGCGTGTTGGCGCTGGGATTCGACGACGAGCCTGACCACCAAACGCTGGCGACCGTATCGGCGGGCGCGCACGCGCTTGCGTACATCGTCATCGCCAACCGCCGCTTCACCGACCTTTTCGACTGGGGCCAGCGCTCGGTACCTCTTACGTTGGAGGCAGAGCTCCAGCACCGATTGCTTCCCGGCTCGTACACCTGCGAGGGAGGCCAGTTCACGCTGGCCGGATGGCTGGAACCGGCAGGCGACGTCGGCGTCGGCGGAGACACGTTCGACTTCAGCGTCGAGCGAGACACGCTGCACCTGTCGATGACGGACGCGATGGGCCACACGCTGAACGCGGCCGTGTTGGCAACAGTCCTGGTGGGGGCATTACGAAACGCTCGCCGTCGCCACGTCGGCCTGGCAGAACAGACCCGGCTGGCCAATGAGGCGCTCTGCGGGTTTTCAGCTGATGGCGACTTCGTGACCGGGCAGGTCGTACGGATCGATCATGCCTCCGGTATCGCAAGGATCGTGAACGCCGGCCATCCCTTGCCGATCCTGATCCGTGACGGCCATGCCGAGGATGTGGATTTGGCTCCCGGCTTCCCTTTCGGGATCGCGGTCGATGCCGAATATCACGCCCAGGAACTGGATCTGCAGGCCGGAGACCGGCTCGTATTCCTGACCGACGGAATCCTCGAGCGCAACGCCGCCGATATCAACGCGGTGGAGCTCCTCACGGAGACGCGCCATCTTCATCCACGCGAGGCAGTGCGGGCGCTGATCCAGGCCGTGGTGAAAGCATGTGGCGGCGAGCTCCGTGATGACGCAACAGTGCTGTGTGTGGACTGGCATGGCGGTCCGACAGGAGAACGCGACGCCAGCTCGGGAGCGGATCGGTGAGCAAGCGAGGATCTGGCCTGGCGAAGAACCCGCGACCTCCGGGGTAACAGCCCGATCACGCTGCAAGTACAGAGTTGCTACCCCCGACTGCGCTCGAGCTGGCGTTAGGGGGTAAACAGTTTCCAGTGCCCCTCGGAGACGACTTCGACGGTGCCGTCGGTCACTTTGATGGCGGTCTGATCGTCAATCGCGTACGCCGGTACCGGTATCCCGGCGGCCCATCTTTCGATGTTGGCCAGGGAAGTGTCCGGCATATCCTCGCGCTCCAGGTGCGGAAACAACGAGAAATCAACCAGTCCCAGCGCTCTATCGCTGCTCGTGAGCGGATCACTGTCGTCGTAGGTCTCTCCTCCGAAGTCGGGAGTCGCGACCATGGCCCCGCCGCTCGTGCCGACGTAGACCGTCTCGCGGCGCAGCGACGGCAAGAGGTCGGCCAGTCCGGACTGCCGCATCCAGTAGCACAGATACAAGGGACTGCCGCCCCAAACCAGCAGAGCGTCAGTCTCCTGGACCTCAGGAATCCAATGCTCTTCCTTGATGCTGGGCAGAGCGGTCAGCTCCAGCACTCCCAACGACTTCCAACCCAATTCGCACATGGGGCTGGGGGCTGATCCGCTGATGAACCGGTAGACGTGTGAAGGTCCGCCGGGGAAGGGCTGCACCCCAGTGGGAATGCAGAGGGCGCTGGACTCGGCAATCGGTTTGCCCAGCAGGTCGACCAGCGCGTCGTGGATGCTCGTGTTCTTGATGCCAGCGGAAGTGAGAAGAAACCTCAGGGTGCTCCTTCGCTCGCGGTGTAGGCGTGGTGCTTCCCTCGAAGAGACTCAGCAGAGGCGCACAAGTCATCGTTCGTCGCAGCCGTCGGGGGACATTCCCGAACGCTGGCCCAGGCGAGGGCCACGACGGCTCGAGGGGAGCGTCACGACGACGTTCGGGAGGGCAAGCACTTCTGGTGGTGGCCGGCCATTCCGAGATAGGCCTCCGCGACGCTGCGTCGCCGCCGAGCTGAGACGGAGCGGAGGCGACGACGAGAGGGTGGCGCCGCAGGCGGAAGCGGAGCGCGTCCGCCCCGCTTCCGCCATTTGCATTGCGACGTTCGCTAGGCCGGCCGTGGTCCCGCGGTCCGGCGAACCGCGAAGCTGGCTCCCGCGATCGTCAGGAGCAATCCGCCGATGACGAGCGCCTCGCCGGCGTTCGCCTCGTCGAGCGTCCAACCGCTCGCGGACTCGGTCGAGCTGCCGAGGCCGTACTGCTGGTTGAGCGCTTCGGAGCGGGCTTCGGTTGCGGCGTTTTCGGCGGCGCCTGCGCTGCCGAGGCCGTATTGCTGGTTGAGCGCTTCGGAGCGGGCTTCGGTTGCGGCGTTTTCGGCGGCGCCTGCGGTCGCCGAGGCCGTATTGCTGGTTGAGCGCTTCGGAGCGGGCTTCGGTTGCGGCGTTTTCGGCGGCGCCTGCGCTGCCGAGGCCGTATTGCTGGTTGAGCGCTTCGGAGCGGGCTTCGGTTGCGGCGTTTTCGGCGGCGCCTGCGGTGCCGAGGCCGTATTGCTGGTTGAGCGCTTCGGAGCGGGCTTCGGTTGCGGCGTTTTCGGCGGCGCCTGCGGTGCCGAGGCCGTATTGCTGGTTGAGCGCTTCGGAGCGGGCTTCGGTTGCGGCGTTTTCGGCGGCGCCTGCGGTCCCGAGGCCGTACTGCTGGTTGAGCGCTTCGGAGCGGGCTTCGGTTGCGGCGTTTTCGGCGGCGCCTGCGCTGCCGAGGCCGTACTGCTGGTTGAGCGCCTCGGAGCGGGCCTGGACTGCTGCCGATTCGTCAGCTGTCGCCGCCGCGACCGGCGTCCCCGCGCTACCGCCGCCGTCGCCGCCCATGACCGCCGCGTTCGCGATCGACGCACCGCTGCCGAGCGCACCCGCCGCAGCGACGGCGAACATCGCGGCGCGCGCGCGCGGTCCGTGGGCCTCGACGTCGTCCAGTGCGCCCGCAAGCTCGTCTCGGTCGAACACCAACACCATCTCGTCGCCGGAGGCAGACTCGAGCAGCTGCTCCAGGTCGTCGCGACTCCACGTCATGCTGACCGTCGCGTGTTCACCGCCTTCCGCGGCGACGAGGTCGAGCACGAGCTCCGGGGCGCCTTCCGGCTCGTGCAGAACGTCTGTGATTTGGCGGCGCGACACTCTCGCGCCCACCGCGCGTTGCGCCAGGATGTCGCTCGTCAGATGCGCCGTACCGACTGCATCCACTGTGCATTCTCCTTTCGGCCCGCTTTTGTTACACCGATCACATGACGGACATCGTCGCAACTTCCTTCCCTTCTCACAAGGCGCGACGGTCGATCCGTAACACTGGCCCAGCAAACGAGGGCCGTGGCCGTTGGACGCCTGCCGGTCCCGACCCGATCGTGCGGAGTCTCGTCCCCGCGAGGCCGTGACGGCTCGGCATAGGATCTGCCGCCGTGAGCGAGGTCGTCGTGGTCACGGGGTCGTCCAGCGGTATCGGCCGGGCGGTCGCGGAGCGGTTCGCCGGCGATGGCGCCCGGGTGATCGTCAACTCGTCGCGCTCGGTCGAGGAGGGCGAGATGCTCGCGCGTTCGCTCCCGGAGGCCGTGTATGTGCAAGGCGACGTCTCCCGCGAGGAGGACGCGCGACGGTTGGTCACCACCGCGCTGGAGCGGTTCGGACATCTCGATGTCGTCGTCAACAACGCGGGCACGACCAGGCGCGTCCCGTTTGCAGATCTCGAGGCCGCCGACGACGAGTTGTGGCGCCGGATCCTGGGCGTGAACCTGATGGGTCCCTGGTACCTGAGCCGTGCGGCGGTGCCTGCGTTGCGCGAGGCGAAGGGGGCGATCATCAACGTGGGCTCGGTCGCGGGGATCGTCGCGGGCGGGAGCTCGCTCCCGTACGCCGTCTCGAAGGCGGCGCTGCATCACCTCACGCGAACGCTTGCGCAGGCGCTGGCTCCCGACGTGCGGGTGAACGCGGTCGCGCCGGGGCTGGTAGACACGCCCTGGACGGCGGGATGGGAGGCAAACGAGGCGATCGTCGCCCGGACTCCCCTTGGTCGCGCCGCGACGCCCGGGGACATCGCGGACGCTGTGGTCTCACTTGCTCGCACGCCGTTTGCGACCGGCCAGATCGTCGTTGTCGACGGCGGGCTGACTCTCACCTGACCGGCCCGACCCCAGCCGCCCCAGAGAAGGCGAAGGCCCCGCGCTCACGCCGCCATGAGCCGCAGGGACCTTCTGACGACTGGGGCGCCGACCCCTGAGAGACGCCCGCCGTCGCTGTCAAGAAAACGGCCGACGCGGACGAGCAGATACGCCTCCACGAGCCGAACAGCGGGCAGCGCGGTCGGCCCACGATCTCTACCGTTCACGACCGAGGAAGCTCGACTGAACCATTCAGGGATGTGATCCTTGCCCCGGACCGGATTTATCGACCACATCGGCATCGGCGTTCCGGATCTCGTCGAGACCAAGCAGTACTACGACGATCTGATGTCCGTGCTCGGGCTCCGAGTCCTGGACGAACCCGCCGAGTTCCCCCAGTACGGGCCGCAGTGCTTCGCGACGTACTGGCTTGATCCGCATGGAATCAAGCTCGAGGCGGTTTGCCACAGTCCTGAAGAAGCCTAGGAAAACGAAGCGGCCCGCCGGAGCGGGCCGCTTCCCCTCGGAGGTTCTCCCTCGTTACGAGTGCGCCATGCCGGTGCGCTGGCGGTCGCGGGTCATCGCGAGCGCGATTGCGCAGGCGGTGGCGAGGATCAGCCCGAGGCCGAAGCCGAGGGCGAGGTCGTCGCGGTCGACGCCGCCCGAGCTCGCCGAGACCGTCGCGCTCTCGACGCTCTTGGTCTGGGGCTGGAAGCCGTCGGGGCGGTCGCGGATGATGACCTGCTCGTCGCCCTGCAGCTGCGGCTGGAAGCCGTCGGGCTGCGCGACGCCCTGCTCGATCGGGTGATACGCCCGTGCGAGGTTCGTCGGGGTGACGCCCAGGTTCGACAGGTTGTCCTGCTTGACGCCCGAGCCGACGTAACCGTCAGGCACGCCGTTCATGAAGACCGGGCCGCCGTCACGCGTGCTCTGGTTGGCAAGGGCCGCCTTGAACGGGCCGAGGTCGTCGGCCGTCGCGCCCCAGCTGAGGTACGAGATCTCGCTCGCCTTCGCGGGCTCGAGCTGGCCGGCGTACAGCTGGGCCGGGCTCGTGATCTTGCTGAACGACGGCGCCTGGATCATCGCCTGCTCGGCTTCAAGGTCTGACGAGTACTGTCCGGGAACGATGTCCGTGCCGACGCGGGCCGACGCGGTCGTCGTGAAGATCGCGGCGGTGGCGACGCCAAGAGCCAACGCCGTGAGGGCCTTCAAATGAATCTTCCGGGTGCTCCGCATTGCTCTGCCTCCTTGGGGGGTCGTGCCGATGCGTGGAGGATCGGATGCGGCGCTAAAGCCGCATCGGCGGCCGGCCTAAACGAGCGCTAAATCAGGTCCTCCGGTGCGATACTCGTGACCGGCGGCGCGGGATGAGCCTCTTCGACGGTCACCTTCCAGGCTTCGACGGAGCCACCGGCTGGCTCAACTCACCGCCGCTCACGGCGGAGGGGTTGCGCGGGAAGGTCGTCCTCGTCGACTTCTGGACGTACACGTGCATCAACTGGCTCCGCACGCTCGGCTACGTCCGCGCGTGGTCGAAGAAGTACGAGGATCAGGGCCTCGTCGTCGTCGGCGTGCACACGCCGGAGTTCCCGTTCGAGCGCGACGTCGAGAACGTCCGCTGGGCCGTCCAGGACATGGCCGTCGAGTATCCGATCGCACTGGACCCCGACTACGAGGTCTGGCGCGCGTTCGGCAATCGGTACTGGCCGGCGGTCTACATCGCCGACGCGGAGGGACGCATCCGCCACCACCACTTCGGCGAGGGCGGATACGTCGAGTGCGAGCGGGTCGTCCAGCAGCTGCTGCGCGAGACGGGGCGCGACGGCATCGGTGACGACCTGGTCTCCGTCGACGACCTCGGCTTCGAAGCTCAGGCCGACTGGACGAATCTCGAAAGCCCTGAGACGTACCTCGGGCACGAGCAAGGTCAGAACTTCGCATCCCCGGGTGGGGCGGAGCCCGACGAACCTCGGACCTACGTCGCGGCCGAGCCGTTGAGTCTCAACCGCTGGGCGCTGACGGGGAACTGGACGGTCGAGAGCGGTGCAAGCGTCCTGAACGAGGCCGACGGGCGGATCCTGTTCCGCTTCCACGCCCGTGACGTCAATCTCGTGATGGGTCCGCCTGCGCGCGACGCCTCGGTGCCGTTCCGTGTGCTCGTCGACGGAGAGCCGCCCGGCGCCGCCCACGGCGTGGACGTCGACGAGCAGGGTCACGGCACGGTTGCGCAACAGCGGCTCTATCAACTCGTTCGCGAGCCGGGGTCGATCACCGACCGCACGTTCGAGATCGGCTTCTCCGAGCCCGGCGTCGAGGCCTACTGCTTCACATTCGGCTAGAGACCGACAACAAGGGGAGACGATGACCACACTCGAGAACCGCCCGAACACCGCACTCGTCGTCATCGACGTGCAGAACGGCAACGTCAACGGGAATCTCAATCGCGACGCCGTCGTCGCGAACGTCGGCGCCCTCGTCGACAAGGCACGGCGGGAGGAAGTCCCGGTCGTCTGGGTCCAGCACAACGACGAGAACCTCACCAGAGGGAGCGAGGCGTGGCAGATCGTTCCCGAGCTGGCTCCGAGCAGCCCCGAGCCGCTGATCGAGAAGAGCTACGGCGACTCGTTCGAAGACACGAACCTCGAAGCCGTCCTGTCGGGCCTCGGAGTGGGCCGGCTCCTCGTCGTGGGGGCGCAGACGGACGAGTGCATCCGCTCGACGCTCCACGGCGCGCTCGTCCGGGGATACGACGCGACGCTCGTGAGTGACGCGCACACGACGGAGGACCTGACCGAGTGGGGCGCTCCTCCGCCGGAGCAGGTCATCAAGCACACGAACCTGTACTGGACGAACCACCGCGCGCCCGGGCGGACGGCCGGGACGGTCGAGACGAAGGACGTCGACTTCTCGGGCGGGGCCTGATCAGCCCGCGCGGCGCGCGACGTCGCCGATCACGTCCGCGAGCTCCTTCGGACGCGACCACATCGGCCAGTGGCTCGTCGGCAGGTCGACCCAGGTGAGATCCCGGAGGTCGGCGAAGCCGCCGAGCCACGCGTAGCCCTCCTTGATCGCGTCCTTGTACTGATCGGACGTGAATCCCGTCGCGATGGCCGTGCTGGGAATGTCGAGTCGCGCGTCGTTCTCGAGCCGGAGGGCCTCACGCAGCACACCGCCCGGCTGAGGCACCGCCCGCTCGCGGAACGTCGCGAGCTGCTCGTCGCTGAGACCGTCGAGGTTCTCTTCCGACGCGAGCTCCTCCGCCGAGGGCAGTGGTTTCTCGGCGTCGGCGAAGTCGGGGTCGAGTGCGCCCGTCGCAGGGCCGGAGTCCACGTAGACCATGGCTGCGATCTGTTCGGGGACGCGGTCGCTGACGACGTAGCCCGCGGCGCCCGAGCCGCTGTGCACGGCGAGGACGACCGGGCGCCCCGCCGCCGAGACGGCCTCGACGATCGCGTCGACGTGGTCGGAGAGCGTGATCGAGGAGCGGTCGGCGTCCGGCGACTCGAGGCCGGGGAGCGTGAGCGCCGTGACCTCGTGCCCGTCGGCACGGAGCGCCGACGCGACCTCGTCCCACGCCCAGGCGCCGAGCCAGAACCCGGGGACGAGCACGATCGGTGCGGGAGCCATGGCTCGAGCCTACTAACTCGTGACCGGTCAGAGCTGCTCGGTGTAAAGAGCGCATGGCCGTGCTCCTGCTTGCGCTCGCGCTCGTCGCGGCGCCTCCGTCGGCTGCGCTGACGAGCAGGCCGGCCGCGACCGTTGGTCAACAGTGGCGGTCGACGCTCGTCGTGCGCAACGCAGCGCCGACGTCGGTCGTCGTGACGGCGACGAGCCGTCCGAGGACGGTCAGCACGCGAGCGCGGCGCGTGTCGCGCGGCCGCTACACCGTTCTCCTTGTGTTTCCGTCGGCGGGCCGGTGGACGCTGACCGCGCGTGTCGGCGCACGGCGGCTCGCTCTCGGCGCCGTCGTTGCGAACGCGCCGCAGTACCGGTTCAGCCGTCCGGCGATGCTGCTCGCCGAGCCCGACGGCACACTCCTGCTCGCCGAAGGCGGCAGGCAGCACGTCCTCCGCATCGACCCGTCGACCGGACGCACCACCGTCGTTGCGCGCGGGTTCGACAACCCGTTCGGCATCGCTCGGCTGCCGGACGGCGACCTCGTCGTGAGCTCGCGCGAGTCGATCTTCCGTCTCGACTCGGCAACCGGCGCACGCGAAACGCTGGCCACGTACACGGGCGGGGTGGAGGCAGGGCCGATCGCGATCGACGCAGCGGGGCGCGTGTACGTCGCGACAACGGACCACCGCATCACGAGGATCGATCCCGCGACCCACGCCGTCGAGGTCCTGGCGGGAACCGGCGCGAACGGCAGCGCCGGCGACGGCGGGCCGGCCCTCGCCGCGACCATGTCCGTCCCGCACGGCCTGCTCCTCACCGAGGGCGCGCTCCTGATCGCCGACACGGACAACGACAGGATCCGGCGGCTCGACCTCGGGTCGGGTGTGATCACGACGTTGACGTCCGGCGTCCGCGGCGTCGCGATGCTCGCGAGGGCACAGGACGGGAGCGTGCTCGCGACCGAGCTCCGCGGCGACCAGATCGTCCGGGTCGCGGCCGACGGCGGCCTGACGACGGCTGCTCGACTCGCCTCCACGCCCTGGTCCATCGCCGTCGCTCCGGACGGGGCGGTCTACGTGATCGACTCGCTCGGCGCGACGTTGAACCGCGTGGCGCCCGACGGTCGCACGACCCGGGTGCGCCTCGTGGCGCCCGTCTGAGCGCTCAGGCTTCGCGCGCCGTCACGACGACGTAGCGCTCCGTCCTGAAGACCACCGCCGTGGCGGCCGCACCGCGGAGCTCGTGCTTCGGCGCGACGATCCAGAGGCTCCCGTTCTCGGCGTGGTCGACGGCGTCCTGCTCTTCCCAGCTGATCAGGATCTCCGCCGTGCAGTCGGCAGCGCCACACTCGCACCTGCGGCGGCGGAGCAGCGTGTCCTCGGGCACGAGAAAAATCGTAGGACACGCGCACGACGGCACGAGTACGCTCGTCCGTCGTGGAGCCCGACTGGCAGCAGGCCGCGCCGACCGGCTTCCGGGTCGACCTGAGCTACCCCGCGGTCACGCCGCAGGGACACGCCGTCGACCGCGTCGAGGACGAAGAGCGCGTTCACCTCACGTCTCCGGGAAGCCGCGAGCTCTACGTCGAGCTCGCCCGTTTCCCGGGCTTTTCACCGGAGGACGAATACGGCCGACACCGGCCGTACCTCGAGCAGCGCTTCGGCGAGGGCGCAGTTACGGAGCTGACCGAGACGCGCGTCGGCGACCAGCCGGCGTGGGCCTACGGTTTCCGGTGGGACGACGGCGAGCGCGCGGTGCTCCTGCTCCATGTCGGCGATGACACCTATCGCGTCATCTACGACCCGCGCTCGGACCTCAACGCAGAGGCCGTCGCGACTCTGCGCGTCGCCTAGCGGTCAGGCGCGCACGTCGACGAGCCCAGGCACGGTGGGGGCCTCGCGCTCACCGTCCGAGCCTTCGATGTCGCGCATGCCCGGAAGGAACAGCGCACCGAGCGTGAAGACCCCGCCGACGACAGCAGCGCCGACGAGCGTCGCACGAACGCCGACGAGCGCGGCGACCGGCGCCGTGAGTGCGAACGAGAGCGGGAGCAGTCCGATCGAGATCAGCCAGTCGAGGCTCGAGACCCTTCCGAGGAGCGATGCAGGGACGTGGCGCTGCTTGATGGTCGCCCAGACAATCGTCCCGGCGGTCTCGAGCGCGTTGAAGAGGAGGCACGCGACCATGAGCTGCCAGGACGAGGTCGCGAGGCCGTAGCCGGCGACCGCGAGCGTCGCCAGCGTCCACGTCGCGTACATGAACGTCACGTCGCGGCGCGGGTGACCTCGCTGGCCCATGATCAGCGCGGCCCCGATCGCGCCGATGCCGCCGGCCGCGAAGACGAGCCCCAGGTCTGCGGCGGATGCATGCAGCTCGTTCTTCACGACGTACGGCAGGAGCACCTCCGCGGGGCCCATGAACGCGAGGTAGGCGATCGTGGCGGAACCGAGCGTCCCCCAGAGCCAGACGCGCTGCCGAACGAACGTGAGCGCCTCGACGACGGCACCGACGGACGACCCGACGTGCGCCGAGCGCGCATGCCTCGGCGGACGCATGAGGAAGATCGCGACCGTGGAGGCGGCGAACGACGCGGCGTCGACCGCGAAGGCGCCTCCTGCACCGACCCACGCGACGAGCACACCGCCGAGCGCCGGCCCTGCGAGCCGGAGCGCGATCGGACGCACGAACTGATCGAGCGCGTTCGCGGCCGCGAGGTCGCCTGCCGGAACCACGTCGGGGACGATCGCCTCGAACGCGGGCGTGAAGAACGCAGTGCCGACGCCGTACAGCGCGACGACGATCGCGAGCTGCCAGAACGTCAGGAGGCTCGTCAGCGCGAGCGCCGCGAGCGCGGCGATCACCAGCGCACGACCGACGTCCGCGCAGAGCATCAGCTTCCGCCGGTCGAGCCGGTCGCTCAGCACGCCCGCGGGCAGCAGGAAGGCGATCGTCGGGATCGTCATACCGATCCCCAGCAGCGAGAGTGCGGCCGGCGCGTTCCAGAGCTCGTAGGCCTGCCAGGCCATCGCGACGAGGAAGATCCCGTCGCCGACGAGCGACACGGTCATTCCCGCCCAGAGCAGGCGGAAGTCGCGATGCCGAAGCGGCGTCAGAAGGTTGACGCGGGAGAAACCGCCCGGGCGGTCGAACGCCTCGTGACTATGCTGCATTCGACCGCAGCGAACCGGCCGTCTCGTCGGCGCCGACGAGGTACTCGAACAGCGCCGTGTGGTTCATCGGTTTCGCGAAGAGGAAGCCCTGGCCGAGCTCGCAGCCGAGCTCGCGCAGCGAGGCGATCTGCTCGGGCTGCTCGATGCCCTCCGCGACGACGTTGAGCGTCATGCTGTTTCCGAGCGCGATGATCGCCGCGATCAGCCCCGACTCCTCGTGCTCGGGGGAGAGGAACGAGCGGTCCATCTTGAGGATGTCGATGGGGAACCGGCTCAGGTACGAAAGCGACGAGTAGCCGGTGCCGAAGTCGTCCATCGCGAGGAGGACGCCGAGCGCCTTCAGCTCCTGCAGCCGCTCGACCGCGAGATCGGTGTCGGCCATCATCACCGTCTCCGTGATCTCGAGGACGAGCGACGACGCCGGCAAGCCGCTCGCCTCGAGCGCGTTCCGCACGTCCTCGACGATCGTCTCGGACTGGAGCTGCTTGACGGAGAGGTTGACGCTGATCGTCAGCGGCGCGCGTCCTGGGAACGCCTCGTGCAGGCGAACGCCTTCGCGACAGGCCTCCTGGAGGACCCAGCGGCCGATTGGCACGATCAGGCCGGTCTCCTCGGCGAACGGAATGAACTGCAGCGGCGGGATCGTCCCGCGCTCCGGGTGCATCCAGCGGAGGAGCGCCTCGACGCCGTAGTCGGCGCGCTGGTCGAGGCGGACGACCGGCTGGTAGTGGATCTCGAGCTGGTTCAGCTCGAGCGCCCGCTGGAGCTCGGCCTGGAGCTCGAGCCGTTCGACCACGCGTTCGTGCATGGCGGGCTCGAAGACGCGGTAGCCGCCCTTCGAGTCGCGCTTCGCCATGTACATCGCGACGTCGGCGTTTCGGAGCAGCTCCTCCGCGTCGGTGGAGGCGTCGTCGTCACCGGCGAGGCAGATGCCGACGCTCGCACGCGGATAGACGAGCTTGCCGTCGACGTCGAACTGAAGCTCGAGCGCGCGAAGGATCCGTCCTGCGACGTCCGCCGCCTCCTCCGAGTCCTTGACCCCGTCCAGCAGGATCGCGAACTCGTCGCCGCCGAAGCGGGCGACCGTGTCGGCCGGACGGACTGCTGCCTGGAGCCGCCGCGCCACCTCCTGGAGGACGGTGTCACCGGCCGCATGACCGAGGCTGTCGTTGATCGTCTTGAAGTCGTCGAGGTCGATGAACATGACGCCGATCACCCGCCCGCTTCGGATCGAGCGCATGATCGAGTGCTGGACGCGGTCGGCGAAGAGCGCTCGGTTGGCGAGCTTCGTGACCGGATCGTGGAATGCCTGATGTGCCAGCTGGTCTTCGAAGGCCTTCCGCTCGCTGACGTCGCGGCTGTTCAGGACGATCCCGCGGACGTGCTCGTCCTGGAGGAGGTCGGTGTGCTGGACCTCGAACTGCAACCACGACCCGCTGCGGTGCCTGAGCGAGCACTCGATCACGTGCGTCTCGGAGCCGCCGCCGACGTACGCCTCCCCGACGCCTGCGACGATCTGCGCGAGCCGCGGGCGATCCGACTTCTTCAGCAGCTCCGCGAAGTCCGTCCCCTCGACCTCGTCCGCGCGGTAGCCGAGGACACGCTCGACCGACGGGCTCTGGTACGTGACGGTGCCGTGCGCGTCCAGCACCGTGATGAGGTCGCTCGAGTGGGCGACGAGCGAGCGGAAGCGAGCCTCGCTCTTGCGGCGGTGAAGATCCTCGGCGAGCGACGTTCCCTCGACGGCGAGCGAGACCTGCGAGGCGAGCGACTCGAGCGAGTCGACGAGCTCGCGGGGAATCACGACCGGCGAGCAGAGGATGAGCAGGCCGCGCACGGCGCCGCGGAGGTGCAGCGGCAGGAAGAGCACGGCGTACCCCCCGTCGAGACGGAGCTCGGTCGCGAACGTCCTCGGGCAGCCTCGACAGGAAGAGCTGCTGCGTTTCCTTTCCGGACTTGCGCAGGAACCGGTTGGCCGACTTCGTGAGCGGCCATTCGCCGTCGGCGCTGGACGAGGCGGCGACCGACGCGCCGTCGGGGTTCAGCGCGACGAGCCGGACGTCCGTGGGGGTTTCGACCAACGCCTGAACGGCTGAGATCGCGGCCTCGTTGACCTGCTCGCGCCCTGCCGCCGCCACGAGCTCGACACCTGCCCGCCGCAGCGCCTGCTCGCGCGAGGCTGCGCGCTCCTCCTGGCGGACGAGACCCGCCATGCGCGCGACGACGAGGAGGAAGAGGACGGCCGACGCGACGATCAGGACGAGGACGTCCGGGTCGTCGATCGCCTGGTAGAAGCGGACGCCCGGTGCGATCAGGCACGCGGTGGCGAGCAGCCCGAGGCGAAGTGGGGTCAGGCGCGTACGGGTCTCGAGCGCGGGCTCCTCGAGCGTCCGCATCGACGGATGGAGTGCCGCGGCGCCCCAGAGGAGGTAGAACGCGATCCACCCGACGTCGTAGCTCAGCTGGTGGTTGTACGCATCGGTGAGCAGCGCGTACGTGTACGCCGAGTCGACCGCGAGCAGCGAGACGATGCTCCCGACGAGGAGGTAGAAGGCGGGCGCGCGCTTGCCGTTGTCGACGGCGAGGCGCACCGCGGCTGCGAGAAGGAGGATGTCGCCGAGCGGATACGCGGCGGAGACGGCCTTCTCGAAAGGCGTCAGGCCCGAGAGGTGGATGTTCGGCGCGACGAGGAACACCCACGAGAGCAGGGCGATGCCGACCGAGATGATCAGCGAGTCGATCACGCCGGCGCGGTCACCCTGCGGGTTACGCCGACGCACGAGGACGAGCAGCCCGGCCACGAGCGCCGGGTACACGGTGAGGTAGACGGCGTCGCCGATCGAGGGGAACTCGACCTCGACGCCCATCAGCTTCGGATAGCTGTACGTGTAGAGATCGCCGGCGAAGAAGAGGAAGTTCCCGACGATGAACAGGATCCAGGCCACGCGCGCCTTCGGCCGGTGGAGGTAGATCCCCACGGCGATCGCCACCGACGACGAAAGCCCGAGCACGTTGATGAGCGGCCCGCTCGCCTTGAACGGCGGGACCGCCAGGTATGCCACCGTGAACAGGACGCCGACGCCGAGGTAGATCGTCCAGAGCCGACCGCGCCAGTCGACGCGGGCGAGCAGGTTCACGCCGCGTACTCCTGGCGGCCGGCCGGGCGAAGGTCGAACGCGTTCGCGAGCTTGCCGAGCACGTCGACGAGCTGGTCGATCTCGGCCCACGAGTTCGCTGCGGTGACCTGGATCCGGAACCCGACCTCGCTCTTGGGCACGAGCGGGTAGGCCGCGAGCGTCACGTAGATGCCGTGCTCGAAGAGGAACCGGCCGGCGGCGTCGATGTCTTCGTGCCGTGCCAGCGGAACCTCGACGATCGGGAACCCGGACCGGTTCGGGGTGTGGACCCCCATCCGGTCGAGGCACGTGAGCACCTTGTCGGTCTTCTGCCAGAGGTCGGTGCGGATTGCGTCGCCGCGCTCGTCGTTGACGTCGAAGCCGGCGAGGACCGTGGCGAGCGAGGCAATGGGCGACGGCCCGGAGTAGAGGTAGGGCGGGGCCGCGGTCTTGAGCAGGTCCTTGAGGTCCTTGGGGCAGGCGACGAACGCGGCGAGCGAGGAGTACGACTTCGAGAAGCCGCCGACCAACACCACGCTGTCGTACGAGTCGCCGCAGTAGCGGACGACGCTGTTGCCGCGCAGGCCGTACGGGTTGGGCTCGTCCGGCGACCGTTCGCCGATCACGCCGAATCCGTGCGCGTCGTCGACGTAGAGCACCGCGTCGTAGCGGCGCGCGAGCCGTGCGAACTCGCTCAGGTCCGGGGCGTTCCCGGTCATGCTGTTCACGCCGTCCATGCAGATCAGGCGCGTGCTCGATCGGTCGCGGCGCAGCAGCTGCTCGAGGTCGTCGGGGTCCTCGAAGCGGAAGCGCTTCACCTTCGCCCCTCGCGCGGACGCGAACTGGCAGCCGTCGTAGATCGTCTTGTGGGCGCGGTTGTCGACGAAGATCGTCCCGTCGCCGGCGAGCACGGGGATCACCGAGAGGTGGATCAGTGTGATCGTCGGGATGACGAGCGCGTCCTCGCAGCCGAGAAGCTCGATCAGTCGCTCCTCGATCTGCGGGTAGAGGACCGGGCTGCCGAGCATCCGCGACCAGGACGGGTGAGTGCCCCAGCGCTCGATGTACTCGGGGATCGCGTCGATGATCTCGCGGTCGAGGTCGAAGCCGAGGTAGTTGCACGAGGCGAAGTCGGCGAGCCACGCATCGCCGATCCGGATCATCCGGCCGTCGATCTCGTCGATGACGGCGTCCGTCATCGGGTTCGACCGCTCGAGCTCGGCGAGCTCGCTGCATGCGGCAAGCCAGCGATCGATCCACCTGGGGGACGCCGAAGGCGCCCGGGGGCCGCTCGGGCGATACACGCTCATGGGCGGCACATCGGCAGCGCCGCGCTCGACCTTTAGTTGTCAGATTCTCGAACAGGTCAGGGCTGTCATCCGCCCCGCGAACTAGGCTCGGCCGATCGAAAGGGGGCCAATGACATGAGAAACCGTCTGCCCATCGTGCTGTCGACGGCGGCGCTCGTCGTCGCCGTGCTCGGCGCGACGCCCGTCGGCCACGCCGCCATGAACCTCGTCGTCCCGCGGAACTCGGTCGGGACGCTCCAGCTCAAGGCCAACGCGGTGACCGCGGCCAAGGTGAAGAACGGCTCGCTGCTGTCGGCCGACTTCAAGAGCGGCCAGCTGCCGCAGGGGCCCCAAGGGCCGGCCGGTCCGCAGGGGCCGCCCGGGATGAGCGGCCTGCAGCCGATCTTCACGACCGGCGCCAGCAACTCGACGGTCACCCGGACGCTGACTGCCGCGTGCCCGGCCGGCAAGACGGCGGTCGGCGGGGGCGGCACGGTCGTGCCGGCGAACCAGGCCGGCGTCGCGATCACGTCGAGCTATCTGGCCAACGCGACGACGTGGTCCGTCAACGCGAGGGAGGTCGTCGCGACGGCGGGCAGCTGGAGCATCAACGCGTTCGTCGTCTGCGCGACCGTGACGCCCTAGCCAGCGTCGTCGTCGCCTTCGAGCTCGTCCCAGGGGCGCTCCTCCGAGCGCCTCCGGGCGAGCTCGCGCGCGTGCTCGACGAACCGCTTCGTGCCCGCCTCGAGCTCCTCGTCCATGAAGTCGCCCGGCGGCCAGGGCCCGGAGCAAACGTCGGGGTCGTTCGCCTCCATGACCCTTCCGACCCCGCCGCGACGCCGGTCTTGCGCTCTGCTCAAGCGGCTCCCGGTACGCGCCGATGATGAGAGCGTGTCCACGTCGTCCATGCCCTCGTACGACCCGCGCGTCATCGAGCAGTTCGCCGACAAGCTCTACCGGAAGGCGTCCTCGTTCGTCCTCGGCTCGATCGCGGTCGGTGCGGCGCTCGGGGCGGCGTTCGGCGCGATCCCGCTGACGTCGCTCGGCGACTCGTGGCCGATCCCGTCGGCGTTCGGCTTCGCGACGCTCCTCGCCGGTGGGATCGTCGGCGGGGTGATCGGCTACGTGATCGGCGACACGCGGTCGTTCGGCTACCGGCTGCAGGCGCAGTCGGCCCTCTGCCAACTGCAGACCGAGCGGAACCTGGCAGTGCTCGCGCGGGCAGTCGCGACGCGCGCCGACCAGCAGCAGCAACCGGCCGAGCCGCAGACGGCGGCGCCTCAGCCGCCCGTCTCCGCACGCGTGGCCTAGGAGGGTTTGACGAACTAGACATGAGCCGTCGGGCCGCGCTGGTCGCCCCGATGCGGCGTCCTCAGTCGCGCCGATAGCTACGGCTATCCACGCTCCCTGCGTCCTTGCCTCGGAACGACCATCGCGCCCCGACGGCGAGGCCCAGTCCGCCAAACCCTCCTAGCGCGTGACCGTCAACGTCGCGCGCATACCCAGCGCGCGGTGGTCGGCGATCGTGCACCACAGCTGGTAGCGGCCCGGATAGAGCCGGAGCGAGATGGCGCGGTCGGCACCCGGCAGGACCTCGGGTGTGCTGTACGTGCGGGCGCCCGGCGCATTCCGGCGCAGCGCGAGGTCGTGGGGATCCTCGCCGAGGTTCACGAGCTGGACGATCGCGCGCCCCTGGCGAAGCTTCGCGCGCGAGAGGACGAACTCGAACTCGCTCGACGTGACCTGCATCCGTGCCGGCGGCCTCGGTTTCGCCTGCGCGAGCGGCGCAGCGAGCCCGACCGCCGCCAGCACGAGCGCGACCGCTCTCACTTGAGCAGCGCGGGCCGCGAGAACGACGCCGCACCCGGAATGACCGCCGCCGCGTCCGTCCCGAGCCACTGCTCGAGGATCGCGCTGTAGACGCCGCGGAAGTCGGCCGTCGCGCGCAGGTTCCCCTGCTCGTCGAGCCCGGAGCCGAGGCCTGGGAACTCGCCGATCATCCGTCCGCGCACACGCGACCCGACCAGCAGCCCGAGCCCGCCCGCGCCGTGGTCGGTCCCGTCCGAGCCGTTCTCGCGGACGCGGCGGCCGAACTCCGACCACACGTGGACGAGCACGCGGTCCGCGAGACCGCGCGACTCGAGGTCGCGCTGGAAGGCCAGCAGGGAGTCCGCGGTCAGCTTGAGCGCAGTCGTCAGCTCGTCCGCCTGGTCGGCGTGCGTGTCGTACATCCCGGGCGCCTTGAGCGCCGCGCAGCGGATCGGCATTCCGGCGGCCAGCATCGCGGCGAGGCCTGCGAGCCGGCGCGGGAACTCGTCGTTCGACTGCGGGTACGACGCCGGCACCTGGCCGACCCCGGGGCCGAGGCCCTGCAGCTCGCGCCGCAGGCGATGCGACTGCGACGCCGCCGAGGCGACCTGACGGATCGCGCTGTCGCGGCTCGAGGCGTGCGCGGCGCCGAGCTGGCCGACGGCGTCGAGCACGCGGCTCTCGAGCGGCGTCTCCGCCCGCGCGCGCCGCGAACGTGTAGCGGTCGGGCCCGTCGATCGAGGCGACCGGCACCTTCGCCGTCGCGAGCGCCGGCTGGAGACGGCTGTCGAGCGACAGCCCCTGCATCGGGTTGTCGCGCGTGCCGATCCGGTCGAGATAGCGCCCGAGCCAGCCCGTCGCGAGCCCGGCGTTCGTCGCGCCGACCTCCCAGTAGTGCCGCGAGGTGAAGTGCGACTTGTCCGGGCTCGTGTACCCGATCGAGGGGATGACGCTGACCTTGCCTTCGCCGTGCAGCTGGGCGAGCGAACCGAGCGACGGATGCCAGCGAAGCCTGCTGTCCTCCGAGAACGAGAGACCCGACGACTGCGGCAGCGCGAGCGTCGGGCGGTACTGGTAGTAGAGCCCGTCCGCGGCTGGGAAGAGCATCGAGAGCGAGTCGGCGCCCCCGTCGAGGAAGATCGAGACGAGAACGCGGTCGTTCGTCGCCGCGCTCGCGATGCCCTCGTCGAGCTCGACGATGTTCAGCCGCTCGAGCCCGTACACGGTGAGCGCGAGGCCGATGCCCTTCGAGATGAAGCTCTTGCGCGTCAGCCCCGTTCCGGCGGGCGCGGGCATCCCTGCCTCGATCGCGGGCAGGCCGTTGCCCGCGACCGCGTGCGAGCGGCCGAAGTCGTCGCACGCGCACGCGCGCCTCAGCACGTCTGCACCTCGGGCGAGAGCGCGAGCAGCTGTCGAACCGCGCGCTCCGCGACGTCGGGCGGGCTCGAGCGGAGCGCGTCCGCCGCCAGCCGCGTCGCGACCGTCCGCGTCGGCTTCGTGAGCGACCTGATGCCGAGCCCCGCGGCGGCGCGGTCGACGAGCGCTTTGGCGTTCCGTGGCGACGCGCTCGACCCGGTCGTCTGCAACGCTGCGCCCGCGAGGAGCCAGCGTCCGCGGAACGTCGACGTATCGAACCAGCGCTTGTCGTCCCAACCCGCGACGTTCGGTGGTCGGAAGAGCCGCTGCCCGGCCGTCGCGCCGAGGTTCGCCCAGTTCGCGCCGCGGACGCCGCTGCCGGTCGCGCGCAGGAGCCCGGCGGCGTACACCGCCGGCGGCTTCACGAGCCGCGGGCCGGTGTAGAGGGCGGGGTGCTGGAGGATCGCCTCGACGACCGGTCGGATCCGGTAGCCGTTGCGGTAGGTCGCCTCGAGCGCGCGCTGCGTCGCCTTCGGCGGCGCGGTGGGGACGAAGTAGCTCCAGAGCTTCGCGACGAAGAACGACGCGTGGTTCGGGTGCTGCAGGCAGAGACGGCACGCGTCCTGCCAGGTGAAGGCGCCGCTCTTGCCGAACACGGTCTTCGAGCCGGCGTCGTGGAGTCGCGGCTCGTAGACGAAGTCGTACGTGCCTTCCGCGCGGCGGCGGATCCCGCGCCAGCCAGTCAGCGACCGCGCCTGCTCGCGGATGTCCTGCTCGGTATAGCCGCGGTTCACGCCGAGCGTGAACAGCTCCATCATCTCGCGCGCGTAGTTCTCGTTCGGCGAGCGCACCGTGTTCTTGTCGCCGTTGAGCCAGCGCAGCATCGCCGGGTCCTTCGTCACGTCCTCGAGCAGCTGCGCGAACGTGCCGAGTGCGTTGCGCCGGAAGAGCTCGTTCTGGTCGATCATCCCCTTCTGCGGGATGCCCCCGACGCGCTGCGTCGCGAACCAGTCGTGCCACACGAGCGCCATCCGCTCGACGAGCGGCCGGGACGTCCGCACCATCCGGTCGAGCCACCACATGTGGTCGTGTCCGGCGGCGTCGAACGGGGCGAGCGGGCGGCCCTGGGCATCCGTCGGCTCGGGCCCGACGAGGCGCTCGGCGCCGGGTCGCGTCAGCGAGTGGACGGCTCCGCGGAGGCCCTTGCGGGCGAGTGCCGCCGCCTCGCCCTTCCGCGGCCCGAAGCCGGCCCGCCAGAGCAGGCGCTCAGCCTGCGCTGCGCCGAACGGCCCGCGGTAGACCGGCGCTGCTGCCACGTCCGTTTTCTAACGCGCTTCTGCGCGGGCTGCGTCAACGGGGCGTAAAAAGAAGCGGGTGAGCCGGGCGCGAGGCCCGGCTCACTCCGGGGCGTACTGCTACCGACGCGGTCCGCGTGAGGTCGTCTTGCGGGCCGTCGTCTTGCGGCGGGCGCCGGTGGTCTTGCGGCGCGTCGTCGTCTTCTTGCGGCCGCTCGTCTTCCGCGCGCCGGTCTTGCGGCGTGCGGTCGTCTTGCGGGCCGTCGTCTTGCGGCGCGTGCCGGCGGTCTTCCGGCGCGTCGTCGTCTTCTTGCGGCCGCTCGTCTTCCGCGCGCCCGTCTTGCGGCGTGCGGTCGTCTTGCGGGCCGTCGTCTTGCGGCGGGCGCCGGCGGTCTTGCGGCGCGCCGTCGTCTTCTTGCGAGCGCTCGTCTTCCGCGCGCTCGTCTTGCGGCGCGTGCCGGCGGTCTTGCGGCCGCGCGTGCTCGACTTGCGAGCGGTGGTCTTCTTGCGGGCGCTCGTCTTGCGGGCGCTCGTCTTGCGCGACGCGGTCTTTCTCGCGCTCGTCTTTCTGCGTGTGCCGCCCGTCTTCTTGCGTGTCGACGAGCGCCGCGTCGAGCTCTTGCGCGAGCCGCTCGTGCGGTTTCTGGTGCCGAGTTCCTCCTCTTCGACACCTGTCTCGACTTCGAACATGCATGTCCTCCTAGTTCGATATCCGTTCGACCAGCTGCCCGGTCTTCGAATCCTCGCCCTCGTGGGCGACGTCGGCTTGCGCCAGGATTCCGACCAGGCGGCCGTCTTCCTCCACGACGGGCAGGCGGCGGACCTGATGCTGTGCCATCAGCCGCAGCGCCTCGTCGAGGTTCTGCTGCGGATCGACCGTGACGAGATCCGTCGATGCGATCTCGCCGACCGTCGTCGATCCGACATCTTTCCCTTCCGCGACGACACCAAGGACGATGTCGCGGTCGGTGACCATGCCGACCGGTCGACCGTTCTCGAGCGTGGGCAACGACCCGACGTCGAGCTGCTTGAGCAACTTCGCTGCTTCGACGACCGGCGTCGACGACTCGACGCCTTGCGGGCCATTCGTCATTGCGTCACGGACGCTCGTTGTCATGTTCCTCCTCACGCGTATGCATTGCGTGCATTGCACATTCCCGCGTGCGTGTCGTTGCAAACGATGACAATGACATGTTGTGCGGACGGACGATGCGAAAACACGTGTGCATGTTCGTGCGGCTTGCATGCATACGTGCGTTTGAGCAACACACAAGGTACGCGTTCCAACGCACAAGTCAAACCGAATTGTGCAAACGACATCGTCGCGTTTGCACGTCGAGTGCGTGTCGTGTGCATGTGCAGCGTGCACTTCGCATTCGAAGTGCACGCTGTCGATCGGAGTGCGAGTGCGGCCTAGTCGGCCTGCGGGTCGTCTTCGGCGTCGCCCTGATCGTCTTCCGGATCGGGCACCGGCGAGCCCGGGACTTCGTCGTTGCGATCGTCGTCGCGAGGGTGTTCCATATCCTCTTCTGACATGAAGGTCGTCCTACCCGACGAAACCGAACTCGAACTCCCGGACGGCGCGACCGGCCTCGACGCCGCGCGCGCGATCGGACCGAAGCTCGCTGAGCAGGCCGTCCTGCTCCGCTCGAACGGGCAGGTGCAGGACCTCCGGCTTCCGCTCGAGGAGGGCCAGGAGATCCAGATCGTCACGACCCGCGACACGGCTGACCCCGACGCGCTCTACGTCCTCCGACACTCCGCGGCCCACCTGCTCGCCGAGGCCGTCCGGCGCCTCTATCCGGGCGTCAAGATCGCGATCGGGCCGCCGATCGAGAACGGCTTCTACTACGACTTCGAGTTCCCCGAGCCGCTCCGCGAGGAGGATCTCGAGAAGATCCAGGCCGAGATCGACCGCGAGCTCGCCGAGGGGCGCGAGTGGTCGCGCGAGGAGGTGTCGGCCGAGGAGGCCAAGCGCGTCTTCTCCGAGCAGGGGGAGACGTACAAGGTCGAGCTCGTCGACACCGCGGAGGGGCCGATCAGCTTCTACACGCAGGGCGACTTCACCGACCTCTGCCGCGGACCGCACCTCCAGAACTCGAAGCCGATCAAGGCGCTGAAGCTGACGGGCCTCGCCGGCGCGTACTGGCGCGGCGACGAGCGCAACACGCAGCTGACGCGCATCTACGGCACCGCGTTCTACTCGCAGGAGGACCTCGACCACTACCTCGAGCAGCTCGAGGAAGCACGAAGGCGCGACCACCGGCGACTCGGGAACCAACTCGATCTTTTCCACTTCGACGAACACTCTCCGGGATCGCCCTTCTGGCACCCGAAGGGAATGGTCATCTGGAACGAGCTCGAGGCGTTGCGCCGGCGGGAAAACGCCAAACGCGGCTACGTCGAGGTGAAGACGCCGCTCATCTACGACAAAGCGCTCTGGGTCACGTCGGGCCATTGGGAGAAGTTCCGCGAGAACATGTTCCTGATCCCGCTCGAGGACGAGCAGCTCTACGCGATCAAGCCGATGAACTGTCCGGGGCACATGCTCTTGTTCGGGAGCGCCTTGCGCAGCTACCGCGAGTTGCCGCTCCGATACGCGGAGGCCGCGCCGCTGCACCGCAACGAGCTCGCAGGCGCACTGCACGGGTTGACGCGTGTGCGGCATGTCACCCAGGACGACGCCCACATCTTCTGCACGCCGGAACAGATCGCGTCCGAGCTCGATGGCTGCCTTGACTACCTTCGCGACCTCTACGCAATCTTCGGCCTCGAGCCTCGCGCCGAGTTCTCGACCCGCCCGGACGACAAGCTCGGAACCGACGAGGAGTGGGACATCGCTGAGGCCGATATTGCGTCGGCGCTCGAGCGGAACAAGATCCCCTACTTCCTGGGTGAAGGCGAGGGTTCGTTCTACGGACCGAAGATCGACCTCCATATGACGGATGGGCTGGGCCGTTCGTGGCAACTCGGGACCATCCAGCTCGACCGGCAGATGCCCGCACGATTCGGGCTCACGTACATGGGGCCCGACAACACGGAGCATCCCGTCATCGTCATTCACCGCGCACTCTTCGGTTCGTTCGAGCGCTTCATCGGCATCATCACGGAGCACTTCGGCGGCGCGTTTCCGTTCTGGCTCGCGCCCGTGCAGGTGCGGATCCTGCCGGTGGGCGAGGACCACCGCCCCGCCGCAGCCCAGATCGCCGATGCGCTGCGGGACGCAGGATTCCGCGTCGACGTCGACGACCGCGACGAGACGGTCGGCAAGCGGATCCGCGACGCCGAGCTCGAGAAGGTCCCGAAGACGATCGTCTACGGCGACCGCGAGTCGCCGGACTCGCTCTCGATCCGCGACCGCGGCGGCGAGCAGTACCAGAAGTCCCTCGTGGACTTCGTGGCGGAGCTTGCTACTCTGGAGTCCTGACCAAAGCAGGAGCGGACCCGTTCCTCACCCGGCGAGCCGACGAGCTCCGCGCGGGTTCAACCGAGTGAACTTCGGGAGAAAACGGGGCCGCTGCATGCAGCGGCTTTTGTCGTTGAGCGAGGAGGATCAAACGAGCTTGGTGAATAGTCTGTGAGGCCCCGCCGCAGGTTCGCGCCGGAGCCGCCGAGGCCGGCGAGGAACGACTTCGTGAACGAGAACATCCGGTCGGCGCAGGTTCGGCTGATCGACGAGGACGGATCGCAGCTTGGGGTCAAGCCCACGAAAGAGGCCCTCGACATCGCCTGGGGGAAGAACCTCGACCTCGTGGTGGTGGCGGCGCAGGCCGACCCGCCGGTGGCGCGGGTCATGGATCACAGCAAGTACCGCTACGAGCAGGAACAGAAGGCAAAGCTCGCGCGCAAGCACCAGCTCCAGGTCAACGTCAAGGAGATCAAGTTCAGACCGAAGATCGGCGTTCACGACTACGAGACGAAGAAGGGCCACGTCGTCCGCTTCCTCAACCAGCGTGCGAAGGTCAAGGTCACGATCATGTTCCGGGGACGCGAGCAGCAGCATCCGGAGCGCGGGCGTGACCTCCTCATGCGGCTGGCGGAGGACATCAAGGACGTCGGGCTGATCGAGCAGTCGCCGCTCCTCGAAGGTCGGAACATGACGATGCTGCTGGCCCCGACGAAGGCTGCAGGAGACACGAAACCCAATGCCAAAGCAGAAGACACACAGCGGAGCGAAGAAGAAGTTCAAGATCACGGGGACGGGCAAGCTGCTGCGCCGCAAGGCGATGCAGAGCCACAACCTCGGGAAGAAGTCCGCCAAGCGTAAGCGCGCCTTCACGCGTGACCAGCCGGTCGCCAAGGCCGACACGCACGAGGTGAAGAAGCTGTTCGGAGGGAACGTCTGATGCCGCGCGTCAAGCGTTCGGTCCACGCACGCAAGAAGCGCCGCAAGGTCCTCGAGCAGGCGAGCGGCTACTGGGGGCTCAAGCACTCGAGCTACCGCCGCGCGAAGGAGCAGACCGAGAGGTCGCTCGTCTACGCGTACCGTGACCGCAAGACGAAGAAGCGGATGCTGCGGCGGCTCTGGATCATCCGCATCAACGCAGCCGCGCGCCAGCACGACCTCTCGTACAACCAGTTCATCGCCGGGCTGAAGAAGGCGGAGATCGAGCTCGACCGCAAGGTCCTCGCCGATCTCGCCGTCTCGGATCCCGCTGCGTTCGGCCGCATCGCCGAAGAGGCGAAGGCGGCTCTTTCGAAGGAGCCTGCCTCGCAGTGAGGCGCGATGCCGCCGGGCTGCGCTCGGCGGCGCGATGCCGCGTCCTCAGTCGCGCCCGTACCACTGCGGGTACGAGCGCTCCCTGCGTCCTTGCCTCGCCCCACCGAGCCCACCCCGGCGGCGAGGCATCACTACGAGACAGGCTCCAGTCCTGATCACCTCGGCCGCGAACCCGCGGCTGAGGCTGGCCAGGCGCCTCGCCTCACGCTCGCAGCGCGAGCGCGAGGGCCTGTTCGTCGTCGAGGGCGAGGATCTCGTCGACGCGGCGCGCTCGGCGGGGATCGAGCCGGTCGATCTGTTCGTCGCCGGAGAGACGGTGACGCCCGAGGTGCTCGCCGAGCTCTCGACGCTGCGCGCACCCGGCGCGCGCGATCGGCGTCTACCGCCGCGACGACCTGCCGCGCGGGACGCGCGACCTGACGCTCGCGCTCTGGCGCGTGCACGATCCCGCCAACGTCGGTGCGCTGCTCCGCACTGCGGACGCGTTCGGCGCTGCGGTGGCGCTGTCGTCCGGCTGCGGCGATCCGACGGGCCCGAAGGCGGTGCGCGCGTCCATGGGCGCGCTCTTCCGCGTGCCGACGGCGCCGTTCGACGACGCCGGACGCCCACGTGTCGCGCTCGTCTCGCGCGGCGGCGTCGCGCTAAAGGAGCTCGAGCTCGGCGCGCAGGTCACCTTCGTCCTCGGCGCTGAACGCGACGGGCTGCCGGACGAGGTGCTGCGCGAGGCCGACGCGGTCGCGACGATCCCGCAGGCCGACCATGCGGACTCGCTCAACGTCGCCGCTGCGGGCGCGGTCGCGCTCTACGAAGCGCGGCGGCGCTAACTACCAGGCGCCTCCACCTCCGCCGCCGCCACCACCGCCGCCTCCGCCCGAGAAGCCGCCGCCGAAGCCGCCGCCGCCCGAGTTCGGAGGAGCGAGCGCCGAGCCGAAGCCGGCCGAGAGGTCGCCGATCGCGAGTGCGGTCGGGCCGCCGCCGAGGTCGCCGTTCGGGCTGATCCAGTAGATCGTGCTCGCGCTGTGCAGCTCCTCCGGCATCAGCAGGTGCGCGCCCTGCAGCACGCGCTCGGCGATCCCGAACGCGATCCCGTAGACGAGGTACTGCTCCCAGAGCTCGAGCGACGCCGGCGGTGCCTCCTGCAGGCGCGGGAAGTCCGTGAGGTAGCGGCGGAACGCCTCCCAGCGAGACGCCTCCATCTGCGCATTCGGTCTGCGGCGGCGCCAGAGGCGCACCATGAACGCCGACGCGCCCGCGACTCCGGCGTTGACGAAGCAGCACACGCCGAGCGCGAGGAACACGATCGAGTCCCAGGTGGGCGCGACGCTCGTGTAGCGGTCGTGACCGACCCCCCAGAGGATCCAGCCGAGCACGCCGAAGACGAGCACGCGCGCCGAGCAAGCGGGACGAGCCCCGCGTTCGTGAACCAGTTGCGCCGGCCGACCTCGTTCCCGACTTCCTCCTTGAACGTCTTGAAGCGCGCGGAGTTCGACTTGCGGTCGTCCTCGATCCGGTCGCGGAAGAGAGAGAGGCGCTCGGGCCCGGTCGAGAGCACGTCGTCGACGACCTCGGCGACGCGCAGCCTCGTACTCGGTCAGCTCCTCGTCCTTTCCGCGCGAGAGCTCGAGGTCGGCGACCTGCTCGGAGCGGATGCCGCCCCACGTGCGCCTGCTCCGTCGTGACGCCCTCGGCCTTGTAGCGACCGCGGCGGATCAGGTCGAAGAGGGTCGCGGTGAACTCGTTCGACCCGACGCGCGTCCGCTGCGCGACGAGCGACGGCACGAGGGCGGGATCGAGCTCGGAGGGCGGCTCCTGCTCGTACTCGCGGTCGTAGCCGACCTCGAGCTCGCGGCCGTAGAAGCGGTAGACGCCGTAGACGAGCGCCATCGCCGGCACGAGCCCGAGGAGCGCGAGCAGGAGGAGCGTGCGCGGAAGGTTGTCGACCGCGTCGTCGATCTTCTCGCGGTCGTGCTCGGCCTCCTGTGCCGACGAGACCTCCTCGCGGACGATCCTCGCGAAGCCGTTGCCACTCGCGACGCGCATCCCCGCGGTCGACGTGAACGCGGAGCGCGGAATCAGCGCGCGCAGCTCGACCCACTGGTTCGGCGGGATGTCGATCGCGCGGAGGACGACGATGTTCCCGTCGATCCTCACGTCGCCCCGCACATGGACCGGGTGGCCCCACGCGCGCCGGATCACGCCGGGCGCCATGAGCGTCGCCTGGAGTCGCGCGAGCCCGGACTCCCACTCGTCGCCCCAGACCCGAAAGTTCACGTCGACCACGTCGTCGTAGGCGACGGCGAGCCCGCGCAGGCGGTAGTGGATGTGGAACGTGCGCTGCTCCGACTCGCGCGGAGTAGTGCCAGACGATCCGCACACGGTCCGACAGGAGCTTCGTGCCGAACGTGCCGGGTGCGCCCGGAGACCCGAGCTCGGCGGAGGCGCCGGCGCGGTACGCGCGCCCGTTCTCGCTGACGCCGATCTCGTCGATCGTCTCACCGTCGCGCAGCGGGATCTCGCGGAACGCGCCGGTGAAGTCGCCGTCGAAGGCGAACGTGATCGCTTCGTCGACGACGAGCGACCCGTTCTGCTGCATCACGACGTCCGTCCTGGCGTCGGTGAGGGTGAAGCTCTTCGCGTGCGCAGCGGGCGCGACGACCAACGCGACGACGGCGAAGGCCGCCGTCAGAACTGCACGCGTGGCGCCTCCCGAACCGGCTCCTCGATCTCGAAGAACGGCTTGCTCTCGAACCCGAACACGCCGGCGACGAGGTTCGTCGGCACGGTCTGGCGGGCGTTCTCGTAGCTCAGCACCGTGTCGTTGTAGATCTGCCGGGCGACCCGGATCTTGTCCTCGGTCTCCTCGAGCTGCGACTGGAGCTGCTGGAAGTTCTCGCTCGCGCGGAGCTCGGGGTACGCCTCGGCGACGGCGAAGAGCCGGCCGATCGCGGCCGTGAGCGCGTTCTCTGCCTGGCCCTGTTCCTCGACCGTCCCCGCCTGCTGCGCACGCGTGCGCGCCTGCGTGACCTCCTCGAAGGTCTGGCGCTCGTGCGAGGCGTAGCCCTTCACGGTCTCGACGAGGTTCGGGATCAGGTCGTACCGCCGCCGGAGCTGCACGTCGACCTGCGACCACGCGTTGGCCACGCGGTTCCGCAGCCGGACGAGGCGGTTGTACATCGTCACGAGCAGGAGCCCGATGACGACCGCGAGGGCGATGGCGATCCAGACGACCCAGCTCACGGGCGCGACTCTATCCCGCCGGTCGACGCGCGATCCAGACCGAGTCCTCGCCGCCGGCATAGGGACGCCGGTCGAACCAGCCGTAATGCGCCTCGACGTCGAACCCGGCCCGCTCGATCAGCGCGCCCCACTCCTCCGGCGAGAGCCAGGCGAGCTCCATCGTCGTCGCCCCGTCGCGGCCCCGCACCGAGAGGGTCAGCCGCCGCCGCTCGGTGTCCCAGTCCGCGCGCTCGAAGATCTCCGGCTCCCGCTCGAGCCAGCGACCGTGCGTCTCGGCGACGTCGTCCGGGCCCGGCGCGAAGACGTCGAAGACGAGGCGACCGTCGGGCTCGAGCAGCTCCCGCGCAGCGCCGAGCGCCCGTAGGCGCATCTCGTCCGTGTGCAGGTGGAGGAACGCGCGGAACGGGCACGTGACGAGCCGAACGCGCTCGGTCACGGGTGGTGTCGAGCAGGTCGCCGACGCGGAGATCGACCAGGTGCGCGACGCCGGCGGCCGCCGCGGCCTCGGCGGCAGACCTCGAGCATCCCCTTCGACGAGTCGATGCCGATCACGTGCACGCCTGCCGCCGCGGTGGGCACGGCGATCCGCCCGGTGCCGACGCCGAGCTCGACCACCGGCCCGCCCGCACGGAGCGCGAGGTCGACGTAGAAGCCGACGTCCTCGGTGACGCTCACCGACCACGGGTCGTAGATCCGCGCGATCGAGTCGTAGTGACTCACGGCTTGCGCGCGACGAACACGTACTCGCGGCTCTCGTCGGTCAGCGGCTGCCGCTCGAAGCCGCCGTAGAGGGCCTCGACCTCGAGCCCGGCGACGTCGATCAGCCCGAGCCACTCGTTCTTCGTCGCCCACCAGAGCGAGCTCGTGTCGCCGCTCTCGAGGAGGATGTCGATGCGGTTGTCGACGACGGCGTAGCGGAGGTCGTGCGGCACAGGGCTCTCCTGGTGGGTGCCGTCGAGCCGCACCGCGATCGCGTGGTCGAACGCGAACGCGTTCCAGGCGAAGCGCCCTCCGGGCCGGAGTGCAGCGGCGACGCGCTCGAACGTCCGCCGCCGGTCGTGCCACGTGGGCAGATGGAGGAGCGAGCGGAACGGGCAGTAGACGAGCGCGGCCGGCTCGTCGAGCTCGAAGTCGCGGATGTCGCCGAGCGCGGAGGTCGAGGTCGGCGTCGAGCGCCCGCGCCTGTTCGAGCATCGCGGGCGACGAGTCGACGCCGATCACGGTCCGCCCCGGTGGCGCGCGCGACCTCGGAGGCGACGCGGCCCGAGCCGACGGCGAGCTCGACGATCGGCCCGTCCGCCTCGTGCGCGAGCGAGACGTAGAACGGGACGTCCTCGGTCATCGGGGCCGACCACTCCTCGTAGCGGTCGGCGAAGGACTCCGGGAAGCTCATCGCGCTATTCTGCGCGTGATGGCCACGCGCGCGAACCCGTTTATGCAGCCCCGGCTCGAGTCCGGGGCGTCGCGCTAGCGCGGTCGTTCCACGAACTCTCGGGCCGGGGCGTTTTTCCGCACCGTCGACCGAGAGGAGGAGCCGTGGACAAACCGAGTACAGTCGCCGCCGTGGACGTCGAGGCGCTCGAACGTGAGGCGCTCGCCGCGGTCTCGGGCGCCGCGGACGACGCCCAGCTCGACGACGCGCGCGTCCGCTACCTCGGCCGCAAGAGCCCGCTGAAGCTCGCGCTCCGTGAGGTCCGCGACCGCGAGAGCGGGATGGCTCTGAACGCGCTCCGCGAGCGGATCGAGGCGGCCGTGGAGGCGCGCCGGACGGAGCTCGCGCGTCCCGTGAGCGACCCGACGTTCGACCCGACCCTGCCGGGTGTCGAGATCCCCCGCGGCTCGTACCACCTGATCACGCAGACCCGGCGCCGGATCGAGGACGTCTTCATCGGGATGGGCTACGAGATCTTCGACGGCCGCGAGGTCGACACGGTCGAGAACAACTTCGACGCGCTCAACACCCCCGAGGCGCACCCGTCCCGCGATCCCCGCGACACCTTCTACATCAGCGACGAGGCCGTGCTGCGGACGCACACGTCGCCGTCGCAGATCCGCGCGATGCAGGCGAAGCGAGCCGCCGGTCTACATCGCGTCGCTCGGACGCGTCTACCGGCGCGACACGATCGACGCGACGCACACGCCGATCTTCCACCAGGTCGAGGCGCTCGCCGTCGACCGCGACATCACGCTCGCCGACCTGCGCGGGACGATGCGCGCATTCGCCGAGGCGATCTTCGGCGGCACGCGCGAGGTCCGAATGCGCACGAGCTTCTTCCCGTTCACCGAGCCCTCGGTCGAGTTCGACATGACGTGCTTCCTGTGCGACGGCGCCGGGTGCTCGGTCTGCAAGCACTCCGGCTGGATCGAGATGGGCGGCGCGGGCGAGGTCGACCCGAACGTGCTCGAGTTCGTCGGCTACGACCCCGACGAGTGGCAGGGCTTCGCGTGGGGACTGGGGATCGACCGGATCGCGTTCGCGCGGCACGGGCTCCCCGACCTGCGCCTGTTCTGGGAAAACGACATCCGCTTCCTCTCGCAGTTTTGAAGGTTCCGGCTTCCTGGCTCCGCGAGTACGTCGACTTCGGGCTCCCGCTCGAGGACCTCGCGCGCAAGCTCGTCTTCACGAGCTGCGAGGTCGACCGGATCGTGCCGCGCGGCGTCCCGGACGTCGACGGCAACCTCGGCAAGTTCCTCGTCGGGAAGGTGCTCGAGGCCGGCAAGCATCCGAACGCGGACCGGCTCCAGCTCTGCCAGGTCGACGTGGGGGAGGGCGAGCCGCGGCAGATCGTCTGCGGGGCATGGAACTTCGGCGCGGGCGCGACCGTCGCCGTCGCGCTGCCCGGTGCGCTGCTGCCCGGCGCCGAGCAGCCGCTCGGCGAGGCGAAGCTCCGCGGCGAGCTCTCGCGCGGGATGATCCTGTCCGAGCGCGAGATCGACCTCGGCGCCGACCACACCGGGATCATGGTGCTGGGCGACGGGCTCGAGCCGGGGACGCCGCTCGCGGAGGTCCTGCCGCTCACCGACGACGTGCTCGAGATCGAGACGGGCTTCAACCGCCCCGACCTCGCGTCGATCTACGGCATCGCGCGCGAGGTCGCAGCCGTCACGGGCGGCACGCTCGCTCCGCCGCCGGGCACCGACCCCGACCGCGCCGGCGACGAGCCCGTCGACGTCCGCGTCGAGGACTTCGCAGGCTGCCCGCGCTACATCGGTCGGCTCTTCCGCGGCGCGACGATCGGAGAGTCGCCGCACTGGCTCAAGGCGCGGCTGCTCGCCGCGGGGATGCGGCCGATCTCGAACGTCGTCGACGTCACGAACTACGTGATGCTCGCGGTCGGCTCGCCGCTGCACGCGTTCGACCTCGCCCGGCTCGACGAGGGGCGGATCGTCGTCCGGCGCGCACAGCCCGGCGAGAAGATGCGGACGCTCGACGGCCAGGAGCGCGAGCTGACAACCGACGACCTCGTGATCGCGGACGCGTCGCACCCGGTCGCGATCGCCGGGATCATGGGCGGCGAGGAGAGCGAGGTCCGGCCCGAGACGACCGACCTCCTGCTCGAGGCGGCGAACTTCGATCCACTGACCGTGCTGCGCTCGTCGCGACGGCTGAGGCTGCGCACGGAATCGTCGACGCGCTGGGAGAAGGGCGTCGACCCGTACGCCGCGGAGCGGGCAGCGGTCTACGCGACGCAGCTCCTCGTCGAGCTCGCCGGCGCCCGCTGGACCGGGCACACCGACGTGAACGACGGCTTGCCCGAACGGCCGCGCGTCACGCTCCAGCCCGAGCTCGCGGACCGGCTCTCGGGCCTGGAGATCCCCGTCGAGGAGCAGGTCGCGCGCCTCGAGTCGATCGGCTTCGAGGTCGACGACCGCACGGTGACCGTGCCGACGTGGCGGGCCCGCGACGTCACGCGTCCGGTCGACCTCGTCGAGGAGGTCGTCCGCTTCCGCATGGAGGACGTCCCCTCGACGCTCCCCGATCGTCCGGCGAAGCCCGCGCAGCTGACGCGCGAGCAGCGCCTGCGCCGCCAGGTCGAGGATGTCCTCGTCGGCGCCGGCTTCCACGAGGCGTACACGTGGACGCTCGTCCCGGAGGGCGGGTGGCGGATTCCGCTCCACGAGCCCTACACGGCGGAGCTCGCGGCGCTCCGCGACACGCTCGAGCACTGGCTCGTCGAGTCGGCGCGGCGGAACCGCAACGCCGGCGTCGAGCGCATCGCGCTCTTCGAGCTCGCGCGCGTCTTCCTGCCGTCCGGCGACGTGCTGCCCGGAGGAGCGCTGGCACGTCGCGGGGATCGTCGACGGCGGCTATTCGCACGCGAAGGGCGCGGTCGAGACGCTCCACCGCGCGCTTCACGTGGCGGCCGACGGGGAGATCGACCTCCGAGAGCTCGACGAGGGCTGGGGCTACTTCGAGGTCGACCTCGACTCGCTGTTCCCGCGGGTGCCGGAGTTCGTGCTCTACGAGGACGTGATCACGTATCCGGTCGTCAAGCAGGACCTCGCCTTCGTCGTCGACGAGGCCGTCAGGGCCGGCGAGCTCGTCGAAGAGGCTCGGCGCGCCGCCGGCCCCGGGCTTCGCGAGATGCGCCCGTTCGACGTCTACCGTGGCGAGCAGGTCGGGCCCGGCAAGAAGTCGGTCGCGTTCGCCGTCAGCTTCCAGTCACCGGAGCGGACGCTCTCGGACGAGGACGCGGGGGAGCTGCGGCGGCGGATCGTCGAGGCGCTCGAGGAGCGCTTCGCCGCCGTCCTCCGTGCCTGAAATCCGGTCTCGGGCCCACCGCGTAGAGGCGTGCATGGGCATCCGCCGTCTGCTCGCCTTCGGGGCCGCCGCGCTCGTCTCCCTCGCCGCTCCGGCCGCGGCGCACGCAACCGACCTCTTCGCAACGGTCGGGCCGGAGTTCACGATCACGCTCCGGGACGCGCAGAACCAGCCCGTGACGAAGCTCGACCCCGGCGAGTACCGGATCGTCGTCGAGGACCGCTCCGAGTTCCACAACTTCCACCTGAAGGGTCCCGGCGTCGACGTCGCGACCGACATCGAGCAGATCGGAACCGTGGAGTGGAACGTGACCTTCGCGGAGGGGCGCTACACGTTCGTCTGCGACCCGCACGCGAGCGTGATGCACGGCGCGTTCGTCGTCGGCAATCCACCGGCGCTCCCCGTCGCGCTCGTCGCGACGGTCGGGCCGAAGAACACGATCTCGCTCCAGCAGGCCGGAAAGAAGGTGACGTCGCTGGCTGCGGGGAGTTACGTGATCGTCGTGCGCGACCGCTCGAAGAAGCACAACTTCCACCTGCTCGGCCCCGGCGTGAACCGGAAGACGACGGTTCGCGGGCGCGGCACGGTGACGTGGAACCTGACGCTCAGTGCCGGGAGGTTCGCGTTCCGGTCCGACCCTCAGGCGAGGCGCCTGAAGGGCTCGTTCACCGTGACCGCCTAGCGAACCCGACGAGCCCGGCGTGCTTGCCGCCGGCCGCATGGATGTCCGCCTGGCGGTCGAGCTCGGCGTTCAGCTCCGCTCCGAAGAGGAGCGCCATCGCGGAGTAGTTGAGCCAGAGCAGCAGGATGATGCCGCCGGCGAGCGAGCCGTACGTCTTGTCGTACGAGGACGAGAAGCTCGTGTAGAGCGCGAAAAGCCCCGAGAGGACGAGCCAGAGGATCCCGCCGAGCACCGACCCGGGCGTGATCCACTTCCAGCTCCGCTGGTCCCGGTTCGGCGCGAGGTAGTAGACGAGCGCGAAGAAGAGCAGCACCCCGAGGAACGCGAGCGGCCAGCGGAAGATGTTCCAGACGAAGTCCCACGCGCCGCCGAGGTGCGCCTGGCTCGCGATCGCGTCGCCGATCGGACCGCCGAAGACGATCAGGAGGAACAGCGACGCGAACGTCAGGCCGGTCGCGACGACGAGGACGATCGCGTAGAGCCGCACCTTCCAGACGGGGCGCGTCTCGAGGCGGTCGTACGCTCGGTTGACCGCCTTGATCACGGAGCTCATCGCGCCGCTCGCGGCCCAGACCGCGAGGAAGAGCCCGGCCACGACCGCGATCGACGACGCGCCCTTGTTCCCCGCGGCCGACTGCTGCGCGAGGTCGATCGCGTCGATCACCGCGCCGGGCGCCACGGCGCCGAGGAAGTGCTCGAGCTCGTCGTAGGCGCCGATCAGCCCGAGCAGGCCGACGAGCAGGATGACGCTGGGGAAGAACGCGAGCAGTGAGCTGAAGGCGACCTGCTGCGAGAGGCCCATGCAGTCGTCCCCGAGGAACTGCTTGAACGTCCGCTTGAGGACGTCCACCCACTCGCGCGCCGCGAGGCGGTGCGGCCCGGACGGAACGTGGCCGACGTCGGTGTCAGCCGCGGTCGACAAGCGTGAAGCGTCCCGCGCGAACCTTCTCGTGTCCCTCGCGGCCGCGCCGCGCGAGCAGGCGCATGGTCGCGCCGATGCCGCCGGCGAGGACGAAGCCCGTCGCCGCGCCGCCGACCGCGAGCACGGGGAGCTTCGTGCGGAGCTTCGAGGTGAGGTCGGCAGCGTCGCGGAGGTCGTCGACCGCGGAGGCCAGCTGCTCGCGCTCAGCCACGATGTCGGTGCGGACGTCGTCGGTCGTGCGGTTCATCAGTCGCCACCTCTCAGTGCGCTCGAGGTGATCTTCGCCTCGGCGATCGCCTGCTCGGGCACCGGCGGCGTCCCCTTCCGGATCATGTTGCGACCGATCAGCCCGAGCACGACGACGAGCAGGACGAGGAAGAGCGTGACGATCAAGAGCGCCAGCCACGTGGCCATGGCGGTCGCGAGCCCGGCGGCGATCGTCGCGAACAGGAAGCCGATGGCGTAGAGGGCGAACAGGGCGGCGCCGACGACGAGCCCGAGCCCGACGCCGAGGCGCCGAGACCTTCTGCTTCAGCTCGAGGCTCGCGAGCTCCAGCTCGAGCCGGACGAGCGCGCTCGCGTGCTCGGCGACCTGCTTGACCGCGGTCCCGAGGCCGGGGCCGCCGCCGTTAGTCGCGTGGGTGGGCATGGCCCCTCCAGTCGATGACCTTCGCGATGAAGTAGCCGCCGATGATCGCGCCGCCGAGGACGAGCCACGGGTTGAGGCCCTTCCGGGCGCGCTTCGGCTTCGGGCGCGCGCCGAGCTGTGGGCCGCCGGGCGAGCGTCGCGCCTCGCCCGGCCGCTCGTCGATCGGGGCCTCGGCCCTTCGCGCGTGCGACCATGAGGCTCGGCTTCAGCTTGCGGAGGAACGCCGCGTCGTCTGCGAGCTCGTCGGCGACCTTCGCCTTGACCCCGTCTCCGGCCGCGGTCTTCTGGGACAGCTCGTCGAGCTTGTCCGCGCCCTTGTCGACGACCTCGTCGGCCTTCGTGGTCATGTCTTCGCGGGCGGCGCTTCGCCCGTCGCGACTTCCCAGACCTTCGTGGCGACCTTCCGTGCGACGAGTGTCGCCAGCGCGGCGACACCCGCGTAGAGCCCAGTCCAGAGCAGCTTGCGGAGCATGGGGACCTCCTATCCGGCCCGCGAACGGTGCAAACGTTACTCCTCGGCGGTCTGCCCCGGCTCGCGGATCGGTCCGAACGTCGCCTCGTAGTTCGTCATGTTCTGGTTCAGCGCCTTGAGGACCTCGAAGAGGAGCGTCACCGGGATGCGGACGCGCGAGCTCACGCGGACCGGGACGTGCACCGCCTCCTCCGGGTCCTCGGGCTCGGCCACCTGCTGCATGACGCCGAAGTCGAGCGTGAACTCGTACGCGGTGTGCCAGACGTTCAGCACGTTCGCGTAGGTGCCGGCCTCGAGCTCGGGCGGAACCTCGATGTGCAGCTCGACCGGCCGATCGTCGGTCACGCGAAGCCGCCTAGGAAGGGGGAGGGCCCGCCGGGTCGTACTCCGGCAGCGCGTCGAAGTCGTCCTTGCTCATCTCGAGCACGACGCGTCCCTCGACGATCATCTGCACCCGCTCCGCCGGGACGTAGGTCGGCTTCGCGATCAGGCCGGTGTCGACCGCAAGCCCGTCGAAGATGTCGGCGTTGTGGTCGCCGAGCACCTCCTTGACGGAGCCGACGCGCTCGCCGTCGGTCCCGAGCACGACCTCCCAGCCGGGCTCGACCATCAGCCACGAGGACGGGTCGCGCGTCAGACGTTCCTCCCGCCCACGTGCCAGACCGGTCCCTGGCGTGGCCCACGGCTTCGTGTCGGAGAGCGCGTGGAGGATCCGCACCTGCCCACGGATGTCCTCCTCGTCGAGCCGCTCGAGGCAGCGGCGGGTCATCACCTGCGACGCGCCGTAGCCGAACGTGCGCGCGACGCGGAAGCGGAAGCCGGGAGCTGCGTCGAAACGCGACGGGTTCGTCGGCGCCATCAGCAGCGCCGCCCGCTCGAGGTAGTCGGTGGAAGTGAAGCCGATCTCGGCGTAGACGTCGCTCCAGTCGGGGGGAAGCGCCGCGACCTCGCGGTCCCAGGCTTCGACGAGCTTCGGGCGCTTCACGGGCGGCGCCGGTGTCGCCTTCTGCGAGTCGACGAGCTCGAGCGTGCCGCCGAGCCGCGCCGCGTCCACCCGGCGGAGCGCCCTCGCGACGAGCTCGGGCGACGGACCGGTGCCGCGCGCGATCGAGAACCGGAGCACCTCGCCGCTCCGTCCGGGCGCGAGGCTCGTCAGTCGTGCCGCCGCTTCGCGCGCGCGTCGCGCGTCGTCGAAACGGACGACGAAGCTCGCCTCCGACCACGTGCTCGGCAGGTGCTGCAGCGACGACCGGAGCTCAGTGACCAGAGCCACGGGCCGGAGCGTACACTGGCGCCCGTGGCCAAAGTCGAGGCTGAAGCGAAGGGGGTCTCCGAGGAGCGGTTGCGCGAGTTCCTCCGCGACATGCTCCTGATCCGTCGCTTCGAGGAGAAGGTCGAGGAGCGATTCCGCGCCGGCGAGCTGCCCGGGTTCCTCCACGTCGCGATCGGCCAGGAGGCCGTCGCGGTCGGCGTCTGCGCGGCGCTCGAGGAGGACGACGTGATCGCCTCCACGCACCGCGCGCACGGGCACACGCTCGCGCGCGGGACGTCCCCGAACGCGCTCATGGCCGAGCTCTACGGGAAGCTCGAGGGCTGCTCGCACGGTTACGGCGGCTCGATGCACCTCTACGACGTCGAGCGCGGGAACCTCGGCGCGAACGCGGTTGTCGGCGGAGGGCTCCCGGCGATCACCGGCGCCGCGCTCGCCTTCAAGTTTCGCAACGAGCCGCGCGTCGCGCTCGCGTTCTTCGGCGACGGCGCGACGAACATCGGCACCTTCCACGAGTCGCTGAACCTCGCGCAGCTCTGGAACGTGCCCGCGGTCTTCGTCCTCGAGAACAACTGGTGGGCCGAGTCGACGCCGAACAAGCAGCACTCGCCGATCACGGACTTCACGAAGCGCGCGGTCGCCTTCGGCATGCACTCGATGAAGGTCGACGGACAGGACATCGAGAAGGTGTACGACGCCGCGTCCGAGGCGATCGACCACGCGCGGCGCGGCGAAGGCCCCGTGCTCCTCGTTGTCGAGACCTACCGCCTCGTCGGACACTACGTTGGCGACCCGCAGGTCTACCGCCCCAAGGGCGAGCAGCAGGAGCTCCGCGAGACGCAGGACCCGATCACGAAGCTCCGCGAGAAGCTCGGCGTCTCGGACGACGAGTGGGAGCAGCTCGACGCCGAGGTGACCCGCGAAGTCGAGGAGTCCGTCGAGTTCGCGAAGAACGGCACCGACCCTCAGCCCGAGGACGCGCTCAAGAACATCTATGCCTGATCACCGCAGAAAATGCTCCGCATTTTCTGCGGAGTTCGCGCGGAGCTCCGGTGCCTGAGCTCACCTACCGCGAGGCTGTTCGCGACGCGCTCGCGATCTGCGATGCGTTCCGACCCTGACGTCTTCCTCATGGGGGAGGACATCGCGGAGATGGGCGGGTCGATGGGCGTCACGCACGGGCTGGTCGACGAGTTCGGGGCGGAGCGCGTGCGGAACACGCCGATCTCCGAGATGGCGATCGTGGGCGCCGGCATCGGCGCCGCGATGCAGGGCATGCGCCCGGTCGTCGAGATCATGTACGAGGACTTCCTCACGCTCTCGACCGAACAGCTCGTCAACCAGGCCGCAAAGCACCGCTACATGTCGGGCGGCCAGCTGAAGGTGCCGCTCACGATCCGCACGCAGGGCGGCGCGGGCTGGTCGCCGGGTGCGCAGCACGCGCAGCAGCTCGAGGCGTGGTTCGTGCACATCCCCGGGCTGAAGGTCGTCTTCCCGTCGACGCCGACGGACGTCCGCGGGATGCTCTGGTCGGCCATCTACGACGACAACCCGGTGATCGTCTTCGAGCACCGGCTGCTCTACCCCGTCAAGGAAGAGGTCCCCGAGAAGCTCGAGCCGATCCCGTTCGGGAAGGCGCGCACCGTTCGCGAGGGCGAGGACGTGACCGTGATCGCGACCGGGCCGATGGTGCACCGCTCGGTCGAGGCGGCCGAGGAGGCAGAGCGGAACGGCGTCTCCGTCGAGGTGATCGACCCACGCTCGCTGCAGCCGCTCGACGAGGAGGCGATCGTGGAGTCGGTCAAGAAGACGAACCGGGCCGTCGTGACGCACGAAGCGATCACGCGCATGGGCTTCGGCGCCGAGGTCGCGTCGGTCATCCAGTACCAGGCGTTCGACTGGCTCGACGCGCCGATCGAGCGCGTGGGGGCGAAGTTCGCGCCGCTCGCATTCGCACCGGTGATGGAGCAGTTCATCGTCCCCGGGCCGGAGGACGTGCTGCAGGGCATCTACCGAACCGTCGGACGGAATGGCGACTGAGATCAAGCTCCCGCGGCTCGGGCAGGGAATGGAGTCGGGGACGATCGTCAAGTGGCTGAAGAGCGAGGGCGAGCCCGTGAAGAAGGGCGAGCCGCTCTACGAGCTCGACACGGACAAGGTGACCCAGGAGGTCGAGTCGGACGCCTCCGGCGTCCTGCTCAAGATCGCCGTTCAGGAAGGCGAGGTCCCGGTCGGGCAAACGGTGGCCGTGATCGGCGAGCAGGGCGAGGAGGTCTCGCTGTCGGTCGAGCAGCCGACGGACGGGGGCGCGCCCGCGAGCGCCGAGAAGCCGGCGGAGGCGCCGGCGCGCGAGCCGGAGCGGGAACGCGGGCGGGAGGCGTCAGCGCGCGCCGAGGCCGCTGCAGCCGACGGTGAGGCGCCGACGCGAACGGACGGGCGGATCAAGGCGTCCCCGCTCGCCCGTCGGATCGCGCGCGAGCGCGGCATCGACCTTGCGCAGCTGCGGGGGACCGGGCCCGAGGGGCGGATCGTGGCGGAGGATGTGGAGCGCGCCGAGGTCGCTCCAGCGCCGGCCGCTCCGCAGGTCCCGCCGGGCGAGGTCGAGGTCGTCCCGCTCACCTCGATCCGCAAGACGATCGCGAGGCGTCTGACCGAGGCCTGGACGGTCCCGGTTTTCCAGCTCACGATCGACGTCGACATGGAGCGCGCCGTCGCGCTCCGCGAACAGCTCGTCGAACGCGCCGGCGACGGCGCGAAGCCGACGCTCTCCGACGTCCTGACGAAGGTCTGCGCGAGCGCGCTCATGCGCCACCGCGCGCTGAACGCGCACTTCACCGAGGAGGGCATCCAGCGGTTCCCGGCCGCGAACGTCGGCATCGCCGTCGCCGCGCCGCAGGGGCTGGTCGTGCCGGTGATCCGCAACGCCGAGTCGCTCACGATCCAGCAGATCGCGAACGCCCGGGCAGATGTCGTCGGACGCGCGCGCGACAACAAGCTCCGAACCGAGGACCTCGCTGGAGGGACGTTCACGATCTCGAACCTCGGGATGTTCGGCGTGCAGCAGTTCGTCGCCGTCCTGAACCCGCCGCAGGCCGCGATCCTCGCCGTCGGGTCGGTCGAGGAGCGCCCCGCCGTGCGCGGCGGCCAGATCGTCCCGCGGCCGCTGATGACCGTCACGCTCACCTGCGACCACCGCTCGGTCGACGGAGCGGACGGCGCCCGCTTCCTCGAGGACGTGAAGGCCTTCCTCGAAGAGCCGGGCCTGGCGCTGTGACGGTCTGGTACTCGGTCCGGGACCTCGACGAGGCGCGGAGCTTCTACCGCGACAAGCTCGGCTTCACCGAGACGCTCTTCGACGCCGACGACGGCTGGGCGAAGCTCGAGCGCGGAGGGATGGAGATCGCGCTCACGACGGGCGAGCCGCAGCAGAGCGGCGTGGCGCACGTCGACGTCGACGACGTGAAGGCCGAGGCGGAGCGACTTCGGAAGGACGGCGTGGACGTGGGAGTCGTGCTCGAGCTGCACGGCGAGATGCGGCTGCTCGAGGTCGTCGATCCCGACGGCAATCGCCTCGAGCTCGGCCAGGACGTCTCCGGCACACGATGATCCGCGAAGGCGGCCAGCAGGACGTGCGGTTCCTCCGCGACATGCTCCGCCACGCCTATTACTGGCGCTCGCGCGACACCGAGTTCCCGATCACCCGCTACGTCAACGCATGGGGGCGCGACGGCGACCGGGCGTTGATCGCCCTCGACGACTTCCACGAGGTCGGCGCGGCCTGGTTCCGGCTCTACAGCGAGGCCGAGCCCGGGTTCGGGTTCGTCGACGCCGAGACGCCCGAGCTGACCATCGGCGTCGTGCCCTCCCGCCGCGGCAAGGGCATCGGCTCGGGTCTCCTCGACGCCCTGCTCGACCGGGCTCGGAAGGACGGCTTCCGGCAGATCAGCCTCTCGGTCGAGAAGACGAACCCCGCCGTCAACCTCTACGAGAGCCGCGGGTTTCGGGCCGTGTCTGGGGACGGGGACGTCCTGATGGTGGCCCAGCTGCAGCAGGAATAGCCCTCTTCGGGGCTCCGTTCGTACTAGGTACACTTTCGATACCTACTACTGGATGGAGAGGTTCTTGGACAAGTTGCTGCTGATCCCGCTGGAGGACTCGGTCGTCTTCCCGCACATGACCGTCACGCTGACGGTCGACACCGCGGGCGAGGAGCGCGTGCTGCTCGTCCCGAACCACGAGAACGAATACGCCTCGGTCGGAACGGTCGCCGAAGTCGCCGAGCGCATCCGGCTCCCCGGCGGGGGCCGCGCCGTCGTGCTCAACGGCCTCCACCGCGGCGTGCTCGGTGCCGCGGAGAGCGATCCCCGCGGCAACCTGCGCGTCGAGGTCGAGGAGCGACCCGACAGCGAGGACTGGGACGCCAAGCTCCGCGAGCTCGGCACCGAGTACCGCGCGATCGTCGAGGAGATCCTCGAGCTGCGCGGCGACGACGGCCGCGTGTCCGCGTTCCTGCGCGCGATCGGCGACCCGGGTGCGCTCGCAGACACGGTCGGCTACTCGCCCGACGTCGACTTCGCGCAGAAGATGCGCCTCCTCGAGACGCTCGACCTGCGCGAGCGGCTCGAGCTCGCGATCGAGCTCCAGCGCGAGGTGCTCGCGACGCTCGACGTTCGCCGGCGCATCCGCGAAGACGTCGAGGAGGGCGCGCAGAAGCAACAGCGCGAGTACATCCTCCGGCGCCAGATGGACTCGATCCGCAAGGAGCTCGGCGAGGACGACTCCTCGGTCATCGAGGAGTACCGCCAGAAGCTCGAGGAGCTCGAGCTGCCCGAACAGGTCCGCGAGCAGGCCGAGCGCGAGCTCGCCCGCTTCGAGCGGATGGGCGAGCAGGGCCCCGAGTCGCAGATGATCCGGACATACCTCGACTGGCTCTTCTCGGTGCCGTGGGGGAAGACCTCGGAGGAGCGTCTCGACCCCGTCCATGCGCGCGAGGTGCTCGACGAGGACCACTACGGGCTGAAGGACGTGAAGGACCGCATCGTCGAGTACCTCGCGGTCCGGAAGCTGCGCGAAGAGCGGGGCATCGAGGAGGACAAGCGCTCCGGTGCGATCCTGACGCTGATCGGGCCGCCCGGGACGGGCAAGACGTCGATCGGCGAGTCGGTCGCGCGCGCGCTCAACCGCGAGTTCGTCCGCATGTCGCTCGGCGGCGTGCGCGACGAGGCGGAGATCCGCGGCCACCGCCGCACGTACATCGGTGCGCTGCCGGGCCGGCTCGTCCGGGCGCTCCGCGACGCCGGGACGATGAACCCGGTGATCCTGCTCGACGAGGTGGACAAGGTCGGCGCCGACTGGCGCGGCGATCCGTCCGCGGCGCTGCTCGAGGTCCTCGACCCTGCGCAGAACCACTCGTTCCGCGACCACTACCTGGACGTCGAGCTCGACCTTTCCCAGGTCGTGTTCATCGCCACCGCGAACATCGCCGACACGATCCCGCAGCCGCTGCTCGACCGGATGGAGGTCATCCGCTTCGACGGCTACACGGTCGACGAGAAGGTCGCGATCGCACGCGGCTACCTCTGGCCGCGCCAGCGCGACCGGAACGGCCTCCGCGAGGAGGAGGTTTCGATCGACGACCTCACGCTTCGGACCGTCGTCTCGGAGTACACCCGCGAGGCGGGTGTGCGTCAGCTCGAGCGCGAGCTCGGGAAGGCGCTGCGCAAGACGGCGACGAAGCTCGTCGCGAACGAGGTGGAGGCGCCGGTCGTCGTCGACATCGAGGTCGTGCGCGACGCACTCGGCCGCCAGCGCTTCTACCAGGAGGCTGCGGAGCGGACCGCGGTGCCGGGCGTCTCGACCGGGCTCGCGGTCACGGGCACGGGAGGGGACATCCTCTTCATCGAGGCGACTCGTATGAAGGGCGACGGCCGGCTCGTGCTCACCGGGCAGCTCGGCGACGTGATGAAGGAGTCCGCGCAGATCGCGCTCTCCTACGTCCGGTCGCACGCAGGCGAGCTCGGGATCGACGAGTCCGCGTTCGACGACACGTCGTTCCACGTGCACGTGCCCGCGGGCGCGATCCCGAAGGACGGCCCGAGCGCCGGCATCGCGATGTCGACCGCGCTCGCATCGCTCCTCTCCGGCCGCCCCGTCAAGCACACGGTCGGCATGACCGGCGAGGTGACGCTGCAGGGTCGCGTGCTGCCGATCGGCGGCCTCAAGCAGAAGGTGTTGGCGGCGCATGCGGCCGGCCTTCGCGACGTGATCCTGCCGGAGCGGAACCGAGCTGACCTCGACGACGTGCCGGAGGACGTGCGCGAGGAGCTCGCGTTCCATCCGGTCATGACGCTCGGCGAGGTGCTCGAGCTCGCGCTCGAGGAGGAGCCGTCGCACCGTGCCGTCGCGGCCTAGCCAGTCCACGGTGCCCGAGGAGGTCGCCCTTGCGGCGGACCTCCTCGGGCGCCGCTGGGTGCTTGCGATCGTCTACGCGTCGCACGGCGGCGCGACGCGCTTCAACGAGTTCAAGCGCCTGCTCGTCGGGATCACGCCGCGGATGCTGGCGCAGCGGCTGCAGGATCTCGAGCAGGCGGGGATCCTCGAGCGGGTGGTGTACGACACGCGTCCGCCACGCGTCGAGTACCGGCTGACGGACGCCGGGCGCCGTCTTCGTGCCCTCGTCCGTGCGCTCGACCACTGCGCCGACGACCTCTGCGGCCCGCGCCGATAACATCGCGCCCGTGGACTACGACGTCGCAGTTCTCGGAGGCGGCCCGGGCGGCTACACCGCCGCGATCCGCGCAGCGCAGCTCGGCGCGAAGACCGCCTGCATCGAGAAGGAGCCCGAGCTCGGCGGGACCTGCCTGCGCATCGGCTGCATCCCGACGAAGGCATGGGTGCAGACGGCGTTCGCGATCAAGGAGGCGCACGAGTCCTTCGCGAAGTTCGGCGTCAACGTCGGCGAGCCGCAGCTCGACATGGGCGTCGCGAACCAGTGGAAGGACGGCGTCGTCAAGCAGATGACCGGCGGCGTCGCCTCGCTCTTCAAGGCGAACGGCGTCGAGTGGGTCAAGGGCACGGGCCGCTTCAAGGACGCGAACACGATCGCGGTCGAGGGCGGCGAGGACGTCAGCTTCAAGCAGGCGATCATCGCAACGGGCTCGTTCCCGCTCCGTCCGCCGATCGAGGGCCTCGACTCGGCGCGCTGCGTCGACTCCACCGGGCTGCTCTCGCAGAGCGAGGTGCCGCGGCGCCTCGTCGTGCTCGGCGGCGGCATCATCGGCGTCGAGTTCGCGTCGATCTTCCAGCGCTTCGGCAGCGAGGTGACGATCATCGAGATGCTGCCGCGACTGATCCCGCTCGAGGACGATGACGCGTCGAAGGAGCTCGCGAAGCAGTTCCAGCGCCGGAACATCGCGCTGCACCTCGAGAAGCAGTGCACGAAGGTCGAGGACGACGGAACGCAGCTGACCGTGCACTTCGGTGACGGCGAGACCGTGCAGGCCGACCTGATGCTCGTCGCCGTCGGCCGCGGGCCGGTCGTCGAGAACCTCGGCCTCTCGGAGATCGGCGTCGAGTACGACCCGCGCAAGGGCATCGCCGCGGACGAGCACAGGCGCACGACGGTCGACCACATCTATGCCGTCGGCGACTGCGCCGGCTACTGGCAGCTCGCGCACACGGCGTTCCGTGAGGGCGAGGTCGCAGCCGAGAACGCATGCGGACACGAGGGGATCGTCGACAACCGCGCCGTCCCACGCCCGATCTACACCGACCCCGAGGTCGCGAGCGTCGGGCTCACCGAGGCCGAGGCGCGCGAGCAATACGGGGACGACGTCGCCGTCGGTCAGTTCCCCTGGGTCGCGAACGCGCGCGCGGTCATGCAGAACGAGACGATCGGCTGGGTGAAGTCCATCCACGAGACGCGCTACGGCGAGCTGCTCGGCGTCGTCATGGTCGGGCCGCACGTGACCGACCTGATCGAAGCCGGTGTCGTCGCGATCGACGCCGAGTCCACGGTGGAGACGGTCGCGGACGGGATGACGGCGCACCCGACGCTGTCCGAGGCCGTCAAGGAGGCCGGTCTCGTGGCGCTCGGGCGCGCGATTCATCTCCCGAACCGCAAGCGCACGCCCACAACGGCCTAAGAGAGGCCAAAACAGCAGTATCCGCCCGGGCAGCTCAGGCGTTGTGCCTGTGTCCACACGCATGACGCCGCTTTTCGCCCAGCGAACTTCAGGTGAGCGCGCTTTCGAGCGGCTCTACCAGGCGCATGTCCAGGACGTCTACCGGTACGCGCTGATGGTGCTGCGGAACCGTGCGGACGCCGAGGACGTCGCGCAGACGACCTTCATGAACGCGTACCGCGCGATGCAGCGGGGCGACCGACCTCGCCACCCGCGCAAGTGGCTGATCACGATCGCGCACAACACGTGCCGCACGCGCATGCGCGACGCGAAGCGGCGGCCGCAGGAGGTCTCGCTCGAGCCGCAGATCGCCGACACGGCGGCGATCCGGACGAACGAGGACGTCGACGTGCGCGAGCTCGTGCACGCGCTCGGGGCGCTCTCGTTCAACCAGCGCTCCGCGCTCGTGATGCGCGAGCTCGAAGGTCGCTCGTACGCGGAGATCGCCGACGCGCTCGACCTCTCGAGCTCCGCGGTGGAGACGCTGCTCTTCCGCGCCCGCCGCGCAATCCGCGAGCAGCTCGAAGGCCCGCTCACCTGCGGCGAGGCCGAGCACGCGCTCTCGCGCCAGCTCGACGGACGCCTTCAATCCGAGGAGCGTGGACGCCTTCGCGCACACCTGCGCGAGTGCGCCGAGTGCGCGACGCTCGCGCGACGCGAGCGCGCACGACGCGCCGCGCTCCGGAGCCTCGGCCCGCTGCCGCTGCCCGCCTCGCTCACGTCGTGGGGTGGTGGAGGCGGCGCCGCCGTGGGCACAGGCATCGCCGCGAAGGCCGCGGCCGTCGTCGCGGCCGGCGCGGTCGCCGCGGGAGCCGGGCATGAGGTCGCCGACGCAGTCGATCGCCCGGCGGCGGCCCCGCGTACCGAGCTCGTCGCGCCGCAGAAGACGCGGCCCGTCGTGCAGGGAGGGAACGTCAAGCGCGCCAAGGCGCTGCGCGCGTTGCAGCCGACGCTGGTGAAAGGCGGGAAGGTCGGACGTCCCACGACGCTCGAGCCGATCGCGGCCGAGGCGGCCGCGACGCCGGCGAGCAGGCCGGACCCTGCCGGCCCCGCGGCCGCAGCTCCCGCCACCACGACCACGACGACGACCACGACCCAGGCCGTGACGCAGCGGCTCCCGATCAGCACCCCGCCGCTGCCCGTGCCCCTCGAGGCGCCGTCTCTCCCGATCCAGCTCCCAGAGCCGCCTGTCGCCGTTCCGCCGCTTCCGGTCCAGCCCCCGCAGGTTCCCCCGGTTCCGCCGCTCCCGAAGCTCCCGTAGCGCAAGTTTCCGCGATCTGCGGTATCAGTGAGGGTATGACGCCGGTGCTGGCGCACCGCCTCCGCGCGGACCGCTCGTTCGAGCGCATGTACAAGCGCCACGTCGGCGACGTCTACCGATACGCGCTCGCGGTGCTCCGCCACCCGGCCGACGCGGAGGACGTGACCCAGACGACCTTCCTGAACGCGTACCGCGCGTTCGAGCGCGGCGAGCGGCCGCGCAACGCGCAGAACTGGTTGATCGCGATCGCGCACAACGTTTGCCGCCAGCGCTTCCGCCAGTCGCAGCGACGCCCCGAGGAGGTCGCTTTCGACGAGCGGATCGGCGACGCGGCGCCCGATGAGGAGTCGACCGGCCCGACCGCCGCGGACATCCAGCGCGCGCTCGGCCATCTCGCCTTCAACCAGCGCGCCGCACTCGTCATGCGCGAGCTCGAGGGCCGCTCGTACGCGGAGATTGCCGAGATCCTCGGGATCACCGTGAGCGCGGTGGAGACGCTCATCTTCCGCGCGCGTCGCTCGCTGCGCGAGCAGCTCGACGGCGCGCTCACGTGCCTCGACGCCGAGCGCGCGATCTCACGGCGCTCCGACGGCAAGCTGTCATGGCAGGAGTCCAGAGCGCTTCGCGCGCACCTGCGCGAATGCCGCGAGTGCGAGCGGCTTGCACGGAGCCAGCGCGCGCAGCGCTCGGCGTTCAAGGCGCTCGCCGTCGTGCCGCTCCCGACCTCGCTCACGTCGCTCTTCGGCGGCGGCGGCGCCGCGGTCGGGACCGGAGTCGCCGCGAAGGCCGCTGCCGTTGTCGCCGCAGGTGTCGTCGCGACCGGCGCCGGCTACAAGGGCGCGCAGGAGTTCACTCAGCCGAAGCGGAAGCCCGTCGCCGCCCGGCCGGTCCAGGCGACGCGGGCACCCGTGCGCGAGGTCGCGGCTCCACTCGTCGTCGCCGCTCCGGTCGTGAAGCACGTGGCCGCGCCGAAGCCCGCGGCGGCCGCGAAGAAGCCGGTGCAGTCCGCCAGGTCGAAGCAGGCAGCGAAGGCGAACGGCCGCGCCACCGCGCCCGGCCAGCTGAAGAAGGCGAGCGTTGCGGCGTCCGTCAGCCACGTGAAGCCCCACAAGGCCAGGCCGGCGAAGAAGCCGAAGCCCGCCCGCAGTCACGCTCCGAGTGCCAAGCCGATCCCGCCCGGACAGGCGAAGAAGCAGGCCGAGAGCGCCGTTCCGCCGGTCCCGAAGGAGCACGGCAAGCCTCCGAAGCCCTGACCCGGGCTTGCAAGTTTCGCCCGAGCGCGGCATCGTGATGGGTGGACGTGCCCTCGTCCCCACCCGGGGCCATGCCGCCCGCGGGTCCCGGGTTTCCGCGAAGCGCCCCTCGGGGCGTTTCGCGTCTTCGAGGACTGGGGTAGCCTCCGCTACGTGACGATCTTCAACCGCCGCAACGCGATGCTCGGCTGGCTCACGTGGACCGCTACGAAGAAGTACGCGGAGCAGCGGGCCAGGTCGGCCGCCGGTGTCGAGCATCGGCGCTCGAAGCGGGCGCTCGTGCTCGGCGCGATCGCGGCGGCGGGCGTGGTGATCTTCTTCTGGCGCCACAAGAGCGCCGAGGAGCTTCCACCTCCGGCGGAGTAGAGTTCGCGCCGTGCCCGTGGGCCCGGCGGAGATCCCCGACGACTTCGTCACGCCGGCCGTCGCGGGCCTGACCCCGTACGAGCCCGGCAAGCCGGTCGAGGAGGTGCAGCGCGAGCTCGGCCTCGACCGCGTCATCAAGCTTGCCTCGAACGAAGGCCCGTTCCCGCCGTTCCCCGCCGCGCTCGAGGCGATGGAGCGCACGGCACGCGAGCTCAACCGCTACCCCGACGGCGGTGCGTACCGGCTGCGCGCGAAGCTCGCGGAGACGTTCGACGTCGAGTTCGAGCACGTGACCGTCGGCTCGGGCGCCGACGGCGTGATCGATTGCGTCTCGCAGGCGTTCCTCGACTCGGGCGACGAGATCGTCTGCGGTTGGCCGTCGTTCCCGAGCTACGTGATCGACGCGGTCAAGCTCGGCGCGATCCCGGTGCGCGTCCCACTCCGCGACGGCACGTACGACCTCGACGCGCTGCTCGACGCGATCACCCCACGCACGAAGGTCGTGTACGTCTGCAACCCGAACAACCCGACGGGGACGATGAACACGCGCGCCGAGGTCGAGGCCTACCTCGAGCGGGTCCCCGAGCACGTGCTCACGGTGCTCGACCAGGCGTACTTCGAGTACATCGACGATCCCGAGTACCCCGACGGCATCGACGCGTTCCGTCGCGGCCACCGCGTGCTCGTCGTCCGCACCTTCTCGAAGATCTACGGGCTCGCGGGGCTGCGCGTCGGCTGGGGCGTCGGCTCGCCGAACGTCGTCACCGCGATCGCGAAGGTTCGGCGCGCGTTCGACCTCAACTCGCAGGCGCAGGCGGCGGCGGTCGCGAGCCTGGACGACACCGCAGAAGTCGAACGGCGCCGGCGCATCAACGCGCAGGAACGCACGCGCGTCTCCGAGATCCTCGAGCGGCACGGGTTCGCGTGCGTGGGCCCCGGAGTCGCGAACTTCGTGTACGCGGAGAGCGGGGAGGAGGACGCGCGACCGCTCTTCGAGGCGCTTCTGCGGGAAGGCGTGATCGTCCGTCCGCTCGCGGGCTTCGGCGCTCCGAGCGCCGTGCGCGTCACCGTCGGCTCACCAGAGGACAACGCTTTTCTGGACGAGGCCCTCGGGCGCGTCCGCTCGAGCGCCCGCGCGTAACCACCCCAGCCGGGGGAAGCGCCGACGTCGTCGGGTGTTAGCGTGAGAAGGTGACCCAGAGGGGGGCTCGCCGCCAGCTCGACCTCCTCCGCCGCGCACGAGAGTTCCGCCTTCTCTTCCTGTCGGCGGTCGGATCCGGCCTCGGAACGAGGTTGGCCGTCATGGCGCTGATGGTCGACGTCTGGGACCGCACGCATTCGAGCAAGTGGGTCGCCGCGCTCCTCGTCGCGGACTTCGTGCCGATGATCGTGATCGGCCTGCTCCTCGGCTCGTTCGTCGACCGCTTCTCGCGCCGTAAGCTGATGGTCGCGTCCGATCTGGCGCGCTGTGCGGTGTTCTGCCTGCTGCCGTTCGCGACCACTGCGTGGATGGTCGTCGGGCTCGCGGGCGTCGCGGGTTTCGCGACCGGCTTCTTCCGCCCGGCGGTCTATGCGGGGCTGCCGAACCTCGTCTCCGACGCCGAGCTTCCCGAGGCGAACGGGCTCTTCCAGGCGGCCGAGAACCTGACGTGGATGCTCGGCCCGCTGCTCGGGGGTGTGCTCCTGTCGTTCGGGTCGCCCGACCTCGCGTACTGGTTCAACGCCGTGACGTTCCTCTTCTCGGCATTCTTGATCGTCCGCATCGCAGAGCGCTTGCTGCAGAGCGAGAAGGCGCTCAGCGAGGGCCACTGGCGCGATCTCGCGGCAGGATTCCGCCTCGCCGCACACTCGCGTGCGCTGATGACGGTGCTCGTCGGCTGGAGCCTCGTGACGTTCGCCCTCGGCAACTCAGACGTCTCCGAGGTCGAGCTCGTGAAGGTCGCGTTCGACGCCGGGAACTTCGGGCTCGGGCTGTTGATGGGCGCGTCCGGGCTCGGACTGATCGTCGGCAGCCTCGCGGCCGGGTGGGTCGCGGAGCGATGGGGGACGGCGGCCGCCTACGGCGGGTCGATCGCGGCGATGGCGATCGGCCTCGGCGCGACCGCTGTCGCGCCCACCGTCTGGGTCGGCGCGGTGTTCGTCGTGGCGATGGGCTTCGGCAACGGCGTCGCGGTCGTCGCGAACAGCCTGCTCGTCCAGCGCGGAACGCCCGACCACCTGCGCGGCCGAGCGTTCACGCTCGCGATGAGCGTGACCTACAGCGCGCTCTTCATCGGGATGCTCGTCGGCGGCGTGCTCGCCGACGCGCTCGGTGCGCGGACCGCGTGGGCCGTCGCGGCGGTCGTCGCGGGCGTCGCCGCCGTCGCGTCGTACGTGCTCGCGCGGGGGATCCCGGGGGCCGTGCCCGAGCCGGTCGAGACGCTGGAACCGCTGCCGGCCGAGGTCGGCGCCTTCCCCGAGTAACCTACGCAGCCGTGGCGCGGCGGCGGGAGTGGACGCGCGAGACCCTCGCCGCGGGCGTCCGCGACGGCGACAAGCGCGCGCTCGCGCGCGCGATCACGCTCGTCGAGAACTCCGACCCGCTCGCCTACGAGGTCGTCGCCGATCTCTACCCGGAGACCGGGCGCGCGTACGCGGTGGGCGTCACGGGGCCGCCCGGCGTCGGCAAGTCGACGCTGATCAGCGCGCTCGTCCGGCACGTGCGCGAGCAGAAGCTGTCGGTCGGCGTGATCTCGGTCGACCCGTCGAGCCCGTTCACGCAGGGCGCGCTGCTCGGAGACCGCATCCGTCTCGCGGATCACTTCCTCGACCCCGGCGTCTTCATCCGTTCGATGGGCACGCGCGGCCACCTCGGCGGCGTCGCCGAGTCGACGCTGCAGGCAATGCTCGTGCTCGACGCCGCGGGCAAGGACGTGATCTTCCTCGAGACCGTCGGCGCGGGTCAGAGCGAGGTCGAGATCATCGGGATCGCCGACACGGTGCTGCTCACGCTGATGCCGGGGTCGGGTGATTCCGTCCAGGCGCTGAAGGCGGGGATCATGGAGATTCCCGACGTGATCGCGATCAACAAGATGGACCACCCGGCGGCGAAGACGATGCTCAACGAGGTGCGCTCGATCCTCGCGCTCGACACCGAGCGTGAGTGGAAGCCGCCGATCGTGCTCACCGAGGCGACGCGCTCCGAGAACGTCCCGAAGGTGTGGGGCGAGATCGAGCGGCACCGCGAGTTCCTCGTCACGCACGGAGGGCTCGACGAGCGGCGGCGGCGCAACCTCGCGGGCGAGGTCTTCGCGGTCGCGTCGGCGCGCGCGAAGACCCACCTCGAGCGCGCGGTGCGCGACGATCCGGAGCTCCGGCGCCTCCTCGACGAGGTGCAGCGACGGGAGCTCGACCCCTTGACGGCGGTCCGCGAGATCATGGAGAAGGTGTTCAAGGTTGAAGACGGGAACAGCGCCGAGCCTGCATGACGTCGAGGAGGCGCGTGCGCGCCTCGTCGGAATCGCGCGCGAGACGCCGGTCTACGTCTCCGAGTCGTTCGAGCGCATGACCGGGCGCGAGGTCTGGCTCAAGGCCGAGAACCTCCAGCGCACCGGCTCCTTCAAGATCCGCGGCGCCGGGAACTGCATCTCGCTGCTCTCGGACGCGGAGCGCGCCGCGGGAGTCGTCGCCGCGAGCGCGGGGAACCACGCGCAGGCGGTCGCGTGGGCGGCGCGGCAGGCCGGCATCGAGGCGCGGATCTTCATGCCCGAGGACACACCGGTGGCGAAGGTCGAGGCGACGCAGAACTACGGCGCGCGGATCGAGCTCGGCGGCGAGATGTTCGACGACGCGTTCGAGGCCGCGCGTTCGTTCGCCGACACGAGCGGCGCGACCTTCGTGCACCCGTTCGAGGACGAGCGCGTGATCGCCGGGCAGGGAACGATCGGGCTCGAGCTCGTCGAGCAGCTTCCCGACGTGGGGACCGTGGTCGTGCCGATCGGCGGCGGAGGGCTCGCGGCGGGCGTCGCGTCGGTCGTGAAGGAGCTCAAGCCGTCGGCGCGCATCGTCGGGGTCCAGGCGGCGGCGTGCGCGCCGTTCGCCGGCGAGACCGAGGTCGGCTTCACGATCGCGGAGGGGATCGCGGTCAAGCGGCCGGGCGAGCTGACCGCGGCGATCGTCCGCGACCGCATCGACGACGTCGTGACGGTGACCGACGAGGAGATCTCGAAGGCGATCGTGCTGCTGCTCGAGCGCGCCAAGCTCGTCGTGGAAGGTGCCGGGGCGGCTCCGCTCGCGGCGCTCCTGGCCGACCGCGTCGGCGGGTCGGGACCGGTCGCGGTGCTGCTCTCCGGCGGGAACATCGACGCCTCGCTCTTGATCTCGGTCATGCGTCACGGGCTGACGCTCGCGGGCCGCTACCTCGTCGTGCGGTCGCGCGTGCCCGATCGGCCGGGCGAGCTCGTCAAGCTGCTGACGCTGATGGCGCAGGAGCGCGTGAACGTCGTCTCGGTCGAGCACCACCGCGAAGGGATGCACGGCTCGGTCGCAGAGACCGAGGTCGAGCTCACGCTCGCGACGCGCGACAAGGCACACGGCGCGGCGCTCCTCGAGGCGATGGAGCGCTGGGGCTACCCGGCCGAGTCGGTGCGCTAGGCGGGAACCGGCCGACCGAGAAGACGTCCGAGACGGCGCCGCCGCATGGGCGCCGTCCCGGACGCCTCGTGCTGCTTGGGTGCGTAGCGGGCCGTCGCCTCGCGGAGCACCTGCGCGTACCGCGTGCGGGCGAGCTCCTGGCGAGTCGACATCGGATCCACGCCCTCTAGACGTGGGGGAGGAGCGCCGTCTTCCTACGAGCCGCAGCGGCGGAACTCGATCGTGCGGCCGCCGCGCTGCTCCCAGTCCTCCACGCCGCCGTCGAGGACGGGTCGTGCCTCGATCCCGTGGGCTGCGAGGAGGCTCGCGGCGATCGCGGCCCTCGCGCCCGTCGTGCAGATCGTGACCACCGGCAGCTCGCCGAGCCCGTCGGAGACCGCGGCGAGCAGGCGGTACGGCATGTGGCGTGAGCCGGCGATGTAGCCCTCGTCGCGCTCGTCGGACTCCCGGACGTCGAGGACGACGACCTCGTTGTTCTGCATCAGGCGCTCGAGCTCGTCGAGGTCCACCGGGTCGAGGTGCGACGTCATGTCCGACGGATTGACGACGTAGCCGGCGAGCTCGACGACACCGACCGCGCGCAGACCGCGAGCCGCCTCTTCGGCCTGGTCGTCGGAAGCGGCGTGGATCGTCACCGGCTCGTCGGGGAGGACGAAGCCGGATCTCGTCGCGAAGGACGAGCCCGAGAGGGGCACGTTCACCGCGCGAGGGAGGTGCGCCGCGGCGAAGTCGTCGGAGTCGCGAACGTCGAGGACGCTGCCGGTCGGGGTGTCGAGGCGCGCGAGCGGCTCGGGCGCTCCGACGAACGGTCCGCGGTTGAGCTCGACGATGCGGTCCATGTTCGGCGGGCGCGGCGTCGTCTTCGAAAGCGCGTCGGCGATGAACTCGTCGACGGTGCCGATCTGGAGCGCGCGGTTGAAGCGGCGCTCGAAGCCGATCGTGGACGCGGGGTCCGAGCTGAGCGATGCGCCGCAGAGCGAGCCGGCGACGTGGCCGGGGTAGACGCCGACTTCGTCGGGGAGCTCCTCGAGCCGGCGGAGGCTGTGGAAGAGTCCCTCCGCGCCCTCGGACGCTTCCGTGGCGAGATCGGGCCGTGCTGCGTCGCCGACGAAGAGCGAGTCGCCGGTGAGGAGCATCTGCTCGTCGACGAGGAGCGCGCAGTGCTCGGGGCGGTGGCCCGGCGTGTGGATCACGCGGATCGTCACTTCCCCCACGGCGATGACCTCGCCGTCGTCCATCGCGTCGTGGTCGTAGGTCGCCTGCGCGAGTGCGTGAATCGAGACACGCGCCCCGTACTCGAGCGCGAGTCGGCCGTGCCCGGAGACGTGGTCGGCGTGGTTGTGCGTCTCGATGACGCGGACGATCTTGACCTCATGCCGCGCAGCCTCCTCGACGTACTGCTCGATCGCGAAGGCGGGGTCGACGACGACCGCCTCGCCCGCGGCTTCGGAGCCGATCAGGTACGACGCGCAGCCGAGGTCGGGATCGACGAACTGTCGAAAGATCACAGGGAACGTCCGCTTATGCGTGGTATAAGCGACTCTTACCGCCAAGCCGCCTCGACGACCTTAGCAGCCTGCCCCGCTAGCTTTCTTGAAGTGAGCGAGTAGCTGGGGCTTGTGCGACGGCACGCTCGCGCAGCCGAGCGCCAAGTCACCTGAGTCGGACAACGTGACGATCGACTCGTGGCCCCGACGAGTTGCCCGGGGGCCTGGCGGGGAATGGTGTAGTCGTCCTCGCTGCGCGCGCGTCCTCGCAACGATCCCGTCGTTTGTCCGTGCGAGCCTCAACCGCCGGACCAAGAGCCTGCCAGGCGGTTCCGAGGTTCACCCTTCTCCGTGCTTGGTGCCGGCCGGCGGGTCGGTTGCGTACAGCTGCTCGAGCCCGTGGATCAGCTGTTGGCGCTCGGTGTTGCTGAGGCGCGCGTTGCTATGGAAGAGCTTGTACTGGACTGGTGGCATGGAGCCGGACTGCACCGCTTCGGTGACCTCGTCGAGTTCGGCCTGCGGCATGTCCCACTCGGAGAAGTTGAGGATGTTCCGGCCGCCGTTCTCGTCGATCTGCGCCAGCCAGGAGGCCGGGGCGATCCGCGTCGCCCACCATCGCTTGGTCAGATTGGAGTGGCAGTCATAGCAGGCGTTCTCGGCAAGCGTTTGCGCCTCTGCGCTCGGCCAGACGGCCGCCTTCGTGACCGGAGGGTTCTTCGCATGCCCGTAGGGGATCAACTGAATGAGTCCGAACAGCAGGACCATCCCGAGCGCCCCCCAAGCCAGCCATCGTCTCCACCGGCGCGGCCCACGGCTGGCGGACGGCGGCATCTCGTCCGTGCGTGAAGCGTTCACATTCTCTCCATCCTCATTCGGTGAGCTCGTAGTGATCACAAAGGGTCCGACAGTTCGTCCGACGCTACTGGGGAGTTGTTCGCATGGTCATCAGTAGTCCGGCACACACCTCGGACAAACCCGCAACGCAAGCCGGCCGTACTGATCGACGCGATCGGGCTCCTAGACCGTTTCGACGAGCAGCGCGTGCTGCTCCGGGTCGTTGACGGCTCGAAGAACTCGAACCGAGGAAGTGACCGGCGCATCGGGCCTGCTGAACACGGTGCCGCTGCAGCTTGTCGAGCCCCACGGGCCAACGGCCCGCCCGGCGGGCCCCCTACTTGAGTGTCTTCAGGTAGGCGACGAGCTCGTCGAGGTCCTCTTCGGGAATGATCCCGCCCCAGTGCGGCATGCTCGTGATAGGCGGCTTGCCGATGACGCTGCCGGAACGGATCATCTGCTTGATCTTCACGTCGGTGTTGAACTCCTCGCGGAAGTCCTGCCCGGAGAGCGGCGGAATCGCCTTGTCCTCCGAGAGGGGGTTGGGGACACCGCCGAGGCCGCTCGGCCCGTGGCAGTTGATGCAGCCGTAACGCTGGTAAAGGGCGGCCCCGGCAACGGGGGCTCCCTGATCGTGGGGCACCGCGACCGGCGCCGCGTCCTTAACCTTCGGAAGCCCTGCCTTGATGTACGCGACTAGATCGCTCACCTGCGTCGAGGAGATCACAGGCCCCCAGACGGGCATGTACGGCTTCTGCGGGTTCTCCGACTCACCTAGCCCGTGGTTGATGATCTTGCTCAGCTGACTCACGGTGAGGCTCTGCCCGACGTCCGTCAACGCCGGAACGTCCGACGACACGCCGCCCTTCCCCTGCTCGCCATGACAGGAGGAACACGCGAACTGAACGAACAAATGGGCGCCCATCGCCGCATGCGGATCGCTGGGGTTGATGCCCTCGTCGCCCCCACAGCCCGCAACTACGCCAACAGTCGCGAATCCGAGGACAAGCAACGCGATCGCCACCACAACTCCGTGGCGCATGACAGCAATCCTCGCACCACCACCCCCTCCGTGCAAGCGCGACGGATCCGGCCCATTCTGACTCGAGTCTCTAAGGCCCGACCACGACGAGCGCCTGCCCTGCCAGGACCCATCGGGATCCGACCACCGATCGCCTAGTTCGGGACCGGGCTCTTGAGCGTGGGCGGGTCGGCGGGCAGCTCGAGGCCGGGCGCGAAGGGCCGAGATTTACGGCCCGGACAACCGGCCGCTCCGAACTTTCCACCTCGACGAAGGACTAGTGGGATCTTGCGACCCTGACGTGCGTTCGGAGCAAGGGACGAGCTGACTGAAGGAGCGCATAGCCCTGCCCTGGCTGCGTTCCACGACCCGAATAGTCGAGCTCGCGGGGCGCCCTCTCGATCAAGGGCTCCGACGTCTGCGTCCGAAGACGAATCGCCACCGTCGCGCATCGCTGCGCGTTTGCTATGGCGCTGGGTCCCGTGTTACTCCCCGTGCGTCGGGCGCGTTGTCCGGCTGAGCGACAGTCCGAGTCATCCCTGAGTCATCACGAGGACGCGATCTGACGACGCCGACGACGTTAGCGACCGCATAGCCAAGCGGAATCCGCTCAGCTATGCGTTCGCCGGACTAGCTTTCTTGTGGTGGGCGAGTCGCTGTCAGCAAGATGAGCGGGTCGAAACCGACGAGGGGCTGTAGGAGGGCCGACCCTCACAACCCTCGGCGCGACCGAAAGGAGGGCGAGCGATGACCGAGAGCCGTCGAACGTCGATTGATGAGGCGCGGCGCATCGGCGATGCGATCGGCGTTGACTGGAGCCGATTCGACCTCGAGCAGTTCCGGGCCGGCATGGATGTCGAGCTCGAGCACGGCAGTCATGATCCGCAGACGGACGTGACCCACGACGATCCGATACTCACAGGCAAGATCGCATTCGCGCACATGAAGGAGTTCCCCGACTACTACGAGCGGCTCGAGCGGATGGAGCGTGAGGCCGAGCTCGAGTGGGCGAACAAGTCGGGCTGAAGGGGGCCTCTGAGTTGCGGTCGGACCCGGCGAACGCTAGTTCTCAAGTGGTCCTAACGCCGGCGCACCCGGATGCCTAGGCTCTTCGACCTTGTGCCCGGGTGGGCCGCACCCCGGGCCGTTGGGCGAGGCCGCCCTCGACCCCAGGGCGGCCTCGCCTGTGCCTCGCTCGAGTGATGTCACGCCAGCATGAACTGCGTAGCGCCCATGACCCGGTTTCCCGCGTGCGTTCTGCCCGGCGTACCCGCCCAGGGGAGTTCCCCGTCTCGTTCGCACTGGTACGGGAGTTCACTGACTGGTGATCAGGGTCGTGTCGGATGGCACAAGAGATCCGGGCGTCGAGCATGGAGTCCTCGAACCGTGGGAGGTGTCCGGCCATGATCATTCTCATGACGACCTTGGTCTTCTTGTTCGTGATCTCCGTTTTGAGCTTCGTGGGGTACGCGTTGGTGCGACCGTTCACGCATGTGCACTACCGGCATCGCTCGGGACTGTGGTCGCACCTGCCCTAGCACGAAGACGGGAAGAGCGGCTTCCCCAGGGGCGGTGAACTAGCTCTCTTCAAGTGGCGGGCGGCGGTGCTCGGCGTACCAGGCGTCGAACCGGCCCGCAGCGGAGTCGAGGTACGCGGTGAGGGCGTCGTCGAACTCTGCGATCTCGTAGCGGAGCTGGACGAGCTGGTGGTCGAGCTTTCGCTCCTCGTCGCACTCGTGCCGGTCGCGCTCCGCGCGGGCGACCGCTGCGCCGCAGTCGGCGCAGGGCACGAAGCTCGGGTGGGACATGAAGCCGAACATCGGCGTAGGACGTAGCTCCTGCATCGGCGGATGCACGTCCGCCGGCGACCCCCGTTCGCGGGACGCGCTAGAGCCCGAGGTGCCGCGCGATGACCATCCGCTGCACCTCGTTCGTGCCCTCGCCGATCTCGAGGATCTTCTGGTCGCGGAAGAGCCGCGAGATCGCCGACTCCTCCATGAAGCCGTACCCGCCGTGGATCTGCAGCGCGGCGTTCGCCGCGCGGTTCGAGAGGAGTCCCGTGTAGAGCTTCGCCATCGCCGCCTCGCGCGCGAACGCCCGCCCCTGGTCCTTCAGCCACGCCGCGCGGTAGACGAGCGCGCGCCCCGCCTCGATCTCCGTCGCCATGTCCGCGAGCGCGAACTGCACCGCCTGGAACCGCGCGATCGGCTTCCCGAACTGCTCGCGCTCCTTCGCGTACGCGAAGGCGAGGTCGTACGCGCCCTGCGCGAGGCCGACACCCATCGCCGCGACCGAGATCCGACCGCCGTCGAGGATCTCGAGGAACTGCTTGAACCCCGCGCCGCGCGGCCCGAGCAGGTTGCCCTCCGGCACGGCCGCGTCCTTGAACGACAGCTCGCGTGTGTCGGACGCACGCCAGCCGAGCTTCTTCATCTGCGGCGCGATCTCGTAGCCCGAAGTTCCGTTCGGGACGACGATGTTCGAGATCTCGCCGTCCCCGGTCGCCGCGGTGATGGTCACGCACGCCGTGATGTCCGTCCCGGCGTTCGTGATGAACATCTTCGAGCCGTTCACGATCCACTCGCCGTCGCGCAGCTCCGCGGTCGTCCGCGTGTTGCCGGCGTCGGAACCGGCCCCGGGCTCCGTCAGGCCGAACGCGGCGAGACGACGCCCCGACGCGAGGTCGGGCAGCCACTCCCGCCGCTGGTCCTCGGACCCGTAGTAGTAGATCGGCAGCGTTCCGAGCGAGTGGTGCGCTGCGACCGTGATCGCGACCGACGAGTCGATCCGCGTCAGCTCCTCGACCGCGATCGCGTAGGAGACCGTGTCGGCGCCGCCGCCGCCGTACTCCTCCGGAATCGTCATCCCCATGAGGCCGAGCTCTGCGAGCTCCGCAACGAGCTCGTACGGGAAGCGGCCCTCCCGGTCGAGCTCCTCGGCCGCCGGCGCGACGCGCTGCTCCGCGAACTCGCGCACGGTCGAGCGAACGAGCTCGTGCTCCTGCGTCAGGTCGAGGTTCAACGCGCGAGGCTCTCTGCGAGCTCGACGAGGAGACGCACGCCGTAGCCCGTGCCGCCGGGCTGCGCGAGATAGTCGCCGCGCGAGCGGTCGAGGAACGCAGGCCCCGCGATGTCGAGGTGCGCCCACGGGCCTTCGCCGGCGAACTCGCGCAGGAACTCCGCCGCCAGCGCGGGGGAGCCCTGCCGCAGCGGGGACGAGTTCTTCATGTCGGCGAACGCCGAGTCGACGTACCGGCGGTAGCGCGGGTGCAGCGGGAGGCGCCACAGGTGGTCGCCCGAGGCGTCGGCCGCGCTCAGCAGCTGCTCGCTCCACGCATCGTCGTTCGCGAACATCCCGGCGTAGAGGTCGCCGAGCGCGAGCTTCATCGCGCCGGTGAGCGTCGCGAGGTCGACGACGTGCGTCGCGCCCTGCTCGCGCGCGTACCAGAGCGCGTCCGCGAGCACGAGCCGCCCCTCCGCGTCCGTGTTCACGATCTCGATCGTCTTGCCGTTCGCCGCCCGCACGATGTCGCCCGGGCGGAACGCGGCCCCGCCGGGCATGTTCTCGGCGGCGGCCACGACCGAGACGACGCGAACGGGCAGCCCGAGATCGGCGATCGCTCCGGTGCCCGCGATCACCGCCGCGCCTCCGGACATGTCGCCCTTCATCGCCTCCATCGAGGCGGCCGGCTTGATCGAGATCCCGCCGGTGTCGAACGTGATCGCCTTGCCGACGAGCCCGAGCGTGACGTCGGCCGCGGCGCCCTCGGGCTCCCAGCGCATCACGATCAGTCGCGGCTCGCGCGCGCTCCCTTGCCCGACCGCCGCGAACGCGCCCATGCCCATGCGCTCGATCTCCGCCGGTCCGAGCGCCTCGACGCGGAGTCCTTCGATGCCGAGCGACGCCGCCTGCTCGGCGAGGTCCTCCGGCGCGAGCTCGTTCGGCGGTGCGTTCGCGAGGTCCCGCGCCCGCGCGACCCAGCCGGCGACGCGGCTCGCGCGCTCCGCCGCCGCCCTGACCCCCTCGCCGCGGCCCGCCACGACCACCCGCGAGATCTCCCGCGCCGCGTCCTTCGACTTCCACCGTCCCGGCCGATACGCGCCGTAGGCGATCCCCTCGACCGCCGCGCGCGCCTGAACGTCCTCCGGAACCCCGAGCGACGGATCGATCGCCCAACCCACCGACCCTCCGACGCGCGCAGCGGCACGCGCGACCGCCGCCGCCGCCGTCCGGATCGAGTCCGCGTCCGGCGCAGAGCCCACGCCGACGGCAGCGACCCGTGCCGCCTTCACCTCGCCGTTCAGGTGCACGACGACCGTCGACCCGGTCTCGCCGCTCAGCTCGGAGATCCCCTCGAGCCGCGGCCTGATCCGCTCGTCGAGGCGCGACACGTCCGGTGGGTCCGCGACCGGGACGCCGAGTACGTCGACGTCGAGGTCTCCGGGCTCGGCGGCGCTCACCTCCACTTGCATCGCGGCCGGGGATGCTACCGCGTAGTACGCTCGCCCCATGAGCGTCAAAGACTTCTTCGACGGCCTGGAGGCACGGGCCGATCCGGCGAAGACCGCCGGGGTGAACAACTCGTACCTGTTCGACATCGAGGGCGAAGGGCAGTGGAAGGTCGACGTCCGCGACGGCAACCTCTCCGTCTCCGAAGGCGGAGGCGACGCCGACGTGACGATCACGGCCACCTCGGACGACTTCGAGAAGATCGTCGCCGGTGACATGAACCCCACGTCGGCCTACATGAGCGGCAAGCTCAAGATCAAGGGCGACATGGGCGCGGCGATGAAGCTCCAGAAGCTCTTCTGAGCCCGATCGACCCTCTCGAGCGGTGGCAGCCGCTCGGCGACAAGCCGGACTACGCGGGGCTGCTCACGTTCGGAGCAGCCCCGTACACACAGGACGCCAACGAGCTGGCGGGCTTCGACGTCGCGATCGTCGGGGCGCCGACCGACGACCTCGTCTCCGACCGTCCGGGCACCCGCTTCGCACCGCGCGCGATCCGCGCGGCGAGCTGTCCGCCCGGCCCGCACCTCGAGGCGAAGGTCGACGCCTTCCGCGAGCTCCGGATCGTCGACTACGGCGACGCGCCGGTCGTCCCCGCCGACCCGGACCGCTCGCACGCGGCGATCGAGCAGACGGTCGGCGAGGTCGTCGACGCGGGCGTGCTCCCCGTTGTTCTCGGCGGCGACCACTCGATCACGGAGCCGAATGTGCGCGCGGTGGCGACGCGCCGCGGTGCGGTCGGTCTCCTGCACTTCGACACGCACGCGGACACCGGCAAAGAGGTGTTCGGCGTCGAGCGCTCGCACGGGACACCGATGTACCGCCTCGTCGAGGCCGGGCACGTCGACCCGGCGCGCTACGTCCAGATCGGCCTCCGCGGCTACTGGCCGACCGAGAAGGAGTTCGCCTGGCAGGCCGAGCGCGGGATCACGTCGTTCTTCATGCACGACGTGCGCGACCGGGGGATCCGCGCAGTCGTCGAGGAGGCGCTTGAACTGCTCGGCGCGGGGCCGGTGTACGTCACGGTCGACATCGACGTGCTCGACCCGGCGTTCGCGCCGGGCACGGGAACGCCCGAGCCCGGCGGATTGACGACGGTCGAGCTGCTGTGGGCGGTGCGCGAGGCGGCCTCGCGCCTCGACGTCGTCGGCGCCGACCTCGTCGAGGTGATCCCGTCCGCGCCCGGCTCGAGCGACATCACGGCGCTCGCGGGCGAGCGGATCGTGCGAGAGCTGCTCACAGGCCTGGCCTTGAAGCAGTCCGAGTAGCCCTCTAGGCTCCGCGGGCCGTCCCTTCCTGCGGTCGAAAGGGGCTTCATGCGAGGTACGACTTCCTGTGTTCCTGCACATCGTGTTCGCGATCCTCTGGCTCGGCTCGGGTACGTGCCTGATCCTGCTCGGGATGCGCGCGGACGCGAGCAGCGACCCCGTGCGGATCAAGCAGATCGTCGAGGACGCGGAGTGGGTGGCGAACCGGCTCATCATCCCGTCGTCGCTCCTCGTGCTCGGGCTCGGGATCGCGCTCGTGATCGACGGGCCGTGGACCTTCGACATGCTCTGGGTCGACCTCGGCCTCGTCGGGTTCGCCGCGACGTTCGTGACGGGCTTCTTCTTCATCACGCCGCAGACGAAGCGGATCGGCGCGACGATGGAGCGCGACGGCGGCATGAGCCCTGCTGCGATCGATCAGGTACGGCGCCTCTTCCTGATCTCCAGGATCGACCTCGTCGTGCTGTTCTCGGTCGTCGCGGTGATGGTGCTCAAGCCGACCGCCGACGACGTCGGGACGCTCCTGCTGATCGTCGCGGCGATCGCCGGCGCCACCGGGTACAGCGTCTGGCGCTTCCGCACCCACAGCCCGGTCGCACCGGAAGCGGCCTAGCTACTCCTCGAGCTCGACCAGGAGGGCGCCCCCGGCGACGCGGTCGCCCTCCTGGACGTGCACCGCGCGGACCGTCGCCTCGTAGGGGGAGACGAGCGGCGTCTCCATCTTCATCGCCTCGAGTACGAGAAGCGTCTGGCGCGGCGCGACGGTGTCGCCCGGGGCGACCGCGACCCGGATCACGGTGCCCGGCATCGGCGCGGTCAGCGCGCTCTGCTCCGAGCCGTGTGCGCGATGGTCCTGTGCGGCGGCCTCGATGTCGGGCGGCGGCTGCGGCGCCGGCACGGCGAGGTTCAGCCGCCAGCCGCCGCGCCAGGCGCCGTCGGCGGCGTGGGGCGGGGGCTCCGAGAGCGGCGGGTTCTCGACGAGGAAGGCGGTCGTCGTCCGGCCGGCCCGCAGGTTCGGATGCCGGACGAGCCAGCGCAGGAACGGCAGGTTCGTCACGACGCCCTCGACCTCCGTCTCCGCGAGCGCGGCCGCGAGCTTCGCGAGCGCCTCGTCGCGCGTCTCGCCGTGCGCGATCAGCTTCGCGATCATCGGGTCGTACGCGAGCGCGATCTCGTCGCCCTGCTCGACGCCCGCGTCGACGCGCACGCCGTGCGGCAAGCGGAGCCGCTCGAGCGTCCCGCCCTGGGGGAGGAACGAGCGTGGATCCTCGGCGTACAGGCGGACCTCGACCGCGTGCCCCGTCAACTCGGGCCGCAGCGCAAGCTCCTCGCCCTGGGCAATGCGGAGCTGTTCCTTGACCAGGTCGACGCCGGTGACGAGCTCGGTGACGGGATGCTCGACCTGGATTCGGCCGTTCAGCTCCAGGAACCAGAAGTCGCGGCCGTCGAGCATGAACTCGGCCGTGCCTGCGCTCCGGTAGCCGATCGCCCGCGCGAACGCGACCGCCGCGTCGCTCATCTGCACGCGGAGCGCCGGGTCGAGTGCGGGTGAAGGCGCCTCCTCGAGCACCTTCTGGTGGCGGCGCTGGACCGAGCACTCCCGCTCGCCGAGCGCGACGACGTTGCCGTGCGCATCCGCGAGCAGCTGGATCTCGACGTGACGCGGCCGCTCCACGTAGCGCTCGGCGAACACCGTCCCGTCCCCGAAGGCGGCCTCCGCCTCGCGGCTCGCCGCCGCCCGGGACTCCTCGAGCTCGGCGGCACTCCTGACGACGCGCATCCCGCGACCGCCGCCGCCCGCCGCCGCCTTGATGATGACCGGGAAGCCGAGCTCCTCTGGCTCGCCGGACTCGACGACCGGCACGCCGGCCTCACGCGCGACCTGCTTCGAGCGGAGCTTGTCGCCCGCGGCCTCGAGCGCCTCGGGCGGCGGCCCGACCCACACGAGCCCGGCCGCTTCGACGGCGCGCGCGAAGCCGGCGTTCTCGGCCAGGAAGCCATAGCCGGGATGCACGGCGTCGGCGCCGGTCTCGGTCGCGGCCCGGACGTGCTCCTCGGAGGCGAGGTACGAGGCGATCTCGACCGTCTCGTCCGCGCTTCTCGCGTGGAGTGAGCCCGTGTCGTCGGGTGCCGCGACCGCAACCGTCTCGATCCCGAGCTCGCGGCCCGCGCGGAAGACCCGCAGGGCGATCTCGCCGCGATTGGCTACGAGGAGCTTCCGGATCGCCATCGCGCGCGAAGCCTACGCGCGCGCTTTCGCGGTCAGCCCTGCAGGACGAGGACGAGCAGGACGATCGCGGTCGTGCATGCGACCGCAAGCACGACGAAGTTGACGACGAGAGCCGCCGTGAGCGTCCGGGGCGAGGTGAGCGCGGGCCGCGCGTGATTTCCGTTGCCGTTCGTGCTTCCCTCGACCGCGTCGGCGACCGCGCCGGTGATGAACTGGTTCAGCGAGACGTGCTCGAGCTCCGCCTTGCGCGCGACCTCCGCATGAAGCTCCGGAGGCATCCGGAGAAGCAGTCGGCCGCTATACGTGGGCTTGGGCTCTTCGATGCGCTTTGCCGCTTGCGCCATCGGACTCAGTGTATGAGTTTGGCACTGGTAGCACAATCCTCGAAAGCGGTCCACGCTCCGCACGACGCTGCAACGTGCGCAGCGAACGCTCGATCAGCCGCGAGACGTGGATCTGCGAGATTCCGAGCTCGCGCGCGATCTCGCGCTGGCTGAGCTCGCCGTAGAAGCGCAGCTCGAGGATGCGGCGCTCGCGCTCGTCGAGAGAGTCGAGGCACGACGTGACGAAGAGCCGGTCCTCGCTCTCCGCGTACGGGTCACCCGCGCCCGCCGGGACGTCGTCGAGCGGCACGGTGGTACCACGGTCGAGCGCGCTTGCCTCGCCCGCCTCGTGGGGAGAGGTGCCCGCGGCCTCCGCGAGCTCGCTGATCGACGCGGGCCGGCCGAGCCGCGAGCCGAGCTCGCGTCGAAGCCGGCGGAGCCGTCCGTTCAGCTCGTGCAGCCTGCGCGGCGGCCGAACCGTTGGCACCGCGTCGCGCAGGTGCCGCCGGATCTCACCGGTCACCGTCGGACGCGCGAACGCGGCGAGGTCGACCCCGCGCGTCGGGTCGAAGCGGTCGACCGCCTTGATCAGCCCGATCGTCCCGACCTGGACGAGATCGTCGAGGTCGGTCCCCTGACGAACGAAGTCGCGTGCAACCGAGCGCACAAGCGGGAGGTAGTCGAGGATCAACTGCTCGCGCGTCGCGCCTACCGGGGTCGCCTCCGCAGTCGGTGACCGCATCGCCTGCAAGACCTGGTACCTCCTCCCCTGAGGTCAAGCCGGACTCAAGCTCGACTGTAGCGCGAGACACAGCAAAAGACAATCGTTTCACGCAACTTCTCGGCTCAAATGCATTCGCGCAGGGTATTTGGAGTGCATGGAGCGCAAGGTCTGGCAAACGTTTGCGACCGCGACCGCTCTGTATTTCGCGTCAGCCGCCCCCGGCTACGCAGAGGAGCTCCCTCTGCCCACATCGGCAGAGGACGTCGCGGCGACCATCAACGACCTTGTGTCGACCGCTGCCGCGGTGCCCCAGGCACCGCCCGCCCCGCCGGTCGAAGTCCCCGCCGTCACCCCCGTCACGACGGCTCCAGCACCTCCTCCACAAGCACCAGCACCACCCGCACAACCAGCGCAAACGCCTACAGAAAGCCAGTATCAAGAACCCGAGCCGCAGTATCACCCGTCGACGACCGACGGCTCGAGTGCGCCTGAAGCCGCAGTCGAGGACATCGCCGACGTAGTACCGGCGGTGTCGCCCGACCCGGCCGCACCCTCGGCCGCGCAGTCGCCCCCGACTGCAGATATGGCCACCGGAAATTCGTCGGACAGTTCGCTTCCATCCACGTGGATCTGGAACTGGAACTGGAACTGCGACCCGGCGAGCGTCCCTCCGGAACAGAACACTGTGGCGAATGGAACATGGACCTGGAACTGGAACTTCAACTGCAATCAGGCGAATGCCCCGCCGGGTAGCGACCAGTATCAAGGCACGCCGACGCAGTACCAGCCAGGAAATACGAACATCTCCATTCGCATCGCCAGCCCTGGCGACAACGGGGCTGTGACGCAGACGATCGCCGCCGTCGCTCAAGCGACGGCAGTCGCCGCGAACACGATCACGCAGACGGTCGTGCAAGAGGCGTTAGGAGCGATCGGCGCGCCGCCCCCAGCCACGGGCTCGACGGTCGCCCAGCCGGTGACCGTCGTGGCGCAGGCCGTGACGGCCGTCGCGGAGATCGTTGCCGCGGTTCTCCCCTCGACGGTTGCGTTTCCGCCGACCGTCACGGCCCCGCTTCTGCCGGCGGTCATCCCCTGGCCGACGGCCGTGGCCGTACCTCCACACATCGGAGAGCTCCTGGGCCAGCTCGGGGTGCTCCCGCCGAAGCCAGTCGTCCGGCCGAGCGGCGCCAAGACGCGCTCGCGCCCGGCGCCCGCGCGCTTGCCGCAGCCCGCGTACGGCGTCGGGTCCGCGAGCGCGTGGGGCCGGTCGCAGCCCCCCACCGTCGCCGCGGCTGCGGCGGGACGGGGCGCCTCAGCGGCTGCGCCGCCCGCGCACTCGCCGCGACCGGGGCAGCGACGCCCCGTGCCGATGCCGGCCCCGGGCGGCGCCTCGCTCGCCGGCACGGGCGGGAGCTCGGCCGGCGGAGTCGCAGCAGCCGCGTTTGCGGCGCTCCTCGCCTCATACCTTTTCGTTCCTCCGTTCGGCACGTGGCGCGTGCGGTCGCCGAGAGACAGTCGACGTCTCACGCCGCGCTCGTCACGGCTCGAGCGCCCTGGTTAGCGGGCCGTCTTCGGCTTGACGCGCTCGGGCGGCTTGCCCGGCGCGACCATCGAAGACGGTTTCCAAGGAGACCTCTATGAAGCGATGTCTCATCGCGCTCATCGCGGCCATCCTCTCGCTGACCACGGGAGTAGGCCTCGCCACGGCGGCCGTGCCGTCCGTCGGGAGCCAGACTGTTGACCAGTCGGCGACCAGCGGGCAGGCGGCGGGAGCCGCGGCCGGTGCAGCGCAGACCAATCCAAGCAACACAAACATCTCGATCCGGGTTCTCAGTCCGGGGTCGGATGGCTCGGTAGATCAGTCGAACACGGTCGACTCCGATGCAACGGCGTCGAACCGCAACTCGGCTGATCAGGACGCGACGCAGTCGCAGTCGGCCGGCAGCACGGGGGCGTGCTGTGGGTCCGGCTCGACCGGCATCCAGTCCTCGAGCCAGTCGGCCGCGAACAAGCAGGCCGCGGCGGCACTGTCGCTGGCGACGCAGACGGGTGCGTCGAACACGAACGTGCCGATTCGTGTGCTGAGCCCGGGCCGTGATGGCTCGGTGTCCCAGTCGAACACGGTCGACTCCGATGCATCGGCGTCGAACAAGAACTCGGCTGACCAGGACGCCACCCAGACCCAGTCGGGCGGAAGCGGCACGGACTGCAAGTGCCAGGACGGCTCGACCGGGATCCAGACCTCGGATCAGGACGCGAAGAACAAGCAGACCGCGGTTGCTGCGTCCGAGGCCAAGCAGATCGACCCGCAGAACACGAACGTGTCGATCCGCGTTCTCAGCCCCGGAAGCGGCGGGAACGTCACGCAGACGAACTCGGTCAGTTCGGATGCAAACGCACGCAACTCGAACGACGCAGACCAGACCGCGACGCAGACGCAGTCGGCCGGCGGTGGCCCGAGCAGCAGCAGCAGTGACTGCAAGTGCCACGACGGCTCGACCGGCGTCCAGACGTCCGATCAGTCCGCGAAGAACGAGCAGGGCGCAATCGCACTGTCCGGAGCAGAGCAGAAGGGTGCTTCGAACACGAACGCGTCGATCCGCGTGCTGAGCCCTGGCAAGGACGGGGACGTGTGGCAGACCAACAGCGTCGACAGCGACGCCAAGGCCTCCAACCGCAACTCCGCCGACCAGGACGCGACCCAGACGCAGGGCGCAGGCTCCGGCTCGGGCACGGGTGTCCAGGTCTCCGACCAGGACGCCAAGAGCGAGCAGGCCGCGCTGGCCGCCTCGATCGCGAAGCAGGACCATCCCAGCAACACGAACACCCCGATCCGGGTGCTGAGCCCGGGCAAGGGTGGAAACGTCGTGCAGACCAACTCGGTCGAGTCCGACGCGACTGCGAAGAACAAGAACGACGTCGATCAGACGGCGGATCAGACCCAGCGCGGCGGCAGCAGCGACTGCAAGTGCCACGACGGGTCGACGGGGATCCAGACGTCCGACCAGTCGTCGAAGAACGAGCAGCTCGCACTCGGGTTCTCGGCCGCTGAGCAGAAGGGAGCCAAGAACAGCAACTCACCGATCAGGGTCGGCAGTTACGGAAGCGACGGCGACGTATGGCAGACCAACAGCGTCGACAGCGACGCCAAGGCCTCCAACAAGAACGACGTCGACCAGGACGCGACCCAGACGCAGGGCGCGGGCTCCGGCTCGGGAACGGGGATCCAGGTCTCTGACCAGTCCTCGAAGAACGAGCAGGCCGCCCTCGCAGCGTCGATCGCGAAGCAGGATCACGCGAAGAACGACAACAGCCCGATTCGGGTGCTGAGCCCGGGCAAGGGCGGCAAGGTCGTTCAGACCAACTCGGTCGATTCCGACGCGAGTGCGAAGAACTCGAACGACGTGGACCAGACGCTGGAGCAGGAGCAGTCCGGCGGCCGTGGCGACTGCAAGTGCCACGACGGCGCGGAAGGCATCCAGATCTCCGACCAGTCCGCGAAGAGCGAGCAGCTCGCGCTCGGCTTCTCGGCCGCTGAGCAGAAGGGAGCGAAGAACAGCAACGATCCGCTCCGGGTCAAGTCCTACGGCAGCGACGGCGACGTGTGGCAGACCAACAGCGTCGACAGCGACGCCAAGGCCTCCAACAAGAACGACGTCGACCAGGACGCGACCCAGACGCAGTCGGCAGGCGGTTCGGGACTCGGCATCCAGGTGTCAAACCAGGAGTCGAAGAACGAGCAGGCCGCGCTGGCGGCGTCGATCGCCAAGCAGGAAGGCGCGAAGAACGACAACAGCCCGATTCGGGTGCTGAGCCCGGGCAAGGGCGGCAAGGTCGTTCAGACCAACTCGGTCGATTCCGACGCGAGTGCGAAGAACTCGAACGACGTGGACCAGACTGTCGAACAGACCCAGCGGGATGGCGCTAGCGACTGCAAGTGCCATGGCTCGACTGGGATCCAGGTCGCCGGTCAGTCCTCGAAGAACGAGCAGACCGCGCTCGGCCTGTCGGCGGCGATCCAGAAGGACGCGTCGAACAAGAACGATCCGATCAGGGTCAAGAGCTGGGGCAGCGATGGAGACGTGTGGCAGACCAACAGCGTCGAGAGCGACGCCAAGGCCTCCAACCGGAACCATCTCGACCAGGACGCGACCCAGACGCAGTCGGCAGGGTCCGGCTCAGGGCTCGGCATCCAGGTCGCCGGCCAGGAAGCGAAGAACCACCAGGGCGCGCTCGCGCTCTCGGCGGCGCTGCAGGACGGGGCGTCGAACGAGAACAAGCCGCTCCGGGTTCTGAGCCCTGGCAGCGACGGCCGGGTCTACCAGTCGAACAGCGTCGACAGCGACGCATCGGCATCGAACCGCAACAAGGTCGATCAGGACGCAACCCAGACCCAGAGCGGCGGCAGGGACATGTGCGGCTGCCACTCCGGGATCGGTATCCAGGTGATCGGTCAGTCCTCCTGGAACGGCCAGGGTTCGTTCGCGGCCTCGTTCGCAGAGCAGAAGGCCGGCCGCTCCCCGTGTGGGTGCCCGTCCGGGGCGTCGAACGTGAACGACCCCGCACGCGTGCTCAGCCCGGGACGCGGCGGCTCGGTGTGGCAGTCGAACAGCGTCGACTCCCGCGCCACGGGTAGGAACTCGAACCACGCCGACCAGTCGGCCGAGCAGTCCCAGGCGGGCGCAGGTGCCCAGCTCGGGATCCAGGTTGCCGGCCAGGAGGCGAAGAACGAGCAGCTCGCACTGGTTCTCGCGGCGGCACTGCAGCACGCGCCGAAGAACGCGAACGGCCCGCTCTCGGTTCTGAGCCCGGGACGCGGCGGCTCGACGTCGCAGTCCAACGACGCCGATGCGAACGGCTACGGCGCGAATCGGAATCGCGCCGGTCAGTCGGCCACGCAGCGGCTGATGTGAGACGCGGGTGGACGTCCGCCGGCCGAGCGCTCGGCCGGCGGGCGTCATGCCCGTACGAACGGAGAGTCACGTTGACTGATCTTGAAAAGCATCAACACCCGGAGTAGCGTCCGACAACGCAACGAAAGGCACGAGGGGAGGGCACTACTGCTCGGCCGGCCGTCATCGTTGCTGCGGCGCTGGGGGGTGTTGGGGTACACCGCGCTCTTTTTCGCCGTCGGAGGGGTCGTTCCGCTGGCCAACGCAGCACCCGCGCCCGAGCCGACGCCCGGTGCGAACGCCGTTCCGACGCCTGACCCACGGCCCGTCGGGCCGGCCAAGGCCGTGCAGTCCGCACCTCCCGTCGTACGTCGAACTACGCCGGTCGTGCAGGCGCCGCGCTACGTGCCGCCCCGGACGACGATCGCCCAGACGCCCAGCCGCCAGGTCTCGAAGCCTGCGGCGAGAGCAGCGCGTCACGCGCCGGCGGCCCGGCGCGCGACGCGCGCTCGCATCGCTGCGAAGCCGAAGCCCGTGACCCCGCCCAAGGTCAAGCGGTCGGTGCCGCGGGACGCGCCGGTCGTGCTCTCGAGCGCGGCGCACCTCGTGCTGGACGATCCCGACCGCGTCGCGACGACGTTCGCGGCCCTCGCGCTCGTCGCGGTGATCATCGCGAGCGGGTCGTTCCTCGGGCTGCTCGTCGAGGTTCGGAGGAACCTGCGGTGAGGTGGGCGATGCTCGTGGTCATCCTGGCGCTGCTGTTGTTCCGGCAGCCGCGCCGATGACATAACGCGTTCCCGTTGTCACCGTCTCGGTGGGCGCCGAACCGCCGAGCAACGGCTGGTTCACGAGCGTGACGATCACGTGGTCGATCGCCGAGCCCGAGGGCGGGATCACTGTCTTTTCGGGCGGCGTGAACTGTTCCCTTTCGCGACGGGGTTAGTACGCCACAGCGTGCTCGGTTGCAAGCGGGGGCGGAACAGCGGTTCGGCACGACTCGAAGTTCAGCGTACGGAACGTCACGTCGTCTGTTGCGTCGAGGGACCACGGGCGGAGCTAACGCGGACAGCAGGCCGGCTGGTACAACCATCCGGTTGCTTAGCGGTCGGCGGCAGCGGACCCGCCGGGTCAGGGATCGCAGGATGCTCGGGAACGTACTCGGGCCCCGACTCGCACGTGCGCGACGGGAAGCGATCACGTGCGTGACAACGCCGGGAACCAGGCGGCCGGCTCTGGCGGCGCGAGCCCGCGTTCAAGTACGACGACACGGGACCCAACATCACGGGCGCGAGCATGGGTCGGCGCCCGACGCGAACGGCTGGTACAACCACGCAGTCTCGGTGAGCTTCACGGCGGCGACAACCTCTCCGGCGTCGCCGGCTGTCAGGCGGTCTCGTACGCCGGCCCGGACGGAGGACTCTGCGTCGTGCCGGGAGCTGCACCGATGTCGCGGGCAATCCTGCGAGCGGTGGAACGACGATCAACTACGACTCGACCGGGCCGAGCGTCAGCGGATCACCCGACCGGGCACCGGACTCGAACGGCTGGTACGGCCGGCCGGTCGGCGTCAACTTCAGCGGCGTCGGACAACGCGTCCGGCGTCGCGGGATGCTCGGGCGGAGTGACGTACTCCGGCCCAGACGGTATGGGCTCGGCCTCGGGCTCGTGCAGCGACAACGCTGGCAACACCGGGTCGGGAGCCGTACAGATCCCGTACGACGCGACCGCGCCGACCGTCAAGGACATCGTCACGGCCAGGCCGGCCGATGCGGCGGGCTGGTTCAACCACGCGGTGGGCGTCACGTTCACCGGCGACGACGCAGGTTCCGGGATCGAATCGTGCAGCTCTCTGACCTACTCCGGTCCGGACAACCCGACCGCGCAGGTGACGGGAACGTGCCGCGACAAGGCGGGGCACGACAGCGCGCCGAAGTCGTTCCGGCTGAAGTACGACGCAACGCCGCCGTCGCTCTCGACGGTGATCGCGCAGGTCGGGAACAAGTTCGCGCTCCTCAAGTGGAAGATCTCGACCGACGTCGCCTCCGTGCGCGTCGTCCGCAAGCCGGGCCGGAACGGCGAGGCCGAGACGGTCGTCTACGCGGGCAAGGCCGACTTCTACAAGGACACGGGGATCGACAACCGCACGAAGTACGAGTACCGCGTGTCGGCCGCGGACGAGGCTGCGAACGGCACGGCCGAGGTGACCGCGGACGCGATGCCGCTGCCGCCGCTGTACAACCCGGCCGCCGGCGCGCGGGTGAAGACTCCCGTCGTCTTCGAGTGGCTCGGCGTCGAGAAGGCGACGTACTACAACCTCCAGGTCTGGTGCGGGAAGCGGAAGGTCCTGACCTCGTGGCCGAAGAAGCCACGGCTTGTCGTGCCACGCAAGGGCAAGTTCGCCGGCCGCGCGTACACGCTCCCGAAGGTCGGCACGCTGTGCCGCTGGTACGTCTGGCCCGGCTTCGGCCGCTTCGCAGACCGGCGCTACGGCAAGCTCGCGGGGCAGAGCACGTTCAGGTTGACGCGCTAGGCGCCGGCTCGCGAAGCCGCGGCGCGAGCATCAGCATGGAGACGACGCAGGCGCCCGAGAGCGTCAGGTAGACCGCCGCGTCCGACGTCGCTCGCGCCGCCGCGCCGCCGAGCGCAGCGCCGGCCGCCGCGCCCGGCGCCCACGCGAGGTTGATCAGCGCGAAGCCGTAGGCGTAGTCGAGGCCGATCACCTCCGCTCTGTCGGCGACCATCGACATGGCGGGCGTCCAGAACGTGCCGAACGCGCACGCGGCGAGCACGATGAACGCAGCGAGCAGCCAGCCGCGGTCGATCCAGGGGAGCACGGCGGTCGTCGCCGCGGCGCCGACGAGCCCGGCACGAAGCGGCACGAGGCGGCCGCGGCGGTCCGAGATCCGGCCGACCGCGGGCGCGAGCACCGCCTCGAAGCTCGCCGAGACGAGCCACGTCAGCCCGATCGCCAGGGCGCCGAACCCGAGGACGTCGAGGCGGAGCGGCCCGAGCACGTTGAGCACGCCGAAGAGCAGCGCGGGAAGGAGGACGAACCAGATCGAGGCGAGGATCCCCTGGTCGCCGAGCGCCCCGAAGAGGCGAGAGATCGGCTGTGGGTCGGAGGGCTTGAACGCCGGGATGCGCAATGCCCACACGGCGAGGACGGTCGCGAGCACCGCGACGCTCGCGAACGCCGGGCCTGTGCCGATCACGGACGCGACGCCTCCGATGACCGGCCCGAAGAGCGCGCCGAAGATCGCGGCGCCCATCGCGGCGCCGATCGTCTCGCCGCGGCGCTCCGGCGGAGCGGCGGCAACGAGCCAGGCGAGCGCGGCCGTCCACGTGAACGTGCTCGCGACGCCCTGCAGGAAGCGTGCGGCGTCGAGCACGAAGAGCGAGTCGGCGAAGCCGAACGTGACGGTCGTGATCGCCATCACGGTGAGGCCGGCGAGCAGCGTCGGCCGCACGCCGACGCGCGCCGCGCAGATCCCGCCCGGGACCCCGCCTACGAGCGCGCCCAGCGGATACGACGCCGAGAGCAGACCGGCGCCGGCCTTCGAAAGGTTGAGCTCGTCCGAGTACTCGGGCAGAAGCGGCGTGAGCGCCGCATAGAACATCGTGTCGACGAAGACGATCGCCCCGACGAGGAGGAGGAGCCTACGCACGCTGCGACGTTAGCTGTCGACCCAGTCCGGCTTTCGCTTGTCGAGGAAGGCGCGGAGCCCCTCTTGCCCTTCGTCGCTCGTGCGGCGCTCGGCGATCCGGCGCTCGGTCGCGAGCGCGTCAGGTTGGTCGAGCACGAGCCGCTTCGCGTGGCGCGCCGCCTCGGGCGCGGCGGAGAGCAGCTCGCCGAGGACGCGCTCGAGCGCGGCGTCGACGTCGTCGTCCACCTCGTGCACGAGGCCGATCCGCAGCGCGACGTCCGACCCGAAACGCTCGCCGGTGACGAAGTAGCGGCGCGCCGCGCTCGGGCCGATCTTCGCGAGCGCGAACGGCGAGATCACCGACGGGACGATCCCGAGCTTCACCTCCGAGAACGCGAACTGCGCGTCGCTCGCTGCGACGGCGATGTCGGCGCACGCGACGAGGCCGAGCGCCGCCGCCGAGCGCGTGGCCGTGCACGCGCACGACGACCGGCGCGGGACACTCGTCGATCGTCTCGAGCATCTGGCGGAGGCGACGCGCGTCCTGCACGTTCTCCTCGTAGCTGAGGTCGATCGACGAGCGCATCCACTCGACGTCTGCGCCCGCGCAGAAGCTCTCGCCGTCGCCCGCGAGGACGACCGCGCGCGCGTCGCCGACGTCCTGGAAGGCCTCCCGCAGCTCCGCGATCAGCGCGGCGTCGAACGCGTTGCGTCGCTCGGGGCGCGCGAGCGTCACATGGAGCAGCGGCCCGTCTCGCTCGATGCGGAGTGCGGTCACGGCCGCGAAGCGTAGATTGCCCGCGTGCTGAAGGGTGCGCTCGCCGCCGCGCTCACGCCGCTCCGCGACGGCGGGTCCGCGCTCGACGAGGACGCCTTCGGGCCGTACTGCGACTTCCTCCGCGGCCTCGACGGCGTGCTCGCGCTCGGGACGACCGGCGAGGGGATCCTGCTCTCGACGGAGGAGCGGAAGCGGGTCGTGGAGCTCTTCGTCGCCGGTGGGCTGCGCGTGATCGCGCACTGCGGGGCGCAGACGACGGCGGCGACCGTGGAGCTCGCGGAGCACGCGGCCGGTGCAGACGTGGACGGCGTCGCGGTGATCGGGCCGCCGTACTTCCCGCTCGACGGCGATGCGCTGGTCGCGCACTTCGCCGCCGCGGCACGCGCGTGCGCTCCGATGCCGTTCTACGTCTACGAGTTCGCGCGCGCGAGCGGGTACGCCGTGCCGCTCGATGTGCTCGAGCGGCTGCGCGAGGAGGCGCCCAACCTCGTCGGGCTCAAGGTGTCCGACTCGCCCTGGGACGCGTTTGCGCCGTACCTGCTCGAGGGGTTGGACGTGTTCGTCGGGCCGGAGGCGCTCATCTCGCAGGGGATGCGGGCGAACGCGGTCGGCGCGGTGTCGGCGCTCGCGTCGGCATTCCCCGAGCGCGTGGCCGCTGCCGTGCGCGATCCGGACGGGGAGGAGGCGATGGGGATGGGTGAGCTCCGCGCCGCGATCGAGCGCTTCCCGCGGCACGCCGCACTCAAGCACATCGTCGCGCGCAAGGGCGTGCCGATTCGCGAGGACGTGCGCGCACCGCTGCGGCCGCTCCGCGACGACGAGCGAGAGGAGCTCGACCGATGGCTCGAATCGTCGTAGCTGGTGCGGGCGCGATCGGCGCCTCGATCGCGTACCACCTCGCAGCGCGCGGCGCAAAGGACGTCGTCCTGGTGGACAAGGGGAAGGTCGCGGCCGGGGCGACTGCGAAGGCGATGGGCGGAGTGCGCCAGCAGTTCTCGACGGCCGCCGAGGTCGTGCTCGCGCAGGAGTCGATCCGCTTCTTCGAATCGCTGGGCTCGCCCTTCTTCGACCAGGTCGGCTACCTCTTCGTCGCGACGACCGCGGAAGGACTGGACGGCCTCGAGGAGCGGCGCGAGCTCCAGGCGGGGCTCGGCGTGCCCGCAGAGCGCGTCGACCCGCGGTCCGTCGGGGTCTGTACGCCGACGATGTGATCGGCGCCGTCGCGTGCTGGAGCGACGGGTGCGCCGATCCTCCCGCGGTGGCGCGCGAGCTCGTGCGCCGCGCGGTCGATTCGGGCGTGGAGCTGCGCGAGGACACGGACGCGCTGAGCGTCGACGGCGACGTGCTCGTGATCGCCTGCGGGCCGCGCTCGGCCGAGGTGGCCGATGCGCGCGGTCTCGAGCTTCCCGTGCGGCCGCTCTGCCGGCAGCTCCTGCGCACCGGTCCGCTCGACCTGCCGGACGAGTTGCCGATGATCGTCGAGACCGAGACCGGGTTCCACTTCCGCAGGCGCGGCGACCGGCTCGTGCTCGCGATGGTCGACCCGGACCTGCGCTGGGGGTTCGACGAGGTCGTCGACGAGAGCGTCTTCGAGGACCGGCTCGCGCGGCTCGCGCATCGGTACCCGTCGTCGGCCGGGACGACGATCGCCGACGCGTGGGCGGGCCTCTACGACATGACTCCGGATGCGCACCCGATCATCGGCTGGGTGGCCGACGGCGTGTACGCCGCGTGCGGCTTCTCGGGCCACGGCTTCATGCAGAGCCCGGCAGTCGGCATGGCCGCAGCGGCCGAGCTCCTCGGCGACGCCGCGCCGTTCGACCTCGAGCCCTACCGGCTCGAGCGGTTCACGGCAGGCGCGGTGTTCCCCGAGACCGTAGTGCTCTAGCGATCAGCGCTTCCGGCGCTGGCGAGCGACGACGTCCCGGACGAGCGCGTGCCACCGGCGTTTCTCGTGCTCGTACTCCGCGCGCAGGCGCCGCGCGGCGCGCTCGTCGCCGTCCTGCTCCGCGGCGGCGAGCAGCCCGCGCAGCTGCTCCACCCGGTCGTGGGCCTCGATCTGCGGCCCCATCGGCTCGTCGCTCATTCGAACGCGAGGCCGAGCCGCGAGAGCTCCTCGTCCGCGTACCTGCCCTCGATCGTCGCCTCGAGATCGAAGACCTCGATGATGTCGGGGTCCTTGCCGATCAACTCGCGGGCGCGCGAAGGGAGCTCCTGCTCGGACGCCTCCTGGGTCTCCCAGAGGTAGACGGCGCCCCAGCGGTCGGTCGCCTCGTCGGAGATCCACGCCTTGAACCGCAAGCCGGGCACCTCGGCGAACGCATCGACCGACTCGTCGCGCAGGTAGCGGCGCAGCTCCTCGATCGTCGTCTTCGAGTCGGCGAGGTTCCAGAGCACGAAGCGGAGGAGCACGGCGCGAGCCTAGTCGAGCGTCAGGCCGTGGGCAGCTTCGCGATCAGTTCCTTGATCTTCCGCAGCAGGTCCGCCTCGTCGTGCCCGAAGTCGTCGAGGTACGAGTGAAGGGCTTCGTGGAGGAGCCGCAGCTCCTCGCTGTCGAGCTCGATCGTGTGCATGTTCGGAATCTAACCCCAGGACGGCGGCGAGTAGGGCTCGTCGATCGGCGCGCCGAACGTGAGGAGCTCGAGACCGTCGTCGCCGGACACCGGCATGCGGGTCGACTCGGCGTCGATGCGGACGAAGCGGCCGGGGCGGAGCTCGACCTCCTCGCCGTCGACCACCATGTGGCCACCCCCTCGGACGACGAAGTACACCTCCTCCTGCGGCGAGTCCGCGTGGTCGTGTTCGCGACCTTCCTGATTCGGCGGGAACACGAAGTAGTTGAAGCCGAACGCGCGGGCACCGAGCGCACGCCGCGCCTTGCGGACCATCCCGCCCGGCCCGTCGGGCTCGAGCTCGGCGAGGTCGACGCAGCCGAGAACGCCATTACATCCGGAAGACGCCGAAGGTCGTGTCGGCGATCGGTGCGTTGAGTGCGGCCGAGATCCCGAGCGCGAGCACGCGCCGTGTGTCGAGCGGGTCGATGACCCCGTCGTCCCAGAGCCGCGCGGTCGAGTAGTACGCGTTGCCCTCGCGCTCGTACTTCTCGCGGATCTCGTCGGGATCGGCGTCTCCGACCATCGTGAGCACGGTCGCCGCCTGCTCGCCGCCCATCACCGAGATGCGCGCGTTCGGCCACATCCAGAGCTGCCGCGGCTCGTACGCGCGGCCGCACATCGCGTAGTTCCCCGCGCCGAACGAGCCGCCGATGACGACTGTGAACTTCGGCACCTGCGCGTTCGCGACCGCCATGACCATCTTCGCGCCGTCGCGGGCGATGCCGCCCTCCTCGTACTCCTTGCCGACCATGAAGCCCGTGATGTTCTGCAGGAAGACGAGCGGAACCCGGCGTTTTGCACAGAGCTCGACGAAGTGCGCGCCCTTCTGCGCCGACTCCGCGAAGAGCACGCCGTTGTTCGCGACGATCCCGACCGGATACCCCTCGACCCGCGCGAACCCGCACACGAGCGTTTCGCCGTAGAGCGCCTTGAACTCGGCGAAGCGCGAGCCGTCGACGATGCGGGCGATGATCCCGCGCGGGTCGACCTGCGTTCGGTGATCGTCCGGGATGAGTCCGTACAGCTCGCCGACGCTCGCGGCCGGCAGTTCGGGCTCGACGACGTCCCACGGCGGCGCGGGCTTCGCGAGGTGCAGGTTGCGGACGATCTGCCGGACGATCGCGAGCGCGTGCTCGTCGTTCGTCGCGTAGTGGTCGGCGACGCCCGAGCGGCGCGCGTGGACGTCTGCGCCGCCGAGTTCCTCGGCCGTCACGTCCTGGCCGGTCGCCGCCTTCACCAGCGGCGGCCCGCCGATGAAGATCGTGCCCGTGCCGCGCACGATGACCGTCTCGTCGCTCATCGCCGGGACGTACGCGCCGCCGGCGGTGCACGAGCCCATCACGGACGCGATCTGCGGGATGCCCGCCGCCGACAGGTTCGCCTGGTTGAAGAAGATGCGGCCGAAGTGCTCCCGGTCGGGGAAGACCTCGTCCTGGAGCGGCAGGAACGCGCCGCCGGAGTCGACGAGGTAGACGCACGGCAGACGGTTCTGCGCGGCGACCTCCTGCGCGCGCAGGTGCTTCTTCACGGTGAGCGGGAAGTACGAGCCGCCCTTGACCGTCGCGTCGTTCGCGACGATCACGCACTCGCGCCCCTCGATCACGCCGACCCCGGTGACGATGCCGGCGCTCGGCGCCTGCCCGTCGTAGACATCCCACGCGGCGAGCGCGTTCAGCTCGAGGAACGCGGTGTCGGGATCGAGCAGCCGGTCGATGCGCTCGCGGGCGGTCAGCTTGCCGCGCGAGCGGTGCCGCTCGACCGCCTTCTCGCCGCCGCCTCGCGCGACGAGGGCGGTTCGCTCCCTGAGCTCCGCGACGAGCTCCTCCATCCGGCCGCGGCGCCGGTCGAAGTCAGCCGACTCGCGCTCGACCTGCGAGCTCAGCACCGCCATCGCCGCTGAGCCTAGCGCGCGCCCCGGCCGCCGTGAGGACGGCGGGGACGAGGGAGTACGCGAGCTTGTCCTTCGTCAGGTAGCCCGTTGCGCCCGCCTCGAAGGCGCGCTGCGACGTGTTCGGCTCGTCGGAGGCGCTGAGCACGATCGTCGCGATGCCGAGGTCGAGCTCGCGGATGCGGCGCGCGGCGGCGATGCCGTCGAGGTGCGGCATCTCGACGTCCATGAGGATCACGTCGGGGCAGAGCGCGGCGGCAAGGCCGACCGCTTCCAATCCGTCCGCGGCCGTGCCGACGATCTCGAGCTCCGGGGTGCCGGACAGGAGCGCCTCGAGCGTTTTCGCGAACAGCGGATGGTCGTCCGCGATGAGGACGCGCACCTGACCCACTACGACGACAACGCGGCACAGCCGGATTCGGTTACGCGCGGCGCGCGAAGAGGGCTGTGGCCGTCGCCCCGCCGGCGCCGACCTGGACGCTGCAGGTCGTGCGGATGCCGCGGCAGCCGCCGCCCCAGCGCACGAACCTCCACCGGCGGGCAGGGATCGCGCGGAGGACGACGCGCGAGCCCTCGACGACGCGAGTCGAGCAGGCGCGCGGGCACCGGAGCTCCGAGCCGGAGACCGTGCCGCGGCCGGTGACCTTGACGGCCACGCGCCGAAGCGGGCGGAAGACGGCCCCGACCGTTGTCGTCGCAGTCACGTCGAGTAGGCAGGAAGCCTCGCGCGAGCCGGCGCAGGGGCCCGTCCACGCGAAGAACCCGTAGCCGCCGGCCGGCTCGGCCGCCAGCTGGACGGACGCGCCGCCGTCCCACTCGGTCGTGCACGTCGTCTCGCAGCCCTGCCCGTCAGGCTCGCTCCCGACTCGGCCGCGGCCGGCGACGACGAGCGTGACCGCGACCTGCGACGTCGCGCTCAGCAGCCAGCGCGAGTCCTGCACGTCGAACCACGGCCCAGCATGCGCGTAGTAGTCGTCGCGGTTGACGTCGAGGAACGCGGCGTCGAGCGGGCCGCCGCGGTAGAACGGCGTGAGGACGTCCGCCGTGCTGTCGCACGGGTGCCCGTCGTCGCTCGGGCACGCGTGCGGCGCGCCGTCGGGCAGCGCCCCCAACGCGTGCAGCAGCTCGTGCGCTCCGACGATCGCCCCGCCCCGGCCGTCGCCGACCGTTATGCCGCAGCTCGAGCGGAGGTACACGATCGCGAACGAGAAGCGTCCGCCGATCGTCGGCGCGCCCGAGCCGGTCCCGCACACATCGTCGTCGCCGACAGGGCCGTCGTAGAAGACGAGGTACTTCTTGTTCAGCTCGGCGAAGTCGAACGGCGGTGCGCCGAGCCGGTTCGCGATCCGCTCGAAGCGTCCGTCGAGCGCGGTCAGGCTTGCCGCGGAGTCGGGCAGGCGCGCCGAGCTCAGGTCGAGCAGGCCGAAGCGCGACTCGCACGCCGGGAACTCGAAGAGGTCGAAGCGCGGCGCCTTCGCGGGATCCTCGCGGCGCCACCATGCGTCGATGTTCGCGATGTCGGTCGCGAGGCCCGACGCGAGCTCGGCGAAACGATCCTGTCCGTCGGAAGGGATCGCGTAGACGACATGCACCTGCGGGCCGCCCATCCGGTCGCGCACACGGTCGGTCTGCGAGACGTCGTTGCCGCACCAGCGGATCGGTGGGACGGCGGCGGTCGCGGTCGGGACGAGCGCAAGCCCCGCAACCGCAGCAACGACGGCCAGGAGCGCGCGCACCGAGGACAATGTGCCAGACGTTCGTGAGAATGGCGTAATGGCGGACGCGATCGATCGCCTCTACGAGCTGCCGCTGGACGAGTTCACCGCGGCGCGCAACGCGCTCGCGAAGGAGACGGGCGACCCGTCGGTCAAACAGCTGAAGAAGCCGAGCGTGCCCGCGTGGGCCGTGAACCAGCTCGCACGCCGCCGGGAGGTCGACCTGCGCAGGCTGCTTCGTGCGGGCGAGAAGCTCGAGGAAGCGCAGAAGGAGGCGCTCCGCGGCGGCAGCCAGTCGGCGTTCGAGCGCGCGCGAGGCGACGAGCGCGACGCCGTTCGACTGCTGCGAACCGCGGCGGCCGAGGTGCTGCGCGACGGCGGCCATCCCGCGTCGGATCAGTCGCTCGAGCGTATCGCGCAGACGCTGCGTGCAGGCGCGGCGACGGAGGAGGGGAGGGCGGCGCTTCGTGCGGGCCGCCTCACCGATGACATCGAGCCGCAGGGATTCGACGCCTTCGCTGCGATGGCGGGGCAGATCGCGCCGCCCGCGCGCGAGGAGAAGCAGCTGGCGAAGCGCGGGCCGAGCGCCGCGGAGAAACGGCGCGCCGAGAAGGCGCGCGCTGAGGCAGACGCGGCGCGCGTCGAGGCGAACGAGGCGAAGGCGCGACTCGACGAGGCGGAGAAGCACATTGCGAAGCTCAGACGCGAGGCAGACCGTGCGGCAGAGAAAGCCGAGCGCGCCGAAGCGAGGGCGCGCGACCTCACCGGCTGACGTTCACCCCTCTGCGGCAGAAGGACGCTTGGGAGAGGCCGACGGGACGTTCGGGCCGGCCGCTCCACGTCCGCACCGCAGAGGGGCGGACGCAACTCTGTCATATGGATCGGTCATGCGGGACCCGACCAACGATCAGTTGTGCCCGACCTGGACGGAGCGCAATAGTCGAGAGGCTGTGACGCGGGAGCCGCCGTCCGATCGTGTCCGCGTCCTCATCGTGGACGACGACCACGTCTTCGCGTGCGCGATGCGCGAGGCGCTGTCCGTGGACGGACGCATCGACGTCGCGGGAATCGCGCACGACGGGTTGGAAGCGCTCGAGCTGACAAAGACGCTCCGCCCGGACGTCGTCCTGCTCGACCTCGAGATGCCGCGCATGGACGGCTACGAGACGCTGCGCCGACTCAACCGCCGCGCGCGGAAGCCGCCGGTGATCGTGCTCACCGGCGTGACCGACCTCGAAGCACTCGCGCGCGCCTCGCGCCTCCATCCCGACGCGCTGCTGCAGAAGACGGTCGACGCTGAAGCGATCGTCCCCGGCGTCGTGATGACGCTCGCGCTTTCGAAGCGCGCCGCGTAGCGACATATCCACGAGGGCGGCTTGCGCCGCCCTCGTCTCAGGTTCTAGTAACGGCCGCGGCCGAAGAAGCCGAGCAGCACGAGTACGAGAACCACGATCAAGATGATCCAAAGAAGGGACACGTTTCCCTTTCTGTCGCTCTCGTTGTCGTAGGTGCAACGGACGAACGCGCTCGTCGGTTACGGGCAGAACGCAAGATCAGGTCCGAAGCGGGGTCGATGGCTCCGAGCCTCGGGGCGGTGCGGCCACCGATCTCGGGGCTCATGGTGAGGGGCGTAGGCGCCCTGCGGCCCGGACACCCAGAGGCCCCTCTCGTCCACTGAGTCAACGCGAGCCTCATCGCCGGGGGTACGGGAGCAGAGGAAGGGCCGACGGGAGGGGAGATCGAACCGTCGACCCTTCGGGCTCCCGAAAGCTCCGCAGGTATGGACGCGGGAGAGCCTCTCCCGATTAGGCCACTTTCGAGCGCTCGGCGCAAGGCGTGCGAACGACAGGGGCGACAGGACTCGAACCTGCAACCCCCGGTTTTGGAGACCGGTGCTCTACCAATTGAGCTACGCCCCTAGGGTTGCCCGACCAGTGTAGATGCGCGTTCCGGCGGTCGTTCGCGGGCTAGCGTTCGTGCGTGTCGCAGCGGCGAGCGCTCGGAGTGCTCTTCCTCTTCCTGACGATCGGTCTTGCCGGGGTCGCCTACGCGGCCCTCGTCGCCGACCAGTGGGTGATCGCGTTCGCGGCGGGGGTGATCTCCGCCTGGCTCGCGACGATGGCGGTGCGCGGCCTGTCCCGCTGAGGAATCTCCCGGTTCACGCCGTATTCTCTTCGCATGGCCGAGCGGGCGGAAGACACGACCAGCCTCTTCAGGCAGTACCAGAAGACGAAGGACCAGGCGGTCCGCGACCGGCTGATCCTCACGTACGCGCCGCTCGTGAAGTACGTCGCCGGCCGGCTCGGCTCGGGCTCCCGGCGCACGTGGACGAGGGCGACCTCGTCTCGTACGGGCTGCTCGGGCTGATCGGCGCGATCGAGCGCTTCGACCCGGACGCGCGACGTCAAGTTCGAGACCTACGCGATCGCGCGGATCAAGGGCTCGATCATCGACGAGCTCCGCGCGATGGACTGGGTGCCTCGCTCCGTGCGCTCCCGTGCGCGCGAGATCGAGCGTGCGATCGCCGAGCTCGAGGCGAAGCTCGGGCGCGCGCCGACCGACGAGGAGATCGCGGGGAAGCTCGGACTCACGCGAGGAGGAGCTCGACGACAGCCTGAGCGAGATCTCGCGCTCCTCGATCGCGGCGCTCGACGAGCTCTGGACGGTCCCGGGCTCGAGCGGCGACCAGGTCGCGCTGATCGACACGATCGAGGACACGCAAGGCCCGGCCCGACGACGGCGCTCGACCAGACGGAGATGAAGGAGACGATCGCCGACGCGATCGTCGCGACTGCCGGAGCGCGAGAAGCTCGTGATCACGCTCTACTACTACGAGGAGCTGACGCTCCGCGAGATCGGCGAGGTGCTCGGGCGTGACCGAGTCCCGCGTGTCGCAGCTCCACACCAAGGCGATCCTGCGCCTGAAGGCCCGCCTCTCGGGCACGCCTGTGCGCGCATCGCTGCAGGATTGACGGTCTAGTACGCGCGCGCGTACGGGGGAGGCAGACGCCGCTCGAGGTCCGTCGCGCCGTACTCCTGGAGGCCCTGCCGGACGATGCCAGCCGACGGGCGGGGCTCCTTGACCATCTTCTCCAGCATGACGGCGACGCGTGGGTCCGGGCTGCGCCGTGTGTTGAATCGAAACCGCAGTGACATGTGGGGGATCTCCTCTTTGGGGCCGCGAAAAAGGGAGGGCCGACCCGTTGTAGGCGAACCAGGCTCGATTCGCGTACCCCAAAGGTAGGATCGCGCCTACCCCTTTTCGACCCAGGAGGAACGCCATATGGCCCACGAGCCGGGGAAGATCCGCAACGTCGCCGTCGTCGGACATCGCGGTGTCGGAAAGACGTCGCTCGTCGAGGCCCTGCTCTTCCAGGCCGGCACGGTCAACCGCCTCGGGACGATCGAGGGGGGCACGACCACCACCGACTGGGACGACGACGAGCACAAGCGGCAGATGTCGCTCTCGGCCTCGCTCGCGCACCTCGAGTGGCAGGGCCGCAAGATCAACCTCGTCGACGCGCCGGGCGACCCCGGGCTTCCAGGGCGACGCGATCGCGGCGCTCCGCGTCGTCGAGGGCGCGCTCGTCGTCGCTGAGCGCCGTGATGGGCGTCGAGGTCGGCACGAACCGCGCTGTGGGCGCGCGCGTCCCAGCTCGACCTCGCGCGCGTGCTCTTCGTGAACATGCTCGACCGCGAGCGCGCCGACTTCTTCCGCGCGCTCGAGCTCGATCTCCGCGCAGCTCTCCGACACGTGCGTCGCCGTCCACCTGCCGATCGGGCAGCGAGCACGAGCTGACCGGCATCGTCGACCTGCTGCACATGTGCGCGTACATGAGCCCCGAGGGCGGCAAGGAGAGCGACCCCGTCGAGATCCCGGCGGAGATGGCCGACCAGGCCGCGGAGTACCGCGAGAAGCTGCTCGACGCCGTCGTCGAGACCGACGAGGCGCTGATGGAGCGCTACCTCGACGGGCAGGAGCTCGACGCGCGCGGAGGTCGCGCACGCGCTGAAGGACGCCGTCACGCGCGGCGAGGTCTTCCCGGTCGCGTGCGGCGTCGCGACGAAGAACCTCGGCACGCACCGCGCTGCTCGACCTGCTCGTCGAGGGCGTGCCGTCGCCCGGCGAAGAAGGGCACGCCGATCGAGCGTCGACGGCGCGAACACGGCGGCGTTCGTCTTCAAGACGATCGCCGACCCGTTCGCGGGCCGGATCAACCGTCTTCCGCGTCCTCACCGGAGCCGTGACACGGGCGACACGACACTCGTCGAACCCGCGCACGCACGCGAAGGAGCGGCTCGGCACGCTCCTGCGTCATGCAGGGCAAGGAGCACGACGACCGTCGAGCGAGTTCGGCGAGGGCGACCTCGGCGCCGTCGCCAAGCTGAAGGACGTCGCAGACCGGCGACCTGCTGCTCGACCAGCGAGCACGCGGTCGAGCCGCCGCGCCTCGACTTCCCCGAGCCGGTGATGAGCTTCGCGATCACGCCGAAGGCGAAGGGCGACGAGGAGAAGATGGCGCACCTCGCTCCGGCGCCTCGCCGAGGAGGACCCGACGCTCGTCGCTCCGCCGCGACGAGCAGACGGGCGAGCAGCTGCTCGTCGGGCCTGACGCAGATGCACGTCGAGGTCGCCGTCGAGCGCCTCCGGCGACGCTTCGACGTCGACGTCGAGCTGCACCAGCCGCGCGTCCCGTACCACGAGACGATCCGCAAGGAGGCGCGCGCGCACGCCCGCTACAAGAAGCAGACCGGCGGTCGCGGCCAGTTCGGCGACTGCGCGATCGTGATCGAGCCGATCGGCGAGGAGCGACGCCGGCTACGAGTTCGTCGACGAGATCGTCGGCGGCGTCATCCCGCAGGGCTTCCGGCCCGCGGTCGACAAGGGCGATCCAGGAGGCGATGCAGACCGGCGAGCTCGCCGGCGCGCCGGTGTCAGGGCGTGCGCGTCCGGCTCGTCGACGGCTCGTACCACACGGTCGACTCGTCGGAGATGGCGTTCAAGATCGCCGGCTCGATGGCGTTCAAGCAGGCGTACGAGGAGGCCGATCCGGTGCTGCTCGAGCCGATCATGGAGGTCGAGTGACCGTCCCCGACGACACCGTCGGCGCGGTCAACGGCGACCTCAACTCACGGCGCGGGCGCCTGCTCGGAATGGAGCCGACCGGCGGCATGACGACGATCAGCGCCGAGGTGCCGATGGCGGAGATCCTCACGTACTCGCAGTCGCTCACGTCGATGACCGGCGGGCGCGGCGACTACCACATGCACTTCCTGCGCTACGAGGAAGTGCCGTCGCACGTCGCGCAGAAGGTGATCGAGGAGGCGCAAGAAGGACCGCGAGGAGGCCAAGGCCTGAAGCCGTCGCCGGTCAGGAGGCGCACGCCGGGCTAGCGGGATGCTGCGAGGAGCGCGCCGACCCTGGCGGCGTGCTCGACTGCGTCGCTGCGCTCAGGTCCTGGAACGCGGCTGAGCCGAGCCCGTCCGGACTCCCGCGGCGAGCTGCTCGGTCGTCTGGACGACGCGAACGCTCGGAGGCGGCGGATGTGCTGCGGGCTCTGAGCTCGACGGCGGCGATCGATCTTGTCGCGCTGTCGCCTCGACGTCGCTGCGGAGGGTCGAGCTCCTCGAGCCGCGCGAACGCGCGCGTGCGCGAGCGCCTCGAGAGCGGCGACGAAGTCGTGGCCATCGAGGGACACGCCGCGCTGTCCCGCTCGGCGAGCGGCTGCGCGAGCTGCCTGAAGTCCTTCTGGAGACCGGTGCAGATCGTGATCCCTCGCGCGGACGATCTCGTCAGGGTCCGGCGAGTCGTCGCCGCGGCAGCCGCCCAGGACGAGCAGGGCGAAGACGGCGGCGCTGCGAACGCGTCTCCTCCGCCCACGCATGCCTGTATCTAAGCGGTCGCCGGTCGCCGGCTTCTCCTCGCGGAGGCGCCGAGGAGGTCGGTGACGTCCGCGAGCTCCTGCTCGAGGTCGCGCTGGTACTCCTCGAGCCGCTCGAGGCTCGTTGTCGCGCTCGGAAGCGCGCGCCCAGGCGGGGTCCCCGGCCGCGGCGATGGCGGTGGTGCATGTTCACCTCCCTTCCTCGTGGCGTTCGAGAAAGCTGGTCGATGCGGTCGCGGGCCTCGCGCAGCGCGCTCGCCCAGCGCTCCGAGCAGCGCGCGCGCCTTCGTCCGTGAGCCCGTAGCGGCGCTTCGCCGGGCCGGGCGTCGTCGAGTCCCACTCGGAGCGGACGAGCCCTCGCTCCTCGAGCGCGCGCAGCAGGCGGTAGAGGTTGCCCATGTCGACGCGCGCTCGGGCCGATCAGCTCCGGCAGCTCGCGTCGAGCAGCTCGTAGCCGTGGGCGTGGCGCTCGCGCAGAGCAGGAGACGCCGGCTCGGTGAAGCGCTCGACGCGGGCGCGGACGCGCCAGCGGCCGCCGTGCGTGCGTCGAGAGCGAGGGCTACATCTGCATCGACAGCTACATGCGAACACACATGTAAGACACACGTAACCGGAGCCCACGGGCGGGGCTAGACTCGCGGCGCCGATGCGCGCGTCACGAGCACGACCGTCAGCCGGACTGCGCGATCTGCGAGCGCACGCTCCTGATGGGCGAGCGCGCGTCCGGTTCGCGCCGAGACGGCGCCGACCTCGTCGACGTCTGCGCGCTCTGCCAGGACGAGGCGCTCGAGCACGGCTGGCTCAAGGAGGGCAGCCCGACCACGCCGACGATGCCGCGAGCCGCGGCGCCGCCGCCGGCGCGCCTCGCGCGATCTCTCGAGCCTGCGGCGTCCGCGCCCGAGACCGACGCCGGTCGTCGCCCGAGCCGATCCTCCGCCGGCTGTCCGAGCCCGAGCTCGCGATGGTCGAGGCGGCCGACCTCTTCAACGTCGAGCCCGTACCGGCGCACCGTCGGCGGGATCGCGAAGAGCCTCGGCTCAGCCGCAGGCGTCAGCATCGTGCCGCTCTCGGGCGTGACGCCGGCGAGCTCGTCGTCACGATCGCCTGGGAGCTCTCGTGGTACCAGTACCGCGTCAGCCTCGACTCGGCGCAGCCGGTCCGGCTCGAGCGAGCGCGGCCACGACCTCGACGAGCTCGAGACGTCGTTCACGGCAGTGGAACGCGCACCTCGACGACGACGGCCGGCTCGTCCGGACATCGCGCGCATCTAGCGCGAACCGAGCGCCGTCCCTACAATCAGAGAGCGTGATCTACTGCGTGATCCCGCCGGAGCTCGAGGACGAGCTCTACGACAAGATGGTCGAGTACTACAAGGACAACCCGAACGTGACGGTCATCGTCGACCGCCGCGAGGGGCCGGACCGTCGCCAGCCAAGGACCCGCCCGAACGGTGAGAAGCGCGAGATACGCGACCGCCGGCGCGCCGCGCGATTCCGGGGACGTTCCCGGACGACCGCCGCCGGGTAACTCAGACTACGTCGCGCCGTGGCAGTCGACGGGCGCGGAGCGGTTCAAGAACTACATCGCCGGCGAGTGGGTCGACGCGACCGGCGGCGAGACGTTCGAGAGCGTCAGCCCCGCGACCGGCGAGCTGATCGGCGACGTTCCCGCGCTCGACGCCGGAGGACGTCGACCGCGCGGTCGCGGCGGCGAAGGAGGCCTTCGAGGAGCTGGCGGCTCGTCCCGGCGCCGAAGCGCGGCGAGATCCTCTTCCGCTTCGCGCAGCTCCTCGTGGAGCAGAAGGACGAGCTGACCGACCTGATGACCCGCGAGATGGGGAAGGTCAAGGCCGAGGCGGGCGGCGACGTCCAGGAAGCGATCGACATGAGCCTCTACATGGCCGGCGAGGGGCGGCGGCTCTTCGGCCAGACGACTCCGTCCGAGCTGCCCGACAAGTTCAACATGAGCGTGCGCATGCCGATCGGCGTCGTCGGCGTGATCACGCCGTGGAACTTCCCGATCGCGATCCCGTCCTGGAAGATCGCGCCGGCGCTCGTCTGCGGCAACACGGTCGTCTTCAAGCCGGCCGAGGACACGCCGCTGCTCGGCCGAGCGCTTCGTCGAGCTGCTCGCCGAGGCCGGGCGTGCCCGCGGGCGTCGTCAACATCGTGCACGGCGTTCGGCGAGGACGGTCGGCGACGCGCTCGTCGCCACCCGGACGTCCCGGTGATCACGTTCACCGGCTCGCGCGAGACGGGCGTCGCGCGTCACGAAGGCCGCGGCCGACCACCTCAAGCACGTGCACCTCGAGCTCGGCGGCAAGAACGCGATCATCGTGCATGGACGACGCCGACCTCGACCTCGCGGTCGACGGGATCGTCTGGTCGGCGTTCGGCACCTCCGGCCAGCGCTGCACGGCGGCGAGCCGCGTGATCGTGCACGAGCAGGTCTACGACGAGCTGCAGAAGCGCCTCGTCGACCGCGGCCGAGGGCGATGCGCCTCGGACCCGGGTGGGAGGACGACACCGACGTCGGCCCGGTGATCAACCGCGCCGCGCTCGAGAAGATCCACTCGTACACGGGCATCGGCAAGGACGAGGGCGCGACGCTGCTCACCGGCGGCGAGCTCGCGACCGGAAGGCGAGCTCGACAACGGCTTCTTCTACCGGCCGACGATCTTCGGCGACGTCGAGCCGGGCATGCGCATCGCGCAGGAGGAGATCTTCGGCCCGACGACCGCGCTGATCCCGGTCAAGGACTTCGACGAGGCGATCCGCGTCGCGAACGGCGTCACGTACGGGCTCTCGTCGTCGATCTTCACGCAGGACGTCAACCACGCGTTCCGCGCGATGCGCGACCTCGCAGACCGGCATCACGTACATCAACGCGGGCACGACCGGCGCCGAGGTGCACCTGCCGTTCGGCGGCACGAAGGACACCGGCAACGGCCATCGCGAGGCCGGCCAGGCCGCGCTCGACGTGTTCACGGAGTGGAAGTCGATCTACGTCGACTACTCCGGCAAGCTCCAGCGCGCGCAGATCGACAACGCCGAGGAGTAACAGGCGCTCGCGATCCGGGAGCTCGAGGACACCGACCTCCCGTTCCTGCGGGAGATGCTCTACGCGGCGCTGATGTGGCGCCCTGACGGCGAGCGGTATCCGCACCGAGTTCGTGCTCGCGCATCCCGAGGTCGTGCGCTACCACGACGGCTGGGGGCGGGACGGCGACGCCGCGCTGATCGGGGAGGACGCGGCTCAGGTCGGCGCGGTCTGGTACCGGCTCTTCACGGAGGACGACCACGGCGAGGGGTACGTCGACGAGCAGACGCCCGAGCTCGCGGTCGCGGTCGTGGACGGCCGGCGCGGGGAGGGGATCGGCGCGGCGCTCATGACCGCGCGCGCGTGGAGCGGGCGCGCGCGGACGGCCTGTCCCGCCTGTCGCTGAGCGTCGACGCGGACAATCCCGCGAAGCGGCTCTATGCGCGGCTCGGGTGGGTCGAGTACGAGCCGGACGACGGGCTCGGGCGCATGGTGTTCGAGCTGTGAGCAGCGCAGAAGCTCGTGTGGTTCGTTCCCGAGGAGGCGCTCGACTCGACGCGGGACGCGGTGTTCGCGGCCGGTGCAGGACGTCATCGGGAACTACAGCGCTGCTCGTGGTACACGGCCGGGACGGGCACGTTCAGGGAGAGGCGGGGAGCGAACCGACGGTCGGCGAGGTCGGCCGCGAGGAGCGCGTGCCGAGCTTCGCGTCGAGACCGTCGTGCCCGCGGAGCGCGCGCCGAGGTCGTGCGCGCGCTGCTCGCCGCGCACCCGTACGAGGAGGTGGCGTTCGACCTCTACCCGCTGGTCGACCCCGGTGAAGGCGCGGCTCTCCACCGACGGCGGCGCGCGCGGCAATCCGGGCCCGGCCGCGTACGGCTACGTGCTCGAGACCGAGGACGGCACTGTGCTCGCCGCGCACGGCGAGCCGATCGGCGTCGCGACGAACAACGTCGCCGAGTACAGCGCCCTCGTCGCCGGTCTCGAGCGGGCGCTCGAGCTCGGCGTCGACGAGGTGGAGGTCGTCTCGGACTCCGAGCTGCTCGTCAAGCAGATGCGCGGCGAGTACCGGGTCAAGAACGAGGCGCTCCGGGAGCTGAACGACCGGAGGCGTCACGCCTCGCCGAGACGCTCGGAAAGGTCGACTACACGGCCGTCCGCCGCGAGCACAACGAGCTCGCCGACCGGCTCGTCAACGAGGCCCTCGACGCCCCGGATTGAGCCGGTTTGCGCTACCCTCAGCCCAGCCCGCGGATGTAGCTCAGTTGGCTAGAGCGTCTGCTTGCCATGCAGAAGGTCGTGGGTTCGAGTCCCATCATCCGCTCCTCAGAAGGCCCCGCTCAGACGGGGGTTTTCTTTCGCCGGGAGCCTCGCGCACGCTCGCCGCGTGGCGGATAGTCAGCCTCTAGTCAGCCTTCGGCGCATTACGGGACGAGCTCGCGAGCGCGCAGCGCCTTCCGCTTTTCCGGCGCCTTGGCCGTTCGGCACGCCCATCCCGGCGTCAAGGAACTACTGAGTGCGCCGGGGGAAGCCCTGTCGGGTTCCGTGATCTATCTAGCGCACGTAGAAGTCGGCGAACTGCCCCGTCTTGTAGTGGCCTGGCAGGTTGCAGAGAAGCGCGTAGTGCCCGCGCTTTAGGTTGAGGATGAGAACCCTCGCGTTGCCGGGCTTCACGCCGTCGAGCTCGCCGACCGCGCCCGTCTCGTTCGCCTCGTTGCCCTTGAGGAGGTTGCCGGCCGGCTTCGCGGTCTTGATCACGACGAACTCGTGTTCAATCGTGCCGACGTTCGTGACGACGAACCGGACCTTGCCCACAGGCGCGCCCTGGGCCGCAGGAAAGACGCTGTACTCGTCGACTTGCACAGCGACGAGCTTCTTCGACGTCACCGCGTCGGCAGAGGCGACACCGAAACAGACGGCGGCAGCAGCCACTGCGACGATTCCGAATGACAGCCTCATCTGTTGCTCCCCTCGATTTGTGCCGGATGTGACGTAGGGTCGTTCGCAGACCTGCCTGGGTCATCCGGGAGTTCACCGAGCGGGTGGAGGGAAGAACCGCGCGTTGGCGAGGTGCGCGTGCGGGGGTTACGAGTTTTCACCGACTCTCGATCAGGGTCGTGTCGGATGTCACAAGACATCCTTGCGTCGACGATGGAGTCCTCAACCGTGGGAGGCGACCTGCCATGACCCTCTTCATGACGATCTTGGTTTTCTCGTTCGTGGTCTTCACTCTCGGCGTCGTCGCGTACGCGCTGGTGCGACCGTTCACGCATCTGCACTACCGGCATCGCTCGGGACTCTGGACGCATTTGCCCTAAGCGCTCGGCGTCTCGATGGCGACGGGCGAAAGGGCTGGCTCTGGCGGGTGAGCCTCGAGCTCGCTCACCCCAGTGTTGCACGCCTCCCAGCGCGCTATGCTTACTTGCAAGAACTCCACGAAACTAAGGGGCTTGCGAATGAGCCAACCTGTGCAGAAGGTCCACCTCGGCGTCATCGTCCGTGAGGAGCAGCGGCGCGCGCTTACGGCCCTCGCCGAACGTGATGACCGCTCCGTCAGTTCGGTGACAAGGCAGGCGATCGACGCCTACCTCGCGAGCGAACACGCGCAGCCCGACCGCGAAGGAGCCGCACGATGAAGAAGAAACCACCTGCCGCCAAGATCGAGCAGCCGACCCCCGCGAAGCACGAAACGGTCCGCTTCTCCCTCGGCACGCTCAGCAAGGCGAAGGACGGCCGTGTCATCCAGCCGGGAAACTCTGGAGCAAGGAGGTCTGATGGCTGATGGGACTGTTCAGCAACAGAAGCTCGACGAACGCGAAGCAGCGATGCCTCGACGGCAACCAAGGTCGGGTGGTTCGGCAGCTTGGACGCTCGACGGCGAGGAGACCATCACGGTCACCACGCTCGGCGTCATGTGGCGCGGTGACGAGATGGAGCAGCAGCAGTCGACGATGGGCGCCCACGAGCTCGACCCCACGCTTGCCGGGTACTAGCGGGTGATCGTCGCCGCCGCCAGGCTCTGCCCGATCGGCCGGCTACTCGACCGCGGCGGCATCACCGACCTCTACGACGAGTTCTGCTTCGGCGCATCAAGTCGACCGGGTCGGCGACGTGCCGGTCCTGCTCGACCACGACCCGGCCCAGCGGGTCGGCGACGGTCACCCGCATCTGGCGCCGCTGACGGCTGGTGGTGGGCCGAAGCTCCACATGGCACGGCCGCGATCGGCATCGACATGCTCACCGACGACTGGCCCGCACCACGGCGTCTCGCTCGGCTGCCGAGGTCATCCGCGAACAGCCAGCCGGGTTGCTCGAGGGCGCCCGCTGGATCACGGATCGCCCGGTTGAGGAGATCTCGTTGACCACGGCGCCCGCCTACCCCGGCGCCAGGTCATGTCACCGTCCCGATCCGCCGACCAGTCCGGGGCGTCGTACCGTCATCCCTTCCGGCCAGGCGCCCCGGAAAACACTCATCCGTGACGGCATCGGCGAGATCCTCCGAGTGCGATGAGCAGCAAACGCAAACCCCCCGGCGCACACCAACGACGGCGGCTGGGGCTACATGCATCAGCAACGCCGCAAACAGCTCGAACCCGCATCGCCCGCGCAGGCACCCTTACCTGCGCACGCTGCGGCCAACCGATCGAACCCGGCCAGCAATGGCACCTCGACCACAGCGACGACCGCACCCACTACATCGGCGCCAGCCACGCAAAGCTGCAACGCTCCGCGCAGGCGCCCACAAAACCAACGGCAACCGACACCGACGGGCTACCGGTCACCCGCATCTGGTCACGACCGCTCGTTGGACGACGCCGACCCCGGAACCATCGTCTACGTCAGACAACGACCACGTCGACTACTTCGACGGTCACGAATGGCGGACCGTCAGAAGACGCGATCTCGCACTGTGACTTCGGAGTAGCGGTACTACCTGACTAGCTGACTGCTCGGTCCCGGCCGAGCCATCTCAACTGTCTGGTTACCAACTCGGACTGACCGCGCCTCAGGCCACCTAGGCCATCGCCGACCCGGAGGTGAGCGCAGCCGCGTCGAAGCCTTTGACGATTAGCCATACCGCCAGAACCATTTCCTGCAGGGCCAACGGGGCGAACAAGATATTGGCCAGGGTGGAGTTGGGATCCCCCGTCCACAGGAGTGACAAGCTCGCGATGAGAAACAGCGGCGCCGCGACGAGGCCCCACAGTGACAGCCACCGAGGCACGAGCCTTGACTGGAACAGCAGGTAGTACAACATCACCGCGCCGATCGCGAACACCGACTGTGCCAGCGTCAAGGCGAGATCGGACGTCGACCTGAAGGACGATGCCACTGGTCTGGAAATGCGAAGCGTCTGGCGCTCCCGCTGCTGCGAACTCTCGACTCAGCGGGAGGAACGTCCAGGTGGCGAGAACGGCTACAAGGTAGATGCCGCCCTCGGTGATCCTGGTGCCGACGTACCACAGGGCTAGCCCTTTCTTGACGCTCGTATCGGCCACCTGACTCAAGACCGGGTAGAACATGAACGCCACACCGGCGGCGGCGACCGCCCCCACCAGGTTCAGCAGCGCCCACGTGATCAACTGGCTCTTGTGCGTCGCGGCGTTGGCGAGGATCCCTTCACCGCCGTCCAGAGCACTCAGGGCAATATGCTCGATGCCGGGAACACGGTCGCCATGATCCACAGCACGCCGACCCAGATCGCAGACTTCCGGGCCGTCGCCTTGTCAGCGATCGGCGGCTTGGCCGGAGTCTCATAGACCCGACCCGAGCGACGACCCACATGAGTGATGGCGCTGGAGTACGCCCCGGGTGTGCGTGCCGTCTTCATCTGCGACCTCCCTGGTCGTACATCTCGCCCAGCCCACGCGCGAGTTCACGCACTGTGAGAGAGCTCGATCCGATGTTCCTACCCGCGCTTCAGCGCGCGCATCGGGGCGCATTCGCAAACCCGCTGCCTGGAACTACGCAACACCGACGAGATGCTCGGCTTTTAAGAGTCCGGCTGCGCTGACCCCCGCGCACTCATCTTTCTCTCTCCGGAGAGCAGAGTTCGCCTCGATGCGGCGGGATTGCGGGGGTTCCGTCGGGATTGCCGATCCGCGGTGGTTCGGTTCGTGGCTCGCGTCTCAGCGGACGTTGACGACCTCGCCTTCTGGCGCTGCGCGTCAGTCAGAACCTGGCACCCCTGAAGCACCTAATCTTTCCGCCGATGCGAGGCGGTCATGAGGGTGATACCGCACAGCTGAAAAAGGGGTGACAACGCACCACTCGAACGATTTGCACCGAAAGCGGAAGGCGCGACGAGACGCACTCGCGTCGTTGCGGCTCTTCTCGATTGTCGCGCTGGCCGCGGGGCCGTGCGTGCGTGACGCATGTCGATCTGGCGGCGGTGGGGCGGTACCTGGGGGCTCGGGGGCAGCGACTCGTCGACGGGCATCCGCAATCGTGGCCGCTGTGGTTCTGACGCCGGGCTCGTCGCTGACGATTTGGTCGTCTTGACGCGGGTCGGGTTGTGGCAGCAGACGCTCGTGTCCGATCGCCGGATTCGGATTCTCGCCTGGGCGCTGGCGGCGTTCTTCCTGTTCGATGCGCTCGTGAGCTTCTGCCGAGGGGCTGGTTCGGGATCGTGGACGAAGTGGTGGCTGTACGTGCGAAGCGGCCGTGATCGACGCTGATCGTCGTGGTCGGGCGGTGGGCCGTACTTCCACCGGCCGCACCGGACGCTGACGTCGCACTGACGGAAGAGGATCGGCGCGACTCGAGTTTTCCGCAAGCGCACTGCCGCGGAGTTCGGCCTCGCACGTCGTCTCGACTCCGGCCACACGGACCCGCGTGGTTGGGAGGCGGGCGGGCTGTACTAGAGCGGTTGGGGGAGGTAGCCGCACGCTTCGTGCGGCAAATCACCGATGGCGTGCCGCGAGTCTCGTGCCAGGCTCGGAAGCGTCAGCAGGTGCGTCCTCAGCGAGAGGAGACACGATGGACACCGCACTTGCACCGAAGGTCAGCCTGCGAGGCCAGGTCGGGCGCTTCGTCCTCCACTACTTCGAGATGTGCATACCGATGTGCATCGGGTTCGCGGTCGGCGATCTCATCTACTTCTCGATCGCGGGGCTCCTCGGCTACTCCGAACCGTTCACGGAGCTGCCTGTGCTGTCGGTGCTCGTCGTCACCTTCGCGATGACCGCTCCCATGACGGTCTGGATGCTCTATCGGGGAATGCCGAGACGGGCGACCTGGGAGATGAGCGCCACGATGCCGATCCTGGCGGTCATGTTGCTCACGCTCGGCTGGCTCGGTGTCGTGCCCATGGGCGACCTGGCCCTGCTGATTCACGGGCTGATGATGCCGGTCATGCTCGTCCCGATGGCGCTTCGCCCCGGCCTCTACGCAGGACACATGCACCACCCCAGCTAAGGCGACATCATGGCCGCATGACCACTTCAACCGACACCAGCCGCAACGCGCCGCGCAAGAGCGACCGCATCGGCCTCGTGGTGCTCGGCTCGATCGCCTTCGGGTTCGTCCTCGGCCTTGTGCTCGTGCTCATCGTCTTCGCAGGCGGAGAGGAGTCACAGATCACCGGCAGTGCGCTACTTGCGCTCGGGGCCGGATTCATGCTGCTCGCGGCCGCATCGAGCCGCTTCACCGATCAGCCGCAGCGTTGGGCGCTTGCACCTGGCATTGCGTCGGCAGTTCTCGGGCTGGTGATTCTGCTCTTCTCGCCCGGCAATCGCGCCCTTGGGCTTGCGGGCTGGGTCTGGCCCGTGCTTCTTGTGCTCCTTGTCGGCTGGTCGGTCTGGGGCGCACGCCGTTCGCTCCACAACTGGTCACGTCGCGTACTGCTCTACCCGTCGCTCTTCGTCCTTCTGCTCGTCGCGGTCGGCGGTGCCTACGAGACCCTCGCGGAGGCGACTACCAGCAATCCCGCACCCGCTGGTCGAACCTATCTCGTCAACGGGCATCGTCTGTACCTGAACTGCGTCGGTACGGGAGCGCCGACAGTGGTGCTCTTCAACGGACTCGGAGAACGGACGCCGAGCTGGGCCTGGGTGCAGCGGCGGCTCGCGTCGATGACGCGTGTCTGTGCGTTCGATCGCGCAGGACAAGGGTGGAGCGGTGCTGCGCCAGGTCGCCAGGATGGCCACGAGTTGGCCTCCGACCTGCATGGTCTGCTCAACGCTGCGGGCATCTCGGGGCCGTATGTGCTGGCTGGGCACTCCACCGGCGGCACCTACGCGCTCGTCTACGCCGGGCAGTATCCACAGCAGGTCGCCGGGGTCGCCTTGATCGAGTTCGGCCACGCCGTATCGGTTCGATCTCCAAGACTATGCAAGCTTCTACTCGCTGTGGCGACGCACCTCGGCCCTTCTTCCCTCAGCTTTCGCATGCCAGGTACGAGCGACTTCGCGCTCAACCTTCAGGCTTCGCGAGCCCTGCCTTCCGACGCTGGTGGCAGGCGCGAACCTTGCCGCGACGCCCCGCGAGGTCGAGGCCGACCACGCCGAGTTCGTCGGGCTGCGGATCAAGGTCTTCGACCAGGCGAAGACGATGACCAGGCCTGGGCGGAAACCGCTCGGCGTCTCGACGGTCACGTCGATGAGCAGGATGGTCGGGTCGCCGGCCCAAGCGAAGCTCGCGCAACTGTCGTTCGGCCAGCGTTCGCACAACGGCGCCACGGCGCGACCCACTCCTCCCTACTTGAAGATGAGCGACACCGCAGCGATGCGCGAGTTAAAGCGATCGCCCATGTCGTTCAGGTCGCCCGGTAACGGATACGGCGGGCGTTCCGTCGGGGTGCTCAAGCTTGAAGATGAATGCCATCGGACCTCTCCTGTTCCGGTTGGGCCGAACGGCGCGACAGAGTGTACGCAAGTGCGTCGTTCTGCCACGACTTGCGAGACGATCGCGGGACGCATCCGCCCCTGACGAACAACGAAGCCCCTAGCGGGGGCCAGCGTCTGCACTTTTCAGCCACCGCCACCTCAGACGGAGTGCCGCTGAGTTTAGACCGTCAGTACAAGATCAGAAGTCGTAGGCTGAACGGTCCATCGGCTTGCACGCCTTCGACCGCTTCGACGCCACGACGGCTGTGCGTATCGAGAGCCACTCGCGGGCTGCTCGTCGAGTTCCACGCGAAGCGCGAGCACGTGGTAGCGATGCTGATCCGCGACACGTTCGTCGAGGACACCGAGCGGCGCGAGGCGACGAGAACAGCTCGGGAAGATGATCGACGACGATCGACGCCGAAATCGTGTCGATTGACGCTGAGATCCGCGTGCCAGACGCAGATCGTCGCGCACACGCGCGCCGAGCTACTCGTCCGCGCACGGCACCTCGACCGTGAGATCGACGCATGCCGGATGCAGCTCGCGCGTACCCCGAGCCGACGTCTTGCCTCGGGACGCCCGCGTGGGCCGCCGTGTCGCGGGTCGGGTTCGGGCACGTTCGCCCGACGACCCAGACCCAGACCCACCATCTGAGCTGAAGATCGTTCCGCTGGCCGAGTTTCCGGCGCGCTGCTGCTGCGTGGAAGGCGACGGCGTCGACGGTCCTCGCGGGACGAGTCCGCACCCGGGATCCGAGCGGCCCGGATTCCTGCGAAGCTCGACGCCATCCACGAGCGCGAGCATTCGGCGGGATCGATAACGCCGTGCCCCGACCGGCACGCGAGCGACGGCTTCTCGGTGCTGATCCGGCCGGACGAGAAGCTTGGCCGCTACCGCTTCGAATGCCGTCGAGGCTGAAGATGGCGATGCGTGCGCGAACGAGCGCGCCTGATTCGGCTGCTCGGCATCCCCCAGTGCCGAGCTCGCGATCAGGGCTGACGTCGCGAACGGCGACCCCATGTTTCGCATCGTTCCGCTCGACGAGTTCGCCGTCGGTCGACGAGCCCGGCGCGGACGCGATCCTCGGGACCGACGAGATCGCCGTGATCCCCGAGGCGGCGACGTGATGGTCTACGGCGACGGCGGCGTCGGCAAGACGACGCTCGTCGATCGACCTCGCCTGCCACCTCGCCGCCGGCGACGACTGGCTCGGCCTCACCGTCGAGCGCCGCTCCGCGTGCTCTGATCGAGAACGAGGGCCCGCGGCCGCTGTTCCGCGCGAAGCTCGACCGCAAGCTGCGCGGCTGGACCGGCTCGCCGATCGAGCGACCGGATGCAGCGTGCTCGAACGAACCGTGGGCCAGCTCGACTTCGGCGACGCTCGCACTCGCGCAGGCGCTCGCCGCCGAGATCGCCGCCCGCGAGATCGACGTCGTCGATCGTCGGGCCGGTCACCCGCATCGGCATGGACGAAGCCGGCACGCTCCAGCGAGGCCCGCGACTTCATCGACGCTCGTCGCACGACGCTCCGCCGCCGCTCCGGCCGCCCGATCACGTTCGCTGCTCGTCCACCACGAGAACAACGGCGGCAAGGTCTCCGGCGCCTGGGAAGGCTCGGCGACACGCTCCTCCACGTCCAGCCGCAGGGCCACGGCCGCGTCCGGCTCTACATCGCAGAAGGCCCGGTGGGCGAGCGAGCAGCACAAGACGACGCTCCAGCTCGCTCTGGACCGACGGCGAGGGCTTCGACGGTCGACGACACGCCCGAGCTCGACGACGACGCGATCGCGGCACTGATCCTCGACGCGATCAGCGGCGACCCCGGCACCGGCTGGACGAAGGTCGAGGAGCAGATCAGAGGGCATCGGCAACGAACGCATCCGTGACGTCCGCGACGGCCTCTGCCGCGGCGACGGATCGTCAACGTCGTCAAACACGACGGGATCGAGGTCGCGCTGACCACTGCCCAGAGCGCGTCGCAGCGCGTCTCTATCTCGCCGAAGACCCAACCATCATCCATCTGCGCCAGAGAGCCTCGGCGCAGCCCGGCGCAGACTGCGTCACGCCCTGGCGGCGGGGACGGTCCTGCGTCTGCGCCGTGCGCCACGCCTATAGGGCGCACGGCGCTAGGCGCAGTCGATTCGCAGCCAGAACGACGAGCTGGATGACACTAATGGCGAAAGCGGTGACCGTGTCCCCGGCCACGCCCGATCCGCGCCGAGCGCGCGCGCTCTTCATGCTCCCGCGATCCCCGACGACGCGTCTCTACCCGGATCTCGACTCGATCGCGGTCCACAACGCGGCGAGCGTCGAAGGCACGTACCCCGAGTGCGGCGTCACCGCCAAGCTGTACGCCGACACCGAGCACCGGCTGACTTCCACGCGGTGTTCAGGCATGAGTGGATCGTGCGCCGCGCTTCCCGACGGTGAGGCCGCATCGAGCGACCCGGCGCGCGAACGACTGTGTCGCTCGCTCGCCGGAACTCGATCGAAGCGATCGAGCGGCTCGTCGCGAGGCTGTCCAGCGCCGAGATCGAACAAGTGCCCATCGGTGCCACGTCGCCGTGGCTCGCGCTCGACGAGGCTGCCGCTTACCTGCGCGTAGCGGAACAGAACGCTCGATCAAGGACCATCGCGGCAGGCGTGCCGTCCTACGATCGTGGAGCGTCGCCGGCTCTCACCGGGACGACCTGGACGCGCTGCGCGAGCGGCGACGGGAGGAGGACAGCAGCGCCAACCACTCCACCCCGCCGCCGCGACGGAGTAGAGTACGTGGCGCCAACCACGCTCAAGGAGGACGGAAACCATGCAAGGAAAGCGCACACGTGCGCTCGACTCGCGCGGTCGCCCGGTCCCGGGGCTGTACGTCCGCGACGGGCGCTTCATCGCCGGGTTCAAGCGCAACGGCCGCTGGACGATGCAGACGCTCGCGGCCGAGACGCTGACCGAGGCTCGCCGCGAGCGGGAGAGCCTGCTCGCCGGCCTCCGCGAGGGGCGGGTCGCCGCACCGCGACGGCGCCACGTTCGCCGACGTGTTCGCCGAGTACCAGGACGCGCGCACGCTGTCCGAGCGGACACGCGAGCACGAGCGGCACCTGCGTCGACCGGCACCTCGCGGCGCTCAAGACGCGCCGCGTGCAGGACGTGACCGCGACCGACGTCGCCCGCTGCTGCGCGGGATGCGCGACAGGTACTCGCCGTGGACGTGCGTCGCCGTCTATCGGATCCTCGCCGGCACGTTCGCGCTCGCGGTCCGGCGCGGCATCGTCACCCGCTCGCCGATCGACGGGCTCGCGCCGTCCGAGCGGCCGAAGCAGCGGAACGCGAAGCGGATCGCCGTGCTCGACGCCGACGACGATCGACGAAGCTCGTCGCGGCGGCAGCGTCGGAGCGGTGGCGGGCCGCGCTCGCGCTCGCCGGCTACGCCGGGCTGCGGCTCGGCGAGATCCGCGCGCTCACCTGGGCCGACGTCGACCTCGACGCGGGCACGCTCACGTCGCGCCGGTCGCTGCTGCCGGACGGCACGGCGAAGGCACCGAAGACGAGGCGGGCGACGCGCACCGTGCCGCTGCTGCCGGCGCTGCGGCGGCGCTCGTCGCGTGGAAGCTGCGCGTCGCCGCACACGCGGCCCGGACGACCTCGTGATCGGCACCGCGGACGGCGAGCCCGTGCGGAACGGAACCTCCGCCGCGCGCTCGACGACGCGAAGACGGCGGCGGGCCTCGACGCGACGGAGGAGCGGCTGTCGCTGGCACTCGCTCCGGCACTCGTTCGCGTCGATGCTCGCGACCGACCTCGAACTGCCGGCGACGACGCTCGCGCGCCTGACCGGCCACGCGGACGCCGGGTTCACGCTGCGCGTCTACGCGCGTGACGGCCGCGACGAGGCGCACGGTCGTCGAGGACGTGCTCGCGCGCGCGGCGGAGCGGGCAGGTCGGTCGCGTGGAGGCGAGGTCACGCGGAGTCAGCCTTTCAGTCAGCCTTGCGCGTCGGCTGGTGGCGGTTCGCGTCCGGCATCGCCAGGGACAACGCGCATAGCTGGGCGGATATGGCGCCTTCGGTCGCTCTCTGTCGTCTTCGCGCAGGTTGCTTGCCATGCAGAAGGTCGTGGGTTCGAGTCCCATCATCCGCCTCGAAAAGCCCCCGGAAACGGGGGTTTTCGTTCGCCAGATGCTCCGCCGGCACACCGCAAGATCCGAGCTCAACCAGAGTCGGTAGCCCAAGGGCCGGCGGCGGTCCGCCGGCCCTCAGACCGAAGCGAAGTTCAGGCGCTCGCCGGGTCTGGGCGAGCGCCTGAACCGCTAAGTCGACCCGTACGTGGCCCACCCGACCTCAGACCGGAGTGGGTGATGGCGAAGTGCGTGCTCACCGCCTCCGCTCCGTCGAAGTCGGAGAATGAACGGCAACGCCAAGCCGCGGCTGCAAGTCACCCCCGCTGGGTGAGAAGGAATCCCCTTCGGCCCTGGGAAAATCGAGCTGCGTGTTCGCCGTCACGAAACGCACGCTTGCGGTCGCGGTGGCCGCCGGGGGTCTGGTTTCGTCCGCCGGGCTGGCGGCGGCGGCGCTGAATCAGGATCCCGACGTCCCGCTGGTGCGGGGAGCGACGAAAGTGACCATTTGCCACGCGACCTCGAGCGACAACAACCCGTACGTCCAGCTCAACGTGGACGACGACTCGATCGTGAAGCAGGGCCACGGAGACCACCCGGACGACATCATCCCGCCCTTCGACTACGTCGAGGACGGCGTCACGAAGCACTACCCCGGGCTGAACTGGGACGACAAGGGCCAGCCGATCTGGAAAAACGGCTGCGAGATCCCGCCGATCCCGCCGCCACCGCCGAAGCCGATTCAGCCGTTCGTCAAGTGCGTCGACGCCAGCGGCGCGACTTTCCGGGCTGTCTTTGGATATCACAACCCAAACAAGGCAGCCGTCACCATCCTGGTGGGGCCGGCCAATGCATTCAACCCTGGCCCCGTCACGGGCCAGCCCACGACGTTCCAGCCCGGGAGAGTCGAGTCGGCGGTCACGGTCACCGGGGCGTCGGACGTCACCTGGACCATCACCTATGGCGAGGAATCGCACAGCGCCACGGCGACAGCGTCGTTCGACGACCTGCTCCGTCGACCCGCCGCCCGGCCCGGCGGCGATCGAGACCTTCGTGAACTGCGTCGACAATTCGGGCGACACGTTCAGTGTGACCTTCGGCTACGTGAGCGCTGCGACCGGCGACGTGACGGTTCCGGCCTCGGCGAACTCCCTCAGCCCGGCCAGCCTGGGGAAGAGCCCTCCGTCGGAGTTCGCGCCCGGAGAGCACGCGTTCACGATCACTGGCATACCGAATGGGACGGAGCTTGTATGGACGCTGACGACCGACATCACGCGCATAGCTAAGGCGAATGAGAACTTCCAGCCGAAGTGCAATGCCCCGCCCACGCCAAAGCCGATCTCTGTCTCGGTCACGTGCATCGAACCTCGGGGGAACTCATTCGACGCCACCTTCGGCTACGTGAACCCCAACGGCGCTCCCGTGAAGATTGATGTTGGGCCTAACAACAAGGTAACGATCGGCGACTCCGCATCGACAGGGCAGCCAACGACGTTTGACGTCGGCACGGTGACGGACGCTTTCACCGTGCCGAGCGTCGCCGGCGCCGACGTCGAGTGGAGCGTGACCTACGCGGGCAGCGTGCCGAGCGTCGCGACCGCGGACAAGGGACATACGCCACGCTGCTCGGAGGATCCGCCGGATCTGCCGGGTGCGTACCGAATCGGCGTGTTCGTCTCGTGCGTGACGAACCAGGGATCGACGTACTCCGCGACGTTCGGGTACTCCAACGAGGACACCGAGACGAACACAGTCCCGGTCGGCGAGGCGAACCGCTTTTTCCCGGAACCCGAGGGCCGCGGCCAGCCGACGAGCTTCGAACCGGGCAACGTCGAGAGCGCGTTCACGGTCACGGGGATACCCGCGGGTCGTGGGCTCGTGTGGAGCCTGACATCCGATGAGACTCGCACGGCCGATGCCACCGCAAGTTTCCCGACGAAGTGCGGGACGACACCCGACCCGCCGCCTGCGAAGCTGGTTCCGATCGGCGTCTTCGTCACCTGCGTCACCAACCACGCGAACACCTACGACGCGGTCTTCGGCTACGAGAACGACAACCGCGCGGAGCAGGTCATCCCGGTCGGCCTCGCGAACACCTTCGCCCCGTCGCCGGGCAACCGTGGGCAGCCGACGACCTTCGAGCCGGGCACGGTGCCGGAACGCCGTCGCCGTCACCGGGATCCCGAACGGCTCAGTTGTCGTCTGGAGCGTCGACCATGGCGGCGTCCGTGCTGCCGTGGCAAACGAGTTCCTCCCGAAGAAGTGCGACGAGCCGGCTCCGCCGATTCCAACGCCGCCCCCGAATCCGCGGCCGCCCGAGTCAGGGCTCTCCGCGACGTGCGTCCTCCGCGAGGGCCTGACGCGGACGTACGACGCGGTCTTCGGCTATGCCAACGCGAGCCAGAAGAAGGTGACCATCCCGGTCGGGCGGCGAAACCTCGTCACGCCGCGTCCGATCGACCGGGGACAGCCTAGTGAGTTCAGGCCCGGCATCGTCCTCAACGCCTTCGCGGTCAGGAACGTGCCGAGGGGACGCGACCTGACCTGGGCGGTGAGGCTTCCGAACGGGGAGATCAGGACGACCACGGTGAGCGCGAGGTTCCCCCGCAACTGCATCACGGCTCCCGCCCCTCAGACGGCAGACCTGCTGCTGCGGAAGACGGTCCCGGGCGGCGTTGTCTTCGCCGGCTCGCGGGTCACATACACGATCGACGTGACCAACAGAGGTCCGAACATCGCCCTGAGGGTAAGGATCGTCGACGTCGTCGACCCGCGGCTCGAGGTGCTCTCCGCATCGTCGACGCGCGGTCGATGCACGACTTCCGGTCAGCGAGTTTCCTGCACGATCGCGGAGCTACCGCCGGGCGCGGTCACGCGCGTCGTCGTCGTGGTGCGGCCAACGTCAGCCGGCAGCATCGCCAACGTTGCGACAGTCACTCATTCGCGACGCGACCCGACACCCGGCAACAACGTCGACCGGGCGGTCATCCACGTCGACGGACGCGCCAGCGGGCTCCTTCCTGCCTTCACGGGGTGAGAGCGACGCGCGCCGGGCGTGTCGGTGCAACGCTCGCAGCCGGGCTCGCCTTCAGCAGCACCTGGGCGCTCGCGACGGCGCGGGCGGAGGAACCGGCGTCGCCGGTGGTCGTGCAGTTGAGCGGCGTGAACAACGTCTACCGCTGGGCGTATGTTCTTCGACGTGTCGTCGCGCGCAGCGAACCGGCGCCGTCTGCGCGGCCCGTCGGGCCCGTCCGTGCAGTGACTCCCGAGGACGAGACGAACCTGGTCATCGTGCACTCCGCAGTTCGCGACGACCAGGGTCGACTTTGGGTGCGAGTGCCGCTCGCCTCGCTTCCGAATGGGAAGACGGGATGGGTGCCGCGTGACGCGCTCGGCGACCTCCACATCGTTCGCACGCACCTCGTCGTCGACCGCTCGCGTTTCAGCGTGGTCCTGCTTCGCGATGGACGCGTCGTGTTCAAGACGGCGGCCGGCGTCGGCCAGGCACGTTGGCCTACGCCGCGCGGCGAGTTCTACGTCAGGGTGCGCCTCGACGACTTCGACAGCCCGATGTACGGGCCGGTCGCGTTCGGCACCAACGCCCGGTCGCCCTGGCTGACCGACTGGCCGAAGGGCGGCGTCATCGGAATCCACGGCACCGACGCCCCACAGCTCCTACCTGGGCGCATCTCGCACGGCTGCATCCGCCTCCGCAACGACGCGATCCGCCGTTTGGCCCGACTGATGCCCCTCGGGACCCCGGTGACGATCCGCTGACCGGGTGAGCCCCGCCGGTGCGGGCAAAGTCAGGGGCCGCGAGGAGCGGCCCCTGACCACCTGGCGAGCCGGAGGAACTGCGGCGCTCCCTTGCCGGCTCACCACGACTATTCGGGCAACGCTCGCCGCTTCCTTGAGGAGCCGCTCGCGGGTTCGGGCAGAGGCCGACGAACGGAACACCGAAGTGCTCCGAGCGGCGGCCTCGCTGGCGTCGGGGTTGCGGCCGACCCCGGGCACCAGGCACGGACAGCGTCCCACCTGACTCCGGTGATGGACAACTAGACGAGAGGGCAGATCTCAACACCCAGGGGCGCAGCACGGAGACCAGGGCCGCCTGGGCCCCGCGCGTACCCCTGATCCGGGGATCATCCGTCTCTCGGCTCCCGATGTCCATAGGCCGAACGATTCCGTCCGGTCCCAGCGGCGGAGCGTTGAAGTCCGACCGACGCGGGTCGTACGCTCCGCAGGCAATGAAGATGACGCGACAGCGCGCCGGTGCGGCCTTCATCGTCCTGTTCTTCGGCATCGCGCTACTGCTCGTCTGGCTGACGGACATCGGCTGGATACTCGCGTTCATCATCGGCGCAGTCGTCGGCGGGATCGCCGCCGGAGCAATTGCCGAGCGTTCGCGCGGATGAAGGAGGGCACAAGATGGTAAGGAGCAGCAGCTGGGGCGGATGGGTCGCCTTCGGCGGCGTACTGATGGTCATCATCGGCGCGCTCGACTTCTTCGAGGGCCTCATCGCGATCATCAGGGACGACTACTACGTCCTGACGAAGGGTCAGCTCATCGTCTTCGACCTGACGACGTGGGGCTGGATCACGTTGATCTGGGGCGTCGTCGTGGCGCTCGCCGGCTTCGGGATCCTCTCGGGGGCCAACTGGGGCCGCTGGCTCGGGATCGTGGCGTGCAGCGTCAACTTCGGCGTGCAGCTCGGGTTCCTCGGCAGCGCTGCCTACCCGCTCTGGGCGCTGACGACGCTCGCGCTGACGCTGGTCGTGCTGTACGCGCTGATCGCGCGCTGGGACGTCGCGCTGGAGACTGCGTAGCGCCGCAGACCTGGCACTACGGCGTCGTCGCCCGGTGGTGGGCGGAGTTCAACGTCGGCGGGCCGGAGGTCGACTACTTCCGGCGCGTCATCGAGGGACGCGGACAGCCCGCGCTCGACGTCGCCTGCGGGACCGGGCGGCTGCTGGTCCCGTTCCTCCGAGCGGGCCTCGACGTCGACGGCTGCGACGTCTCTGCCGACATGCTCGCGCTCTGCCGTGAGGCGGCGGAGCGCGAGGGCGTCGCGCCGACCCTCTACCGGCAGGCGATTCACGAGCTCGACCTGCCACGGCGGTACCGCACGATCGTCGTGTGCGGCGGCTTCGGGCTCGGAGCGACGCGCGAGCAGGACCTCGAAGGGCTGAGGCGCCTCCACGCGCATCTCGAGCCCGGCGGGACGCTTGCGCTCGACAACGAGGTGCCGTACGCCGACAAGGTGCTCTGGCAGCGCTGGGTGAAGGGCGGCCGCGATGACCTTCCACGGCCGTGGCGTCCTCCGGGCGAGCGCCGAGTCGGCGCGGACGGCGCCGAGTACGAGCTGCGCTCGCGCCTCGTCGCGTTCGACCCGCTCGAGCAGCGCGAGACCCGCGAGATGATCGCGGAGATGTGGCGCGACGGCGAGCTCGTCGAGAGCGGCACGCACGTCCTGGAGCTCACGATGTACTTCAAGCACGAGCTCCTGCTGCTGCTCGAGCGCGCGGGATTCTCCGAGGTCGACGTCCGCGCGGGCTATTCGGACGCCGAGCCGACTGCGGACGACGACTTCCTCGTCTTCCTCGCCCGCGCGTAGAGGTTTCGCAGAGGGCCGTAGCGAGGGAGAACCGCCTCGTGGAAGCCGAAGAGCTGCGCAAGCGCCTGAAGGAGTCCGAGGAGCTGCTCGAGGAGGCCGAAGAGCGGCAGGAAGAGGTCGAGGCCGAGATCGATCAGGCGCACGAGCACGCGGACGTGGAGGACGACTAGCGCTACCGTTTCGTTCCGGTGAAGTTCCCGGGGTCGCTCCTCCTCGCCGCCTCGGCGGCGCTCGTGCTCGCCGCTGCGGGTCGCGCCGAGATGCCGGCCAACCGAGAGCCGCCGCTGATCACCGGCCCGGCAGTGGCCGGGGAGGTGCTGCTCGGCCACAACGGGACGTGGCTCTACGCCGACGGCTCGCGCTGCGGGTTCGAGTGCACGTACTCGTTCCGCTGGGAGCGCTGCTCCGTGCTCCTCTGCCGCACCGTGTCGAACCAGCGCGGGTACCGGCCGCGGCTCTCGGATCTCCACCAGGAGCTGCGGGTCGAGGTCACCGCGACGAAGTACGACTGCGGCGAGTGGAACTACGCGGCCGGCACGCAGGAGTGCCGCTTCGACTCTCGCAGCGCGTTCTCGGACCCGGTGTCGATCGGCGCGCGCGGGCGCGTGGCGGCCGGACGGCTCGCATGGCCCGCCCGGCTCCGCATCGAGCGTGCGCGGGTCGGCCGCGGCGTCGTGCGGGTGACCGTCGCGGACACGCTCGGTCGGCTGGTGCAGGGAGCGGCGGTCACGGTCGGCACACGGCTGCGACGGACGAACGCGGACGGCGCCGTCCTCCTTGCGGTGAGCAGCCGCCCCGCGTTGGTCACGGCCCGGGCGGGCGGACAGACCGCCAGGGTTAGACTCTCCCGTCCATGAGCGTCGAACAGCTCACCGCCGACGTTTCGACCTCCGGACGCTACGACGCCGTCCTGCGCTACTACGAGCTCGCGAAGCGGGCGGAGTGGCAGGTGCGGGATCTCCCGTGGGGCGACGTTCCGCCGATTCCCGAGACGCGCGGCGGCGCGCAGAAGCAGGCGCGCCGCAGGGACGTCTGGCGATCGGTCATCACGCAGCAGCTCCAGGCGGATGCGTTCGCCGTCGAGATGGCGGCGCAGCTCTTCCAGATGGCGCCGCACCACGAGGCGAAGCTGTACTACTCCACGATGGTGCAGGACGAGTCGCGCCACACGGAGGCGTGGCTCAAGCTCGCAGAGGACGCCGGAGGGACAGCGGAGCACGACCCGCACCTCGACCGCCTCGCCCGCATGTTCCTCGACCTGCAGACGCTCGAAGAGAAGGTGTTCCTGATGCAGGTCTTCTTCGAGCGCCTGATCATCCCGCGCTTCCGGTTGATCGCGCGCTCGTCGCGCGGCACGGTCCTCGAGGACCTCTGCAACCGGCTGACCGTCGACGACGGCATCCACCACGGCGCCGGCATGGCCTACGAGCGCGTGCTGCTCGAGGAAGCCGATCCGAAGACGAAGAAGCAGCTCGTGAAGGTGGCCGAACAGATGCTCCCGATCTTCGTCGAGCACGCCCTCTGGCGTCCGCCCGCACGGGCGCGGATCGCCGCCGCCATGGAGTCGCGCGACGTTCGGCGGCTGCGCGCGGACCTCGACGACGGGGTCCGGCTCGCGAACTCGCTCGGGCTCGACGTCAGCCAGCTCACGCTCCCCGTCTAGACGTTTCCCGTTCGCGGGGCGCGGGGATCAGCGCCGCATGACCCTCGGAGTCTCTCTCCTGCTCGTTGCCGCCGGCGCGATCCTCGTCTGGGGCGTCACCGGCGAGGCCCAGGGAATCGATGTCGACGCCGTCGGCGTGATCCTCATGGTGGTCGGCGTGATCGGCTTCATCCTCTCGCTCGTCTTCTGGGACACATGGGGCCGCGGCCCGATCGGCCGCCGCGTGCGCTACGTCGACGAGCCTGCGCCGGTCCAGCGGACGGCCGTCGAGCCGGTCGCCACGCGCCGGGTCGTCGAGGAGGAAGTCGAGGAGTACCCGGGCGGCCCGCCGGGCGCGCCGCCGCCTCCGTAAGAGGCCTGCCGACGCGCGCGCTACCCTAGCCGGATGCGGTTCTTGAAGCCCGAGGCCGAGCGGGAAGCGGAGGAACAGGCCGCCGCCGAGCGGTCGGTCCGCGACCTCAACCCCGAGCGTCGCTGGGAGTACACGGTGGTCCGGCTCGGGCCGAAGGCGCGTGCCGAGGGGCCGCTCAACGAGCTCGGGCAGAAGGGCTGGCAGCTCGTCCAGGTGATCGAGGTGGACGGCCACCTCGCGTTCTACATGGAACGCGAGGTCGTCCCAGGTGACGCGGACGTCGCCTCGAACGGCTCGCCGCAGGGCGACTGACCTTCGCAGCAACCGAGCTTGAACCGGCAGCGCGGGCACTGCCACGTCCCGTGCCGCCACTCCATCTCGGCGCTGCAGCGCAGGCAGCGTTCCGCTTCGGCCACGCGACGAGCGTAGAAGACGACCCGGCTACCATTGCGCGCGCGGCGCCTTGGCCGAGTGGTTAGGCACAGGTCTGCAAAACCTGGTACACCGGTTCGACTCCGGTAGGCGCCTTCACTTCCCGCAAAGTGCGCGAGAAACCCGAACGCACTACCGGTCGGCGTGCATGTAGTTCTCGCTCGTGGCCGGCGACGCCATTCGCATCCTTTGCCGCATAGCCTGTCGAATTGCCCGGCCGTCCCAACGGAGCGAGCCATGACGAGCATCGATCCCTATCGTGTGACCGACAACCTGGACGACGCCGTTCTCGCTGCCATCGCGACGCGTCTCGAGGTGCGTGGCCGGCACCCGGTCTTCGTGCGCATGATGGACGAGTATCTCGATGCCATGGGCATCGACGACGCGAGGGCGGTCGTCGACCTTGGATGCGGCACCGGTGTTGCTTCGCGTCGGATCGCCCAACGGTCAGGATTTTCGGGGCGTGTCACCGCCGTCGACCGCAGCCCGTTCCTCCTTGGCGCGGCCAAGCAGCTCGCGAGCGATGAGAATCTCGCAGGTCGCATCGACTTCCAGGTCGGCGATTCGCAGAGCCTCGATCTTGGCGCCGGCGAGTTTGATGCCGTCGTCGCCCACACGCTGATCAGCCATGTCGAGCGCCCCGCTGCCGTGCTGGCAGAAGTCGCCCGCATCGTCAAGCCCGGCGGTTCAATCGGGATCTTCGATGGCGATTACGCGTCACTGACCTTCGGCGATCCCGATCCCGATCGGGGCAAACGTGACGATGAAACTCTCATCGCTGCCATCGTCACCAACCCGCGCGTCATGCGCCAGATGCCGGTCCTCGTTCGTGAGGCCGAGCTGGAACTCGTTGCATCATTCCCGTACATCCTCGCCGAGGTGGGCAGGGCCGACTTTTGGCTGCCTGCGATCGAGTCCTTCAGCAAGCTCATGCCCACGGCTGGCGCGATGACGGCAGCCGAAGCAAGCGCATGGGCCGATCGCTTGGTGCAGGCATCAGAGTCGGGCCTCTTCTTCGGCGCCAGCAACTACTACGGATACGTCCTGCGCAAGCCAGTTCGCGTCTGACGCCGCTCCATGGATTTCGCGGGCTCGACTCCTAGGTGTCGCCGCGCTGCGCGAGCCACGCCGCGAAGTCGTCCGGGGTGCGGACCCCGTCGTCGAGTACCGCCGTGTAGACGTCGAAGCTCCGGACAACACTGGGATACTCCGGTCGCGAGGCCCACACGCTCTTCACGCGCAGGATCGCGAGCCGGGTCTCATCTGTCAGCCGGCTCGGCAGCGTTCGGATGTGCTCTAGGTCCGGTTGGCGGCCTGGTTCATCGACAAACCAGATGTCGCTCCTCCAGTCATCGCCGACGGCCGAGCGATACGAGAGGCCGAGGTAGAGGCCGTCGGGGTAGGTCGGATTCGTGTTGGTGTTCCACGCGCCGGTGTCGTTTCGGAACACGACCTCGCGAATCCTGGGGTGCAGCGCGAGGCGCGAGCCAACCTGTACGACGGCATCGATGTCGAGTCTGGGGCAGACAACGGTCACGTCGAGATCGCGCCAGACCATGAGACCGAGGGCGGCGCTGCCGACGAGAACCGGATCGCCGAGCGGCTGTGCGAGTTCCATGAGCATGATGTCTCGCGCGAACTGCTCCGCCTCGGTCTGAAGCGCGAGCTGGCGGTCGAGTAACGCCGTTTCGCTGGGCAGCATGTCCGGCGACGGACTCGCCCGTTAGCCGCTCCGCTCCGCTAGCTCGACGACGATTCCCTCCGGGCCGCGGACGTAGCAGAGCTTGTAGCTGTCCTCGCCCTGCACCACGAGTCCGAGCTCGACGAAGAACTCAGTCGCGGCTGCGAGGTCGTCAACCACGATGCCGACGTGGTCCATCCGTTGGATGGTCATGTGTTCGATGGTAGGGAACCAGACTCGGGTCGAGGTGCCAGGGCGCAAGGACACCTGCGTCGCGTGGGCGCATGGTCGGGATGTCACCCGAGGTGAGGACGACTAACGTGTCGTGGCATGTCTGAGCAAGGCAAGCTCGAACCGACGTCCTCCGTACCCGAGGCAGAGCTGAAGAAGACCGAGGCTGGGCTGGTCGTCGAAAGCGAGGGGTGGTTCGTCGTCAACGCGCGCGACGTGTCGTGGATCCGAAGCGAAGAGCGCGGCCAGGACACGGACTTCGAAGGGCGGCAGGAGTGGACCGACCTCGGCTTCCGCATTCAGATTCTCTCGCCCGGTCAGCGCGGCGTGTACCACGGCGAGCGGGGACAGGAGGACTTCCTCGTGGTCTCCGGCGAGTGCGTGCTCGTGATCGAAGGTGAGGAGCGCCACCTGAAGGCCTGGGACTTCGTCCACTGCCCGCCGTGGACGAAGCACACGTTCGTCGGCGCCGGTGACGGGGAGTGCGTGATCGTCATGGCCGGCAGTCGAGCGGGCGGCTTCGAGGTCGTCTATGCCGTGAACGACGTGGCCGCGAAGCACGGTGCGAGCGTGCTCGAGGAGACGTCGAACCCGGACGAGGCCTACGCCCGCTTCGGGCCGGAGGAGCGGTCGCCGTACCAGGAGGGATGGCTGCCGTCTTGAACGAGCCAGACGGCCCCCGAACGGGGGCGGCTGGATGGGCCGTCCGCCAGGTCACCGAGATCCCGACGGTGGCAGACGGCGATGCAGATGACCCTGACTGGTATCCGCTCCAGCACTTCTTTGGGTTCACGACGTTCGGAGCCAACGTCTTCGCCGCGACGCGGGGGCGCCAGACCCTCGTCGCCGAGCACGATGAGCGGTCGAGTGGTCAGCAAGAGCTGTACGTCGTTCTGGAAGGCGAAGCCGACTTCGAGCTAGCCGGCGAACAGGTTCACGCCACGAGGGGCACGGTGATCGCAGTCACCGACCCGACGGTCAAGCGGCGGGCCGTGGCTCGTGCGCCGGGAACGATGCTTCTGGCGATTGGCGTCGGCGAAGGCCCGTTCTCGTCGACCTGGCGAACGTCCCATTTCGAAGATGTCCCGCGCGCCGAGGACGAATCAGTTTGTGCAAAGAGCCGGGCCCCTGAGCACCCCGCCCGCGAGGGGTAACGCGCGGACGGCGGTGAACAGGTACCCCTGCATTGACCCTACTTTGTGCGCGTCGACGGAGCAACGCGGGTGTGTGCGCGTTTTCTCACAGGCTCGAGCGTCCGCGCCCGTACCCCGCGTGCCCGCTCACGCGTTGTCCCGTCATGTGTATCCGGTGTGAAGCAGAGACCCCGAACGAGCTCTGCACGTACTGCGCCACGTTGACGCGGATCGAGGCAGAGCGCGGCTTCATCCTCCTCGACGCGTACCTGCGCAAGTGGGCGGCGTTCGAGCGGTGGCTCGAAGTCCAGGCCGCGCCTGCGGTCTAGCTTCCGGCCGCGACCCGGTCCGGCTCGGGCCTCGCTTGCTCTGCGGCGCCCTTCACGCCCTCGCCCCACGAGGGATAGACGTGGTGCATGTGTGCGAGGTCGTCGACGGTGAGGCCGGCGCGGAGCGCAATCGCGAACCCCTGCACGATGTCGCTCGCGTTGCGGCTGACGACGTGGATCCCGAGCACGCGGCGCGACGCGCGTTCGAAGACGAGCTTGTAGAGCCCGTTCCGCTCGGCGACGTACTGCGACCGCGTGACGTTCCCGAGCGGATGCGTCGCGGTCTCGACGTCGAGCCCACGCTCGAGCGCGTCCGCCTCCGTGAGGCCGACCGCGCCGAGCTCCGGGTCGGTGAAAATCGCGGTCGGGAGGATCGAGTAGTCCGCCGCATGCCCGTTCGGCGCGAACATGTCGTACACGGCGACCCGTGCTTGGTACTGCGCGATCGGCGTGAACTGGTGGTGGCCGGTCACGTCGCCGGCTGCCCAGATGCCGCTGACGTTCGTCCGCATCCGCTCGTTGACCTCGATCCCGCTCCGGTTCGTGCGGACGCCGATCCGGTCGAGGCCGAGCTGTTCGACGTTCGGGACGCGGCCCGACGCGAGGAGTACCTGCTCGGCGTCGACAGTGCGTCCCTCCGCGAGCATCGCCGTCCGTCCGTCGAAGCGCTCGACGGACGTGTCCGTGAGGACCTCGATCCCATCGGCCTCGAGCGCCGCCGTGAGCGCGCCGGTCGCGTCGGCGTCCGAGCGCGGTGAGATCCGCGGCGCCGTCTGCACGATCGTCACGCGTGAGCCGAAGCGCGCGAACACCTGCGCGAACTCGAGCCCGACCGGGCCGCCGCCGAGGACGACCAGCGACTCGGGCAGCTCCTCGAGATCGAGTGCGCTGACGTGGTCGATCCAGTCGAGCTTGTCGAGGCCCGGAATGGGCGGGACCGCGGTGCGCGAGCCGGTCGCGACCAGGATCCGCTCCGACGTCAGCTCCACGTCGCCGACGCGGATCGTCCGCGGGTCGACGAATGTCGCCGTTCCCTCGGAGGTCTCGTAGCCCTGGTCGCGCAGGTCGGCGATCCAGCGTTCCTGCGGCTTCTTCAGCGACTCCTTCCACGCGTGGATCGCGCGGAGGTCCGCGCGCGCGGCGGGCGCGTCGAGGCCGAGCTTCGGACCGAGCGTGCGGAGGTCGCGGTGCAGCTCGGCGGCGACGAGGTACGCCTTCGTCGGCTTGCAGGCGACGTTCGGACACGAACCGCCCCAGCGCGTGCCCTCGACGAGGGCGACCCTCGCGCCGAACTCCGTCGAGGCCTTTCGGGCCGCGTCTCTTGCGGCAGAGCCTGCGCCGATCACGATCAGGTCGTAGCGGTCCATCGCCGGTCAGTCTCCCCGGACGTTGCGCCGTTACACCCATCAGCGCTCGAGCTTGCGCAGGCGTGCGCGCTCGCGCGGGTACACGTTCGGATCGTCGAGTCGGATCTCGATTGCGTGCGCGAGACCGGCGTCGATACGTGACCGGCTGACGTAGCGCGCGTATACGCGTGCGAAGAGCCGCATGCCCGCGAGCACGAACGGGTTCGACGCCGAGCTCGTCTTCAGGATCATCCACGTGAACGCGAGGTCGAGCTCGGGCGTCCCGCGCAGCGAGTTCGTCCAGTCGATCACGACCGGTCCCGACGACGACAACAGCACGTTCTCGGGATGGAGGTCGAGGTGGAGAAGCGCGTCGCCGCCGTCGATCGCGCGCAGACCGTCCGGCGCGCGGATCTCGTGCAGCCGTTCGTGCAGCGCCACGATCGTGCGCACGTGCTGCCGCAGGCGCCAAGGCGCGATCGACAGGTCTTGCCCCATCGTCGGGCCGTCGATCCGCTCGAGGACGAGCGCGTCCGGGCGACGCTCCAGGACTCGCGGGACCGGGAAGCCGTGCGAGCGCGCGTGCACCATCACGAGCTCCTCGCGCATCGGGTCGCCTCCTGCCTTGAACCGCCGCAGCACGCGTCCGTCGCCGAGGTCGTACACCGACGACGCGCGGCCCTCCGAGAGGAGCTTCACGACCCGAGGCGCGAGCGCCAGGCCTCTGCGGCGGCGCGGCCTTCCGCTGTCTGGAGGAAGTGCTCGAGCGGAACGTGAAGGAACGCGCAGCGCGCCTCCGCGAGCACGTCGTCGCGGTCGCGGAGCTCTCCGTCCACGTGGATGCGGCGCCCGACGGCGTTCGTCAGCCACGCGCGGGCGACGAGCGGGCGGTTGATGTGCACCGGCCTCCGGTAGCGGACGAAGATCCGCGCCGTCACCGTCGGGAAGCGGTGCCACGTCGCAAGCAGCCCGCAGGCCTCGTCGAGCGCGGCCGAGACGAGCCCGCCGTGCACGATCCCCGGACCGCCCTGATGGCGTTCGTCGAACGAGAACGTCGCCTCGTACTCGGTCGCGCCTTCCTCCGTCGGCCGCGCGAGCCGAATCCCGTTCGGGTTGTCGCCGCAGCCCCAGCAGGCCGGGTCGTGGTGCGGCGGGACGTTCAGCGAAGGCCGCCGCGCTCGTGGTGCGCGCGGAAGAAGTTCTCGGAGCCGGCGGTGGCCATCGCGGCCGACGCGCTGATCTCGAGCGCGAGCGTCGCCGCCGCGACGATCTGCGCGAAGCGGTAGACCTTCCCGCCGCCGGCGCAGCCCATCAGCGCAAGCCACGATCGTGCGTAGGGGAGCGTCGTGCCGCCGCCGACCGTCGCGACCTCGAGGCCCGGCAGGCGAATCGACACGTTCAGCCCGCCGTCCACGCGCCGGCCGACGCCGTGCGCCATCGAGCTTGTCCCGATCATGCCGAGGTCCTGTCCCGTCGCCGCGAAGATCGCGGCGATCGCGGACGCCGGCGTGAAGGCGATCGACTGCATGCCCGACGCGACCGCTCCATGCGTGCCGGCCCACGCGAGCTCGAGGAGGTCGTCGATCGTCGTCCGCAGCACCCGCCGCACGGCCTCCTCGGTGAGCGTCGCCTCGGCGATCACCGTCTTGCCGTGCCCCTGCTGGAAGAACTCGTGCGACGGCTTCTTGTCGCCGCCCATGTTCGCCTCGAGCATCGAGCGCTCGATCGTGACCGGAGAGCGCTCGAGCACGTAGCCCATGTTCAGGACGTACGCGTTTCGGGTCATCATGTTCGCACCGACGGCGTCGCCCGTCGTCCAGCGCCAGAGGACGTGGCACATCGGGCCGACGACGTGCGTCTTGACCTCGCGCAGCACTGCGCGCTTGGAGAGCGACTCGTGCTCGAGCCCGGCGAGCCACTCGCGCATCTCCTCGACCTGGCCCGCGAGCCAGTCGGCCAGCGCGAGCGCGTCCGCGCTCGACTTGCAGATGAAACAGGATGCTCTAGTGATGCGGTCATGGAGCACATACGTTCGGAATCCGCCCGACTCGGCCGCGGCCTTCGCGCCGCGCTGCATCGACGCCGACAGACCGCCCTCGGTGTGCGCGAGCGGGACGAACACGTCCTCCGTCGCCCGACCGTTCTCCCGCACGCTTCCGTTGTCGTCGAGCGCGTAGTCGCCGAGCTCGACGTCGATCGTCACGACGCCGACCGGGATCACGGCGACCCCGGTGAGCGACTCCTGCGCGCGCGTCCAGGGCTCGAGGTCGCCCCACAGAACCTCGCCGTCGTCGGTCAGGCCGCGGACCGCCTCCTGCCGCGCGCGGATGGACGCCGCGTCGTTCTTCCGCGGCCAGCGCCGAAGCTCCATCGGCGTCACGCTATAGCCTCAGGCGCCGTGGCCGCGACGCTCATGGACGGGAAGGCCCTCGCCGAGAAGGTGCGCGCCGAGGTCGCCCGCGAGGTCGAGGAACTCGGCTCGCTCGGGCTCGCGACGATCCTCGTCGGGAACGACCCCGCGTCCGAGGTGTACATCCGGCTCAAGCACAAAGACGCCGAGCAGGTCGGGATCCGGCCGATCGACGAGCGGCTGCCCGAAGACGCCTCGGAGGAGGACGTGCTCGCGCTCGTGGAGCAGCTGAACGCCGACGACGGCGTCGACGGGATCATCGTCCAGACGCCGGTGCCGTCGCACCTGGACGAGTTCAAGCTCCTCGCCGCCGTCGACCCGGTGAAGGACGTCGACGGGCTGACTCCGCACAACGCGGGGCTGCTCCTGATCGGCCGCCGGCGCCACGTCGGCGCGACGCCGCTCGGGGTCATGGCGCTTGCTCGACGAGTACCGCATCCCCACCGAGGGCGCCCGAGCGGTCGTCGTCGGCCGGAGCATGATCGTCGGCAAGCCGGTCTCGCTGCTCCTGCTGCAGGCGAACGCGACGCTGACGGTCTGCCACACCCGCACCCAGGACCTGCAGCGGCAGACCGCCGACGCGGACATCCTCGTCGCGGCCGTGGGCGTGCCGGGCCTGATCACGCGCGAGCTGGTGAAGCCGGGGGCGGCCGTGATCGACGTGGGCATCACGCGTACGGAGGCGGGCCTGGTGGGCGACGTCGACCCGTCCGTCGCCGAGGTCGCCGGCCACCTGACGCCGGTGCCGGGCGGGGTCGGACCGATGACGCGGGCGATGGTGCTGGAGAACACCGTCCGTGCGGCGAAGTACCGCCGGGGCCTCTTGCCGTTTTTGTGACGGGTGCTATGGTTCGGCCGCTTAGAAAGGGTCGGCGGCTCGGTGCCCGAGCCGTCGCTGTTCTGTAAGGAGGAAGTAGTTGGCTCAGGGCACCGTCAAGTGGTTCTCGAACGAGAAGGGTTACGGGTTCATCGAGCGTGAGGGTGGGGAGGACGTCTTCGTCCACTTCTCGGCCATCACGATGGACGGCTACAAGTCCCTCACCGAGGGGCAGAAGGTGGAGTTCGAGGTCGTGCAGGGCCCGAAGGGCGCTCAGGCCGCGAACGTCACCGCTGCTGCGTAGCACTTCCGGAACCACGTAAGTCGCCGAAGGCCCCGGAAGGGGCCTTCGGACTTTCTGGGAGGATTTTCGGCCGATGGCGATCACGAGAGAACAGGTGCTCCACGTCGCGAAGCTCGCGCACCTCGACCTGACCGAGGAGGAGGTCGAGAAGTTCCGAGGGCAGCTCTCCGCCATCCTCGAGGCGGTCTCGAAGGTCTCCGAGCTCGACCTCGAGGACGTGCCTCCCACGTCGCACCCGCTCGAACTCGTCAACGTCTGGCGGGACGACGAGCCGGCGCCGTCGCTGTCGGAGGACGAGGTCTTCGCGAACGCGCCCGAGCGCGAGGACGGCTTCTTCCGCGTGCCGCCGACGACCGAGGTGCGCGAGTCGTGATCGACACGCTCAGGCTGACCGCGGAGGATGCGATGGGGCTGCTCGAGCGCCGCGAGGTCTCCGCGCGGGAGCTCTTCGACGCGTACCGCGCGGCGATCGACGAGCGCGACGGCGAGCTCCACTGCTTCCTCTCGCTCGTCGACGAGCCCGAGGGCGACGGCGTGCCGATCGCGCTCAAGGACGTGATCGGGACGAAAGGGATCGAGACGACGGCGGGCTCGAAGATCCTGAAGGGCTATGTCCCCGTCTACGACTCGACCGTCGCGCGCCGCTGCAAGGAGGCGCGGCTCGTCACGCTCGGGAAGACGAACACCGACGAGTTCGCGATGGGATCCTCGACGGAGAACTCGGCGTTCGGGCCGTCGCGCAACCCGTGGGACCCCTCGCGGGTGCCCGGAGGCTCCGGCGGCGGATCGGCAGCCGCGGTCGCCGGCGGGCTCGCGCCCTGGGCGCTCGGCTCGGACACCGGCGGCTCGATCAAGCAGCCGGCCGCGCTGTGCGGGATCGTCGGGCTGCGGCCGACGTACGGGACGGTCTCGCGCTACGGGATCGTCGCGTTCGCGTCGTCGCTCGACCAGGTCGGGCCGACGACGAAGACGGTGCGCGACTGTGCGCTCCTCTACCGGATCATCGCGGGACGCGACCCGAACGACTCGACGACCGCCGACGTTCCCGAGGTCGAGGTTCCCGAGCGCGAGGACCTGCGCGGCGTGCGGATCGGCGTGCCGAAGCAGATGGTCGAGGCCGAGGGCATCGAGCCCGGCGTGCGCGACGTCTTCGAGCGGACGCTCGAGCTCGCGCGCGAGCTCGGCGCCGACGTGGGGGAGTGCGAGCTGCCGCTCTCGGTCGACTACGGCCTCCCGTGCTACTACCTCGTCGCGCCGGCGGAGGCGTCGTCGAACCTCGCGCGCTACGACGGCGTGCGCTACGGCCTGCGCGTCGGCGACGGCGACTACCACTCGATGGTCATGCGCACCCGCGACGAAGGGTTCGGCGACGAGCCGAAGCGCCGCATCATGCTCGGCACGTACGCGCTCAGCGCCGGCTACTACGACGCGTACTACGGCCAGGCGCAGAAGGTGCGCACGATCATCCGCCGCGAGCACGCCGACGCGTTCGAGCGCTTCGACGTGCTCGTCTCGCCGACGTCGCCGACGGTCGCGTTCGAGCTCGGCGCGAAGACGCAGGACCCGCTCGCGATGTACGCGAACGACCTGCTCACGATCCCGTCGTGCATGGCCGGGCTGCCCGGGCTGAACGTGCCGTGCGGGCTGTCCGAGGGGCTGCCCGTCGGCTTCCAGATCATCGGGCCGCAGTTCGCCGAGAACACGCTCTTCGGCGTCGGGCACGCGCTCGAGCGGGCGATCGGCTTCGATCCCGTCCCGGAGCGGCTGCGATGACCGAGTGGGAGCCCGTCATCGGCCTCGAGATCCACGTGCAGCTGAAGACGCGCACGAAGATGTTCTGCGCCTGCGAGGTCGCGTACTTCGACCCGCCGAACACGCACACGTGCCCCGTCTGTCTGGCGCATCCCGGTGCGCTGCCGGTCGCGAACGCGCGGGCGGTCGAGGAGACGGTCAAGCTCGGGCTCGCGCTCGGCTGCGAGATCGCGCCGCGTGCGCTCTTCCACCGCAAGAACTACTTCTACCCCGACCTCCCCAAGGGGTACCAGATCTCCCAGTACGACGTCCCGCTCTGCGCAACGGGGGTCTTCACCGTGCCGGAGCCCGAGGGAGACCGTGAGGTCGGGATCACGCGCGCGCACCTCGAGGAGGATGCGGCGAAGAACGTCCACGTCGGCGGGGCCGGCGGTCGCATCGGCGGCGCCGCGCACACGAACGTCGACTTCAACCGTGGAGGGACGCCGCTCGTCGAGATCGTCACCGAGCCCGACCTTCGCTCCGCGGACGAGGCGAAGCGATTCCTGCAGCTCCTGAGGCAGACGATCGTCGAGCTCGGCATCTCCGACGCAGAGATGGAGAAGGGGACGCTGCGCGTCGACGCGAACGTCTCGGTCCGCGGACGCGGCGAGACCGGCTATCGCACGCGCACCGAGCTGAAGAACATGAACTCGTTCAACTTCATCGCACGTGGGATCGAGGCGGAGATCGAGCGGCAGATCGGCGTCTGGGAGTCGGGCGGCAAGGTCGTCCAGCAGACGTTCGACTTCGACGCGTCCAGCGGGAGGCTCACGCCACGGCGCGCGAAGGAGGAGGCGGACGACTACCGCTATTTCCCCGAGCCCGACCTCGTCCCGGTCGAGCCGCCTGCCGAGCTCGTCGAGCACGCGCGCGCCGGGCTGCCGGAGCTACCGGGAGCGCGGCTGCGCCGCCTCGAGCCGGAGCTCGACTTCGACCTCGCGGAAGGACTCGTCACGAGCGGGAGGGACCGCCTCTACGCGCGCACGCCGGGCGACCGTCGTGCCGTCGCGAACGTGCTGATGAACGAGCTCGCCGGCGCGGGCGTCGATCCGGACGCGGTCGATGGCGACGAGCTCGGGAAGCTGATCGAGGCGCGCGCGAGCCTCCCCCGTCCGGTCTTCGCCGAGGCGATCGCAAGGAGCGGCGAGCCGGGGTTCCGTGCGGAGCCCTACCTCGCGGAGGTCGCGGTCAGCGACGCCGGTGAGCTCGGCCCGCTGATCGATCGCATCCTCGAGGCGAACCCGGGGCAGGTCGAGGCGTACCGCGGCGGCAAGGACGGCCTGCTCGGCTTCTTCGTCGGACAGGTGATGAAGGAGACGCAGGGCAAGGCCGACCCGCGCGCTGTCAACGAGCTGCTGCGGGAGAAGCTGACGGCCTAGGCCGCCCAGGGCCCGACGCCGCCGAGGCGCTCGACGGTCGTCCTTAGGACGAAGCCGGACGGGGGATCGGGCATGGGCGGAAACGTCACGTCGGGGCCGAGGTGGACGTGCGCGAGGCGCTGGAGGAGCTCCGGCGCGCCGCCCTGCTGGATGCGCGCGCGGCCGTGCACGACCAGGTACTGCTTCAGCCCGGGCGGCTGCACGACGCTGCCCTCGATCGAGATGACCACGCGAGGGTCGCGTTGCACGTTCCGCAGCTTCTGGTTGAACGGGAGGTGGCCCGAGACGATCTCGTCGCCGTCGAGGCCGACCCAGACGCACGAGACCTGCGGCGACCCGTCGGCGTTCAGCGTGACGAGGTGAGCGAGCGCGTCGGACTGGAGCAGCTCGCGGGCGCTCTGCGGAAGCTCCACGTCAGCGTCTCGACGCCGGCGGGGCGGTCGCAGCGGCCTGGCGCTTCTCGCGCTCCTTCTTCTTCCGCCGGCGGTCGTTCGCCCAGCGGCGCTTCGGCCGTGAACCGCGTCCCACGCCCGCGAGCCTACAGGGATCGCGACGTAGGAGAAGGAACGCGCGGGCCGAAGTGCGTCGGCCCCGATGCGTTTCGGAGCGCTCATCGTTTCGTCGCTCCTCGCGTTGGTCCTCGCGGCCCCCGCAGCCGGAGCGGTGGCAGACGCGCGGATCGCCGCGCTTCAGGTCGCGCTGCGCGCGCGCGGTGTCTACGACGGCGCGGTCGACGGTGTGAAGGGGCCGCAGACCGACCAGGCGGTGCGCATCGTCCAGAAGCGCGCGAAGATCTCGGTCGACGGCGTTGTCGGGCCGCAGACGCGGAAGGCGCTCGGTGCGCTCGGGCGGCCGGGGCTCGGGACGCGCTCGCTCCGCGCGGGCATGCACGGTTGGGACGTCGCGTCGCTCCAGTTCCGGCTCGCGCTGCACGGCTTTCCGTCAGGGACGTTCGACGGCGACTTCGGTCCCCGGACCGACGCGGCAGTGCGGCGCTACCAGCGTTGGGCCGGCCTGAGGCCGGACGGCGAGGTCGGCCCGGCGACGACGATCTCCCTCGCGCGCGCGGCGGTCGCGTCGCCGGTGTCCATCGCGAGTCCCATTCCCGTGCCGAGCACGGACGGTTTCGGACCGCGCGGAGCGCGCATGCACACCGGACTGGACTATCCGGCGCCGACGGGGACTCCGGTCGTCGCGGCGCGCACGGGCGTCGTGACCGTCGCGCGCTGGCTCGCGGGCTACGGCAACACCGTCGCGATCCGGCACAAGCTCGGCGCGAGCACGCTCTACGCGCACCTCTCGGCGATCCTCGTCCGTCCGGGCGACCGCGTCGCGGCCGGTCAGCCGGTCGGGCGTGTCGGCGCTACCGGGTCGGCCACCGGCCCGCACCTCCACTTCGAGCTACGCGTGCGGGGAGCGGCGATCGATCCGCTCCCGGCGTTCAGATGAGGCCGCAGGACCTCGCGGTGTTCGGCCAGGGGTAGAAGCCGCGGCCGGCGCGGTAGGCGCGCTCTGCGACCCAGATCTGCTCGAGCGCCGTCCAGCGATTCGCCGTGCCCTTCCGGCGCAGGAGCTCCGGCCCGTACCTGCGCTGGAACGAGATGTCCATCTGGAGGCCGCCGTAGAAGCCGTTGCCGGTGTACGTCGCCCAGCCCATGCCGGGATGTCGCTCGTAGCGGTGGATGCAGAGCCACGCGTGCAGCCGCGGCGGGCTCGACGCCTGCCGACGGCGCTTCGCGGCCTTGTGCTTCCACGAGTTGAGGATGAGCAACCGCTGCTCGCGGTCGTTGCTCTGCTCGGCTACGCGCGAGGCCGGCGTGCGATGCACGCGCATGAGCTGCTCCCAGCGCCACGTCTCGCGGCGGTACTTGTTGATCTCGCCGAGCAGGAAGTCGCCGATGTCGACGACGGGCTCAGGCACCGTCGTCGTCGGCGCAGGCGGGAGCGTGTCGTCCGCAAGGGACGTCTGCGCACCAATGCCAGCGCAAAGCGTGAGGAGCAGCGCGCACGCTGCTGCGTAGTGTCGTCGTCGCATCGTGGTCTTCCCCTTTGGCGAACGGCGGACAAAACATGGCCACAGGCTCCGCCGGACGGAGGGGCAGGTTAGCCGGGGTGTTGCCGGATCAGGCGAGAACTCACAAAGTTCTTACCTTGTGCATGGAAGCCCAAATAGAGCAGCACAACACCTAACACAATGAAAAGTGCGGTTTGCGCAACTCCGAGGCCCGCAACCGCGCTTCCGACCGCTGCAGAGGCGACACCGGCGAGAATCAAGATATTGCCAACGGGACGTCGTCGCATCGTCAGCGCTGCGACAACGATGACGGCAAGTGTGCCGAGCGAGTTGCCGACGATCGCGAGGATGCGCGCCGGCACGAGCTCGAGATGATCCTGCGCTTGCGGAATCGACGTTCCTGTCACGTGCGTCGTCAACGGTGCGGCGATGCCGACGCCGATCGCAAGGCCTGCATACAGCAACCCGACAGGTGCAGCCCAACGTCGTCCGTTCAACAGCAGCGAGCCGACGCCGAGCAACGGTGCGGTGAGCAAGCCTCCGCACGTGTAGTACACGCGAAACGATTCGTCGTTCCAGCCGGCCGCGGCGCCCCACGCAAGTGCGCCCGCCGCGAACGCGTACGCGAGCAGCGATGTGCACCACGCTCCGAGCTCCGGTCTGCGCGTCGCGCGCCAGCGGCTCGCGAGGTTGCCTGCAAGCCGAAACGCGACGAGCGCCGCCGCGAACGCGAGCAGGACTTCCATTCGCGTGAGCGTACGTGGTGCCCGCTGCGGCCGCGGCCGACGGCGGTTAGGCTCGGACGGAGAGGGGCACGCCCGGCCAACCCCGGAACGTGCCCCTCGTCGTGCGCCGCACGGCGCGGCAGCTCTATGGCACGGTCGTCACCCCGCCTTCTCCGCTGCCTTCGCCGAAGAACACGAAGAGCACGAGCGTGAGCAGCAGGAACGCGACGAGGGCGACCGCGATCGTGACCGGAACCGGGTGACGCCTCATCCAGGCCATCGGCCTCCTTTCCACTACCCGAGGCCCCACGTCCAGGCCGCCTGGCCGCCTCGCGTCATGGCGATGCGGACCCACGGGTGGTACGACCGGATGCAGCCGAGGCCGTTGGAGCCGACGCACGCTTCGTACTGCGCCTGCGCGTACGACTCGATCGTGAACGGCGACGGCACGGCGCCCGTCGTCGGACCCGACACGAGGCCTCGGAAGACCCACGGATAGCGCGTGAACGTCGAGATCGCGTTCACGTTCGTGACCCTCGTGACGGCCGCCTGGTTGTAACAGAACGTCAGCGAGAGCCTGAACCGGAAGTACGTCCAGCCGAAGATGCGGTGCTTGACGACGACACCGCCCCAGACGAACTTGCACTTCTCGAGGAAATTCGAGCCGGCGACGACGCCGCCGACTTCGCCTTCGCTCGCACCGACGACGTCGAGGTCGCCGTCGATCGTGTGCGTCTCGTCGGTGTCGGACGCGGACGCGCAACCCGGGTCACCGAGGTCGACGAATCCGTCGCCGTCGTTGTCGCGGCCGTCCGCACACGCCGCGACCGCCGGCGGCGGTGGTGAGCCTCCGCCTTCCGGCGGCGGCGGCGGCGGCGCGCCCCCTCCACCTCCGGGCGGCGGCACCGGCGGCGGCGCGTTCCAGACGTCCTCCGCGTCGGAGGCCGAGGAGCAATCGGGGTCGTTCGGGTAGTCGACGTACGCGTCGCCGTCGTCGTCGATCCCGTTCGCGCACTGCGACGGCCCGCCGCAATCCGGCGCGAACGAGTCGCCGACCGCACCGAACGCCGGGACGGTGGGCACGCCCATGCAACTGTCGGCACGTGCACGGTCCGCGTTTGTCGAGAGTGCGCAGAACGCTGTCAACAGCACGGCGACTGCCATGAGATACCGCTTCATCGAGGGCCAACCCCCTCTCAGTTGTTGCCACAGCTGACACCAGAGATCGTGCCCACGTGCCCCGAGGGTGTCAACGCGGCTCTTCCGGACAGGTCAACAGAGCCTTAACCACCGAACGGTGGCGAACGGGCGCTCCGATTGAAAGAATCCCCGCGCCAGTGCCCCGCGCCCGAGGATGCCCGTTCTCGTCGGCTCCTTCGACCTCGTCACAGGTCGTCACATTCCAGGCCGTCTGCCCGCGGACCGGGTTGGTTGCCAAATCACTATCGCGGCTGGTAGGAACACACCTGGAAAGGGGGTTCTGGAATGGCTGAGGTCACCTTCGAGAACGTCAGCAAGATCTACCCGGACGGGACGAGGGCGGTCTCGAGCATCGACCTCGCGATCCAGGACGGAGAGTTCATGGTCCTCGTCGGGCCGTCGGGCTGCGGGAAGACGACCGCGCTCCGCATGGTCGCGGGGCTCGAGGAGATCAGCGAAGGCGAGCTGAAGATCGGCGAACGCGTCGTGAACAACGTCGCGCCGCGGAACCGCGACATCGCGATGGTCTTCCAGAGCTACGCGCTCTACCCGCACCTGACCGTCTACGACAACATCGCCTTCGGGCTCAAGCTTCGAAAGATGAGCAAGGACGAGATCGAACGCCGCGTGCGGGACGCCGCGCGCGTGCTCGACCTCGAGCCGTTCCTCGAGCGGAAGCCGCGTGCACTCTCGGGCGGTCAGCGCCAGCGCGTCGCGATGGGCCGCGCGATCGTGCGTCGAGCCGCAGGCGTTCCTGATGGACGAGCCGCTCTCGAACCTCGATGCGAAGCTCCGCGTGCAGATGCGCGCCGAGATCTCGCAGCTGCAGAGCCGGCTCGGCACGACGACGATCTACGTCACGCACGACCAGGTCGAAGCGATGACGATGGGCGACCGCGTCGCCGTGATGCGGAAGGGCGAGCTCCAGCAGGTGGCGACGCCGCAGGAGCTCTACGACCACCCGGTCAACCTCTTCGTCGGCGGCTTCATCGGCAGCCCGGCGATGAACTTGCTCGAGGGGACGCTCGACCGCGCGAACGGCGGAATGGAGGTCGCGATCGGCAATCAGAAGCTCGAGCTCAGCGACCGCGCCCTCGGCGAGCGCCCCGACCTGAAGAGCTTCGACGGGAAGACGGTCATCGTGGGCATCCGCCCCGAGCACCTCGAAGACGCATCGCTCGCGACAGACGCTCCCGAGGGCAACCGCCTGAAGGGTCAGGTGGCGCTCACGGAGGCGCTAGGCGCGGAGCTGATCGTCTACGTCAACACCGACGCGACGCCCGCCTACACGGAGGACGTCAAGGAGCTCGCGCACGACGCCGGCGCGGGCGACCCGAAGGTCGGCCAGACCGACGACGGCGGCGGCGCGACACTCGTCGGCCGCTTCGGCGCGCGCTCGGGCGCACGCCCCAGCGAGCAGATCGAGGTCGCCGTCGACGTGGACGGCCTCCACTTCTTCGATCCAGAAACCGGACTCGGCATCTACGACGGCAAGAAAGAGGAGGGAATGTGATCAGGAAGTACGCGCTGGCTTGCGGTGCAGTCGTCCTCGCCCTGTCGCTCTCGATCGCTGCGGCCGCCTGCGGCGGCAGCGACAGTGGAGGGACAGAGGAGGGGACAGGCACCGTCAGCGTCCTGTCGCTCTGGGGCGGCAGCGAGCAGGAGGCCTTCCAGAAGGTCCTCGCGCAGTTCACGAAGGACACGGGCATCAAGACGAAGTACGAGTCGGCACGTGACTTCCTGCCGGTGATCCGTTCCCGGCTCGCAGCAGGAAACCCGCCAATGGTCGCAATCATCCCGCGGCCGGGGATCGTGTCCGACCTCGCCAAGGAAGGCTCGCTGATCTCGATCAAGGATCTCGGCCTCGACGAGGACAAGATCAACGAGAACTACGGCGACGCCTGGCTGAAGCTGACCCAGGTGGACGGGACGACGTACGGCGTCGTCGCGAAGGCGAACTCGAAGAGCGTCGTCTGGTACCGGCCCGACGACCCCAAGGTCAAGCCGGCCACGACCTTCGACGAGCTGATGAACACGACGACGCAGCTCGAGAGCGACCCGATGAAGCCCTGGGCGGTCGGCGCGAAGGACTCGTGGACGCTGACCGACTGGTTCGAGAACATCTACGCCCGCACCGCGGGGGTGGACAAGTACAACCAGCTGTTCACCGGCAAGCTCGACTTCACCGACCAGACGGTGAAGGACGCGCTCAAGCAGATGACCGACTTGCTGAACAACAAGTCGATCTCCGGTGGCATCGACGGTGCGCTCGGCACCGGGTTCGTCGACGGGATCGGCAAGGTCTACAGCGCCAACCCGAGCGCCCACCTGTACATGGAGGGCGGTTTCGTCGGCGGTATCGCGCTGGCGGACGTGAACCCGAACCTGAAGCCGGGTGAGACGATCGACTTCTTCCCGTTCGCCGACGATCGACGAGGCGCAGGGCGATCCGCTCGTCGGCGGCGGCGACATCACGGCGGCCTTCGTGAACAACACGGACGTCGCGAAGCTCGTCGAGTATCTCGCGTCGCCAGAGGCCGGTAAGGATCTGGGTCTCCACGGGCGCGATCGTCTCGCCGAACAAGGGCGTGACGTCGAACGCATACCCGAACGAGCTCGTCAAGAAGGAGGCCGAGCAGGTCGCGAACGCGCGAGACGTTCGTGTTCGACGGTTCCGACCTCCTGCCGGGCGCCCTCGGCGAGGACTGGGGCACGCTGCTCCAGAACGTGATGAAGGACCCGAGCAAGGTGGACTCCGAGCTGGAGACGTTCCAGCAGCAGGCACAGGACGCGTTCGCCGGTTAGGGAAAGTTGGGTAACGCGGACCAATGAGCAGTGGCACCGTCGCCCCGGGAACCGTTGTCGGGAAGCCCCCGGGGCGGCGGCTGGCCGGCACTGCAGGGAAGGCGGGTGGCAGGCGCTCCCGTTCCTGGCGCCCGCCCTCGTCCTCGTCTTCTTCTTCCTGATCATCCCGGTGATCTGGACGGTCTTGCTCAGCGTCAACAAGACGCGCGGTCTGAACTTCGGAACCGAGTGGGTCGGCTTCGACAACTACGAGCGGCTCCTGACGCGTGACAGCCGCTTCCTCAACCGGGACGAGTTCCCGTGGTCGGGCGCGCTCGTCAACAACATCCGCTGGCTGATCGTCTATCCGCTCCTCTGTCTGATGCTCGGCCTGATCACGGCGGTGCTGGCGACGAGGGTTCGCTACGAGGGTGCGTTCAAGGCGATCATCTTCGTGCCGATGGCGATCTCCGCGACCGCCGTGGGGGTGATCTGGCTGCTCGTCTTCAGCCCGGATCCCGACATCGGTGTCGTCAACGCCCTGGTGGCAGGCGCGGGCGGAGAACCCGTGTCTTGGCTCGGACGGGCGGACCTCGCCAACTACGCGATCATCCTCGCGTACGTGTGGGCGTCGACCGGGTTCGTCATGGTCGTCCTCTCGGCCGCGCTCAAGGGCATCTCGCAGGAGGTGATCGAGGCGGCGCGCACGGACGGCGCAACCGAGTGGGACATCTTCCGCCGGATTCAGTTTCCGCTGCTGTCGCTGCCGATCGCGGTCGTCAGTCCGTCTGGATGGTCATCAACGTGATCAAGGTGTTCGACATCGTCTACATCATGACCAAGGGCGGCCCGGGCGGTGCGACCCGCGTGATCGCGTACAGCTACTACGTCGAGACGTTCGAGAACGGGCTCGGAGGCTACGGCGCGTCGGTCGCGGTCGTGATGCTCGTCCTGATCATCCCCGTGATGATCTGGCAGATCAGACGCTTCCGCACCGAGGCGGTGGTGTCGTGACCACCGCTGCCGAGACCGAACGAATCGCCGTCCGCCCGCGCGAGTCCGTCTCGACGCGGATCGTCGCGTTCATGGGTCGGAGCCCCGTCCACATCGCGCTCTTCGTGCTCGCGGGCCTCTGGCTCGTTCCGACCGTCGGGTCTGCTCGTGACGTCCTTCCGGCCCCGTCCCGACATCGCGTCGTCTGGGTGGTGGACGGCGTTCAGCAACGGGGACTTCACACTCAAGAACTATGACCTGGTCTGAACGGGAATCACATGAGCAGCAGCTTTCTCAACAGCGCGCTGATCGCGGTTCCCTCGACGCTCCTGCCGCTCCTCATCGGCTCCATGGCGGCGTATGCGTTCGCGTGGATCCGCTTCCCGTTGCGGGACACGATCTTCCTCTCGATCGTGGCTCTGATGGTCGTGCCCGTTCAGGCCGCGTTCGTCCCGATCCTCGTCGAGTTCCAGGATCTCGGCGAGTTCCTGACCGGGACGAAGACCGCGATCACGGGGTGGTACTTCGGGATCTGGATCGCCCATACCGTCTTCGCGCTCCCGTTCTGCGTGTTCCTGCTCCGAAACTTCTTCATCACGCTTCCCCGCGACCTGATCGAGGCGGCGCGCGTCGACGGAGCGTCGAACTGGAAGATCTTTCGCAGCATCGTGATTCCGCTCTCGGTGCCGGCGCTCGCGTCCTTCGCCATCTTCCAGTTCCTCTGGGTGTGGAACGACCTGCTGACCGCGCTGGTGTTCATCCAGGAGTCCGACCAGTGGCCGATGACGATCAGGATCAGCCAGCTGCTGTCCACGTACGGGGTCGAGTACCACCTCCTGAGCGCGGGCGCGTTCCTGCTCATGGCCGTGCCGCTGCTCGTGTTCTTCGCGCTCCAGCGGTACTTCGTCCAGGGTCTGCTCGCGGGCTCCGTCAAATAGCCGGGCGACAGACCGTCAACCTGGTCCCGCACACGCACTGGGACCGCGAGTGGTACCTGCCGTTCCAGAGCTTCCGGCTGAAGCTCGTGCGGCTGATCGACAGGGTGCTCGAGCTGATGGAGGCCGACGAGCGCTTCGTGTTCACGCTCGACGGCCAGCTGCAGACGGTCGACGACTACCTCGAGATCCGGCCGGAGAACGAGGAGCGGCTGCGCGCGCTCGTGGGGGAGGGGCGGCTCGCCGTCGGGCCGTGGCAGATCCTCATGGACGAGTTCCTCGTCTCCGGCGAGACGATCTGGCGAAACCTGGAGCTCGGGCTCGCCCGCGCGCGGGAGCTCGGCGGGGAGATGCGCGTCGGCTACCTGCCGGACATGTTCGGCCACATCGCGCAGATGCCGCAGATCCTCCGCGCGTTCGGTCTCGACAACGCCGTCGTGTGGCGCGGCGTGCCGGCCGTCGTCGACGGGCACGTGTTCGAGTGGCGCGGGATCGACGGGTCGTCGGTGCGCGCCGAGTATCTTCCGGCGGGCTACGGCAACGCGGCGTACCTGCTCGCCGCGCCGGAGCGTCTCACGCAGTCGGTCGAGGCGCTCGTCGAGACGATGCGCCCGTTCTTCGGCGACGACCCGGTGCTCGCGATGTACGGGACGGATCACCAGGAGCCGGTCGCCGACCTCGTCGAGGTCGTCGAGCACGCGAACGCGGAGAGCGACGCGTTTCGGATCGAGCTCGTCACGCTCGCCCGGGCGCTCGCAAGTGGCTCAGAGCCACGACCTCAGCAGGCGTGGACGGGCGAGATGCGGTCGGGCGCCCGCGCGAACGTGCTCATGAACGTCACGTCCGCACGGATCGACATCAAGGCGGCGGCGGCGCGCGCCGAGCGCTGGCTCGAGCGCTACGCGGAGCCGTTCTCGGCGCTCCACGGGCGCGGCTGGCCCGGCGAGTTCCTGGAGCTCGCATGGCGCCGCGTGATCGAGAACTCCGCGCACGACTCGATCTGCGGCTGCTCGGCCGATCCCGTCTCCGCGCAGGTCCTCGTCCGCTTTGCGGAAGCGGAGCAGGTCGCGCGCGACCTCGCGCACGAGGCCCTCGCGCCGGCACGCGAGGCGACGCCTCGCGGCGCAGCTGTGATCGCGAACCCGTCCCCGTTCGCACGCGACGACGTCGTGGAGCTCGACCTGCAAGTGCCGGAGGAGTGGAGCGACGTGTCGCTCGAGCTCGCGGACGGCACGAACGTCGCCACGCAGGAGCTCGACCGCAACACGCCGGTGCTCTCCAGCGCCGCGCTGCCCGGGCGCGAGATCCCGGAGTTCCTCCACCGGCGACTGCACGGCCGCGAGCTCTTCCACCGGTGGCTGAACGGCTTCACGCTCGAGCCCGGCCCGCGTCTCGTCTTCGATCTCGACACCGAGCAGGATCCGCTCGACCTCGACCTGATCGAGCTCCGGACCGCGATCGAAGTCGCCGCGAACGCGCAGCCGGACGACGAGTGGGAGGTCGTCATGCGCACACGCCCGCGGCGCCGGCTGCTCGCCCGCGCCGCCGCGCCGGCGCTCGGCTGGACCGCAGCGAGGGCCGTGGAAGGACAAGTCGCTCAGGGCAACCAGGTCACGGCCCAAGCGAACGCTCTCGAGAACGGCCTCCTGAGGGTCGAGATCGCGGACGACGGCACGCTCAGCGTCGGCGACCTCGGCGGCGTCGGGAGGATCGTGCGAGGCCTCGACGTCGGCGACTCGTACAACTACGGGCCGCCCGCCGACGACGTGTTAGTCGACCAGCCGGAGGCCGTGCGCGTCGAGATCCGCGAGGAGGGGCCGATCCGTGCGCTCGCCGCGATCACGCGGACGTACAGGTGGCCGCCCGACCACGTCGTCGAGACGGAGACGCTCGTCGAGCTCCGCGCAGACGAGCCGTTCGTCCGCCTGCGCATCTCGTTCGACAACCCGGCGGACGACCAGCGCGTGCGCGTGCACGTGCCGCTGCCGCGCGAGGCCGACCGCTCGTTCGCCGAGGGGCAGTACGCGGTCGTCGAGCGCGCGCTCCACGCCGAGGGCGGCTACGGCGAGGTGCCGCTGCCGACGTTCCCCGCCGCGTCGTTCGCGGCGGCGGGCGGCGTCGCGCTCCTGCTCGAGCACGTCTCGGAGTACGAGGTGCTCGACGGCCGCGAGCTCGCGCTCACCGTCCTGCGCTCGACCGGGCTGATCAGCCGGAACGAGCACCCCTACCGCGAGGATCCTGCCGGCCCTGAGGTTCCGATCCCCGACGCGCAGATGCGCGGCCGGCAGTCGTTCGGCTTCGCCCTCTACCCGTACGAGGGCGACAGGCCGGGGCCCGACGTGCTCGAGCAGGCGGAGCGCTTCCGGCTGCCGTTTCTCGCGCTCCCGGGAGAGGGCGCCGCGGGCGAGCTCGCCTCCGCCGAGGGCCTCGCGCTCGAGGGTGAGGGCGTCGCACTGACCGCTCTCCGGCGCGTCGGCGAGGGTCTCGAGGCGAGAGTCGTCAACGAGACGCCCGAGCCGCGCACTATCCGCGTGGCCGGCGAGCAGCTCGAGCTCGGCCCGTGGGAGATCCGCACGGCGATGCCGACAACCGGCTGAGCTACCCTCCGCGCACGGTGCCGGAGAAGCGCTACCTGATGACGCCGGGCCCGACGCCCGTGCCGCCCGAGGTGCTCGCGGCGATGGCGGAGCCCATCGTCCACCATCGGAGCCCGGACTTCCGCGTCGTGCTCGAACGCGTCCTCGGCCGGCTGCGCGAGGTGTTCCGGACGGACACCGACGTCCTCATGTTCACCTCCTCGGGCACGGCCGCGATGGAATCGGCCGTCGCGAACCTGGTCGCGCCCGGCGACGCGGTGACCGTCGTGTCGGCGGGGTACTTCGGCGAGCGCTGGCGCGGGATCGCCGAGGCCTACGGCGCGGCCGTCGACCCGATCGAGTACGAGTGGGGCGAGGTGCCGTCGGCGGACGACCTCGCTTCGCGTCTGCGCGAGCGCCCGGCGAAGGTCGTCCTGCTCACGCACTCCGAGACGTCGACCGGCGTCGTCGCCGACGTCCAGGCGCTGGCGTCCGCCGCGAAGGAGGCCGGCTCGCTCGTCGTCGTCGATGCTGTCTCGAGCCTCGGCGCGGTCCCGCTCGAGACCGACGCTTGGGGCATCGACGTCGTGTGCTCGGGCTCGCAGAAGGCGCTGATGACGCCGCCCGGCCTCGCCTTCGCGTCCGTGTCCGACGCCGCGTACGCCGCGCGTGCCGACGCGCCGCGCTTCTACTTCGACTGGGAGCGGACGCGCAAGGCGCAGCAGAAGCTCGACGCCGCGTTCACGCCGGCGGTCTCGATCATCGCCGGGCTCGACGTCGCGCTCTCGATCCTCCTCTCGGAAGGGCTCGACGCCGCGTTCGAGCGGCACGTTCGCCTCGGCCGCGCCTGCCGCGCTGGTGCCAAGGCGATGGGCCTCGAGCTCTTCTCGCCCGACGAGGACAGCTCGGCCGTCGTCACCGCGATCCGCGCCCCCGAGGGGATCGACTCGGGCGACGTCGTGCTCGCGCTCCGAGACAAGCACGGGATCACGATCGCGAACGGCCAGGGCGCGCTCAAGGGCCAGATCTTCCGCATCGGCCACATCGGCTACTTCGACGTGTTCGACATCACGACCGCGCTCTCCGCGGTCGAGCTCACGCTCGCCGAGCTCGGCGCGGACGTCGAGCGCGGCGTCGCGACCGCGAGGGCGCTCGAGGTCTACGAGGGCGCCCGCGTGTGAGCAGGCCGCGGGTCCTCGTCCGGGAGAAGATCGCGGACGCAGGCGTCCGGCTGCTGCGCAACCACTTCGACGTCGACCTCGAGACGAACGGCGACCTCGCGGAGACGATCGGCGACTACGACGGCGATCGTCATTCGCTCGGCCACGAAGCTCACCGCCGACGTCATCGACCGCGCCGACAAACTCAAGGTGATCGGGCGGGCCGGCGTCGGCGTCGACAACGTCGACGTACCCGCCGCGACCCGGCGCGGGATCGTCGTCGCGAACGCGCCCGAGTCGACCGTCGTGTCGGCCGCCGAGCACGCGATCGGCCTGCTCGTCGCGCTCGCGCGGAACATCCCGCAGGCGCACGCCGCGCTCAAGGACGGCCGCTGGGAGCGGTCTCGCTGGGGCGGGATCGAGCTCGCCGGCAAGACGCTCGGCGTGCTCGGCTTCGGCCGAATCGGTCAGCAGGTCGCGCGCCGCGCGTCGGGGCTCGGCATGCGCGTCGTCGCATACGACCCGTTCGTCTCGAAGGAGCGCTTCCGCGAGCTCGGCGTCGAGCGCGCCGAGACGATGGAGGCCGCGATCGCCGAGGCGGAGTTCGTGACGCTGCACCTCCCGCTCGCACCGGAGACGAGCGGGATCGTCGACGCGCAGATGATCGGACGCATGGTCGACGGCGCGCGCCTCGTCAACGCCGCACGGGGCGAGCTGGTCGACGAGCAGGCGCTCGCCGATGCACTCGGAAGCGGCAAGCTCGCCGGCGCTGCGCTCGACGTCTTCTCGAGCGAGCCGTACAGCGGCCCGCTGCTCGAGCTCGACAACGTCGTCGTGACACCGCACCTCGCTGCGTCGACCGAGGAAGCTCAGGACCGTGCGGGCGTGATCGTCGCGGAGCAGGTCGTGGCTGCGCTCGAGGGCGGGCTCGTCACGAACGCGGTCAACATCCCCGTGATCCGCCCCGAGGACCTCGACGTCCTCGGCCCGTTCGTCCCTCTCGCCGCGAAGCTCGGCCGGCTCGCGATGGAGCTCGCGGCCGGCGGCGCCTCGCAGATCGAGCTCTCCTACTACGGAACGCTCTCGCAGTACGACACGCGCCTGCTCACGGTCGCTGCGCTCAACGGTGCGTTCCAGGGACGCTCCGACGTGCCCGTCAACTACGTCAACGCGCCGCTGATCGCCGCCGAGCGCGGGATCGAGGTGCACGAGGAGCGCCGCCGCAGCTCGCGCGACTACACGAACCTGATCCGCGTCCGCGTGCGCGACTCCGACGAGGAGATCAACGTCGCCGGCACCACTATCGGCCGTGACAACCGCTTCTGGCTCGTCAACGCGCTCGGCTTCGAGCTCGACATCGAGCTTTCGAGGCTCATGGTCTTGTTCCGGTATGACGATGTTCCGGGTGTGATCGGACGAGTGGGCACGCTTTTCGGGCGGCATGACGTCAACATCGCCAACATGGCGGTCTCGCGAACCCGGAAGGGCGGGAAGGCGCTGATGGCGCTCTCGCTCGACATCGAGCCCCCTTCCGAGCTCGTCGAGGCGATCCGCAAGGAGGGCTTCGACGATGCACGCTTCATCGACCTCGGCTGACGACCGCGGAGGCCGCTGGGTCGCCGCGCAGTTCGTCCTGATGGGAATCGTCCTCGGCGCCGGCTTCCTGCCGCCCGGCTGGCCGGACTCCGCGTCGGGGTTGCTGGCCGCGCTCGGCGCGGTGGTCTCGCTGCTCGCCGCGCTCCTCGCCGTCTGGGCCTGGCGCACGCTCGACCGCTCCGCGACCGCGTACCCGCGTCCGCGCGAGGGCGGCCGGCTGATCGAGGCCGGCCCGTACGAGTTCCTGCGGCACCCGATCTACGCCGCGGGTCTCGTCTTCTTCACCGGCTACGCGCTCGCGACGAGCCCGGCGGTGTTCGTGCCGCTCGTCGCGCTCGCGCTCTTGTGGCGGAACAAGGCGTCCTACGAGGAGGACATGCTCGTCGAGCGCTATCCGGAGTACGGCGACTACCGGACGCGCGTGCGGGGCGGCTTCGTGCCCCGACCCGCCCGCTGATGTGGCCCGAGCCCGTCCAGCGCGTAGCAGACTTCCTCGCGTCCGCTCAGGCGCAGGCTCGGCTGGAGGAGTTCCCGCAGGGCACGCCCACTGCCGAGGCAGCCGCGAAGGCGGCCGGCGTCGACCCGTCCCAGATCGTCAAGTCCCTGGTGTTCGTCTGCGACGGTCGCCCCGTCGTTGCGATGGTCCCTGGCGACCGCCGGGCCGACGGCGAGAAGATCGCCCGGGCGGTCGGGGCGGGGACCGCCCGCGTGGCCAAGCCCGAGGAGGTCGTGGCCGCAACCGGCTTTGCTCCAGGGGCCGTGGCTCCATTTCCCCTGCCGGACGGGATCGCCGTCCTGATCGACCGCACGCTGCTCCTCCACGACGCGGTCTGGGTCGGCGCCGGCTCGGAGAAGCACATGGCGAGGCTCGTTCCGGCCGAGCTCCTGCGCCTTTCGCGGGCCCGGCAGATGGACGCTGTCGAGGACCGCACATACCATTCGGACTGACCGTCCAAGCCGGGAGCCCGAAGGAGGCCCTGCGGTGCAAGAGACCGAGAAGATCTGGATGAACGGCGAGCTCGTGGACTGGGCCGACGCCAAGGTCCATGTCGGTGTCCACGGCCTGCACTACGGATCCGGCGTGTTCGAGGGGATCCGCTGCTACGAGACCCCGAAGGGCCCGGCCGTCTTCCGGCTGAACGATCACCTGCAGCGCCTGCACGACTCCGCCCGGCTGCTGTACATGGAGCTGCCGTACAGCGTGGACGAGCTCCGCGACGCGTGCCACGAGCTGATCGGCGTCAACGGCCTGCCCGAGTGCTACCTCCGCCCGATCGCGTTCTACGGCTACGGGCAGCTCGGCGTCGCCGCGCGCGAGAACCCCGTCGAGACCGTGATCATGAGCTGGCCCTGGGGCGCCTACCTCGGCGACGAGGGGATGAAGACCGGGATTCGCGCCAAGATCTCGAGCTGGCAGCGAATCGGCCCGAACGTCATCCCGCACGTCTCCAAGGCGACCGGCGTCTACCTCAACTCGATGCTCGCGGTCACCGAGGCGATCCGCGCCGGCTACGACGAGGCGATCCTGCTCACGGCGAGCGGGACGATCGCGGACGGCTCGGGCGAGAACATCTTCGTGATCAAGAACGGCACGATCGCGACGCCGTCGCTCGCGACGTCGATCCTGCCCGGGATCACGCGCGACACGATCATCCAGATCGCGCAGGATCTCGGCTACACGGTCGACGAGACCGACCTGATCCGCTCCGACATCTATCTCGCCGACGAGGTGTTCATGTGCGGAACCGCCGCCGAGGTCACGCCGCTCCGCTCGGTCGACGACGTCGAGATCGGCGTGGGGCCGATCACGCTCCAGATCCAGCAGGCGTACCTCGACACCGTGCGCGGCAAGAGCGAGCGGTGGGCGCAGTGGCTCGACCACACGGCCACGCCCGCACCCGCCGAGGCTTGAGCCGGGCGACAACGCGCATCCCGCTCTCGCGCCCGTACCTCGGCGAGCGCGAGGAGGAGCTCGTCCTCGACGTCCTCCGCTCGGGGCGGCTCTCGCTCGGGCCGACGATCGAGCGGTTCGAGGAGCTGATCGCCGAGCGCACGGGCGCGCCGCATGCGGTCGCGCTGTCGAGCGGCACCGCAGGCCTCCATCTGCTTGCGCGGATCGCGGGCGTCGGGCCCGGCGACGAAGTGGTCACGTCGACGTTCTCGTTCGTCGCGTCGGCCAACTGCTTCGTCCTCGAGGGTGCGACGCCTGTCTTCGCGGACGTCGACCCGCGGACGCTGAACCTCGACCCGGCCGCGGTCGAGGCGGCGGTGACGGAGCGGACGAAGGCGATCGTCGCGGTCGACATCTTCGGCTACCCGTGCGAGCTCGACGAGCTGCGTGCGATCGCGGACCGCCACGGGCTCGCGCTGATCGACGACGCGTGCGAGGCGCTCGGCGCGGAGTACAAGGGCGCGCCGGTCGGCTCGCACGGCATCAGCGCGGTCTTCGCCTTCTACCCGAACAAGCAGGTCGCGACGGGCGAGGGCGGCATCGTCACCACGCACTCCGAGGACGAGGCGAAGCTGCTGCGAAGCCTGCGCAACCAGGGTCGCTCGTACGAGGCGGGCCGCTGGTTCCACCACCCGTACCTCGGGTTCAACTACCGCTGGACCGACATTCAGGCCGCCGTCGGCCTCGGGCAGCTGGAGAAGCTCGACGAGATCCTCGAGCTGCGCGCTGGGGCGGCTGCGCGCTACGCCGAGCTCCTGGCGGACGTCGACGGCGTCGAGGTGCCGCTGCCCGACGACGACGACCACATGCGCTCCTGGTTCGTCTACGTCGTCCTGCTCGACCCGGGTATCGACCGGACGCGCGTCGCCGCGCAGCTCGCGGAGGACGGCATCGAGTGCGGCGAGTATCTCCCGTGCATCCACCTCCAGCCGTACATGCGCGACGCGTACGGCTTCGGCGAGGGCCTCTGCCCGGTCGCGGAGGACGCGAGCCGCCGCACGCTCGCGCTCCCGTTCTTCCCGGGCCTCGAGCGCGGCGACCAGGAGCGGGTCGCGCAGGCGCTCGCCGCGGCGCTCTCCAAGTAACAGAGTCGTACTTGCGATAATCGGCGCGTGACGAACGGTCAGCGGATGGTGTTCCTCGGCTTCGGCAAGTACGCCCGCGCCGACAAGATCTACGCGCTCGAGCCGCTCTCGGGGAAGGACCGCGGCCACGGCGCCCGGACGCGGGTCTGGGTCGAAGGCGTGCCAGAGCCGATCGTCGCCTCCCGCACCGAGCGGACGATCATCGCCGAGATGGGCGGCGACTCCGCCCTCCGCTCGCAGCTCGTCGAGCAGGGCGTCGAGCTCGCCGAGCGCCTCGTCCAGCAGACCGACAGCGGCCGCGTCGACCTCGGCGACCTCAGCCGGCGCGCGCGGAGGCTGCTCGAGGCGACGGCCAGTCCGGCCGACGACGACCAGCTCTTCTGAGCGAGCTCGAGCCACTCGAGCCGGCTGAACGACCGGGGGTCCTCGCGCGGCTCTCGCGCGCTCGCCGTCGACGTGCGCCCGCTCCGCTCGTCGCCCGCGTTCCGCCGGCTGTGGTTCGGCACCGGGATCTCGGCGATCGGCAGCCAGATCACGACGGTCGCGATCCCGATCCAGGTCTACCACGAGACCGGCTCGACGCTCCTCGTCGGGCTGCTCGGGATCGCCGCGCTCATCCCGCTGCTCACCGTCTCGATCGTCGCCGGCGCCGTCGCGGACGCGGTCGACCGGCGCCGCCTGCTGCTCGTCTCCGACCTCGCGCTCGCCGCCGTCACGGTCGGGCTCGTGCTGAACTCGACGGGCGGCGACGCGAACGTGCCGCTCCTCTTCGTCTCCGAGGCCGCCGCGACCGCCGCGTATGCGTTCCAGCGTCCGGCGCGAAACGCGCTCACGCCGAAGCTCGTCCCCGACGACGAGCTGCTCGCCGCGATCGCGGTCGAGGACGTCGTCTTCAACCTCTCGCGTGTCGCCGGCCCGGCGCTCGCGGGCCTGCTCATCGCCGTGCTCGGCTACGCCGGCGCGTACGCGTTCGACCTGGCGACGTTCGGCGCGTCGCTCGTCTCGATCTGGCTGCTCCCGCGGCTGCCGCGGATCGAGGACGCGGAGTCGCCGAGCCTGCGCGTCGATCCTCGACGGGTTCCGCTACGTGCGCCGCGAGCCGGCTCTGCTCGGGATCTTCCTCGTCGACTCGATCGCGATGATCTTCGGCATGCCGAGCGCGCTCTTCCCGGCGTTCGGCGAGGCGCTCGGCGGCGGCGCCGGGACGACCGGCCTGCTCTATGCGGCGCCGTACGCCGGTGCGCTCGCCGCGTCGCTGCTCTCGGGGTGGATGACGCACGTGCGGCGACAGGGGCTCGGCGTCTGCGTCGCCGCGGCGGGTGGGGGATCGCGATCGCCGCCTTCGGCTTCGCGACCGCGGTCCCGCTCGCGCTCGTGATGCTCGCCGTCGCCGGCGCCGCCGACTTCGTCAGCGCGGTCCTCCGATCGACGATCCTGCTCCAGGTGACGCCGGACTCGATGCGCGGCCGCCTCTCCGGGATCGAGCTCGCGCAGGTCGCGAGGACGCCGGCGCTCGGAAACCTCGAGGCGGGCGTCGTCGCCTCGCTCGTGAGCCTCCGGTTCGCGATCGTCTCGGGCGGCGTCCTCTGCGTCGCCGGGACCGCGATCGTCGCCGCGGCGCTGCCGGCGTTCCGGCGCTACGAGAAGCCCGCGTGATCGACCGCGAGTTCTTCGCCCGCTCGGTGCACGAGGTCGCGCCGGAGCTGATCGGCGTGACGCTGCTCGTCGACGGCGTGGGGGGCACGATCGTCGAGGTCGAGGCGTACGACCACGAGGATCCGGCCGCGCACGGCTTCCGCGGCCGCACCGAGCGGAACGCGTCGATGTTCGGCCCGCCCGGACACGCGTACGTCTACCGCTCGTACGGGATCCACTGGTGCCTGAACCTCGTCTGCGAGGAGGAAGGGTCCGCGTCCGCGGTGCTGATCCGCGCACTCGAGCCGACGCACGGCGTCGACGTGATGCGCGGGCGGCGCGGCCTCGACGACCTGCGGGCGCTCTGCTCCGGCCCGGGCAGGCTCATGCCAGGCGCTCGGGGTCACGCGCGAGCACGACGGACTGCCGCTCGACCGGCCGCCGTTCGAGCTCCGACCGCGCGAGAACGAGCCCGAGATCGTCCGCGGCCCGCGGATCGGGATCACGAAGGCGGTCGACCTGCCGTGGCGCTACGGCCTGGCCGGGCTCGCGCTTCCTCAGCCGCGCCCTACGACCACGCTGACCGTCATCCCGGGCCGCGCGGCGAGCCCTGCGCTCGGGCTCTGCGCGACGACTCGTCCCGGCCGCCCGTCCGTGAAGCCCGCGACGTCGGGCAGGAGCTCGATGCGCCGAAGCTTCGTCCGCGCGTCGCGCAGCGTGAGCCCGACGAGCTGCGGGACGACGCCGAACTGCGCCTTGGGGAGGACGAGCGTCACGTTGTCGTACGACGAGAGCCGGCCGCGCGCCGGCACCTGCGCGATCACGCCGGTCGACGCGCTGAAGCGGCTTCGCCGGCTGGTACGCGATCGTCCACGTCGAGCGGCTGGGCGGCGAGGCGCGCCTGCGCGACGTCGAGCCGTCGGCCGACCACGCTCGGCACCTCGACCTCGTTCGGCTTGCAGTTCGCGGTCCGCGTCGGGCCGCGGCCGGAGAAGTAGACGAGCGACTGCGCGCCGTTGCAGAGGCCGTTGTCGAGCAGGAGCCGGCCGTCGCGGCGGACGACGCGCTTCGACGGCCGGAGAGGTACGGCGGCGGCGGGAAGGACTCGGGCTCGTTTCCGCGGATCCGGCTCGCCGACTCCATGAACGATCTTCCAGATCAGCGCCGGGAACGTGCCGCCGGCGACCGGATCGCCGTGGAACTCGGTCAGCATCGGCCGCAGCGCGTTCGGGTAGCCGACCCAGACCGCGGTGACGAGCTGCGGCGTGTAGCCGACGAACCACGCGTCGCCGTAGTTCTCGGTCGTCCCGGTCTTGCCGGCGACCGGCCGATCGGCGAGCGCGGCGCGCTTACCCGTTCCCGACTGCGACGACGTCCTGCAGGATCGGGTTGACGCCAGTCGCCGTCGCGTTCGACAGAGCACGCGGCGCGGATGGACCTTGTTCTCGACCGGCTTCTTGTCGTTCGGCCGCTGCACCTCGACGACCACCGCGCGCGGCACGTTGCCGAAGATCGTCCGTCGATGCGCTAGCCGTCGTTCGGCGAACGCCGCGAACGCGCGCGCCATCTCGAGCGGGTTGACCGCCTGCGCGCCGAGCCCGATCGCGAAGTAGCGGGTCGAGCGGGCTCGTGACGCCGAGCCGTCGCGCCGTCCTCGCGACGGCCTGTCGGCCCGACGATCTGCGTCAGCTGCGCGTAGACCGAGTTGTCGGAGTGGACGGTCGCCGTCGTCGAGGTCGATCGTTGCCGAGGTAGGCGTCCTCGTAGTTCGAGACCGACCAGTACTTGTCGCCGAGGGAGATCGAGCATCGGCTGGGACTCGAACGTCGTCGCGCGGGGAGATCCCGCTCTCGAGCGCGGTCGGCGAGCACGAACGGCTTGAACGCCGAGCCCGGCTGGCGCTCGCCCTGCACGGCGAGGTTGAACTGGCTCTCGCGGTAGTTCTCGCCGCCGACCATCGCGAGCACGTTGCCCGTCGCTCGGGTCGATCGCGACGAGCGCGGCCGCCGGGCCGTCCGGGTTCGTGCAGCCACTTCCAGATCGCCTCGCGCGCGAGCTCCTGCAGCTCGAGGTCGATGCGTCGTGTGCACGCGGCAGCCCGCCGCCGAAGACGCCGCGCCGCTCCGTAGTCGTCGACCAGCTGCTGCTTGACGTAGTTCGCGAAGTACGGCGCCGGCCCCGCGTGCCGGACGAGGCTGACGTCCTCGGGCTTCGGCAGCGGGGCGCCGTGCGCGCGCGCGATACTCGGCCGCGCGTGATCACGCCCTGCTCGCAGCATCAGCCGGAGCACGTCGTCGCGCCGCTGGCGCGCGCCGCCGCGGGTTCGCGACCGGGTCGTACGCGCGTCGGGTCGGCCGGGATGCCGGCGAGCAGCGCGGCCTCGGGCAGCGTCAGCTGGGCGGCGCCGTGGTCGAAGTAGACGTGCGCGCCGCCTGCTGCACGCCGTAGGCGCCGTTCCCGAAGTAGATCGTGTTGAGGTACGCGGTGAGGATCCGGTCCTTCGACCAGCGCTGCTCGAGCTGCCACGCGAGCGCCGCCTCGTGCACCTTCCGGCTGATCGAGCGCTCGTTCGCGGACGGTACGCGTTCTTGACGAACTGCTGCGTGATCGTCGAGCCGCCCTGGACGACGTCCTTGTTGCGGACGTCCGCCCAGGCGCGCGGACGATCCCGCGGATGTCGACGCCGCTGGTGCTCGTAGAAGCGCCGGTCCTCGATCGCGACGATCGCCTGCTTCATCACGGGCGCGATCTGGTCGGCTCGACGAGCACGCGGCTCTCGCGAGCCGCGGAGCACGGCGAGCACGGTCTTGCCGTCGTTCGCGTAGACGTAGCCGTTCCGCTCGGCGCTCGCCTGTGCGCCGGGTCGAGCGACGGGATCTCGCTCGCGACGCGCGTCGACGAGGCCGAACGTGAACGCGGTCGGCGCGAGAGCAGCGCCAGAGCGCCGACGAGGGCGAGGAGGCGGAGCTTGCGAATCCGGCGCCGCGGGCGGTCGGCGGCGCACGCCGAGGGTCTCCGGAGAAGCACGGAAGCGGCCGAAGTCTAGCGCCGCCCGGGACGGCTTCCGGCTAGGCTTGCGGCGCACATCACGGGCGGCGCGGTGGGCGCGTCGACGCCGCCGTCGGCCTCGACCGTGACGGCGACGACCGTGGCTCCCGGAGGCACCTGGCGGGTCGAGCGCGGACGACGTCGTGCGGCGCCGTGCCCTCGAAGAGCCCGGCCGGGCTCGGCGTCTCGCCTTCGATCACCCAGACCTCGTACGTCTTGCCTGCCGGCGCGGCCGGCGAGGCCGAGATGACGAGCGCGGCGTCGCCCGGTCGGTGACGACGACGACGGCCCTCGGCGCCCTGCAGCGGCGACCTGCCGCGCCTGCGGGTCGGCGAGACATCGCAGCGCCGTCGCGCTGCGTCGGTCGAGGTCGCTCCGAGACGGAGCTCGCCCAGATCCCGAGCGCGCGATCGCGACGACCGCGGCCGCCGCGGCGACCGCGCGCCAGCGCGAACGCCAGGCGCCGGCGCGGACGGAACGGCACGACGTTGCCGCGCTCCGCCGCGTGCCTCGAGGATCCGCTCGCGCAGCGCGGCCGGCGGCGCGGGCGACTCGACGGCGAAGGCGAGCGTCGCCGCGGCCTCCTCGACAGGCGCGCCAGCTCGTCGCGGCACCGCTCGCACGTGCGCGAGGTGCGCGCTCGTACTCGCGCGCTCGTCGCTCGTCGAGCGCGTCGAGCGCGTAGGCGGCGGTCAGCTCGTGGAGTGCGTCGTCGGCCAAGGTTCCGCTTCCGTGTCGCTCGAGCAGCTCGCGCAGGCGCGCGAGCCCGGTGAACATCCTGCTCTTGATGGTACCGAGCGGCTGTCCGAGCCGCTCGGCGAGCTCGGACTGCGTGAAGCCGCCGTAGTACGCGAGCTCGAGCGCCTCGCGCTGCTGGTCCGGCAGCTGTGCGGAGCGCGGCCTGGACGCGCTCGCGCTGGAGGCGCAGCCAGGCCTCCTCGTCGGCGCTCGGCGCGACGGCCGGCTCGGGCGCGTCGTCGAGCGGCTCCGCCCGGCGGCGCTCCTCGCGCCGGACGAGATCGACCGCGCGCCGGTGGACGAACGTGAGGATCCAGCGTGCTCGCCTTCGCGCGCTCGGGCACGAAGCGGTCCGCGGTCGCGCCAGACGGTCGATGAACGCCTCCTGGACGGCGTCCTCGGCGAGCGCCGCGTCGCGCAGCGACGCGCAGCGCGAGCCCGTACGCGACGCCGTCCGAAGCGGTCGTAGAGCTCAGCGAGCGCGGCTTCGTCGCACCGCGCGACGAGCGCGACGAGCGCCTCGTCGGAGAGGTGGGCCAGCTCGCGCGCGCCACGACGGGCGACGCTACCAAGAGAGCGCTCACGTCTCTGCTTCGCATGCGGGTCCGAACCGGTTCGGCGCGGCGCGCGAATGAGCGGCGTTACGGCGGCCACCTACCACCCCGAAGGCCGCCGAGAGGAGGGACATCACATGCGCAAGCTGGTACTCGGCCTGCTGCTGGGCGCTGCCGCGGTCGTCGCGATCGCGACCGCGCGCGGCTTCGGGCCGGACGCCGGACGGCGCTTCGAGCCACCGCGAGGCGCCGCTGATCGCGGAGGATCCGTCGGCCGACACGACGGACGTCTACGCGTTCCGCAGCCCCGACCGGCCAGACACGGTGACGATCGCTCGCCAACTGGATCCCGGCCGAGGACCGGCCGCGGGGCCCAACTGGTACACGTTCTCGCCGCGGGCCCGTTACGGGCTCCACGTCGACCAGAACGGCGACGGCAAGCCCGAGGTCATCGTACCTGTTCCGGTTCACGACGCAGGCTCCGGTCGCGTTCCTCGCGGAACACCGTGCAGAAGTACTCGGTGACGCCGCGTCGACCGCGGCCGCTCGAGCGTGATCGCGCAGCGGGCTGACGACGCCGCCGAACAACATCGGGCCGCGTCGACGCCGAACTACCGGGCGCTCGCCGCGGCCGGGTGTACGACCTGCCGGCGGCGGCTCGAAGGTGTTCGCCGGCCAGCGGGAGGATCCGTTCTTCGGCGACATCGGCGCGATCTTCGATCTCGTCACGATCCGCAAGGGCACCGGCGCGACCGGCGGCGGGAAGGACTTCTTCGCCGGCTACGCCGTGCACTCGATCGCGCTCCAGATCCCGATCGCGGACGCTCGACACGTCGAGCCACGTGATCGGCGTGTGGGCGACGACCGAGCGGCCGTCGGCGAAGGTCGACGCGAAGCGAAGGCACGCAAGGTCAAGGCGACGAAGGACGACGACAAGTGGGTCCAGGTCTCGCGCCTGGGCAACCCGCTCGTCAACGAGGTGCTGATCCCGACCGAGCTGAAGGACAAGTGGAACTCCCTCGGCCCGGACAAGGAGCAGCAGTTCGCGCGGTACTACCGCGAGCCGATCCTCGCGAAGCTGCTGAACCAGCTCTACCCGCAGTTCGGCCCGTTCCAGGAGACCGGGCCGCGACGACCTCGTGCAGGTGCTGCTCACCGGCGTCCCCGGCTTGAACAACACCGGCTCCGATCTCGTCGACGAGCTGCGGCTCAACCTGTCGACCCCGGTGACGGCGTCGCCCAACCGCCTCGGCGTGCTCGGCAGCGACCTCGCAGGGTTGGCCGAACGGCCGCCGGCTCGGTGACGACGTCATCGACATCGCGGAGCGGGCGGTCGGCGGTGCGCTGATCGGGCACCCGCTGCCGCTCGGCGACGGCGTCGACGCCAACGACGTCGCGTACATGGGCACGTTCCCGTACGCGGCTGATCCGTCGAGCGGGTTCGACAACGCGAAGGGGCAGCAGAAGCCGTGAAGCGGACGGCTCTCGCAGGCGGCGGTGGCGGCTCTTGCCGCTGCCGCCGCGCTGCTCGGGGGCGCGCTTCGCTCCGAGCCCGCGCCTGCGGCGCTCGACCAAGCGGGCAGAAGCGCGCTCCCTCGTGACGCTCGGGCTCGAGCTCGAGCAGCAGGCCCGGCAGACCTTCGACAGTTCTCTCTATACGCGCGCAGAGGAGGCGTTCCGCGAGGCCGCGGCGCTCGACCCGGCGGATCCGGTCGCCGTGCGCGGCCTCGCGACGGTCGCGCTCAACCGGCACGAGTTCCGGCGACGCGCTCGGGCTTGCTCGTCGCGCGCACGCGCTCGCTCCCGAGCTTGCCGCGACGCACGGCACCGTCGGCGACGCGCTCGTCGAGCTCGGACGCTACGAGGACGCGTTCGCCGCGTTCGACCTCTTCGCCGCGCGCAAGCCCGGCTTCGGCGCATACGCCCGCGTCGCGTACGCGCGGGAGCTGCTCGGGCGGCCGCGCGAAGCCGACGCGACGATGAGGCTCGCACTCGCGGCCGTCCCGACGGGACGCGAGCCTGTGGCGTGGACGCTGACGCAGCTCGGCAAGCTCCGGTTCGGAACGCGGCGACGTCGCCGGCGCGCGGCGCGAGTACCGACGTGCGCTCCGTGGCTCCCGAGGTACGTCCCGGCGCGGGACGGCCTGGCGCTGACCGAGGCGGCGCTCGGCCGACCGCGCCGCGGGGATCGCGATCCTCGCGCCCGTCGCCGAGACGACGCCGCTGCCGCAGGCGGCCGCGACGCTCGGCGATCTCGACCGGCTCGTCGGCGACGAGGCTGCCGCGGCGCGTCAGGACGGTCTCCTGCGGCGTCGAGCGAGCGACTGCTCGCGTCGCGAGCGGCGTTCGCACCGACCTCGAGACCGCGCTCCTCGACGTCGACCACGGCGTACGGCTCCTCGGGTCGCTCGTCGCACTCAGGCGGGTGCACGCGGAGCGGCCGAGCATCGACGCCGACGACGCGCTCGGCTGGGCGCTCACGCGCAACGGCCGCTGCGTCGAGGGGCTGCGGTACGCGCAGCGTTCGCTGCGGCTCGGCACGCGCGACGCGGCTGAAGCTCTTCCATCGCGGGATGGCCGAGCGCTGCCTCGGCGACGCGCGCGCGGCTCGGCGCACGTTCCGGCTCGCGCTCGCGGTGAACCCGCACTTCTCGCTCCGCTGGGCGCCGGTCGCAAGGAGGTACGCACGTTGAGGCGGCTCGCTGCTCGTGCTCGCTTGCGCTGTCGCTGCTCGCGCCGTCGTCGGCCGCTGCACATCCGCTCGGCAACTTCACCGTCAACCGCTTCGCGGCGGTCGACGTCTCGGGCGACCGGCTCTTCGTCCGGTACGCCGCTCGACCTCGCCGAGATCCCGACGTACCAGGATCGGGAAGTCGGTGAGCGCGGCGAGACTCGCCCCGCAGCTAGTCCTCGCGCGTGGACGGCCGGCGGTCACCGCTCCGGCTGCTCGACTCGCGGATCTCGAGCCGTCCCGGCGCAGGCGGCCTGCCGACGCTGCGTCTCGACGCGGTCTTCGCGGGCACACCCGGGCCGTCGCGGTCGAGCTCGACGACCGGACGTTCGCGGGCCGGATCGGCTGGCGCGAGATCGTCGTCCGCGCGTCGAACGGCGCGACGGTGACCCGGTCGAGCGTGCCGGCTGCGAGCGTCAGCTCGGAGCTCCGGCACTACCCGTCGAACCGCCTGCGCGCGCCGCTGGCGGTCACCCGCGCCGTCGCCGTCGTCGAGCCGGGCAGCGAGCGCGGCACGCCGCCGCCGCTCGGAGCTGCCGCAGCGACCGCACACCGCAGGCGGCTTCGAGGGGCTCGTGTCGCACGAGCTGACGCTCGGCTTCGTCCTGCTCTCGCTCGTCGCTCGCGCTCTTCTGGGGCGCGGCCCACGCGCTCGAGCCGGGCCACGGCAAGGCGATCGTGGCCGGCTACCTCGTCGGCACGAAGGGGCGGCCGCGCGACGCGGTCGCGCTCGGCGCGATCGTGACGGTCACGCACACGCTCGGCGTGTTCGCGCTCGGCCTCGTCACGCTCGGCCTCTCGCAGTTCATCGTCCCGGAGCGGCTCTACCCCTGGCTCAGCCTCGCCGCCGGGCTGCTCGTGGTCTCCGTCGGCGTCGGCGTGCTCCGGTCGCGGCTGCACGAGCTCGCTCCACCGCTTCCTGCCCGAGCACGACCACGACCACTCGCACGAACGGGGGCTGCTCGGCGTGGGGATCTCGGGCGGGATCATCCCGTGCCCGACCGCACTCGTCGTCCTCCTCGCGGCGATCTCGCTGCACCGGGTCGGCTACGGGCTCGTGCTCATCGTCGCCTTCAGCATCGGCCTGGCCGTCGCGATCACCTCGATCGGTCTCTTCGCCGTGATCGCCAGGCGCGCGTTCGCGCGTTCCGGCTTCGACGGCCGCCTCGTCCGCGCGCTCCCGACCCTGAGCGCGCTCGTCGTCCTCGTGCTCGGCGTCGTCATGACGGCCCGCGCGCTGCCACAACTCGCCTGAAAGGAGCTCCACGTGTTCGGTCTCGACGACCACATCGCAGCGCAATCCGACGGCGCGGGCCTGCTCGTCGTCGCGCTCGTCGCCGTCCTGCTCGGCCTGCGCCACGCGACCGACCCGGACCACCTCGCCGCGCTCACGGCGCTCGCCCCGAACGAGCCCGGCGCGTCGCGCGCCGCTCGGCTCGGCCTCGCGTGGGGCTCCGGGCACGGGCTCACGCTGTTCCTGTTCGGCCTGCCGATCGTGCTCTTCCACGCGTTCCTCCCCGAGCGGCTGCAGCAGGGAGCCGAGACGACGGTCGGCGTGATGATCGTCGCCCTCGCCGTCTGGCTGCTCGTCCGCTGGCGGCGCGGCGAGTTCGAGACGACCTCGCACAGCCACCGCGTGCGGACGCCGCTCCAGGCGTTCCTCGTCGGGCTCGTGCACGGGATCGGCGGCAGCGCCGGCGTCGGGCTGCTCCTGATCGCGACGATCGACTCCGAGTCGTACGCGCTCGTCGCGCTTGTGCTGCTCGCCGCGTTCACCGCCGTCTCGATGACGATCGTGACGAGCGGCTTCGGCTCGGCGCTCGCGCCGCGCGCCGGTCGCCCGGCTCGCGCCGGTCTTCGGCTTCGGCGGGATCGTGTTCGGCACCTGGTACGCGCTGGGCGCTCTCTCACTCGCGCCGTACGTGTTCTAATCGGAGGCCGCCCGTGGCGGTCTCCGATCTCACCCGCAACGCCGTCGACGTCCTTCCGGAAGGCGGGCTCGAGCGAAAGCTCGCGCTCGACCGTCCGTTGCGCATCAAGCTCGGGATCGACGTCACCGCGCCGCACATCCACATCGGGAACGGGATCCCGCTCCAGCGGATGCGCGCATTTCAGGACGAAGGGCACACCGGCGTCCTGATCGTCGGCGACTACACCGCGCGGATCGGCGATCCGTCCGGAGCGTCCGCGGAGCGACCGATGATCCCGCCCGAGGAGATCGACCGCATGGCCGAGCGGTTCTTCGAGTCCGCGTTCACGATCCTCCTCCCGCAGCGGACCGAGGTCAGGTGGAACGGCGAGTGGCTGAGCGAGCTCGACTTCGCCGGGGTGCTCCGCCTCGCGCGGACGACGACCGTCGCCCGGCTGCTCGAGCGCGACGACTTCTGGAACCGCTACTCGAAGCAGCAGCCGATCTCGGTGTCGGAGCTCCTGTACCCGCTCATGCAGGCGTACGACTCGGTCGCAGTCGAAGCGGACGTCGAGCTCGGCGGCACCGACCAGCTCTACAACCTGCTCGCCGGGCGCGAGGTGATGGAGGCGTACGGTCTCGAGCCGCAGGTCGTCCTCACGACGCCGCTGATCAACTCGTGGGACGGGTCGAAGATGAGCGGCTCGAAGGGCAACTACATCGCGCTCGTCGAGGACCCGAACGACCAGTTCGGCAAGACGATGCGGCTTCCCGACGAGATGCTCGACGAGTACTTCCGGCTCGTGGCCGAGACCGAGGACCGATCCGACGATCCCTTCCAGGCGAAGCTCGCGCTCGCGCGCTTCGTCGTGGGCCGTGCGCACGGCGACGAGGCGGCCCAGGCGGCAGAGGAGCACTTCACCCGCGTCGTCCGGGAGGGGCAGCCGCCGGAGGAGGTCACGGAGCTCGAGCTTCCGCACACCGACCCCGTGCACCTGCCGAGGCTCCTCGTCGACGGGCTCGACATCGGCTCGGCGAGCGAGGCACGGCGGCTGATCTCGCAGGGAGCGGTGTCGCCTCGACGGCGAGCCCGTGATCGACCTCGATGTGCCCCGGGAAGCGCTCGAGGGAAGGCTGCTCCAGGTGGGGAAGCGGCGTTTCGCGCGCTTGACACCCTGAGAGGGGTTGCTACTATTCCTCGGCTGCCCGAACGGGCGGTGATTGAAGGTCCCTGTCCCGACGACAACTGGAGCGCCTCGAGAGAGCATCGGATACGACCCCGAAGTTCTTTGTGTTTCGAGGCCTCCGGCGCGAGTCGGGGGCTTTTTTTCGCCGGTCAGCAGCGCGGTCTTTGAAAACTCAACAGCGTTTAAACGTCGAGACCTCGAGCCTCGGGCGTCAGCCCGTGGTGAGAGACTCAAATCCCGTCTGCCCTTCGGGGTAGACCTTTGAGCACAAGCTCATCGATGAAGATCGCCGGCCTCGTGCCGGCAACCACTCTTCACGGAGAGTTTGATCCTGGCTCAGGACGAACGCTGGCGGCGCGCTTAACACATGCAAGTCGAGCGAGAACCAGGCCTTCGGGCCTGGGGAAAGCGGCGAACGGGTGAGTAACACGTGAGTAACCTGCCCTCGGCACCGGGATAGCCCGGGGAAACCCGGATTAATACCGGATGGCCATTCGAGCTCGCGAGTTCGAATGAAAAGGTAGCTTCGGCCTCTGGCCGAGGATGGGCTCGCGGCGGATTAGCTTGTTGGTGAGGTAACGGCCCACCAAGGCGACGATCCGTAGCTGGTCTGAGAGGACGATCAGCCACACTGGGACTGAGACACGGCCCAGACTCCTACGGGAGGCAGCAGTGGGGAATCTTGCGCAATGGGCGAAAGCCTGACGCAGCGACGCCGCGTGCGGGAAGAAGGCCTTCGGGTTGTAAACCGCTTTCAGGAGGGACGAAGCCACTCGGGTGAATAGCCCAGAGGGTGACGGTACCTCCAGAAGAAGCCCCGGCTAACTACGTGCCAGCAGCCGCGGTAATACGTAGGGGGCAAGCGTTGTCCGGATTTATTGGGCGTAAAGCGCGTGTAGGCGGCTTGGCAAGTCCGCTGTGAAAACTCGAGGCTCAACCTCGAGCTGTCGGTGGAAACTGCCTGGCTAGAGTCCGGAAGAGGAGTGTGGAATTCCTGGTGTAGCGGTGAAATGCGCAGATATCAGGAAGAACACCTATGGCGAAGGCAGCACTCTGGGACGGTACTGACGCTGAGACGCGAAAGCGTGGGGAGCGAACAGGATTAGATACCCTGGTAGTCCACGCCGTAAACGATGGATGCTAGGTGTGGGCGGTGTCGACTCCGTCCGTGCCGAAGCTAACGCATTAAGCATCCCGCCTGGGGAGTACGGCCGCAAGGCTAAAACTCAAAGGAATTGACGGGGGCCCGCACAAGCAGCGGAGCATGTGGTTTAATTCGACGCGACGCGAAGAACCTTACCTGGGCTTGACATGCACTGGAAAGCCGTAGAAATACGGCCTCCCTTCGGGGCCAGTGCACAGGTGGTGCATGGCTGTCGTCAGCTCGTGCCGTGAGGTGTTGGGTTAAGTCCCGCAACGAGCGCAACCCCTGTCCCTAGTTGCCAGCGTGAAAGACGGGGACTCTAGGGAGACTGCCGGTGACAAATCGGAGGAAGGTGGGGATGACGTCAAGTCATCATGCCCCTTATGTCCAGGGCTACACACGTGCTACATTGGTCGGTACAGAGGGCTGCAAACCCGTGAGGGGGAGCGAATCCCAAAAAACCGATCCCGGTTCGGATTAGAGGCTGAAACTCGCCTCTATGAAGGCGGAGTTGCTAGTAATCGCGGATCAGCAATGCCGCGGTGAATATGTTCCCGGGCCTTGTACACACCGCCCGTCACACCACGAAAGTCGGCAATACCCGAAGCCGGTGGCCTAACCCGCAAGGGAGGGAGCCGTCGAAGGTAGGGTCGATGATTGGGGTGAAGTCGTAACAAGGTAGCCGTAGCGGAAGCTGCGGCTGGATCACCTCCTTTCTAGGGAATGCCGGAGCTCTTACTCCGGCAGGCGCTGTGCCCGTTCGATGGTCTTCGGACCGTCCGGTGCCACGGCTCGCCTGGAAACAACGTCGACCTCGACGTGGACAACGCTGTTGAGTTTTGAGAGACCGCAATGCTGGCTGAACAGCATCGGTGGTCGAGCTCAGGTGGGCGTCGTCCCGCGCGCACCTTGAAAACTCCATAGCGATGAAACACGGGTTCTCTTCTGATCAAGAGAACAAGGGCACACGGCGGATGCCTTGGCGCCAGGAGGCGATGAAGGACGTGGGCGGCTGCGATAAGCCCCGGTGAGGTGCTGACCAACCTTTGACCCGGGGATTTCCGAATGGGGAAACCCACGCGTGGTAATGCGCGCGTACTCCCTGCTGAATACATAGGCAGGGAAGAGCCAAGCGAGCGAACTGAAACATCTTAGTAGCTCGAGGAAAGGAAAGAAACCTCGACTCCCTGAGTAGTGGCGAGCGAAAGGGGAATAGCCCAAACTCGATCGACGTGACAGGCGGCAGCCGTTGTCGATCGGGAGTTGTAGGGCTCGACATGATCCGTCTGCCGGCGGGTCGGGAAGTTACAAAATTGCGTGTTAGCCGAAGCGACTGGAACGTCGCACCACAGAGGGCAATCGTCCCGTAGGCGAAAGCGCGCAGTCTTCCTCGTCGAGTACCTGAGTACGGCCGGGCACGGGAAACCCGGTCGGAATCCGCGGGGACCACCCCGTAAGGCTAAGTACTCCCTGGCGACCGATAGTGAACTAGTACCGTGAGGGAAAGGTGAAAAGTACCCCGGAAGGGGAGTGAAATAGTACCTGAAACCGTGTGCTTACAAGCGGTCGGAGCAGCGCAAGCTGTGACGGCGTGCCTTTTGCATAATGAGCCAGCGAGTTACGTGTCATCGGCAAGGTTAAGGAAACGGAGCCGAAGCGAAAGCGAGTCCGAACAGGGCGATTTAGTCGATGGCGGTAGACCCGAAACTGAGTGATCTACCCATGGGCAGGTTGAAGCGGGGGTAAGACCCCGTGGAGGACCGAACCGACCTAGGTTGAAAACTGGGCGGATGACCTGTGGGTCGGAGTGAAAGGCTAATCAAACTCAGAGATATCTGGTTCTCCCCGAAATATATTTAGGTATAGCGTCACGCGTTCATTGCCGGTTGTAGAGCACTGCTTGGGCTAGGGGGCCTACCAGCTTACCGAACTCAGGCAAACTCCGAATGCCGGTAATCCAGAGCGTGGCAGTCAGAGTGCGAGGGATAAGCTTCGTGCTCGAAAGGGAAACAGCCCAGACCGTCGGCTAAGGTCCCTAATTCCATGCTAAGTGGGAAACGATGTCTGATTGCAGAGACAACCAGGATGTTGGCTTAGAAGCAGCCACCATTCAAAGAGTGCGTAACAGCTCACTGGTCAAGTGATCGGGCGCGGAAAATTCAACGGGGCTCAAGCATGGAACCGAAGCCACGGACTCAGCTCTGCTGAGTGGTAGGGGAGCGTTCCCACGCCGGCGAAGCGGCGACGGAAGTCAGCCGTGGAGGCGTGGGAAGTGAGAATGCTGGCATGAGTAACGAAAGAGGAGTGAGAAACTCCTCCGCCGAATGCCTAAGGGTTCCTGAGTAAAGCTAATCTGCTCAGGGTTAGTCGGGACCTAAGCCGAGGCCGAAAGGCGTAGGCGATGGACAACAGGTTGATATTCCTGTACCACGTAGCAACCGTTACCACCGATGGCGGGACGGGGTAGGCTAAGGCATCCCAGGCGATGGTCGTCCTGGGGTAACCGCGTAGGGCGGCCGGTAGGAAAATCCGCCGGCCATTCAGCCTGAGACGGGACACCGAGCGCCACAGCGCGAAGTGCCTGAAGCCATGCCTCCGAGAAAAGCGTCTAGGGAGGTTGCGCGTGCCCGTACCAAAACCGACACAGGTAGGCAGGTAGAGAATACCAAGGCGATCGGAAGAACCCTCGTTAAGGAACTCGGCAAAATGGCCCCGTAACTTCGGGAGAAGGGGCGCCCCGGTAGAGTGACATCCCTTTACGGGATGGAGCTCGAGGGGGCCGCAGTGAAACGGCCCAAGCGACTGTTTACCAAAAACACAGGTCTCTGCGAAGTCGTAAGACGACGTATAGGGGCTGACGCCTGCCCGGTGCCGGAAGGTCACGAGGAGGGGTTAGCTTTCGGGCGAAGCTCCGAATCCAAGCCCCGGTAAACGGCGGCGGTAACTATAACCGTCCTAAGGTAGCGAAATTCCTTGTCGGGTAAGTTCCGACCTGCACGAATGGCGTAACGACTTGGGCACTGTCTCAACGAGGGATCCGGTGAAATTGTAGTCTCGGTGAAGATGCCGAGTACTCGCAGCTGGACGGAAAGACCCCGTGAACCTTTACTACAGCTTGACGTTGGAGTCTGGGATTCGTCGTCCAGGATAGGTGGGAGCCTTTGAAGTCGGGACGCCAGTCTCGGTGGAGGCACCCTTGGGATACCACCCTTCGGGTTCTGGGCTTCTAACCTCCGGCCGTGATCCGGCGGAGGAACAGCGTCAGGTGGGTAGTTTGACTGGGGCGGTCGCCTCCTAAAATGTAACGGAGGCGCGCAAAGGTTCCCTCAGCACGGTTGGAAATCGTGCGTAGAGCGCAAAGGCATAAGGGAGCTTGACTGCGAGACAGACATGTCGAGCAGGTGCGAAAGCAGGCCTTAGTGATCCGGCGGTGAAGCGTGGAATTGCCGTCGCTCAACGGATAAAAGGTACTCCGGGGATAACAGGCTTATCTCCCCCAAGAGTCCACATCGACGGGGAGGTTTGGCACCTCGATGTCGGCTCGTCGCATCCTGGGGCTGGAGTAGGTCCCAAGGGTTGGGCTGTTCGCCCATTAAAGCGGTACGCGAGCTGGGTTCAGAACGTCGTGAGACAGTTCGGTCCCTATCCGCTGCGAGCGCTGGGAGCTTGAGAGGAGTCGTCTCTAGTACGAGAGGACCGAGACGAACGGACCTCTGGTGTATCAGTCGTCGTGCCAACGGCGTTGCTGATTAGCCACGTCTGGATGGGATAACCGCTGAAAGCATCTAAGCGGGAAGCCCACCTCGAGATGAGGCTCCCCATCCCCTAGAGGGAGTAAGGGCCGTGGGAGACCACCACGTTGATAGGCGAGACGTGTACGCGCAGCAATGCGCTCAGCGGACTCGTACTAATTGCCCGAGGTCTTGATTTGAGAACCTGTGCAAGTCGCTATGGAGTTTTGAAGGTCGTGCGCGAGCAAGACGCCACGCGACGCCTTTGACAATTTCGGCGGTCATAGCGACGGGGGTACACCTCTTCCCATTCCGAACAGAGAAGTTAAGCCCGTCAGCGCCGATGGTACTCGGAGGGCAACCTCCCGGGAGAGTAGGACGCCGCCGAATTAGCTTGAACGCCCGCCTCGTGCGGGCGTTCGCGTTTCCGGGTTGAATCACGCCGGTGGAGGCCGTGACCGAGCGGCCGCGGCTCGTTCGCGACGAGATCACGCGGCTCACGTACCTGATGCTCGGGCTCTGGGGCTTTCTGCTCTATGCCCTCGGTCCGGCTCTGCCGGCCCTCCGGAAGGAGCTCGACGTGTCGCGCGCCGCCGTGAGCCTCCACACGACGCTCATAGCCTTCGGTGCGATCACGGTCGGGCTCTCGGGCGACCGCTTCGTCGTCCGGATCGGGCGCCGGGCGGCGTTCTGGGTCGCCTCGGCGCTCATTTCTGTCGGGGCGCTCGTGCTTGCGCTCGGCCCGGTTCTGGCGGTGACGCTCGCCGCCGCGGTGGTCTTCGGCATCGCCGGGGCGCTGCTCGTTGCGATCGTCCAGGCGACGCTCGCCGATCGCCACGGGACGCTCGCGCCGGCGGCCATCGTCGAGGCGAATGCATTCGCGACCCTCCTCGGCGCAGCGGCCCCGTTCGCGGTCGCGCTCGCGATCCTCGCGGGATCGGACTGGCGCGTCGTCTTCGTCGTGGCGGCGCTGCTCGTCGTCCCGGCGCTCGGCATCGCGTACGGGAGCGTCTGCTTCCCCGCAGCCCCGCAGCTTGCGCATGGAGACGAGCCCAAGCTGCCGCGTCCGTACTGGGTCTACTGGTGGGCACTCCTCCTCTTCGTCGCGATCGAGTTCTCGGTCGTCTTCTGGAGCACGGACTACCTCGAGAGCGTGCAGGGGCTGTCGGCGTCGCGCGCTGCGGCCGCGTCGAGCCTCTTCCTCGTCGGGATGACGGTCGGTCGCGTCGTGGGAGGGTGGCTCGCGAAGCGGTTCGAGCCAGCACGCATCCTTTCGGTGGCCCTGGCACTCGCGGCGCTCGGCTTCCTCGTCTTCTGGCTCGCGCCGTCCGGCCTCTCGGTCGTCGGCCTCGGCCTGACCGGCTGCGGGGTGTCCGTGCTCTACCCGCTCACGCTTGCTCTCGCAATCGCCGCGTCGGGGGGTCGCACGGACGCCGCGAGCGTCCGGGCCGGGTTCGCGGCCGGCGCCGCGATCGCGATCGCGCCGTTCGTGCTCGGCGCCTTCGCGGATGCCGCGGGCCTGCGCGCGGCCTACACGGTCGTGCCGGTGCTGATCGTCCTCGGTGCGGCTGCGCTCGTCGCGGCTATGCGGCTGTCGACGCCTTGACTGCCCACGCGCGAGCGGTCAGCTCGATCGAGCCGTCGTCTGCGCTCGGCAGCCGCTCGTGCAGACGAGCGCGGAGTGCTTCACGGCCGGCGTCGTCGAGGCCGACCGCGTACGAGCCGGCAGGGCCCTGCCCGCCCAGGAACGGATTCCAGTAGTCGTCGAAGCTCGCGAACCGCATGGGGACGTCGATCGCGCGCGACTCGATCGCGCGCAGCCCGGCGGCGGCGAACGGCTCGCGGAAGGCGTCCTCGTGCGCGAGCCGGAAGCGGGCGCCCTCGTCGAGGGTCGCGGCGGCGGGATCGATTGCCTCCGCCTCCTCCCAGAAGATGCGCAGCATCTCCATCCCGTCCGCGTAGTCCCAGACGTACGCTGCGACCGTTCCGCGCGAGACGCGGGCGTGTTCCGCGACCGCGGCGTCGGGATCGGGAAGGAAGTTCAGGACGAGGCCCGAGACGACCGCGTCGAAGGAGTCGGCGTCGAACGGCAGCTCGGCACCGTCGGCGACCACGAACTCCACTTCGTCGCCGAGGCGGCTGCGGGCGACCTCGAGGAAGGGCGCCGACGCGTCGACCGCAACGAGCCTCGACGGCTTCGCGCCCTGCAAGATCCGGGAGCTGAGCGCGCCGGAGCCGCAGCCGACGTCGAGCCAGGCTGATCCGGGCTCGATCGCGAGCCAGTCGACGAACGCTTCCGCCACCAGCCTGCTCCAGCGGCCCATGAAGCCGTCGTACACCTCGCCCTGGTTCCAGACCTCCGTCATGCGGCGCGGAGCTTCTCGCGCCAGTCGGGATCGAACTCGCGCAGTCGGCGGACGCGTTCCTCCGTCGGCGGATGCGTGACGAACATGGCGGCGATGCCGGTCGGCTCGAACGGGTTCACGATGTAGAGCGGTTCGGTCGCGGGGCTCGCGCGGAACTCGACCAGTTCGCCGGCGAGCTCGAGCCGCAGCAGTGCGTCCGCCAGACCGTGCGGCGACTCGCAGACCTCCGCTGCGAAGCGATCGGCCGCGAACTCACGTCTCGGGGACAGCATGAGGTGCACCGGCACCGCCGCGAGCGGCCCGATCAGAAAGAGCAAGGCGCGCTGGAGGAAGCCCCCGATGCGCGTGAACTCGACGAGCGCCGCGGCGAGTACGACGACGAGCTCCTGCGTGACGACGTCTCGCGCGCGGATGTGCGCGAGCTCGTGCGCGAGCACTCCCTCGAGCTCGGCCGGCGGCGCAGCGCCGAGCAGTCCGCGCGAGACGGCGATCGCGCCGCCGCGCGGCCCTCTGCCCCCGGAGAGCGCGCGCGGGTGCCCGTCCGGGATGAGGTAGAGCTTCGGCTTCGTCACGCGTGCGCGTGCGGCGAGCCGCTCGAGCGTCGAGTGGACGATCGGCGCCTCCGCGATCGCCAGCTCGCGGGCGCCGACCATCCCCATCACGACGCGGTCCGCGTACCAGTACGCGGCCGCCGCCGCGAGCAGGGAGCAGAAGACGACGGTCGAGAGCAGCCGATAGCCGCCGGCGAACCATCCGAGCAGGCCGAGCCCGCCGACCAGCACCGCGAGGAGGATCCAGACCTTCAGCAGGTTGCGCGCAGCCGCGACGCGCACTACGAGTCTTCGCGCTCGTCCTCGAGCCCGCGCGGCGGCCAGTCGGGCTCCGGCGCGTCGCAGCGGCTCGAGCAGTGGAGGGAGGCGATGTTCTGGAGCGGGACGAGGATGTGCCCGTTGAGCTCGATGTGCGCGACGTCCTCGATGTAGCAATAGGCCGTCAGCACGCCTTCCTGGTACTCGCCCCCGAAGAGGGCGATCTCGACCTGCTCGCCCTTGTACTTGTTCGTGTAGTCCTCCACCGGCGGTCAGTCTACTGAGCGCAGTCGGCCCTCCCGGAGCGCGATTTCGAGCGTCACGCAGTTCCCGATCGGGCCGAGTCGGGGGTCGTGACCCTCGGGGGCAATGCCCAGAACGGCGCGCTGAATCGCGCGCAGCGAGCCGCCGTGCGAGACGATCAGGATCTCCTCGTCGGGGTGGTCGTGAGCGATTCGCCGGACCGCGTCGACGACGCGCAGGCTGTGGTCCGCGTGCGTCTCGCCGTCGTGGCCGCGCTCCCCGTTTCGGAAGCGCGCCCACCCCTCGGGGTAGCGCGCCTCGACCTCGTCCGCGGTGAGCCCTTCCCACGAGCCGACGTGGATCTCACGGAGCGCCGGCTCGACCTGGACCACGAGGTCGTGCGGCCTCGCGACGATCTCGGCCGTCTCCCGCGCGCGGCGGAGATCGCTCGCATACACGGCGGCGAGCGCTCGGTCGGCGAGCTCCTCGGCGAGCTCCTGCGCCTGTCGGCGCCCCTCGTCGTTGAGCGGCGGATCGGCGTGACCCTGCCACCGGCGCTCGCGGTTCCACTCGGTCTCGCCGTGTCGTGCGAGGAGGATCGTCGTCATCGTTTGTACGCTAGCCGCCGTGGATCTCGGCCTCTCCGGGCGCGTCTGTGTCGTCACCGGTTCGACGGGAGGCATCGGGCTCGCGTCCGCGCGGCTGCTCGCCGGCGAAGGAGCGCGCGTGGTCGTCACGGGCCGCGACTCGGAGCGCGTCGAGGCGGCCCGTCGCGAAGCCGGGGCGGCGCTCGGCGTCGTCGCCGACCTCGCCGAGCCCGGCGCGCCCGAGGAGCTCGTCGCGGAGGCGACCGAACAGCTCGGCGCCGTCGACGCGCTCGTGAACAACGTCGGCATCGCGACGCAGGCGGACTTCCTCGAGGTGTCCGACCGGGAGTGGGACGAGATGTGGCAGCTGAACGTGATGAGCTTCGTCCGCGCGATCCGGGCGGTCGTGCCGTCGATGCGCGAGCGGCGCGAGGGCGTGATCGTCAACGTCTCGTCCACGGCCGGGAAGCGGCCGTCGACCTCGATGCCGCACTACTCCGTGACGAAGGCCGCCGTGCTGTCGCTCTCGCGGCTCGTCGCCGACCTGTACGCGAAGGACGGGATCCGCTGCAACGCGGTCACGCCCGGGCCGACCGCGACCGATGCGTGGCTCGGGGCGGGCGGGCTTGCCGACCAGCAGAGCCGGCGCACCGGGAGAGGGCGAGACGAGGTGCTCGAGGCCGTCGGGGCCGGGCGGCCGCTCGGCCGGCTCGCCGAGCCCGCGGAGGTCGCGTCCGTGATCGCGTTTCTCTGCTCCGACCGGGCGTCGTACGTGACCGGCTCGGCGTGGAGCGCGGACGGCGGGACCGTTCCGATCATCGTCTGAACCGGCCGGTTGAGGACGAACTGTTCCGCTTTCGCCACCCTCCCGGCACTGACCCGTCACAGGTCGTCCGCTAGCGTTGGAATCCCCGCCGAACCCCAGGGAGGGTGGGGGTTGGGGATGGGGAACGGCCCTCGACCACGCTCCGCGGAACCCCCCGCCGCGCGTGCCGTTCCCAACCGGGTCACCGACTACGCTTGGCTCCATGCCGGAGCTCGCCGGACTGGTTGCCGACGCCTTCGAACAGCGGATGCGCGAGCAGGAGGAGCGCGCGCTCTCGCCGCTCGCGGTGCGCTCGTACGAGACCCGGGGCCGGGTGCGCGACGAGGAGCCCTGCACCGTCCGGACCCCGTTCCAGCGCGACCGCGACCGCATCCTCCACTCCAAGCCGTTTCGCCGCCTGAAGGGCAAGACGCAGGTCTTCATCGACCCGTCGGGCGACCACTACCGGACGCGCATGACGCACACGCTCGAGACGACCGCGATCGCCCGCGGCGTCGCGCGCGGGCTGCAGCTGAACGAGGACCTGACCGAGGCGATCGGCCTTGGCCACGACACCGGCCACCCGCCGTTCGGCCACGCCGGCGAGGAGGCGCTCGACGAGTGCCTACGGGAGCGGTTCGGACGCGGGTTCCGCCACAACGAGCAGTCGCTTCGCATCGCCGAGTCGCTCAACCTGACGTGGGAGGTGCGCGACGGCATCCTCAAGCACACCGGCCCCGACGAGCCGGAGACGCTCGAGGGCCGCATCGTGCGCATCGTCGACCGCGTCGCGTACATCAACCACGACATCGACGACGCGATCCGGTTCGGCATCCTCCGCGCCGACGAGCTGCCGCGCACGGAGCTCGACGTCCTCGGGCCCACCGGCTCGAAGCGGATCGACACACTCGTGCACGACCTCGTCGAGAGCTCGTCGCGCGCCGGCGACATCGTCCAGAGCGAGGAGATCGGCGGCGCGATGCTCTCCCTTCGCGCCTTCATGTTCGAGCACGTCTACCTCGGCCCGCACACGCGCGCGGAGCACGACCGCGCGCACGAGGTCGTGCGCACGATCTTCGAGCACCTCGTGCGGCGCGGCGACGAGGCCGACGCGATCGTCGACTATCTCTCCGGCATGACCGACCGGTTCGCGCTCGACTACGCGGCGAGCATCTGATGGCGCGCATCAAGGACGAGTCGGTCGAGGCGGTCAAGGCCGCGGCGAACATCGTCGACCTCGTCGAGGCGCGCACGCGGCTCCGGAAGGTCGGCGGCCGCTACACGGGTCTCTGCCCCTTCCACGAGGAGAAGACGCCGTCGTTCTCCGTCTCGCCGGACCGCGGCACGTACCACTGTTTCGGCTGCGGCGTCGGCGGCGACGCGATCTCGTTCGTGCGCGAGACCGAGAGCCTCGACTTCGTCGGCGCGATCGAGTGGCTGGCAGATCGCTTCCACGTGCCGATCGAGTACGAGGAGTCGTCGCCGCACGCCGATGCACAGCGCAGGCGCCGCGATCGCCTGCACGAGCTGCTCGAGCAGGCGACCGCCTACTACGAGCGCGTGCTGTGGGACTCGAAGCTCGGCGAGCCCGTGCGTGCCTACCTCGCGTCGCGCGGGCTGGGTGAGGAGACGTGCCGCGAGTTCCGGCTCGGCCTCTCGCCGCAGGGTGCGACGCTCGCGCGGAAGGCGCGGGAGAAGTTCTCCACCGACGAGCTCGCTTCCGCGGGACTCGTCACGCGCCGCGGCACCGACTACTTCCAGCGCCGGCTGATGTTCCCGCTCGCCGATCCGCGCGGCCGCGTGATCGGGTTCCAGGCGAGGAAGCTGCACGAGGACGACCCGCTGCGAGGGAAGTACGTCAACTCGCCCGAGGGTGAGCTCTTCCGCAAGTCGAACGTGCTCTACGGACTCCACCTCGCGCGCGGCGCGATCTCGAAGGAGGATCGCGCGGTCGTCGTCGAGGGCAACACCGACGTGATCGCGCTTCGGCAGGCGGGGCTCAGCCCTGCCGTCGCGTCGATGGGCACCGCGCTCACCGAGCGGCAGCTGAAGGAGCTCGGGCGGCTCACGAGCCGCGTCTACCTCTGCTTCGACTCCGACAGTGCCGGCGAGGACGCGACCCTTCGCGGGATGGAGCTCGCGATCCGGCAGGGGCTCGACGTCCGCGTCGTCGCGCTTCCGCGCGGGAAGGACCCCGCCGACGATCCGAGCGGGTTCGAGGCGCGCCTCGCCGATGCGGATCCGTACGCCGTCCACCGCGTGCGGCTCGAGCTCGCGCGCGCCCGCGACAGGCAGCACGCGTACCTGCAGGTGCAGGAGGTCCTGAACGGGATCCCCGAGTCGCCCGAACGACACGACGCGTGGCGACTCGCGAACGACCGGCTTGGCCTCACCGTCGAGCTGCGCGCGGTGGCGGCGGGACCGCGAGCGCCGGCCGCGCCGTCTCGCCGCGGATCGTCGACGCCGGTGACAAGCTCGAGCGGAACGCGCTCGCGGGAGTCCGCGCGCACCCGGCGCTCATGCGGGTCCTCGCCGAGCTCGGTCCTGAGCACTTCGACTCGGAGCAGCACAAGCGCATCCGGCAGGTGCTCGTCGACGAGCAGACGCCGGACGACGAGCTCGTGCCGGTGCTGGCGGAGCTCGACGCGCTGGCCGAGCGCGACGGCATCGACGAGGAGACGGCCAAGCAGCTCGTCCTGCGACTGCGCGAACGTCACCTCCGGCGCGAGTTCGAGGGCGCCGACGACGCGCAGCTCTCGGAGCTCCAGCACAAGCTGGCCGAGATCCGCACTGCGATCCGCGAGTTCGCCTAGCTAGCCCGCGGGCGTCGCTTCGCGGCGGCGGCGGCGGAACTCCCGCTGCGCCTGCGCGTGCCGGCACGCGGCCGGAGCAGTACTGCGCCTGCCTGCGACCTTCGGCCGCGGCGAAGAGGCGCCCGCACGTCTCGTTCGCGCAGCGCCGGTATTCGACGCCGGCGACGATGTGGTTGTGGAGCTGGAGGCAGCAGAGCGGGAAGAGCGCGACCTCGCGTATGCGGCCGGCCTCCCTCAGGGCCTCGGCCGCCTCCGGCCGAGCCTGTGCGAGCCAGACGACGGGCGAGAACGAACGCAGCGCGACGCTCAGCGTCAGGTTGAGGAACTCGGCGGCCGCGACGCCGCGACCGTTGGACGCGTTCCGGGCGAACTCGGTCAGCGCGACCTCGTCGCCGGTCAGCGTCGGCTCGGACTGGAGCAGCCGCCATGCGGCGACGAGGTCCCGCACGAGGACTCCCATGCTGCGGAACTCTTCGAGGCTCTGCTCCTTGGCGTCCGCGTCGAGCGCGACGCCGATCGTGTTCACGAATCGGAGAATCGCCTGCTCGTCGTCGAGATCGAGCTCCGCCAGCAGGAGGCACGCGTCGTCTGCCGGGGCGGCGAGTTCCTGCCCCGAGCGCGTCGCGACCAGCTGCCCGTGTTCAGCCGGAACGTCCGGCGCTGAGTCGCGGGCGGCTCGATCGTTCTCGCCGGCCAGCCGGCGATCACGAGCTCAGCGTCCATCCCGTCATACGGTGACAGACCCGGGCTGCAGACGGAAGAGGGCCGCTGAGCGCCGAAAACCCTCGGCTACAATCCGCGCGCGCAGTCCCCGGTAGCTCAATTGGCAGAGCATCCGGCTGTTAACCGGAGGGTTGTTGGTTCGAGTCCAACCCGGGGAGCTTCACGAACGCGTGCACGGAAGGGACGGCCGCAATGGGTGACCTGAAAGGCTTCGCCAACGTCGTCTTCCCGGCACGGGATCTCGAAGCCGGGATCGCCGCGTGGAGCGCAGTCCTCGGCGAGGCGCCTGCGTTCCAGGGGCCGGACTTCGCCGTCTTCACCGGAGGCGGTGCCGACATCGGGCTGACGGCCGCGCCGTGGGTCGACCATCCGCTCGTGTTCTGGAAGGTCGACGACATCGAGCAGACCCACCGCGTCCTGGTCTCGGCCGGCGCGACGCCGATGGGCGAGATCGCCGACGGCTCGTTGGCCGAGCTCGGCACGGCCGAGGTCACGAACGGCGACCCGGAAACGGGAATCGTCGACGTCCCAGGCGGCCGGCTGGCGGTCCTGAAGGCGGCCGACGGCAACCTCGTCGGCCTCAGCCAGTCGGTCTGACCCTGGTCGTCCTCCGGCTACGGGGCTACCCTCGGCGAGTGGGGGTGGTCTCGACGTTGGCCGCCGCGGTCGTCGCCGTCCTGTTGCCGGCTCCCGCGAGCGCGGCCTGGCTCCCGCACGCCGCCGACGCGACGTGGACGTACGAGTGGTCGGACAGCGTCTACGCGACGACGCCGACGAAGGAGCGCGTGAGCGTGAAGGAGCAGCAGGCGAGCTCCTTCGAGCTCGAGTGGACGACACAGGGCCTCGACAACCCGCCCGGCGCGATCGCGGCGTCGGGCCTGATGGGATTCCAGGAGACGCCCGCGGGGCTCGTCAACACGAACTGGCAGAGCACCGCGCCGCCCGCTGCGTTCCCGGTGCTGTGCCTGGACGCGGCCCGCTGCGCGAACAGCCTCGCGGGGACGCTCTACAACGTCATCTGGGGCTCGCGCGTTCCGGTGCTCGGCGAGCCCCTGCACCGCGCCTCGTCGTGGTCGAGTCGCGGCGCCTCGGACGGCAGCGTCACGAGCGTCTCGCAGTACCTCGGCCGCGAGACGGTGACGGTGCCCGCCTTCGACGCACCCGTGACCGCAGCGAAGGTCCGCACCGAAATCGTGCAGGCCGGGGCGCTCGGCGATCCGTACGGAAGCGGCGTTCGGTTCGTGTGGTGGGTCTACGGCGTCGGCCCCGTCAAGGTCGTCTTCGAGCACGCTGGCGGAACGGACGCCGCAGTCACGACGTCGACCCTCGCGAGCACGAACCAGACGCCGGTGATGCCGCCGTCGGACGCGAGCTACTTCCCGCTCGTTCGCGGCGAGCGGCTGCGCTACCGCTGGTCGAACACGAAGCACCTGACGAAGCCGTCGGTCCAGGACGTCGTCGTCGCAGCGTCCGCGAACAACACCGGCCGCCTCGACGTCAAGCACGTCTCCGGTCCGATCCGCGTCGCGGGAAGCTACGGGTTCACGCTTCGCGTCGACGGACTCACGAACAGCTGGGCGACGTCACGCGTCGCGTCGCTCGCGACGTTCCCGCCGGTCGGCCCGCGGTTCGTCCCGAAGGCGCGGCGGCGGCACTTCTTCACACCGTTCGATCTGATGACGTACGGGTGGAACCCGATCCTCACCGGCTACCCGTCAGCGGGCCAGCACTGGCAGGCGCGGGGGTCCGGCCGGGACTACTCGGTGTACGGCGTCACGGGGTCGTCCACGATCCTCGGCATCCGGCGGGTGAAGGTGCCGGCCGGAACGTTCCAGGCGCTGGCCGTCCGAAGCGCGCTGAAGCAGAAGGGCTTTCGCTTCGGCTCGGGGATACGGACGACGTACTTCGCGCCCGACCGGGGTCTCGTCAAGCTCGTGTTCCGGCACGGGGACGGAGCGTCTCGACGGTCGAGCTCCTGCGCTACTCGGCGGGCGTGACCTCGTCCGCCGGGTTGAGCACGCGCCAGACGCGCAGGTAGATCTCGACCTCCGCGCGGGCCGCCTCGTCGTCGGGCACGTCCAGCTCGACTCGGCCGTCGTCGACGACCGTCGCTGTTTGGCCAAGGCTGCGCAGGAACGCTGCCAGGCGTTCCGTGGCCGCCGGATCGCTGAGTTGGAGCAGCACGAGCTTGGAGGGGCCTCGATCCTCCCACGCGACGCCCGTGCGGGAATCACACGGAAGGGTGATCCGTAGACTCGCGGTGTGCGCCGCGCGTTGCTCGCCCTCGTGGTCGTGCTCGCGGGCTGCACCGGCAGCGACGAGCCGGAGCTCGAGCTTCCGCCGAACAGCAGGGTCACGATCGGGATCGTCGACGGCGAGCGGTTGATCGCCGAGGGCGCACGGGTCGAGGTGAACAAGGTGAACAACGCCGGCGGAATCGGCGGCGCCGCGACGATCGTGCTCGCGCGCGGGAGCGCGCGGGAGCTGCTCGCGAACGGCGTCCGGCTGCTCGTCCTTCCGTGCCGGGAGGGTCTCGTCGAGGCCGCAAAGGCGGCGGACGCTGCGTCTGCATTCGCGATCGCGCCGTGCGACGACGGCGTCCTCGATCCGGGGCTGAGACGTGTCTTCACGACGGGGCTCTCTCCGCGTGGTCAGGCGGAGGCGGTCGACGACCACGTCGACGGACACGCACGCCGCGTGCTGCGTGCGGAAACCCCACGAGGTCGGCGCGTCGCGCGGCTGCTCGAGCTCGAGACCGGGGGAGAGGCGATCGTCTCGCCGGACGCGATCGAGCGCGTCCACCCGCCGCCGGGCACACCTGACGGCACTCTCTTCGGCGCCGCCGGCTTCCCCGAGCCGGGAAGCCGAACCGACGAGTTCTACGAACGCTTCAAGTCGGTGTACGGCCGCCGCCCCGAGACGATCCTCGCCGCGCTCGCCGCCGACGCGATCGACGTGCTCTCCGACTCGATCGAGCTCGCCGGCTCACCGCAGCCCGGGCTCGTCGCGAACGAGCTCCGGAAAGGGCTCGAGGTCGGGGCGGTGCTCGGCGACATCGAGTACCCCGGCGGGACGAACCGCCCGTCGAAGGTGCCTGCGGTGGTCGTCCGTCTCAGCGACGGCCGCCTGCGGGTCGTCGTCTAGGCGTGGATCCGGCCGCCGCGCTCGCGTAGCGGCCCGCCGTCGCGGCCCGCGCGCACCGCGAGGATCTCGGCCATGATCGCGACCGCGGTCTCGGGCGGCGTCTGCGCTCCGACGTCGAGCCCGACCGGGCCGCGGATCCGGTCGACGGCGACCTCGTTCACCCCAAGCTCGAGGAGCGCCTCGCGGCGCCGCTCCTGCGTTCGCCGCGAGCCGATCGCGCCGACGAAGAACGCGTCGCCCTCCAGCGCCGTGCGGAGCGCCGGGAGGTCGATCTGATCCTGGTGCGCGAGCACGACCACCGCGGTGCCGTCGTCCGGCTCGAGCCGCGCCAGCGCCTCGTCCGGCCACTCGATCGCGATCTCGTCCGCGCTCGGCACGCGCTCCGGAGTCGCCCAGCGCTCACGCGGGTCGACGACGATCGTCCGCCAACCGAGGCCGCTCGCGATGCGGCAGAGCGCCTCGGCGGTGTCGATCGCGCCGACGACGACGAGCCGGGGGGCGGGCCGCGAGGAGAGCTCCAGCCGGTCGCCGGCGGGCTCCACCGACACGATCCGGCCGCGCTCGAGCTCCTCGACCGCCTGCTGCAGGAGCTCGGGACCGGCGCGCGCGACGAAGATGTCGATCTCGCCGCCGCACGGGAGGCCGACGCCGATCGCCTGCTCGTCCGTGATCCCGTACGTCCGCTCGCGGGCGGGCTCGCCGGCCAGCACTTCGCGCGCCTCGGCGTAGACCTCGTTCTCGACGCACCCCGCTGAGACGGAGCCCGCGAGCTCGCCGGCCGCGGTGACGCCGAGGACCGAGCCGACCGGTCGTGGTGCCGACCGGCGGGTCGCAACGACGGTCGCGAGCGCGACCTCGTCGCCCCGCTCGAGCCACCGTCGGAGGGTCGCCAGGAGCTCCTGCACGGCTGAATCGTAGATTCTGCGGCTGCCGCTAGGGTTGGCGCGGATGAGTGAGCCGAGGCCGGCGATCAAGTCACTTCGCCGGCGCAAGGAGCGCCACCAGCAGCGAAGCAAGTTCTACCGGGTGCCTTTCGCGCTCATGGGCGTCCTGATCCTGGTCGCGGGCATGGCCCTCGCGCTGCCGGGCGTCCCCGGCCCGGGGATCCTGCTCGTGGCGGTCGGCCTGGGGATGCTCGCCCTCGAGTTCGACCGCGCCGAGCGGCTGCTCGAGAAGATCCTCGACCGCGTCGAGGCGGCGCGCGAGAAGACGAGCACCTGGCAGCAGGTCGTCCTGGGCGTGGCCGGGCTCGTCGTGAGCGTCGGCTACCTCGTCTGGACGCTCTTCGGGGACGTGCCGATTCTGCCGGGCTAGTGCTGCGAGCAGCGGCAGACGGGCTCGCCGAGCGCACGCCGCTCGAGCTGGACGCCGCAGCGGGCGCAGCTCGGCGGGAGGACCTTCGCCGCGACGAGGAGGCTCCGCATCAGCGTGATCGCGAAGAGCGCCTCGAGGAGAACGATCGTCCAGGTCATTGTCGATCTATCGGCACGTCGACCGTCGTCTTTAGCGGAGGGACACCGAAAGTGTACGCCTCGTAACCAAGCCCTTCATCGTCCTCACCGGGTGAGTGAGGAATTGGAGTGCGTCCGAGGCGGGTAGAATCGCCCGGCGTGGGCTGGATCTACGCCCTCCTGCTGGCCGGCGCCGTTGCCGTGCTCATCGCCGCGGAGTGGCCGCGGCTGACGACGCGTTTCGGCACGTCCCCACGTTTCCGGACGCGTTCGCGGAAGCGCAAGCCGCACCTTCACCTCGTCCAGACCGAGAGCGAGGAGTTCGCAGCGAGCGTCGAGCGCGACCTCGACCGGCTGCCGACGATCGACGAGCGCGACCGCCATTAGGGAGTGCGGACCGTCGCGCGGAGCGTGCGCGTGTTCGGGAGGATCCGGGCGACGTTCTCCATGTTCTTCGCCTCTTGGTAGTCGGAGACCGTGAACACGAGCGGGTGCGACCCGGCGCCGATGCCTGACACGTCGATCGACGCGATCCCGTTCGCGTAGCTCACCTGCCGGCGCCGGCCGGACACGGTTGCCTCGAGCGAGCCCGGGTCGACGCCGGCGCCCGCATCGGCCACGCGGACGCGCGCGACGCCGCCGCGGGCGGTCGTGTCGAGCAGCCGCGCCGTGGGCGGCGCGACGTCGTTCACCCAGAAGCGGAACGTGAAGCGCGCGCCGCGGGCGCGCGAGTCGAAGACGACGTCGTACGTTCCGGCGGCCGGGCGGATCGCGGCGGCGACCGGCTCCGGGCGTCCGTAGTCCTCGACGTACGGGTTGATGTTGAACGGCAGCGCCGGCGTCCCGGTCAGCCGGTTCTCGTCGCCGTTCTCGACGACGCGCGGCTGCACGCCGCCGCTCAGCACCGCGACGCCGAAGTTCTGGACCGGCCTGCCGAGGCGAACGCGGAACACCTGCTCGGGGCCGCGCATCGTCAGCGACGGGACCTCCGGGTAGCGGTACTCCGCGACGCGGCTCGGCCTGCCGAGCGTCGAGCCGGCGTACGTGCCGGTCTTCGCGAGCGTTCGGCGTCGGCTTCGCGAGGTGCGGCGTCTCGACGCGGAACCAGTACGGGATGCGCCGAACGTCCGCACCGCGCCGCAGCTCGATGTAGGACGCCTGCTCGACACCCCGCCGCGCGACATCGCTGAACGGGATGCGGAGTTCGCCCGGAACGGTGACGGTGCGGGGCGCCGCGAAGATGCCGCTCACGGTCCACTCGCCCGAGCCTCCGCCCGCGTCGGTCAGGTGGACGACCGCCGTGGGGTTCGTCCCGGCGCGCACGAGCCCGAACGAGACGCTGCTCGGCTCAGCGAACAGGAGCGGTGCATCCGCGCGTGCGACGCTCACGAGGCCGCCGCCGACGCGCAGCGGGACGTTCGTCCCGGTCGGGGTCCCGGTCGTCACGATCGCCGAGCGCAGCTGTGCGGGCGTCCACGTCGGGTGGCGCTTCCGCAGCAGTGCGACGACGCCGCTCACGTGCGGCGCAGCCATGCTCGTCCCGCTCAGGAACGTGAACTGGCCGCCCGGCGTGGAAGAGAGGATCTCCGATCCAGGCGCCGCGATGTCCGGCTTCAGCGTGAGCGAGATCGGCGACGGCCCGGCCGACGAGAACGACGACACCTGTCCTGCGGGCCCCGTTCGACCGGTCGTCACGGCGCCGACCGCGATTGCATCGCGAGCGGTGCCGGGCGAGCCGACTGTGCCCTGCTGGAAGCGGCCGTACTCGTTGCCCGCGGCCGCAACGGTCGGGACGCCCGCCGCAGCGGCGCCGGCGATCGCGAGCGCGACGAGGTCGCGGCTCGGCTCGATCTCGGGCTGTCCGAGCGAGAGGTTGATCACGTCCATCCCGTCCGAGACGGCTGCCTCGATTCCCGCGGCGATCTCGGGTGCGTTGCCGTTGAGCCCGAACTGGTCGGTGGGAACGGTCAGCACCTTGTAGTTGCCGAGGTAGGCGCGCGGCGCGACGCCGGCGAGGCGAACGCCGGCGGGGCCGATCGTCCCCGCGTTCCCCGCGGCGATCCCGGCGACGTGCGTCGCGTGCGACGAGAGATCGCGGTCGAAGGGCAAGCGGCCCGCAGGCCACGTGAGGCCGGGCGCCGGGAATGCGCGCGCGGCGATCACCTTCCCGGTCGTGAAGTCCACCTGCCCCTTCGGGAACCCGGCGGGCGGTGCGTAGCCCGCGCCGCTGAAGAACGGATGCGTCTGGTCGATCCCGTCGTCGAGGATCGCGATCTTCATCCCGGCGCCCGCGTCCTCCCCCGGGAGCGACCAGAACGCCGGCGCGCCGATCATCGGCACGCTGCGGTCCAGCATCCTGCGGTACGTGACGCCGGGGTAGACCTCGGCCAGCCGGTCGAGACGGGGGAGATCGGCGGCCGGCAGCGTCACGGCGAGGCCGTTGAAGACGATCCGGTAGCGGCGGTAGACGTGCGCTCGCGGAAGCTCGCGCGCGAGTCGCTCCTCGAAGGCGCTCTGCGCTGCGGCGACGTCCTCGAGGTAGGAGCGGCTGGTCGGCGAGCGCAGGTCGAGCCGGCGCGCCTTCGCCGAAGCGCTGAGCACGCGGCTGTGCGCGTTCGCCTGCGCGAGCCCGGGCGTGTCGAGCCGGACGACGACCTCGACGTCGCGCGCCCAAGCGGTGCCAGGCGCGAGCAGCGCCAGAAGCGACAGGAGGAGGACCCCGCGCAGCAAGCCGCCCATGGTACGGACGGGTCGTGAAGACGACGTTAGACGGAAGCGCGGCTACACTGGCCCGGCCCGCGGATGTGGCGGAATTGGTAGACGCGCACGGTTCAGGTCCGTGTGGGCGCAAGCCCGTGGAGGTTCAAGTCCTCTCATCCGCATAGCGAACGGGTTAGGGCCACGTCGGAGCAGGTGGGTCCACGAAGGGTCACGACGCCGCTCCGCTCCACGGGATTCCGGCTCATCGGGCGACGGAACCGGCGAGCCGATGCGGGTCCCCGAAGAAGCCGTTTGGGTGGCCGTGTGCCACGAATCTGTGCCACGACCGGCCCGTGGCACAGGACCGCCGCAACCGTCGTGAGTCTCGGTCACCATGACCGCGCGGCGAGGGCTACTCCCTTCGTCGTCACGGCCCCGGGCGTTTGCGACGTCGCGGGGGCCAATTCTTCGTCAGGTCCGACAACACAACGTCATAGCAAGCGCGCAATGATGCGCTGCGGTGGTGGCGATTCGCTTCCGCACGCAGACGTCGGAGCCCTTGATCGAGAGGTGCTCACGGAGTTCGGGCGTCGGGCTCGACAGTCGCCGAGCCGGCGTCGAGCAACGGACAGGCTGGAACGTCGTCGCCGCACGGGCCGCGCCTGGAGCTTTGACGCCGACGGGAAGCTGTTCCGCGTAGCATCCGATCGACGAGTCGAAAGGACGCGCGATGGCCGAGGTGAGCTACGTCAACGCAACCTGCATCTATGCGAACAACCCTGTCCCGGCCGTCAACGAACTCAACCTCGAGATCGCTGACGGTGAGTTCATGGTGCTCGTCGGCCCTTCGGGCTCTGGCAAGTCGACGGCCCTGCGCATGCTCGCCGGGCTCGAGCCGGTCAGCGGTGGAACGGTGCAAATTGGCGGCGAGGACGTCTCAGACAAGGCTCCGAAGGACCGGGACATCGCCATGGTTTTCCAGAACTATGCGCTCTACCCCCACATGTCAGTCGCAGAAAACATGGGCTTTGCCCTGAAGCTGAGGGGCGTAGAGAAGAAGGAGCGGCAGGCGAGGGTGCGCGAGGCCGCAGCGATGCTCGACCTCGAGGAGTACCTCGGCCGCAGACCCGGCGCGCTCTCGGGCGGCCAGAGGCAGCGCGTAGCAATGGGCAGGGCCGTCGTGCGAGAGCCGAGTGTCTTCCTTATGGATGAGCCGCTGTCGAACCTTGACGCCAAGCTTCGTGTCGAGACGCGTGCGAACATCGCCGCCCTGCAGGCGCGACTCTGCACAACCACGATCTACGTCACACACGACCAGGTCGAGGCGCTGACGATGGGAGATCGTGTCGCGGTGCTCCGGGACGGGCTCTTGCAACAGGTAGACACGCCGCGCAACCTCTATGACTCTCCGGTGAACGAGTTCGTGGCCGGTTTCATCGGCTCGCCGGCGATGAATCTCCGCGAGGCACGTCTCGTTCCAGGCGGCGCCCTCCTCGGCGATGTCGCGATACCGCTGCACCAAGAAACGCTCGATGCGGCACACCAAGCCGGTCTGGAGACCGTGACACTCGGTCTCCGGCCTGAAGGCTTCACGAGTAGCCTCGATGGTCCGCTCCGGCTGCAGGTGACCCTCGTAGAGGAGCTCGGCGCCGACGCGTTCGTCTACGGACAGCTCCCTGGAGACGACCCGAACAGCAAGCCGTTCGTCGTGCGTCACAGCGGCCGCATTCCGCCGGCCGTCGGGGATGTTCTCGGCCTCGACGTAGCCCAGGGCACCGAGCTCATCTTTGATCCGGCCACGGGTTCTCGGGTGAAGTAGGGAGTCGCCGCATGAGCGGCTCGCGATACCGAGTTCGTCGTCCGAGGTCAGACACGTCTCCGGCCACGGGAAGTTGCTGCGTGGTGCAGAGGTCTCGGACCGTTTCGCTGACACGTCGACGTTCGCCGACACCCAAAGGAGATGGTTCGATGTCCCGCAAGATCCTCACGCGCCTCACGGCAGCGCACCCGCCGGCTCAGACCACTGTGCCTACGGTTGCATCGTTCCCGGGCGCGCCGAGTCCGAGCGCATCGTTCGACTGGCGCCGACGAGCGATCGATTACGACTCGTTCGTCTACAACTGGTCGCAGCCAGGCCAGTTTCCAACGATCGCGTGGGATCGCACGCACTACAACATGCGTGATGACACCTACAAGATGCCGTCCTACTACGGCGATAGCCGACTCGACACGGACGGCACGCAGGAGGCGCTTGGACAGATCGCATCCGTCGTTGGGGCGACCCTCGTAGGCATCGACAAGTCGAGCCAGGACGGCATCAACTACGTCGACATGCTGCGCACGTTCTACTGGCCCAGCCTCGGGATCGCACGTAACCAACCCACCGAACAAACCGCACTGGCAGGCCAGGCCGACCTCCATGGTGGTCACAGCTATTGGTATACGACCGCAGCGAACGTCCTCTACTACATGCTCGGCGCTCAGTACCCGAATGCGACGAATATGACCGAAATGCTGCGGAGCATCGCCGACAGGTTCTACGATCAGGTTGTTGCTCTCGGCGGCGCGAGCGCGAACTTCGACGGGCAGGGATTCAACTTCTCGACGAGGACGAAGAACGCCGGCAACCGAAACGAGGGTGGCGACGGGGCAGCCGGCACGGCTGCGATCGAACTGTGGGCCTATGGCACGTTCGGTGACGCGAAGTACCTCCAGGCGGCGAAGTGGTCGATGGACTACCTCGAGCGCTCGAACTCGAGTCTCTTCTACGAGATTCTGCCCCAGATGGCGCCTTACCTCGCGGCGAGAATGAATGCGCAATTCGGCACCGACTACAACGTACGCAAATACTTCAACTGGATCCTCGGTGGATCGGCCGTACGCCCCGGGTGGGGAACGATGCTCCAGCGCTGGGGGAGCTACGACGCCTACGGCCTCATCGGTAGTCAAACCGACGGCGGCGGCTACGCATTTGCGATGAACACCTTTTCCGCCCCGCTCTTTGCGGCTACTGCGAAGTACGACCCAAGGTTCGCGGACAGTGTTGGCCGGTGGATGTTGAACATCCACAACGCAGCCCGCTTCTTCTACCCGGACCAGATGCCGGTCGGGAACCAGTGGTACGGAGCCACCTACATCAACAACCCGGCGCACGTAATTCCGTATGAGGGGATCCGCGCGACGGAGAACGGCCACACGCCGAACGCGACGGGCGACCCCTCCGCCTACGGGCAGCAGTGGGGGCTGAACCCCGAAGTCACCACCGACCTCGGTCTCTATGGTGGGAGTTGGGTTGGATTCCTCGGGGGCTCAGTCAGTTCCACGAACGTTCCCACCGTCCTGCGGACAGACCTGAACGCACTCGACTTCCACGCGACCTCGTATCCGACCTACCTCTACTACAACCCGACGGCTGGCCCAGTCGGCGTAGAGGTGACGCTGACCGACGCATCGGATCTCTATGACGAAGTCACGGACGAGGTGCTGCTGCAGAACGTCTCCGGAGCGCAGACGGTGACGATCCCGCCTGGGTCGACGATCGTGGTGATCGTGCCCACCAACGGGCCGGATCAGCGCCGCGTTGAAGATGGCTGAGGCGGTCCACCCGATGCCGGTCGGGTCGGTCCATCGGCTGCTGGGTGTGAAGGTGAGGTGGTCGCTGGACGTCGAGCTCGTCCACCACAGCGATGCCGGCAGCCATATATTCCCCGAACGATTCTTGATCAGCAGTCTCATGAGTGGTGGGGCCACGGGATGACTACGACAGCGCATCAGGACGCCGGACAAACCCTGCTACTTCAACCGATCGAAGGAAGTCAATGACCTCCTCTACAGCCCAGTCGAGTCCTACGCACCTGCCAAACGTCCCATATAGGCTCACGCGCCTCGGAGTCGTCATGTCGGGCGACCCGAGTGTCCTGTACGAAGTGGAAGGCGTGCTGAATCCAGCAACGGCGTGGGGAACCGACGGTGAGCTCTATCTCTACCCGCGGATGGTCGCCGAGGGGAACGTCTCACGCGTGGGGAAGGCGCGCGTGGTCGTGGTCGATGGGGTACCAACCCGGGTGGAGCGGCAGGGCGTAGTTCTGGAACCTGTTCGCCCCTGGGAGCACGGCGTTCGGCACGGGGGCGTCGAAGACCCCCGCATAACCTGGATGCCCTCCCTCAACGTCCACGTCATGACCTACGTCGCATTCGGACCGTTCGGACCCCGACCCGCGGTCGCGATCTCGCACGATCTGGAGAGTTGGGCGAGGCTGGGACCGTTCCAGTTCGAGTACGACGACGCCCTTGAGATCGACCTGAATCTCTATCCGAACAAGGACGTCGTGTTCTTTGCGGAAGCTGTCCCGGATCCAGACGGTCGACCGAGTTACGCGGTGATCCATCGTCCGATGTGGGAGTTCGGGTTCACACGCACAGACGAGGTTGCAACCCTTCCGGCTGGCACGACCGATTCTCGTGCAAGCATCTGGATCTCGTACATTCCGGAGGAGGATGTGCGGGCGGACATCTCGGCGCTCACTCGCCCGAGAGGACACCGCTTCGTGGCCGGCTCCCAGTTCGAGTGGGAGAGCCTCAAAGTGGGGGGAGGGCCACCGCCGATCAGAGTGGACGAGGGCTGGCTCCTGATCCACCACGGCGTTGCGGGCAAGATCGGCGACGACCCGTTCGTGCCGCAAAACGACGTGTTCTACTCGGCAGGAGCGCTGATCCTCAGCGCAGCCGATCCGTCGCAGGTCACCGCGCGCACGCCAGAGCCGCTCCTCGTGCCCGAGACACCGGATGAGCTCGTTGGCACAGTGGGAAACGTAGTCTTCCCGACGGCAATCGAGTCGATCGAGGGTAAGCACTATGTCTTCTACGGCATGGCTGACGCGAAGATCGGTGTCGCTCGGCTTGAGCGAACATAGTCCTGCGCGGAGTCACAGAAGCGACGAGCCAACGACTCGCGACGTCCCGTGCGCTGCAGTGCGCCCGACCTAAGGGTCGTACCACTCAGACTGGCGAGCCCTGCGCCGAAGACGCGTACGCATCGGCTATCTGAAAACGAGCGGTCGCGTGGTGGCATCCGGAACAGATGCCGTGCGTTGCAACGCGGAGACAAGGAGGCGTCTGATGTGGCGCATCGCCCTAGGCGACTACGCCGCCGTTCACCTCGCCGCCCGTGACGAGAAGGTCCACATTCGGGGCCATCGGATCGTATGCGTGTTGGTATACGGTGAGTGTTCCCACACCAGGGTGTCGCCTTCGCTCATGAGCCGTGGAGAACAACCACCGGCGTTTCCTATACCAGCGGCTGTACGACTACGCACTGGACGAGATCCGGAGGCCGGAGCATGACCG
>CAWBRK010000005.1:0-195100 GCA_963791205.1 uncultured Actinomycetes bacterium
GTCGACAACCTCGTGCTCTCGAACACCGTGCGCCCGGGCGTCGTCGGCTGGGCCAAGTCGCTCGCGCGCGAGGTCGCGCAGCAGGGCATCACGGTGAACTCGATCGCCCCGGGACGGATCGACACGGCGCGGATCCGCGAGGTCTATCCCGACGGGCCGACGGAGGAGGACCTGGCGACGATCCCGATGCGGCGTCTCGGTACCCCGCGCGAGGTCGGCGACGTCGTGTGTTTTCTCAGTTCGGACCGGGCCTCGTACGTTACGGGGACGTTGATTCAGGTCGACGGCGGCCTGATCCGAAGCCTCCTTTAAGAAACCACGTCTACGATTCCGCCGTGCTGCGGCTGTTCACGCCGGCCCGGCTCGCCGTCGCCGGGCTCATCGTCGCGGCAGCCGCTTTCGCTGTCTGGGTCTTCCCCACCGACAGCTACGTCTTCCTGCCCAACCAGGCGCATCCGGTCGCGCCGCTCGTCATGGTCGCGGGCGGACACGACCCGAAAGACGGCGGGGGCATCTACTTCGTCGACGTGCTCGTTCGCAAGGCGACGGTGCTCGAGCGGGTGTGGCCCGGGTCCCGCGAGGGCGCCACGGTCGTGCCGGCCGACCAGGTCAAGCCGCCGGGCGTCAGCGAGAGCGAGCGGCGGCGCGAGGAGCTCCAGGAGATGAAGACGTCGCAGCAGGTCGCCGCGGCGGTCGCCCTGCGCGAGCTCGGCTACAAGGTGATCGCGAGGCCGATCGGGGCGCGGATCGAGTTCGTCGACCCCGAGGCGCCGGCGGGCGGGAAACTCCTGCCCGGAGACATCGTCACCTCGATCGACGGCAAGCGGGTGAGTGGGCCGAGTGCGTTGCGCCGGGCCATCGCGGCCGCCGGGACGTCACGCGACCTGGCGCTGACGTTCAAGCGCGGGTCGAAGGCGCTCCAATCGAAGGTCCGTCCCGAGCGGGGCCCGGAAGGCCGGCCGCTGATCGGCGTGATCGTCTCGCAGGCCGCCTCGATCAAGCTTCCGCTCGACGTCGAGATCGACACGGGCAACGTCGGCGGTCCTTCCGCCGGCCTCGCGTTCGCGCTCGACGTCCTCGAGGAGATGGGCAAGGACGTCGACCACGGCAACCGCGTCGCCGTCACCGGCGCGATCGACCTCGACGGCCACGTCGGGGAGATCGGCGGCGTCAAGCAGAAGACGATCGGCGTCGAGCGGGCCGGGATCAAGGTCTTCCTCGTCCCGGCTGGGGATAACGCGCGCGAGGCTCGCAAGTACGCGCGGAACGTGCGGATCATCCCTGTGACAACTTTTCAACAGGCGTTGCAGAAGCTGGCAACCCTGCCGCCCGCGGCGCAGAATTAGCCAGATTTGTCCACGTTCGAAGAGGTCGCAAAGTGCGGCTGATTCGTGAACGCGGTGGTTGCAACGCCGACGATCCGTCGTAGACTCCACGCCTGTTTGTTCCAACGGTTCACGGCGAACATGGGGGACGATGAGCAAGACGGGTCAAACAACCTGCGATGATTGCTACTTCCGGCGCGCGGGCCTCTGTGCACTCGCAGGCGACACGATCTGCCCGACCTTCCGCGCGGTGAAGCGCGGCGCACTTGTCCCGCCGAAGCAGCCCATGCTCGTCCCGCGGCCGGCTGCTGCGCCGGCGGCGGCGCTCGTCTAGACCGAGGCGCCGGCAGGCACGAGCGACGCGAGCCGTGCCACGCCCTCGGCGATCTCGTCCGTCGAGACGTAGCTGAACGCCAGCCGCGCGGACTGCTCGCCCCCGGCGCCCGGCGGGAAGAAGTCGCTGCCCTTCACGAACGTGACGCCGTCGGCCTCGGCGCGCTCGAGCAGCTCGGCCGTGTCGACGCCGAGGTCGAGCCAGAGGAAGTAGCCGCCGTCGGGGCGGCTCCACGTCGCGCGCCCGGCGAGGTCGCGGTCGAGCGCCTCGAGCATGGCGTCGCGGCGGGCTCCGAGCAGGCCGCGCACGCGCTCGAGATTCGGCTCGAACGCGCCTCGGCTGACGAACTCGAAGACCGTCGCCTCGGACATGAGCACGGGCGTGATGTACGTCGAGGTCGCGGTCGCCTCGAGCTCGCGGGCGAGCTCGTCGGGCAGGACGAACCAGCCGACGCGGACGCCAGGCGCGATCGTCTTCGAGAACGACGAGCTGTAGATCGTCCGCTCCCCGCCGGCGAGCTCGAAGAGCGAGGGCAGCGGCTCGCCCTCGTAGCGGACGAGCCCATAGGGGTCGTCCTCGAACAGGAGCAGGTCGCGCTCCCGTGCAAGGTCGGCGAGGCGTCGCCGACGCTCCTCGGAGAGCGTGCGCCCGCTCGGGTTCTGGAAGGTCGGGATGGTGTAGAGGAGCGCCGGCCCGTCGAGCGCGGCCTCGACCGCGTCCGGGTCGAGCCCCTCGTCGTCCTGTGGCACCGCGACGACGTCCGCCCCGAGCTCGCGCAGGATCTTGAGCGGCCGGTCGTACGTCGGCGCCTCGACGATGAACCGGCGGTTGCCGGCGAAGCGCGACGCGAGGAAGACGAAGCCCTGGAGCGAGCCGTTCGTGAGCAGGATCCGCGAGGGCTCGACCCCGTGCCGTTCGGCGAGCCACTCCCGCAGCGGCCCGTAGCCCCCGCCTGCGCCGTAGGAGAGGATCGCCCTGCCGTCGCGCTCGATCGCGGCGCGCGCGCAGTCGGCGAGCTCCTCGACCGGGAGGCACTCCGGCGCGGGGATCCCGCGGGCGAACGAGATCGGCGGCATCGGCCGAGTGTAGAGAGCCGACCGGGCCGTCAGGTTCACTTCACTGCGTGGCCCGCACGCTCGCGGTTCTCTGCGGAGCGCTCGCCCTGCTCGCCGCCGGCTGCGGGGGCGACGAGTCGTCGTCGGAGCAGTGGGCCGACGACTTCTGCACGAGCGTCGGCGACTGGCGGAACGAAGTCGAGGACGCGGCAGCCGACCTCGCCGACCCTGGGTCGATCGACGAGCAGACGCTCGACGAGGCGGTGCGCAAGGCCGTCGCGGCGACGGACGACCTGCTCGCCGACCTGGGCCAGCTCGGGCCGCCGGAGACCGACGCGGGCGACGAGATCGAGCAGCAGCTGAACGACCTCGAGGACGTCCTGCGGGCGCGGGCGAGCCAGACGCGCAAGGCGCTCGAGCAGCCGGCCTCGAGCGTCAGCGACGTCTTCGCGCGTCTCGCCACGATCGCGGCGGAGCTCGCCGACTCGGCGAAGGCGGTCGAGCAGACGATCGCGCAGGTCCGACGGCTCGATCCCGCGGGCGAGCTCGAGCAGGCGCTCCGGACGAGCGACGCCTGCGAAGGGCTTCGTTAGGCTCGAGCGCCCGCTGCTTCCGCGACGAGCTGCGCGACCTCGGTCGGCGTCGTGCCGACGCGGACGCCGCTGGCCTCGAGCGCTTCCTTCTTCGCCTGCGCGGTGCCGGACGAGCCGGAGATGATCGCGCCCGCGTGCCCCATCGTCTTGCCGGCGGGCGCGGTGAAGCCCGCGATGTACGCGAGCACCGGCTTCGACATCCGGTCGCGGATGAACTCGGCGGCCTTCTCCTCCTCGTTCCCGCCGATCTCGCCGACCATGACCACGAGCTCGGTCTGCGGGTCCTCCTCGAACTTCCCGAGGATGTCGATGAAGGACGAGCCGGGGACGGGATCGCCGCCGATGCCGACGATCGACGAGTTGCCGAGCCCGAGCTGCGCGAGCTCGTAACCGATCTGGTACGTGAGCGTGCCCGAGCGCGACACGAGGCCGATCGCGCCTTCCGCGAAGACCTCGGCGGGGATGATCCCGACGTTCGCCTTGCCCGGCGAGAGGACGCCCGGGCAGTTCGGGCCGATCATCGTGATCCCCTTCGGCCGCACGTACGTGTAGACGCGGAGCATCTCGTGCGCGGGAATGTGCTCGGTGATCACGATCACCGTCCCGATCCCGGCGTCGACGGCCTCATACGCGGCGTCGGCGGCGAAACGCGCGGGGACGAAGATGAGCGACGTGTTCGCGCCGGCGTGCTCGACCGCCTCGGCGACCGTGTCGTAGACGGGGATCCCCTCGACGTCCTGGCCGCCCTTGCCGGGCGTGACTCCCGCGACGACGTTCGTTCCGTAGGTGCGGTTGCGGAGACCGTGGAAGCGGCCCTCGCTGCCGGTCAGTCCCTGGACGACGAGGCGCGTGTCGCCGTCGACGATGATCGCCACTAGCGCTTCCTTCCCTTGAGAACGATCGAGCGGAGCGTCAGGCGGCCGTCGTGGATCCGGTCGGCGAGCAGCTCGCGCACGCGCGCAGCGTCCTCCTTCGGCGTCTCGACGCGCGCGAGCCAGGGCTCGACCTCGACCGCCCGGTCGAACATCCGCTCGTCCTCGACGCGGAGCCCCGCCTCCTCGAAGAACGCACGCCACTCGTCCTCCGAGTAGCAGCGCACGTGCGTCGGGTCGCGCAGCTTCTCGGCCTCCTCGACCTCGTCGCCCATGAACACGTTGTCCTGCACGACGACCCGGTCGCGCGAGACCCGCGCCATCTCGCCGACTGCGGCGCGGATGTCCTCGAAGTGGTGCGGCGCGATCCGGCACGCGACGACGTCGAACGAGCCGTCGGCGAACGGGATGTCCTCCGCGCGCGCGACGACGGTCGCCGCATGCCCGGTGCGGGGTCGACGCTGACGACCTCGCAGCCCGCCTCGCGCAGGCGCCGGGCGACGTGCCCGCCGCCGGTGGCGACGTCGAGCGCCTGTATGCCCTCGCCCGGCTCGCACCACTCGATCAGCAGGTCCAGGTCTGGCCCCTCCCTGTGCGTCGCGCTCTCGCGGAATGCCTCGGCGCGCTCGGACCAGACGTCGGTCATGCCGCGAGCTCCACGGCTCGGCGCGCCGCGTCGAGCATCGTCGGCTCGACGTGCAGGTTCGGCGGCGACGCCTCGTCGAGGATCGCGCGACCCTCCTCGGCGTTCGTGCCGTCGAGCCGGACGACGATGGGGTGCTCGATCGTCATCCGGTCGAGCGCGGCGAGGATCCCGCGCGCCACCTCGTCGCAGCGAGTGATCCCGCCGAAGACGTTGAAGAAGATCGACTTCACCTGCGGGTCTGCCGTGATCACCTCGAGCGCGTCGACGACACCCTCGGCATCGCCGCCGCCGCCGAGGTCGCAGAAGTTCGCCGGCCGCCCGCCCGCGAGCGCGATCACGTCGAGCGTCGACATCACGAGCCCCGCGCCGTTCCCGAGGATCCCGACCTCGCCGTCGAGCTTCACGTACGTCACGCCTTTCTCGCGGGCCGCGCGCTCCTCGGGCGGCACCGCTTCGAGGTCGCGCATCTCTGCGATCTCGGGATGTCGGAAGAGCGCGGCGTCGTCGACCGTGAACTTCGAGTCGAGCGCCCTGACCTCGCCCTCGGGCGTGACGATCAGCGGGTTGATCTCGGTCAACATCGCGTCGGACGCGACGAAGGCGTCGTACAGCTTCCCGACGATCGAGAGGATCTGCTTCTGCTCGTTCGGGTCGTCGACGCCGGCGCCGTAGACCAGCCGGCGGCCCTGCCACGGCTGGAAGCCCTCGAACGGGTCGACGTGGAGGCGGACGAGCTTCTCCGGCGAGTTCTCGGCGACCTCCTCGATGTCGACGCCGCCCTCGGTCGTGAACATGAAGAGCGGCTGCTTCGCGCCGCGGTCGAACGTGAGCGAGAGGTAGTACTCGTTCGCGATGTCGGACGCCTTCTCGATCCAGACCTTGCGCACGACGTGGCCGTTGATGTCCATGCCGAGGATCTGCTCGGCCTTCTCGCGCGCGTCGTCGGGGCCTTCGGCGAGCTTGATCCCGCCCGCCTTGCCGCGGCCGCCGGTCAGCACCTGCGCCTTGACGACGACCTGACCGCCGAGCTCGGACGCCGCTGCGGCTGCCTCGTCCGGCGTCGTCGCGAGGCGTCCCTCGGACACCGGGATGCCGTGCCGCTTGAAGAGCTCTTTCCCCTGGTACTCGTACAGGTCCACCGGCGGCGGACTCTAACGACCGCCCAGCTGCTCCCGGAGCGCCTCCAACCGGCGGTCCCACTCCGCACCGACTGAGTGCATCCACAGCGCCGCGGCCTCGAACGGCTCGGGCGTCAGCCGGTAGCGCGACTCGCGGCCGGTGCGCGACCACTCGACCAGGCCGGCGTCCCCGAGCAGGTCGAGGTGCTTCGCGACGCCCTGCCGCGTGATCGGCAGCCGCGACGCGAGCTCGGTCGGCGTCTGCGCACCGTGCTCCGAGAGGAGCTCGACGATCCGCCGGCGCGTGGGATCGGCGAGCGCGGCGAACACCGCGCCCGCCTGCCGATCCTCTCTACGCGCCGACTCGCGTCGCAAGGTACTCCTGCAGCTCGCCCAGCTCCTCGTCCCAGCCCTTGTCGTTCTCCGCGCGCGAAGCCGGCGGGAACACGGTGAAGCCCGACTCCGCGAGGTGGAGCACGGTGCCGCCCTCGGCTTCCTCGAGCGTGAACTCGACGAGAGTGGTCGCGCCACCCTCGCGCGGCCGGCTCGGCTCCCAGCGGTAGGAGAACTTCCGCGGCGGGTCGACCTCCTCCACCACGACGGGTACCTCCGTCGTCTCCGCAGCGGAACACCCCGCGCCCACCGGGGCGCAGATCGAGCTCCGTCTCCTGTCCGAACCACTTGCTGATGCGGTCGGGCTCGGTGATCGCGGCCGAGACCTCGTCGGGCGGGACGTCGAGGGTCATCGTTCGTTCGATGCGGTCGGGATCCATGTCGCCTCCTTGTTACGCAACCGTTTGGTTGCACCAATATACGCAACCCACCGGTTGCATGTCAAGTGCTAGCTTGCTAGCAAGTGCCAGACGAGAAGCAGCAGTTCAACGTCTACCTCCCGCCCGAGCTGATCCGGGTGGTGAAGCACGCCTCGATCGACGCGCAGCAGTCGCTCTCGAAGTTCGTCGAGGCGGCGCTCCGCGCAGCCGTCGAGAAGAAGGAGGCCAAGCCGTGATCCTCATGCCGATCGTCTACGTGCGCGACATGGACGCCTCGCTCGCGTTCTACGAGAGCCTCGGGTTCGAGGTCGAGATGAACAGCGCGATCTGGAGCCGGCTTCGCGCCGGGGACGGCGCCGCGCTCGCGCTCCACGGCGAGGTCGACGGGAACGCGGGGCACATCGAGCTCGCGATGGACGCCGACGACCTCGACGCTCTCTCGGCACGGCCGGACGTGGCACGCGGGATCGCCGACGAGGCCTTCGGCCGCTCGATCGTCCTCCGCGATCCGAACGGGCTCGCGATCCAGGTCAACGCCCACGAGTAACCTCGAAGCGTGGACGCGATCGTCGTCGACGGCCTCCGGAAGCGCTACGGAGAGGTGCAGGCGCTGGACGGCGTCTCCTTCGGCGTGCGCGAAGGCGAGGTGTTCGGCCTACTCGGACCAAACGGCGCGGGGAAGTCGACGACCGTGCGGATCCTCGCGACGCTCACGAAGCCCGACGCCGGGCGCGCCGTCGTCGCGGGTCACGACGTCACCGCCGAACCGCGCGCGGTCCGCCAGTCGATCGGCTACGTGCCGCAGGCGTCGGGCGTCGACCGTGCGGCGACCGGACGCGAGAACCTGACGCTGCACGCGCAGATCCAGGGCCTCCGCGGGAACGAGGTGCGCCGGCGCGTCGGCGAACTGCTCGAGCTGTTCGACCTCGCCGGGGCCGGAGACCGCGTCGTCAGCGGCTACTCGGGCGGGATGAAGCGCCGGCTCGACGTCGCGATCGCACTCGTGCACCGCCCGAGCGTCGTCTATCTCGACGAGCCGACGACCGGTCTCGACCCCGAGGCGCGCGTTGCGATGTGGGGCGAGCTCGCGCGCCTCGCCGCGGGCGAGCGGCTGACGATCCTGCTCACGACGCACTACCTCGAGGAGGCGGACGCCCTCGCCGACAGGCTCGCGATCGCGAGCCACGGCCGCATCGTCGCCGCGGGGACGCCCGAGGAGCTGAAGCGCGACCTGCGCGGCGATGCCGTCACGCTCGAGCTCGACGACGGCCGCGGCGAGGACGCCGCGCGCATCGTCGCCGCGCTCGGCGCAGTGCACGACGCGACCCTCGACGGCAAGCATCTGCGCGCGCGGGCCGACAACGGCGCCCGTGCGGTGCCGGGGATCCTCAGCGCGCTCGAGACGAACGGCATCGGCGTCGCGTCGGTAACCGTCGCGCGCCCGTCGCTCGACGACGTCTACCTGCACCACACCGGGCGCGACTTCCGCTCGGAGGACGAGGAAGGATCGGGGAGATGAGCGAGACCGTCAGGCACACCTGGTACCTGCTCGTGCGTCAGGGGAGGAACCTCGTGCGCGAGCCGATCTGGATCGCGCTGCTCCTGATCCAGCCCATGGTCTGGCTCTTCCTCTACAGCCAGCTCTTCACGCGCGTGACCGACCTCGGCGGGTTCGGCACGCGGTCGTACGCCGACTTCTTCCTCCCGGGCGTCGTGATCATGAACGCCTTCTTCTCCGGCACGTGGGGCGGGATGACGATGATCTCCGATCTCGACCGCGGGGTCCTCGAGCGTTTCCTCGCGACCCCCGCGCGGCAGGAGCGCGATCGTCGCGGCGCACGTGATTCGCGCCGCGGTCCAGGCGGGGATCCAGGGCGTGATCATCCTGCTCGCCGGGCTCCTCATCGGCGCGACCGTCGCGAGCGGCATCGTCGGCTGGATCGCGATCCTCCTCGCGGCGATGCTCGTCGCCGGCGGCTTCGCCGGGATCTCTCACGGGATCGCGCTGCTGACGCGCAAGGAGGCGACGATGATCGCGGTCGCGAACTTCATCGGGCTGCCGCTGATGTTCCTCTCGGCGATCCTGATCGCCCGGCCGCTGATGCCCGGATGGATGCAGTGGGCCGCGCGGTTCAACCCCGTCGACTGGGGCGTGCGCGCCGCGCGCGAGCCGGCACTCGCGGGGACGCAGTGGGATCAGGTCTCGATGTACCTGATGCTGCTCGTCGGCTTCACCGTCGCGACGACGGCGTTCGCGACCTGGGCGTTTCGCTCCTACCAGCGCACCTTGTAACCTCGGGGTTCGCCGCAACCCATTGAGGGAGGTTCGATGGACGAGCGCACCACGCTGACCGACGACGAGATCCAGACCGACGCAACACGAGCGGAGGTCGCGGACGACGACGATGCGGACGGCACAGACTCGACAGACTCGACGGATTCGACCGACGCAGACAGCGACGAGACCGACGCTGACTCCGACGGCACAGACGCGTCGTAGGACCAGCGCGCTCGCGCGCTGCATCGAGCCCGTCGAGGAGACGGTCTTCCTCGCGGACTACTGGGAGCGCAGGCCGCTCGTCGTCGAACGCGACGAGCCAGGGCGCTACGACGAGCTCCTGACGACGGAGGACGTCGAGCGGCTGCTCGAGTCGGGCAGCCTGCGCTCCCCCGCGTTCCGCCTCGTCAAGGCGGACGCGAAGCTCTCCTCGCGCGACTACCTCGTCGACGTGCCGTGGCGCCCGGTGGCGTTCGGCGGCATGGCCGACGTCGCGCAGGTCGCGTCGGCGTTCGACGACGGCGCGACGCTCGTCGTGCAGGCGCTCCACCACTGGTGGCCGCCCCTCGCGACGTTCTGCCGCTCGCTCGATGCGGCGCTCGGCCACCCGACGCAGGCGAACGCGTACTACACGCCGCGCTCGGCGCAGGGGCTTCCGGTGCACCACGACACGCACGATGTCTTCTGCCTCCAGATCTCCGGCGAGAAGCGCTGGCTCGTGTACGACCCGGTGTGGAACCTGCCGCTCAAGGACCAGCGCTACGACCCGAGCATGGGCGACCCGGGCGAGCCGGTGCTCGATGTGACGCTCACGCCGGGCGACCTTCTCTACCTTCCGCGCGGCTGGATGCACGAGGCGAAGACCTCCGACTCCGACTCGCTCCACCTCACGATCGGCGCGAACGTCTACACGTGGCTCGACGCGTTCCGCGCGGCGATCGAGGAGTGCGCGGTCGACGAGGCGTTCCGCCACTCACCGAACGGCTCGACCGACGAGCTGCTCGAACGCCTTGCGTCGCGGCTGGGTGAGGACGACGTGCGCCGGCGGATGCGCTCGCGCCTCGTCTCGACGCGGCGGCCGATCCTCGACGGCCAGGTCGACCAGCTGCGCGCGCTGCGCGACCTCGACGCCGAGACCGAGCTGGAGCGCCGGCCGACGGTGCTCGCCGACCTCGAGATGCGCGGCGACCGCGTCGTGCTCACGTTCGAGGGCAGGACGCTCGAGTTCCCGGCACGCGTGCGAGGCGAGCTCGACTACGTGCTCGAGGCCGAGGACTCGTTCCGGCCCTCGGATCTCCCGGGCAAGCTCGACGAGTCGGGTCGGCTCGTGCTCGTCCGGCGGCTCGTCCGCGACGGGCTGCTCCGGATCATCGGCTGACGACGAAGCGCCGCGGACGGCGCGACTCGGTCGAGTTGCACGTGAGGTAGTCGTCGGGGCCGAGCTCGACCCGCACGCGACGCTCGTGGCGCCGGCCGCCTGAGTCCTCGAAGACGATCCGCTCGCCGTCCTGCTCGACGAAGCGCAGGTCGTCGAGGGCGAACAGCTGCGCCTGCTCGCGGATGTCTCGCTCGGCCGCCTGCGCGGCGAACGAGTAGCAGGAGCGGCCGCGGTAGTGGGGCAGCTCGATCTGTCCGGCGAGGTGGTTGTCGAGCACGTCGCCGGTCTGCTCGCGCTCGACGCGGCCGTAGTAGACGCCGTGCGGGAGGCAGACGAGGTTGCCGGCGAAGCGGTCGCCGCCGATGTGCGTCACCTGCCAGACGGACTCCTCCTCGACCTGCTCGGCGAGCGCCTCGAAGAGTGGCCGCCCGTAGCGCGCGCAGCAGGGATCGTGCTTGCCGTGCGTGCAGACGAGGAAGAGCGGCTGGTCGACCGGGTCGCCCGCGGTGGCGAGGTCGATGTGGCGGAGGTCCTCGTGCGACTCGAACGCGACGGTGCGGAGCGACTCTGCGCCTTCGAGGGAGCTTGCCGCGAACGCGCGGAACTCGGGCCTCCCACGCCGGTCGGGGCGGCGCACGAAGAGCAGCCGCGCGTGTGGGCGAGCGTCGGCCTGCTCGCGGAGCGTGCGTTTCACCTGGTCCGAGAGGCCGGAGGCGCGGATCGCGTTCGGCCCCCAGAGCCCGCGGTACTCGACGAGCAGCCAGTGGTCGATCCGGCTCGCGGTGCCGACGAGCGGCTCGTCGTTGTCCCTCGCGACGTCGCTGCAGAACGGTCGTTGCCTAGGCGTCCTCGTCCCCCTGGGCGAGCACGCAGATCACCTGGCCGTTCTGGACGGACTGCCCCGCGCCGACGGACAGCTCGGTCACCACGCCGTCGCGGTGCGCGGTGATCTCGTTCTCCATCTTCATCGCCTCGACGATGCAGAGCACGCGGCCGGCTTCGACGACCTCCCCCTCCTCGACGCCGACGGAGAGCACGGTGCCCTGCATCGGGCTGATCACCGCGGCGCTTCCGCCGGCGCCCGCGCCGCGCGAGCGTTCGGCCCGCGCGCGGGCGAGCTCGGCCCACGGCGGCTCGGGCTCGAGCACGGTCACGTCGTAGCGGCGGCCGTCCACCTCGACGGTGGTCACCCGGCCGTCGAGCCGCCCGCCGGTGCCACGGCTGACCTTGTGGCTCCGAGTCACGTGCTCGGCGGCCCGGCGCGCGAGCTCGTCCGACTCGACCACGCCGTGGCACGTCTCGCCCGCGACGAAGCACGGGTGCTCGAGCAGCGCCTGGTGGAAGCCGAGGAGCGTCTCGACACCTTCGATCTCGAACTCGCCGAGCGCGCGCAGCATCCGCCGCCGCGCGTGTTCCCGGTCGACGTCGCGCACGATGAGCTTCGCGACCATCGGGTCGTAGAGCGGCGAGATCTCGCTGCCTTCCTGCACGCCCGAGTCGACGCGGACGCCCGGGCCGGTCGGCTCGCGGTAGTGCGCGATTCGGCCCGGCGCCGGGAGGAAGCCCTTCGAGACGTCCTCGGCGTTGATCCGGCACTCGATCGCGTGACCGCGCAGCTCGACGTCCTCCTGGCGCAGCGAGAGCGGCTCGCCCTGCGCGATTCGCACCTGCTCGCGCACGAGGTCGAGACCGGTCACCTCCTCGGTCACGGTGTGCTCGACCTGAAGCCGTGTGTTCATCTCCATGAAGTAATAGGAGCCGTCGGGCGCGAGCAGACCTTCGATCGTCCCCGCCGACCGGTAGCCGACGGCGCGCGCGGCGTCGACGGCGATCGCGCCGATCCGCTCGCGCAGCTCCTCGTCGACCGCGGGCGAGGGCGTCTCCTCGATCAGCTTCTGGTGCCTGCGCTGGATCGTGCAGTCGCGCTCGCCGAGATGGATGACGTTCCCGTGCGCGTCGGCGAGCACCTGCACCTCGACGTGCCGCGGGTTCTCGAGGTAGCGCTCGACGTAGACGGACGGGTCCGCGAAGTACGCCTGGCCCTCGCGGCTCGCCGACTCGAACGCCCGCCCGGCCTCCTCGGGAGCGCCCACGATCCGCATGCCCTTCCCACCGCCGCCGGCCGCCGCCTTCACGATCAGCGGATAGCCGATCTCGTCGCCGAGGCGCGCGACCTCCTCGGCGGACGCGACCGGGTCGGTGGTGCCGGGGATGATCGGCACCCCGGCGTCGCGCATCCGCGTCCGCGCCGCCGTCTTGCGGCCCATCAGCTCGATCGCCTCAGGGGGCGGGCCGATCCAGACGAGGCCGGCGTCCTCGACCGCGCGGGCGAAGCCGGCGTTCTCGGCGAGGAAGCCGTAACCGGGGTGCACCGCCTCCGCGCCCGTCGCGCGAGCCGCGCCGAGGAGCTTCTCGACGACGAGATAGCTCTCGGCCGCCGTCTCGCCTCCGAGCGCGAACGCCTCGTCGGCGGCGCCCACGTGCCGCGCGCCGCGGTCGGCGTCCGAGTAGACCGCGACCGACCTGAGGCCGAGCTCGCGCAGCGTCCGGAAGACGCGGATCGCGATCTCGCCGCGGTTGGCCACGAGGACGGCGGAGAAGCTCTGCATCGTCGCGGCGTATTCTCCCCGCGGATGAGCCTGCCCGATTACCTGACCGTCGGCCGGGCGCTGTCCGTCCCCTTCGTCCTCCTCCTCTTCGTCTGGGACTTCCCGAACCACGCGATCTACGCGACGGCGCTCTTCGCGGTCGCGATGGCGACGGACTGGTTCGACGGACGGATCGCGCGACGCCGCGGGCGGACGTCGCCGATCGGGTCGCTGCTCGACCCGATCGCGGACAAGATCCTCGTGCTGTCCGTGCTGATCGTCCTCATCGGGGAGGACGTCTTCCCCGCCTGGATGGTCGCGCTGATCGTCGTTCGCGAGTTCCTCGTCTCGGGCCTGCGGCTCAGGCGGCGATCGAGCGCGGGGTCGTGATGGAGGCGCGCGACCTCGGGAAGCTCAAGACGTGGTCACAGGCGATCGCGGCCGGCGTCGGAGGGCTGGCGGCGGCCGATGTCTGGAGCGACACCGTCGCGTGGTGGGCCCTGCTCGTCGCCCTCGTCCTGACGTGGGTCTCGGGCCTGGACTACGCGCGGTCCGCCCCGCGGCTCCTCCGCGGCAGAGCGGTCGCGTAGTCGAGCCCGGCGCGTCTCCACCGGCTCTGCAGGGCCGGGTGCGTTCGCGGCTCTGAGCCGCTTGCTCGGACGGCCCGGCGGATCGCCTCCTCGGTCCCACGCTCCGGCTCCGGCCTGATCTCGATGCGCACGGCGGCAGCCTAAAGCGTTCCTCCCGAGCGCCGATGGAAGGAGCAGCATGGCCCGCCGTCTCCTCCTGCTCGTCCTGCTCGGCCTGGTCCCGGCCGGCGTCGCCCTCGGCGCGAAGCCGACCTCGTGGGCCGCCGCCGAGATCCGCCTGCTCGGCCAGGACCCGACGACCTTCCGCGCCGACGACACCGTGACCCGCGGCGAGCTCGCCGTGCTCCTCGGCAGCACGGCGCCCATCGCGAAGCCCGAGGTGCCGCTGACGATGCAGGACCTCGACGCCCGGCTCGTCGCCGCGCTCGGCCTCGCGAACGAGGCCAGGGCCTTCACCGCCGCCGCGAAGACGGCCGGCCTGGCGCCGCCGTCCCGCTTCGGGACCGAGGCCGTCGCCCGCCTGCTCGCGCTCCGGACGAACCATCCCGCGAAGGACGACACCCTCGAGCGGCTCCCGACCGAACCGGCTCCCCGAGCCGAGGCGGCCTTCTCTGCCGCACAGGTCGTCCGCTTCAAGGGCTGGGAGCTCGAGCGCGTCCAGGAGGCCGCGCCGACGTTCGCTCTCCCCCCGCTCGCGGACTGGCAGCGCCGGATCCTCACGACCGCGGTCAAGCTCGTCGGCTACCCGTACATCTGGGCCGGCACGAGCGACAAGCCGCAGGTCGCGATGGGGAAGACCGTCCCCGGCGGCTTCGACTGCTCGGGCTTCGTCTGGCGCGTCTACAAGCTCCAGGCCTACGCCGGCTCGGGGACGCTCGCCTCGACGCTGGTCGGCCGCACGACCTACGCGATGAGCGGCGAGGTGCCCAAGGCAAGGCGGATCGCCGTTACGGCGCTCCAGCCCGCCGACGTGATCTTCTTCGGCCAGAAGGGCCCGAAGTCGAAGCCCGCGGAGGTGGATCACATGGGGATCTACCTCGGGAACGGCTGGTTCGTGCACTCGTCCCGGTACGGCGTGGCGCTCGAGACGCTCACCGGGTGGTACCGGCAGCGGTTCGCCTGGGCCCGGCGGCCGCTCGCAGAAGCAGGCCTGGTGGCTCGAACGTAGCTCGAAAGCGGGAGAAGCCCTCCAGAGGTCTAAATCACTCCTTCGGGTGATGGCTGCAACACCGCTCGAAAGCAACAATCCGCCGGTCTGTCCCACCTTGACCTGGGGAGGTCTCGGAATGTTGCAGTGGAAGGTTCGTCTGGCGGTCGCTGCGGCCCTGCTCATCTCGGTCGTCGGCGCCGACTTCGACTGGCTTCGCCAGTTCGGCTGGTAAGCACCTGAGTTGCGCGCGCCGGCCCTGCCGCCCGCACGACTCTCCGCGCTCGTCGTCCCCGTGTGCCTACTCGGCCTCGGGGCCGTCGGCGTCGGTGTGTTCCGCCTGGTCACGGGCGACGAGAGCCTCGGTACGTGGCTCTCGATGGTGGCGCTCTTCGGCGCGTGCGTACTCGCCGAGCGGTACCCGGTCGGCCTCGACGGTGTCGATGCCGGCGGCGTAACGCTCACCTACTCGTTCGTCGTCGCGGCCGCCGTGCTGTTCGGCTGGGAGGCCGCGACGGTGATCGTGTTCGCGGCGACGGCGCTGATGCAGTTCCTCCAGCACCGCCCGCCGATTCGCGTCGCGTTCAACGCGGCGGTCTACTCACTGGCGGCGGCGGTGTCAGGGCTCGCGATCGTCCCGCTCGGCAACTCGATCACCGGCGTGCCCGGCCTGATCGTCGACGTCACGGTCGTCGCGACGGTCAACTACTGGGTGAACACGCTCCTGATCACCGGGGCAGTCTCGCTGAGCTCGGGCAAGCCGTACATGGCGACGCTCCGAACGAACGTCCTCGGCACGGCGGTGCCGTTCGCGCTCATGGGCTCCGCGTCGCTGATGCTGATCGTGCTCTGGGAGCGCTCGCCGTTCCTCTCGTTCGTGCTGATCGGCCCGCTTCTCGCGATCGCGCTCTACCAGCGCTCGACGTACCGCGCGCTCCGCGCGATGCGCCTCGCGCTCACCGACCCGCTCACGAACCTCGGCAACCACCGGCACTTCCACGAGCGCCTGCAGCGCGAGCTGGCGATCGCCGAGGAGAAGAACCAGCCGCTCTCGCTCTGCCTCGTCGACATCGACGACTTCAAGCGGATCAACGACCGCTTCGGGCATCCCGCAGGCGACGGCGTGCTCGGCCAGGTGGGGAAGCGCCTGCGCCAGGGCGGAGAGGCTTTCCGGCTCGGCGGCGACGAGTTCGCCGTCCTGATGCCGGCGATGAACGGACAGCAGGCTTTCACGGCCGCGACCTCGATCGTCGACCGCGTTGCGGCGCTCGACCTCGATCACATCGGCCCGATCACCGTCAGCGCCGGCCTTGCGACCTTCCCGGTCCAGGGCGTCGGCCGCGACGAGCTGATCCGTCTTGCCGACTCCGCGCTCTACTGGGCGAAGGAGCACGGCAAGAACCAAGTGCGGGCCTATCGCCCGGACGTGGTCGAGCTGGCGGAACTGCGGCGTCTCGCCGCCGGCCCCGACCGGGCGGCCCGCTACCGCGCCGCCGCGAGCCTCGCGAAGGCGGTGGACGCCCGCGACGCGTACACCGGCTCGCACTCGGAGCGCGTCGGCGAGCTCGCGGCGAAGATCGCGTCGCGGATGGGCGCCGACCCGGAGCTGATCGAGCTGATCCGGCTCGCCGGCTCGCTGCACGACCTCGGCAAGCTCGCGATCCCGGAGGAGATCCTCCGCAAGCCGGCGCCGCTGACAGAGGCCGAGCGCCTCGTGCTCGAGCGGCACCCGCAGATCGGGTTCCGGATGCTCGAGAGCCTCGGCGTCGACCCCGTCGCCGACTGGGTGCTGCACCACCACGAGCGCTGGGACGGCACCGGATACCCCGAAGGGTTGCCGGCCGAGCGGATCCCGCTCGGCGCGCGGATCATCTTCGTCGCCGATGCGTTCGACGCGATGACGTCGGACCGCGTGTATCGGCGCAAGCTCTCGACGGCGGATGCGCTGGTCGAGCTCCAGCGCTGCGCCGGGACGCAGTTCGACCCCGAGGTCGTCGCTGCGTTCGTCGCGGAGTTCGGGGCGCTTCGCCCCGTTCCGGCGCTCGCTTCCTGATCCACTCGTTCGAGTGATTTGCGCGGGCTCCGGCCCCGCGCATGATGTGGTGACCGGCCACCGCGAGAGGGAAGAGATGATGGACGTGCGTCCTGCCGCAAACCAGGGGTCGGCGGGCGTCGGGTCCGACCCGCACCTTGCGCTCGCGCGCCTGCTGCCGCTGCTGCTCCCGGTCGTCGCGACCGGCGCCGCCGCGCTCACGGCGTCGCTGATCGCGCTCGCGGCCGACCCGCCGTCGCGGACCTCGCTCGTGGGGCTGGTCGCGCTGTTCGCGGCCGCTGTGCTTGCCGAGGCGAACCCGGTGCCGATCGAACGGCTGCCCGTCGGGACAGATCTCGCTCGCCGCGGTCTTCTTCGTCGGGACGGCCGTGCTGTTCGGGCCGGCGGAGGCGGTTGTGCTTGCGGTCGGGGTGCGCCTGACGGTCGACCTGGTGCAGCGCCGTCCGAAGGTCCAGACTCCTCTACAACACCGCCGCCTACTCACTGAGCGCCGCGGCAGCTGGCGCGGCGGCGACGTTCATCGGGTCGGCGAGCGTCGGCAAGCTCGTGCTCGAGGTGCTCGCCACGGCGGCGACGTACTACGTCGTCAACGTCGTCCTCATCGCGGCGGCGATCGCTCGCTGGGAGGACGAGCGGTTCTTCGACCTGCTTCGCACGAGCGCGTACGGGACGGCGGTGCCGTTCTCGATCATGGCGTCGGGAACGCTCACGCTCGCGGTGCTCTGGGAGCGCGCGCCGCTGCTGTCGCTCGCGCTCGTCGGGCCGCTCCTCGCCGTCGCGCTCTACCAGCGCTCCGCGCATCGAGCGCTCGTGGCGACGCGGCTCGCGCTCACCGACGCGCTCACCGGCCTCGGGAACCAGCGCCACTTCTACGACCGGCTCCAGCAGGAGCTCGACACGGCCGAGTCGACGCGCAGCCCGCTCGCGCTCGTCCTGCTCGACGTCGACGGGATGAAGCAGGTGAACGACTCGCTCGGCCATCCGACCGGCGATCGCCTGCTCGAGCTCGTCGCGTCGTGCCTCCGGCGCGGCGGTGAGGCGTTCCGCGTCGGCGGCGACGAGTTCGCGGTGGTGCTCCCGGGCCGGACCGAGGACGACGCGCTGACGGTCGCCAACGCGCTCGTCGGACGGATCACCGTCGTCGAGGTCGTCCCGGGACGCCCGACGCGGATCTCCGCCGGCCTCGCCGTCTTCCCCGCGAGCTGTTCGCAGCGGACGGAGCTCTACCGTGCTGCCGACTCGGCGCTCTACGCGTCGAAGCGCGAGGGCGAGAGCCGCGTGCACGTGTACAGCCCGGACGACCCACGGCCGCTCGGCGCTGCTGCGTAGACGCTTGTCAGCGGCCGGGAGGCGGGCCGGGAGGGCCGAGGATCTGCATCCCGTTGCGGGCGGCGATCGGGAGCAGCCGCCCCATGTCCGGGGCACCCTCGAGCGGCGGCGGCAGCACGTGCTCGGTTGCCGGTTCGCCGACCTCGCGCAGGAAGCCCTCGAAGTGGAAGGGCTGAAAGCCGACGAGCGCCTTCGCCCCGTCTGTCTCGGCGATGAAGGTGTGGGGAACGCCCCTCGGGCCGAATGCGAACGAGCCGGTAGGAAGCGACAGGCGCTGCTCGCCGACGTAGACCGTGAACTCCCCTTCGAGCACGTAGAACCACTCGTCCTCGTCCGGATGGACGTGCCACGGCGAGCCTTCACCGGCACGCACGGTGACCTCGAGCAACCCGAACCCGCCGTCCGTGTCGGCGCCGCCGATCTTGACGACCTCGAGCATCCCCAGCAGCCAGAGCGCCTCGCCTTCGTCCTTGCCGAGCAGGTACCCGTCCTTCGAGCGCTCCATGGAAACGGCGGTCATCTCGCTTCACTCCTTTGGTCGGAACTGGTATCTTCTACAACTGTCGATGGGTGAACAGTTGCATGGCGAACTATCCCATGAGGGACAATCCCTGTCAAGTCCTTCCGAAGAGCGGCTCCACGCGTGGCGTCTCTACTTCGAGAGCGCACTCGCGCTCGTCGACGTCCTCGACGCCGAGCTCGAGCGCGACGCCGGTATCCCGCTGCGCTGGTACGACGTCCTCGTCCATCTCGAGGAGACCCCGGCGGGTCTGCGCATGAACGAGCTCGCAGAGCGGATCCTCTACAGCAAGAGCGGCTTCACCCGCGTCGTCGACCGACTGGAGGAGGCCGGCCTTGTCCGCCGTGTCCGCCCAGGAGACGACCGCCGCTCGATCCTCGTCGTCCTCACCGACCAAGGGCGCACGACGATGGACCAAGCCCGCCGCCACCACCGGCACGCGATCGAGCAGCACTTCTCCCGCCACCTCGCGGAGAGCGACGTCAAGGCCCTCACCCGCGCGCTCGAAAAGATCAGCACCCACGCACGCCCGCTCCGCCCAGGACGCATCCGCAGCTGACGGGCTGCGCTAGAGCGGGATGTTCCCGTGCTTGCGCTTGGGGCGCTCCTCGCGCTTCGTGAGCGAGGTCTCGAGCGCGTCGATCAGCACCGGCCGCGTGCGCCGCGGCTCGATCACCTCGTCGACGTAGCCGCGCTCGGCGGCCGTGTACGGGTTCGCGAAGCGCTCGCGGTAGTCCGCGATCAGCTCCTCGCGCCGCGCCTCGGGATCGTCCGCCTCTGCGAGCTCGCGCCGGAACACGATGTTGACCGCGCCCTCCGGGCCCATGACCGCGACCTCGGCCGTCGGCCACGCGAAGTTGAAGTCCGCGCGGATGTGCTTCGAGCTCATGACGTCGTACGCGCCGCCGTACGCCTTGCGCGTGATCACCGCGAGCTTCGGCACGGTCGCCTCCGCGTACGCGTAGAGCAGCTTCGCGCCGTGCCGGATGATCCCGCCCCACTCCTGCGCCGTCCCCGGCAGGAAGCCCGGCACGTCGACGAAGGTGACGAGCGGGAGGTTGAACGCGTCGCAGAAGCGCACGAAGCGCGCCGCCTTCACCGACGAGTCGATGTCGAGCACGCCGGCGAGCGCGCGCGGCTGGTTGCCGACGACGCCGACGGAGTGCCCGCCCAGGCGCGCGAAGCCGACGACGATGTTCTCCGCCCAGCGCTCGTGCACCTCGAGGAACTCGCCGCCGTCGACGACGCGCTCGATCACGTGCTTGATGTCGTACGGCCGCGCCGGGTCGTCGGGCACGATCGAGTCGAGCTCGGGATCCTCGCGGTCGACCGGGTCGCTCGGCGGCGTGTACGGCGGCGGGTCGAGGTTGTTCTGCGGCAGGAAGCTGAGCAGGTAGCGCGCGTCGTCGAGCGCCGACTCCTCGTCGGGTGAGATGAAGTGCGCGACGCCGGAGCGCGACGCGTGCGTGACCGCGCCGCCGAGCTCCTCGAAGCTCACCTCCTCGCCGGTCACGGTCTTCACGACGTCGGGGCCGGTGATGAACATGTACGACGTTCCCTCGACCATGAGCACGAAGTCGGTGATCGCGGGCGAGTAGACGGCGCCGCCGGCGCTCGGCCCCATGATCAGGCTGAGCTGCGGGATCACGCCGGAGCACTGGACGTTCCGCCAGAAGATCTCGGCGTAGCCGGCGAGCGAGACGACGCCCTCCTGGATGCGCGCGCCGCCGGAGTCGTTGATCCCGATCACGGGACAGCCGAACTTCGCGGCGAGGTCCATGACCTTGCAGATCTTCTCGGCGAAGACCTCGGAGAGGCTGCCGCCGAAGACGGTGAAGTCCTGCGAGAAGACGAAGACCTTGCGGCCGAAGATCGTCCCGTAGCCGGTGACGACCGCGTCGCCGTACGGGCGCCGCTCGAGCATCCCGAAGTTCGACTCGCGGTGGCGGACATAGCGGTCGAGCTCCATGAACGAGTCGGGATCGAGCAGCCGGACGATGCGCTCGCGCGCGAGAAGCTTCCCCGCGGCGCGGTGCTTCTCGACCGCCTTCTCGTTGCCGGCGTGGAGCGCCTCGTCGCGGAGCTCGCGCAGCCGCGCGAGCTTGCCCTCCGTCGACTCGCCCGTCTCGGGCGGGCGCTCGTCCGTCGCCGCCATGCTCGGAGCCTAACCGGGGGTAGAGTCGCCCGAGTGGGAACGCCTCCCCTCGACCGGTCGACGATCTGGCCGTACGAGGAAGGCGAGCCGGGCGAGTTCTACTACTCGCGCTACGGCAACCCGACGCAGGCGGCGGCCGAGCGCGCGCTCGGCGAGCTCGAGGGCGGCGAGGCGTTGCTCTTCCCGTCCGGCACCGGCGCGGGGCTCGCCGTCGTCCTGGCGTTCCTCGAACCGGGAAGGACGATCGCGCTCGCCGAAGGCGCGTACTTCGGAACGTCGGTCCTGTTCCGCCAGCTGGAGCGGTGGGGCCTTCGCTTCGTCGAGTTCGACCAGCAAGGACCGCCGCCCGAGGGCGTCGACTTCGTCTGGCTCGAGGCGCCGTCCAACCCGTTCCTGACGATGCCCGACCTCGACGCCGCCGTGAGCGGCCCGACGCCCGTGCTCGTGGACGCAACGGCCTCGACGCCCGTCTACCTGCGCGCGCTCGAGCGCGGCGCGGACTACGTCCTCCACTCGGCGACGAAGTACCTGAGCGGCCACCACGACGTGCTGCTCGGCGCGGTCGTGTGCAGCCGGCCGGCGGACGCGGAACGCCTGCACGAGACGCGCACGCGCACGGGCATCACCGCCCATCCCGAGGCCGCCTGGTTGCTCCACCGCGGCCTGCGGACGCTCGATGTGCGGATGCGCCGGCACACCGAGAGCGCGACCGAGATCGCCGCGCGGCTCGAGCGGCACGAACGGGTCGAACGCGTCCGCTATCCCGGCTTCGGCGGGCTGCTCTCCTTCGACGTCGCCGGCGGAGACGACGCGGCGCGGCGCGTCGAGACGTCGGTGCGCGTGGTCGAGAACGCGACGAGCCTCGGCGGCGTGCGCTCGACGCTCGAGTCGCGCCACCGCTGGGAGGGCGACCGCGTCCCGCCGAGCCTCGTCCGTCTCAGCGTCGGCCTCGAGCCGGTCGAGGAGCTCTGGGACGACCTGAATCAGGCGCTGAGCAGGTAGATTTCGCCCCGAACAGGGGTCGATGATCGTAGGACTCGCGCATTCGCGGCTGAATAAGAGCGTCCCGTTGCGGGTAGACGACTCAGCGACCCCGCAGGACCCCGCACCCTCGCCCACTAGGAGGAACCCACCATGGCTGCCGTAGATCGACGACGCCGAACGGCGTCGGCACCGCCGCCCGACGGCGCGGTCGACGCTTCGGACCTGCAACCGCTTCTCGCCGCGCTTCGCGCGAACCGCAGGGGCGAGACGGGGATCCGCCTCTCGACGCGCAAGGCCGGGATCGTGGGCGAGCTCGGCCGCGCCTTCAACGAGCTGGCGGAGAACCGCGAGCGAACGACGAAGGAGCTCGTGCGGGTGAGCAGGGCAGTGGGTCGCGACGGACGCCTGAGCGAGCGGGCGAAGGTCGAGGATGCCTCGGGCTACTGGGCAGCAAGCCTCGAGGCGATGAACTCGCTGATCGACAACCTCTCCCGGCCGACGCGCGAGGTGGGTCGCGTGCTCGACGCCGTGGCGCAGGGCGATCTCTCGCAGAAGATGGAGCTCGAGATCGCGGGCCAGCCGGTCAAGGGCGAGTTCGCCCGGATCGGCTCGACCGTGAACGCGATGGTCGAGCAGCTCTCGGCGTTCGCCGCGGAGGTGACGCGCGTCGCGCGCGAGGTCGGCACCGAGGGCCGGCTGGGGGGACAGGCGAAGGTGAAGGGCGTCTCGGGGGTGTGGAAGGACCTCACCGACTCGGTCAACCAGATGGCCTCGAACCTCACAGCGCAGGTGCGGAACATCGCCGAGGTCACCACCGCCGTGGCGAACGGCGACCTGAGCAAGAAGGTGACGGTCGACGTCAAGGGCGAGGTGCTCGAGCTCAAGAACACCGTCAACACGATGGTCGACCAGCTCGACATCTTCGCGGACGAGGTCACGCGCGTCGCACGCGAGGTGGGCGACGAGGGCATCCTCGGCGGGCAGGCGCAGGTCAGAGGCGTCAGCGGCGTCTGGCGCGACCTGACCGAGAACGTGAACACGCTCGCGGGGAACCTCACGAGCCAGGTCCGGAACATCGCGAACGTCACGACGGCGGTCGCGAATGGCGACCTCTCTCGCAAGATCACCGTCGACGTCAAGGGCGAGGTGCTCGAGCTGAAGGAGACCATCAACACGATGGTCGACCAGCTGCGCTCGTTTTCGTCCGAGGTGACGCGCGTCGCGCGCGAGGTCGGCACCGAGGGCCAGCTCGGCGGGCAGGCATACGTCGGCGGCGTCTCCGGGGTCTGGAAGGACCTGACCGACAACGTCAACACGCTCGCAGGGAACCTCACCTCGCAGGTGCGGAACATCGCCGAGGTCACGACCGCGGTCGCGCAGGGCGATCTCTCGCGGAAGATCACGGTCGAGGCCGCCGGCGAGGTCGCCGAGCTGAAGAACACCGTCAACACGATGGTCGACCAGCTCTCGACGTTCGCGGCAGAGGTGACGCGCGTCGCGCGCGAGGTGGGCACGGCCGGACGGCTGGGCGGCCAGGCGGAGGTCGAGGGCGTCTCCGGCGTCTGGCGCGATCTCACCGAGAACGTCAACACGCTCGCGGGCAACCTGACGAGCCAGGTCCGGAACATCGCCGAGGTGACCACCGCTGTCGCGAAGGGCGACCTCACGAAGCAGATCACCGTCGAGGCCGCCGGCGAGGTCGCAGCGCTCAAGAACACGATCAACACGATGGTCGAGCAGCTCTCCGGGTTCGCGGACGAGGTCACGCGCGTCGCGCGCGAGGTCGGCACCGAGGGCGTCCTGGGCGGGCAGGCCCAGGTCGAGGGCGTCTCGGGAACGTGGCGCGCGCTGACCGAGAGCGTCAACTACATGGCTTCGAACTTGACGAGCCAGGTGCGGAACATCGCCGAGGTCACCACGGCCGTCGCGATGGGCGACCTGAGCAAGACCGTCACAGTCGACGTGAAGGGCGAGGTGCTCGAGCTCAAGCGCACGATCAACACGATGGTCAAGCAGCTCTCCGCGTTCGCGGACGAGGTCACGCGCGTCGCACGTGAGGTCGGCACCGAGGGCCGGCTCGGCGGCCAGGCGCAGGTCAAGGGCGTCAGCGGCGTCTGGCGCGACCTGACCGAGAACGTGAACACGCTCGCGGGCAACCTCACGAGCCAGGTGCGCAACATCGCCGACGTGACGACCGCCGTCGCGAACGGCGACCTCTCGCGCAAGATCACGGTCGTCGCGGCGGGCGAGGTCGCCGAGCTGAAGGAGACCGTCAACACGATGGTCGACCAGCTCGCGACGTTCGCGGACGAGGTCACCCGCGTCGCACGCGAGGTCGGCACCGAGGGCCGCCTCGGCGGCCAGGCGCAGGTGCGCGGCGTCTCCGGCGTCTGGCGCGGCCTGACCGAGAACGTCAACACGCTCGCCGGCAACCTCACGAGCCAGGTGCGCAACATCGCAGACGTGACGACCGCCGTCGCGAACGGCGACCTCTCGAAGAAGATCACGGTCGACGTCAGCGGCGAGGTGCTCGAGCTCAAGGAGACCGTCAACACGATGGTCGACCAGCTCCGCTCGTTCGCGGCGGAGGTGACGCGCGTCGCGCGCGAGGTCGCCACCGAAGGGCAGCTCGGCGGGCAGGCGGAGGTCGAGGACGTCAGCGGCGTCTGGCGCGACCTGACCGAGTCGGTGAACTCGATGGCGTCGAACCTGACGTCGCAGGTGCGGAACATCGCCGAGGTCACGACGGCCGTGGCGCAGGGCGACCTCGGCAAGAAGATCACCGTCGACGTGAAGGGCGAGATCCTCGAGCTGAAGGACACGATCAACACCATGGTCGACCAGCTCGGCACGTTCGCCGCCGAGGTCACGCGCGTCGCCCGCGAGGTCGGCACCGAAGGCCGCCTCGGCGGCCAGGCGCAGGTCGAGGACGTCAGCGGCGTCTGGCGCGACCTGACCGAGAACGTGAACGACATGGCGGCCTCGTTCGCGTGGCAGGTGCGCGCGATCGCCGACGTGTCGACGGCCGTCACGCAGGGCGACCTCACGCGGTCGGTCACACTCGACGCGCGCGGCGAGGTCTCGGACCTCAAGGACAACATCAACCAGATGATCTCGACGCTCCGCGAGACGACGCAGCAGAACGCGGAGCAAGACTGGCTGAACTCGAACCTCGCGCGCTTCGGCGGCCTCATGCAGGGGCAGCGCGACCTGCAGGCAGTCTCGCGGCTGATCATGAGCGAGCTGACACCGCTGCTTGCGGCGCACCACGGCGCGTTCTTCGTCGCCGAGGAGAGCGACGAGGAGACGGTCCTGCGCCTCCTCGCGACGTACGGCTACAAGGAACGCAAGAAGGTCGCGAACCGGTTCAAGCTCGGCGAGGCCCTCGTCGGGCAGGCGGCCCTCGAGAAGCAGTCGATCCTGATCACCGACGCGCCGGAGGACTACATCCGGATCGCCTCGGCGCTGGGCGAAGCGGTGCCTCGCAACATCACAGTGATGCCCGTGCTCTTCGAGGACCAGGTCATGGCCGTCCTCGAGCTCGCCGCGCTCCACGCGTTCACGCCGGTCCAGCTGACCTTCCTCGAGCAGCTGGCCGAGACCATCGGCGTGGTGCTCAACACGATTCAGGCGAACATGCGGACCGAAGAGCTGCTCGAGCAGTCGCAGTCGCTCGCGCAGGAGCTCCAGAGCCAGTCCGAGGAGCTCCAGACCCAGCAGGAGGAGCTCCAGCAGCGAAACGAGGAGCTCGAGGAGACAGCAGGGACGCTCCGCGCGTCCGAGGAGCTGCTCCAGCAGCAGCAGGAGGAGCTCCAGCAGACGAACGAGGAGCTCGAGGAGAAGGCGCGCCTGCTCGAAGAGCAGAACGCGCGCATCGAGATCAAGAACGAGGAGATCGAGCTTGCGCGGTCCGCGCTCGAGGAGAAGGCCGAGCAGCTCGCGCTCTCGTCGAAGTACAAGAGCGAGTTCCTCGCGAACATGTCGCACGAGCTGCGCACGCCGCTCAACTCGCTCCTCATTCTCGCGAAGCTCCTGTCGGACAACGTCGACGGCAACCTGAACGAGAAGCAGATCGAGTTCTCGCAGACGATCCACGCGGCAGGCGCCGACCTGCTCGTGCTGATCAACGACATCCTCGACCTCTCGAAGGTCGAGGCCGGGAAGATGGAGCTCGCGACGCGCGACATCCCGCTCGGCGACCTGCGCGAGCGCCTCGAGCGGGCGTTCGGCCCCGTGGCCGAGCAGAAGCGGCTCGAGTTCGAGGTCGCGGTGAGCGGCGCGAACGTCGCGCCGACGATCACGACCGATCCACAGCGGCTCGAGCAGATCATCCGCAACCTGCTCTCGAACGCGTTCAAGTTCACGGACGACGGCGGAGTGACACTCACGATCGGCGAGGGCCCCACCGGCGATCGCTACATGAACGAGCGGCTCAACCACGCCGAGCGGATCGTGTCGTTCGCGGTGTCGGACACCGGCATCGGGATCCCGCACGACAAGCTCCGGCTGATCTTCGAGGCGTTCCAGCAGGCCGACGGGACGACGAGCCGGCGCTACGGCGGAACCGGACTCGGCCTCTCGATCAGCCGCGAGATCGCGATGCTCCTCGGCGGCGAGATCCGCGTCGAGTCGACCCCCGGCAAGGGCTCGACCTTCACGCTCTACCTGCCCGCGACGTACACGGCGCCGCCGGAGCGGACGCACGCGCCGGCGGTCGCCACCACGCCGAACGGCGACCTGACGACCGAGCCGGTGCAGGAGTTCGACGCCTCCCTCCTGCTGCCCGGGGACGTCGCGGACGACCGCGAGGCGATGGACGACGGCGACCGAACCGTCCTCATCGTCGAGAAGGACGCGGAGTTCGCGCGCACCGTGCAGGAGGTCGCCCGCGAGCACGGTTTCAAGACGCTCGTCGCCATGCGCGGCGACATCGGGCTGGCGCTCGCGCACGAGTTCACGCCGGACGCGATCGTGCTCGACCTGAACCTGCCGGTGCTCGACGGCGGCGCGCTCCTCGACCGCCTCAAGCACCACCCCGGGACGCGGCACATCCCGGTGCACATCGTCTCGGCCGGCGACGGCCGGCAACAGGCGCTCCGTGCGGGTGCTGCGGCCTACCTCGAGAAGCCCGTCAGCCGCGAGGGCCTCGTCGACGCGTTCTCCGAGATCACGACGTTCATCGACCGCGCCGTGCGCAACCTGCTCGTGGTCGAGGACGACGAGGACCAGCGGAAGTCGATCGTCGAGCTCGTCGGCGTCGGCGACGACGTCAACGTCGTCGCGGTCGGGTCGAGCGAGGAAGCGCTCGCCGCCCTCGACGAGACGCGCTTCGACTGCATGGTGCTCGACCTCAAGCTGCCCGGAAAAGGCGGCTTCGCGCTCCTGGAGCAGGTCAAGAAGAGCGACGCCCACCGCGGCGTGCCGGTGATCGTCTACACCGGCAAGGACCTCACCCGCGCGGAGGAGACCCGGCTCCGCAAGTACGCGGAGACGATCATCGTCAAGGACGTACGCTCACCCGAGCGGCTCCTCGACGAGACCGCGCTCTTCCTCCACAGGGTGGAGTCGCACCTGCCGCCCGAGCGGAGGCGGGTGCTCGAGCAGCTCCACTCGGCCGACGCGGTCTTCCAGGGGCGGAAGATCCTCATCGTCGACGACGACGTCCGCAACGTCTTCGCGCTCGCGAGCGTGCTCGAGAACTACGGCATGGAGGTGGTCTACGGCGAGAACGGCCGTGAGGGGCTCGGCAAGCTCGACGAAAATCCGGACGTCGACCTCGTGCTGATGGACGTCATGATGCCCGAGCTCGACGGCTACGAGACCACGCGGGCAGTGCGCGGACAGGAGCGCTTCAAGAAGCTCCCGATCATCGCGCTCACCGCGAAGGCGATGAGGGGCGACCGCGAGAAGTCGATCGAGGCCGGCGCGTCGGACTACATCACGAAGCCCGTCGACACCGATCAGCTCCTGTCCCTGATGCGAGTCTGGCTGTACCAGTAGCAGTGTCGACGGAGGTCCGTGACGTCGAGGAGATCGAGGTCGCGCTCCTGCTGGAGGCGATCTTCCGCCGTTACGGGTTCGACTTCCGCGAGTACGCGCCGGCGTCGCTGAAGCGGCGGCTCTGGCGCCGAGCGTACGCCGAGGGCGTCGAGACGATCTCGGCGCTCCAGGCGCGCGTGCTGCACGACCCGGCGTGCATGGAGCGACTGCTCCTCGACCTCTCGATCAACGTGACGACGATGTTCCGCGATCCGTCCTTCTACGCGGCGTTCCGCGAGAAAGTCGTGCCGATGCTCCGAACCTATCCGTTCACCCGCATCTGGATGGCGGGCTGCTCGACCGGCGAGGAGGTCTACTCGCTGGCCATCGTCCTCCAGGAGGAGGAGCTCCTCGACCGCACGCGGATCTACGCGACCGACATCAACGAGGCCGTGATCGAGCGCGCGCGGCTCGGCGTCTTCCCGCTCGAGAAGATGCAGGAGTACACGCAGAACTACCTGGAGGCAGGCGGCACGCGCGCGTTCTCCGAGTACTACCTCGCCAGCTACGACGGCGCGGTGTTCGACCGGAGCCTCGTCGACACGGCCGTCTTCGCGCAGCACAACCTCGTCTCGGACCGCGGCTTCAACGAGTTCCACGTGATCGTCTGCCGCAACGTGATGATCTACTTCGACCGCTCGCTCCAGGAGCGCGTGTTCGCGCTCTTTCACGAGAGCCTCGCGCGCCTGGGCGTGCTCGCGCTCGGCCACAGGGAGACGATCCGGCTCTCGACCTACGCGCCGCACTACGAGGAGATCGACGCGCTCGAGAAGCTCTGGAAGAAGGTCTCGTGACGTACGAGCTGATCGTGATCGGCGCGTCCTGGGGAGGACTTCACGCTGTGCGGGAGATCCTCGGCGCGCTCCCGAAGGACACCGACGCGGCCGTCGTGATCGCCCAGCACCGCCGCGCCGACACGTTCGAAGGCGGGCTCGCGGGCCTCCTTCGCGTTCGTACCGAGCTCCCCGTCGCCGACGTCGAGGACAAGGCGCCGATCGAGCGAGGCGCCGTCTACCTCGCGCCCCCCGACTATCACCTACTGATCGAGCGCGGCTACTTCTCGCTCTCGAAGGACGAGCACGTCCACTACGCGCGCCCGTCGATCGACGTGCTCTTCGAGTCGGCGGCGGACGCGTACGGCGAGCGCGTGATCGGCGTCATCCTCACCGGGGCGAACGCCGACGGGGCAAGGGGGCTCGCCGAGGTGAAGCGACGCGGCGGCGTTGCCGTCGTCCAGGATCCGGGCACCGCGGAGCGCCGCGAGATGCCGAGCGCCGCGCTCGCGCTGACGGCCGCCGACGCCGTCCTCCCGATCTCGGAGATCGGCCCGTTCCTCTACGGGCTCGTCTGCCCGCCGGCCGGCATGAGGACCGACGCGTGAGCGCGTTCCCGCCGGTCGGGATCCTGCTCGTGGACGACGTCGAGGAGAACCTCGTCGCGCTCGAGGCGATCCTCGACCCCCTCGGCCAGCGGCTCGTCAAGGCGAGCTCCGGCGAGGAGGCGCTCCGCGCGCTGCTCCGCGAGGACTTCGCGTGCATCCTCCTCGACGTGCAGATGCCGCAGCTCGACGGCTTCGAGACGGCCGAGCTGATCAAGCAGCGCGAGCGCAGCCGCCACATCCCGATCATCTTCCTGACCGCGATCTCGAAGGAGGAGCGTCACGTCTTCCGCGGCTACTCGGCCGGCGCCGTCGACTACCTCTTCAAGCCGTTCGACCCCGAGGTGCTCCGCTCGAAGGTCTCGGTCTTCATCGAGCTCCACGCGAAGACGGAGGAGCTTCGGCGGCAGTCCGAGCTCCTGCGGCAGCGCGAGGTCGCCGAGGAACGACGGGTCAGCGAGGAGCGCTACCGCCAGCTCGCCGACGCGATGCCGCAGATCGTCTGGACGGCCGACAGCGAGGGCCGGGCCTCCTACTACAACCTCCGCTGGTACGAGTACACCGGCCAGACCCGCGAGCAGGCGGACGAGGCCGGCTGGACGCTCGCCGTGCATCCCGACGACCTTCCGCGGACGGTCGCGAAGCGCGCCGAGACGCTCGAGTCGGGCGACGCGTTCGAGATCGAGTACCGCTTTCGCGCAGCCGACGGCACCTACCGCTGGCATCTCGGCCGAGCCGTGCCGATCCGCGACGCGGACGGCGCGATCGACTTCTGGATCGGCACCGCGACCGACATCCACGACCACAAGCGGACGCAGCAGGCGCAGGCGTTCCTGATCGAGGCGGGCGCGCTGCTCGGGCGCTCGCTCGACTACGTCGACACGCTCGAGGCGGTCGCCAGGGCGGCGGTGCCGGCGATCGCGGACTGGTGCGCCGTTCACGTCGTCGAGGGCGGCGTGCTGCGCCAGCTCGCGCTCGCGCACGTCGACGAGCAGAAGCTCGTCTTCGCCGAGGAGCTCCAGCGCCGCTACCCGCCGAACGAGCAGGGGTTCGCCGGTGACGTGATCAGGAGCGGGAACGCGCAGCTCGTCCACGAGGTGACCGACGAGATGCTCCGCGGGGCGGCGCAGGACGAGCTGCACCTCGGCCTCATCCGCGAGCTCGGGCTGCACTCGTACATCGGAGTGCCGCTCGTCGCGCACGACCGCGTCTTCGGCTCGATCATGCTCGCCACGGCGGAGTCCGGGCGCCGCTACGACGAGACCGACCTCCTCTTCGCGCAGGAGCTCGGACGACGTGCGGCGACGGCGATCGAGAACGCGCGGCTCTACCACGAGGCGGAGGAGCGCGCCCAGGCGGCGCGCGTCCTGCAGTCGGTCGGCGACGGCGTCGTCCTCATCGACCGCGAGGGCGTCGTCCGGCTGTGGAACCCCGCAGCCGCGCGGATCACCGGCCTCGACTCCGACGAGGTCGTCGGGAGGCCGATCGACGAGGTCGTGCACGGCTGGGAGGAGCTGGCGCGCCGCATTCCGGTCACCGAGGACCCGGGCGTCGCGCGCGCCGAGACGACGCCGGTCGAGATCGGCGGCCGCGAGCTCTGGGTCTCGGGCTCCGGCGTCGAGCTCGACGAGGGCACCGTCTACGCCTTCCGCGACCTGACCGAGGAGCGCGCGCTCGAGCAGATGCGGAGCGACTTCGTTGCGACGGTCTCGCACGAGCTGCGCACGCCGCTCGCGGCGATCTACGGCGCCGCGATCACGTTCCAGCGACCGGAACTCGATCACGACACGGACCTCCGCGGGCGCCTTCTCCAGGTGATCACCGAGGAGTCGACGAGGCTCGCCTCGATCGTCGAGGACCTGCTGCTCGCGAGCCACCTCGACTCGGGGAAGCTCCAGCTGGCGATGGTCGAGTGCGACGTCCGCGCGCTGACGCAGACCGTCGTCGATGCAGCCGAGACGCACCTCCCCGAGAACGTCTCCGTCGTGCTCGGCGGCGAGAACGACGTGCCCCCGGTGCACGCGGACCCGAACCAGCTGCGGCAGGTGGTCGCGAACCTGCTCGACAACGCGATCAAGTACTCGCCGGACGGCGGCGAGGTGAGCGTCGGCGTGTCGTCGAGCGGCGGCTCGGTCCGGCTCTCGGTCGCCGACCGCGGCCTCGGCATCCCCGCGGGCGAGCAGCGCCGGATCTTCGAGAAGTTCTACCGCCTCGACCCGAACATGACCCGCGGGATCGGCGGCACGGGGCTCGGGCTCTACATCTCGAGCGAGCTCGTCCGCCGGTTCGACGGTCGGATCTGGGTCGACTCGCGCGAGGGTCAGGGCTCGACGTTCCACGTCGAGCTGCCGGTGGCGGCGGGCTCGGCGCGGCGGCGGGCGGCGACGGTCTCGTCCTAGTCGGCGGGACGCGTCCCCAGAGAGCCGGAGGCCGGACTCGAACCGGCGACCTGCTCATTACAAGTGAGCTGCTCTACCAACTGAGCTACTCCGGCGCTGCGCGGATGGTAGCGGGGCCTACTGCAGGACTTGCCGGCCGTGCTGGTGCTGGAGGATCTTGCGCTTGACGCGCTGGAGGGCGTTGTCGATCGTCTTCGTGTCGCAGCCGAGCTCGGCGGCCATGTCCTCGTAGGAGCTGCCCTCGAGGTAGAGGCGGAGCGCGTCCGACTCGAGCTGCGAGAGGCCGGTGCCGAGCGTGAAGACGAGGCTCTGCAGCTCCTCGGTCGAGATGACGACGATCGGCGGCTCGTCGACCGCCGGGCCCGGGAGCGCGTCGCCGAGCGTGCAGTCGCTCGTCCGAGTCCTGTCCGGCCGGCGTGTGGCTGAACGAGACGTAGGTGTTCAGCGGCGCGTGCTTGAAGCGGGTCGCCGTCTTGATCGCCGTGATGATCTGCCGCGTGACGCAGAGCTCGGCGAAGATGCGGAACGACGTCTCCTTGTCGGCCCGGAAGTCGCGGACGGCCTTGTAGAGGCCGATCAGGCCCTCCTGGATCAGGTCCTCGGAGTCGCCGCCGGCGAGGAAGTACGAGCTCGCCTTGAGCCGGACGAAGCCCGTGTAGCGCCGGATCAGCCCGTCGAGCGCGGTCGAGTCGCCGTTCCGCGCGCGCATGACGAGCTGGAGATCCTCGAGCTCTCGTTGAGCCTTCTGCGACGGCGGAGCTGACGTGATGTGCGGGCCGTGGCTGCCATCGGCGTCCGTGATCGGGTGAACTCTCACCCTGAAGTTGAGGTGGAAGATAGCAACGGCTGGTCCAAGTTACAAGTCGTTTGCAGAGGACCCATTTTGATACGAACAGGCGTTCGCCCGCGGTGTCACTCGCCGCGGCGGAGGCGCTCGAGCCGCTCGCGCGTCTCCGCGTCGAGGCGGTCGGCGAGGCGGTGCGGTCGGTCCTCCGAGTGCGCCGCCGCCTTCGGCTCGGTGAGGAAGCGCTCGGACGAGACGGTGCGCACCTCCTGGCCGGACGTGCCGCGGATGACGCTGTCCGAGGAGACGAGGCAGACCGCCTCGCGCCCGCGGTGCTCGGCCGCGAGCCGCTCGAGGGCGCGTCGGCGTTCGCGGCGAAGCGGACCTCGAGCGGGCCGATCCGCTCGGTCTTGCCCGGCGCCGTCGAAGACGAGGATCGCCGCGCGCACCCGATGCGCCGACGAAGCTCGCGAGCGGTCGATCAGCTCGGTCGGCCCGTCGAACGACCCGGCGTGCAGGAGGTTGTAGCCGTCGAAGAGGTAGAGCGTCGGCTCAGCCACGCTGCCGCTTCGCCTCGTAGAGCGAGCACGGCGGCCGCGACGCTGACGTTCAGCGACTCGACCGTTCCCTGCGAGCGGGATCGAGACGACGTCGTCGCACGTGCGCCGCACGAGCGGCCGCAGCCCCTTCCCCTCCGCGCCGAAGACGAGCGCGAGCGCCGCCGGAGAGGTCGGCCTGCCACATCGGCGCGGCGCGTCGCCGGCCGCGGCGTACGACCCAGAGCTCGCCGCTCTTCACCTCGCCGAGGTAGCGCGCGAGGTTCGTCACGACGCGCGACCGGCAGGTGCTCGACCGCGCCTGCCGACGCTCGCGCGACCGCGGGCGTGACCCGTGCCGAGCCGTGCGCCGGCACGACGACCCCGGTCGCGCCCGCGCCCTCGGCGCGTCCGGACGACGGCGCCGAGGTTGCGCGGGTCGGTGACCTGGTCGAGGCGACGAGCAGCGGCCGCTCGGTCGCCGCGAGCTCGTACGCGTCGGCGTACCGGTACGGCTCGCCCCAGGCGACGACGCCCTGGTGGTCGCGCGTCCGCGCCGCCTCGGTCAGCTCGCGCTCCGGCTTCACGTGCACGCGCCTCCCGTCGTCGCGGAGCCACGGCTCGGCCGCGAGCGCGCGCTCGGTCGCCCAGAGCTCGAGCACGTCGCGCCGGCCGCGCAGCGCCTCGCGCACGGGGCGCCGCCCGTAGACCAGCTCGCGCGTCACGGCCGCGGGACGAGCTGGAAGCCGTCGTCGGCACGTCGCGCACCTCCCAGCCGGCGGCCTCGATCTCGCCGCGCAGCCGGTCGGCCTCGTCGAAGTCGCGCTCGCCGCGCGCGCGCCGTCGCTCGTCGGCGAGCGCGACGACCTCCGCGCGGCGCCTCCGGGCAGCTCCGCGAGCGACCCGAGCCCGAACACGTCGAGCGCGCGGCGCAGCAGCTCGTGGTCGCGCCACTCGTGGAGGACCGCGAGCGCGTCGGGCGTGTTGAAGTCGTCGTCGAGCGCTGCGGCGAAGCGCTCCCAGGCACCGTCGGGCGCCGGCTCGGACGGCGAGCGGAACACGTCGCGGAAGCGCTCGGCCCGCGCGGCCGCCGCGCCGAGCGTCTCGTCGGTGAAGTCGATCGGCTTGCGCCAGTGGCCGGTCATGAAGAAGACGAGCAGCGTCTCGCGCCCCCACGTGTCGAGCGCGTTCTGCAGACGTGACGACGTTGCCGAGCGACTTGTGACATCTTCTCGCCGGCCGAAGCGCAGCATCCCGTTGTGCATCCAGAGCTGCGCGAACTCGTGGCCGAGCGCGCGCGACTGCGCGAGCTCGTTCTCGTGGTGCGGGAAGACGAGGTCGAGCCCGCCGCCGTGGATCTCGAACGACCGGCCCGAGGTAGCTTCTCGCTCATCACCGAGCACTCGATGTGCCAGCCCGGCCGGCCGCGGCCCCACGGCGAGTCCCACGACGTGTCCTCGCCGGGCTTGTTCGCCTTCCAGAGCGCGAAGTCGCGCGGATCCTCCTTGAGCGGGTTCGGCTCCTGCTCCTCGACCTGGTCCGGCCGCTGCCCCGAGAGGCGTCCGTAGTCGGGGTAGCTCGCGACGCGGAAGTAGACGTCGCCGTCGACCTCGTACGCGAGGCCGCGCCGTCGACCAGCTGCTCGATCATCGCGATCTGCTCCGGGATCGTCTCGGTCGCGCGCGGCTCGATGGTCGGGCCGACCGAGCCCGAGGTCGCCGGTGTCCTCGAGGTACCACGCCGTCGCGTTCCTCGCCAGCTCGGCGCTCGCGCCCGGCGCGGCCTCGTAGATCTTGTCGTTGACGTCGGTGATGTTGATGGACGAGCGTGACGTCGTAGCCGCGCGCGCGCAGCCAGCGCCGCAGCCACATCGCGAGGACGAACGGGACCGCGTTGCCGACGTGGATGCGCTGGTAGACGGTCGGCCCGCAGAAGTACATGCGGATCGGACCGGGCGGCGCCGGCAGCTCGTCGAGGCGCGCGCGTGAGCGTGTTAGAGAGCCGCATCGACCCTCCGCAGCGCCTCGTCGCGCGGCAGCGCAGCGAGCACCGCCCAGAGCTCCGGCCCGCGCTCGCGACCCGTCAGCGCGCGGCGCAGCGCCCGGAGGTCGCCGCCGACGGCCTTCAGCTCGCGGACGATCGCCTTCGGGTCGAGCGCCGCCGGTCGCGCAGCTCGCGGAAGCGCACGAGCGTCTCGGGCGGAGCGTCGGCGACGGGCGGGGTCTGCAGGATCGAGTCAGCGTAGTCGCGGGCCTCGTTCAGATCGCGCGCGCCCCGGAGCGCGGGCACGACGGACACGGGCACGCCGACGCGCGCGGCGAGCTCGTCGTCCGGCAGCGATGCGATCGCGTCGATCGCGAGGCGCCGGATGCGCGGCAGGTCGTAGTGCACGTCGTGCAGCGGGCAGGCCGAGCTCTTCGAGGTACGCCCGCACCGCCTCGGCAGGGATGCCGCCCTCGCGAAGCGACTCGACCGTCGCGCCCTCTGCGCGCTTCGAGAGCTTGCGGCCGTCCGTCGCCGAGGATCAGGCCGTGGTGGACGTACTCGGGCGGCGTCGCCCCGAGCGCCAGCGCGAGCCTCCGGTGCAGCGCCTCGTTCGGCCGGTGGTCGTTGCCGCGCACGACGTGCGTGATGCCGAAGTCGATGTCGTCGACGACGCTCGCGAGGTGGTACGTCGGCCGGCCGTCCTCGCGGAGCAGGGTGACTCCGTCGAAGCGGTCGCCGAGCTGCGCCGCCGCCTCGCGATAGCGGTCGGCCGCTCGCTCTGCCGCACCGGCCCCTCGTCCCACGCGACGCCGAGCCACGCGAGGTCGCGGAGGATCGCCTCCTCCCCGCCCGGCACGTTGCGCGCGGCGTCGGTGTCGTCGATCCGCAGGAGCATCCAGCCCCCCAGATCGCGTGCTGCGACCGCGCTCAGCGCGTTTCCGACGTGGAGCGTGCCCGTCGGGCTGGGAGCGAAGCGTGTACGAGCCTCGCCCGGCACGTTCGTCAGCGCAGCACGCCGCCCCACGCGGCCGGGTCGACGTCCTCGAGCGTCTCCGAGAACGTCCACCGATGCCCCGCCGGATCCTCGGCCGTGTACTGCCGCTCGCCGTACTCGAAGTCCCGCGGCTCCATCAGGATGCGCGCGCCGTGGTCCCGGGCGCGCTCGCAGTGCGCGTGAGCGTCGTCGACCCGGACGAGGACGGCGTGCGTAACCTCCCCGGCCCGGGGCGGTCGCTGCTCGCCGTGAACGTCCGCGGCGATGACCGCGCCGTCGCCGAACCGCATCTGCGAGCGGTGGCTCTCGCCGATCTGGAGACGCTCCTCGAACCCGAACGCCTTCGTGAGCCACTCGACCGCCTCCCGAACGTCCGGGTAGACCAGGACGGGGACGACGACGTCCGACGGGATCGAGCGGTTCGGCTTCACCAGACCGAGGCTATCGCCAACGGCCGGCGCGCCGGCTCAGGGAAGCGGGAGCGCTCCGCCGCCCTCGAGACAGTCCGCGAGGTAGAGCGCGGTCCCGAGGTCGCCGCTCCAGAGCGCGTAGCGGTATCGCCCGTGCGCCGCGCGCGCACGCTCGACCTGCTCGACGGCGTGCATCGCAAATGCACGGGCCCGGACCCGCCAGCGCTCGTCGCCGGTGCGCGCGAACAGCGTCAGGAACGCGTAGCCGTTCCCGGCCGTCCCGTGGCAGAGGTTCGCGCCCTTCGCGAGCGGGCCCGCAAGCCACGTGAGCTCGGCCGCCGCGAGCGCGAGGTCCTCGTCGAGCAGGTCGCCGAGCGAGGTGACGATGCCCGGCGCACCGTGGCACCACTGCACGCGGATCGAGCCGTCCCGCCGGTGGGCGAGCTCATCACCGGCCGCTGGAGGCCAGTTCGCGAGGCCGTCCTGCTCGACCGCGAACCTGCGCGCGACGTCGCCGGCGAGCGGGTCGTCCCCGAGCGCGAGCACGCAGCCGGCGAAGCCGTGCGCCGGGCCGATGTAGCGGACGCGCGTGCCGAACAGGTCCTGCTCCCAGAGGCCGTCGACGTCTCGCTCGCCGCGAAGCCACTCCGCGCTCTCGGCCCACAGCTCGTCGAGGCCGAGCTCGCGCGCGGCGAGCATCGTCCCCGCGCTGCCCCACATCAGCTCGCGGCGCTCGTCGCGGGCGTTCTCCGAGATCCGAGCCGCGAGCTCGTCGAGGTTCTCTGCCGACGGAGCGAGACGCTGCAGGACGAGGCGGATGCCGACCTCGCCGACCCACCAGCTGCGGCGCGGATTCTCGTCCGGGTAGTCCGCGGGCGCGTCGAGCGAGCGCTCGAGGTACGGCACATAGTCGCGCTCCACGTCGACCACTCCGCTCTCGCCGAGCCTGCGCAGCGCGTCGACGACCCCGGCGCCTCCGCCGTAGATCGTGCGGAACCTGCCCTGCTCGCTGTCGAGCGGATGCGAGTCCCAGCCGTCGTCGAACGCGTCCTCGGTCTCCGCGACGATCGACCGGATCGCCGCGTGCACGCGGTCCGCGTTCCAAGGCTCAGCGGTGAGGCGCTCGTGCGCCTCGGGCGTGTACAGCACCGAACGAGCCTATCCTCGTCTCGTGCAGCAACAGCTGCGTGCACTCCGCGACGTCGCCGAGCTCCTCGAGCGCAACGGCTTCGACTACTGGCTCTTCGGCGGCTGGGCGGTCGACTTCTACGTCGGCGCGATCACGCGCCCCCACGGCGACGTCGACTTCGCGATGTGGCACGACGACGCCGTCACGGCGGCGGCGCTGCTCGAAGCACATGGCTGGCACCACGCACCGGAGCCCGACGAGGACGGCGGGACGGGTTACGAGCGCGGACCGGTGCGCGTCGAGCTGACGTACCTCGAGCAGGACGATCGTGGTCGTGTCGTCATCCCGCTTCGCGACCGCGACGCGGTCTGGTCGGAGGAGCCGCTCGGCGACGATGTGCGTGAGCTGTTCGGCGTCCGCTGCCGCGTCGCCGCGCTCTCGCTGCTGAAGGCCGGGAAGTCGTCGCCGCGCGACGACCCTGACGACGCCGCGAAGGACCGCGCCGACTACGCGGCGTTGTCGGCGCTGTCGAGCTGACCCACCAGCACCACGTAGCCGTCCGGATCGGCACGCCGCGATCCTTCCGCACGGCGACGCTTTACTTCGGTGATCGGCCTGAGCTACGAGGACAGCGGCGAGGGGGTGCCGGTCGTCTGCATCCACGGTGCGTTCATCGCCGACGCGTTTCGGCCGCTTCGATCCGAACCCGCGTTGGCCGAGCGCTACCGGCTGATCACCTATCGACGCCGCGGCTACAGCGGCAGCTCCGGCACGCCGCCGACGAGCCTCGCGGGGCAGGCGGCCGATTGTCGCGAGCTGTTCGACCATCTCGGCCTCCGTCGCGCACATGTGGTCGGACACTCGCTTGGAGGCGCGATTGCGCTCCGGCTGGCGCTCGAGGCGCCGCAGCTGGTGCACACGCTGACCGTGCTCGAGCCCGGCGTGCTGATCGGGGAGCGCGCTGCGTCGTACCGAGCCGCGCTGGAGCACAGCGTCGATCGCTTCCGGAGCGTCGGCGCACTCGTCGCCGTCGACGAGTTCCTCGAGCTCCGGTGGCCGCGCTACGGGGAGCACCTCGACCGGATCCTTCCCGGCGCGTTCGACCAGGCTGTTCGAGACGCCGGCACCAGCTTCGAGGCCGATCTTCCGTCCGCGCTCGACGCGCACTTCGACGAGTCGGACGCCGGCCGGATCGAGCAGCCCGCCCTCGTCCTCCTCGGCGAGCGCAGCGTCGCCCTCGACCCGCGCTTCGAGGAGACCTTCCGGCTCCTGCTCGACTGGCTGCAGAACGCCGAGGGCGTGGTCGTGCCTGGCGCGGCGCACCTCATGCAGCTCGAGCGCCCCGGGGCCGTGGCCGAGGCGCTCGCGGCGTTCTTCGCGCGCCACCCGCTCGCGTGACGGGTGACGGAACGTCAGACGCCGCTGGTTTCCTTTCAGCGGACGCATGGCCCGGTGGAATCTGATCGAACGACGGCTCGAGCGCTTCATGCGCGAGCCTCCGTCGGTGCGGAACGCGGCAGGCGTGATCGTCGTCGCCACCACCGTCGTCGTGGTCGGCGCCGGCGTGCTGATCAGCCTGATCGACAAGGAGGAGTATCCGGACGTCTGGGTCGGGATGTGGTGGGCGCTCCAGACCGTCACGACCGTCGGCTACGGCGACGTGGCGCCGTCGCACACCTCGGGCAGGCTCGTCGGCGCGGTCGTGATGCTCGAGGGGATCGCATTCATCGCGATCGTCACGGCGGTGATCACGTCCACGTTCGTGGCGCGTGCGACGCGGGACTCCGACGCGGCGCGCGCCAAGGACGAGTTGAGCGACCGCGAGCTGATCGAGAGGCGGTTCGACGAACTCGAGCGGAAGCTCGACCTCCTCGTCGCGGCGAAGGAGGGCTAGGCCGAGGGACTGTTCACACCGTCGGCCAAGCGCTCTACGCTCATACCGGTGGACGACCTCCTCCTCCGGTGGTTCGACGCGAACGGAGCCGACCTGCCGTGGCGGCGGACACGCGACCCGTACGCGATCCTCGTCTCGGAGGTGATGCTGCAGCAGACGCAGGTCTCCCGCGTCGTGCCGCGGTATCTCGCCTGGCTCGAGCGCTGGCCGAGGGTCGACTCGCTCGCCGCAGCGTCGCCCGCCGACGTGATCCGCGCGTGGCAGGGCCTCGGCTACAACCGGCGCGGGCTCAACCTGCACCGAGCCGCCCGCGTCGTCGCCGAGCGCGGGTGGCCCGACGACCTGACCGAGCTGCCCGGCATCGGGCCGTACACCGCGGCCGCGGTCCGATCGTTCGCGTTCGGTGACGCCGTCCTGCCGCGCGACACGAACGTCCTGCGAATCGAGGAGCGCACCGGACACCGCTTCGACCACGCCTGCGGTCAGGCCCTGATGGACCTCGGCCGCACGGTCTGCCTGGCGCGCGTGCCCCGCTGCGACGAGTGCCCGCTCGCCGAGCGCTGCCAGTCCCGCGGCACGCGGTACGAGCCTCAGCGCAAGCAGTCGCGCTTCGAGGGGTCGTTCCGCCAGCGGCGCGCGGACACGCTTCGACTCGTCGCCGCGCGACCGCGCACGCTCACGAGCCTCGACGTCGAGGCCGTCGCGTCACTCGAGCGCGACGGGCTCGTGGCGACGGGCGACGGCGTCGTGCGGCTCCCCGCCTAGAGCGAGTGCCGAAGCCACACGTTGGGCTCGACGTGGCGACCGATCCCGTTGCGCACGTGGAGCGGCGCGAGGCCGCCCGCGAAGACGTAGTCGCCGTCTTCGGGGAACGCCATGCCCGTCCACTCCTCCCAGTCGGAAGCCGGCGCCTCGATCGTCATCGACTCCGGACAGGGGCGGAACACCACGCCGCCGACGCGCTCGTGCACCCGGATCCACGGGTCGAAGTGCGACCCGTCCTCGCGCCGCCACTCGGCGTACCGCTCGATCGGGATCAGCGGGTAGAGCTGCTTGCGTGTCGGTCGGACGGGCGCGATCAGGTCGCGAAGGCCGTGCGACCCGCCGGCGCGGCGCATCTCCTCGAGCATGCGGCTCGAGAGCCGCTCGCCCTGCCGATCGGGCCGGACCGAGATCGCGAGCGCACAGAGCACGTCCGCCTCGCGCCCGCCTTCGAACGCGCGCAGGAACGCCTCGTCCCACCCGCTCGGGAGATCGTCGTCGCTTCCGTCCCATGCGGTCGGAACCGAATGCAGCTCCGCGACGAGGTCGTCGCCGTCGAGCAGGGCGAGCTGGAAGTCGGGAAAGTCCTCGTAGAGCCGGCCCCAGTAGAGGTTGCCCGGGACGTTGTTGTTCAGGTACTCCGGGAACGTGGGACGCGTCAGCGTCTCGAACCGGATCTCGAGCAGGTCGGGCCGATCCGCGTAGCGGACGACGTTCATGCGCGCACGAGCAGAGCGACGGACTGCGCGGCGAGGCCCTCGCCGCGCCCCGTGAAGCCGAGGCCGTCCGTCGTCGTCGCACGGACGGCGACGCGCAGCTCGTCGACTCCGAGCGCGGCCGAGAGGCGAGCGCGCATCTCGAGACGATGAGGCGCGAGTCGCGGCTCCTCGCCGATGAGAACGCAGTCCGCGTTGACGAGCTCGAAGCCGAGCTCGCCGACCGCCGCGTAGGCCCGTGCGAGCAGGTCGAGCGAGGATGCGCCGTGCCACTGCGGGTCGCCCGCCGGGAACATCGCGCCGATGTCCGCGAGGCCGGCCGCCCCGAGGATCGCGTCGATCAGCGCGTGCGCGAGCACGTCGCCGTCCGAGTGGCCCGCGAGCCCGCGCGGGAACGGGATCGCGACGCCGCCGAGGACGAGCGGCACGCCCTCCTCGAGCGCGTGCGCGTCGACGCCGATCCCGACGCGGTAGTCGCTCACCCGAGCGGCTCCTGGCGCGACTGCCGCCCGTCGAAGACGGTGACCGTCTCGAAGCCGGCCGCGCGTGCGTAGCTCGATCGCGCGGTCGAGGTCGCGGCCGACGTGGTCGGCGACGTGCGCGTCCGATGCGAGGGTGATCCGCTCCGCTGCCGCGCAGCAGCTCGGCGTCCGGATAGAGCTCGCCGACCGGCTTGTACAGCCCGGCGGTCGAGACCTCGAGCGCGACGCCGTCGAGCGCGTCGATCACCGGCTGCCAGTTCCACTCGACACGGTCGCCGAAGATCTTGACCAGATCGGGATGCGAGAGGACGTCGAACTGTCGGCTCCTCGCCGCGGCCTCGAGCTCCCGCGAGTAGAGGGCCCAGACCTCCTCGACCGTGTTCCGCTCCCAGAGCCCTGGGCGCTGGTCGACCGCGACGCCGTCGATCCAGTGCACCGAGCCGAGCAGGTAGTCCCACGGGTACGACTCGAGCACGTCGGCGAGCCGCTCTGCGTGCTCCGGCACCCAGTCGACCTCGAGCCCGAGCTTGACCGGCAGGCCCCGCCGCTTCGCCTCGAGCACCGCGTCGCAGTAGCGGTCGAGGCTCTGCCTGCAGCGCTCGATCTGGTACTCGAGCATCCACGCGAAGCGCGTCTCGCGGAAGTAGTAGACGTGCTCGGTGAAGCCGATCTCGTCGACGCCCCGCGCGCGCGCGATCTCCGCGTAGCGCTCGACCGCCTCGACCGTGTGGTCGATCTCCTCCGTCCCGGCGCGCGCCGCACGGAGGTGCATGTGGTAGTCGACGATCACGGCCGCACTCGCCGCCTAGAGCAGACGTGCGACGAGCTCGAGGTCGTTCGGGTCCGTCACCTTCAGCAGCCGGTGGTCGCCGGGCACGGCCGCGACCCGTCCACCGGCGGCTTCCACGAGCGAAGAGCAGTCGGTCGCCGCGGCGACGTCTCCCGCGAGCGCGCTCCGGAGCGCGGCAGCGAGAAACGCCTGCGGCGTCTGCACGGCGACGAGCTCGTCGCCGGTCGAGCGTCTCGACGACCTCGCCGCCGCGCACGCGCTTCACGGTGTCGGCGAGCGACAGCGTCGGGACAGCACCGTCGTAGCCCTCCGACAGCGGCGCCAGCACGCGCTCGATCACGTCGTCGTCGACGAGCGGCCGCGCGGCGTCGTGGACGAGGATCACGGCTGCGTCGTCACCGACCTCCGCGACCGCGGCGCGCACGGACTCCGCGCGCGTCGCCCCGCCGGTCACGCAGGCGACGACCTTGCCGGCGCCGATCTCCTCGGCGAGGAGGATCGCCGGCTCCTCCCACCCGGGAGGCACCGCGACGACGATCGAGTCGATCCAGTCGGAGGCCTCGAGGCGCTCGAGCGTCTCGGCGAGCAGCGGCCGGTCGCGCAGGTTCGCGAAGGCTTTCGGGCGGTCCAGCCCGAGCCGCTCGCCGCTTCCTGCTGCGGCGAGAACGGCCCAGACGGACATTCGGGAGGACTAGCGCGCGGCCGCGGTTGCCTTCGCGCGCGACGTGCGCTTCTTACCGTTCGTGCCCACGTCGGAGAGGACGCCCTCGAGCCACTCGGCGGCTTCCTCGTCGTCCATGCCCTTCGCGTACATCAGCTCGGAGGCGAGGATCTTCTTCGCCTTCACGAACATCTGCTTCTCACCGGTGGACAGACCCTTCTCGTGGTCCCGGAGCGAGAGGTTCCGTACGACCTCTGCGAGCTCCAGCATGTCACCGGTCTTCATCTTGTCGCGGTTGTGCTTGAAGCGTCGGTTCCAGTTCTTCGGCATCTGTGTGCCGCCGCCCCTCAGCGCCTTCACGACGACCTCGACCATCTTCTCGTCGATCACCGGCCGGAGGCCCACGGCCTCGGCGTTGTCGGCCGGCACCTGCACCGTCATGTCGTTGTGCAGGATCCGGATCGTCAGGTACTCGCGCTTCTGCCCCAACACCTCGCGCGACTCCTTCTTGACCACCGTTCCCGCCCCGTGGTGCGGGTAGACCACCTTCTCACCGACCTTGAACAAGCCGCGTCCTCCCCTTCTGGAGTCCCTATCCGCCAAGAAAGCCGGCGCGATCGTCTGCGCCGGCGTCAGTTACAGAATCGTAGCATTTCCAGGGCTTTTCGGCAAAAGCCCTGCTCGGAGCGGACCTTCTCCCTCAGAGCTGGAGGTAGCGGTCGACCAGGTTGTGCTCCTGCAGGCGGCGGAGGCCCTCGCGGATGTCCCGGGCGCGGACGGCACCGACGCCGTCGACGGCCTCGAGGTCCCGCTGGGAGGCCCGGACGATCGCCTCGAGGTCGGCCAGATGGTCGACGACGTGGCGGATCACGCTGTCCGGCAGGCGCGGGATGTGCGAGAGCACGCGGTAGCCGCGGGGCTCGACCGAGTAGTCCAGAGGGTTCGTCGTGGCCGGGTAGCCGAGCACGGCGAGGAGCTCGAACTCGAGCAGTTCCTTGTACGGAAGCTCCGCCAGCGCCTGGAGGCCCTCGCGGGTCGGGTCGACGCCGCCCTGGGCGTGGTAGTCGTAGAGGACAGCCGCCTTCTCCCTCGGCACCTCGCCGACGAGCTCCTCGAGCTGCATCCGGATCATCCGGCCCTCGCTGCCGAGCTCGACGCAGGCGCGCTCGATCTCCTCGGCCATCCGGGTCGTGATCTCGGCCCGCTGGAGGACGACGAGCACGTCGTCGAGCACGACCGCGTTCTGGAACTCGAGCGCGGTCAGGCGGGTGAGCACGTGGTCGAGCCGCGCGCGGTACGTCTCGAGGGTCGCGAGCGCCTGGTTCGTCTTCGCGAGGACGTCGGCGACCTGCTCGAGCTGGTAGCGGCGCGTCCCGAGGAACACGGTCACGGTCTCCCGCTGCTGCGAGATCGAGACCACGAGCGCGTTCGTCTGCTTGGCGACGCGCTCGGCCGTGCGGTGCCGCGTGCCCGTCTCGCTCGACGCGATCGTCGGGTCGGGCATGAGCTGGACGTTCGCGTACGCGAGCCGGCTCAGGTCGTCGTTGACGATGATCGCGCCGTCCATCTTCGCGAGCTCGTAGAGGAGCTGCGGCCGGAACGGCAGGTCGAGCTTCATGCCGCCGGAGTACAGGAACGAGAGCTCCTCCGGGTCGCCGACCACGATCAGCGCGCCCTCCTTCGAGCGGATGATGTCGTCGATCCCCTGGCGGAGGTCGCTGCCCGGCGCGACCTGGGCGATCGCGGAGAGCAGCACGGGATCGCGCCTCAGGTCGAGCTCGGCACGCGTGCGCGGGACGCCGACCTCCGGCGCCCAACCCTCGCGTTCAGTCGGCTTGCGCTCCTTCTCCACGTCTCGTCGAGCCCCGCTCTCGTCGCCTGCCGCAGCGTCTCGGCTTGCAGCAAGGCTAGCTTCCCCCGACCGCTCGTGCCAGACGGCACGAGCGCGGCGCGAAGGCCGAGCTTCGCGCATTCCTCGAGCCTGCGCTCCGCCTGCGCAGCCGGCCTCAGCCTGCCGGTCAACCCGATCTCTCCGAACGCGGCGAGGCCCTCGCGGACCGGCTGACGCTTCGCGGCGGACGCGATCGCGAGCGCGACGGGAAGGTCCGCGCCCGGCTCGTCGACGCGCACGCCCCCGGCCACGTTCACGAAGACGTCGGCCTGGCCGAGGCCGATGCCCGCGTGCCTCGAGAGCACGGCGACGATCATCGCGAGCCGCTTCGGGTCGACGCCGGTCGCGACCCGGCGCGGCATCGCGAGGTCGGTCTGCGCGACGAGCGCCTGCACCTCGAGCAGGATCGGCCGCGTTCCCTCGAGCGCGCACGCGACGGCCGAGCCCGGCTCGCCCGCGACCGTGCGGCCGAAGAGCTCGGACGGGTCGGGCACGCCGACGAGGCCCGCGCCGGTCATCTCGAAGACGCCGAGCTCGTTCGTCGAGCCGAAGCGGTTCTTCGTGGCGCGCAGCACGCGGTGCGCGTGATAGCGGTCGCCCTCGAACTGGAGCACGCAGTCGACGAGGTGCTCGAGCACGCGCGGGCCGGCGACCGCGCCGTCCTTCGTCACGTGCCCGACGAGGATCGTCGCGACGCCGGACTCCTTCGCGACGCGCAGCAGCCGCGCGGCGGCCTCGCGAACCTGCGCGACCGAGCCGGGCGCCGAGCCGAGCTCGGACGAGTAGAGCGTCTGCACTGAGTCGATCACGCACACGTCGGGCCGCTCGCGCTCCAGCGTCGCGCACACCGTCTCGAGCTCGGTCTCGGCGAGGATCTCGACGCCCTCGGCCCCGCCGAGCCGCTGCGCGCGGAGCTTCACCTGCGCGGTCGACTCCTCGCCGGTCACGAGCAGCGCGCGCCGGTCCTTCGAGATCGCGGCGAGTGCCGTCAGGAGCAGCGTCGACTTCCCCACTCCGGGCTCGCCGCCGACGAGAACGAGCGAGGCCGGCACGAGACCGCCGCCGAGCACGCGGTCGAGCTCGGGAACGCCGGTGCCGATCCGGGTCGCCTCCTCGGCCCGCACGTCGACGAGGCGGAGCAGCGGCCGGGCGTTCCCGCCGCCCTTCTTGGGCGCCGCGATCTTCTCCTCGGCGAGCGTCCCGAACGCCCCGCAGCCCGGGCACTTGCCGAACCAGCGTCCGGCTGCGTAGCCGCATTCGGAGCACGCGTACTGGACGGCCGCTTTCGCCACGACGCCACGCTAACCGCGGCGCAGGACGGCCTCTGTGCCGATTCTGTGCCGCTACCTCAACAGGTCGTTCGTTCGATCGAAAGCGGCCGATCGGCCTATGCGGCTTCGGGGACCGGAGCAGGCCGACGGATGGCGGTCGCGATCACGAGGCCCGCGAGGATGCACCCAGCGCCCAGCAGCTGGGCGCTCGAGGGCGACTCGTCGAGCAGGATCGCGGCGAAGACGACCGAGCAGAGCGGCTGGAACGTCAGCATCACCGAGCTGAGCGCTGCCGGCAGCCTGGGCAGCGTGATCGTGATCAGCAGCCAGCCGAAGACCTGCGAGCTGAGCGCGAGCGCGATCAGCCACGCGGTTGCGGACGGCCCGGGCCTCAGGTCGAGGTCGCCCGCGACGACGCCCCAGAGCCCGCAGCCGACCGCCGACGCCAGCGTCGCGTCGTAGAGCGGCCCCGCGGCGCGCCGGAGGTCGCTGCTGCCCTCGCGGAGCGTCAGCAGGAAGCCGGAGTACGCGACTCCGGTCAGCACCCCGAACAGCGCCCCCAGCGTGCGGGTTGACGCCGTAGGCGCCGTCCTCGAGCACGCCCGAGATCAGGATCACCCCGACGCCGACGACCGGGATCGCGGCGAGAGCGGCCCTTGGCGGCCGCTCCCCGAGCACGGCCCACGCGAGGAGCGCGACGAGGACGACCTGGGTGTTCCCGAGCACGGTCGCAAGGCCCGCTCCCACCTGCTCGATCGAGTGGTGCCAGAGGATCAGGTCGGCGGCGAAGAAGGCGCCCGCGATCCACGCGAGCCGCCGGGAGCGCCACTCGCGCGGCCCGTAGCGCCGATCCTCGAGCCGGGCGAGGAGCCAGAGCACCGGCAGCGCCCAGACGCACCGGAAGAAGGCGCCGGTCGTCGGCGAGACGTCGGCGTAGCGGTAGAGGATCCCCGAGAACGAGATCGCAAGCGCCCCGCAGAGCACGAGCGGGACAGGACGACGGCCGAGCGTCGACGCGGGCATCCCCGCGTTCTACCTGTCCCATGAAAAGGAAAAAGGCGGGCCGCCGCATCGCCCGCCTTCTCGCCTCTGGAGGGCGCCCGCCGCATCGGCGCCCATCCGTCTTGCTCCCGCAGTCTCGCCGAGCGGCCTCGGTTGATTCCTCCCCCTTTCGCTGATTCACCTACTCGGTTCACTTTTTCCCCCTTCCGGGGTAGGCAGGACCACGCCGGATGGCCCAGAGTGTGTTCGCGAGGGTCGTGGGGGGCCGCAGCCCACTCACTCTCGCGGCGGACGGCGACTCGGATACCCGGGTCGCCGTCGACGTTTCCGGGGTTAGGCTGACTCCGTGGACGAGCGGCTCGATCGGTATGCCGAGCTCACCGTGCGGGTCGGCGCCAACGTCGCGCCCGGTCAGATCGTCGCCATCGGCGGGCTGCTCGCGCACGCGCCGCTCGTTCGGGCGCTCACGCGGGCCGCGTACGCCGCCGGCGCGCGCTACGTGGACGTCGACTACGGCGACACGCACGTGCGGAAGGCGTTCGTCGAGGGCGCGCCCGACGACGTGCTCGACTGGAGCCCGCCCTGGCGGCTGGCGCGGATGCAGGCGCTCGGCGACGCGAAGGCGGCGAACATCTCGATCACGGGCGACCCCGAGCCCGACCTGCTCGCGGGCGTGGACGGCGAGCGCGTCGGGCGCGCCGTTCCGAAGGAACTCCAGGAGCTGGGCGGCAGGATCGTCCTCGACGAGCAGCTGATCAACTGGACAGCGGTCGCCTTCCCGAACGAGGGCTGGGCCGAGCGGATCTTCGGCGAGCCCGACGTCGAGCGGCTCTGGGAGGCGGTCGCGTTCGCCGTCCGCCTCGACGAGCCCGATCCCGTCGCCGCGTGGCGCGAGCATCTCGACCGGCTCAGCGCGCGGGCGAACGCGATGAACGTGCACGAGTTCGACGCGCTGCACTTCCACGGCGCAGGCACCGACCTGACAATCGGCATCCTCCCCGAGGGGAACTTCGAGGCCGCCCGCTTCCACACCTCGTGGGGCCGGGAGCACGCGCCGAACATGCCGACGGAGGAGGTCTACGTCGCGCCCGACGCACGCCGAACCGAGGGGGTCGTCCGCTCGACACGTCCGCTTGCGCTGCTCGGCACGCTCGTCGAGGGCCTCGAGCTGCGCTTCGAGGGCGGCCGGATCGTCGACGTGCGGGCGGAGCACGGCGCCGACGTCGTCCGCGCCCAGACGCAGCGCGACGACGGCGCGACGCGGCTCGGAGAGGTCGCGCTCGTCGACGGCTCGTCACGCGTGGGCCAGACGGGGCTCGTCTTCTACGACACGCTCTTCGACGAGAACGCGACCTGCCACATCGCCTACGGCAAGGCGATCACGCGCACGATCTCGGGCTACGGGGACGCCACGGAGTGGCACGAGAGGGGTGTGAACCACTCGTCCGTGCACACCGACTTCATGATCGGTGGGCCGGAGGTGGACGTCGACGGGATCACGGCAGCCGGCGCGGCGGTGCCGATCCTGCGCGACGACGAGTGGGTGCTTAGCTAGGAGGGCTCGGCGTAACGGGCCTCGTTGCCGGGGTGCGATGGGTGGTGCGAGGCAAGGACGCAGGGAGCGTTCGTATCCACTGGATACGGGCGCGACTGAGGACGCCGCATCGCGCCGCCCAGCGCGGCCCGGCGGCACAGCGCCTGTTGCGCCGAGCCCTCCTACTAGCTCCTCGTCGGACTGCTCGGGCTCGGCCGGCGCCTCGGGCGGCACCGTCACGGCCTCGACCGACATCGAGCCCGGGATGACCGTGATATCGACGTCCTCGGTCTCGGGCTTGCGGGCGACGAGGATCGTCGAACCCGGCTCGAGCTCGCGGCCGAGCACGAAGTCGGCGAGCGGGTCCTCGATGTGCCGCTGGATCGCGCGGCGGAGCGGCCGGGCGCCCATCGTCGGGTCGTAGCCCTTGTCGACGAGCAGCTCCTTCGCCTCGTCGGTCAGCTCGATCGTGACCTCGTGCGTGGCCATCTGCTCGCGCAGGCGGCGGAGCATCAGCTCGACGATCGTGAGGATCTCGTCCTTGCTCAGCTTGTGGAAGACGATGACGTCGTCGATCCGGTTGAGGAGCTCCGGCCGGAAGACCTTCTTGAGCTCGCCCATGATCCGGCTCTTCATCTCGTCGTAGGAGAGACCCGAGTCGTCGCCGATCGAGAAGCCGAGCGTCTGGTTCTTCGAGATCGTGCCCGCCCCGATGTTCGAGGTCATGATCACGATCGTGTTGCGGAAGTCGACGTGGCGGCCCTGCGCGTCGGTCAGGCGGCCGTCCTCCAGGATCTGGAGGAGGATGTTGAAGACGTCGGGGTGCGCCTTCTCGATCTCGTCGAGCACCACGACCGAGTACGGCTTGCGGCGCACGGCTTCGGTGAGCTGGCCGCCTTCGTCGTAGCCGATGTAGCCCGGAGGCGAGCCGACGAGCCGGGACACGGAGTGCTTCTCCATGTACTCCGACATGTCGAGCTTGATCATCGCGTCCTCGTCGCTGAAGAGGAACTCGGCGAGCGTGCGCGCAAGCTCGGTCTTCCCCACGCCTGACGGGCCGAGGAAGATGAACGAGCCGGTCGGCCGCTTCGGATCCTTGATCCCGGCGCGGGCGCGGCGAATCGACTTCGAGACGGCGACGATCGCCTCCTCCTGGCCGATGAGCCGCTTGTGGAGCTCGCCCTCCATGTGGATGAGCTTCTCGGACTCGGCCTCGGTCAGCTTGAAGACGGGGATGCCCGTCCACATCGAGACGATGTCCGCGATCTCGTCCTCGCCGATCTCGGGCTGCTCCTCGGCCTCGGCCGAGTTCCGCCACTGGTCCTCGAGCTCGCGCTTCTTCTGCGTGAGCTTGCGCTCCTTGTCGCGGAGCGACGCGGCCTTCTCGAACTCCTGGTTCTCGATCGACTCTTCCTTGTCCTTGCGGACCTTCTCGATCTCCTCCTCGAGCTCGCGGTAGCGCGGCGGTGCGCTCATCGTCTTGATGCGCATGCGCGACGCGGCCTCGTCGATGAGGTCGATCGCCTTGTCGGGAAGGTGGCGGTCCTGGATGTAGCGGCTGGCGAGCACCGCGGCGGCCTCGAGGGCCTCGTCGGTGATCTTGACGCGGTGGTGCGCCTCGTAGCGGTCGCGCAGGCCGCGCAGGATCTGCACCGTGTCCTCGGTCGAGGGCTCGTCGACGCGGATCTGCTGGAAGCGGCGCTCGAGCGCGGCGTCGCGCTCGAGGTACTTGCGGTACTCGTCGAGCGTCGTCGCGCCGATCGTCTGGAGCTCGCCGCGCGCGAGTGCGGGCTTGAGGATCGACGCTGCGTCGATCGCGCCCTCCGCTGCGCCGGCGCCGACGAGGTTGTGGAGCTCGTCGATGAAGAGAATGATGTCGCCGCGCTGGGTGATCTCCTTCATCACCTTCTTCAGGCGCTCCTCGAACTCACCGCGGTACTTCGAGCCGGCGACGAGCGCGGCGAGGTCGAGCGTGTAGATCTGCTTGCCCTTCAGGAGCTCGGGCACCTGGCCGCCGGAGATCCGCGCGGCGAGGCCCTCGACGACGGCGGTCTTGCCGACGCCCGGCTCGCCGATCAGCACGGGGTTGTTCTTCGTGCGGCGCGAGAGAATCTGCATCACGCGCTCGATCTCGGTCTGTCGGCCGACGACCGGGTCGAGCTTCCCCTCGGCCGCGAGCTTCGTCAGGTTCCGACCGAACTGGTCGAGCAGCTTCGAGCTCTTCGACTTCTCGCCCGACGCCCCGCCTCCGCCCTGCCGTCGGCCGGGGCCGGAGAGCATGCGGATGATCTCGTTGCGGATCTTCTCGGCGTCGGCGTCGAAGTCGAGCAGGATGCGCGCGGCCACGCCCTCGTTCTCGCGGACGAGGCCGAGCAGGATGTGCTCGGTGCCGATGTAGTTGTGGCCGAGGCTGAGCGCCTCGCGAAGCGCGAGCTCGAGCACCTTCTTCGCGCGCGGCGTGAAGGGGATCTGGCCCGTCGTGACCTCGTCGCCCTGGCCGACGATCCTGGCGACCTGGGCGCGGACCTCCTCGACGGTGATGTCGAGCGACTCGAGGACGCGCGCGGCGAGGCCCTCTTCCTCACGCAGGAGGCCGAGCAGGATGTGCTCGGTGCCGATGTAGTTGTGCTTGAGGGCACGCGCTTCGTCCTGGGCCAATACGACCACCTGGCGGGCACGTTCCGTGAAGCGTTCGAACACGGTAGGAGGATGGTACCCGACTCCTCGGCGCCTACCGAGGCCGGCTCACAGGGTCTTTACGGCGGGTTTCAGACGGCCCGGGAGCGAGCAGATTCCCCTCGACGGCGCCTGCGGCAACGGGGCTACACCCTCGTGTCACTCCTCTCCCCACCCGTTGCCCCGGCGCCGCTTTTCGGCGCAGCGAGGGGACTCAGACGCGGGCGGGAGCGCCGCGGCTGTGCTCGATCACGTCGCCCAGGATCCGCTCGAGCGGACGTGAAGGCTCCCAGCCGACCGCGGCGCGGATCTTGTCGATCGACGGCTCCCGGTGGAGCGTGTCCTCGATCCCTAGCCCGTAGACCTCCGAGTACGGAACGAAGACGAGCTCCGAGGTCGACCCGGTCAGGCTCTTCACGCGATCCGCGAGATCGAGGATCGAGATCCGCTCGGTCCCGCCGACGTTGAAGATCTCGCCCGCGATCTCGGTCGTCTCCATCAGTCCCTTCAGCGCTCGGATCGTGTCCTGCACGTGGCAGAACGAGCGGGTCTGCGTGCCGTCGCCGTGGACCTCGAGCGCGGCGCCGGCGAGCGCCTGTCCGACGAAACGAGGGATGACCATGCCGTACTGCCCCGACTGGCGAGGCCCGACCGTGTTGAAGAGACGGACGATGACGCAGTCGAGGTCCTTCTCCTGGTGGTAGGCCAGGGCAAGAAACTCGTCCATCGCCTTCGAGCCCGCGTAGAGCCACCGCTTTTCGGTCGTCGGGCCGTACACCCTGGCGGTCGTCCTCGACGAGCGGCGTCTCGGTGCGATGGTCGCCGTAGACCTCAGAGCTCGACGCGACAAGGACCCGCTTGCCGAAGCGGCTGCAGAACTCCAGGACCGTCTCCGTCCCCTGGACGTTCGTGACCATCGTGTGGACCGGCCGCTCGACGATCAGCCGCACGCCTACGGCGGCAGCGAGGTGGTAGACGACGTCGCACTTGTAGACGAGCTCGTTCACGACCGCTTCCGAGAGCACCGAGTCCACCACGAGGTGGTAGTCGGCGTTGTCCCGCAGATGCTGGACGTTGTCGAGATTGCCCGTCGACAGATCGTCGAGTGCCCAGACCTCGTTTCCGCTCTCGAGCAGGAGCTCGGAGAGGTGCGAGCCGATGAAGCCCGCCCCACCGGTGATCAGCACCTTCATCCGCGCCAACGCTACCGCCTCGACCGGAAACCGGTCGAGAGTCTGAGTCGGGCGCGCAGGCCGATGTCCCGCCAGTACAGGTCGACCCTTGGCACGGCCCAGCGGTCGGGGTCCCGTCGTGACGCATCGACCGCGAAGGCGGCGTCGTAGCCGGCCTGCTCGGCCGCCCGGCGGGCGCGAGCGTCGTGCTCGCCGAAGGGGTACGCGAGGTAGCGGCACGGGAGGCCGAGCTCGTCCTCGATCTGCGCGCGTGAGTCCTGCAGCTCGCGTTCGAGCTCGTCGTCGCCGAGGCGCGTGAGGTGCGCATGGCCGACCGTGTGCGAGCCGATCTCGACGCCGCGCTCGGAGAGCTCGCGGAGCTCGTCCCAACGGAGCGTCTCGAACTCCTGCGGCAGGGGGTCCACGTCGTCGCGCAGCTCGGCGATCCTGAGGGGGCGGCCGTCGTCTGCGAACCCCGTGCACACGAAGACGGTCGCGGGGACGCCGAGCCGTTCGAGGATCGGAAGCGCGGTCTCGACGCTGCGGTACGCGTCGTCGAACGTCACGTGGACGACGCCTTGTCGTCCTTCGACGACGTCCGCCGCGGTTCCCGGCGCGTAGCGCCGCAGCAAGGTCTTCAGATGCGACTCGAGCGCCTTCGGCGAGACCGCGAGCCTGTGCGGTTCGGCCGTCGAGACGCGGTGGTAGCAGAGGACGAGGGAGCGGAACGGGCGGTTCAGCTCGGCGCCTCGCCGAAGACGTCCTCGATCAGCGCGTCGAACGAGCGGGGGAGCGAGCCGTCCGCGCTCGCGTGCGAGCGAAGCGAGTCGACGTACGCGTCGAGCTCGTCAGCCGCCAGCGGATCGGTTCGGCGCCGGTCGGCCGCGATCGCCTCGAGGCGGTCGAGCGTGTAGCCGCCGGGTGCAACCGAGGGCTCGGGCTCGGGCTCGGGCTCGGGCTCCGGTTCGGGTTCGGGTTCGGGTTCGGGCTCCGGTTCGGGCTCGGGCTCCGGTTCCGGCTCGGGCTCCGGCTCGCGTTCGAGCTCGGCGATCCGGGCCTCGAGCTCGGCGATCCGCCGCTCGGCCCGAGCGGATTGCTCGGCCGCGCGCCGTTCGAGGGCGCGCAGCTCAGGCTCGAGGCTCGGCGGAGGCGGCTCGACAAGAGGCTCCGGCTCCGGCTCCGGCTCCGGCTCCGGCTCCGGCTCGGGTACGACCTCCGGCTCGGCCTGCCTCAGCCGGAGGAGGACTGCAAGGGCGAGCCCGAGGACGAGCGACGCGAAGAGCGCGAGGAGCATCGTCGGCCAGACCTTCGGCCAGACCGGATCCTCCGACCCGACGGCGTTGCTGAGCACGCGGACGGTCGGGTCTCGCGTGCCCTGAAGCGCGCGCCAGGTCGCAAGCTTCTCGCGGAGCGCGATTGCGCGCGGCGTGCCCGCCGGGATGCCGAGGAGCTCCGTGCGCGCACGGTCGATCTGCGTTCGCAGCTCCGACTGGAAGGCCTCGGAGCGTTGCGAGACGGTCTCGTCGGCGAAGGTATCGGCGATCTGCGAAGCGCGGCGCGGCGAGCCCGCGCGTGCGACGAGCACGACGACGTTCGAGTCGTCGACCCGATGAGCGTCGACGGCATCACGCGCTTCGTCCGCGCCGATCCGCAGGCGCGTCGCCACTGCGCTTGCGACCGCTCCGCTCTCGACGATCCGCGCAGCGGTGTCCGCTGCCGCGCTCTCGTCGCTGTCCTCGAGCAGGCCGATCCCGCCGAGGGCGGATTCGGACGGCGCGGGCGTGACGAGCAGCTCGCCCCGCGCTTCGTAGCGGTCGGACGCCGCGACGACGTAGAGCGCACCTGCCGCCAAGCCGATCGCGACCACCCCGAGCACGACGAGCGCCGAGCGACGGTCCACGGCGTCGGATCCTATTGTCGGCCCCTGCTAGCGTCCGCGCGGTGAAGCGGGCGGTCGTCACGGGCGGCGCCGGGTTCGTCGGCTCGCACGTCGCCGACCGGCTGCTGGACCGCGGCTACGAGGTGGTCGTCGTCGACGACCTCTCGGCCGGCTTGCGCGAGAACGTGCCTGTCGACGCCAAGCTCATCGAGCTCGACATACGCGACCGTGAGGCGCTCGCGAGGACGTTCGACGAGTTCTCGCCGAACGTCGTCTGCCACCTGGCCGCGCAGGCGAGTGTCACCTTCTCCGTGCGCGAGCCCGAGCACGACCTCGATGTGAACGTCGCCGGCACGCTCAACGTCTGCGAGAGCGCGCGCAGGTCGAATGCCCCCGTCGTCTTCGCGTCGACCGGCGGAGCGCTCTACGGCGACGGCTCCCCCCTGCCGTCCGACGAGTCGACGCCGACGCGGCCCCTGTCGCCGTACGGCGCGTCGAAGCTCGCCGGCGAGGCGTACGTCACCACGTGGGCGAGGCTCTACGACGCTCCGAACGTCGTGCTCCGCCTCGGGAACGTCTACGGGCCGCGGCAGCAGCCGCACGGCGAGGCCGGCGTCGTCGCGATCTTCAGCAGCAAGCTCGCGACCGGCGAGCAGCCGACGGTCTTCGGCGACGGGAATCAGACGAGGGACTACGTGTACGTCGGCGACGTCGCCCGCGCGTTCTTACTCGCGGCCGAGAGCGGACGCGCCGCGACGTGGAACGTCGGCACCGGAATCGAGACGAACGTCCTCGAGCTGCTCGAGCTTCTGCAGCGGGCCGCGGGCACCGAGCTGGAGCCGCACTTCGAGCCGCTCCGGCCCGGCGAGCTGATGCGAAGCGCGCTCGACGCGGGCGCGATCAGTGGTGCCCTCGGCTGGCGTCCCGAGGTCGCGCTCGGTGACGGCATCGCCGAGACGTACGGAACGTTCGCGCCGGCCTAGCGCTCGCGGAGGGCCGGAAAGAGGATCACGTCGCGGATCGTGTCGCGGCCCGCGAGCACCATGGCGAGCCGGTCGATCCCGAGCCCGAGCCCGCCGGTCGGCGGCATCCCGTACGACAGGGCCTCGACGTAGTCCTCGTCGCCGAGCTCGGTCTCGCCTGCGCCGGCCTCGCGCTCGCCGGCCTGCATCGCGAACCGCTCGGCCTGCTCCTCGGAGTCGTTCAGCTCGCTGAACGCGTTGCCGAGCTCCATGCCGCCGACGAAGTACTCGAACCGCTCGACGATCGTCGGGTCGTCGTCGGTCGTACGCGCGAACGGCGAGAGCTCGATCGGGTAGTCGTGCAGAATCGTCGGCTCGATCAGCGACGGCTCGACGAAGCGCTCGAGCGCGTGGTCGACGAGCTGCGCCCACGTCCTGTCGTTTCGCGTGTCCACGTCCTTCTCGTCGAGGCGGCGCCTGAGCTCGTCCGCGTCTCGCGTCCAGAGGCCGTGCTCCTCGAGCGCGTCGACGAGCTCGAGACGGCGCCAGCTCCCGAGGTCGACCTCGTGGCCGCGGAACGTCGTCGTCGTCGTGCCGTTCACCTCCTGCGCGGCGGCCGCGACGAGCTCCTCGATGCGTGCCATCGTGTCGCGATAGTCGGCGTACGCCTCGTACCACTCGAGCATCGTGAACTCGGGCTGGTGCTTGTACGACGTGCCCTCGTTGCGAAAGTCCTTGCCGATCTCGTACACCTTCTCGAGGCCGCCGACGATCAAGCGCTTGAGATAGAGCTCGGTCGCGATGCGCAGGTAGTAGTCCGCGTCGAGCGCGTTGTAGTGCGTGACGAACGGGTCGGCGAACGCACCGCCGTACCGCGGCTGGAGGATCGGCGTCTCGACCTCGACGAAGCCGTGGTCGTCGAGGTAGCGCCGAATCGCCGCGACGAGGCGCGAGCGGAGAAGCGCGTCGGCGCGCGACTCCTCGTTCACGAGCAGGTCGAGGTAGCGCTGCCGGTAGCGCGTCTCGACGTCCGGGAGGCCGTGGAACGTGTCGGGGAGCGGCTTCCGGTTCTTCGCGAGCAGCTCGAGCGACTCGACGGCGAGCGACGGCTCACCGCGCCGCGTCCGCGCCGGGACGCCCTCGACGCCGATCAGTCGCCGAGGTCGAGGTCGATCGCGCCCGCGTCTTCTCCTCGCGCACGAGCAGCTGGATGCGGCCCGACCGGTCGACGAGGTCGAGGAAGACGAGCTTCCCCATGTCGCGGCGCGCCATCACACGGCCGGCAAGCCGCCGCGTGTCGCCGCGCTCTTCGCCGGGCTCGAGCTGCTCGGCGTCGGCGCGGACGGACGCCACGTCGACGCGGTCCGGAAAGCGCTTCGGCGTCACGATGCGCGAGTCTATTTGGGGTCGCCGCGAGGGCGGGCTTTGCCCGTCCTCGCTCGAGCGTCTTGGAGAGAAGACCGGCCGCGGAAGTCGAGGCGCCGAAGGCGCCGACTTATGCGGCTGAGATGTCCATGATCTTGAACTTGAGCGGGCCGCGCGGGGTCGACACGTCGACCGTCTCGCCCTTCTTCTTGCCGATGATCGCCTTGCCGACGGGCGACTCGTTCGAGAGCTTGTTCTCGGCCGGGTTCGCCTCGGCCGACCCGACGATGTGGTACTCGAGCGTCTTCTTCGCCTCGACGTCACGGATCTTGACGTGCGACCCGAGCGAGACGACGTCCTTCGAGATCTCCTTCTTGTCGATCACGCGCGCGGCCATCAGGCGCTCCTCGAGCTGCGCGATCCGGTGCTCGAGCATCGCCTGCTCGTTCTTCGCGTCGTCGTACTCTGCGTTCTCGGCGATGTCGCCGAACTCGCGCGCGACGCGGATCCGCTCGGCCACCTCCCGGCGCTTGTCGCCGCGGAGGTAGTCGATCTCCTTCTTCAGATTCTCGTACCCCTGTTGGTGAGGACGACTTCCTTCAAGGCTGGCCCCTCCTGACACAGACAAAGCGGGGCGCCCCTGGCGCTCCGCGAACCGGGAAGTGTAGCCTCGGCCCGAGAGGCTCGTCAACACCGGAAGGCGCTACGATTTCACGCTCTGTGCAGGTAAATCTTCACGACTCCTGGCGCATCGGCGACGTCGAGATCCCGACGCGGCTCGTCCTCGCCCCGATGGCGGGCGTCAGCGTCCAGGCCTTTCGACGGCAGGGGCGGCGGCTACGGCGCCGGGCTCGTCTGCTCGGAGATGGTGAGCTGTGCCGGTCTTCACCACGGAAACGAGCGGACGCTCGGCTACCTGCGGATCGCGACGGACGAGCACCCGCTCGCGGTGCAGATCTTCGGCTCCGAGCCGGCGCTGATGGACGAGGCCGCGCGCATGGTCGCGGCGGCGGGCGCCGACATCGTCGACATCAACTTCGGCTGCCCCGTCCGCAAGGTGACGAAGACCGGCGCCGGAGCGACGCTCCTCGACGATCCCGACCGCGCGTGCCGGATCGTCGACGCGGTCGCGAACGCCGTCGACCTCCCCGTCAGCGTGAAGATGCGCCGCGGGCTCGAGGACGGGTCGCGCGCCTGCCTCGACGTCGGTCCGCGCCTCGTCGACGCCGGCGCCGTCGTCTCTCACGCTGCACCCGCGCTCGGCGAAGCAGATGTACACGGGCACCGCGGATCACTCGCTCACGGCCGAGCTCGTCGACGTCGTCGACGTTCCCGTGATCGCGTCGGGCGACGTCACGTCGCGCGCACGCGCGCAGGCGGTGCTCGCGACGACCGGGCGCGAGCCGCGGTCATGGTCGGCCGCGCCGCGCAGGGCAACCCGTGGGTGCTGCGCGAGATCATGGAAGACGGCGCGCCCGAGCCGACGCGCGAGGAGGTCGATCGCGGAGCTCGTGCTCTTCATGCGCGAGACCGTGCGCGAGCTGGGCGAGCGGAAGCGCGCAACCGGGTTCCTCAAGAAGTTCTACGGCTGGTACCTCGGCCGCGGCCGCTTCCCACGCGCGTTCAAGGCAGGAGCTCATGCAGCTCGACGACCTCGACGACGTCGAGCGGCGGCTGTTCGCGGCCGCGCCCGGGGCGCGCTTCGTGCTCGCCCGGCTCGAGGAGGAGCAGCCGACGGGCGACGAGGTCACTGCTCGACCTGCCGATCTCCGTCTACGGAGGCGGTTAGCGCTCGGGCGCTGCGGGAATCCCCTGCTGACGACAGACGACAAGGGGGTTCCCGTGAGCACCTTCGATCGGACGCAGACCGACCGGACGACGACCGTCGAGACGCCGGCCGAAGAGGCCGACCGCGAGGCCTACGACGCCGACCGCGTCGAGGCGCGCGAGCCCCAGGCCGTCGTCGACGAACGCCCCGTCAGTCCCATCGCAGCCGCGCGCGAGCGCTTCGGCGGCATCGACCTGCCCGCGAGCCTCGTCGGCATGCTGACCGGCCTCGCGATGGTCGTGCTGCTCGGCGGCCTCGTCGGCGCCGCCGTCGGCGCGATCGGCTACCAGACGGTCTCCGCGGCGACAACGTCGACGACATCTCGACCGCGAGCCTGGTCGGCGGCCTCGTCGTCCTCTTCGTCTCGTATCTGATCGGCGGCTGGGCGGCGGGGCGCATCGCCGCGCTGACGACGGCGCGCGGAACGGCGTGATGGCAGCGGTCTGGACGATCGTCCTGGCCGGCGCGCTCTCGGCGCTCGCAGCCGTGGTTCGGCGACAAGTACGACGTCGTTCGCGAACGTCGACCTGCCGCGTGGTTCAACCGTGACGCCTTCACGTCGACGGCGATCGTCAGCGGGGTCGCGGCGATCGCGGCGATGCTCGTCGGCGGCGCGCTCGGCGGCCTCTGGGGCGCGCCGCTACCACCGCCGCGCCGACCAGACGCTGCTCGACGCGCACGAGCTCCACGAAGTCGAGGCCTAGGAGTTGCGCGCGTAGACGAGCCGGAGGCCCTCGAGCGTCAGGAACGGGTCGACGCGCTCGAGGCGTCCGCGAGTGCGGCGCGATCAGCTCCGCGAGCCCGCCGGTGGCGACCGACCCGCGCGTCGGCGCCGAGCTCGCCGCGTATGCGCGTCGACGATCCCGTCGACCTGCCCGGCGAAGCCGTAGACGAGCCCCGACTGGAGCGCGGCTGCGTCGTCTTCCCGATCACGGTCGGCGGCGGCGTGAAGTCGACGCTTCGAACAGCCGCGACGCGCGCGCGAAGAGCGCGTCCATCGAGATCTCGATCCCGGGCGCGAGCACTCCGCCGACGTACTCCCCGTCGGGCGAGACGACGTCGAAGTTCGTCGACGTGCCGAAGTCGACGACGATGCACGGCGCGCCGTAGCGCTCCTTCGGCCGCGACCGCGTTCGCGATCCGGTCCGGCCCGACCTCGCGCGGGTCGTCGTAGCGGATCGCGATGCCCGGTGCTGACGCCCGGGCCGAGGACGAGGATGCGGCAGTCCGGCCCAGCGCTCGGCGAACTCCTCGTACTCGCGGACGAGCGCCGGCACGGTCGACGAGAGGCAGACGCCGTCGACGCCGTCGAGGTCGAGCAGCCCGGAGAGCGAGCACGCCGAGCTCGTCGCCCGTGCGGCGCGGCTCGGTGGCGACGCGCCAGTGCTCCGCGAGCCGGTCGCCGTCGAACAGCGCCGAAGACGCGTCTGCGTGTTGCCGACGTCGACGGCTAGGAGCACTTAGGCCGCTGCTAACGGAGCGACTAGACGCTGTCGTCGCGCGGAGAGCCTCGCCGATCCGCTCGGCGAGCGCCTCCGGCGAGTGCAGCCGGGGCTCGTCGTTCTCGCCGCGGAGCTCCTCCACCGTGACGTCGCCGGAGGTGAAGACCTCGGCGCGCGGGATGATCCGGGTCGGGCGGTTCTTGTCCCAGACCCAGACGTCCTCCATCCGCAGGTGGAAGAACGGGTAGCTCGCCTGCGGCACGTACTGAAGGTCGAGCTTGTTGCAGAGGTACGTCGCGTCCTGCGTGAGCACGCAGTAGCGGAAGAGGCCGAAGACGGCCGCGTACTCCCTCTTCAGCCGGAGCTCGAGCGTCGGCCTCGAACTCGTCGAGCTCGTCGAGGTGCGACATCTACGCCGGATTCTAGCCTCGGCGCAAGCTCTCCAGCGGGCCACGGCCGGGGACGACGAGGCCGGGGTCGAGCTCGGCGAGCGGCTCGAGCGCGAACGGCCGCTCGTGCAGCCGCGGGTGCGGGACGGTCGAGGCCCGGGCTCGTCGAGCGCGGCGTCGCCGTAGAGGAGCAGGTCGAGGTCGATCGTCCGCGGCCCGTGCCGCGGCCCCTCCCGCGTCGCGGCCGAGCTCGCCGCTCGACCTCGAGCAGCGCGTCGAGGAGCTCGCGGGGCGTCGAGCTCGGTCTCGACCGCGGCGGCGGCGTTGAGGAAGCGCGGCTGGTCGAGATAGCCGACCGGGTCGGTCTCGCGGAACGTCGAGACTGCGACGACGCGCGACGACCGGACACGGCGTCGAGTGCGGCGAGCGCGGCGCGCATCGTCGCCTCGCGGTCGCCGAGGTTCGCACCGAGGCCGATGTACGCCAGCTGCATCGCTCGCGAACTTATGCGCTGCCGCAGTAGCGTGCGTTGCTTGACCAGAGCGGTCGGCTTCCTCGGCCTGGTCGCGCTCGTCGCGGCCCCGGGCGCGCTCGCCTCGCGCGCCGCCTCGCCGTCGGCTGCGCCGCCTGGCTCGCTCTCGGTTCGCGGGCGCGACACTGCGATCGTCCAGCTCGAGCGCGGGGCGCTCGACCGCGCGCGGCGGATCGCTCCTGTCGCGGCGGCTTCGGCATCTGGCGCGTCCCGGGTCGCCTGCTCCCCGCACTCGTCGCCCGCGGCGGCGTGGCCGTCGTCGAACGAGACCGGCCGGTCCGCCTCGAGCGTCGAGCCCGCTCCGTCGACCGAGTACTGGCGGCCGCTCGTCGGCGCCGACTCGGCCGTTCCGCCCGGCCCCGGCAAGCCGATCACCGTGCTCGACACCGGCATCGACCTCACGCATCCGGAGTTCGCGGGCCGGCCGAACACGACCATCCTCGGCCCCCAGAGCCTCGCGGACTCCGGCGACGACTTCCACGGAACCGCCGTCTCGTCGGTGGCCGCGGCGCCCGAGAACGGCGTCGGCCTCCTCGGCGTCTACCCGCAGGCGGTCGCTGCGGTCGGTCGACGTACGACAGCTTCGGACGTCCGACGTCATCCGCGGGCTCTCGCTCGCGATCGAGGCCGGCCCGAGCGTGATCAACATGAGCTTCGGCGTCCCGACGAGCCAGCTCCTGTTGGACACGGTCGCCGTCGCGTTCCGGACCGGGTCGATCGTCGTCGCCGCGGCCGGAAACGAACGCCAGCAGGGCACACCGATCAACGCCCCGGCGAACTTCACCCACGTGCTCACGATCGCCGCCACCGATCCGCAGAACCGGACCGCGAGCTTCTCGACCGCCGGGCTCCAGGTCGACCTGGCCGCGCCCGGCGTCGACATCCCGGCCGCGATCCCGGTCGCGTTCAACCCGTCTGGTTACGCGTCGGTCGACGGCACGAGTTTCGCGGCACCGATCGTGACCGGCGCGACGGCGTGGGTCTGGACCGCGCGCCCGCAGCTCGACAACACGCAGATCTTCGACCTCATGCGCTACTCGGCGATCGACCTCGGCCCGGACGGGATTCGACCGCGACACCGGCTTCGGGCTCCTCGAGCATCCCGGCCGCGCTGATCACGCCGGCACCCGCGAGCGACGGACAGGAACCGAACGACGACATCCGCGAGGTGAAGCCGAACGGGCTCTTCCGGGTCCCGACGACGCCGATCACCGCGCCCGGACGGCCCCGCGCGACGCTACGCGCTCGGCTCGACCTCACCGAGGATCCCGAGGACGTCTACCGGCTCTACGTTCCGCCGGGACGCGTCGTCCACGTGACGGTCACGCCCGACACCGACGTCGACGTCGACCTCTGGAAGCCGACGGCGACGACCGTCTTCGCACGCGGGACCGCACGGGCGCGCAATCTCTTCGCGACCAGCGGCCGGCACGGACGACTCCCGGAGAAGCTCTCGGCGAGGAACCGCACGACGCGCGGCTTCTACGCGTACCTCGACGTCTACCTGCCGCGCAACGGGCCGCTCGACGCGGTCTACACGGTCAGCGCCTCGACCGCTCGACGGTAGCGGCGGCGAACTCGACGGGCGGGTCGAGCTCGACCTCGGGCTTGCGGACGCGGACGCGCGCGCGCTCGATCGGGAAGCGCGCGAGCAGCTCGTCCGCGACCGCCGCGGCCAGCGCCTCGAGGAGATGGAACGCGCGGCCGTCCGAGACCTCCCGCACCGCGACGACCACGTTGCGATAGTCGACGGCATCCTCGAGCCGATCCGACGCCGCGGCTTCCGGGACGTCGAGCCAGAGGTCGAAGAGGAAGCGCTGGCCGCGCTCGCGCTCCTCGGGGAGCACGCCGTGGAAGCCGTGGAGCTCGATCCCGTGCAGCTCGATCTGCATCACGCGACGACCGCTTGCGCGACCGTGAGCGCCTCGACGTGTTCGCGGACGTCGTGGACGCGGAGGATCGTCGCCCCACGCTCGTACGCCGTGACGGCCGCCGCGAGGCTTGCCGAGAGCGGGCCGGTCGTCGCGTCGGGATCGCCGAGCAGGCGGCCGAGCGAGCGCTTGCGGGAAAAGCCGATGACGACCGGGCGCCCGAGCGAGCTCAGGACGTCGAGCCGGCGCAGCAGCTCGAAGTTGTGCTCGACCGTCTTGCCGAAGCCGATTCCCGGGTCGAGGCAGATCAGCCGCTCGTCGACCCCCTGGGACACGGCGAACCGCATTCGCTCCTCGAGGAACGCCGCAACCTCCGACGCGACGTCGTCGTAGCGCGGGTCGGTCTGCATCGTCCGCGGCTCGCCCCGCATGTGCATCAGGCAGAGGTAGGCGCCGGCCTCCGCGACGACTCCGGCGAGCTCGGGGTCGGCGCGGAGGGCCGTCACGTCGTTCACGAGCTCGGCGCCCAGCTCGAGCGCGCGCCGCGCGACCCCCGCTTTCGTCGTGTCGATCGAGACGGGCAGGTCGCGCGCAACCGCCTCGAGCACGGGCACGACGCGGCGCAGCTCCTCGTCGAGCGACACGCCCTCCGAGCCCGGTCGCGTCGACTCGCCCCCGACGTCCACGATGGCCGCGCCCTCCTCCACCATGCGCCGCGCCGCCGCGATCGCGTCGTCCGCGCGCTCGTGCACGCCGCCGTCGGAGAACGAGTCGGGGGTGACGTTCACGACGCCCATCACCGACGGTCGAGGAAAGCGCGCTTCGATCGGCGGGCGGGTGGACATGTCGGCAAGAGTGTGACGGTGGACGAGCAGGAGCGTCAGCGCAGCGACGACGCGGAGAAGACCCTGCAAAGCGAATGTGCATGGGTACCCGTGCACACCTCCGGCCCACCGCCAGAACAGGCGGGGAGGCGCTTCGTCTGGCGCGTCGTCGTCCGCGAGCGCCGGGGCGTGCTCGGTGCGATCGCCGGCGGCCTCGTCTGGCAGGCCGCGGCCGTCGCGACACCGCTCGTCGTCGCGCGTGCGATCGACCAGGGGATCCTCCCCCACGACCGCCGCGCGCTGCTCCTCTGGTGCGCCGCCCTCGTCGGCCTCGGCTTCTTCGAGGCAGCCGCGGGAGGGGTGAGGCACTTCTATGCGATCCGGAACCGCGCCCACGCCGACGCGGCCGTCCGCGACGCGCTCTTCACGCGCGCGCTCGAGCTCGACGCCCGCTTCCACGACCGCGTCGGCGCCGGCGAGCTGATGAGCCGCGCGTCGAACGACGCCGAGCTCGTCGCCCGGCTCCTGGACGCCGCCGGCCACACGGTCGCGTACATGGTCTCCGTCGTCGCGGTCGCGTTGATCCTCCTCACGATCGACCTCCCGCTCGCGCTGATCGTCTTGCTGCCGCTGCCGCTCGTGTCGATCGGGTTCTGGCGCTACTCGCGCCGCTACGGCGAACGCACCCGGCGCCTGCAGGAGGAGCTCGGCGCGGCGACCGCGCTCGCCGAGGAGACGGTCTCGGGAATCCGCGTCGCGAAGGGCCTCGGCGCGGGCGACGCGCTGAACGCCCGCTTCCGGACCGCGAGCGACCGCGTCGTCTCCCGCGCGCTCGACGTCGCCGCCGTGGACGCCGTCTTCCTCCCCGCGCTCGAAGCGCTGCCGCTGCTCGGGATCCTCGCGACTCTCTGGTTCGGCTCGCACCGCGTCCTCGACGGCGAGATGACGCTGGGGCAGCTGACGGCGTTCACGCTCTACCTCTCGATCCTCGTCTGGCCGCTGCGAACACTCGGCCAGCGCGTGCAGACGCTCCAGCAGGCGATCGCGGCGGCCACGCGTATCGCCGAGATACTCGAATCCCAGCCCACGGTCGTCGAGACTCGCGATCCGAAAGCGCTCCGACGCGCCGACGCGCTCGACGTGCGGTTCGAGAACGTGACGTTCGGCTACGAGCCCGGCCGAGCGATCCTCGACGGGTTCACCCTCGACATCCCGTCCGGGACGTCGGTCGCGCTCGTCGGCGGGACCGGCTCCGGCAAGACGACGGCGGCCGCGCTGCTCGCGCGCTTCTACGACCCGCAGTTCGGCCGCGTGCTCGTCGACGGGATCGACGTGCGGGAGCTCCGAGTGGAAGACCTCCGCCACGCGGTCGGAATCGTCTTCGAGGACACGTTCCTGTTCTCCGACACCGTCGGCGCCAACGTCGGCTTCGCCCGGCCGGACGCGTCGCCGGAGGAGATCGTCGAGGCGGCGCAGCTCGCCGGTGCGCACGAGTTCGTCTCGAGCCTGCCGGAGGGATACGACACCGTCCTCGGCGAGCGCGGCTTCTCGCTCTCGGGCGGCCAGCGGCAGCGGATCGCGATCGCGCGCGCGATCCTCGCCGACCCGGCCGTCCTGATCCTCGACGACGCCACCTCGGCGATCGACGCCTCGAAGGAGCACGAGATCCGCGCCGCGCTCGCGACCGTGATGGAGGGACGCACGACGCTCGTGATCGCGCACCGCGCCGCGACGATCGCGCTCGCCGACCGCGTCGTCGTGCTCGAGGCGGGCTCGGTCGCCGAGGAGGGCACGCACGCCGAGCTGCTCGCCCGCTCCACGCGCTACCGCCGACTGCTCGCGTTGGAGGCCGCTTGAACACGCCGGTCTTCCGCCGCACGTGGGTCTTCCTCCGCCCGTACCGCGGCCTGATCGCGCTCGCCGCAGCCGGCATCGTCGGCTCGACGCTCGTCACCGTCGCGGGCCCGTTCCTGTTCAAGTACGCGATCGACGAGGGGATCGAGGGCGGCAACGAGTCGGCGATCACGGTCGCGACGCTCGCCTACCTCGTGCTCGTCCTGATCCGGCCTTTGCTCGAGCGGCTCGTCGTCGTCTGCTCCGCGCGCGCGGGCGAGCGCTTCCTCGGATCGCTCCGCGTTGCCGCGTACCAGCACCTCCAGCGGCTGTCGATGCCGTTCTTCGAGAGCGAGCGCGCGGGCGTGCTCGTCGCGCGCCTGACCTCGGACGTGCAGACGCTGACGACATTCACGCGCCAGGTGCTGATCGAGGTGATCGGCAGCCTGCTGCTGTTCACGATCACGGGGATCGCGATCGTCGTGCTCTCGCCGCGTGCTTGCGCTCGTCACGCTGATCTCGTTCCCGCTCCTGCTGATCTCCGCGCTGTCGTACCAGCGGCGCTCGCACCCGTCGTACCTCACGCTCCGCGAGCGCGTGGCCGACACGATGTCGTCGCTCCAGGAAGGGCTGACGGGCGTGCGCGTCGTCAAGGCGTACCGCCGCGAGGACGAGCAGTTCGCGCGCTACCGGCGGCGGTCACGCGAGCAGGTGCGCGCCTGGCGGCGGATCTCGTACGTGAACATCTCGTTCTTCTCCTCGATCGCGTTCGCACAGGCGCTGTCGACCGCGGCGGTCGTGTTCGTCGGCGGCTGGCTCTACTGGCGCGGTGACACATCGATCGGAACCGTCGTCGCGGTCGCGCTCTACCTCGTCTCGCTCTTCGACCCGATCGGGCGGCTCGGCGACTGGCTCTCGCAGTTCCAGTCGGGCCGCGCCGCGCTGACGAAGATCGTCGCGCTGCTCGAGACGCCCGTCACCGTCGTCGGCGGTGACACGGAGCTGCCCGAGACCGGAGCGCTCCGCGCGGAGCGCATCACGTTCGCGTACGGAGAGGGCCGGAACGTGCTGCACGACGTCTCGCTGACCGTCCGACCCGGCGAGCACCTCGCGCTCGTCGGACCCACGGGAGCGGGCAAGTCGACGCTCGCCAAGCTGCTCACGCGCCAGTACGACCCGACCGACGGCGTCGTCCGCCTCTCCGGCCTCGACCTGCGCGAGGCGACGCTCGACTCCCTGCGCAGCCGGATCGTCTTCCTGCCGCAGGAGGGCCACCTCTTCTCGGGCACGCTCGCGGACAACGTCCGCCTCGCGAAACCGGAGGCGACCGACGACGACGTACGCCGCGCCCTGCGGGGCATCGGCGCGCTCGCGCGCTTCGAGGCGCTGCCGCGCGGGCTGGAGACGGACGTCCGCACGCGGGGCGTCCGACTCTCGGCAGGCGAGCGTCAGCTCGTCGGCCTCGCACGCGTCGCCCTCGCCGACCCGGCGGTGATCGTCCTCGACGAGGCGACGTCGTCGCTCGACCCCGCGACCGAAGCGCTCGTCGAGCGCGCGCTCGCCGCGGTCTCGCACGGCCGCACCGTCGTCACGATCGCGCACCGGCTGTCGACGGCGGAGCGCGCCGACCGCGTCGCCGTGATCGACGGCGGCCGACTCGTCGAGATCGCGAGCCACGACGAGCTCGTCGCCCAGGGCGAGCGCTACGCCGCGCTCTGGGCGAGCTGGGAGGCGGGCACGCGCGCCGCGTGAGGGGAAGCGCCCCCTTGGCGGTGGGGCGCCTCCCCCGTTTGCCCCGCTCCTAGGCGTGAACGGCGCGCGCGCGATCGCTGCGGAACGCAGCGACGAACACGGCACACGCCGTCGCCAGGATGAGCGCGAGGCCGAGCCCGAGGGCGGCGTCGCCCCGGTCGAGGCCGACCGAGCTCGCCGCAACCGAGGTGACCTCGGCCTGCGGAAAGCCGGACGGCATCGGGCCGCCCTCATTGCGCCGGACGTAGGCCTGGTACGCCCCGGCGATGTGCTCGGGCTCGAGCCGGCCGGCGTAGAGCTCGGCCGGGCTCTTGATCGCGCTGAACGACGGTGCCTCGATCAGCGCGAGCTCAGCTTCGACTTCCGGCGCATATCCAGGAGGCATTCCCGTGCCAACCTGGGCCGACGCCGGCCCGCTGAGCACTGCCGCAGTGGCGAACGAGAGCACGAACATCCTGAGCGCCCGCCGCCAGGTCCTCCGAAATCTGCGCATTGCTCCTCCTTGGTGTTGCAGGTACTCCTCGAGGATCGGAGGTCGCGCTAAAGCCGCCCGAGCCGGCGGCTAAACGCGCGCAAAAAAGCGGCCCGCCGAAGCGGGCCGCTTCCCCCTCGGAGCCCTTCCTCCTTACGAGTGCGCCATGCCGGTGCGCTGGCGGTCGCGGGTCATCGCGAGCGCGATTGCGCCGGCGGTGGCGAGGATCAGCCCGAGGCCGAAGCCGAGGGCGAGATCGCCGCGGTCGACGCTGTGCGAGCTGGCCGACACCGTCGAGCTGGCGACGGTCTTGGTCTGCGGCTGGAAGCCGTCGGGCCGGTCGCGGACGATGACCTGCTCGTCGCCCTGCAGCTGCGGCTGGAAGCCGTCGGGCTGCGCGACGCCCTGCTCGATCGGGTGATACGCCCGCGCGAGGTTCGACGGGGTGACGCCTGCGCTCGCGTCGCTGACGACGGCGCTCGCGCCGAGGACGCCGGCGCTCCGCGCGAGATTTGCGACGTAGTTGTCGCCGTCCGGAATGCCAGCCACGCTGGTCCGACTGGCCACGCTCTCCTTGGCCTGGCTGTCGCTGACGGCTGCGCTCGCGCCGAGGACGCCGGCGCTCCGCGCGAGACTTGCGACGTAGTTGTCGCCGTCGGGAATGCCAGCCACGCTGCCGCCGCTGGCCACGCTCTCCTTGACGACCTGCTGCGCCGCGAACGGGCCGAGGTCGGACGACGTCGCGCCCCAGCTGAGATATGAGATCTCGCTCGAGCTCTTGCTCGCAGCCTCGCTGCGAACCTGAGCCGAGGCCGTGGTCGTGAAGATCGCGGCGGTCGCGACGCCAAGAGCCAACGCCTTGAGGGCTTTCCGCGGATTCTTTCGGGTCCTACGCATGGTTTCGCTCCTCCTTGGGGGTCCTGCTGATGCGTGGAGGATCGGACGCACCGCTAAAGCGGCGTTGGCAGATCGCCTAAGCGAGCGCTAAAACTGACGTGTGGATTACCGCGTGCTGGGACCCATCGAGGTTCACAGCGGCGGCCAGACGATCGAGGTCGGCCGCGGGAAGCAACGCGCCCTTCTCGCGGTCCTCGCGCTGAACACCGGTCGCGTCGTGCCGACCGAGCGTCTGATCGACGAGCTCTGGGGCGAAGACCCGCCCGCGACCGCGACGACCGCGCTCCAGGTCTACGTCTCGAAGCTCCGCAAGTCCCTCGGCGAACGCGCGATCGAGACGCGCGACCCGGGCTATCTCGTCAACGGCGAGCTCGACGCCGACCGTTTCCAGGTGCTCGTCGCCTCCGCGCGACAGGCCGAGCCGGAGCGCGCTTCCGAGCTACTCCGCGAGGCGCTCTCGCTCTGGCGCGGGACCGCGCTGTGCGACGTCGACCTTCCGCTCGAGCGCGCACGGCTCGAGGAGCAGAAGCTCGCTGCGATCGAGCAGCGGTTCGACGTGGAGCTCGCGCGCGGCGCCTCGTCGGAGCTCGTCGGGGAGCTCGAGGCGCTCGTCGGGGAGCATCCGTTGCGCGAGCCGTTCCTGGCGCAGCTGATGCTCGCGCTTTACCGCGCGGGCCGGCAGGCGGAAGCGCTGGAGGCATACCGGAAGGCGCGCGCATACCTCATGGACGAGCTCGGGATCGACCCCTCACCGCGTCTGCAGCACCTCGAACAGGCGATCCTCCGCCAGGACGACTCGCTGACGATCGCGACGGACGAACGCACGCTGACCGCGACCGCGCTCTTCCTCGACCTCGGGATCCGCGGCGAGGTCGAGGCGGTCGCCGGCCGTGCGCTCGCGATCGGAACCGAGGAGCTCGGGCGCTCGGCCGTCCGCGTCGAGCGCGGCCTCGCCGACGCGCTCCTCGCGGTCTATGTCGACGCCGACGAGGCGATCACGTCGGCAGAGCGCGCGCGCGAGCGACTCACGGCCGAGCTCGGCGACGCGGTCAGGCCCCGCGCGGGCCTCGCGACCGCCGACGTCACGCTCGCCGACCGCGTCGAGGGCGTCGCGGCCGTGCTCGCGGCACGGCGCGTGCGAGCAGCGAAGGACGGCGAGATCGTCGCGGGCGAGCGAACGGCCGCGTCGGCGCACGCGCACGGGTTCACGCGCCGCGGCGACAGCTACGTCTTGAACTAGGAGCTAGGTCCCGGGCTCGGGCTCGGCCGGCGGCTGCATCGTCGCTCCCGGGATCGGGAACGGCCGCGGCTTCGGCGCGCGGCGCGGCTCGTCGGCAGGCGTACCGCTCGGCTGCGGTGCGGGCGCCTCGTCCGGGAAGACCTCTTCCTCGGGATCGCCGGCGAGCAGGCGGAGGAACTGTTCCTTGTCGATCGTCTCGCGCTCGATGAGGATGTTCGAGATCCGGTGGAGCTCCTCCATGTGCTCCCGGAGCACCACGGTCGCCTGCTCGTGCGCCTCCTCGATGATCCGGCGGATCTCGTCGTCGATCTCGCGCGCGACCTCTTCCGAGTAGTCGGGCTCGGCCGACATCTCGCGTCCGAGGAAGGGCAGGTCGTGGTTCCGGCCGAGCACGCGCGGGCCGAGCTTCTCGCTCATCCCGAAGCGCATGACCATCTGCTTCGCTGTCGACGTGACCTTCTCGAGGTCGTTCGCGGCGCCGGTCGTCACCTCGTTGAAGACGATCTCCTCGGCCGCGCGGCCGCCGAGCGTCATCGCGAGGTTCCCCATCAGCGACTTCTTCGTCGTCAGGTAGCGGTCCTCGCGGGGCAGCGAGATCGTGTAGCCGAGCGCCTGGCCGCGCCCGATGATCGAGATCTTGTGGACGTCGGTGTCCTGGTCGAGGTAGTGGCCGACGATCGCGTGACCGAGCTCGTGGTACGCGGTGATGCGGCGCTCCTCCTCGGAGAACAGCCGCGTCTTCTTCTCGGGACCGGCGATCACGCGCATGACGCCTTCCTCGAGCTCCTCCTGCTCGATCATCTTCTTGCCGCGGCGCGCTGCGAGCAGCGCTGCCTCGTTGATCAGGTTCGCGAGGTCGGCGCCGGTGAACCCGGGCGTGCCCGCGGCGAGCGTCTCGAGGTCGATCTGCGGGTCGAGCGGCTTGCCCTTCGAGTGCACCTCGAGGATCCTCTTGCGGCCGCTGCGGTCGGGCCGGTCGACGACGATCTGACGGTCGAAGCGGCCGGGGCGGAGCAGCGCCGGGTCGAGGATGTCGGGCCGGTTCGTCGCCGCGATCAGGATGATGTTGTCCTTCAGCTCGAACCCGTCCATCTCGACGAGGAGCTGGTTCAGGGTCTGCTCGCGCTCGTCGTGGCCGCCGCCGAGGCCGGCGCCGCGATGACGGCCGACCGCGTCGATCTCGTCCATGAAGACGATGCACGGCGACGCCTGCTTCGCCTGCTCGAACAGGTCGCGCACGCGCGAGGCGCCGACGCCGACGAACATCTCGACGAAGTCGGAGCCGGAGATCGAGAAGAACGGCACGCCCGCCTCGCCCGCGACCGCGCGCGCCAGGAGCGTCTTACCGGTGCCGGGCGGGCCGTAGAGCAAAACGCCCTTGGGGATGCGCGCGCCGAGCGCCTGGAACTTCTTCGGGTTCTCGAGGAACTCCTTGATCTCGTGCAGCTCCTCGACGGCCTCGTCCGCACCGGCGACGTCCTTGAAGCCGATCTTCGGCGAGTCGGGCGTCATCCGCTTCGCGCGGGACTTCCCGAAGGACATCACCTTCGAGCCGCCGCCCTGCACCTGGTTCATCAGGAAGATCCAGAAGCCGAACAGGAGGACGAACGGCAAGAGCGTCGAGAGGAGCACCCAGATCGCCGACGAGCCCGTGCCCTTCGAGTCGTACGTGACGCCGTGCTCGGCGAGCAGCTGCTCGAAGGCTTCCTGCGACTGATCCGTCGGGTAGTTGACCTTCGCCTTCTCGTTGTTCTCCCGGTACTTGACCGTGATCCCCTGCTTCTTCGGGTCGAAGATCACCTCCTGGATCGACTGCGGGTCGTTGACGACCTGCTGGCGAACCTCGGAGTACGTGACCTTCCGCTGCTTCGAGTTGTCTCCGCGCAGCGTTTCGCTGGCCAGCCACGCAAGCGCGACGATGACCAGAAGCGGGAAAAACGCGCTGCGGAAGAAGCGATTCACGAAGGCGGCCTCCAGCGGAGGGTAGCAGCATGCTTCACCGCTTCAGTTCCCCTTTTTAGGGGAGGTTTGGAAGCAGATCCTCGTCCAGCACGGCGACGTACGGGAGGTTCCGGTACTTCTCATCGAAGTCTAATCCGTAGCCGACCACGAATCGGTTTGGAATCTCGAAGCCCACGTACCGGACCGGGACGTCGATCTCCCGTCGCTCGGGCTTCGTCAGGAGGGCGCAGATCTCGAGCGAGGCGGGCTCCCGGGCCTCGAGGTTCCGCATCAGATAGGAGAGGGTGAGCCCCGAGTCGATGATGTCCTCGACCACCAGGACGTCCCGGCCCTCGATGTTCATGTCGAGGTCCTTGAGGATCCGGACGACCCCCGAGGACTCGGTCGCGCCGGCGTAGCTCGAGATGGCCATGAAGTCGATCTCGCACGGGACGGTCAGGTGGCGCATGAGGTCGCTCATGAAGAAGACCGCGCCCTTGAGGACGCCGACGAGCAGGAGGTCGTGGCCCGCGTAGTCCTGCGAGATCTCCTCGCCGAGCTCCGCGATCCGCTGCTTGAGGCGGTCCTCGTGGATCAGCGTCTCGCTGATCGCGGCCGTCAGCTCAGCCTGCGACACGCTCCGCCTTCACGCCGTCGGCCTCGACGATCCCGGGCACGGCGACGACCTCGTCCCCGCGCACGACGAGCGGCCAGGCCTCTCGGTCGGAGCGCGGAATCTTGGCGTCGACGAACACGTCCTGGATCTTTTTCCCCTGGCCCGCGAGCCGGTCGCCCGCGCGCCAGGCTCTTACCTTAAGCCCTTTCTCGGAAGCGCTGATGCGCCACTCGCCCCAGCGCACCTCCTTGCCGTCGAGCCGCACGGGCGATCGCTCGAGCCAGACCGAGTCGTACTCGCGAACCGCTGTCAGCCCACCGCCCAGATCGAGCCGGCGCGTGACGTTCGTCCCGGCGAGGAGGTCGTGGAGCGCATCGCCTTCGTCGAGCAGCGCGAGCAGGTTCTCCTCGGCGGCCGGGTGGAGCTCACGCAGGAGCGGCAGGATCCGCTCGCGGATGAGGCCGCGCTTCGTGCCGGCGTTCGAGGTGTCCGTTCGGAACGGGAGGCCGACGGAACGGCAGTAGCCCTGCGTCTCCTCGCGGGTGGTCGAGAGCAACGGGCGCACGACGCCGTCGGCGCGCTTCGCCTCGATCCCGGAGGCCGCGCCGCGAGCGACGAGGCGGTAGAGGACGGTCTCGACCTGGTCCGAGCGCGTGTGGCCCGTGGCTCGTAGGCGGTCGGTCGCGAACGAGTAGCGGATCGCGCGGAGCTCCTCCTCGGTCGTCCCGCCGCGCCCGTCGACGACGTCGGCGCCGAGCACGTCGCGGCAGAACCGCGAGTCCTCGTCCGACTCCTCGCCGCGGAGCCCGTGGTCGACGTGCAGCGCCGAGACGTCGTATCCCAGTCCCCGGAGCACGTGCCAGAGGCACGTCGAGTCGGCGCCGCCGGAGACGAGAACCGTCACGGCGCCCCCGGAAGGGATCAGCTCGAGCGCCCGAATCCGGCTCTCGACGCGGTCGACGAGCCCCATCGGACAAGAGTACGGGTAGCCGTACGGCGACGTGCCCGCGCCTTTGCCAACATTCAGGGGATGCCCACAGTCCTCATCGTCGACGACCACCCGAGCTTCCGCTCCACGGCGCGCCAGCTGCTCGAGGCGGAGGGCTTCGACGTGGTCGGAGAGGCCGAGGACGGTGCCTCCGCGCTCGCGTGCGTCGCCCGGCTCAAGCCCGAGGTCGTCCTCCTCGACGTCCAGCTCCCGGACATGGACGGCTTCGACGTGACGTCGCGACTCACGTCGAACGGGAACCGCACCCAGGTCGTGCTCGTCTCGAGCAGGGACGCGTCCGAATTCGGCGCGCTCGTCGCGACCTCCGGTTCGCGCGGCTTCATCCCGAAGGGCGAGCTCTCGGGGCGGAGACTGGCAGACTTACTGGAGTGAGCACCCGGGCAGCGCTCGGGATCTGGACCCTCGCCCTGGCCTGTGCCGCGGGCGCCGCCGTGCTCGTCGAGGCGAGCGACCACACCTCGGGGAAGCTCGGGACGCTCGTGCTCGCGATTCCGACCGCCCTCGCGTTCATCGCGGGCGGGATCCTCGCGCGCGTGCAGCGGCCGGAGAACCGGACCGGAACGCTGCTCATCCTCGTCGGCTTCGCCTGGACCCTGGGCGCGCTGACCACGTCCGACAACGACGTCGTCTTCACGATCGGGCTCCTCGTCGGCACGCTCTTCACGGCGCTCCTCGCGCACCTCCTGCTCGCGTTCCCGACCGGCCGGCTCGAGACCCGCGCCGACCGCTGGATCACGTACGCCTTCTATGCCGTCGCGATCGCCGGGCCACCGCTCGCGTTCCTCTTCGACGAGGGCGAGCTCGCAGGCAACCCGTGCGCCGGTGACAGCCCGTGCCCGGACAACCTGATCGCGACCTTCCCGAACCAGACCGTCGCGAACGCCATCCTGATCGGCTACGCGCTCGCGTCCACCGGCCTGGCCGCGGCAGTGCTCGTGCGGCTGGTTCAGCGCTGGCGGCGCGCCTCTCCCGCGCTCCGGCGGGCGCTCTTCCCCGTCTTCGTCACGGCCGCGGTCCTCATCGGCCTCGCGGTCCTTCAGACAGCCATCGGACTGCTGATCTCCGAGCGCGTGAGCGAGGCGATGAACTGGTTCGTCCTCGCCGCCGTCCTCGCGGTGCCTGTCTCGTTCCTCTACGGGCTGACGCGCTCGCGGTTCGGCGCGACGACGCGCCGCCTCGTCGCCGAGCTGTCCGAGAAGCGCGACCCGGAGCAGGTGCAGGAGGTCCTGCGGACGGCGCTCCGCGACCCGACGCTCGAGCTCGGCTACGTCGGACCGACCGGCTACGTCGACGTCCACGGGAGGCCGCTGAGGCTTCCCGAGGAGGACGAGGATCGAATGACGACGCGGGTCGGGGACGAGATCTTCGTCCACGACGCGGCGCTCGCCGACCAGCCGGAGCTCGAAGCGGTCGTCCACGCGACGCACATCGCGCTCGAGCGCGGCCTGTCGCTGCGCTCGCTCGAGGCAAGCGAACGGCGGGCGACCGCGCTCCTCGACGCGATTCCGGACAGCATGTACCGCCTCTCGCGCGACGGAACCTTCCTCGAGTTCCGGCTCAGCGAGAACGCCATGCTCCCGGTCCCGCCCGACCAGCTCGTGGGCATGACGCTCGACGACATTCTCCGCCCCGACGCGGTCGAGGACGTGAAGCGCGCGACAGCCCGGGCGCTCGCGCAGGGCTCCACAGAGCTCGTCGAGTACTCGATCGAGCAACCCGAGCGCGACGTCGAGCCGATCCGCCATATCGAGGCGCGGATCGTGCGGAGCGGCGCCGACGAAGTCGTCGCGATCGTGCGCGACATCACGGAGCGGAAGCGGCAGGAAGAGGCGCTCGAATCCCTCGTGGACGAGCAGGCCGCGCTCAGCCGCGTCGCGGTCGCCGTCGCGACCGAGAAGCAGCCCGAGATCCTGTTCGACATCGTGACCGAGGCGCTCGGACGCCTGCTCGGCGCGGACGCGGCGAACCTCGTGCGCTTCGCGCCCGACAGCGTCGAGGGACACATCGTCGGGAAGTGGAGCGAGCCGGGAGTCGCGATCGGCGAGCAAGGAACGACGGTGATCATGGACGGCGGACCGCTCACCCGCGTCCATCGCACGGGGAAGCCTGCGCGCGGCGGGATCGACGATCCGGACATCAGCCCGCGCCTGCGCCAACGCCTGATCGAGCTGGGCGTGACGTCCGTGGTCGCAGCTCCGATCGAAGTGTCGGGCGAGCTCTGGGGGTCGATCGTCGTCTCCGTCACCAGCGACAAGGCGTTCCCCGAGGGAGCCGAGGAGCGGATCGGGAAGTTCGCCGCGCTCGTCTCCGTCGCGCTCGCGAATGCCGAGACGCTCGCGGCGCTCTCGACGCTCGCCGCGGAGCAGGCCGCCCTCAGCCGCGTCGCCGTCGCGGTCGCGACCGAGGAGCCGGACGGGCTCTTCGACGTGGTCACCCAGGAGGTCGCGCTCAGGCTCGGCGCGGACGGCGCCAACCTGATCCGTTTCGACCCGCGCGACGAGCTGGAGGGCGTCGTCGTCGGCACGTGGAGCAACTACGAGGCCGAGATCGCCCCCGTCGGCACCCGCGTACGAACGACCGGCGGCCCGGTGACCCGTGTCCGGCAGACCGCGCAGCCGGCGCGAGGACACATCGACGATCCGGACATCATTCCCTCGCCGCTGGTCGACCGTTTGCGGGAACACGGCGTCCGATCGATCGTCGCGGCGCCGATCGTGGTGTCGGGTGCGCTCTGGGGCGCGGTGATGCTCTCGACGAACGACGACCGCAGGTTCTCCGCAGATGCCGAGGCGCGAATCGCGCAGTTCACGAACCTCGTCGCCGTTGCGCTGGCAAACGCGGAGGCGCACGAGCAGCTCTCGACGCTCGCCGAGGAGCAGGCCGCACTGAGCCGGGTCGCCGTCGCCGTCGCCACCGAGGAGCAGCGTGACCGGCTCTTCAACATCGCCACCGAGGAGATCGGGCGACTGTTCGGCGCGAGGGCCGCGGCGATCGTCCGCTTCCTCGACGACCCGGACGAAGCCGAGCTCGTCGGAGCCTGGGAGCCCCACAGCGATTCCCCGGTCGAGCTCGGCGCGCGCCTGCCGTACAGAGGCGGGGCGGCCACGGTGGTGCGACGGACCGGCAGAGCCGCGCGAGTCGATCTCGAGAACACACCGGACGACGTCCGCAGGGAGATGGAGGCCGGCGGCGTGACATCGGGCGTCGCAGCGCCGATCGTCGTCTCCGGTCGCCCGTGGGGTGCGACGACGATTTCGATCGACGGGTCTGATCGTTTCCAGCCGGACGCCGAGGAGCGCCTCGAGAAGTTCACGCGACTCGTCGCGGTCGCGCTTGCCAATGCGCAGGCGCGCGAGGAGCTCGCCGAGCTGGCGGAAGAGCAGGCGGCGCTGAGGCGCGTCGCGGTCGCGGCCGCCACCGAGGCGCCCGAGCGGCTCTTCGACGTCGTCACGGAGGAGACGGCCCGCTTCTTCGGCGCGAAGCGGGGCTCGCTGGTGCGGTATCTCGATGAGGGTCACGTCGAGGTCGTGGGGATCTGGGAAGCCGACGGCGAGCACGAGCGTCGGGTCGGCGACCGGTTCCCGCTGCTCGGCGGAGCGGTCACCCGTGTCAAGGAGACGGGTCGCCCCGCCCGGTTCGACCATGACTACGACCAGGACGACACGCCGCGGCAGATGGTGGCCGCACCGATCGTCGTGGCGGGCGAGCTCTGGGGCGCTGCGTCGATCTCCTCGCCCCTGCCCCACACGTTCAGTCCGGGCGTGGAGGAGCGGCTCGAGAAGTTCACCGGGCTCGTCGCGGTCGCACTCGCGAACGCACAGGCGAACCGGTCGCTCGCGACGCTCGCGGAGGAGCAGAGCGCGCTCAACCGTGTCGCCCTCGCAGTCGCGACGCAGGAGTCCCCCGACCGCCTCTTCAACGTGGTCTCGGAGGAGGTCGGACGCCTGCTCGGCGCGCGCTCCGCGGCGACCGTGCGCTACGTCCCCGGCAAGGACGAGTCGGTGATCGTCGGAGGCTGGGCGCTCGACGAGCGTTTCGCCGTCGACGTCGGAGCCCGGCTCCCGTTTCAGGGAGGCGCGATCGAACGAGTCGCGCACACCGGGCACCCCGCCCGCGTCGACCTCGAGAAGGAGCGGCCGACGGTCCGGGACGCGATGAGCTCGACCGACGTCTCCTCGCACGTCGCTGCACCGATCGTCGTCACGGGGCAGCTCTGGGGCGCGACGTCCGTCTCGGTCGGGCCGCCGGATCGGTTCCCGCCCGACTCCGAGGAACGACTCGGGAAGTTCACGGGGCTGGTCGCCCTCGCGCTGGCGAACGCCGAGGCGCGGAAGCAGTTGACCGCGTCACGCGCGCGGATCGTGCAGGCCGGCGACGCTGCCCGTCGACGCCTCGAGCGGAACCTCCACGACGGCGCACAGCAGCGTCTCGTGACGCTTTCCCTCACGCTCAGGCTGGCCCAGGCAAGGCTCCACGACGACCCCGCCGCGGCACAGGAGCTCCTGGAAGCCTCGTCCGTAGAGCTTGCGTCCGCGCTCGAGGAGCTCCGTGAGCTCGCCCGCGGGCTCCATCCGGCCATCCTCAGCGACCGCGGGCTCGAGGCGGCGCTGGAGGCGCTGGCGACCCGCACGCCGGTCCCTGTCAAGCTCGACCATCTTCCGGAAGGGCGCCTACCGCCGCCGGTGGAGGCCGCCGCGTACTACGTCGTCGCCGAGTCGCTGACGAACGTCGCCAAGTACGCCGATGCGAGCTCGGCGCGCGTGAAGGTCGAGCAGCGCAACGGGTACGCGATCGTCGAGGTCGAAGACGACGGAGTCGGCGGTGTCGACATCACGCACGGCTCGGGCCTGCGCGGCCTCGCCGACCGGGTCGAGGCTCTCGACGGCCGGCTGATCGTGTCCAGCGAGGCCGGTCGTGGCACGCGAGTCCGGGCGGAGATCCCGTGCAGCTGAAGGTTCTGATCGTCGACGACCACCCGAGCTTCCGCGGCAGCGTCAAGGCGCTGCTCCTCAGCGAGGGCTACGACGTGGTCGGCGAGGCCGAAACGGGTGCGGAAGCCGTTCGGCTGGCGAAGGAGCTCCAGCCCGATCTCGTCGTGCTCGACGTCCAGCTGCCCGACCTGAACGGGTTCGAGGTCACGGCGCTGCTCTGCGAGCTGGACACACCTCCGGACGTGGTGCTCACGTCGAGCCGCGACGACTACACGGCGGCGGTCGTCGGAACCGGCGCGCGGGGGTTCCTACCGAAGGACGCCCTGTCGGGCGAGGCGCTCGACGCGCTCCTCTCGCGAACATGACTGAGCTCGCGGTGGACGCGCCACGCCGGCGGCCTCTGAGACACAGGCCCGGACCGTGGACGGTGCTGGTCGTCGCTTCGACGGTGGTGCTCCTCGCGGCCGCGTTGCTCCTCGCTGTGCTGTGGTCGACGTCGGACAAGACGGGCTCGACGGAGTTCAGGGCACAGGTGCCGTCCACGTTGCTCCGCGTCGAGATCCAGGTCGGCGAGGGGAACGTGGAGATCGTCGGTGGGGCCACCCCGGACGTGCTCGTGGAACGAGTCGACTCGTCGGCGTTCGGCCACTGGCCGACGGAGAAGCGCTTCGTGGCGGACGGTGTGTTCCGGATCGAGTCGAGCTGTCCCGACCTCGTGATCGGCGCGTGCGCCGCCGACTACCGAATCACCCTCCCGGAGAAGACACCGCTGGCTATCGTGGCCGAGCACGGCGACATCAGGTTGAACGCGATCCGCGGCCCGGCTCTGCTCTCGAGCCGCGACGGAAGCATCACCGTCGACGCGTTCTGCGGCTCGGTGCTCGATGCGAGCGCGAGCGGCGGTGACGTCGACGTCGTCGCCACGTGTCCCACAACGCGGCTGACGCTTCGAACGGGCTCCGGAGACATCCGCGCGCGGGTTCCGCCGGGCCAATACACCATCGACGCGGACTCCCTCGACGGGGAAGTGGCCGTCGACGGCCTCGTCGACGATCCCGCCGCCCGAGCGAGGATCCAGGCGCTCAGCAACGACGGCGACGTGACCGTGGAGGGCGGTTGAGCGCAATCGAACTCGCCGGCACCCATCCCGTCGGGATCCTCGACCGGCTCGTCACGGCCGCGCGGACCGCGTTCTACCTGCTCCTGGCCGTGCCGCTCGAGGCGCTCGGAGTCGTCGCCCTACCGACGCTCCTCCTCGGCTCTTCGTTCCCCTCGCGTCTGGCGGGGCGCGAACGCAGGCTCGCGAACGTCGCGCTGCACGCGCGAATCCCACGGCCGCCGAACGGCGCGAGATCGGAGGAGCGCCGCGTCGTCGTGTCCGTCCCGCTCCGCCTGCTCGGGTCGCTCGCTGCCACGGCAGTCGCACTGGCCGCGATCGCGCTCACCGTCGGGCTCGCGCTTCGCGCTGCCGAAGGACTCGGCGGGGGGAGCGAGCGCTACCTCGGTCCTTGGGCCCTCGGGCCGGCTGTCGGCGCGGTGCTCGCCGCGCTCGCGATCGCCTCGGCGATCGTCTCGGTCGCGGTGCTCGACGGGCTCGCCCGGCCGCTCCGCGCCCTCGAGCGGCGGCTGCTCAACCCGAGCTCGGCGCAGAGCGGCGGCGTGCGGGAGACACTGGTGGAGCGCATCGGCGACGAGTCGCTCTCGATCGCGTACTGGCTCCCCGAACGCCAGGAGTTCGTCGACGAGCGCGGGCTCCCGGTCGACCTGCCCGACGTCGACTCCGGCCGCACGTGGACCGACGTCGAGCGGGACGGAGGGCGGGTCGCCGCAATCGTCCACGACGCCGACCTGGGCACGCCGCCGGACCTCGTTCGGGCTGCGGCGGCAGAGGCGGCCCCCGGCCTCGAGGACCAGCGCGTCCAGGTGGCCCTTCGGGCACGTGTCGAGGAGCTCCGGGCGTCACGTGCTCGAATCGTCGAAGCCGGCATGGAAGCCCGGCGCAGGCTCGAGCGGGACCTCCACGAGGGCGCGCAGCAGCACCTCGTCGCTCTCTCCCTCGAGCTGCAGATGCTCCGGGCCCGCGTCGCCGACGACCCCGGCGCGCTCAGCATCCTGGACGCGTCGGTCGAGAAGTTGAACGCTGCGCTCGCCGAGCTGCGGGACCTCGCCCGCGGGATCCATCCGGCGATCCTCACGCACCGGGGTCTGGACGGCGCGATCGTGTCGCTCATCGACCGCACGCAGCTCGCGGTCGAGTACGAGAACGAGCTCGACGAGCGGCTCTCGCCGGCCGCCGAGACCGCCGGCTACTTCGTCGTGCTCGAGGCGCTCACCAACGTGCTTGAACACGCCGGGGTTACGCAGGCGTCGGTGCGGGTGCGGCGCGAGCCGGGCGGGATGCTCGTCGAGGTCGAGGACGAGGGAGCGGGCGGAGCAGATCCCGGCCTCGGCGCCGGGCTGCGAGAGCTCGAGGACCGGGTTGCGGCGCTCGACGGGACGCTGACGGTGCTGAGCCCCGCGGGAGACGGGACGCGGATCATCGCCCGCATTCCCGCGACGCCTATCCCGGACTGAGTCGTCGCCGCGGTTACGCCCGCGCTTGCAGGAGCTCGGGCGCGACGGTGCCCTCTGAGAGTGCGCGCATCAGCACGTACGGCTGGAGCAGCGGGTTGACGAAGCGGTACCGCGGGTTCACCGAGCCGCGCCGCTGGAGCAGCCCGCCGTGGGCCGGCTCGGCGAGCGCGTCGAGGTAGTGGGCGGCCTCGACATCGGGCACCTCGACGTCTGACGCGGCGAAGAAGCCGAACTCGTCCGCACTCGCGAGCGCGCAGGCGAGCACGACCTCCCGGTAGCGCGCGTCGCCGTTCTCCTCCGTCGCGCGGCGGTACACCTCTCGGACGGTCTGCTGCGTCTTCTCGATCGCCTCGGCGACGGCGTCGTTGACGTCGCCCTGGCGGACGTTCGTCCGCAGATCCTCGAGCGCGAAGCGGGCCGAGAGCTGCGCGAGCAGGTGCGCGTAATGCGGGAGTCCCTGCGCCAGCTGCGCGATCGTGTCGACCGCCTCGCGCGCGATCGTCAGCTTCGCCCGTTCGATGCCCCCCGTCACGATCTCGGTCAGCTCGGCGGTGGACATGCGCGGCATGTGGATCTGGACGAGCGCGCGCTCGATCGACTGGTGCTCCGCGATCAACTGCTCGACGTCGTCCGCGACGCCGACGAGCACGATCGTCGCAGCCGGCAGCTCGTCGGACAGGGTCTTGATCGTGTCGGCGAACAGCAGGCGATCCTCGACCGAGGCCATGCGATCGAACTCGTCGATGAAGATGGCGACCCTTCGCGGACCTGCAAGCGCCTGGAGCCCGCGGCGCACGTCGTGCGGGGTCGCGTCGGCCGCGAGGAGCGCCGCCGCGGTGACCTGGACGTCGCGCGCCTGGCCCGCGAACCCGACCCCCGGTCGGGTGACGGTGAAGTGGGCCTCGCCGAGCGCCTTTCGCCACACGCTCTCGAAGTCGTCGCTCCGATCGCACGTCGTGCGCGCGGCGAGCACGTCCGCGGCGGCGAGGACTTCCGCCGCGACGCTGACGAGCGAGGTCTTGCCGACTCCGCGCTCGCCGTAGACGACTGCATGCTGGCCGGGCTGGTCGGCGACGTCGAACAGGTCGCCGAGCTGTCGCGTGCGGCCCGAGAAGAGGGCCCGGCGATCGATGGGCGCCGAGGGGCGGAACGCTTCGGACAACGCCCGGAGACGGTCGACCTGCTCAGGCTCCCCCCGCTTCAGCCTCGGACTCACCCCACCGATCGTACGTCGGCCGAACCAACTCCACAACGAGGTCGAACCAGCCGTACCACGAGACACCAGAAGACCGCCTGGCTCCCCAATCCGTGGTCAAGGAATCTGGTCGAGACACCGATAAGGAGAAATCGATGACCGCCGAAGCCCCCGAAACCGTCCCCCAGGAGCTCGATCACCGCGTTGCCGACGGGATCCACGTGACCCTGCTCTGGCACCCGGCCACGAATCGCCTGACCGTCGTGGTGCACGACGAGGCCCTCGGCGAGACGTTCGAGATCGAGGCTCCGGCCGGCCGTGCGCTCGACGTCTTCCACCACCCGTTCGCCTACGCAGCATTCGAGGGCACCGACTTCTCGACGCGCGTCCGCGAGCCGGTGGGTGTCTGAGGCCCGCGCTCCCGCTTAGACTCGGCGGGTGGCCCTGCCGAGTGGGATCGTCACCTTCCTCTTCACCGACATCGAAGGGTCGACCGCACTCGCCCGCGCGTTGGGCGTCGAGTTCCCCGAGGTGCTGGAGACGCATCGCCGCCTGATCCGGAAGGCCGTGGAGGAACGCGGCGGCCACGAGGTCGACGCGCGCGCGGACGAGCTCTTCGCCGCTTTCGCCGAGACGGAGGCGGCCGTCGAGGCCGCGATCGACGCGCAGCGGGCGCTGATGGAGCACGAGTGGCCGAGCGGCCGCGGGCCGCGGGTGCGGATGGGGATCCACGCGGGCGAGGCTGCACCCGGCGAGGAGGGCTATGTCGGCCTCGACGTCAACAGGACGGCCCGGGTGTGCGCGGCGGCGGTCGGCGGGCAGATCCTCGTCTCGTCGGCCGCGCGAGCCCGGGTGGGGCCCGGATCCGGCGACTTCGCGGACCTGGGCGAGCACCGACTGGCCGGCTTCCCCGACCGGGAACGGATCTTCCAGGTGCTGCACGAGGACCTTCCGGGCGAGCTCGTCGCGCCCGCTGCGAACGGCTCCCCGAAAGGAGATCAGATGCGCGTTGTGATCGCCGACGACTCCGTCCTCCTGCGCGAGGGGATCGCGAAGCTCCTCGAGGAGTCCGGCTTCGAGGTCGCCGGGCAGTCGAGCACGGCGGACGACCTCATGCTCAAGGTGCGGAGCTACAAACCGGACGTCGCGATCGTCGACATCCGGATGCCCCCGACCCACACGGACGAGGGCCTCCGCGCCGCGAAGGAGATCCGCCAGAGCTTCCCGGACGTCGGCGTGCTCGTCCTCTCGCAGTACGTGGAGGCCGGCTACGCGCTCGAGCTGCTCCAGGGGAGCGCCGAGGGCGTCGGCTACCTGCTCAAGGACCGGGTCGCGGACATCGCGGAGTTCGCGGACGCGGTGCGGCGCGTGGGCGAGGGCGGGTCGGCGCTGGATCCGACGGTCGTCTCACGGCTCGTCGGACGACGGCGCGGAGAGGATCCCATCGACGCCCTCACCCCGCGCGAGCGCGAAGTGCTGGAGCTGATGGCGGAGGGCCGCTCGAACCAGGCGATCGCGGAGAAGCTCGTGGTCACCCCGCGCGCGGTCGAGAAGCACGTGACCAGCATCTTCACGAAGCTCAACCTTCCGGCGAGCGCCGAAGACCATCGCCGCGTGCTCGCGGTCGTCACGTACCTGAACGCGTAGGCGCACCCCCGGGGGTGGGGTTGACCGCACCCCAAGACGCCGGATCCCCCGATTCCGCCGAGCTCCGCCCGGTGGAAGCCTTGAGGTGTGACCCACGCCCTCCGCAGAAGCGTCGTCCGCCCCCACGCCGGCCCGGCCGAGCTCGCCGCGATCGTCGCGCTGTACCTCCTCTACGAGGTCGGCCGCGGCTTCGGTGACGCCACGCTCCAGGCCGCGCAGGCGAACACGGCGCGGATCGTCGAGCTCGAGCAGTCGCTCGGCGTGTTCTCCGAGGCCCGCGTGCAGGACTGGGCGACGGGGATCCCGAGCCTGCCGACGTTTCTCGGCCTCGCCTACGTGTCGCTCCACCTGGGCGCCACGGGCGCCACGATGGTCTGGCTGCACCTGCGCCACCGCGAGCGCTTCGCGCTCGTCCGGAACGCGCTCGTGATCGCGACCGGCCTCTCGCTCGTCGCCTACACGCTCTTTCCCGCCGCCCCGCCGCGCCTCGCGGGGCTCGGCTTCGTCGACACGGTCACGGCGAACACGCACGTGAACCTGAGCTCCGACCTGCTTGGCAGCCTCTACAACCCCTTCGCCGCCGTCCCGAGCATGCACTTCGGCTACGCGCTGCTCGTGGGCTTCGTCGTCGCCACGACCGCATCCAACCGCTGGGTGCGCCTCGTCGGCGTCCTCTACCCGCCGTTCATGCTCTTCGACATCGTCGCGACGGGGAATCACTTCGTCTTCGACGCTGCGGCGGGTGGCCTGGTGACCGTGGTCAGCTGGTGGGCCGCGACGCGGCTCGACCGTTCCTGAGGGCTACCAGCGCCATGAGGCGACGCCTCGAGACGATCTTCTTCTTCGCCGCGGCCGCCGGGCTCGCCGCGGGTCTCCTCGTGACCGGCGGGTGGAGGCTGCTCTTCCTCCCCGTCCTCGCCGGCTCGCTCTACCTGATCGCAGGCCCGAACGGCTCGCGATCTTCCAGGGCGCGCTCCACATCGTCCACGCGCGCTGGGAAGGCCTGTCCGTCGCGGACGTCGTCGGCTTTCTCGAGCTCGCGCTCGGCGTCCTGGGGCTCGGAGCGGTGGTTCTCGCGCTCCTCGACCGGCCCTCCGCGTCGTGGAAGCGCAGGGCGTTCCGCTGGCCGGTGACCGTCGCCGGCGCGCTCGGGCTCGCCTTCTTCGTCGTGATTCCGATGAACGTCGCCGTCTGGCTGACCCGCCAAGCCCCGGATGCCCGTCGCGGACACGGATCTCCGCATCCCGCACGAGAACCTCAGGCTCCGGACGAGCGACCGCGTCGAGCTCGCGGCGTGGTACGTACCGTCCCGGAACGGTGCTGCCGTTCTGCTCGTCCACGGCGCCGGAGGCAGCCGCGACGGAGCCCGGAGCCACGCAGAGCTCCTCGCTCGAAACGGCTACGGGGTGCTCCTGTACGACGCCCGCGGCCGCGGCGAGAGCGGCGGCCGGACGGACGGCATGGGCTGGACGTGGCAAAGCGACGTCGATGCGGCGCTCGCCTACCTCGGGTCACGACCGGACGTCGAGCCCGGCCGGATCGGCGCCCTCGGCCTGTCGACCGGCGCCGAGGTCGTGCTCGAGGCGACTGCGCGAAACGAGCGCATCCGAGCCGTCGTCGCGGACGGCGCGATCTTCCGCTCGATGGACGAGCTTCGACTCCACGACACGACCGACGCCAAGACCGGCTGGGCGTACTGGTGGGTCACCTACAAGACGATGGAGGCCCTGACGGGCTCGTCGCCGCCACCCTCGCTCGGCGAGCTCGTCCCGCGGATCGCCCCGCGGCCGCTCCTGCTGATCAGCGGCGCCCCCGGCGAGGAGCAGGCCGCCAACGAGATCTGGGCCGCCAGGGCGGGCGCGGGAAGCTCGCTCTGGCACGCCGAGGACGCCGGACACACCCATGCGCTGGCCGCGCATCCGTCGGAGTACGAGCGTCGCGTGGTCGGGCTGTCCGACAGGGGCCTGCTCCACCCGTAGGGGTGGGGCAAACCGCACGTCGAGACACCTGGGCGCCGCATTTCGAGGCGAGCCCGCGAGAGGGAACCTGGAACGGAAGTTCACGCCATTCCCACTCGCACAAGGAGTCCTGAATTGTCCCCCCTGAAGCGCTCGAACAACTTTGCGGCCCGGATGGGTCGCTGGAGCGCAAACCACTGGAAGACCGCGGTCTTCGGGTGGCTTGCGTTCGTGGTCGCCGCATTCGTGATCGGCAACACCGTCGGGGTCAAGTACCTCGACGCCACCGACGCGAACATCGGCGAGGCCCGCAAGGGCGACAAGATCATCGCCGCCGGCTTCCCGAAGCACGAGGACGAGCAGGGCGAGATCGTGCTCGTCCAGTCGAAGAACCTGACGGCCGACAACTCCGCGTTCAAGGCGACCGTCGACGACGTCGCTCGCACGCTCGACGCGTTCCCGCAGGTCGTCGAGCTCCGGTCACCCTACGACCCGGATCACGCAGACCAGATCTCGAACGATCGCCACTCGGCGATGGTCACGTTCCGCCCCAAGGGCACGTACGACGAGGCCCTCACCTACATCGAGTCGATCCGCACCAAGGTCAACAAGATCGAGTCGCGGCACGAGGGCTTCTACGTCGCGGAGCTCGGCAGCGTCACCACCGAGAAGGACTCGAGCGCGGCGATCGACGGCATGCTCGCGAAGGCCGGCATGATCGCGCTCCCGCTCGCCCTCCTGATCCTGCTGTTCGTGTTCGGCTCCGCCGTTGCGGCCGTCGTGCCGCTGCTCCTCGCGATCACGGCCGTCCTCGCGACGAACTTCCTGATCGCGCTTCCGAGCCAGTTCATCCCGGTGGACGAGCAGATCGCCGAGGTCATCCTCCTGATCGGTCTCGCCGTCGGCGTCGACTACTCGCTGTTCTACCTCCGGCGCGAGCGCGAAGAGCGTGCCGCCGGTCGTGGTGAGCGGGCGGCGCTCGAGGCCGCCGCGGCAACCTCCGGTCGCGCCGTCCTCGTCTCGGGCATCACGGTCCTGATCGCGATGGCCGGCATGCTGTTCTCCGGCGACAAGACGTTCATGTCGTTCTCGATCGGGACGATGATGGTCGTCGCGGTCGCGATGATCGGCTCGCTGACCGTCCTCCCGGCACTGCTGTCGAAGCTCGGCGACCGCGTCGAGAAGGGTCGGATCCCGTTCGTGGGCCGGCTCCGCAGCAAGAACGGCGAAGCCCGCGTCTGGGGCGCGATCCTCGACCGCGTGCTGCGCCGGCCGCTCGTCTCGGCCGTCGCCGCCACCGCGCTGCTCCTCGCCCTCGCCGCACCGGCGCTCTCGCTGAACACGGCGTCGACGGGCATCGAGGACATCTCGCATCCGTCGCTCGTCCCGCTTCAGACGTTCAGCAAGGCGTTCCCGGGCGGCAACGAGCCGGCCGCGGTCGCAATCAAGGCCGACGACGTCACCACGCCGCAGGTACAGAACGCGATCGCCGAGCTCAAGCGGAAGGCACTCGCGACGGGCGAGATGAACAACCCGATCGACGTCACCGTCAGCAAGGACAAGACGGTGGCCGAGGTCGACATCCCGCTCGCGGGCCACGGCACCGACAAGGTCTCGACCGCGGCGCTCAGCACGCTGCGCGACGAGGTGCTCCCGCAGACCGTCGGTCAGGTCGACGGCGTCGAGTACGCCGTGACCGGCATGACGGCGGCGGACGCCGACTGGAGTGCGGGCATGAAGAAGTCCGTCCCGCTCGTGTTCGGCTTCGTCCTGCTGTTCGCGTTCCTCCTGATGCTCGCCTCGTTCCGCTCGATCGTGGTGGCGCTCAAGGCGATCGTCCTCAACCTCCTCTCCGTGGCGGCCGCATACGGCGTCCTCGTCGCGACGTTCCAGTGGGGTTGGGGCGAGAACCTGCTCGGCTTCCAGTCGAACGGCGGCATCACCCCGTGGCTGCCGATGTTCCTGTTCGTGATCCTGTTCGGCCTCTCGATGGACTACCACGTGTTCATCCTGAGCCGCGTGCGCGAGGCGTACGACCGCGGGATGAAGTCGGACGACGCAGTCGTGTACGGGATCAAGTCGACGGCCGGCGTGGTCACCAGCGCAGCCATCGTGATGGTCGTCACCTTCTCGGTGTTCGCGATCCTGCCGATCATCGACTTCAAGGAGATGGGCATCGGCCTCGCGGCCGCAATCCTCATCGACGCAACGCTCATCCGCGGCGTGCTCCTGCCCGCCTCGATGAAGCTGCTGGGCGACTACAACTGGTACCTCCCCCGGTGGCTCCAGTGGCTGCCGCGGCTCGAGCACGAGTCGGCTCCCGCAGCCGTCCCCGCTCCCGCCGGCGCGTAGTCCGGACCGAATCACACACAGCGCCGCCCCGCTTCGCGCGGGGCGGCGTTTCCCTTTCTAGAGAAGCGACGACACGTCGCAGCCGCGCCGGAGGAGCTCCGGCTTTGCGTCCGTCAGGACGTCGTGCGCGAAGTTGGCCAGGCCGTAGGCGCGGTACATGTGCGGCGCGGCGTCCTTCTTCTTCGACTTCGCCCACATCGCGCGGCCGTACTCGGTGAACATCCCGGCGACGTACAGCTTCGTCTGCTGAAGCGACGGGTCGCTCGGGCTCAGGCTCCCGACGCGTTTCGCCGCCTTCCGTGCTTCGGCGACGACCTCGGCCTCGGTCGCCTCGCCCGCACGGTAGTCCTCGCCCCAGGAGCCGAGGGACGTCATGTCGAGCTCCGTCTTCGCGATGAACTGCTTGTCCGTGACGGAGCACGTGTGCTCGACCGTCGCGCTTCGCGCCCGGCCGCCGCTCGTGAGCAGGACGACCGCGGCGAAGAGCGCCAGCCCCGCCGCTAGAAGGCCAGTACGCACCGCAGGCTCATGATCGGAGCCTCCGGCGCCGCCGTCCATGCCTCGAACGGGGCTTGACGTAGGACGGCTCGGCGAAACGGGCCTAGTCCCGCCAAGCCCTCCTACTTCCAGATCGGGTCGCGCACCCAGAGCTCGATCCGCTCGAGCGCGTGCTCGAGGTCGGTGCGCGAGAGCGGGTACGGCGTCGCGTAGTCGACGCTCGCGACGACGGGCCTCGGCTCCGAGCCCTCGATCGCGAGCAGGACGTAGCGGATCGGGAGCCCGTGCGCCACGACGAGGATCTGCTCCTCCGGCCGCGCGAGCACCTTGCGGAAGCCCCGCGCGTACCGCTCGGCCGCCTGCGCGCGGCTCTCTCCGCCGCCCGGCGGCACCTCGATCGGCGAGCCGGTCGCGCGCCCAGGCGCGGTACGTCTCCAGCAGGCCGCCCTCGAAGTCGCCGACGCGGATGTCGTTCAGCTCCGGGACGACGAGGCGCGGGACGTCGCGTCCCTCGAGCGCGAGGTCGGCCGTCTGCTTCGTCCGCTCGAACTCGGTGGTGACGCAGAGGTCGATCGGGTCGTCGCGGAGGGCCTCGCCGAGCAGCGTCGCCTGTCCGACCCCCTCCTCGGTGAGGGCGCCGGCGAGGCCGGGGTCGCCGTTCATCGCGCCGCGCACCGAGAACTCGCTCTCGGCGTGGCGCGCAAGGATCGCCGTCTTCACGGCGAGGGATCGTACGGGTGGGTGCGGGAAACCGCACCCGCAGACGCCAGTCGCCCGCCTGGGCGCGCGAACCGCCGCGGGGCATGCTCGACCCATGACCACGACGCATGCGCTTCCCATCTCTCTCCCCCGCCCCGTCCCGGTTCACCGCCGGCGCGACTCCGCTCGACGTCGCCACACCTCCTCTTCGTGGCGAATGGGAACGCGAGTGGATTGTCGCGCCGGCCCTCCCTTTTCGAAGACTCGACGCAGCTGCTCCGCTCAGCGGGAGCGCGCGTCGAGACCCGCCTCACGGCGTCCCTCGAGGAGCTCGACGACGCGCTGGCCACGGCCGAGCGGCGCGTCGTGCTCCTCGGGGGCGATGGGTCTGTTCACGGTGCCGCGAATTCGCCGCCGCTCAGCTCGGCCTCTGCCGTGCCCGAGAGCGCACGGTAGACGTCGACCGGGCTCCCGTCCGGAGCGACGGCCATCAGAACACGAGGCTGCGGTAGTCGAGCACGTGGCGCATCCCGATCTTCCGATACAGCGCCGGTGGCGGGATCGTTCTCGGGCCGCACGAAGAGGCAGACCGCCGGCACCCGCTCGAGCAGGAGCCGGCAGAGGTCGCGGAGCGCGCGCGTCGCGTACCCGTGCCGGCGCGCCTCGGGGTCGACCCACACCTGCTGGAGCTGCACCGCCGACGGCGTCCACGCGGACGCCTCGGCCTTGAAGAGGATCACGTCGTCCTCGAGCCAGATCCACGAGCGGCCGTCCTCGATCTGCGTGCGCGTGCGCCAGCGGAAGCCCTCGGCGTCGCGCGCGAGCGGGTCGACGCCGAGCTCCTCCTGGTGCGCGAGCGAGCACGCGGGGAGCAGGCGCTCGAGGTCGGCGGTCGTCGCCGCACGAAGGCCGGAGTCGCCCGGCTCCGGCGGCTCGTCGAGCACGAACACGGGCTGCCCCGGCCGATCCTCGCGCGGCTTCGGGAGCCGGCGGCTCGCCTCCGCCCAGAGCTCCCCCACGGCCGCCTCCTCGCCGATGATCATCCGCGCGCGCGAGCGCTCGATCCGGCGCGCGAAGCGACCGCAGCCCGCGCCGGCAGGGACGACGTTCGCACCGAGGTGGCACAGCCCCGTCAGCCGGCCGTTCTCCGCGAGCCCGACGAAGCGCCCGAGGCCGCGCCGCGCCACGTCCTCGAGGAAGACCCGCTCGATGGGCGCCTCGGCGCAGAACTCGACGATCTGCTCGAGGCGCGGTTGAACCAACTCGGTCACGAACCGAGACTGTAGGTTCTCGCACCATGCCGATCCACGTACGCGCGAACCCAGGTGACTACGCGGACGCCTGCCTCCTCCCGGGCGATCCGCTCCGGGCGAAGTACATCGCGGAGACCTACCTCGACAACCCCGTCCTCCGGAACGAGGAACGGGCGATGTACGGCTACACGGGCGAGTTCGAGGGCAAGTCGGTCTCGGTCCAGGCCACCGGCATGGGCTGCCCGTCCGCCGCGATCGTGGTCGAGGAGCTGATCCAGCTCGGCGTCCAGCGCCTGATCCGCGTCGGCACGTGCGGCGGCCTCCAGCCCGACCTGAAGCTCGGCGACCTCATCGTCGCCGTGTCGGCCGTCGCAGCCGACTCCACCGCCGCGCACCTCGTGAACGAGCCGCACGTCCCCACCGCGGACTGGGAGCTCGTGCACGACGCCGTCCACTCGGCGAAGGAGCTCGGCAAGCCGGTGCGCGTCGGGCCGATCGTCTCGAGCGATCTCTTCTACAACCCCGACGACGGCCAGTACCAGCGGTGGTCCGACCGAGGGATCCTCGCGGTCGAGATGGAGGCCGCGGTGCTGTTCACCCTCGGCGCGCTCCGCAAGGTAAAGGCGGGCTGCCTCCTCACTGTGAGCGACGTCGTCGTCGAGGGCGAGTTCGTGCGCATCACCGACGAGGAGATGCGCAACGCGGTCGACCAGATGACGCAGCTCGCGCTCCGCACCGCGATCGGCACGCACTGAGCAAGACCGTCTTCCTCGTCAACCCGGCGTCGGCGAACGGGTCGACGGGAAAGCGGTGGCCGGAGCTGGCGCACGTCGCCGCGGACAAGGGGCTCGTCGGCGACGTGCTCTTCTCCGAGGCGCCCGGCCAGCTGACGGAGCTCGCGCGCCAGGCGGTCGACGGCGGCGCACAGCTGCTCGTCGTCGTCGGCGGCGACGGCGCGTTCCACGAAGTGGTCAACGGCATCGTCGGCCGCGACGTCGAGGTCGCGCTGATGATGCGCGGAACGGGGATGGACTTCCCGCGCACGTACGGGATCCCGACGAAGCCGGCCGATGCCGCCGCCGTCGCGGTCGAGGGCACGACGCAGGTGATCGACCTCGGCAGGGTGACGTACCGATCGTGGGCAGGCGACGAGGCGACCGAGTACTTCGCGAACATCGGCAGCGCCGGGATGAGCGCCGCGGTCGCGCGGCGCGCGAACTCGAAGTCGAAGGCGCTGGGCGGCAAGGCGAGCTTCTTCGTCGCGCTCGTCGAGGTCTTCTTCGGCTGGAAGAACGTCGACATGCACGTGCGCGTCGACGGAGAGGAGCGCCGCGCGAAGATCAACAACACCATCGTCGCGAACGGCCAGTACCACGGCGGTGGCATGTGGCTCGCGCCGGAGGCGAGGCCCGACGACGGCCTGTTCGACGTGCTCATCTTCGGCGACCTGACGAAGACCGACTTCGTCCGCAACGTTGCGAAGATCTATCGCGGGACGCACCTCTCACACCCGAAGATCGAGCAGCTACGGGGCACGACGGTGGAGCTCGACGCGGATCAGCCGCTGCCGATCGAGCTCGACGGCGAGCAGCCCGGTACGACGCCGGCGCGGTTCGAGATCGTGCCGCGCGCGCTGCGCGTGCGGGTGCCTAGGACGTCTTCCGGCTCGAGCTAGCGCTCGTCTTCCGCGCGCTCGACGTCTTCCGCGACGACGGAGAGGAGGACGACTCCTTCGCGAGCTTGTCGACCTTCTTCTCGAGCGCGTCGAGCCGCTTCTCGAGCTGGTCGATGCCGCGGACTTTCTGCGAGAGCGAGTCGATCTGCTCGCGCATCGAGCCGATCGCGCCCAGCACGCGGTCTGCGCCGCCGGACGACGCGAGGCGGCTGAGCGCTTCCTCGCCCGCGTCGGCGATCCTCGCGAGCAGGTCCTTCTGCGCCTTCTCCGGCATCCACGCTCCTTTGCGTCGGGTTTCTGCTCCCGTACCCTGCCACACGTGCGCTCACGCACACTGATCGTCGCCGCTGTGCTGTGCGCGACGGCCGCGATCGCGGCCGGTGCGGCGCCGCCCCCGGCGACGACGGTCGGCGGCACGATCGTCGACCGGAACGGCGACGGCCGGCTCGACGCGGCTGCGGGCGAAGCGCGCGTGGTCAGGACCGAGCTCGGCCAGCCCGTCGCCGGGCGCGAGGGGCGGCGTCGCGTGCTGATCACGTTCGTGCAGCTGACCGACTTCCAGCTTCTCGACGAGGAGTCGCCCGCGCGCGTTGAGCTCGTCGACCGGTACGGCGGCTCGCTCAACGCGGCGTACCGTCCGCAGGAAGGGCTGGTCCCGTTCGTGATGGAGGAGACCGTGCGCCAGGTGCGGCGCCTGCGCAGCCCCGTGAGCAACGCGCGCCCCGAGCTCGTGATCTCGACGGGCGACAACGTCGACAACACGCAGCTGAACGAGACGCGCTGGTACATCGACCTGCTGGACGGCGGAGTCGTCAATCCGAACTCGGGCACCGACCAGGGCACGTGCCGTGTGCCGACGCGCGGGCGCCTGTATCAGGGCGTCAAGGGAGCCGGCGTCTACTACGACCCGGACGGCAGCGGTCGTGGTCGCGACGGCCCCGGCTACGCGCCGACCGCCGCCGCGAACCGACGCGCGATCGGGCGCCGGAACGTCGTGCGCGACTACCCCGGTCTCTACGAGCTGATGAATCGGCCCTTCCGCGCGATCGGGCTCGGGCTGCCGTGGTACTCGGTCTTCGGCAACCACGACGGCCTCGTCCAGGGCAACCTCCCGAGCAACGACCTGTTCGCGCTCGCCGCGGTCGGCTGCGTGAAGCCGACTCGACTGTCGCAACGCGGCCTCGACGAGATCCGCGGGCTCGTCGCGGGCGGGCTGACCGAAGAGGAGCGCGCACGCCTCGTGCAGATCCTGGCGCGCGACCTCGTCGAGACGGTCTTCGGCCCGCAGATCACGCGCGGCCGGTGGACGCCGGTCCTACGTGACGCGCGGCGGAAGCTCCTCACGCGGCCGGAGTACCTCCAGCAGCACTTCACGACCCGCGGACAGCCGGTCGGACACGGCTACGGCGCGGCCGACGCGCCGCGGGGCATCGGCTACTACGCGTTCACGCCGAAGCCAGGGGTGCACTTCGTCGTCCTCGACACCGTCGCCGACAGCGGCGCCGAGGGCAACGTCGACGAGACGCAGTACCTCTGGCTCGACGCCGAGCTGCGGGCGGCCGAGGCTCGCCGCGAGCTCGTCGTCGTCTTCGCGCACCACCCGATCGCGTCGATGGTCCAGCCGGCGTCCGGCGTCCACCTCGGGCCCGGGCCGTGCACGTCGGTTCCGGAGCCGATCGAGTGCCTGTTCCTGCGCCACCGCGGGGTCGTCGCGTTCGTGGTCGGCCACCAGCACCGGAACCGGATCACGCCGCACCCCCGCGCGGGCGACGGCGGCTTCTGGGAGATCGGCACGTCGGCCCACATCGACTGGCCGCAGCAATCCCGCCTGCTCGACCTCACCGACAATGCCGACGGGACGCTCTCGATCTTCGCGACGGTGTTCGACCAGGGCGCGCCGGCGGTGCCGGGGCCACGGCCGCCTCGGCGTGGGACGCTGCTCAGCGCACGCGAGGTCGAATGGCTCGCATCGGTCGCGCGCGAGCTCTCGTACAACGACCCGCAGGCCGACAACGGCCGCGAGGGGACGTCGGACCGGCGCGGCGCGCGCGCCGACCGGAACGTCGAGCTCGTGCTACCCAACCCCTACCGTTAAGGGCTGTAAGGAGTACGTAAGAGGGCCTGACCGATCCCCCTTTCGTGCGTCGAACTCTCTGAGGACAGTCCTACGCTCGGAGAGAGATGACCCCGCAGCCTCACAAGCACGAGCACACGAGCACGACGCTGGCGATCCGGCAGCGAAGCGGCATTCCGTTCCAGGTCGAACGGAAGGTCTGCGCCGACTGCAAGCGCGTGCTCGACGAGAAGCCGCTCCGCCGCGCCGCGGCCTAGCGCAACTCGTCGACCGCCCGGCCGAGGATCTCCCCGGCCGCTCCCTCGATCCGTAGCTCAGCCCGGTCGTCGAGCGCCGTCGGCCCGCGGTTGACGATCGCGAGCGCGCCGCCCGCGGTGATCGTCTCGAACGGCAGGCCCGCGACGGGATGGACCTCGAGCGTCGAGCCGACGACGAGCAGCAGCCGCGCCGAGCGCGCGAGCTCGAACGCGCGGTCGATCGCGGCGGCCGGAAGCAGCTCGCCGAACATGACGACGTTCGGCTTCAGGATCGCCCCGCAGCTCGGGCACGCCGGGGCGGGCGCGTCCTCGAGCTGCGCCACGACCTCGTCGAGCGTCGCGGATGCACCGCAGCGGAGACACACCGACGTCGCGATCGAGCCGTGCACCTCGACCACGTCCCGCGAGCCGGCCAGGGAGTGGAGCCGGTCGATGTTCTGCGTGATCACCGCCGAGACGAGGCCACGCCGCTCGAGCTCCGCCAGCGCGAGGTGCGCCGCGTTCGGCTTCGAGTCGAGCAGCAGCGCCGAGCCGCTTGCCGTAGAAGTCCCAGACCTTCACGGGATCGCGGCGGAACGCGTCGATCGTCGCGTACTCCATCGGGTCGTACTGCGCCCAGACGCCGGTCGGCGAGCGGAAGTCGGGGATGCCGCTCTCCGTCGAGACGCCGGCGCCGGTCAGCACGACGCAGGGCTGCCGCTCGCGGATGAGCGCGCTAAGAGCCCGTCTCGGAATGAGTCCTCGTTGCCGGGGGCGATGGGCGAGTGCGATGCAAGGACGCAGGGAGCGCTCGTATCGTCTCAGATACGAGCGCGACTGAGGACGCGGCAGCGCGCCGCCCAGCGCCGCCCGGCGGCTCAGCGTCTCATTTCGAGACGGGCTCTAGGCACGCCGGCGGACGGCGAGGAAGCCGGCCACCGCGACGACGAGCGCCGCCAGCGCGAGCGAGGCCTGGACGAGCCAGCCGTAGCGCTCGCCGAACGTCTCGCCGGGAAGCTCGAACGCCGGGTTCGCGGTCTCGCGCGGAAGCCGCGACGGACCGAGCACCGCGACGGGCTGCTCGACGGGCAGGCGGGCGTACTCGTAGCTCGGTGCTCGCACGTCGGCACCGTAGAAGAGTCGGAGCGGCCGCGGGTGACCACCCTCCACCATGAGCGCGAACGACGGACCGTACGTCTCGCTGCGAACGCGGCGGAGCGGCGGGTCGTCGCCGTTCTCGATCGTCACCCGGAGGTAGCGGAAGCGCGAGTCGAGCTCGACGGCGGGACGAGACGATGCCGGGCGCGCGCGTCATCCGGCCCTGCGCGAGGGGGACGAAGGTCGCCCGGTCGTTCGATCCCTCGACGAGCACGGGCCGGTCGTAGCGGGCAGGAGCGGGGGCGCGAAGCTCGAGCCGCGTCACCGGCACGCCGGGGAGGCCGAAGTCGAGCGTCGAGACCGTCGTGCGCGCGCGGTTCTCGACGCCCAGGACCGCGTGCCGGCGAAGGACGAGATTCGGCCGCTCGAACTCGCCGAGCACGGTCGCGCCCGTGATGCGCCGGACACCGGTCGCACGAAGCTCCAGGAAGCGGTGGTCGGTCGGCGGGAGGACGATCGTCGTGCTCCGCGCGCTCTCGGCGCCGTGCACGTCGTAGACCGTCGTGGTCGAGAGGCGGGTGAAGCGCGCCGCGGCGGCGATCCGCGCCGAACGCGGTGACGCGGCCGACGAAGTTCCCACCGGCGATCCCGAGCTCGACGCGCTCGTATACGCGGCGCCGCGGCCCGACGTCGACGAGCGCGACCGCGACGTTCGCGCGGCGGCCGCTGTTCAGCACCGCTGCCTGCCGCCCGACGGCGAGCCGGCCTTCGGGGACGCTGCGCCAGGGCACCTGGTTCCCCCGCGCGTCGACGACGCGCACGTCGGCGAATCCGTCGCGCGCATGGGCGAGCATCGGGCCGTCGGGCTCGAACGCCACGCGACCCGAGCCGACGCTCGGAGGGAGCGCACGCGTGTAGCGGTACTCGTCCTGCTGAACGCCGGCCGCGACCGTCGCGGCCGCGACGACCACGACGAGCTTCACGCCCGGCCCCCCACCTCGTGCCGGATGCGCTGGTACGCGAACGCGCCGGAGAGCAGCAGGAGCCCGAGCGCGATCAACGAGAGGACGCGGTAGATCTCGTCGAGCGCCTCGAGGTCGTACGCGACGACCTTCGCCGCGGCGACCCCGAGCAGCGCGAGCCCGCCGAGTCGCAGCCGCTTGTCGTCGCGAAGGAGGCCGAACACGACGGCGGCGAGGCCCGCGGCGCTCCAGAACGCCGAGAGCAGCACCTGCGGCGTCTGGCCGGGCTCGAGCTCGCCGGTCGAGGTGAGGTCGACGATCGCGATCGACGGCAGGTAGACCGCGCCCGCCGCACCGGTGAGGGTCAGCATCCAGCGAAGCGGCTCCGGCGAGCGGCGCGCCGCGACGAACGCGGCGGCCGTCGTCACGGCGATCGCCAGCGCGGCGCTCGCGAGGTCGTCGACCCCGTCGCGAAGCGCGAGCGGCGGCGCCTCGATCCCGAGGGTGTGCGCGGCGGCGAGCGCGACGAAGCCGGTCGGCGCGATGCCTTCGAGGACGTTGACGCGCTCCGACACGAGCGCGAACACGACCGCGAGCGCGGCCCACCCGACGACGACCCACACGCCTTGAAGGGCGGTCGGCACGAGGTAGGCGAGCCCGGCCAGTGCGACGAGCCGCATCGCGTCGCGGTACTCCGGCTTCCAGGCCGAGGCGAACCACGAGACGAGCGCGGACGCAGCGGTCACGAAGACCACCGCAACGACCGCGCTCAGGGTCGGCGAGTGCACGAGGTCGTCGGGCCGCGCGTCGAACGCGAGCGTGTGGATCGACGCAGCGCCGATGAAGCCGGCCGCCGCGACGTAGCCGCGGGCGCGGTCCATCCTGCGCGCCAGCCACGCGAGCAGGACGGCCTCGACCGACCAGGCCGCGACGAGCGCGGGGCCGTCGAGGGCCAACCCGGCGCCGATCGCCGAGAGGCCGATGCCGACGGCGAGGAGCAGCAGTGCGATCTCGCGGGAGATGCGGCCGCGGAACGTCGCCGCCCCGAGCGCGACGTGCACGACCGCAACGCCGATCACCCAGCCGGTGGCCGCGTCGCCGTGGTCGGCGCCGTCGAGCATGAGCCAGCCCGCGCCGGCGGTGAGGATCGCGTCGGCCAGCAGCAGGCTCGCGGACGAGAACCGGAGCTTCTCGGTCGGTACGCGCAGCTCGAACCCGACCGCCGCGACGACGTACACGACCCAGAAGCACCCGAGCACGCCGAGTGCGAGCAGGAGCGAGTCGCGGTACGAGTCGTCGAGCCAGGCGACGAGCTGCGGCACACTCGTCACGAACGCGGCCACTGCGAGCCAGTCCCACTTCTTCCAGAGCAGCACGCCCGTCGCCGAGACGAGCGCGATCGCCATGAACGCGAGCGCGACGCCGGACGTTCCCGAGTCGACGAGGACCGGAGACAGAAGCGCGCCGATGATCCCGATCGCGGCGATCTCGCGCGACTCCCAGCGCACGGCGATCAGCGTCGCGACGGCGCCGACGAGGCCGGCGACGAGCAGCCCGACGGCGGGTTCGACGAGGTGGTACAGCGTCGTCGCAGCGGTCGTCGACGCGTACAGCGCACCGATCGCAGCCGCCACCAGCGCGAGCGAGGCCTGAGTCCGGCCCTTCCGCTCGTAGAGGTAGAGGCCGACGCCGAGGAGGACCGACGAGCCGAGGTACGCGAGGACGACCCGCGTCGGCTCGTCGATCCAGCCGCGGCGGATCGCCGTCGCCAGGAAGAAGATCGCGCCGATGAACACGGCGAGGGCGCCGGCCCAGGCGAGCACACGGCCGCCGAGCAGCTCCTCGAGGTCGATCGAGGGCGCGCGGAAGGGCTCGCGCCGAGGAGGAGGCGGCGGAGCGACCGGGCGGGGCGGAGCCGGCGGGGCGGTCTGAAGACGGGCGGCCGCGGGTGCGGCGGCAGGGCGCTCGAGACGCGCGACGCGCTCGCGAAGCTCGTCGACGGTCCGTTCGAGGCGTTCGATCCTGTCGTCGTCGTATCGCATATTTGCTATATAGCACGTTTGCGATGAAATGCAACTCCGTGCCGGCTCGGAAATGATTTCGGCAGTGCAGGCCGTTTCCTCAACCGAGATCCGCGTCCGCTTCGCCGAGACCGACGCGCAGGGGATCGTCCACAACAGCGTCTACCTCGTCTGGTTCGAGCTCGCCCGGGTCGAGTACCTCGAGCGCTACGCGGGCGGCTACCCGCAGCTCCGCGAGCGTGGCGTCGAGGCGCTCGTGACCGAGACCCACGTCCGCTACCGCGAGCCCGCGCACTTCGACGAGCGCCTGACGGTGCGCACGAGCTGCCGGGACGTCCGCGGCGCGCGCTTCCGCTTCGTCTACGAGGTCGTGCGCGACGGGACGACGATCGCCGACGGCGAGACGGCACACGCGTGCGTCGACGCGGCGACGTTCCGTCCCACGCGCGTGCCCGGGTGGCTCGCCGAGGCGATCGCGCAGGCGGAGGGCGCTACGGCTTAGGCGCCTTCGGTGGGGGCGGGGCCGGCGTCGTCGGCGTGGTCGTCGTCGGCGTCGTGGTGGTCGTCGTCGGCGTGGTCGTGGTCGGCGGCGGGGGCTCGGGCTTCTGCTTCGTGCCGACGCGGATCACGCGCTTCTCGCCCAGGTAGTTCGTCCGCCACGTCTCGTCGTAGAGAACACTGCCGTCCTTCTTGTAGACGGTCCGCTTCACGGCGACCGTGCTCGGCGCCGAGCCGGATTCCTCGAGAACCTTCGTGCCGACGAACAGCGTCGGGTCGGGTACGCGCTCGATCGGGGCCTCGCCCGTCGTCTCGAGCGGCCCCGGGACGCTGACGACGCGCCGCCCGGTCGGCGTGCCCGCGAGCGTGATCGAGATGCCGTCGCTGCCGACTCCGCCGAGGACGACGATCCACTTGCCGGTGTCGTTCAGGAACTTCAGGTCGAGGTCGGGGTAGTTCACGGTCGCGTCGCGCCCGAGCGGATAGCGGCTGATGTAGAGCGAGTGCGGGTTCCGCTCGAGCACCTTCACCCCGGCTTCCCACGCGGCGTTGAAGACCGTCGTCGCCACCTGCGAGACGCCGCCGCCGACGTCCTCCTCGTACTCGCCGCCGATGATCACCGGCGCGACGCGGAACCCGCGCTCGAGCGTCCGCGGGCCGACCTCGTCGTTCAGGGAGAACGTGCCGCCGGGAGGCACGAGCGTGCCGTCGATCAGCTTGACCGCGAGCTGCAGGTTGTTGATCCGGTCCGGCGTGCCCGAATAGAACGTCGAGTACGAGGCGAGCGAGCGCTTGATCCCGTACGAGCGCGCCTTCTCGGTCGTGAACGCGGGGCTCTTCGTCGACACGACGACTCGTCCGACGCGGGCGCCCGGGGCCGCGAGCACGGCGCGGAGGATCGCGCGGCGCGTCTGGTCGACGTCGATCTGCACGCCGTCGCGCGCGGGAACGATCACGATCGCGCCGTCTCCGGTCTTGGCGAACCGAGCGTCGGCCGGCGGGCTCCCCACGGTCCGCGCGAACCGCCCGAACCACTCCTCCGCGCCCGGCCCGCCGATGGCGAGCTCGGTCGCGCCGTCGCGCGGGAGCGCGAGCAGCGGCGCGATCTTCCCCGGGCGCAGGCGCCACCACGTTTTCCCGAGCTCGAGACGGATCGGCGCCGAGAGCGCCTGGTGCACGTCGTCGCGCGCGCCGGAGAGGTCGTCCGCCGTCACCTTCGGCTTCTCGACCTTCACCGGCAGCGCCGTGGGCGCGCGCGACAGCGACGCGAGCGCGCCGACGATCGTCGCGGCCGCGGGCTCGCGGTCGAGGACGCGGCCCACCCGCTCGGGCACGACGAGCGGCCTGCGGGCCTTCAGCACGATCGCCGCTTCGCGCACCGGCTGGTCGAGCTCCTTCGAGAGCTGGCCCAGCTGATAGTCGAGCGCCGGCTCGTAGACCTGAGCCGGCGGCGCGATGTCGGTGCCGAAGACGCGGACGCGGACGCGCTGGAAACCGCGCAAGGGGCCGAGCCCGTTGCCCTGGCGCAGCGCGGCGTCGACCGCCGACCCCCAGTCGGCCTCGACGTCGAGCCGGTGGGGCGTGATCCGCCACCGCCGGGCACCGCTGAAGAAGACGACCGGCACGTCCTCGAGCGCCTTCGCGCGCTGCTCCAGCAGCCTCTGGGCCGCGACCGGCGTCATCCCGCCGACGCTCACGCCGGCGATCGAGACGCCCGCCGGGATTCGCGAGGGAGAGCCGGCGAAGACCGCTCCGAAGAGGGCCGCGAGCGCCAGCGCGACCGCCGCCCCTGCGGCGAGGGCCTGCCAGAGCAGCCGGGAGCGCGCGCGCCGTCTACGCGTGTCGAGCGCACTGCTCTCGGCCCCCGCAGACACCGGGCCAAGAGTAGCGACCGTTACAAAGGGCCCTCAGAACGCGAACAGCTCGATGCCGCCGCTCACGTTGAGCTCGATCCCGGTGATGTACCCGGCGAGGTCGGAGCAGAGGAAGGCGATGGCGTTGGCGATGTCCTGGGGCTCGCCGGGGCGCTTGAAGACCGTCCGGTTCGCGATCCGCTCGTTCATCTCTGCGTTCGCGAAGTGGAATGCCTCGGTCCCGATGATCCCGGCGACGATCGCGTTGCAGGTGATGCCGTGGCGCCCGCCCTCCATCGCCAGCGTCCTCGTCAGGCCGAGCAGGCCCGCCTTCGTCGTCGAGTAGCTCGCCTGGCCGAACCCGCCGAGGGTTCCCGCGACCGAGGCCATGTTCACGATCCGCCCCCAGCCGTGCTCCTTCATGTGCGGCCAGGCCGCCTGGGAGCAGTTGAACGCGCCGGTGAGGTTGACGCGCAGGTCGCGCTCCCACAGCTCAGGCTGTTGGTTTTGAAATTGGGCTGCGTGGTCGAGCGTGCCGGCGTTGTTCACGAGGATGTCGAGCGAGCCGAACTCGTCGACGACCCGCTGCACCGCCGCGTCGACCTGCACGCGGTCGGTCACGTCGCACTTGATCGCCGCCGAGCGCTGCCCCAGCTCCTGGATCTCGCGGGCGGTCGCCTCGGTGTAGACGATGCCCTGCGCCTTCGCGACCTGGGCGAGCGGCCCCCACTCCGAGACGTCGCCCTCGTCCGACTCGACCTGGATGTCGGCGATCACGACGTCGGCGCCCGCGCGCGCGAGCGTCAGCGCGTCGGCGCGGCCGAGGCCGCGCGAGCCACCGGTGACGAGCGCGACGCGCCCGCTGAGGTCGATTGCGAGGGCCATGCGAGCGACCCTAATCCTTCGGCAGGAAGATCTCCTTGGCGATCACGAGCCGCTGGATCTGCGAGGTGCCCTCGTAGATCTGGAACAGCTTCGCGTCGCGCATGAGCTTCTCGACCGGGTACTCCTTGATGTAGCCGTAGCCGCCGAAGACCTGAACGGCGTCGGTCGTCACCTTCATCACGGTGTCGGCCGCGAAGAGCTTCGCGAACGAGGACTGCAGCGTCGCTCGCTTGCCGATGTCGTGCAGCCACGCGGACTGCCAGACGAGCAGTCGGGCCGCCTCGATCTGCGTCGCCATGTCGGCGATCATGAAGTTGACGCCCTGGTGCATCGCGATCGGGACGTCGAACGTGACGCGCTCCTTCGCGTAGTCGACCGCGAGCTCGTAGGCCGCCTGCGCGACGCCCACCGCGCCCGCCGCCGTGCCGGGCCGCGTGAAGTCGAGCGTGCGCATCGCGATCTTGAAGCCTTCGCCCTCCTCGCCGATGCGGTTGGCCGCGGGGAGGACCACGTCTGTGAGCGCGAACGCCGACGTGTCGGTCGAGCGCTGCCCCATCTTCTCGAGGTGCTTCTCGATCGTGACGCCGGGCGCGTCCATCGGGACGATGAACGCGGAGATGCCGCGGTGGCCCTTCGTCGCGTCCGTCTTCGCGAAGACGACCGTCCACGACGCGTAGCCGGCGTTCGTGATGAACGTCTTCGAGCCGTTCAGGACGTACTCGTCCCCGCGCCGCTCGGCCGTCGTCTTCATCCGGGCGACGTCCGAGCCCGCCTCGGGCTCGCTGAGGCCGAACGAGCAGAGGATCGGCTCCTCGAGGAGCGGGGGCAGCCACTGCGCCTTCTGCTCCTCGCTCCCGGCCAGGATCACCGGCCCGGCACCGAGGCCGTTCGCGCAGATGGACGTGCCCATGCCGGAGCAGCCCCAGTTGAGCTCCTCGCCGACGAGCATCCCGTCGAACGCCGAGAGCCCGAGCCCGCCGAGCTCCTCGGGGACGTGGAGGTTCATCAGCCCGACCTCGTGGGCCTTCGCGACCACGTCGGCGGGGTGGGTCGAGTGCTCGTCGTACTCGGCCGCCTTGGGCCGGATCTCGTTGGCCGCGAACTCCCGCGCCAGCTCGCGGAGGGCCTTCTGCTCGTCGGTGAGGGCGAAGGACACGCCCACGCCGACCTCTTCGATCGTCGCCATACTGCTCCGTCCCGATTTCGATTGACTAGTCAGTCAATCTTACGGCATGCTTTGGAGGTGGGCAACGAGCGGGACGTCGCGCTCGTCCTCTCAGGCGGCGCGATCAACGGAGTGCTGATGGAAGCGGGCTTCTTGAAGCGCGTGCGCGAGAGCCCGCTCTGGCCGCGAGTTGGCTGGATCTTCGGGACGTCGGCCGGCGCGCTCGCCGGCGTGATGGCCGCGCTCGACCGCATCGACGACCTCGAGGAGTTCCTGCTCGAGCTCCGCCCCGACGACGTCTTCCGGCCGAACCGGCTCTGGCGTCTGCCGCTGATCGGCCTGTACGAGTACTCGCTGCCCGAGACGATCGACCGGAGGATCGGCGACCTGACGGCCGTCTCCGAGGAGCTCTCGCACGCGGACAAGGAGCTCGTCGTCTTCGCGTCCGACGTGACGGAGACCGAGCGCCCCGCACCGCACAACTTCGAGCTCGCATACTCGTCGCGGGACACGCCGCCGGAGCTCATGGCGCAGGCGATCCTCGCGTCGGCCGCGATCTCGACGCTCGTCCTCCCGCTCCGCGTCGGCGACCGCATCGCCACCGACGGCGCGTGGACCCGGAACTTCCCGCTCGGGTACGCGTACGCCCGGCCGGACGTCGGCACGATCGTGGCGTTCCGGTACCTCCCGACCTATCCGCGGTTCGACGTCGCCGCGCTCGCCAGGCTGAAGCGGCGCTTGCGTCCGTTCTCGCGCGTGCCGCCGGTGCGTGCGCTGATCGCGGAGCTCGAGGAGGCGGAGTCGCGCGACCGTCGTGGCGAGCCCGCGCACTACGTGGACATGATCACGCGGCTGATGCGGCTTTCCGTGCTTCGCGGCACGTCGCTCGAGGAGCGCCACGCGGACGAGACCGATCAGTCGATCCACGAGTTCGAGCGCCTTTCTCGCGATCTGCCGGAACTCGTCAGGAGCTACGGAGGCTCCGAGGCGCTCGCGCACGAGATCGAGCACCGGCTCGCCGACGCGGACTTCCCGTTCAAGCGCGAGCGCGCGATCCCGCGGATCATGGTGCGCGCCGGAGCGGAGGGCGTCGCGCTCGAGGCGCGCCGCGGAGCGGAGTGGACGACCGACGCGAAGCGCGCGCTGATCGATCGCGGCTACGCGCTGACCGACGCCGAGCTCACGGCAGCCGGGATCGGTACCGAAGCACCCGCTCGACGCTAGCGTCGAGCTCGCCGTTCCTCGCCAGCGGCACGAGCGCCGCGATCGCACGGCGGGCATGCGCCGGGCTTGTGAAGAGCAGGAGGTCGGCGCCGGCGCGCGCCGCCTGTCGCGCCCAGCGCTCGACGGGAGCCGTGCGCACGATCGAGAGCGAGTCGGTGATCGCGACGCCGTTGAAGCCCAGCGCGCGCAGTCGGCGATACGTGTCAGGCGAGATCGACGCGCGATAGCGCGCGCCGCCGTAGAACGCGTTGCTCGTCATCACGCACTGCGCGCCCGCCGCGCACGGCGGCCCGGAACGGCGCGATGTCCTGCGGCCGGATGCGCCCGTCCACGTGCGGCCGCTCGTCGGTCGAGATGCGGCGTCGATCCGAGCCCCGGAAAGTGCTTGACGCAGCCCGCGTCGCCGAGCCCGCGCGCGAACGCGAGCCCGATCTCGGGACGCTGGAAGTGGCGTGCGCCGAGCGGCCCACGGAGGTCGATCACGGGCGCGAGGTCGACGTCCACGCCCCGGCGGCGGAGCGCCGCGCGCGTGGCCCGGCCCGCGGCGAATGCCTCTGCCGTCGTCCGGTACGAGCTCGCCGGCTGCGTCGGCGGCGCGTCCGGGAACGCCCGCACCTCCCCGCCTTCCTGGTCGACGAACACGATCGCCCCCGGCGGACGCGGCGCAGTGCGGTCCCACTGCCGGACGAGCACGCCGCCGACGCCGCGCGGCGCCGGGAGCCCGGAGACGACGACGAGCGCGGCCTTCTGCTGCGGCGTCAGCGCAGCGGCGGCGGCGAGCGGCGCCGCGAGCATCCCGAGCGTCACGACGCGAGCGTAGCCTTGAGTTGCGCTCGCGCGGTCGGCCAGGATTGCGGCGTGACCGTTGCCGCGCCGGCGCCCCCGGTCGCGCGCCGCTCGCCGCGCTGGCTCGCGGTGCCGATCGTCCTCTTCGCGCTCGTCGCGCTCACGGTCGGGATCGTCGCGAAGGAGTACGGCGGGCCGAAGGGCGAGTACTTCGACCTCTTCTTCAGCGACACGATCCACATGAAGGTCTGGCTCGCGAGCGCAGCGCTCGCGCTCGCGGTCGTGCAGCTCCTGACGGCCGCGTGGATCTACCGCGTCGTGCCGTGGACGAAGCCGGCGTGGGTGAACACCGTGCACCGCTGGTCCGGGCGGCTCGTCTTCGTGCTCGTGCTGCCCGTGGCGTACCACTGCATCTTCCAGCTCGGCTACCAGACCGGAACGACCCGCTCGCACGTGCACTCGATCCTCGGCAGCGCGTTCTTCGGCGCCTACGTCGCCAAGGTGACGATCGTGAGGCTCAAGCGCTTCCCCGTGCCGGTGATCCCGATCGCCGGCGGCCTCCTCTTCACCGTGCTGCTCGTCGTCTGGTGGACGAGCGCGCTCTGGTTCCTCCGCACGATCGACACCGGCTTCTAGCTCTCAGGGCCCGACTACACTCGTGGGCCGATGGACTTCACCCTCACCGACGAGCAGCGGCTGATCCAGGACACGGTCCGGACGTTCGTCGACGAGCGCGTGCTGCCGGTCGCCGTCGAGAACGACATCGAGCACAAGCTGGATCTCGAGCTGATCGAGGGGATGGCCGAGCTCGGGCTGCTCGGGATCGTGATTCCCGAGGAGTACGGCGGCGCCGGCCTCGACTTCGTCGCCGAGGCGCTCTCCTGCGAGGAGATCGAGCGCGGCGAGGCGGCCTTCCGGACGCTCATCTCCGTCCACGTCGGGCTGAACTCGCTCTCGCTCCTCCGCTACGGCGCCGAGGAGCAGAAGCAGCGCTGGCTGACACCGCAGGCGAAGGGCGAGAAGCTCGCGTGCTTCGGGCTCACCGAGCCGGAGGCGGGCTCGGACGTCGCGTCGATGCGGACGACCGCCCGCCGCGAGGGCGACGTCTACGTCCTCAACGGCCAGAAGAACTGGATCTCGTACGCGACGGTCGCCGACCACGCGCTCGTCTTCGCGAAGACCGACCCCGGCGCGAAGCACAAGGGCATCTCCGCGTTCGTGCTCGAGAAGGGCATGCCGGGCTTCACCGCTCGCGAGACCGAGAACAAGCTCGGCATCTGGGCGGGCTCGACGGGGGAGCTCTTCTTCGAGAACGTCGAGGTGCCGGCCGAGAACCTGATCGGCGAGGAGGGCCAGGGCTTCGAGATCGCGATGTACTCGCTCGACCAGGGCCGCTTCACCGTCGCGGCCGGCGCGTGCGGCGTGATCCGCGCCTGCCTCGAGCGCTCGGTCGAGTACGCGCGCGAGCGGCACACGTTCGGCAAGCCGATCGGGACGTATCAGTTCGTGCAGGACATGATCGCGCAGATGGTGCTCGACTACGAGACGTCGAAGCTCCTCGTCATGCAGGCCGCCTGGCTGAAGAACGAAGGGCAGCGGAACACGCGCGAGACGTCGCTGGCGAAGTGGCACGCGACCGAGTCCGCGTTCAAGGCGGCGCACAACGCGATCCAGATCCACGGCTCGTACGGCTACAGCGCGGAGTACGGCATCGAGCGCTACTTCCGCAACGCGCGCGCCCCGATCATCTACGAGGGCACGACGCAGATCCACAAGATGATGCAGGCCGAGCACGCACTTGGCTTCCGCAAGCTGAACGGACGCGAAGGCGCCATCTCGCCGATCGCGTCGTGGGGCCCGGCGCTGCTCGCGCGGGAGCCCGCGCCGCCCGTCGCCTCCTAGCGCGCTTGCATTACGCGACGTAACGGCGCATGATCGCGCCCGTGCGCTGGAACGCGGAGATCGACACGGGTGACACGCCGCGGGTCGAGGAGCTCGCGGCGAAGCACAACTGCACGTTCGAGATCGTCCGGGACGAGGTCACCGGTGTCGTACGTGTCATCGTCGAGGGCTCCCGCGGAGCCGCGAAGAAGCTCCTGGAAGAGCTGGGCGCGAGCGACATCGTCGAAGAGACCGATTAGCACTTCCCCGTCCGCCCTTGCATCGTTCCGCGCGATGGCGGAAGATCGTTCGACCAGCTGCAGAAGGAGGCACCAGTGCGGTGGAACGCGATCATCGACACGGGCGGGACGCCGCCCCGTCTGAAGAGCAAGGCCAGGAATCCGCAGGAGATCGCGGCTGAGATCACTGCGATCGCCGACGAGAATGACTGCGACGTCGAAGTCTGGTTCGACCGGTTCAGCTGGGCTGCCTACATCACGCTCCGGGGCAGGAGTAGCGATCAGCACCAGGCCAATGCCGACGCGCGGAAGGCGCTCGAGGTGCTCGAGGCCGACAACGCGAGGCAGGAGCTCGACCTCGACGAGAAGTCGCGCCACCCGAACGCCGGCATGGGCTACGACGCGGCGACGTAGCGTCGAGCGCGACAGACGAAGTGCAGCCGCGCCGACTCCGGTGACGGCTCCGGGCGCGACGCGTCGTAGACGTCGACCGCCGCGAACCGGTCGAGGAGGCTCGCCTCGATGCGATCCGCCGGGAAGGCGACCTCGAGCACGTCTTCGGCGTGCAGCTTGTAGTTGGAGTCGCCGAGTGCCTCGAAGATGCGCACCATCCAGAGGTAGGCGCCGTCCGTCGCTCGCGCGACGTCCATGATCATCACGTTCTCACCCTCGAACCACTGCGTCAGCGCCGGCTGCGCGGAGAACCACTCCAGCTGCGCCTCGGTGTTGACGTCGAAGACGAAGATCCCGCCGTCGTTCAGATGCGCGAGCGCGCGGTCGAACACGGCCTCCCACTCCTCGAAGCGCAGCAGGTGGTTGATCGAGTCGTAGACGCAGAGGACGACGTCGAACGTCTCGCCGAGGTCGACGGTCGTCATGTCGTCGTGGACGAGCCTCGCGCCGGGGAGCTTTCGCGTCGCAACGTCGAGCATCGCCTCGGAGCGATCGACGCCGGAAACGTCGTAGGAGGGCTCGAGCTGCTTGAGGACCGATCCCGTCCCGCACGCGAGCTCCAGCAGCGTCTTCGCCCGCGGGTGGTGCTGCTCGATCAGCGACCGGATGTACGCCGAGTGATCCGCGCGATCGCCCTGGACCGCGTCGTAGAACGGCGCGAAGACCTCGTAGCCCTCCACGCTAGGCGGGACGTCGTCCGCTGAGCAGCGCCTCCGCCTCGTCGGCGTAGGACGAAGCGCCGGCCCGGCGGTAGAACGCGAGCGCGCTGCCGATCCCGTCGCCGTCGGACTGCGCCGCGGCGGCCGCCGCGAGCCTGCAGTACGCCTCCTCGGGCTGCGCCCCGATCGCGGCGAACAACTTGGCGGCGTTCCCGAGCTCTCCGCCGACGATGGCCTGCGCCGCCTGGAGCCAGCGGGTCTCCGGCGCCGCGGAGCGAACGGGCTCGAGCGCGTCTTCCCCGCGCCCGAGCAGGCGCGAAGCGACGGCGAGGTCGAACACCCAGAAACCCGGAGGCGTCGGCCGCTGCGGGAAGTCCTCGAGCAGCTCGTCGACGTAGCCGGCGGCCTCGTCGGCGTCGAGGAGCTCGGCGGTGGCACGCGCGCGCAGCGCGAGCGCCGGATGCAGGTTCTGCGGGTCGGGCGCCTCCCGCGCCAGGGCGTGCGCACGGCGGACGCTCGCGAGTGCGTCGTCCTCGTTCCCTCGCGCGAGCCCGATCCAGGCGCGGACGAGCGAGGCGTCGAACTCGACGCTCGCCGGCTCGTCCCCCGACGACGACGAGACAAGCCTGTCCGCGAGCCCGAGCGCATCGTCCCAGGCGCCGCGCCAGTAGTGCTCGTAGAGCCGCTCCGCCTCGTACCACGCGATCCACGCGGCGTCGCCGAAGCGCTGCGCGAGGCGACGGCCTTCGGCGAGCGCGTCGAAGGACGCCAGCAGCTGCCCGCTGATCCCGAGCATCGCGGCGAGGTTGTAGTAGGCGCGGACGCTCTCGGGCGAGCCGATCTCGCCCGCGGCCTCGACACTTTGGCGCAGGTCGTCGATCCCACCCGTGTCGCCCGTCAACGTGCGCGCGATCCCGATCGTCGTCAGCGCCGATACGCGTAGCTCGCGCAGCTCGAGCGCGTCGGCGATCTCGAGTGCCTCGCGTCCGAGCGCGACGGCGGTCTCCGGCTCACTCGCGGCGTTCCGCATACGCGCGAGCTCGGACAGCGCGTACGCCTTCGCGTGCGAGGGCTTCGCGAGGCCGTCGATCGCCTGCTCGAGCTGCTCGAACGCTGCGTCCCGGTCACCGTGCCGCCAGCGGGCGTCGCCGAGCATCGTCTGACACTCGGCGGCCCGCTCGACGTCGCCCGCCTCGAGGAACGCGCGCCGTGCCTGCTCGAGCATCTCCTCGTCGGGATGACCCGTTCGGTAGAGCGACTTCGCCTCGAGCAGGAGCAGGTTCGGCCGCTCGGGAGCGTCGTCGGAGGTCAGCTCCAACGCGGCGGCGAAGTAGCGGGCGGCGCCGTCCGCCGCGTTCAGTGCGAGCGCCCGCTCGCCTGCGCCGCGCAGCGCGTCGCGCGCAGGTTCCGCGAAGGCCTCGGTCGGCTGGCCGGACGAACGTGCGTACTCGATGGCGGACATGTAGTGGTGCGCGATGGTCTCGGCGTGGTCCTCGCGGCGGCCGAGGGACTCGATCCACTCCGCCGCGAGCCGGTGCTTCGCCGAGCGCTCGACGCGCGGGATCGACGAGTACGCGACATCGCGGACGACGGCGTGGTGGAACGAGTACTGCAGCTCGGACGCGATCGCGCTGGAGCTCACGCGACGCACGAGCTCCTTGCGTTCGAGGCTGAAGAGCGAATCGTCGACCGTCGAGCGGTCGAGACCGGACACCGCTGCGACGGCGGCGGGCCAGAAGCCCCGGCCGATCACCGCCGCGTCGCGCAGAATCGTCTTCTCGTCGGGTTCGAGCGCGTCGAGCCGCGCCGCGACGATCCCCTGCACCGACTCGGGCAGCGGCAGCTCACCGTCGCGCATCTGCCAGCCGCCACCGTCGCGGTACAGGAAGCCGCGGTCGACGAGCATGCGGACGAACTCCTCCGCGTAGAGCGGGTTCCCCTCGGCGCGCTCGAGCAGCGCCGACTGCAGCTCGACCGGCACGAGCGGCTGCTCGAGGAGATACCCGACGAGCGCTCCGGTCTCCGCGTGGTTCAGCGGCGGAAGCGCGATCGTCGCCGCGTTCGCGCGCGCACCCCACGTCGCCCGTCGCTCCCGTAGCTCCGGTCGAGCCGTGCACAGCAGAACGAGCGGAACGTTCGTCGTCCAGTCCGCGAGATGGTCGAGGAAGTCGAGGAGCCCTTCGTCGGCCCAGTGAATGTCTTCGAAAACGAGGACGAGCGGCCCCCATTCGCCGAGCCCCTCGAAAAACCGACGCCAGGCCGTGAACGCCTCGTCGCGGCGCTCGCCCTGAGGCGCCTCGAGCGCGACGAGTGGACGGAGGTGGCTCTCGACCCAGGACGCCTCCTCGAGATCCGCGATGAGGTCGTGGACCCCGCGCCGGAGCTTGGCCTCGACGGTCTCGCCCGAGTCGCTCTCGAGGATCCCCGTCTGCGCCTTGACCATCTCGCCGAGTGCCCAGAACGTGACGCCGTCGCCGTACGGAAGACAGCGGCCGCGCCGCCAGGTGACGAGTCCGGGGTCGTCGGAGAGCGCGCGCTGCAGCTCCCAGACGAGACGGCTCTTCCCGATCCCGGGGACGCCGACGAGCGTGACGAGCTGAACGGTGCGGTCGCGGCGAGCACGCGCGATCGTGTCTACGATCAGGCTCAACTCCTCCTTGCGGCCGATCAGCGGTGCAAGCGGGCCCGCCTCGTACGAGTCCCGGAACTCCGGGCGTGTGCGAAACGCCTCGTAGACCGCGACGGGATCAGCCTTACCCTTCGCCTGGAGGACGCGGCGCTCGCCGTACTCGACCGTCGGCTGGGTCGCGCGGAACGTGCTCTCGCCGACGAGGACGGTGTTCGCGTCCGCCGCCTCCTCGATCCGGAACGTCGTCGTGACGACGTCGCCGATCGCGATGCCCTCGCCGGAACCGGAGACCGCGTCCATCTGGACGACCGCTTCACCGGTGTTGACCGCGACCTTCACGCCGGGAATCGCGTCGCGGATCGCGAGCGCGGCGCGGACCGCGCGCTCGGGGTCGTCCTCGTGAGCGACCGGCGCGCCGAAGACGGCCATCACGGCGTCGCCGATGTACTTCTCGAACGTGCCGCCGAAGCGCTCGAGCTCGCTCCGCATCCGCGCGATCTGCGGACGGACGGCGCGGCGGAGATCCTCGGGGTCGCGTCCGTCGCCGAGCACCGTCGAGTCGACGAGGTCGGCGAACAGGACGGTCACGACCTTCCGCTCCTCGCCGGCGGGCCCGCGGACGGCCGTCCCGCAGGCGGGACAGAAGCGCGCGGCCTCGGGAAGCTCAGTGCTGCATTCGCGACACGCAGCCATGCCCCGAGGATAGGGGTGCGGCGGCGACGCGCCTAGGGCGCGAAGGCGAGGCCCTTCGGCGCGTCCGGCACCGGGAGCGGACTCGCGGGCGGGGCGGGCGGGAGCTCCTGCTCGTTGTAGACGCTCGGCGCGACGTCGTTCGCGTTGTCCGCGTAGTACGTGCTCGCAAGCGCCTGGATGTGCGACCGGCCCGGGCCGAGCTCGAACTGACCGCCGCCGTAGAGCCTGATTCCCTTGTCATCCGCGTAGGCGATCGTCTCGAGCAGCCCGCGCACCGTCCCGAAGCGGGACGGCTTGATGTTCAGCCAGCGCGGCGGAAGCTCGAGCGCCTCGACGTCGGCGACCGAATGGATCGGCGCGTCGTAGCTCAGTCGATCGGCCGCCTCCTGGAGGATCGGGCGCGTCTCGTCGGTGAAGCCGGCGTCCTCGATCACAGCGTCGGCAAACGCCTCGACGACGTCGCGGTAGAGACGCGCGTCCGGCTCCTGATCGACGACGGTGCCGCGGTAGTACGCCTTCAGGTCCGCGCAGCGGATCTTCCCCGTCGCCGCGAGCTCGTCGATCTGCTCGCGAGACCAGTCGGTGGTCGGGTCGACCTTGAACTCGAGCTCGGGTCGCACCGCGAGGAAGCGCTGGATGTCCTGGCGGGTCGAGACGACGAAGCGGACGGGACGGTACTCGCGGCCGACGGCCTGCGCGAGCGTCAGGCCGGCCTGGCGCAGGGCGAGGTCGAGCCCGGCGCTCTCGAACGCCCAGCGGCGGTAGTCCTCCAGCCCGAGCGGCTCGAGTTGCGCCGAATACGAGTCGAGCGTCCACTCGCCCGTCAGGTCGGGGCGCGGGTACCCGTCGTGCAGCTCGGACTGATACGTGACGTCCTCGCCCTCCCCGGTCTCGCCGGCGCCCGACAGCTGCACCGTCGTCGTGACGCGCCTGAACTCGCTCGAGACGTCGAGCTCGCGCCGGTCGAGTTCGAAGGACTCGATCCGGAGCGGCAGGTCGGCGAGGCGCGGATAGTCGCTCACGCGTGTGTTCTACAGTGCACGCCGTGCTCGCCGCGCTCCTCGCAGTCGTGCTGGCGCTTCCGCAGGCCGGCGTCTTCGTCCCCGGGAAGAGCCTCGGCGGCATCCGTCTCGGCGCGACCGAGCAGCAGGTTCGCTCCGCCTGGGGCCCGCGCGTCGCCGTCTGTCGCGACTGCAACAACCGCACGCTCTACTTCACGTACAGCAAGTTCGACCAGGTCGGCGTCGGCGCGGAGTTCAGGCGCGGACGGGCGGTCGGGCTCTTCACACTGTGGGTGCCGACCGGGTGGCACACCGACCGCGGCCTTCGGCTCGGAGATCCGCCGTTGAGCGTGAACGGGATCTACGGCACGCTTCCGCGCGTCGACTGCGGCCACTACTACGCGCTCGTCCAGCGCCGCCCGCGAAGCGTGAGCGCCTTCTATTTCAAGCGCGACACGCTCTGGGCCTTCGGGCTCCAGCGGCCGTCACTGCCGGTGTGCCGCTAGGCCGCCGCCGAGGATCTCGACAACGGTCTCCTCGGCGCGCGCGACGTCCTCGTCGCCGTCCGGCAGGAGCTCGAGCACCCAGCCGGTGAGGATCTCCTCGATCGCGCCGTAGAAGACGACGCTCGCGAGGCGCGGATCGAGGTCGGCGCGCAGCTCTCCGGCCTCCTGCCCGCGCGTGACGATGCGCTCGATCGCGGCGAACGCGTCGCGCACGTCGCTCACGCGCTGTCCGAGCTGCTCGCTTCGCGTCACCTCCAGCACGAGCACACGCACGAGGTCGGGCTGCCGGCGCCACGAGCGCAGGAGGATCGCGGCGACGTGACGGAGCTGCACGCGCGCCGGGTCCCCGGACTCCTCGACGTCGCGGACGGCCTCGAGGAGCTCCGACCACGTCTCGTTGAAGATCGTCTCGAGGACCTCTTCCTTCGAGCTGAAGTAGTGGTAGAGCAGGCCGTGCGCGACGCCGGCCTCCTCGGCGATGTCTCCGACACGTGCGGCGTGGTACCCGCGACGCGCGAAGACCCGAACCGCGGCGTCGATCAGGATGCGGCGCTTGTCGAGGGTGGTTGAACGGCCGTTCAACGGAGCGGACCGTAGTGTAGGTTCGCCCGCGGTGCAACCGCTCGCCGGGCTCCTCGTCGTCGACCTCACGCGGCACCTGCCCGGCCCGTTCGCCAGTCGTGAGCTGCTTCGCCTCGGCGCGCGCGTCGTTCGCCTCGAGGCGCCGGACGGCGATCCGCTCCGCGACATCGCCCCGCAGTGGGACGCCGCGATCAACGCCGGCAAGGAGTCGGTCGTCTGCGATCTCAAGCGCGACCCGGCGCTGGGGCAGGAACTCTGCGCGCGGGCGGACGTCGTGCTCGAGGGCTTTCGGCCGGGTGTCGCCGCACGCCTCGGCGTCGGGCCGGACGACGTTCCCGAGCGCACTGTGTACTGCTCGATCACCGGCTTCGGCGTCGACGGGCCACACGCCGCGCGGGCCGGGCACGACCTCAACTACCTCGGCTGGGCCGGCGCGCTCGCGGACACCGCGCCGGGACTGCCGCCCGTGCAGATCGCGGATCTCGGCGCGGGCTCACTCGCTGCGGTCACGGAGATCCTCGCCGCCCTGCTCGAGCGCGAGCGCACAGGCCGCGGCGCGCGGCTCGTCGTGTCGATGACGCACGGCGCGCATCGCTTCGTCGCGCACCGGCTCGGCGGCGAGCCCCTCCCGCAGCTGCTCACCGGCGGCCTCGCGTGCTATCGCATCTACCCGACCGCCGACGGCCGCTGGCTGACGGTCGGCGCGCTCGAAGCGAAGTTCTTCGCGCGCCTCTGCGAGCTGCTCGGCGTGCCGCACCTCACGCAGCAGCAGTTCGCAGACGACCAGGAGTCGGTCGCGCGCGAGCTCGCCGCCGCGATCGCGCGCCGTCCTCTCGCGGACTGGCTCGACCTTTTCGAAGGCGAAGACGTCTCGGCAGGGCCGGTCGCGACGCTCGAGGAGGCCGCGGCGGCGTTCCGCGCGGCGCCGACAGACGCGCGTGCTCCGACGCTCGGCGAGCACACCGACGCCTGGCGCGCCGAGCTGTCTACGTGAGCCCGAGCGCTGCCGGAAGCTGGCGCAGGTCGGTCAGCCGGTTCGCCGCGTCTGGATAGCGTCCCTCGCGGTCGAGCAGGAACGGGCGGATCCCGAGCGCCTCGGCGCCCGCGACGTCGTCCTCGGGGGAGTCGCCGATCATCGCCGCGTGCGCCGCGTCGACCTCGAGCGCCGTGAGCACGGCTCGGAAGATCGACTCGTGCGGCTTCACCTTCCCGTGCGCACGTGACGAGAGCGCTGCGTCGACCTCGATCGCGTGGTGGAGCACGAACGCGTCGAGGTCGCGCGCGGTGTTCGAGACGAGCCCCAGCTTGAGGCCGCGCGCCGCGCAGGTCGTCGAGCGTCGGCAGCACGTCCTCGTACAGGTCGAAGTTGTGCGCGTGCTCCCAGGCGCGCGTCATCTCGGCGGCGCACTCGTACGCGAACTCCGAGTCACCGCCCATGCCGCGGATGATCCGCTCGGTGAAGAGGACCCAGATCTCCTCGTCGTGCTCGAGCTCCGGATGGCGCTCGAGCGTGTCGAGCGCTGCGTGGCGCGCCTCGTCGTAGCGAGCGGGGTCGAGCTCGAAGCCGTAGCGCGCGGCCATGCGCACGTAGCCCTCGGGGCCGAGGTCGGGGCCGGGCTTCGCGATCGTGAAGTCGACGTCGAAGAGCATTGCGCGGAGGTCGGGCACGGCGGCGAGGATAGCCTTGGCCCGTGAGGACAGCCGGAGGAGATCCTGCGCGAAGCGAAGACGATCGCGATGGTCGGCGCGTCGCCCGATCCGGCCCGTCCGAGCCACGGCGTCATGCGCTACCTCGTCGCGCAGGGTTACCGCGTGATCCCCGTGCACCCGACGGCGGACGAGGTGCTTGGGGAGCGCTGCGTCGCCTCGCTCGCCGAGATCGACGAGCCGATCGACCTCGTGGACGTCTTCCGGCGCGAGGACGCCGCACCGGAGCACGCGCGCGAGGCGGTCGACGCCGGCGCGAAGGCCTTCTGGCTCCAGCTGCGCCTCCACTCGCCGGACGCGAAGGCGATCTGCGAGCGCGCCGGCCTCGACTACGTCGAGGACGAGTGCACGGCGATCGTCCACCGCCGCCTGGAGGGTTTGGCGGGATAACCCTCGTCGTCGGGGTGCGATGGACGTTCCGAGGCAAGGACGCAGGGAGCGTCGATAGCCGAGCTATCGACGCGACTGAGGACGCCGCATCGGGGCGTTCAGCGCGGCCCGAGGGCACAGCGGTTATTCCGCCAAACCCTCCTTGGCGGTACCCTTACCCGCTCCGGGGTGTGGCGCAGCCTGGTAGCGCGCTCCGTTCGGGTCGGAGAGGTCCCGAGTTCAAATCTCGGCACCCCGATGGGAAGGGCCGCCGCGTGCGGCCCTTCGACTTTCCAGGGGCTCGAGGAACGTCTCGATCGCGTCGAGGCACGCGTCCGGCCGCTCGACGATCAGCAGGTGCCCGCACTTCGCGATCACCCGCACCGGCGCGCGCAGTCGACGGGCGAAGTCGAACGCGTCCTCGAGCGGCAGCTGGGCGTCGGCCGCGCCCCAGAGGACGAGCGCCGGGCACTCGACGCGGTGGAGGTCGGCGCGCGGGTCGTCCTGCGCGAGCGCCCGCCACGCGCTGTCGGTGTCGGTGTGGAGGTTGATGTCGCGCAGGAGCGCCTCGACCGCGTCGGTCGAGAGTGCCGCGGGATCGTCCGCGAAGAACGGGCCGAACACGACGCGCTTGAGCGTGTCGCTCGCGGCCACGGCCTTCCAGTACGGCGAGATCCGACGCCCGGGCTGCACCCAGCCGAGGAAGGCGAGAACCCGCTCCGCCCAGCGCGTGTGGGACGAGATGCCGGCGGCCGCGGCGAGCACGACGCTCCGCGCGAGGTCCGGCCGGCGCGCGGCGAGCCGGATCGAGACGAGACCGCCGAGCGAGTGACCGACGAGATCGACCGGAGCGACCCCCTCCTGCTCGACGACCGACGCGACGGCGTCCGCGTAGGCGCCGAGCCCCGGCGCCGCCGGAAGCGGCTCCGAACGGCCGTGGCCCGGGAGGTCGAGCACGAGGACGCGCCGCCTCCGTCCGAGCTCCGGCGCCAGGTGCGCCCAGTTCGAGGCCGCCCCGCCCAGGCCGTGCAGGAGCACCACGGCGCGGCCCTCGGAGCGCCCGCCGGAAAGCCCCCGCAACCGTGTCCCGCGGACGTCCCAGCTCCGCTCCTCGAAGTCCGCCAGCAGTTTGGCAACCGTCATGGGCGCCGTCTATCCTGTCGAGTAGATGAGCGGTTCAGGGAAGCAGGCCCGCTGATGCCTGCCTCGTCCGAAAGGAACTTCTAGCCCCGTTGCGCGCGTGCGCAGGCGGGGCTTTTTTGTATCCGGAATCAACCGGCGAAAGGAGCGGAATGGCCAATCACCTCACGCCCGAGGAGCTGTCGAAGGAACTCGGGATCGAACGGCAGGAGGTGATCCGCGTCTGCGTGCAGGAGGGCGTGCCGATCTACCAGGGGAAGATCGACAAGACGCTCTTCCAGGCGCAGCTCCAGGCGCTCGGGGCAATGCCCCAGCAGCACTAGGAAGGACTAAGCCGACTTTCTGGCGGCGGCCTTCGCCTTCGGGCGGGCCGCCGTCTTCTTTGCCGGGGAGCGCTTGGCGGGCGCCTTCTGCTTCGAGGCGTCCGCGACGCTCTGCCGGAGTGCCTCCATGAGGTCGACGACCGGCGCCTCCACCTCGGTTGGCTCCGGCCGCGCGATCTCCTCGCCGGCGAGCTTCGCCTCGAGCATCGCGCGAAGGTCGCGTCGGTACCCGCTCTCGAGCTCGCCCGGGTCGAAGTTGCTCTCGAGGCTGCCGATCACCTGGCGCGCGAGGTCGAGCTCGGCGTCCTTGACCTGCGTATCCTCGACCGCCTCCTCGATCTCGGCCTGCGAGCGGACGTCTTCCGCCAGGAAGAGCGTCTCGAGGGCGAGCGCCCCGCCGCGCGGCCTGATCAGGCAGAAGTGCTCCTGGCCGCGCAGGATGAAGCGGCCGATCGCCCCCATCTCGGTCTCCTTCATCGCCTCGAGCAGCAGCACGTACGGCCGGCGCTGGGCGACGGTGGTCGACGGCGCGAGATAGTAGGTCCGGTCGAAGTAGATCGGGTCGACCGAGCCGAGCGGGACGAACTGGTTGATCTCGATCGAGCGCGAGTCGTCCTGCTGCTCGATCGCCTCGAGATCCGCGTCCTCGACGATCACGAACTCGCCCTTGGCGACCTCCCAGCCCTTGACGAGCTCGTCCGGGCCGACCTCGCGGTCGTGCGTCGGGCACCAGCGCTTCTGCTTGATCGGTGTCCGGCACTCACGATGGAGCATGCGGAAGCTCACGTCGCTCTGGCGAGCGGCGGGCTTGGTCGCCAACGCCAGTCCCACAGGGATGCTGACGAGGCCGAACGAGATGGAGCCGTTCCAGATCGTGCGCATTCGGGGCCACTCCAAGTCTAGTCGGGACCTGGGGATTTCTGGCCTTGCAGGAGCAATCCTCCCACGTACAGTTCAAAGCGAATGGCAACGCAGGTCGCCCCCGACACGCTCCCCGAGGCGCAGGGAGCGCAGCCGCGCACGATCCCGCGGCTGTGGCAGGACGCGGTTGCGGCGGAGCGGACGAAGCCCGCCTACCTCGTCGAGCGCGACGACGGCTGGGAGCCGGTCACGTGGACGGAGGCGGCGACCGCGGTCGAGGAACTTGCGAACGGCCTTCTGGCCCTCGGTGTCCGCAAGGGCGACGCGTTCGGGATCCTCGGCCAGACGAGCCTCGAGTGGGCGCTCTTCGACTTCGCCCTCGCGCACGTGGGTGCCATCGGCGCCGCCATCTACGCGAACAGCGCCGCGAAGGACTGCGAGTACATCCTCGACCACTCGGAGTCGGTCGGTGTGCTCGTCGAGGACGACGCGCAGCTCGCGAAGCTCGACGAATACCGCACGCGTGACCCGCGCCTCGAGCACGTCCTCCGCTACGCGGACCTCGATGAGCTGCGCGCGCGCGGGCGGGAATACTCGGCGGCGCACCCGGGCGAGCTCGCGGAGACGACGGCGACGGTGAGCCCGGACGACGTCTTCACCTACATCTATACGTCCGGAACGACCGGTCCGCCGAAGGCCTGCATGATCCGCCACCGCAACTACTACGCGATGGCGGCGGTCGTCGACGAGATCGACGACTTCACGATGTCCGACGACACGATGCTGCTCTACCTGCCGCTCGCGCACAACTTCGGCCGGCTCATGCAGTCCTGCAGAGGTCCGTACGTCGGGTTCACGCTCGCGTTCCTCCCCGACCCGCTGCGCGCCGTCGACGGCGTTGAAGGCGGTCAAGCCGACGCTCTTCCCGAGCGTGCCGCGCGTCTTCGAGAAGGTGCACACCGCGGTGCTCGCGAAGTTCGACGACGAGACCGGCGCAGAAGCGAAGGATCGTCGACTGGGCGCTCGGCGTCGGCCGGAAGGCCTCAAAGCGGCGCGCAGCGGGGAAGCCGCTCGGCCCCGTCCTGGGCGTGCAGCACCGCCTCGCCGACCGCCTTGTCTACTCGAAGGTGAAGGCGAACCTCGGCGGCAACTTCCGCTATCGGGATCTCGGGCGGCGCGCCGCTCGCGAAGGAGATCGCGGAGTTCTTCCACTCGCTCGACGTGCTCATCCTGGAGGGCTACGGCCTGACCGAGTGCACGACCGCGGCGAGCGTCAACCGCCCGAGCCGCTTCCGCTTCGGCACGGTCGGGCCGGCGCTTCCCGGCACCGAGCTCCGCATCGCCGACGACGGCGAGGTGCTGATCAAGTCGCCGACGCGTCTTCGCGGGCTACTACAAGGACGAGGAGGCGACGCGCGAGATCCTCGGCGAGGACGGGTGGCTGCGCTCCGGCGACATCGGCGAGCTCGACGCCGACGGCTTCCTCTCGATCACCGACCGCAAGAAGGACATCATCGTCACCGCCGGCGGCAAGAACGTCGCGCCGCAGAACCTCGAGAACGAGCTCAAGGCGTCGAAGTTCGTCTCGCAGGCGCTCGTCGTCGGCGACAAGCAGCCGTACTGCGTCGCGCTGATCACGCTCGACGAGCCGGAGATCGTGAAGTGGGCGCACGCCCGCGGCATCAAGGGCGAGCTCTCCCTCGAGGCGCTGTCGCAGCGCGGCGAGGTACGCGAGCTGGTGGAGCAGATCGTCGAACGCGTGAACGCGGATCACTCGCGCTACGAGCAGATCAAGAAGTTCACGGTCCTCGGACGCGATTTCACGATGGCGGACGACGAGCTCACCCCGACGCTGAAGCTGAAGCGGCGCGCGTGCAAGGAGCACTTCGCCGCCGAGATCGAAGGGCTCTACGCCTGACGACCCTCCGATCGAAGCCCTGATCGAGGGCGCCTGGCGCGAGGTCGCAGCCGTCAACGCCGCACTCGGACGCGGCGAGCTCGACGAAGCCGGGTGGTACCGCGCGAATCGCGCGCTCGTGGTCCCGAACTACGTCGGCGCGGACACGCCCTGGGGGCAGTCGGGGAAGACCGGCGACGCGAAGACGTGGGAGGAGGCGAGGCGTCCGATCGTCGACGCGCTCGACCGCGACGGCACGTTCCTCGACGTTGGCTGCGCGAACGGCTACCTGCTCGAGACCGTCTCCGCCTGGGCGGCTGAGAAAGGGGTCGAGATCGAGCCCTACGGCGTCGACATCGCGCCTGAGCTCGTCGAGATCGCGCGGGCTCGTCTCCCCGAGTGGGCCGACCGGCTCTGGGTCGGCAACGCCCTCGAGTGGGATCCGCCCCGGCGTTTCGACTACGTGCACCTCGGCGATCTCGGCGGCGTGCCACCGCACCGCCGCCGAGAGCTCGTCGACCACCTCGTCCGCGACGTCTGCGCGCCGGCCGGACGGTTCATCCTCGGGACGTTCAACGAGGCGATCGCGGAGCGGTCGACCGAAGCCGACGTTGCCCGGTGGGGGTACCGGATCGCGGGACGCGTCGAGGTGCCGCACCGGGATCCACGCGTCGTGCGCCGGGCGCTCTGGATCGACGCGTGAGCCACGCCCACACGCCGAGCGGTCGCTCAACCGGATCGCGCTGAGCGCGACGCTGCACTGCCTGACCGGCTGCGCGATCGGCGAGATCCTCGGGCTCGCGATCGGCACGGCGCTCGGCTGGGGGAACTTCGAGACGATCGTGCTCGCCGTCGTGCTCGCCTTCGTCTTCGGCTACTCGTTCACGGCCGTGCCGCTGCTCCGCTCCGGCCTCGGCTTCGGCCAGGCGGCGGGCATCGCGTTCGCGTCGGACACGGTCTCGATCGTCGTGATGGAGATCGTCGACAACGCGATCGTGCTGCTCATCCCCGGCGCGATGGAGGCGGGACTCGACGAGCTGCTCTTCTGGGGCAGCCTCGCGTTCGCGCTCCTCGTCGCGTTCGTCGCAGCGTTCCCCGTCAACCGCTGGCTGATCGCACGCGGCCGCGGTCACGCGGTCGCGCACGCACACCACTAGAGCCTGCGCGCCCCCATGTAGGTCGACGCGTACCAGCCGGTCATGCTCGAGACCTTGACGACGTCGCCCGTGTGCGGCGCGTGGATGAAGCTGCCGCCGCCGACGTAGATCCCGACGTGGCCGAGGCCGTTGAAGAAGACGAGGTCACCCGGCTGGAGCTGGTCGCGCGACACCGGCGTGCCCATGCCCCACTGGGAGCCCGTGTAGTGCGGCAGCGAGACGCCGATCTGCGCGAAGACGTACATCGTGAAGCCGGAGCAGTCGAAGCCGGACGGCGACGAGCCGCCCCACCGGTACGGCGTTCCGAGGTAGCGCATCGCGATGCCGACGACTCCGCCGTAGCGCGACGGCGGCGCGACGACCGCGCCGTCGGGCGTGCTGCCGGCGGCGCCGAGACCGCCGCCGCCCGTGTCGTCGACGGTCTGCGTGCTCACCTGCCGCGCGAGCGCGAGCGAGCGGGCGCGTTCCGCAGCCTGGATCCGGCGGATCTCACTGCGGATCCCCGCGAGCATCCGCTGCCGCTCGGCGAGCTGGCTCTCGATCGAGCCGCGCTGCGCGGCCTTCGAGGCGACGACCTGCGCCTGGGCCTGGCGGGCCTTCGTCAGGTTCACGTGCTCGCGTTTCACCTGGGCGCGGTACGTGATCACCTGACGGAGCGTCGTCGCGTCCTGGTCGGAGACGCGGTTCGCCGTCTCGATCCGGTCGAGGAGCTCACTCAGGCTCGAGGCGCCGAGGAGGACGCCGAGCGCGGAGTTGTCCTCGCCCGACGTGTAGAGCGAGACGACGCGGTCTGCGAGCCGGGTCTGGGCGGTGCCGAGATTCTGCTTGGCGAGACCGAGATGGCGTTTGTTCCGCGCGAGGTCGCGCTGGATCCGGTCCAGCTTGACGTTCGCGAGGTTGTACGCCTCGATCGCGTGGCTGAGACGCGAGTCGATCTCCTCGATCTGAGACATGACGCTCTCCGCGCGGGCCTGCTGCTGCTCGACCTGCGACGGCTCCGCTGTGGCCCCGCCGGCTGCCGCGAGCGTCGCGGCAAGGCCGAGCAGGAACACAGGGAGGATTCGGCGGCTCAGTCGAATGGTCTCCGGGCTCCTCAAATCGGCGACAGGACCCGGGGCGGCCCCGTCACAAGGGTCGGAGGCTAGCAACCTCTGCGGACGCCTGCACAGACATGAACGGGTGAATTTCGACCTAATGACCGGTGTCACAAAGTCGGATCGTTGGTACGGTCCGGCCCCGTGCGCGGCTGCTCGACCAAGCTCGCCGCGCGCCGATTCGCGATCTTGCTGGGATTAGCGGCGGTTTTTGCGCTTCCGGCGGCGGGCGGCGCGGCCTCTCCGGCGAACAGGATCGCCGATCTCCGCGCGCGCGACACCTCGCTGGCGTCGCGTGAGCAGGCGGCGACCCAGCAGCTCTATTCGATCGAGACGCAGCTCGCGCGCTCGCGGGCGTCGCTCGCGGCGATCGCGGCGAAGCGGGAGGCGACCCAGGCCCAGCTGACCCGGCTCAGGATCGAGCTCGACGTGGCCTGGCAGTCGGCCTACGTGGCCGAGGAGCGGCTCGGGAGCCGGATCCGGCAGCTCTACCAGGACGGCCGCGTCGACCCCGTGGCCGTGCTCCTGGGGGCCGAGTCGCTCGACGAGGCCGTCAACGGCCTCGAGGGGCTCCGGAACCTCGCGGCGGGCGACCGCTCGATGCTCCTCGAGCTCAGGCAGGCCCGGACGCAGCTCGCCGTCTCGAAGCGGCAGATCGCGGCCCGCGTCACGGCGCTCAGGGCGGCGGAGGCCGCAGCCGCTGCGACGACGGACCAACTCGAGGCTGCGGGAGCCGAACGGCGGGCATACCTCGCCACGCTCGTCCGTGAGCGGGGCTTCAACGCGCGCCGGATCGTCCGCGTTCAGCGCACGGCGAGGATTGCGGGACGGCGCTCGGAGACCGTCACGGTCGAGCTCGCGACGCCGGCGACCCAGGGCTCGACCCCGACGTACATCGGCGGCGCCCAGACGCTGACGGTCAGCACGACCGGGTACTCGATCCGCGGGCGCACCGCGACCGGCCTCCAGACCGGCTGGGGCGTCGCCGCCGTGGATCCGTCCGTGATCCCGCTCGGCACCCGGATGACCATCCCCGGGTACGGCGAGGCGGTCGCTGCGGACACCGGTGGCTCAGTTCACGGCACCGAGATCGATCTGTGGTTCCCCTCGGTGGCCGAGGCGCTCGCCTGGGGCCGCCGCACGGTCACCGTCACGCTGCACGGGCAGTAGAATCGCCCCGTAGGCGCGGCAGGGGGAGATGACGCAGACGACGACGCTGGAGACGAGTGAGACTCGCCAAGACGCGCTCCGCGTCCTGATCGTCGACGACCACGACCTGTTCCGAACAGGGCTTCGCAACCTGCTCGAGGAGCAGGGCATCCAGATCGTCGGGGAGGCCGCGGCTGGCGCCGAGGCGATCCGCTCGGTCCGCGAGCTCGCACCGGACGTCGTCGTGATGGACCTCAACATGCCCGGGATGACGGGCGTCGAGGCGACCCGCCAGATCACGAGCATCGCGCCGCTGACGCGCGTGCTCGTCCTCACGATCTCCGACCAGGACAGCGACGTCCTCGACGCGATCCTCGCCGGCGCCTGCGGCTACCTCCTCAAGGACTCCTCGATCACGGAGCTGATGGCGGGCATCCGCGCCGCGTCGGTCGGCGAGTCGCTGATCTCGCCGACGATCGCGTCGAAGGTCCTTCAGCGCGTGCGCTCGACGAGCAGCGTCCCGGCGATCGCCGAGACGATCCGCGCCGAGCTCTCGGACCGCGAGATCCAGGTGCTGAAGCTGATCGCGAACGGCAAGGACAACGCGAACATCGCGGCCGAGCTCCACATCTCGCCGAAGACGGTCAAGAACCACATCTCGAACATCCTGATGAAGCTGCAGATCGACAACCGCATCCAGGCGGCTGTCTACGCGGTCAAGTCGGGGATCGTCTAGAGCGTCAGGCGGCCGCTCGGGCCGCGTCCGCGCGGTCGCGGAGCCTCGTCAGCATCCCGCGGAGGCGCGCCAGGTCGGCGTCGGCGACGTTCAGCCGCTCGGCCAGCTTGACGATCTCTTTCGTCCCGCCGCGCTGCTGCCCCTCGCCGAGGAGCGCCGCGACCTCCGAGATCCGCCGCTCGATCCGCCAGCGCTCGGCCTCGAGCGCGAGCGCGGCCGCGTAGCCGGAGGTCAACGTATCCTCGAGCCGGTCCAGGCCGGGCTTGTCCCGCTCTGCGAGCAAGCCTTCGATCTCGGCGAAAATAGGGTTCTCTTCGGTCATGCGAGTCCAGACGCGGACGGTCGTCACCAGTATGGAACGCGCCCAGATCGACAACATGGGCCGCGCGGCCCATCTTCGGCGCAAGGTGGGCCTAGGCCTCCTCGTCGCGGCGCTCGTCCTCGCGGGGCCGCCGCCGGCCGGCGCGGCCGTGCCCCTCCAGGAGCGGCTGGCGAAGGCGCTGGCCGTCCCGCACGTCCCGGCGAGCCAGACCGGCGCGGTCGCGGTCGACCTCAGGAGCGGCGAGACGGTCTTCTCGCTGAACGCCGGGCGGGCGCTCCAGCCCGCCTCCGTCGAGAAGCTCGCGGTCGCCTATGCCGCGCTCCACGAGCTGGGGCCCGAGTTCCGGATCGAGACGGACGTCCTGGGCGACGGCGAGCTCCAGGGCGCGACGTGGCGAGGGAACCTCGTGCTGAAGGGCTTCGGCGACCCGACCCTCAGCCGCGCCGACCTGAGGACGCTCGCACGCGGCGTGCGCTCGTTCGGCATCCGGAGCGTCACCGGCGGCGTGATCGGCGACGAGTCGTACTTCGACGCGCAGCGCGCCGTGGCCGGATGGAAGCCGTCGTACCTGATCTACGAGTCGCCCCCGCTGTCCGCCCTCGTCGTCGACCGCGCGCAGTACGCGCGCGGCGTCGGGCTGAGGCCCGCGCTGATCGCCGCGCAGCTCTTCCGCACCGAGCTCCGGGCGGCCGGCGTCGCCGTAGCCGCCCCGGCCCGCGTCGGGACGACGACCGCCGCCGACTTCCCGCTTGCGTTCGTCCACTCGCCCACGCTCGGCGAGATCGTCCACTTCATGGGCGTCGAGAGCGACAACTTCACGGCGGAGATGCTGCTCAAGCAACTCGGGGCGCAGGAGGGCGGGCGCGGCACGAGCGCTCGCGGCGCCGCGACGGTGACGGCGGTGCTGCGCGTCGTGGGCGTGCCGCTCGGCGGTGTGCGCCTCGTCGACGGGTCCGGCCTCTCGCTGCTCAACCGCCTCACCGCGACGTCGCTCGCGACGCTCCTCAAGGTCGCGTGGACCGATCCGCCTACACGACCCGCGTTCGTCGCGGTGCTTCCCGGTCGCCGGCGTCAGCGGCACGCTGAGGGAACGCCTGCGCTCGCTCCGCGGGCGCGTGCAGGCGAAGACGGGGACGACGAACGCCGCGTCCTCGCTCGCGGGGTACGTGACCGGCCGGTACGCGTTCGCGATCCTGCACAACGGCCGGCCGGTGTCGACGTGGTGGGCGCGCCGCGCCCAGGACCGCTTCGTGCTCGCGCTAGCGCGCGGCTAGAACCCGTTTCGGAATGCGGCCCGGCGACTCAGCGCCTCATTTCGAAACGGGTTCCAACAGCTTCTTCAGCGCGGGCTCGTCGAGGAGCGGCACGCCCTCGCGCTGCGCCTTCGTCAACTTCGAGTTGCCGGGCTCCTCGCCGACGACGAGGCCGGTCGTCTTCTTCGAGACCGAGTTCGTCACCTTCGCGCCGAGCTGCTCGAGCGCAGCGGCGGCCTGCTCGCGCGAGTAGGCCTCGAGCGTGCCCGTGATCACGTAGGTGTTGCCGGTCAGCGGGCCGTCGGTCGGCCGGTCCTCGTCGCCGAGCTCGAACCGGAGCCCGAGCTCGCGGAGCTCCGCGACAAGCGCGCGGTTCTGCTCGTCCTGGAACCACTCGGCGATCGACTCGGCGCGGTCAGGGCCGATGCCGTCGACCTCCGTGATGTCCTCCTGCGACGCCTCGAACAGCCGGTCGACGTTCTCGAAGTGGCGCGCGAGGTTCTGCCCGGTCACCCAGCCGACGTCGGGGATGTTCAGGCCGAAGAGCACGCGGCTGAACGGAATCGCCTTCGACGCCTGGATCGACTCGACCGCCTTCGTCGCCGAGATCTCGCCGTAGCCGTCGAGCTCCATGAGCTGGTCGCTCGTGAGCCGGTAGAGCTCGGGCAGCGAGCGAACGAGGCCGAGATCCCAGAGCCGCCGCACCGACTGCTCGCCGACGCCCTCGATGTCTGCGGCCGCCATGACCCAGTTGTTCAGCGACTCGAGCCCGCGTGAGGGACAGGCACGGTTCGGGCAGCGGTGCATGACCTCGCCCTCGGGCTTGACGATCTCTGCGCCGCAGAGCGGGCACTTCTTCGGCATCCGGAATCGGCGCGTCCCCTTCTTGTGCGGAAGAACCGGCCCGACGACCTGCGGGATCACATCGCCTGCGCGTTGGACGATCACCTCGTCCCCCTCGCGGATGTCCTTGCGGTTGATGTCGTCCTCGTTGTGCAGCGTCGCGCGCGAGACCGTGACGCCGCCGACCTCGACCGGCTCGAGCATCCCCCAGGGGTTGAGCGCACCCGTGCGGCCGACGCGGATCGCGATCTTGTTCAGCCGCGTCGTCGCGGTCATCGGCGCCCACTTGAACGCGCGGGCCCAGCGCGGACGGTCGTGGAGCGCGCCGAGTCGCTCCTGCTGCGCGAACGAGTCGACCTTGATCACGAGCCCGTCGATCTCGTAGTCGAGCTCGATGCGCCGCTGCTCCCACTCGGCGATCGCGCGCGCGACGGACTCGATCGTCTGGTGACGCTCGGCGAGCGGGTTCGTGCGAAAACCGCGCTCGCGCAGCCACTCGAGCGAGTCCCAGTGGCCCTCGGTGGACAGCTCTCCTCGGCGGCCGAGCCCGTGCACCCAGATGTTCAGCGGACGCTCGGCGGTGATCTGCGAGTTCTTCTGGCGGAGCGAGCCGGCCGCCGCGTTCCGAGGGTTCGGCGTCGTCTTCTTGCCCTCGGCCGCCAGCCGCTCGTTCAGCTCGCGGAAGCCGGAGAGCGGCATGTAGACCTCGCCGCGCACCTCGAGCAGCGGCAGCGGCTTCTCGCCGTCCGGGAGGCGCATGCGCGTCGAGATCGCTTTGATCGTCTTCAGGTTGACCGTGACGTCTTCGCCGCGGCGGCCGTCGCCGCGCGTCGCGCCGCGCACGAGCTTCCCGTCCTCGTACACGAGGTTGATCGAGAGCCCGTCGATCTTCGGCTCGGTGACGTAGACGACATCGGAGGTGCCGAGCCGCTTGACGACGTCCTGGTGCCACTTCTCGAGCGCCTCGTCGGTCGTCACCTTCTCGAGCGAGCCCATCGGTGACGGGTGGTCGACCTTCTCGAACGCGTCCGAGGGAGGTGCACCGACGCGCTGCGTCGGAGAATCGGGCGTTTCGAGCTCGGGGTACTTCCGCTCGAGCTCGAGGAGCTCGTCGAAGAGCCGGTCGAACTGGGCGTCGGTGATCTCCGGGTCGTCGAGCACGTGGTAGCGGTAGAGGTGGTGGTCGACCTCGCTTCGCAGCTCCTCGACGCGGCGCTTCGTGTCAGACGGCGCCAAGCAACTCCTCCACCGTTTCGACGATCGCGTCCGGCTCCTCGCGCTCGAGACGCTCGCGCGAGTGGATCCGGCCCCATGTCACGGCGATCGAGCCGACGCCCGCGGCCTTCGCGGCCTGGACGTCGAACGGCGAGTCGCCGACGTAGACCGCATCCCGCGGCTCGGCGTCGAGGAGCTCGAGCGCGCGCAGGAGCGGGTCGGGGTTCGGCTTGTGCCGCTCGGTGTCCTCCGCGCCGACCGTGACGTCGAAGAAGCGGCCGAGCTCGGGCAGCACCTCGAACGCGAGCGCGAGCGTCGCCCGGCGCTTCGCGGTCACGACTGCGAGGCGGCGGCCCTGGGCGTGCAGCTCCTCGAGCGCGTCGAGGATCCCCACGCAGGGCTGGAGCTCGTCGTGGAGGCCCGCGTTGTGGACGCTGTAGACCTCGATCAGCTCCTCCACGCGGCCCGGGTCGATCGCCTCCATCTGCTCGCGGAGCCCGGGCCCACCGACGGCAGAGAGCAGCTCCTGCTCGGGAATTTCCCTGCTCAGGACGGTTCTCGTGGCGTGCTGGAACGAGGCGAGGATCATCGCCCCCGAGTCGACGACGGTGCCGTCGAGGTCGAAAAGCACGGTTCCGTACCGCACCAACCGATCGTAGCCGCGCGTCAGTGGGCACAATGCAGGCCGTGCGGCGCGCGTCGATTCTGATCGTCCTGCTCGCGCTGGCCGGCTGCGGAGGCGGTGGCGGCGGAGACGCCGAGAACGGGACCGCGACGGCGGCCCAGCCCGCCGCGACCGGTCAGACGCCGACCAGCGTGGTCACCGTCAAGGTGCCGGACACCGCGGACCCGAATGCGGAGGCGTCCGGCGCCCCGACGTTCAAGGCGGCCCTGACCGCGACGGCGCATTCGGTCGCCGCCGGCACACCGTTCTCGTTCACGGTCACTGCGACGAAGGGCGGGCAGCCCGCGGCCGGCACGGCGAAGATGCGCGTCTTCGTGGGCGACGAGCTCGTGAACACGCTCGGCTGGTTCCCCTTCGAGGGGAAGCTCGTCAAGAGCTACGTCTGGCCCCGGTCGCTCAAGGGCAAGAAAGCGATCCTCCAGGCGGAGGTCGAGGGCGAGGGCGGCACGCAGCGGGTCAACTGGCCCGTCGACGTGTCCTAGTAGTCCACGCGTTCGAGGTACAGGCCCCACGGCGGCGCCGTCGAGCCGGCGTCGGAGCGTGACGCGCCGTCGAGGAGCGCGGCGAGCTCCCCCGGCGTCTTCTCGACCATCGTCCCGACGAGCGTCCGCGCCATGTGCCGGAGAAAGCTGTCGGCCGTGATCTCGAGCTCGAGGACGTCACCGTGCCGGTGCCACGACGCCGAGAGCACGGTGCGCACAAAAACGCGGTGCTGCGTCTCGGTCGGCGTGAACGCGCGGAAGTCGTGCTCGCCGAGGATCACGTCCGCGGCGTCCGCGAGCGTCTCCTCGTCGAAGGGGCGCGGGAGCCACCAGCTCCGCGCGAGCTCGAACGGCGACGGCGTCCGGCGGCGCCAGATGCGGTACCGGTAGCTCCGCGCGCGCGCGGAGTGGCGCGCGTGGAAGTCGGGCTCGACCTCCTCGGCCTCGACGACAGCCACGTCGTCGGGGAGCTCGGCGTTCAATGCGCCCGCGGTCCGCTCGGGTGGCGGCCCACCGTCGACCGTCACCGAGGCGACCTGCCCGCGCGCGTGCACGCCGGTGTCGGTGCGACCGGCGACCGTGAGCTCGTCCCAGCGCGGGAACACGGCCGCAAGGGCCGAACGGACCTCGCTCTCGACCGTCCGCAGCCCCGGCTGCCCCGCCCAGCCGTGGAAGTCGAGCCCGTCGTACTCGAGCGTCAGCTTGAGCTTCCGGTCGGCCACCAGCTGGATCATGATGACGGCGTGTCGACGACGCAGAAGTACGACCTCTACAGCGAGGACTTCCGCGCGAGGCGCTTCGACGTCTACGCGCAGATGCGCGAGCAGGATCCGGTGCTGCTGCAGCCCGGCATCGACGGCGAGACGCCGATCTGGTTCCTGACCCGTTACGACGACGTCGTGGCGATGCTCGTCGACGACGAGCGCTTCGTGCGCGACCCTGCGCTCGCGCTGGGCGAGGAGGAGCTCGCCCGGATGCGTGCGGGGATGCCCGACGACTTCTCGTTCGTCGAGAACCACATGCTGAACAAGGACGGCGCCGACCACCGTCGACTGCGACGTCTCGTCACGAAGGCGTTCACGCCGCGGATGGTCGAGCAGCTGCGGCCGCGGATCCAGGCGATCGCCGACGAGCTGGTCGACGCGGTGCAGGACCGTCGGGAGATGGAGCTCGTCGAGGAGTTTGCGTTCCCGCTGCCGATCACCGTGATCGCCGAGCTCCTCGGGATCCCGGTCGCCGACCGCAACCGCTTCCGTGAGTGGTCCGACGCCGTCGTGAGGCCGGCGATCGCGCCGGGGGAGCTCGAGCGGTTCGCCGCCCAGATGCGCGACTTCGTCGCCTACCTCCGCGAGCTGTTCGACCGGCGCAGGACCGAGCCGGCAGCCGACCTGATCAGCGCACTTCTCCAGGCGGAGGAAGCGGGCGACTCGCTCAGCGAGCAGGAGCTCTTCAGCACGGTGATCCTCCTCATCGTCGCCGGGCACGAGACGACGGTGAGCCTCATCGGCAGCGCCGTGCTCGCGCTGCTCCTCGAGCCGGAGGTCCTCGACCGGCTGCGCTCGGAGCCCGCGGCGATCCCTGCGGCCGTCGAGGAGCTCCTCCGCCGCGAGGCAGCCGTTGACCGGACGCTCAACCGCTGGGCGGCGGCGGACGTCGAGCTCGGCGGGCAAACGATCAAGCGCGGCGAGCTCGTGATCGCGATCCTGGGCTCCGCAGACCGCGACCGCGCCCGCTTCGCGGAGCCCGACGCCCTCGACCTCGAGCGCGCCGACAACAAGCACGTCGCGTTCGGCCGCGGCAGCCACTACTGCCTCGGCGCGCCGCTCGCGCGGCTCGAGACCGAGATCGCGCTGGCGACGCTGCTCCGCCGGCTCCCCGGGCTGCGGCTCGTCGGCGACCCCGACGACGTCGAGTGGCGCCCCGTGCCGCTCTTCCGGAGCCTCGTCGCGCTCCAGGTGGCCTGGGACTAGGTCCCCCTGGCCCGTCCGGCGCCACGGCGAGACTGCCCCGGTGCAGTCGGTCTGGGATCGCGCCAAGCCGATCTACCTCGCGCTGCTCCTCGCCCTCCTGACATGGGTCGCGCTCCGCGCGCTCGCCGAGCTGACTCACGTGCTGCTGATCGTCTTCGTCTCGATCCTGTTCGCGGCGGCGCTCACGGGGCCGGTGGGTTGGCTCCAGCGCTGGCGCATCCCGCGCGCGGTCGCCGTGATCCTGATCTACCTCGGTGCGCTCGCGATCGTCGTCGGCATCCTCTGGCTCGTCACGCCGCCGCTCTTCGACCAGCTCGCGAGCCTCGGCGACCGCGCGCCCCAGTACGCGGAGCGCTACGACCGCGTCCGACGACGCGTACGAGGAGCTCCGTTCGAACTACAGCTCGCTTCCGCCTTTCGACGAGCAGGTGAACCGGCTCGGGAACGCGATCCTCGAGCGCGCGGGCGAGCGTGCGGTGGAGCTCCCGTCGGCACTCTTCGCGCTTTTCCTCGACGCGCTGAGCGTGTTCGTGATCTCGATCCTGCTCGTGACGACCCGCGAGCGCATCCTCGGCTTCGCGATCTCGCTGGTGCATCCCGACGACCGTCCGCTGGTGCGCGGGCTGCTCGAGAAGATGTGGACGCGACTCGGCGCCTACCTCCGCGCGAAGGTCATCGTGATGGCGATCGTCGGCGCGCTGACGTACCTCGCGCTGGTCCTGATCGGCGTCCCGTTCGCGCTCGTGCTGTCGATCATCGTCGCGCTCGGCGAGGTGATCCCGCGCGCCGGCCCGTGGCTCGCCCGCATCCCGCTGCTCGGAATCGCGGCGCTCGAGGGCTGGAAGACCTTCCTGATCGTCTTCGTGGTCTCGGTCGTGATCGAGAACGCGAAGGGCTACTTCATCTCGCCGTACGTCGAGGGCGACCAGCTCGACATCCACCCGTTGCTCGTGTTCGTGTCGGTGCTCGTCGGCGCGACCCTCGGCGGGTTCGCGGGCGCGTTCATCGCGGTGCCGCTCGCGGCGATCGTCGACCTCTTCGTGCGCGAGGTGCTCGTCCCGTGGCGGAAGCGAGAGATGGCGGACGAAGCCGCCTGATGGAGCACCACGCCGACTTCGCCGTCGCGGTCACGCAGCGGCTCTGGATCGAGAGCGACTACGACCGGCCGAACGCGAAGGGCAAGGTCGCCGGCCGGGCGATCGCGCTCGGCTGGTGGGTGGACAAGCCAGGCGACGAACCGACGGGCGACCCCGTGGGCGTGCTCTACCTCGTGGTCGACGAGGCGCTCCCGCGTCCCGTCTGGGTGGCGCAGGGCCGGCTAACGCGAGTCAGGCTCGACGACTAGCGTCAGCCCGTCGCGCGCCGTCACCCGGACGCGCTCGCCGACGCCCGCGCCCGCCGCGCAGACCGCGTCCCAGATCTCGCCCTGCACGCGAACCTGCCCGCGTGGACGGCAAGCCGTCAGCACGGCGGCGCGAGCGCCGATCAACGTCTCCGCGCCGACCTGGGCCGAGCGCCGCCGCGTGTACCACATCCAGCCGAAGATCTCCCCGACCTCGAGGAACAGCGCGCCCACGACGATGAGCACACTCCACGGCCGTTCGAGGACGAACAACGCGAGCAGGAGCGCGACGACGAGCGCCACGCGTGCGCGCTGCTACTCGGCGGCTGCCGCTGCGGCGCGGCCGGCCGGAACCGGTGTCGCGTCGGGCACGTAGTCGACGAGCTCGAGGTAGACCATCTGCGCAGAGTCGCCCGGGCGCGGCCCGAGCTTGACGATGCGCGAGTAGCCGCCGGGACGGTCGGCGAAGCGCGGGCCGACCTCGGCGAAGAGCCTGTGCACGACGTCCTGCGAGCGGAGGAACGACAGCGCCTGCCGCCGCGCGTGCAGGTCGCCGCGGCGGCCGAGCGTGATCATCTGCTCGGCGATCGGCTTGACGGCCTTCGCCTTCGCCTCGGTCGTCTTGATCCGCCCGTGCTCGATCAGCGCCCCGGCCAGGTTCGCGTAGAGCGCGCGACGATGTGCCGAGTCGCGGCCCAGCTTCTTTCCGGAGCGCTGATGGCGCACGTGTGTCCTTACTCCTCGCCGCGCAGGTTCAGGCCGTGCGTCGCGAGAGTCTCCTTGACCTCTTCGATCGACTTGCGGCCGAAGTTCGGGATCGCTGCGAGCTCGCCCTCGGACTTCGACACGAGGTCGCCGATCGTCTCGATCCCGACGCGCTTGAGGCAGTTGTACGAGCGGACACCCAGCTCGAGCTCCTCGATCGGGAAGTTCTCCATCCCGTGGGCGAGGGTCGGCTCGGCGCCGGCGCCGTCCGTCGGAGCCTGCTCGCCGAAGCCCTCGATCCGCTCGAGGTCGGTGAAGATCGCGAGCTGCCGGATCAGGATCTCGGCAGCCTGACCGATCGCGTCCTTCGGGTTGAGCGAGCCGTCGGTCGTGACGTCCAGGCGGAGCTTGTCGTAGTCGGTGCGCTGACCGACACGGGCTGCCTCGACGTCGTACGAGACGCGCCGGACCGGCGAGAAGATCGAGTCGATCGGGATCACGCCGATCGTGTGCTCCGGGCCGCGGTTGTTCTCGGACGGCACGTAGCCGCGCCCCCGACCGATCGTCAGCGTCAGGTCGAGCCGGCCGCGGTCGGCGAGGTTCGCGATCTCGAGGTCCGGGTTGAGGATCTCGAGCTCGGCGGGCGCCTCGAGGTCGCTGGCCTTCACGACGCCGGGACCCTTCTTCGAGAGGCGCACCTCGATCTCCGGCGACTCACCGTGGAGGATCGCGACGAGGTTCTTGAGGTTGAGGATGATGTCGGTGACGTCCTCGCGGACGCCCTGCAGCGTCGAGAACTCGTGCTGCACGCCCTCGAGCTTGACCGAGGTGACCGCAGCGCCCTCGAGCGACGAGAGCAGCACGCGGCGCAGCGAGTTGCCGAACGTGTAGCCGAAGCCGCGGTCGAGCGGCTCGATCTCGAAGACGCCCCGGTTCTCGTCGACCTCTTCGTGGACGATCTTCGGGACCTGGAACTCCATCAGGCTTGTGCGGACTGCCAAAGCGGTTTCCCTTCTTCTGTGACTACTTGGAGTAGAGCTCGACGATGAGCTGTTCCTGCACCGGCGTGTCGATCTCGTTGCGCTCCGGAGGCCGGAGCACCTTGCCGGTCAGGTTGTCGTGGTCGGCCTGCAGCCACGGGGCCACGGAGGCCGTGAGATCGGTTGCGTCGCGGATCACCTGCTCCGCGGAGCTGCCGGCGCGCATCGAGACGATCTGGTCCGGGCGCACCTGGAAGCTCGGGATGTTCACGCGCCGGCCGTTCACCTGGAAGTGGCCGTGGCGCACGAGCTGGCGGGCCTGCGAGCGCGAGGCGGCGAACCCGAGGCGGTAGACGACGTTGTCCAGCCGCAGCTCGAGCATGCGGAGGAGCACCTCGCCGGTGATCCCCTGCTGCTTCGACGCCTTCTCGTAGTAGTTGCGGAACTGCTTCTCGAGCAGGCCGTAGTAGCGGCGCGCCTTCTGCTTCTCGCGCAGCTGGAGCAGGTACTCGCTCTGCTTGATGCGGCCGCGGCCGTGCTCTCCCGGCGGGTACGAGCGGCGCTCGATCGCGCACTTCTCGGTCAGACAGCGCTCGCCCTTGAGGAAGAGCTTCATGCCCTCGCGCCGGCAGACACGGCACTTCGGTCCGAGATCGCGGGCCACTAGACCCGCCTCCGCTTCTTCTGCCGCACGCCGTTGTGCGCCTGCGGGGTGACGTCCTTGACGCCGAGGATCTCGAGGCCAGCCGCCTGGAGCGAGCGGATCGCCGTCTCGCGCCCGGAGCCCGGGCCCTTGACGAAGACCTCGACCTTCTGGAGGCCGTGCTCCATGCCCTTGCGGGCGCAGTTGTCGGCGGTGACCTGCGCGGCGAACGGAGTCGACTTGCGCGAGCCCTTGAACCCGGCCGAGCCGGCGGACTCCCACGCGATCACGTTCCCCTCGTTGTCGGTCAGCGCGACGATCGTGTTGTTGAACGACGTCTTGATGTGCGCCTGGCCGATGGCGATGTTCTTCTTGACGCGGCGGCGCCCGCGACCGCGGGCCGCCCCTGTCTTGCGGGGAGGCGCCACGCTACTTCGCCTTCTTGCCGCGTCCGACGGTCTTCTTCGGGCCCTTGCGGGTGCGCGCGTTCGTCTTCGTGCGCTGCCCGTTCACCGGCAGGCCGCGGCGGTGGCGGATCCCCCGGTAGGCGCCGATCTCGCCGAGACGCTTGACCGCCTGCTGCCGCTCGCGGCGCAGGTCGCCCTCGACGGTGAGGTTCTGGTCGATGTAGTTGCGGAGCTTCGTGACCTCGTCGTCCGTGAGGTCGCGGACCTTCGTGTCGGGAGAGATGCCGAGCTCCGACGAGACGTGGTGCGCCGTCGACGGGCCGATCCCGAAGATGTAGGTCAGGCCCACCTCGAGCCGCTTCTGGTTGGGGAGGTTCACCCCGGCGATGCGTGCCATTAACCCTGCCTCTGCTTGTGGCGCGGATTCGTGCAGATGACCATGGTCCGGCCGTGCCGCTTGATCACGCGGCACCGCTCACACATGGCCTTGACTGAGGGACGGACTTTCATCGGTGTCGGTAGGTGATTCGGCCGCGGGTCAGGTCGTATGGACTGAGCTCGACCTTCACCTTGTCGCCGGGGAGGATCCGGATGTAGTGCTTCCGCATCTTCCCGCTGATCTTCGCCAGGACGTCATGGCCGGACTCGAGCTGCACCCGGAACATCGTGCTCGGGAGTGCTTCGACGACCTCGCCCTCGGCCTCGATCTTCTCTTCCTTCTGCGGCATTTCCTCTCACGAACCGAGCTCCCAAGGAGCCCGGAAAAGAACACGAAAAGATGGCCTTTCGGCCGACGGCTACTGTAGCAAACCCGCTGCGACCGGCGTCAGAATGCGGGGCCCCGCGTCGGTGATCGCCACGGTGTGCTCGAAATGCGCCGACATCGAGCCGTCGGCCGTGTAGACCGACCACTGGTCGTCGTCGAGGACGATGTCGACGCCGCCCGCCGTGATCATCGGCTCGATCGCGAGCGTCATGCCGGGCGAGAGGCGGGCTCCCCGCCCCGCCGTCCCGTAGTTCGGGATCTGCGGGTCCTCGTGGTAGGCGCGGCCGACGCCGTGGCCGACGAGGGCACGGACGACCGCGAAGCCGGCCTCCTCGACCACCCGCTGGATCGCGGCGGAGATGTCCCCGACGCGGTTGTCGACCTGGGCCTGCTCGATCCCGGTCGAGAGCGCGGCCTGGGCGACCTCGAGCAGGCGCTCGTCCTCCGTGGCGACGTCGCCGACCCCGAACGTGTACGCCGTGTCCGCGACGTAGCCGTCGAGCGTGACGCCGACGTCGATCGTGAGCAGGTCGCCGTCCTTGACGACGTAGCTCCCCGGGATCCCGTGGACGATCATGTCGTTCGGCGAGATGCAGATCGCCTTCGGGAAGCCCCGGTAGCCCTTCGAGGTCGGGATCCCGCCCTGTGCGTGGATGTACTCCTCTGCGATGCGGTCGAGCTCGTCCGTCGTGACGCCCGGCTCGATCGACCGGCCGACGTGGGCGATCGTGTCGGCGGCGATCCGCCCGGCGGCTCCGATCAGCTCGATCTCGCGCTCGGACTTGCGGACGATCACCGGACCGCCGCCTGCTCCAGCGCCTGCTGGACCTGGGCGAACACCTCGTCCACGGTACCTGTCCCGTTGATCCCGACGAGGTTGCCGTGGGCCCGGTAGTACTCGGTGATCGGCGCTGTCTCGCGGTGGTAGTGCGCGATCCGGTTGTCGATCGCCACGGGCGTGTCGTCGGCACGCCCCTCCTCGACCGCCCGCTTCGTCATCCGCTCGCGCGCGACGCTGTCGGGGATCTGGAGCTCGAACACGACGTCGAGCGGCCGGCCGATCTCGGCGAGCATCTCGGTCAGCGCCTCGGCCTGCGCCATCGTCCGGGGAAAGCCGTCGAGGACGAAGCCGTCGTTCGCGCCCGCCAGCTGCTCGCGGATGAGCTCGACCATCGTGTCGTCGGGGACGAGGTCGCCACGCTGAAGGATCGCACCGACCTGCTTGCCGAGCGGTGTCCCGGCCGCCACGGCGGCGCGCAGGATGTCGCCGGTCGCGACGTGCGGGATGTCGTACTCCGCGGCGACCCGCTTCGCCTGCGTTCCCTTGCCCGACCCCTGGACGCCCAGGAGCAGCGTGTTGAGGCTCAGCGCAAGGAACCCTTCGTACGACCGCATCATCATCTGCGACTCCATCTGCCGCATGGTGTCGAGCGCGACGCCGACCGCGATCAGCACCGAGGTGCCGCCGAGGGCGCCGGCCGTGGCCTGCGAGAAGCCGCCGTAGATGATGAAGAGCGACGGGAGGGTCGCGATGACAGCGAGGTAGAGCGCGCCGGGAAGCGTCAGGCGCGTCAGGACGCGGTCGAGGTACTGCGCCGTCGGCGGGCCGGGACGGATGCCGGGGATGTAGCCCCCGTGCTTCCGCAGGTTGTCGGCCTGGTCGACCGGGTTGAACTGCACCGCCGTGTAGAAGTAGGTGAAGATCACGATCAGGAACGCCTGGAAGAGCAGGTACGGCAGGTTGTTCGGCGTGAAGTGCGAGTTCACGAACTCCTGCGTCTGCGGGAAGAACGTCCCGATCGTGGGCGGGAACGCCATCACGGCGGCGGCGAAGATGACCGGGATGACGCCGGCCATGTTCACGCGCAGCGGCATGTAGGTCGAGCCGCCGGTGGTCATCCGCCGCCCCACCATCCGCTTCGCGTACTGGATCGGGATCTTGCGCTGACCCTCCTGGACGAACACGACCGCGACGATCACGCCGAGCGCGATCAGCGGGAACATGATCTTCTCCACCGGGCCGCCGTTGATCCACGCCGTGATGCCGGTCGGGAGCGCAGTGAGGATCGACGCGAAGATGAGCAGCGAGATGCCGTTGCCGATCCCGCGCTTCGTGATCTGCTCGCCGAACCACATGAGCAGCGTCGCGCCCGCGGTCAGCGTCAGCACGATCAGGATCACGCGCGCGGTCGACGCCTCGAGAGCGCCCTGCCGCTTGAACAAGTACGTGTAGCCGGCCGCCTGCGCCCCGGCGAGCGCGACGGTCAGGTAGCGCGTGTACTGGTTGATCTTCGCGTACCCGGATTCGCCTTCCTTCTGGAGCTGCTCGAGCCTGGGGATGACCACCGTCATCAGCTGCAGGATGATCGACGCGGTGATGTACGGCATGATCCCGAGCGCGAACACGCTGAAGCGCGAGAGCGCGCCGCCTGAGAAGAGCGAGAGCAGGCCGAGGATCGTCCCGTTTCCGCCGCCCTGGTTGAAGTAGTTCGTGATCTGGTCGGAGCTGACGCCCGGTGCGGGCAGCCACGAGCCGAAGCGGTAGAGGGCGAGGATGCCCGCGGTGAAGAGCAGGCGCGTGCGCAGCTCGGGGACGCGCCACGCGTTGGTCAGCCACGAGAACATCTAGCCCTCCGAGGACTCTTCGTCGGCCGACTCCTCGGCCGCCGGCGTGGCGATGCCGGCCGCGCGCTTCTTGGCCTCGATCTTGCGGCGCTTGCGGGTGCGCGTCGGCTTCTCCTCCTCGCGGAGCGCGTTCGCGCTGCCGCCCGCCGCCTCGATCTTCTCCCTCGCGGTCGCGGAGAAGCGGTGCGCCGAGACCGTCAGCTTCTTCGTCAGGTCGCCGTGGCCGAGGATCTTCACGTCGGTCCGGAGGTTGCGGATCAGTCCGAGCTCCTTCAGCGCCTCGGGCGTCACCTCGGCGCCCGCGTCGAAGCGCGCCTCGAGCGAGCTGACGTTCACGCCCTGCGTAAAGGTGCGGAACGGCCCGACGGGCATCGCGTCCGCTGACGTGTTGCCGCGCAGCTTCGGCAGGCGCATGTAGATCGGCATCTGGCCGCCCTCGAAGCCGGCGCGCATCTTGTGCGAGCCCGCGCGGGACTTCTGGCCCTTGAGCCCGCGGCCGGAGTACCGGCCCTTGCCCGAGCCCAGGCCGCGGCCGACCCGCTTGCGGTCCTGCCGCTTCTGCGAGGGCGAGAGCGTGCTGAGTGAGAGCTTGCGATCCGCCATGCCCTAGACCTCCTCCACCTGCACGAGGTGGCGGACCTTCCTGAGCATACCGTCGAGCGCCGGGCTCACCGGCTTCTCGACGGAGCGGCCGATCTTGCCGAGTCCGAGCGCCCGCAGCGTGCCGCGGTGCTTCTCGCTCTGGCCGATCTGGCTACGCGTTTGCGTTATCCGCAGTTTCGTCGCCATTGGTCGCCTCAGGGGCCTTGTACGGGAGCACTTCCGCGATCGTCTTGCCGCGCGCGCGGGCCACGTCCTCGGGCCGGCGCAGCGACTGGAGCGCGTTCACGGTCGCCTTCGCCATGTTGATCGGGTTCGTGGTGCCGAGGCTCTTCGCGAGGATGTCGCGGATCCCGGCGAGCTCGAGCACGGCGCGGACGCCGCCGCCGGCGATGACGCCGGTTCCCTCGCTCGCGGGGCGGAGCATCACGCGCGCCGCGTCGAAGCGGCCGAGCACCTCGTGCGTGATCGTCGTGCCGTGCTTCGGCACCGTGAAGAGGTTCTTCTTCGCGTCGTCGACGGCCTTCGTGATCGCGAGCGGTACCTCGCGCGCCTTGCCGTAGCCGACGCCGACGCGGTCGTGCTCGTCGCCGATCACCACGAGCGCGGTGAACGAGAAGCGCCGGCCGCCCTTGACGACCTTCGCAACGCGGTTGATCTCGACCACGCGCTCCTTGAGCTCGCGGGTCTCCTGGAACTGCACGTCGCTCAAAACTCGAGTCCTCCCTTGCGCGCTGCGTCGGCGAGCGCCTTCACGCGCCCGTGGTAGAGGTAGCCCGCGCGGTCGAAGACGACCTGCTTGACGCCGCCTCCGCTCGCGTTGTCGGCGAGCAGCTTGCCGACCTCGGCCGCCTGCTCGGTCTTGTTGCCCTTCGACTTGACCTGGAGCCAGCTCGCGGCGTAGAGCGTCTTGCCCGCGCCGTCGTCGACGAGCTGCGCCTCGATCCCCTTGTTGGAACGGAAGACGACGAGGCGCGGACGCTCGGCCGTGCCGGTGATCTTGCCGCGCACGCGGCGGTGGCGGCGGAGGCGTGCCTGACGAACTGCGACGGTCATGCGCGCTTCCCGACCTTCCGGCGGACGTACTCGCCCTCGTAGCGGATGCCCTTGCCCTTGTACGGCTCGGGCGGGCGCACCTTGCGGATCTCCGCGGCGACCTGGCCGACGGCCTGCTTGTCGATCCCCTTCACGACGACCTGCGTCGGCACGGGGACCTCGAAGGAGATCCCCTGGCGCGGCTCGATCGAGACGGGATGCGAGTACCCGACCGCCAGCTCGAGCGTCGCGCCCTTGAGCGTCGCGCGGTACCCGACGCCCTGGATCTCGAGGCGCTTCTCGAAGCCCTTCGTGACGCCCTCGACCATGTTCGCGACGAGGCTGCGCGTGAGCCCGTGGAGCGCGCGGTCCTCGCCGCGCTCGGTCGGGCGCTCGACGACGATCTCGCCGTCGCGCTGCTCGATCTTCATCCGGGTCGGCACCTGCTGAGAGAGCTCGCCGAGCGGCCCGTTCACCTGAACGCGGCCGGCCGAGATCGCCACGTTGACCGAGGAGGGCACTTCGATTGGTCTTTTTCCGATTCGACTCATATGCGGTTCCTTACCCGCGGAAAATGCGAAGCATTTTCCGCGGCTTTACCAGACGAAGCACACGACTTCGCCGCCGATTCCTTCCTTCTCCGCCGTGCGGCTCGTGACGAGCCCCTGCGGCGTGGACATGATCGCGATGCCCATCCCTCCGAGCACGCGCGGAAGACGATCCTTGCGAGCGTACACGCGGCGGCCCGGCTTCGAGACGCGCTTGAGGTCGGTCAGGATCCGCTCGCGGCTGCGGCCGTACTTGAGCACGACCACGAGCTGGGCGAACTCACCCTCGTTCTTGTCGACGCGGAAGTCCCTGATGTAGCCCTCTTCCTTGAGCATGCGCGCGATCTCGACCTTCATCTTGGAGGTCGGCATGCGCGTCTCCTCGTGGAGCGCCTTGTTTGCGTTGCGGATGCGCGTGAGCATGTCCGCGATCGGGTCGGTTACCACGTGCTCCTCCTACCAGCTGCTCTTGGTCATGCCCGGGATCGAGCCGTTGTGCGCGAGGTCCCGCAGGCAGATCCGGCAGAGGCCGAACTTGCGGAAGACGGCACGCGGGCGCCCGCAGCGGTTGCAGCGCGTGTACGCACGCGTCTTGAACTTCTGCGGCCGGGCCTGCTTGATGACCAGCGACTTCTTCGCCATTTACTGCGACTCCCTGTCTTCGCCGGCGAACGGCAGCCCGAGCCCGCGCAGAAGCGCGAGGCCGTGCTCGTCCGTCTCGGCAGTTGTCGTGATCGCGACGTCGAGGCCGCGGATCTGCGAGACCTCGTCGTAGTTGAGCTCGGGGAAGATCAGCTGCTCGCGGATGCCGAGCGAGTAGTTCCCGCGGCCGTCGAAGGAGCGTGGGTTGAGGCCGCGGAAGTCGCGGATCCGGGGCAGCGCGATCGACACGAGGCGGTCGAGGAACTCCCACATCCGGTCGCCGCGGAGCGTGACCTTCGCGCCGATCGGCATCCCTTCCCGGATCTTGAAGCCGGCGATCGACTTACGGGCGCGGCGGATCTGCGCGCGCTGACCGGCGATGATCGTCAGCTCCTCGGCGGCCGAGTCGAGCTGCTTCGCGTCGTTCTTCGCCTCGCCGACGCCCATGTTGAGCGTGATCTTCTGGAGGCGCGGAACCCGCATGAGCGAGATGTCGAGCTCGTCCTTCAGCCGCGCGCGGAGCTCGTTGTTGTAGAGCTCCTTCATGCGCGGCCGGTAGCCGTTCGTCGTCTGCGTCTCGGTGCGCTCTTCGGGGCGTGCTTCGCGAGTCGCCATCAGCGATCGATCTCCTGGCCGCAGTCCGCACGCTTGCAGACGCGCACGTGGACGATGCCGCCCTTGGCTTCCTTCTCGGTCATCCCCACGCGGGTCGGCCGGTTGCACACCGGGCAGACGACCATGACGTTGGACACGGACACCGCGGAGGCCTTGTCGATGATCCCGCCCGGGATGATCTGCGGCGCGCCCATCCGGCTCGGGTCCTTCATCGGCTTCGGGCGCTGGTGGCGCTTGACCATGTTCAGGTTCTCGACGATCACCCTGCGGTCGCCCTTGCGCACCTCGAGCACGCGCCCCTGCTTGCCGCGGTCCTTGCCCGTCAGCATCTGGACGAGATCGCCCTTGCGAACCTTGAGCTTCACCGACACCTACAACACCTCCGGGGCGAGCGAGACGATCTTCATGAAGTTCTTCTCGCGCAGCTCGCGCGCGACCGGCCCGAAGATTCGGGTGCCGCGCGGGTTCCGCTGCGCGTCGATGATCACGGCCGCGTTCTCGTCGAAGCCGATGAGCGTGCCGTCGTCGCGCGCGTACGGCTTCTTGGTCCGCACGACGACCGCCTGCACGACCTCGCCCTTCTTGATCGAGCCCTGCGGCGTCGCCGACTTGACCGTCGCGGTGATGATGTCGCCGACCCGCGCGTAGCGGCGGTGCGAGCCGCCCTTCACGCGGATCGTGAGGAGCTCACGGGCGCCCGTGTTGTCGGCCACCTTGAGCCTCGACTCCTGCTGAATCACTTCGCGACCTCCACCACTTCCGCGAGACGCCAGCTCTTCGTCTTCGAGAGCGGGCGCGTCTCGACGATGCGCACGACGTCCCCGACATTCGCCTGGTTCTGCTCGTCGTGGGCGTGGAACTTCTGCGAGCGGCGGATCACCTTCTTGTACCGCGGGTGCATCTTGATCACGTCGACCTTGACGACGATCGTCTTCTCCATCGCGCTGGAGACGACCACGCCGCGGCGCTCCTGGCGCCGGCCGCGCTCGTGGTCGGGCTTGGGCAGGCGCGTGAGCGGCTTGCGGCCCGTGGACTCGGCGCGCTTCGGCTTCGGACGCTGACGGCGCTCGCTGCGCGGCACGTGCTTGCGCGACCGCTGCTTCTTCTCGGGCGCAGCCGGAGCAGCCTCCGCCTCGGCGGCGGCAGGTGCGGGCGCCTCGGACTCCTCGGAGTCGGGCGCCTCGGCCTCCTCGGCCTCGGTCGCAGCCGGCTCCTCGGCCGCAGGCTCGGGCGTCTCCGCCTCGGCGGCCGGCGTCTCGTCCGTCTCGGTGGTCTCGTCGGCCTGGTTCTCGTTCTCGGTCTCGCTCACGACGTCCTCTCCATCGCCGCGCGCTCGTTGCGCACGGTCAGGATCCTTGCGATCTCCCGCTTGGCCAACCGGACGCGCGAGGGGTTCTCGAGCGCGCCGGTGGCGGCCTGGAAGCGGAGGTTGAAGAGCTCCTGACGACGCTCGTGCAGCTTCAGCTCGAGCTCGTCGTCGCTCAGCTCACGCAGCTCTCTAGGCCTCAAAGAGATCAGCCTCCCGCTTCACGATCTTCGTCTTCACCGACAGCTTCTGCCCCGCGAGGCGGAGCGCTTCCTTCGCGAGCGGCTCGGGAACGCCGGCCAGCTCGAACATCACGCGGCCCGGCTTGACGACCGCCACCCAGTGCTCGGGCGAGCCCTTGCCGGAGCCCATGCGCGTCTCTGCCGGCTTCTGCGTGACCGGCTTGTCGGGGAAGAGGTTGATCCAGACCTTCCCGCCGCGCTTGATCTTGCGCGTCATCGCGATACGGGCGGCCTCGATCTGCCGGTTCGTCAGCCAGCCGTTCTCGAGCGACTTCAGGCCGTAGTCCCCGAACTGCACGGTCGTCTGGCCCTTCGCGGTGCCGCGCCGGCGGCCGCGCTGGTACTTGCGGTGTTTCGTCTTCTTCGGGAGCAGCATCAGCCGTCAGCCTTCTTTCTCGGCGTACGCGTGCGCTTCGGCTTGTCCTCGGCGGACGCGGCGGGAGCCGCCGCCTCGGGCGCGGCGGGAGCCGCCGTCTCGGGCGCCTCTGCCGCAGGCGCCGGCGCCGCCTGGGCCTCCGGAGTCACCTGCGTCGGCGCGGCGGTGCTCGTCCGGCTTCGGCGTCTCGACGTTCTGCTGCTGCTGCTGGCGCTGCTGCTGCTGCTGGCCGCCCTGGCCGCCCTGACCGCGCGAGCGCGGGCCGCGTCCGCGACCCTGGCCGCCGCCGCCGCCGCCCGGACGACCGCCGCCGGCTCCGCCGGGGCGGCGCCGCTGGCGCACCGGGCCGAGACCCTCGCGGTCGCGCTGGCGATCTCGCCCGCCTTCGCGCGAGGCGCCGAGGCCCTCGGTGACGCCGCCGCGGCGGCGGCGCGTGTCCTGCTCGCCGAGCCGCTGCTCCTTGCCGCCCAGGGAGCCCTCGAAGCCCTCCGGCATGATCTCGCCCTTGTTGATCCAGACCTTCACGCCGATCCGGCCGAAGGTCGTCTTCGCCTCGGTGAAGCCGTAGTCGATGTCGGCGCGGATCGTGTGCAGCGGGACGCGGCCCTCCGAGTAGCTCTCGCTCCGCGACATCTCGCCGCCGCCGAGCCGCCCGCCGCACTGGATGCGGATGCCCTCGGCGCCGGAGCGCACGGCCGACGCGAGCGCGCGCTTCATCGCGCGGCGGAAGCTCACGCGGTTCTGCAGCTGCTCGGCGATCGACTGCGCGACGAGCTTCGCGTCGAGCTCGGGGCGCTTGATCTCGTTGATGTTGATGTGCACGTTCTTCTGGGTGATCGAGTGCAGCTCCTTACGGAGCGCGTCGACCTCGACGCCCGACTTGCCGATCACGATCCCCGGGCGCGCGGTGTAGATGTCGACCGTGATCCGCTGCTTGTCCTTGCGGATCAGGATGTCGGAGATCCCTGCGTGGCCCAGCTTGTTCTGGATGTGGTCGCGGATCTTGATGTCCTCGACGAGGTACTGCGGGTACTCCTTCTTGCCGTGTACCAGTTCGACTTCCAGTCGTGGATCACGCCGACGCGCATGGCGCCCGGATGCACTTTTTGGCCCATTAGCTTCCCTTCTTCTGGGTACGGCGCGCCGGCTGCGGCTTCGCCTGCGCTGCACCCTTCGGCGTGGTGGACTTCTCGGCTCTCGAGCGCGGCTTGCGCTCGGTCGTGCGCCTCGGCCTCGGCGACTCGCTCTTCGGCGACTCGTCCCGCGGGCGGGCAGGCACGCTGCCGTTCGAGTCGGGCATCGCGACCTTCACGGTGATGTGGCACGTGCGCTTCTTGATCCGGGCGACACGGCCGCGCGCCCGTGCGCGCCAGCGCTTGAGCGTCGGGCCCTCGTCGGCGTAGGCCGCGACGACGACGAGCTCGTCGCCCACCATGCCGTGGTTCGCCTCGGCGTTCGCGACGGCAGAGCGGAGCACGCGCTCGATGTCGCGCGCGACGGCGCGCTCGCTGAACGCGAGCACGGTGCGCGCCTCGGGCACGCTGCGGCCGCGGATGTGGTCGAGCACGAGCCGCGCCTTCCGCGCGGAGGTGCGCACCCACTTCGCCTGCGCTCTCACTTCGCGTGTCTCCGTCGCCGTCGTGCCATCTCGCTACTTCTTCACCGTCGCCTTGCGGTCGCCCGAGTGCCCGCGGAACGTCCGCGTCGGCGCGAACTCGCCGAGCTTGTGGCCGACCATCTGGTCGGAGACGAAGACGGGCACGTGCTTGCGCCCGTCGTGGACCGCGATCGTGTGCCCGATCATCTCCGGGAAGATCGTCGAGGTCCGCGACCAGGTGCGGATCATCTGCTTGGACCCCGAGGTCGTTCATCGCCTCGATCCGCGCCATCAGGCGCTCCTCGACGTACGGTCCCTTCTTCGAGCTCCGGCTCACTTACCGTCCTCTCTTCCGACTGCGCACGATCAACTTGTCCGATTCCTTGTGCTTGCGGCGCGTGGGCTTGCCGAGCGTCGGCACGCCCCACGGCGTTACGGGGTGACGCCCGCCCTTCGACTTGCCCTCGCCGCCACCGTGCGGGTGGTCGACCGGGTTCATCGCGGAGCCGCGCACCGTCGGGCGCTTGCCCTTCCACCTGCTGCGGCCCGCCTTGCCCCCCGTCTCGTTCTCGTGATCGAGGTTTCCGACCTGGCCGACGGTGGCCCGACAGGATAGCGGCACCCTGCGCATCTCCCCGGACGGGAGACGCAGCACGGCGTAGCCGTCGTCCTTGGCCACGAGCTGCACGCCGGAGCCCGCCGAGCGCGCCATCTTCCCGCCCTGGCCGGGCTTCAGCTCGACGTTGTGCACGAGCGTTCCCGTCGGGATGTTCTCGAGCGGCAGCGCGTTGCCGGGCTTGATGTCGGCGTCCGGCCCGGACTCGACCATCGCGCCGGCGCGGAGCCGCGCCGGGGCGAGGATGTACGACTTCGCGCCGTCGGCGTAGTGCAGGAGCGCGATCCGCGCGGAGCGGTTCGGGTCGTACTCGATCGCGGCGACCTTCGCCGGCACGCCGTCCTTCGTGCGCTTGAAGTCGACGACGCGGTAGCGGCGCTTGTGCCCGCCGCCCTGGTGGCGCGTCGTGATCCGGCCCATGTTGTTGCGGCCGCCCTTGCGCTTCACCGGCTCGAGCAGCGACTTCTCGGGCTCCTTCTTCGTGACGTCGTCGAACGTCGAGACCGTCATGAAGCGGCCGTACCGGGCGATGTGGGCTTGAACTTGCTGACCGGCATCTAGACCTGCGCCCCCTCGAAGATCTCGATCGACTCGCCCTCGGCGAGCTGGACGATTGCCTTCTTCCAGCCGGGGCGCGTGCCCTTCGACATCCCGCGCCGCTTCGGCTTCGCCTGCACCTTCACGATGTTCACGCGCTCGACCTTGACCTCGAAGAGCTCCTCGACGGCCTGGCGGACCTGGGTCTTGTGCGCGTCCGGATGGATCCGGAACGAGTACTTGTTGTCGTTGATGCAGCGCTGTAGCTCTTCTCCGAGACGACCGGAGCGAGCAGCACCTCGTTGGGATGGAGGCTCATGAGGCCCTCCCCTCGACGCAGCGGCAGCGCGGTCTCGCTGACGAGCAGCGAGCGCGCCCACACGAGCTCCGACGACCTCGAGCTCGCCCGGGACGGTCACGACGCACCTTCTCGAGGTTGCGGAACGACTTGATCAGCGCCTCCTCCTCGGGCGTCGCGACGACGACGAGCGGGAGGTCCTGGCCCCACGACGCGACGAGCGCCGAGGCGTCCCTCGCCGACGGCTCGTCGAAGCCGTCGCCGAGCACGGCGATCGTCCCCGCCTGCGCGTGGTCGGAGAGCGCGGAGCGGAACGCGGCGCGCTTCTCCTTCTTGTTCACCTTCACCTCGAAGTTCGTCCGCGGCGAGAACGCGACGCCGCCGCCGGTCCACTGGACTGCGCGCGTCGTGCCGGCGCGCGCGCGGCCCGTGCCCTTCTGGCGCCACGGCTTCGACGCGGCCGCCGGAGACGAGCCCACGGCTCTTGACCGCCTTCGTGCCGGCGCGATGATGCGCGAACTCGGCGCGCACGACCTCGTGGACGAGGTGCGGCTTCACCTCGACGCCGAAGACCTCGGCCCCGAGCGTGACGTCCTTCGACTTCTTGCCTGCTCCGTCGAGGAGCGGTGCCTTCGGGGAAGCCATCAGCGCTGCTCCCTGATCTCGACGAGGCCGTTCTTCGGGCCGGGCACTGCGCCCTTGACGAGGATGAGGTTCCGCTCCGTGTCGACCGAGTGGATGCTCAGGCCGAGCTGCGTGCGGCGCTTGCCGCCCATCCGGCCGGCCATCTTCATGCCCTTGAACACGCGGGACGGCGTCGCGGACGCGCCGATCGAGCCCGGAGCGCGCACGTTGTGCGAGCCGTGCGACACGGGGCCGCGATGGAAGTTGTGCCGCTTGATCGTCCCGGCGAAGCCCTTGCCGATCCCGATGCCCGAGACCTTCACCTTGTCGCCTGCCTCGAAGGCCTCGACGGTGACGGTCTCGCCCGGGACGAGCTCGGTCGGGCCGCGGAACTCGCGCACGTGGCGGTGCGGCTCGACGCCGTTCTTCGCCAGGTGCCCGATCTCGCCCTTGGAGATCTTCCGCTCGGCGATCGGCTCGTACGCGAGCTGGACGGCGTCGTAGCCGTCCTGGCCTCGGTCCGCACGACGACCACGGGGCACGGCCCCGCCTCGATCACCGTCACGGGCGTGACGCCGCCGGTCTCCGGGTCGAAGATCTGCGTCATCCCGAGCTTCTTTCCGACGATCCCCTTCATCGCTACAGCTTGATCTCGATGTCGACGCCGGCGGGAAGGTCGAGGCGCATGAGCGAGTCGACCGTCTTCGGCGTGGGCGAGTGGATGTCGATCAGCCGCTTGTGCGTCCGCACCTCGAAGTGCTCGCGCGAGTCCTTGTCCTTGAACGGACTGCGGATGACGACGTAGACGTTCTTCTCCGTCGGGAGCGGAACGGGACCGGTGATCGTCGCGCCGGTACGGGTCGCCGTCTCGACGATCGACGCCGCCGAGCGGTCGAGTGCCTGATGGTCGTAGCCCTTCAGGCGGATGCGGATCTTCGACTGAGCCACCGGTCCCGTTCCCCTTCCTACCGCTTGATCTCGGTCACGACGCCCGCACCGACGGTGCGGCCGCCTTCGCGGATCGCGAAGCGGAGACCCTGATCCATCGCGATCGGCTGGATCAGCTCGATCTCCATGTTCGTGTTGTCGCCCGGCATGACCATCTCCTGGCCCTCCGGGAGCTTGATCGAGCCCGTCACGTCCGTCGTGCGGAAGTAGAACTGCGGCCGGTAGCCGTTGAAGAACGGCGTGTGGCGGCCACCCTCCTCCTTCGAGAGGACGTACACCTCGGCGTTGAAGAACGTGTGCGGCGTGATCGAGCCCGGCTTCGCGAGCACCTGACCACGCTCGACCTCCTCGCGCTTCGTGCCGCGGAGCAGCGCGCCGGCGTTGTCGCCGGCCTGCGCGAAGTCGAGCGTCTTCTGGAACATCTCGAGACCGGTGACGACCGTCTTCTCCACCTTCTCGTGGATGCCGACGATCTCGACCTCGTTGCCGCTCTCGATCTTGCCCTGCTCGATGCGGCCGGTCACGACGGTGCCGCGGCCGGTGATCGTGAACACGTCCTCGATCGGCATGAGGAACGGCTTGTCGACGTCGCGGGTCGGCTCCGGGATGTAGGAGTCGACGGCCTCCATGAGCTCGAGGACCTGCTTCTTCGCGTCCTCGTCGCCCTCGAGCGCCTTGAGCGCCGAGACCTGCACGACCGGGATCTCGTCGCCCGGGAACTCGTACTTCGTGAGGAGCTCGCGCACTTCCATCTCGACGAGCTCGAGCAGCTCGGGGTCGTCGACCATGTCGGCCTTGTTGAGCGCGACGACGATCGCCGGCACCTCGACCTGGCGGGCGAGCAGGATGTGTTCGCGCGTCTGCGGCATCGGGCCGTCAGCCGCGGAGACCACGAGGATCGCGCCGTCCATCTGCGCGGCGCCCGTGATCATGTTCTTGATGTAGTCCGCGTGCCCCGGGCAGTCGACGTGGGCGTAGTGGCGGTTCGCCGTCTCGTACTCGACGTGCGCGGTGTTGATCGTGATGCCGCGCTGCCGCTCCTCCGGCGCCTTGTCGATCTCGTCGAAGGCGACCGCTGTGCCGCCGCCCTGCTCGGAGAGGACCTTCGTGATCGCCGCCGTGAGCGTCGTCTTCCCGTGGTCGATATGACCGATCGTGCCGACGTTGACGTGCGGCTTCGTGCGCTCGAACTTCTGCTTTCCCATGCTTCTTCGGTTCTCCTTTCCTACGCCTCTGCCGAGACGAGCTCCGTGGCGATCCCCTGCGGGACGTCCTCGTAGCGGTCGAACTGCATCGTGAACGTGGCCCGTCCCTGCGTCATCGAGCGCAGGTCGGTGGCATACCCGAACATCTCCGCGAGCGGCACCTTCGCCCGGATCGACTGGGCGTTGCCGCGCGGCTCGAGGTGCTCGACCCGGCCGCGGCGGGAGTTCAGGTTGCCCATGACATCGCCGAGGTACTCCTCCGGCGTGACGACCTCGACGGCCATCACAGGCTCGAGAAGCTTCGGCTTCGCACGCTTCATGGCCTCCTTGAAGGCCATCGACCCGGCGACCTTGAACGCCATCTCGCTCGAGTCGACGTCGTGGTACGAGCCCTCGACGAGCTCGACCCGGATGTCGACGACGGGGTAGCCGGCGAGGATGCCCGACTCCATCGCCTCCTGGATGCCCAGGTCGACCGACGGGATGTACTCCTTCGGCACCTTGCCGCCGACGATCTTGTCGACGAACTCGTAGCCGCCGCCCTGGAAGGGCTCCATGTTGATGACGGCGTGGCCGTACTGGCCGCGGCCGCCGGTCTGTCGGACGAACCTGCCCTCGACGCGCTCGACGGGCCTGTCGATCGTCTCGCGGTAGGCGACCTGCGGCCGACCGACGTTCGCGTCGACGTTGAACTCGCGCTTGAGCCTGTCGATGATGATCTCGAGGTGCAGCTCGCCCATCCCGGCGATGAGCGTCTGCCCCGTCTCCTCGTCCGTCCGCACGCGGAAGGTGGGATCCTCCTCGGTGAGCCGCTGGAGCCCCTGCCCGAGCTTGTCCTGGTCGCCCTTCGTCTTCGGCTCGACGGCGACCGAGATCACCGGATCGGGGAACTCCATCGACTCGAGCCGGATCGGCGCGGTGTCTGTCGCGAGCGTGTCGCCCGTCGTCGTGCTCTTGACGCCGACGAGCGCTGCGATCTCGCCCGCCACGATGTCCTCGCGCTCCTCGCGGTGGTTCGCGTGCATCTGAAGGATGCGCGAGATGCGCTCGGTCTTGCCGGTGGTCGTGTTGAGGACGCGTTCGCCGGCCTTCGCCTGACCGGAGTAGACGCGGATGTACGTCAGCTTCCCGACGTAGGGGTCGGACATGACCTTGAAGGCGAGCGCGGCGAACGGCTCGTCCGTCGCGGCCTTGCGCGAGAGCTCGTGCTCGGTGCGCGGGTCGACGCCGTGGATCGGCGGCACGTCGAGCGGGCTCGGCAGGTAGTCGATCACCGCATCGAGCAGCGGCTGGACGCCCTTGTTCTTGAAGGCGGAGCCCAGCAGCACCGGCGTGACCGAGATGTCGAGGGTCGCCGCGCGGATGGCGCGCTTCAGCATCTCCGGCGTGACGGCCGTCTCGTCGAGGAGGTACGTCTCCGTCAGCTCCTCGTCGTGGTCGGCGACCATGTCGATCAGCTGGTGGTGGTACTCCTGCGCCTGCTCCATCAGCTCGGCGGGGATCTCCTCGATCTCCATCTTCGTGCCGAGGTCGTCGACGTACGTGATCGCGCGCATCTCGACGAGGTCGATGACGCCGCGGTGGTGCTCCTCCTGCCCGATCGGGAGCTGGATCGGCACCGGCTTCGCGCCGAGCCGGTCGATCATCGACTGGACGGCGGCGAAGAAGTCCGCGCCGGTCCTGTCCATCTTGTTGATGAACGCGATCCGCGGCACCGAGTAGCGGTCGGCCTGGCGCCAGACCGTCTCGGACTGCGGCTCGACGCCGGCGACCGAGTCGAACACGGCGATCGCGCCGTCGAGGACGCGCAGGCTGCGCTCCACCTCGACGGTGAAGTCCACGTGCCCGGGCGTATCGATAATGTTGATCCGATGCTCGCGCCACTGTGCGGTCGTCGCGGCCGACGTGATCGTGATGCCGCGCTCCTGCTCCTGCGCCATCCAGTCCATCGTGGCGGCACCCTCGTGGACCTCGCCCATCTTGTGGGTGCGACCCGTGTAGTAGAGGATGCGCTCCGTCGTCGTGGTCTTGCCCGCATCGATGTGGGCCATGATCCCGATGTTCCGGACACGGTCGAGCGCGATCGCTTGCTGTGTTGCTGACACGTTCTTCCTAACCCCTTACCAGCGGTAGTGCGCGAAGGCCTTGTTGGCCTGCGCCATCCGGTAGATGTCGTCCTTCTTCTTGTACGCGCCGCCCTGCTGGTTCAGGGCGTCGAGAATCTCGCCGACGAGCTTCGACTGCATGCCCTTCTCGCGCCGCTCGCGCGCGTACTGGACGAGCCAGCGGACGGCGAGCGTCCGCGCGCGGCGCTGCGGCACCTCGACGGGCACCTGGTAGTTCGCCCCGCCGACGCGGCGCGAGCGAACCTCGAGCACCGGTGTGACCGTCTTCACGGCCTGCTCGAGCACCTCGACGGGCGGCCGGCCGGTCTTCTCGCCGACCTCGGTGAGGGCGGCGTAGACGATCTGCTCGGCGATCGACTTCTTGCCGTCGAGCATCACCTTGTTGATCACCTGCGTGACCAGGGCGCTGTCGTGGACGGCGTCCGACTCGATCGGACGCGCCTGGATCTCGGCACGCCTCGGCACTACGAGCCCTTCTTGGCGCCGTACTTCGAGCGCGCCTGCTTCCGGTCCGAGACACCCGAGGTGTCGAGCGCGGCCCGGATCACCTTGTAGCGGAATCCCGGCAGGTCTTTCACACGGCCCCCTCGAATGAGGACGACCGAGTGCTCCTGCAGGTTGTGACCCTCGCCGGGGATGTACGAGCCGACCTCCATGCCGTTGGTCAGCCGGACGCGCGCGACCTTCCGGAGCGCCGAGTTCGGCTTCTTCGGGGTGGTCGTGTAGACGCGCGTGCAGACCCCCCGCTTCTGCGGGGCGCCGCGGAGCGCCGGCGTCTTGGTCTTCGCCTTCGGCGCCGTGCGCGGCTTGCGGATCAGCTGATTGACGGTGGGCATGCGGCTATGAAGATCCTGGTCGAGAGTCGTCTTAACACACAGAAGGCTGGCAGGGCGAACGCCTGCCAACCGCGAGGGCCATGGTAGCGAACGGCTCCGTTGGCCGTCAAACGGCCGAAAACCTCCTCTTTCCCCATCCTTTTGCCGGGTTTCAAGCCATGGAAGGGTTGTTTGAACGGCACTACAGTGAGCCCACCCGCGCGGATCCGCGGGGAGGCGGCACAGCTCGATGACTCTTCTGCTCGCAGGCGCACTGGCCGGTCTTGCGCTCGTCGCGATCCTCGTGACGGTCCTGCTCCTGCGCCGCTCGTCGAGGCGGGCGGACAACCGGGTGGCCGAGCTCGTCGAGATCCTCAACGCCCGGATCGACCAGCTTGCCGGGGAGCTCGCCGCTTCGCGCGAGCAGGCCGAGGAGGAGCTCCGCCGGACCCGGCTCCTGAGCGATCTCGGCGGCACGATCGACCTCGACGAGGTGCTGAGCCGGACCCTGCACGCCGCAACCGACGCGACCGGCTCCCACGCCGCGCTCGTATGGCTCTCGAGCGCGAACGGCCCCCCGATGGTCGCGACGCTCGGGCTCTCGCAGGAGGAAGCCGACCGGCAGGCGATCGCCGGGCCGCCCGACGGCCGCCGCGCGCGGGCGATCGGGATGTCGTACCGCTACAGCCCCGAGGAAGTCGAGCTCCACGGGGATCTGATCCGCTCGGGCCTCGCCGTCCCGATGCCGGGCGACGACGGCGAGGGATACCTCGTGGTCTTCTCGCGAGGCGAGCTCGACGTCGACGACGAGGGCGTCGGGGAGCTCGAGCAGCTCGCCGAGCGCGCCGGACCGGCGATCGACAACGCGCGCCGCTTCCGCGAGGCGCGGGAGCTCGCGGACTTCGACGCGTTGACCGGGCTCCACAACCGGCGCTTCTTCCACGAGACGCTCGCGCGGGAGGTGGCCCGCGCGCACCGCTACGGGCGCGACCTCGCGCTCATCCTCTTCGACCTGGACGACTTCAAGGCGATCAACGACCGCATCGGCCACCTCGCCGGCGACGCCGTGCTCGCGGGCGCCGCGAAGCGGGTCCGCGACGTCGTGCGCTCGGCCGACATCGCGTGCCGGGTGGGCGGCGACGAGTTCGGAGTCATCCTCCCCGAGGCGAGCGTCGCGGACGCCGACCGGCTCTACCGACGCCTCGAGAAGACGGTCTCGCTCCAGCCGCGCGGCGACGCCATCGTCTTCTCGGCCGGTGTGGCGGAGCTCGGCGACGACGACGACGCGGTCACGTTCTTCCAGCGGGCCGACACCGCGCTCTACCGCGCGAAGGAGGCCGGCAAGGGCCGAGTCGTGGGAGTGGTCGCCTAGCCCTCGAGCGCCAGGAAGGGCAGGTACTGCGTGAGGTCGAGGACGTCGGCGACCGGGAGGTCGTCGCGACGGCACACCGCGTGGGTCAGCAGCGCCGCCTGGCGCGCCGAGCTCCAGCGAACGACCGCGTCGCTCCGGGCGAACTGCTTGAGCGCGGCCGCGATCGCCGGGCGCGCTTCGGGAAGCGTGACGGACGAGAGCGGCCGGGCCTCGTCGAGCGGCCGGACCGCGTAGTGCCCGGTCATCGTGCGCACCGTCGTCGAACGACCGGCGGGCGCCGCGAAGAGCGCGGCCGGGGCGAACGTCGCCAGCGCGAGCCCCGTGCGCTTCCCGCCGAGCCACCACGGCGCGGCGCCCTCGGCGCGAACGGTCCGCACGAGCAGCTCGGGGTACGACTCGTAGAAACCGCCGATCGCGGCCCCGCTCGGGGCGGAGACGCGGAGGGTCGCGCCGACCTTCTGTCGGCGGATCGCGTCGCCGAGGATGCCGCGCGCCACGTCGAGCGGCGCGCCGGCCTTCGCGAGCGCGGCGCGATAGGCCGAACGTGAGCCTCCGAAGCGGTACTGGATCACGGCCTGTTCCGCCGCGAGGATCTCCTTCGTCGTCGCGCGCTGCGTCGTCGACTCGGCGAGCCGACCGAGGAGCGCCGTGTACGCGACGTCGCGGTCCTTGACGAGGATGTTGAGGCGCGCGATCCCCGACTGCGAGATCGAGTTCGCACCGACCTTGCACATCGCCCCGCTCGGCAGGATCAACTGCCCGTCGGTCCGCGACTTGTCGAACTTGCCGGCCATGGCTGGTCCGTTGCAGAGCGACGGCGAGCGCGCCCAGAGATAGACGCACGCGGCCGCAGGCTTGTCCGGGTCACGCCCGGCCTCGCTGAAGGTGCCCCAGCCCCATGACCAGACGGTCGCGAGCTTCATCTCGCCCGCGATCTGGCGCGCCGAGAGCGCGTTCCACTTCACGACCTCGTACCACGCCTTGCTCGGCTGGAGCCCCTCCCGCCCGCCGGTGCCGGGCGCGCTCTGGAACCCGAGCATCAGCCCGATCTTGGTGACCGGGATCCCGATCTTCACGAACTGCGCGACGGAGCGGCGGAACGCAGCGCGCATGCGCCGGTTCGCGACGACGGAGCCCGACCGGTAGAGCACCTTCGCGCTGAAGTAGTCCTCCTGCACGAGGTCCGCGACCTGCGCGACCGAGCGCCACCACGCGGCGGCGTCGTCGCTGCCGGTGTACGGGTCGCTGTTGATGAGCAGGAACGGACGGGCGCCGCGGGCGGCGAGCGCGCGGACGAGCGCGAGCACGTTCGCGCGGTACGTCGCGTTGTTCGGCGTCCACGGCGTCTCGAGGTGCGCGCCCTGGAGCTCGTTCAGCGCGATCCACGGCGTCGCGCACCCGCTCTGCGACGCGGCGAAGACGAAGAGGCGGTTCGCCCGCTCCTCGATCGTCGCCGGGTCGAACGGCGCCGTCGTCGTCCCGACCCGCTGCCGGAGGTTCATGTCCCAGTAGACGGTCTTCGCGCCCTTGGCGCGCACGCGCGCCGGGTACTCCCCGGTGGAGACCGCCGCGACGACCCCCGGTCGGGCGACGACGTTCTCGACATCGAGCGCGCCGAAGTCGACCCAGACGGGCGCGCCGTCGGGCAGGCCACACGGCCCGGCAAGCGCCGAGCCCGGAAAGACGAGCGCGGCGAGAAGAACGAGGAGTCCCCGCTTCACGACCCGATCACTAGTAGCAGAGAGATCCGATGCCTTCGTAAAGCGTCGACCTGGAATGGCGCGAGGCCCGGCTTTGCCGGGCCTCGCTCACTTCCATCCCGAGTGAAGATCGTCATGCCGAGCCGCAGGCTCGGCCGGATCTTCACTCGTCGAGCGGAGTATCGACCTCGGGGTTCTCCGTGGCCTCGCCCGACTCGTGGGACGAGGTCTCGTCCGACCCCGGCGTGCCGCCGAAGTCGAGCCCGAGGGACTGCAGGTCGAGCCCGTCGCCGTCGCCGCCGATCTCCTGGAGGGCGGCGAGCAGCTGCTCCTCGGTCGCCGGCCGGGTGTACGCCGAGGCCGGCACCTTGTCGGAGGGGCCGATCTCGATGTTCCGGTACCGCTTCAGGCCCGTGGCCGCCGGGATCAGCTTCCCGATGATCACGTTCTCCTTCAGCCCGAGCAGCCGGTCGATCTTGCCCTCGATCGACGCGTCGGTCAGCACCTTCGTCGTCTCCTGGAAGGAGGCCGCCGAGAGGAACGACTCGGTCGCGAGCGACGCCTTCGTGATGCCGAGGATCAGCGGCTCGAAGGTCGCCTGCTCCTTCTTGCCCTTCTCCTTGCGCACGCGCGCGTTCTCGCGCTCGAGCACGACCTTGTCCACGAGCTGGCCGGGCAGCAGGTCGGTGTCGCCGGAGTTCTCGACGCGCACCTTCTTCAGCATCTGCCGAACGATCAGCTCGATGTGCTTGTCGTGGATGTCGACGCCCTGCGAGCGGTACACCTTCTGCACCTCGCCGACGAGGTAGACCTCGGTCTCGGTCGAGTCCTTGCCCGACTTCGCGTGCAGGTCGAGCATCTCCGCCGGGCCGATCGAGCCCTCGTTCAGCGGCGTGCCCGGCTCCACGACGTCACCCTTCTTCACGAGGAGCCGCGTGCGGCGCGGGAGCTGGTACTCCTTCTCGTCCGCCTCGGCGTCGTCGGGGGTGATCGTGATCTTCGGGCCACGCTCGGTGTCCTCGATCGTCACGCGTCCGGCGATCTCCGAGAGGACCGCGGCACCCTTCGGGTTCCGCGCCTCGAAGATCTCGACGACGCGCGGGAGGCCGTGCGTGATGTCCGCGCCGGCGACGCCGCCGGTGTGGAACGTCCGCATCGTCAGCTGCGTGCCCGGCTCGCCGATCGACTGCGCGGCGATGATGCCGACCGCGTCGCCGACCTCGGCGATCTCGCCCGTGGCGAGGAAGATGCCGTAGCAGGACCGGCACACGCCGTGCTCGGACTTGCACTTGAGCACGCTGCGGGCGATCACCGTCGCGTCGTCGCCGAGCTCGGCCGCGAGCTCCTCGACGAGCGGCTTCGTGATCACGGTCCCCTTCTCTGCGAGCACGGTCTTGCCCGGCCTTCCGGACGAGAGCGGCTTGTGCACGTCGGTCGGGAACAGGCGCCCGAAGAGGCTCTTGTTCGCGCCGTCGACGGTGACGAGCGGGAGCTCGATGCCGTCCTCGGTCTTGCAGTCGAGGTCACGGATGATCACGTCCTGCGCGACGTCGACGAGGCGCCGGGTCAGGTAGCCCGAGTCGGCCGTGCGGAGCGCCGTGTCGGCGAGGCCCTTGCGGGCGCCGTGCGTGGAGATGAAGTACTCGAGCACCGACAGGCCCTCCATGAAGTTGGCCTTGATCGGGCGCTCGATGATGTCGCCCTTCGGATTCGCCATCAGGCCGCGCATGCCGGCCAGCTGGCGGATCTGCTTCATCGAACCACGCGCGCCGGAGTTGGCCATCATGAAGATCGGGTTCAGCTCGTTCAGGTTCCGCTCCATCGCGTCGGCGACGGCGTCGGTGGCCTCCGTCCACTTGTTGACGACGGCCTCCTTCCGCTCGTCGTCGGTGATGAGCCCGCGGAAGTACTGGTCCTCGATCTGCTGCACCTCGACCTCGTACCCGTCGAGGATCTGCTCCTTGTCCGGCGGGATGACGACGTCGTTCTTCGAGATCGTCACGCCGGCCTGCGTCGCGTAGTGGAAGCCGAGCGACTTCACCTTGTCGAGCACCGACGCCATCACGTGCGCGCCGTACGTCTCGGCGAGCTGTGAGAGGAACGTGTCCATCTCACGCTTCGCCAGCGTCGTGTTCATGAACTCGTGCAGCCACTCGCCGCCGCTGTCCTCCATGTTCACGGCCTCCGAGAGGACCTGCTCGACCTCCTGGTTGAAGATCACGCGGCCCGGCGTCGTGACGATCGTCTCGCCGTTCTGGAAGCGGAACTGGATCGGCTCCTGCACGTCGACCTGCTCGGCCTCGAGCGCGAGCTCGATCTCCTCCTCGGACTGGAACCGCTTCGGGCGCGGCTTCATCTTCGCCGCGTCGGCGCCGCTCAGGTCCTTGTCGTGGTACGTCAGGTAGTAGAGCCCGAGCACCATGTCCTTCGACGGCGTCGCGAGCGGGCGCCCGCTGGCCGGCGAGAGGATGTTGTTCGACGACAGCATCAGGATCCGCGCCTCCGCCTGCGCCTCCGCGGACAGCGGGACGTGGACGGCCATCTGGTCGCCGTCGAAGTCCGCGTTGAACGCGTGGCAGACGAGCGGGTGGACCTGGATCGCCTTGCCCTCGACGAGCACCGGCTCGAACGCCTGGATGCCGAGGCGGTGGAGCGTCGGAGCGCGGTTCAGCAGCACCGGGTGCTCCTGGATCACCTCTTCGAGGACGTCCCAGACCTCGGGCGTCATCGAGTCGACGTACTTCTTCGCCGCCTTGATGTTCTGGACGGTCTTCCGCTCGACGAGCCGGCTCATGATGAACGGCTTGAAGAGCTCGAGCGCCATCAGCTTCGGGAGACCGCACTGGTGCAGCTTCAGGTACGGCCCCGACACGATCACCGAGCGGCCCGAGTAGTCCACGCGCTTGCCGAGCAGGTTCTGGCGGAACCGGCCCTGCTTGCCCTTGAGCATGTCGGACAGCGACTTGAGCGGCCGGTTGCCCGGGCCCGTCACGGCGCGACCGCGGCGGCCGTTGTCGAACAGCGCGTCGACGGCCTCCTGGAGCATGCGCTTCTCGTTGTTGACGATGATCTCGGGCGCGCCGAGGTCGAGCAGGCGCTTCAGCCGGTTGTTCCGGTTGATCACGCGCCGGTAGAGGTCGTTGAGGTCGCTCGTCGCGAAGCGGCCGCCGTCGAGCTGGACCATCGGGCGAAGCTCCGGCGGGATCACCGGAACCGCCTCGAGGACCATCCACTCGGGCCGGTTCTCGCTCGTGATGAACGCGTTCACGACCTTGAGGCGCTTGATCGCCCGCTGCTGCTTCTGGCCCTTCGAGGTGCGGATCGTCTCGCGGAGGTTCGCCGCCTCGGCGACGAGGTCGAGCTCCTTGAGGAGCTCGCGGATCGACTCCGCGCCCATGCCGCCCCGGAAGTACACGCCGAAGCCGTACGGGGACCCGAAGCGGTCCTTGAGCTCGCGGAAGAGCTGCTCGTCGTTGACGATCATCTTCGGCTCGAGGTCCTTGAACAGGAGCCACGTCTGCTCGAGGCGTGCGCGCGCCTCCTCGGCAGCCTCGCGCGCGTCCGCGCGGCGCGACTCGATGTCCATGTACATCTCGCGGACCTTCAGGGTCCACTGGACGAGCGCGTCGAGGTCCTCCTTCTGGATCTTGCCGTCGGTCTTGAGGCAGAGGTCGTTGACGAGCTCGCGGAGATCCTCGGGCGTCTCGACGTCGGCGTCCTTCTCGAGCGTCTCGGCGAGCAGCCCCTTGCCGAGGTCGCGCGCCTTGTCGAGGTTCTTCACGTCGACGTTCTTCGCGAGGTCGACGTCCTCCTCGTGGAGCTCGGTGCCGTCGAGCAGCGCGTCGATCACGCGGTTGATGTGCTTCGTGATCGCGCCCTTCTTCGCACCGGTCGCCTTGTCGAGCTGCTTCGCCAGCGGCGCGATCGCGTCGCGGATCTGCTCGGCCGCCGCGGCGACCTGCTCGAGCTCGCGGGCGTTCAGCTTCCGGTCGGGACGGATCGCCCCGTCGCGGACGAGCTCGCGGATCTTCTTCGAGTCCTCGGTCGTGAGCGTCTTCGCGAGGTCCTTGAACATCCCGCCGACGAGGTCACGAGCCTGGTCGAGCGGCGGCAGGACCGCCTCCTCGGCCCAGTTCGAGAGGCCGCGGACCCAGAAGTCGTCGTCCTCGTCGAAGCTGCGCGACTCCTTGCCCTTCGTGAAGTAGTCGCGGCGGCGCGCGAGGCGGTCCTCGAGCGCGGCCAGCGCCTCGTCACGGTCGACGTAGATGCGCTCGGACTCGGCCTGGACCTGGTCCTCGAGCGTCGCGAGGTCCTTCGCGCGCGCCTCGTTGTCCACCGCCGTCACGATCGACGCGGCGAAGTAGAGGACCTTCTCGAGCTCGCGCGGAGCGATGTCGAGCAGGTAGCCGATGCGGCTCGGGACGCCCTTGAAGAACCAGATGTGCGAGACGGGTGCGGCGAGGTCGATGTGACCCATCCGCTCGCGGCGGACCTTCTGCCGGGTCACCTCGACGCCGCAGCGCTCGCAGATGATGCCCTTGTAGCGGACGCGCTTGTACTTGCCGCAGTAGCACTCCCAGTCCTTCGTCGGACCGAAGATGCGCTCGCAGAAGAGGCCGTCGCGCTCGGGCTTGAGCGTGCGGTAGTTGATGGTCTCGGGCTTCGTGACCTCGCCCGAGGACCAGTCGCGGATCTGCTTCGACGACGCGAGGCCGATCCGAATTGCGTCGAAGTCGTTGATGTCGATCAAGTCGCTCCCTACTCCTCGAGTTCCAGATCCGCCATGTCCACTTCAGCCAGAGGGCCGACCTGCGCCTCGGCGTCCTCCGTCTCTTCCTTCTCCTCCGAGACCTCGACGTCGTCGAGGTCGGTCAGGGCTTCGTCGGCCGGCAGGGCGAGCTCGCCCTCGTTGTCGACGCGCTCCTGGCCCTCCTCGGCCTCCTCTGCCGTCGGCTGCCGCGCGGCGGCGCGCAGCGACCCCGGCGAGAGGTCGATGCCGAGCTCCTCGGCGGCGCGGAGCAGCTCGTCGTCCTCCTCGCGCACCTCGACCTCGCCGCCATCCTCGGAGATGACATGCACGTCGAGCGCGAGCGACTGCATCTCCTTGAGCAGCACCTTGAAGCTCTCGGGGATGGACGGCTCCGCGATGTTCTCGCCCTTCACGATCGCCTCGTAGGCCTTCACGCGGCCGACCGTGTCGTCGGACTTGATGGTCAGCATCTCCTGGAGCGTGTACGCGGCCCCGTAGGCCTCGAGCGCCCAGACCTCCATCTCGCCGAAGCGCTGGCCGCCGAACTGCGCCTTGCCGCCCAGCGGCTGCTGGGTGACGAGCGAGTACGGGCCCGTGCTCCGCGCGTGGATCTTGTCGTCCACGAGGTGGAGGAGCTTCAGGATGTACATGTAGCCGACCGTGACCTTCTGCTTGAAGGCGTCGCCGGTCCGGCCGTCGAACAGCCGCACCTTGCCCGAGGCCCTCCGGCCTTCCGGCCGCTTCATGTCGACCTTGAACTTGACCGGGTGGTCCGGGTTCTGCCGCGTCCACTCGATCAGCGCCTCGTCGACGTCGATCGGCGACGCGCCGTCGAACACGGGCGAGGCGACCGGCGTGGGTCCGCCGTCGCCGTTGCCGTCGCCGTCCCCGTTCTCGTTGAAGACCCCGTGCGCGGCGGCCCACCCGAGATGCGTTTCGAGGATCTGGCCGATGTTCATGCGCGACGGGACGCCGAGCGGGTTGAGCACGACGTCGACCGGGCGGCCGTCCTCGAGGAACGGCATGTCCTCCTCGGGGACGATCTTCGCGATCACGCCCTTGTTCCCGTGGCGGCCGGCGAGCTTGTCGCCCTCGGCGATCTTGCGCTTCTTCGCGACGTAGACGCGGACGAGCTCGTTCACGCCGGGCGACAGGTCGTCGCCGGCATCGCGCGAGAACGTCTTGACGTCGATGACGACGCCGCCCTCGCCGTGCGGGACCTTGAGCGAAGTGTCGCGGACCTCGCGCGCCTTCTCCTTGAAGATGGCGCGGATCAGCTTCTCCTCCGCCGTCAGCTCGGTCTCGCCCTTCGGCGTGACCTTCCCGACGAGCAGGTCGCCCGAGCCGACTTCGGCGCCGATGCGGACGATGCCGCGGTCGTCGAGGTTCCGGAGCGACTCCTCCGAGCGGTTCGGAATGTCGCGCGTGATCTCCTCGTCGCCGAGCTTCGTCGAGCGGGCGTCGATCTCGTACTCGTGGATGTGGATCGAGCTGAGGACGTCCTCCTTGACGAGGCGCTCGCTCAGCACGATCGCGTCCTCGAAGTTGTAGCCCTCCCACGGCATGAAGGCGACGAGCAGGTTCGCGCCGAGCGCGAGCTCGCCGTCGCGGGTCGACGACCCGTCGGCCAGCACCTGGTCCTTCTTCACGCGCTCACCGAGGCCGACGATCGGCTTCTGGTGGATGAGCGTGCCCTGGTTCGACCGCATGAACTTCGTCAGCGGGTACTCGTCCTTGCCGTCCTTCGTCTCGACGACGATCTTCTCGGCGTCGACGTCGACGACCTGGCCGGCGGTCTCGGAGACGATCACGTCCCCGGTGTCCACCGCGGCCCGGTACTCGAGCCCGGTGCCGACGAGCGGCGCCTGCGTGATCATCAGCGGCACTGCCTGCCGCTGCATGTTCGCGCCCATGAGCGCGCGGTTCGCGTCGTTGTGCTCGAGGAACGGGATCAGTGCGGTCGCGACCGAGACGATCTGCGCCGGGGCGACGTCCATGAAGTCGACGTCCTTCGGCGCGGCCATCACGGCCTCGCCGCCCGCGGAACGGCAGAGCACCTGGTCGTGCGCGAACTTCCCGGTCTTCTCGTCGACCTGCTCGGAGGCCTGCGCGATCGTGTACTGCGCCTCCTCGATCGCGTCGAGGTAGATGATCTCGTCGGTCACCTTGCTGTTCGCGACCTTGCGGTACGGCGTCTGGATGAAGCCGAACTCGCTGACGGTCGCCATCGAGGCGAGCGACGAGATGAGGCCGATGTTCGGGCCCTCCGGCGTCTCGATCGGGCACATGCGCCCGTAGTGCGTCGGGTGGACGTCGCGCACCTCGATCGGCGCGCGCTCGCGCGTCAGGCCGCCGGCGCCGAGCGCCGAGAGGCGACGGCGGTGCGTGAGGCTCGAGAGCGAGTTCGTCTGGTCCAGGAACTGCGAGAGCTGCGAGGAGCCGAAGAACTCCTTCAGCGCCGCCACGACCGGGCGGATGTTGATGATCGTCTGCGGCGTGATCGTGTCGACGTCCTCGGTCGTCATCCGCTCGCGCACGACGCGCTCCATCCGGTAGAGACCGACCCGGAACGCCTCCTGGATCAGCTCGCCGACCGTCCGCAGCCGGCGGTTGCCGAAGTGCTCGTACTCGTCGAGCTCGTTCGCGATCGGCGTCCGCGTGAGCGAGATCGCGTCCGCGGCGTAGTCCTTCGACTCGGGATCGACGCCGAGCAGCACCGGCAGCTCGACGAGCTTGCGCACGAGCGAGACGATGTCCTGCTTCGTCAGCACGCGGGTGTCCTCGGGGACGTCGACCGCGAGCCGCTGGTTCAGCTTGTAGCGGCCGACCTTCGTCAGGTCGTAGCGCTTCGGGTCGAAGAAGAGCGACCGCAGCAGGTTCCGCGCGTTGTCGAGCGTCGGCGGCTCACCGGGGCGCTGCTTCTTGAACACCTCGATCAGGGCCTGGTCCTCCGTCTGGGCCGGGTCCTTCTCGAGCGTGTTGACGATGAAGATCGAGTTGTCGAACAGCTGGAGGAGCGCCTCGTTCGTCGAGGTGTCGATCGCCACTCCGGTCGTCGGGTCCTCGGCGGGCAGCGCCCTGAGCAGCGTCGTGATCGGGAGCTTCCGCTTCCGGTCGATCCGCGCGAAGACGATCCCCTTCTTGTCGATCTCGAGCTCGAGCCACGACCCGCGGGACGGCATGAGGTTCGCCGTGAAGACCTGCTTCGTCGGGTCCTCGGGCTCCATCAGGTAGGCGCCCGGGCTCCGGACGAGCTGCGTCACGATGACGCGCTCGGTTCCGTTGATGATGAACGTGCCCCACTCCGTCATCATCGGGAAGTCCCCCATGAAGACGGTCTGCTCCCGGATCTCGCCCGTCTCCTTGTTCACGAAGCGGACGGTCATCGACAGCGGGGCCTGGTACGTCATGTCCTTCTCACGGCACTCCGTAATGGAGACCGGAGGCTCGCCAAAGCGGTACTCGCCGAATTCGACGGCGAGCGTGCCCGTGTAGTCCTCGATCGGCGAGATGTCGTCGATCGTCTCCCGGAGACCCTCGTCCAGGAACCAGTCGAAGCTGGCCTTCTGGATGTCGATCAGGTTGGGGAGGTCGAGGACGTGCTTGAGGCGAGAGAAGTTCTTGCGCGCGCGAGGCGCAGTGACCCGAGTGGTCAAGGTGCGAACAGCCTCCCTTGGAGATACGGCTTGTGGATGTGCGGACGGACGGAGCGGAACGGCGCGGAACCGATAAGGGTACCGAAAGACCCCTTCCGAACGCAAGGCATTCCGGACGGGGTCGCCGTCGCGGTGAACGGATGGTAGCGCCTGCGCCGGCGATTTGCCAGAGCCCGCATTTTCGAGTCCAGGAGCGGGTTCCGGCGCGCTCGTCCGCCTGATCGGGAAGGGTGGCGGGCGTGAGGCTCGACCCCGCCTGGCGCCCCGTCTTGCTCGTCTGGGCCGGGTCGCGCGCCTTCTTCCTCGTCGTCGGGTCGCTCGGGCATGCGTTCCTGAAGCAGGGGGACGTCATCGGCGCCTATCCCGAGCCGGTCGGCGACCTCGGCTACTGGGCCCACTGGGACGGACGATGGTTCGGGCACATCGCCCTCCACGGCTACGACTCGGTGGCCTCGACGGCGTTCTTCCCGGTCTACCCGGCCCTCCTCCGCGGCGGCGTCGAGGCGGGGCTCGGCCTGGCGATCGCGGGGGTCGTCGTCTCGGTCCTCGCCACCCTTCTCGCCTTCTATTTCGTCTACGCGCTCGGCCGCTCGTGGTACGACGAGCGCGCGGCGCTCGCGGCAACGCTCTCGCTCGCCTTCTTCCCGACGGCCTTCTTCCTCAACGCGGTCTACAGCGACCCCGTCTTCCTCGCGCTCACCGCCGGCTGCCTCTGGGCCGTCTACGTCCGGCGCGACCTCCTGCTCGCCGGCCTCTTCGGCTACGTCGCGGCCGGGACGCGGAACCTCGGCGTCCTCCTCGTCCTTCCGCTCGCGTGGGAGTGGCTGCGCGACCGCCGGCGGCACGGATGGCCCGGGCTCGTCGGCGTCGCGGGGCCGGTCATGGGACTGCTCACGTACGTCATCTACCTCTGGCGCGGCACGGGCGAGCCGCTCCTCTTCTCGCTCGCGTACCGGCAGAACTGGGGCCGCGAGTTCGGCAACCCGTGGACGACGACGAGGCATGCGATCGAGCGCGCCGGCGACGGCGTCGACTACCTCCTTCCGTGGCGCGCCTTCGAGACGTCCTCGGTCAACCCAGGGTTCCTGCTCTCGAACACGCTCGGCGTCGCCTTCCTCGCGTTCGCCGTCGTCACGCTCGTGCTCGCCGCGTTCCGGGTGCCGTTCGGCGCGTTCCTCTTCGCGGTGCCGGCCGCGCTCGGCCCGCTGACGCTCGACCTCGGCGGGCTCCCGCTGATCAGCTACCCGCGCTACGTGATCGTCGTCGTGCCGCTCTTCCTCGCGCTCGGGTCGGTGCTCGCGAAGAGCCGTGTCGCGCTCGTCGCCTGGCTGGTCGTCAACGCCGCCGTCGGCGCGTACCTGACGCTGCTTTTCGTCACCTGGCGCTGGGTCGCCTGAACGACGAAGGCCGCCTCGGGGGCGGCCTTCGCACGTCGATCGGGGCGGGCGCTACTTGACCTCGACGGTCGCGCCGGCCTCCTCGAGCTGGGCCTTGATCGAGTCGGCCTCCTCGCGGGCGATGCCCTCCTTGACCGGCTTGGGCGCCGAGTCCACGAGGTCCTTCGCCTCCTTGAGCCCGAGGCCGGTGATCGCGCGGACGACCTTGATCACGCCGATCTTCTGACCGCCCGCCTCGTTCAGGACGACGTCGAACGCCGTCTGCTCCTCGGCCGCGGCGGCGCCGTCGCCGGCTGCGGCCGGAGCGGCGACCGCGACCGGCGCCGCGGCCGTGATCCCCCACTCCTCCTCGATCTTGTTCTTGAGGTCGACGAGCTCGAGGACGGTCATCTTCCCCAGCTCTTCGAACACCGTGTCGACTGCTGCCATTCCTACTCCTCCGTTTCCTGCGTCTCAGTGGATTCGTCGTTCTCGTTCTCGTTCTCTGTCGCGGCCGGGGGCTCTTCGGCCGAGGCCTCGGGTGCCGCTTCGGCTTCTGCCTCCGCCGCCGGCGCCTCCGCGCCGCCGTTCGCTTCGAGCTGCTCGATGCGAGCGTCGATCAGCCCGACCAGGTTCTGCAGCGGGGCGTTGAAGAGCCCGACCACCGCGTAGAGCGGGGCCGTGATCCCTCCGAGCACCTGCCCGCGGAGCTGCTCGAGCGGCGGCAGCTTCGCAAGGTTCTCGACGTCAGCGGCCGTGATCGGCCGGCCCTCGAGCACGCCTCCGCGCACCTCGAGCACGCGGGTCTCGCGGGCCGCCACCCCGATCGCCTTCGCGACCGCGACGGGGTCGCCGTCGGCCTCGAGGAACGCGATCGCGGTCGGCCCCTCGAGCAGCGCGAGCAGCGTGTCGGCGCCCGCGGCCTCGGCCGCGCGGCGCGTCAGCGTGTTCTTCACGACGGTGAACTTCGCGCCGTGCTTCAGCAGCTCGGTTCGCAGATCGTCGATCTGCGGCATCGTCAGGCCGCGGTAGTCGGCCACGATCAACGTCTCGCTCGACTGCAGCCGCTCGGTCAGCTCGGTCACCACTCGCTGCTTCTCGTCCTTCTGCACTCACTCACCTCCTCGATACGAATCGAGCCCGCACACAGGCGGGCTCGGAGGAGGTGGAACGAATCCTCTGAGGCCGCCTCGGCTGGTCTTCTGCCGCCGCGTTCGCGGCGACTGCCAACTGTCTCTGGCGACGGGCGTTGTTACGCGTTGACGGTCTCTGCCTGCTCCTCCAGGTCGTCGACGATGTCGCGCGTCCGCGCGGGGTCGACCTTGATGCCCGGGCCCATCGTCGCTGCGAGCGTGATGCCCCGGATGTAGCGGCCCTTCGAGGCCGCAGGCTTGGCGCGCACGATCTCGTCGATCAGCGCCGCGTAGTTCTCGACGAGCTCGCGCTCGCCGAAGCTCGTCTTGCCGATCGGCACGTGGACGTTCGCGCCGCGGTCGGTGCGGTACTCGAGCTTGCCGGCCTTCGCGTCCCGGACCGCCTTGGCGACGTCCATCGTCACCGTCCCGGTCTTCGGGTTCGGCATCAGGCCTCGGGGGCCGAGCACCCGGCCGAGCCGGCCGACGACGCCCATCTGGTCCGGCGTCGCGATCGCGACGTCGAAGTCGATGTCGCCGCCCTCGATTTTCGCGGCGAGGTCGGCCGCGCCGATGACGTCCGCGCCGGCCTCCTGCGCCTCGCGCGCCTTGTCGCCCTCGGCGAAGACGGCGACGCGCATCTCGCGGCCGGTGCCGTGCGGGAGCATCAGCGTCCCGCGAAGCTGCTGGTCGGCATGGCGGACGTTCAGACCGAGCCGGAAGTGCGCCTCGACCGTCTCGTCGAACTTGACGCCGTCGACCTCCTTGAGCATCCGGACCGCCTCGACCGGCGAGTACAGCCGCTCGCGGTCGATCGCGGCGCGGGCGTTGCGGTAGCGCTTGCCGTGCTGTGCCATCAGTTCTCCACCTCGACGCCCATGCTGCGGGCGGTTCCGGCGATGACGAGCATCGCCTGCTCGACGTCGCGTGCGTTCAGGTCGGGCATCTTCGCCTCGGCGATCGACCGGAGCTGGGTGCGCGTGAGCCGCCCGACCTTCTCGCGGTTCGGCTCGCCCGAGCCCTTCTCGATCCGCAGCGCCTCCTTGATCAGGACGGCGGCCGGCGGGGTCTTCGTGATGAAGGTGAACGAGCGGTCCTCGAAGACCGTGATCTCGACGGGGGTGATGCGGCCGTTCTGGTCGCCCGTCTGGGCGTTGAACGCCTTGCAGAACTCCATGATGTTGACCCCGTGCTGACCGAGCGCGGGACCGACCGGCGGCGCCGGGTTGGCCTGCCCGCCGGGGATCTGGAGCTTGATGAGGGTGAGGACCTTCTTCGCCACTCGCTACCTCAGTCGATCTTCTTGACCTGGTCGAAGCCGAGCTCGACCGGAACCTGCCGCTCGAAGATGTCGACGAGCACCTTCAGCTTCTGCTGGTCGGGGTTGACGTCCACGATCTCGCCGTCGAAGTCGCTCAGCGGGCCGGAGGTCACCTTCACCTGCTCGCCGAGCACGAACTCGACGAGGGTGCGGGCGCGCTCGGCCGCCGGCGTGCCGGTGTGGAGGATCCGGTCGACCTCGGGCTGGGAAAGCGGAATCGGCTTGCTGCCGGCGCCCACGAAGCCCGTCACGCCCGGCGTGTTCTTCACGACCGTCCAGGCGTCGTCGTTCAGGTCCATGTTCACGAGCACGTAGCCCGGGAGCACGCGCTTCTCGGCCTGCACCTTCTGGCCGTCCTTCGTCTCGATCACCTGCTCGGTCGGGACGACGACGCGACGGAAGCGCACGCGCTGCCCCATCGAGTCGATGCGGTGCTCGAGGTTCGCCTTCACCTTGTTCTCGTGGCCCGAGTAGGTGTTGATCACGTACCACTGGAACATCGCTAAAGGATCGCCTCCACGACGCGCTGCCAGACGAGGTCGTTGATCCAGAGGTACACGCCGGTAATCGCGCACGCGATGATCACGACCACGGAGCCGGTCGTCACCTGGCGCTGATCCGGCCACTCGACCTTCCGGAGCTCGGCGATCGACTCGCGGATGAACGAGCCGCGCTGCACCTCGCGGCGACCGGTCTGCCCGCGCGTCTGCTGCTGCGCGGGTCGGACCTGTGCCTGGCGCGACTGCGCCCGGCTCGAGACCGGACTGGCTGCCGCCGCCGCTCGCGGCGGCGCCGCTCTTCCGCTCCTGCTGCGCGCGGCGCTGCGCGCGCCTCTGCGAACGGCTCGCCACTAGCGCGTCTCCCGATGCGGCGTGTGCCTGCCGCACCAGCGGCAGTACTTCTTGAACTCGATCCGATCGGGATCGTTTCGCTTCGACTTCTCTGTCTGATAGTTCCGCCGCTTGCACTCGACGCAAGCGAGCGTGATCCCAACGCGTACTCCAGTGGCCATGAAATCGCTTCCTAAGGGCGCAACAAATTCGGGCACTTCGCCCGCGAGAAGGCCCATCGTAGCGGAGAAACGCCGCAGTGCCGGGCTTTGCCCGGTGCTGCTTACGCAGGCCGTCGGAGGGCACGATCCGGAGGAGATCGTCATGGCGCCGGAGGCGCCGGATCTCCGGAGGCAGTAGCGGCGGGTGGATTCGAACCACCGACCTACGGGTTATGAGTCCGTCGCTCTAACCACTGAGCTACGCCGCCGCGGCGGGGGCCAGTCTAGCCAGCGACGGCGCAGAGCGGGATCCGCGCGAGGTTCCCGGAGCTGTCGGCGACGACGAGGGTCGTCGTGCCCATCCGGCGCGGCGGCGTCCGGAGGCGCGCGTCGCCGAGGCGTTCGAATCGGCCGAGGTCGCGCTTCCGCAGCTTGCCTTCGACCATCCGCTCCAGGCGCACCTCGAACCAGGGCGACTTGGCGTCGGATGCCCGCCACGAGAGCTGCGACCCATCGAGCTCGACGCGGACGCTCGGCGGGTTGCTGTCCTCGCCAACGCGAACCCACGGGAGGCCGAGGAGCGTGCTGTTGCCGCCGCGGTCGGTCGCCGTCGCCCAGACCGGGTAGCGCCCGGCCGGCACGTCGTAGGGCCACCACTGGAAGGTCTGCCAGCCTCGCTCGAACCACTGCGACGTGCGCGTGCCCGCGATCCGGAACGTCACGGTCGACGGCTTCGAGAGCCAGAACGTGATCGGCGCGTAGTCGCGGTAGCCGTCCACGACCGGCAGCACCTCGGGCGCCCGGTCGCCGCGCCGGAGGACGGGCGGGATGCGCCGGTACTTCGAGAAGCGGTTCGCGTAGATCCGCCAACGACCTCCGCCCTGCCGCGCCGAGAGCCTCCAGAGGAGCGCGGTCACGTACTCGTGGTACTCGAGCGTCGCGGAGCGACCGCCGAGCGAGTAGCGCGACCACGAGCCGTTGTCGAAGCGCGGCAGGAGCGCCTTCGCCGTCCGCCGCAGCTGCCGCGCGAGCAGGCGCGCGCGCGTGTCGTTCGTCAGGCGCGCGTAGTGGCCGATCGAGAGCGCCGCCTGGAGCTGGGCGTTCAGCACGACGACGTTGCTGTAGCCGTAGAGCTTGATCCACGGGCCCTGCGGGAGCCGGATCAGCAGCCGGTCGGGAATCGCGAGGAACGCGCGGCGCGCTTCCTCCTTTCTTCCTGCGCGCGCGAGCGCCTGGGCGGCCACTGCCTGCGCGAGCCCGGACGTCCAGCCGCTCCGCCCGCCTGGCACGTTGTAGTACCAGACGAGGCCGAAGCGTCCCTGGCGGTGTCCGCGTGCGATCAGCGAGCGCGCGAGCCTCTTCGCGCGACGCCGGTCGCCGGCGGTGACCGCGCGGTTGAGCTTGCCGAAGCTCCCGAGCGGATGGAAGTACCGCCCGGTCAGCCCCCCGCGGTAGACGGCCCCGTCCGCCACCTGCACGTCGCGCGCGGCGGCGGCCGCAGTCGAGGGGAGCGCGAGCAGCGCGACGACGGTCGCGACCAGCCTGACCCCCATCCGCCGAGGGTAGCCGGGGAGGGACGCGAATGCATCCCTCCCCCAGGGGTTGGCTACCTCGCCGCGCGAACCGGACGTGCGGCCCGACCCGGCGCGCGGCGAACGAGCGACCGACGCGGTCGACGCGAGACGATCGTCGCGGGCGGGATCGGATGGTTCGAACGGAAGAGCTCGCCGACGTCCCACCGCGCTTTCGCAACGGCCAGCCGGCGGTAGACGTCGAACGGGAAGAGGCGGCGGACGTCCTTTCGCTCGTCGGAGAAGTTGAGGTACATGTGCCTCGCCTCCCACGGCTCGAGCGCGGACTGCACGCTGCGGACGGCGTCGCGGACCGCAGCCTTCGCCTGCTCGTTCGGCGCCATCCCGACGGCGAACGAGAGGAACTCCGCCTCCATCGCGTCGAGCGCGCCGTGGCCGGGGCCCGAGCGCCCGAGCGCGCCGCCGAGGTGGCGGATCTCGACAGAGAGAAGAGGTGCGCCGGACTCGGCGCCGGCCGCTTCGACGAGTGCCGCGACCGTCTCGCGGGTCACGCTCTGGAGCGCGATCCCGTCACCCGCGCCGGGAACCGGGTGCTCCGGGTCCATGTGGAGCTTGCTCAGGGCCGTCGCCGGGATCGTCGCGAAGGTGTCGATCTCGGGCTCGAGCGCGCGAAGCGGTGCCACGAGCGCGGCGCCGTCGGCCTCGTCGCCGATGTACGCCGCCTCGACGACCACGAAGCTGCGGCCGCGCAGCGGCTCCGGGATGTCCGGGATCGGCGGCACGCGGAGGAGCCGCCCGACCGAGGTGACCTCGTCCGGCACGTCGTCCACCCACGCGCGCCACGCGTTCAGGATCCGCTCGGCGTCCTCCATGGGCCAGAACATCGCGCCCGCGTAGAGCTCGCGGACCGGGTAGAGCCGGAACTCGATCGCCGTGACGACGCCGAAGCTGCCGCCGCCGCCGCGGAGCGCCCAGAAGAGCTCTGGGTGGTTCTCCGGGTCGGCCCGGATCAGGCCCCGGTCGGCGGTGACCAGCTCGATCGCGGTGACGGAGTTCGCCGAGAGGCCGTACTTCCGCCCGAGCCAGCTGACGCCGCCGCCGAGCGTGTAGCCGACCACGCCGACGTCCGGCGATGAGCCCGCGAGCGCAGCGAGGCCGTGCTCCGCAGCCGCCTGCGTCACCTCGATCCAGAGGACGCCGGCCTCGGCGCGTGCGACCAAGCGCTCCGGGTCGATCTCGACGCTGCGCATCCGCTCCGTCTTCACGAGGACGGTGTCGGGCATCGGGCCGAGCGGGCCGGCGTTGTGGCCGGTGCCCTGCGGTGCCACGCGGTGGCCGTTCGCCCGCGCGTACTCGACGATCGCGACGACGTCGTCCGCCGACTCGGGCAGCACGACGAGGGCGGGCCGCTGGTCGACGGCAAGGTTCCAGGCTCGGCGGGCCTCGTCCCAGTTCGAATCGCCCGGCGCCACCACGTCGCCCGAGATCCTGGAGCGAAGAGTCTCGATGTTCACGTTCCCTCCTTCCGCTGCGCGGCGTCGGCGCCGGCACTCGATTGGTTACAGCTACAGGGTGCGACGGAGTGCCTAGGCTGCGCGTCGAGGGCCGACCCCAGACCGACCCCCAAGGTTTTCTCAGCGTCCCGTGGCCGAGAAGTGCTGGTAGTCGGGGGTGCTCCAGCGGCCGCCCCATGCCCACCCTCGTGACGCGAACGACTTCACGACGACGCTTCGGGGCGTCGCCACGCCGGGACGAGCGCGGTCACGGTCGAGGAAGCGCCTTCCCGCGGGCGGCAGCACGCGCGAGCCGAGAACGTACGGGTTCTCGACCGGGTTGACGTCGATCGCGAGCCCGTAGGCGTGGCTCGACCAGGAGCCGGTCGCCGAGCCGACGGCGCGGCGGCAGTTGAACGCGGACGTGTTGTCGGCGGCCATCGAGGCGTCGTCGCTTCCGCCGGTACGCGGAGACCGGCTGCATCCGCCGGATCGGGAACCGCGCCTCGTAGAGGCGGCGGAACACGGCGACGACGTCGGACGCGACGCGGCGGTGGACGACGAGCGTCCCCTCGTGGGCGCGGCCGTCGAAGCCCCAGTAGCTCAGCCGCACCGTTCGGAGGTCGGGCGGGCCGACCGGGCAGCCGGCGCGGTATGAGTGACGGAGCTCGGACCAGCGCACCGGGGCGATCTCGGCCTGGAAGGCCGGTGCCTGCGCCGTGGCGGCCCCGAGCGCGGCTGCGAGCGCGGCGACCCGCATCGCGGCAGACTACTCTGCCCGCCGATGCTGCTCGCAGCGCTCCTGGCGACCGTCACGGCGGCGTGCCCGGCGAACGTCGCGAACGGGCTGAAGGCGCAGCCGACGGGCTCGCAGCTGATCACCGTCGAGGCGGCGAAAGCGCGCACGACGTCCGCGACGCTTCGGATCTGGCGCCGGAGCGGAGGTTGCTGGGTCGCGGCGGGCGGGCCGTACCCGGCGCGGCTCGGCCGGAACGGGCTCTCGGCGAACCGGCGCGAGGGCGACGGGACGACGCCGACCGGCACGTTCCGGATCAACGCGACGATGTACGGCAACGAGCCGAACCCCGGCGTCGCGTTCCGCTACCGGCGCCTGCGCTGCGGGGACTGGTGGGACGAGGACCGGGCGTCGCCGACGTACAACACCTTCCAGCACGTCGCGTGCGGGAGCCGCCCGCCCTTCCGCACCGTCTCCGAGGGCATGTGGCAGAACCCGAAGGCGTACCCCTACCTCGCGGTGGTCGAGTTCAACATGCGCCCGACCGTGCCCGGACGCGGGTCGGGGATCTTCCTGCACGCGCAGACCGGGCGCGCGACGAACGGCTGCGTCAGCCTCCGCCGCGCCGACCTTCGCGTCGTCCTCCGCTGGCTCCGTCCTAACGCCGCGCCGGCGATCGCGATCGGGACGACGGCGCAGATCCGCGGCTGAGCTCGTCGAGCTTCGCGACGGTCCGCCAGTTGCGAACCGTCGCGGGGACGCCCAGCTCGCGCTCGAGCACGGCGCCCGTGAGCGTCGCGCTCTGGTACCCGGCCGGAAAGCGGAGCACGACGTCGTTCCGCACGAGCTCGAACCGGTCGCGGCCGGCGTCGAGCTCGCCGAGTGCCGTCAACCGCGCCTTCGTCGGCTTCTTCGCGAGGAACGCCACGAACGAGCTCGACGTGTCCTTGCCGAACGGATGTGCACCGGCGAGCCGGCGGATGTCGGCGAAGCTGCGGAGAACGACCGTGGACTCGACGCCGAACGCATCGGCGATCGCGCGCTCGAGCTTGGCGGCGTCGGGCTTCGCGTGCTCGAAGAGGACGTTGCCGCTCTGGATGTAGGTGCGCACGGCCTCGGCACCGGCAGCCTCGAACACCTCGCGCAGCTCGGCCATCGGCACCTTGTTTCGGCTGCCGAGGTTGACGCCGCGCAGGAGCGCCACCCAGCCGCGCGCCACCGCTAGTCCTCCGCCTCGAGCCGACGACGCGCCTCGGCGTTGGCCTTGCGCTCCTCCTCGGACACCGTCGGCCAGTCGAGCCCGAGCGACTCGATCGACTCGACGACGATCGCCGCGATGAGCGCGTGCGCGAGCCACTTGTGGTCGGCCGGGATCACGCGCCACGGCGCCCACTTCGTCGACGTCGCGCTGAGCGCGTCTTCGTACGCGTCCATGTACTCGTCCCAGTGCGCCCGCTCGGCGACGTCGTTGGCGTCGAACTTCCACTCCTTGTTCGGACGGTCGAGCCGCTTGAGGAAGCGCTGCTTCTGCTCCGCCTTCGAGAGGTGGAGGAAGAACTTGACGATCTTCGTCCCGCTCCTGTCGAGGTGCCGCTCGAAGCCGTTGATGTCCTCGTAGCGCCGCTCCCAGAAGTGCGCGCCGCGGGCCGACTCGGGCAGCCGCTGCCGGTCCAGCCACTCGGGGTGCACGCGCACCGCGAGCACCTCTTCGTAGTGCGACCGGTTGAAGATGCCGATGCGGCCGCGCTCGGGCGCCGCCTTCGAGACGCGCCAGAGGAAGTCGTGCCCGAGCTCTTCCGGCGAGGGCTGCTTGAACGACACGACCTGGACGCCCTGCGGGTTCACCCCCGACAGCACGTGCTTGGTCGCGCTGTCCTTTCCCGACCCGTCCATGCCCTGGAAGATCACGAGGAGCGCGCGCGACTCGTTCGCCCAGAGGAGCTCCTGCAGCTCCGCGAGCTTCTCGGTGTGCTGCCCGAGGAGCTCCTTCGCCTCCTCCTTCGTCAGCTCGCCCCTGCCGGCAGGGTCGCGATCGGCGAGGCCCGCGCGGGTTCCCGGCTTCACGACGAGGTGCTCGAGCTTCACGATGACCGCCTACCGTAAGCCCAGCGGAGGAATCCGGCCAGTGCGAGGCCGACGCCCCAGCCGGCGAGGTTCGTCAAGCGCACGAAGTCGCCTAGGCAGTCGCCTTCGCAATCGTCGGAGCCGAGACCGGCACGCTCCGCCGCGAGCGACAGCGCGAGGCCGAGCGCGACGAGCAGCACGAAACGCGTGAGCGTCGAGGCGAATGCGAGCCCGAGTGCGAGCGCGAGCAGGAAGCCCACGCCGCCGAGCGCGATGAAGACGTAGACGGCCTCCGGCACCTCTGAGTCCTCCCCCGCGGGTGACGCCGATTCACCCTCTCATTCACGAGTTTTCGCTGAACAGGGGCGCTGCGTGCTTTCGGTGCCGGAAACCGATGGATTCCGGCACCGCGGGGAACTGACGACAGGCAGCGGTCCTACGCCCGGCGGTGGCGAAATGTTCGTCGTCGCCGGGCGTTTACGACAATCTCGCTCACCGTGCTCACGGCGCCGTCCGATCTCGACGTTGCCACGGTCGCAGGCGCGCTCGCGCACTGGGGGCTGCGCGAGCCCCAGCTCCGGTACCTGCCCGTCGGCTTCGGGAGTCATCACTGGCGCGCGGACACCGAGGGCGAGCGGTGGTTCGTCACGGTCGACGATCTCGAGGCGGGGTTCCAGGCGGAGGACGCGTTCGACACCCTCGAACGTGCGTATCGGACCGCGGCCGCGCTACGAGAGGCCGGCCTCGAGTTCGTGCTCGCGCCGCTCGCAGACGACGAGGGCACGCCGATCCGGCGCCTGAGCGAGCGGTACGCCGTCAGCGTCACACCGTTCGTCGACGGGACGTCGACGTCGTTCGGCGCGTACGACTCGAAGGACGAGCGTCGTCGGATGGGCGAGCTCCTCGGGCGCCTGCACGTCGGTGGGCGCCGCATTCCCGCAGCCTTACCGCGACGCGACGAGCTCACGATCCCGTCGCGGGCAGTGCTGACCGGCGCGCTCGCCTCGCTCGACGTGCCGTGGGAGAGCGGGCCCTACGCCGACCCGGCGCGCGCAGTGCTCGCCGCGAGCACGGACAACGTCGTCCGACGGCTCGAGGAGTTCGACGTGGACGCGGCGCGACTGCGCGCGCGTTCCGACTCGCTGGTCGTCACGCACGGCGAGCCGCACCGGGCGAATGTGATCGTCGACACGCAGGACCGGCTGCGTCTCGTCGACTGGGACACGACGCGCCTCGCCCCGCGCGAGCGCGATCTCTGGCTGGTGCTCGACGACGAGCTGACGGGCTGGGACGAGTACGCCGCCGTCGCCGGCGACGTCACGCTCGACCTCGAGGCGCTGGGCCTCTACCGTCGCTGGTGGGGACCTCGCCGACATCGCAGTGTTCACCGCCTCCCTCCGGCGGCCGCACGTCGACGACGAGCAGAGTGAGGCGAACTTCAAGAGCCTCCGCGGCTACCTCGAAGAACCTGCGTGACGGCGTTCGAGGCCTGGCGCACCATGCCTGGGTTCGTGTCCCAGTAATACGGAAGGGCGACGACCGCCTGGCAGAGCGCCCAGCCGCGGCCTCGGAGCCACGACGCATCGTCGACACCGAGCTCGGCTCTGTACACCTCGCGGCTCGCGCCGTCGAAGACGTTCCAGGCCGGCTGGAGGTCGCAGGCGGGATCGCCGACGTTCAGGCCGCCCCAGTCGATGACAGCGGAGAGCCGGCCGTCGACGACGAGCAGGTTGCCGGGCAGCAGGTCGCCGTGCACCCAGACCTCGTCCCCGTCCCAGGCCGGCGCGCTCACCGATTCCGCCCATGACCCGAGGGCCGCGTCGGCATCGATGCGATCGCCCAGCTCGTCGATCGAGCGCCGAACGACCTCGTCGACCTCCGCGAGCGGTGCGCCGCGTGAGCCGCGGCCGCGCCGATGCGCGTCGCTCGCGTCGATCGTCCGGAGCGCGGTCACGAACGCGGCCAGGTCGACGGCGGCTCGTTCGAGGTCGTCGATCGTCCCGTTCGCGTTCTCACCGGGCAGCCACTCGTACACCGACCACTCGAACGGGTACCTCTCCGCCGGCTGTCCCCTCGCGAGCTGGACGGGAACTCCGAGCGGCAGATGCGGCGCGAGCTTCGGAAGCCACTGCGCCTCTCGCGTCGCCTGTCCGGTCGCCCACTCGATGCGCGGCAGACGCGCGGCGAAGTCGTCGCCGAGGCGATAGATGTCGTGATCGGTTCCGTACGAATCGACCGGGCGGATCGGCAGCTCCGCCCACTGCGGAAACTGATCCGCGAGCAGCCGCCGGACTAACTCGACGTCGGTCTCGACCTCGTCTTCGTGCATCTTGGGCAACGCGATGCGGTCGCGCTGGGCGCCGGAGCCGTCGAGGGACGCAAGCGCCACGTAGATGAGGTCCGCCATCTCGGGAACGTAGACCACCGCGGTCGCGCAAACTCATCGCCGAGTCGGCCCGGTTCAGAAGACGGAGCTCGCGAGCGTTTCCACGAGCCAGAGCGCCGCGAAGAAGGCGATCACGTACACCGGTATGCGCACCCACCGCGGCGCCCACGCGATCTCGAACTCGCGCGACAGCCGGCGCAGCGCCCTCGCGCGCTCGCTCTCGCCGGCCGGGAGCGCTGTCCCGCGCTCGCCGAGCAGCCGCGGCGTCCAGTCCCCGTCGAAGTACAGGAACTGGCAGTGCCCGATCGCCTCGGGCAGCGGCCGCGGGAAGGCGTCTCCGAGCTCGCGCCGGAAGGCGTCGTAGCGTTCCTGGCGCGAGGGCTCCTTGCGCCTGGCAAACAGCGGGAGCGAGACGATCACACGCTCCGGGGCGTCGAGCTCGGTCACGTGACGGACCTCCCAGGCGAGGCCGTCCCCTTCGCCGGCGTGCAGGATGACGACGCCCGCCCGACCGGTCAGCTCGTCGACTGTCTCCCGCCACTCCTCGTCTGCCGCATACATGCGTACGGCGCCAGGCAGCGGCAGCCGCTCGGTCGGGTCGCCGACGGCCACGAACGGCCGATCGTGCGCAGCGTGCGCGCCAGCCGCTCCTCGTAGGTCTTCTCGAAGCCCTCGCGGGGCGAGATGCGCACGCGCGACGACAGCCGCCTCGCAATCTCCGCCCGGTCGGCGCCGAACGGCCGGAGGTAGACGATCGGCGCGCGAACGTCCTCGGCGAGCACGCTCTCGGCGCCGCTGACACGCATGCGGCGGCCGCGCGTGACCAGCCAGAGCGACACTGCGAACACCGTGAACCCGGTCCAGAGGGGCCAGTTGCCGAGGTCCACGCCCGCCAGCCAGAGCACGAAGTAGACGAGGAACACGCCCAGCCAGAACGCCACCCCCAGCGAGATGAGAAGCAGGCCGACGCCGCGATTCCGGTGCGCCCGCGCCGCGCTCGCGCGCGCGAGCCGTCACGCCGCTCGAGCGGCATCACGACTGCGCGGCTCGGGAACTGAAACCGCGACCAGGATCAGACCGAGAGCTGCTACGAGCCGCACACGATCTACGTCGCGTACTGCAGCCCGTGCCCGAAGGGAAACAGCGGGTCGCGCGAGTCGTGCGGCACGTCGGGGAGCTGCTCCCTCACCGCCGCCATCGACGACGGCAGCTCGAACGGCAACCGGCCCTCGGGCTGCGCGCGCCCGAAGAGGACGTCGAGCACCGCCTCGTCGGACGCGCCGAACACGGCGACGACCGCGGCGCACACGGCGGCGAGCTCGGGAATGACGGCCGGCCGCTCGAGGTGGAGCACGAGCACCGTCGGCACGCTCCGCAGCGAGTTCGAGCAGCGCGTCGAGCTCCGGCTGCTTGAAGTCGAGGTCGCCCGCGTGGAAGAACGACTCGATCATCCCGTTCGTGCGCGGCTCGAAGGGCGCGTTCCTGCGGACGATCGCGACGTCCGCGTCCTCCGGACGCGCCACGGCGCCGTCGTATGCGATTCCGTCGGCGTAGACGCGCGGCTCTCCCGAGAGCGGCAGCACGCCGTCGTTGGTCAGGACCACAGCGGAACGGCGCTGCGCGCGTTCGCCGGCGGCACGGAACTCCGGAGCGCCGCACGTGCGTTCGGCCTCGTCGGGGTCGACGTGCGCATCGTCGAACAGACCGAGCCGGAACTTGTCGCGCAACAGTCGTCGTGCCGACTCGTCGATACGCGCCTCGGTGATGCGCCCGGCGCGGACGAGCTCCACGAGCACCTCCGGCAGCTCCTCGCCGCCGAGCTGGTCGCAGCCGGCCTCGACGATCTTCACGAGCCGGTCCTCGACACTCAGCTCCTCGACGCCCCAGCACTTCGCGGCGAACACGGACCCGTCCGGCAGCGGCGCGTCGGTCACGAGCCCCCAGTCGGTGCAGACGACCCCGTCGAAGCCGTAGCGCTCGCGCAGCAGCCCGGTGACGACGTCGCGGTTGTAGCCGAAGCCGACCTCTTCGAGCTCCGTCCCGACCGGGCGCCCGTAGTAGGGCATGATCTGCGCCGTCCCGGCCGCGAGCGCCGCCTCGAAGACCTGCAGGTGGTACTCGAACATGCCGCCCGGATACACCTGATCCTTGCCGTACGAGAAGTGCGGATCTTCGCCGTCGAGCTGCGGACCGCCGCCGGGGAAGTGCTTCGTCATGCACGCGACCGATCCCGGTCCGAGGTCGTCGCCCTGAAAGCCGCGGACGTACGCGGCGACGAGCTGCGCGGCGACCTCGGCGTCCTCGCCGAACGTGTGCATCCCGCGTGCCCAGCGCGGCTCGGTCGCCAGGTCGGCCATCGGATGCAGCGCGACGTGGATGCCGACCGCGCGGTACTCACGTCGCGCGATGTCGCCGAACTCGCGCACCGCGTCCGCGTCGCGCAGCGCACCGAAGCCGATCGGCTCCGGCCACTGCGAGAAGCCGGTCGCGGCCCACGCCGCTGCGAGGTTCTCCGCGTGGCCGTGCCGCGGGTCCGAGGAGATCGTGACGGGTATCCCGAGCCGCGTCGACCTCGCGATGTCCTGCAGGCGGTTGTGCCACTCGGCCTGCTGCCGCGGCGCGGGTGCGAAGTAGATGTTGAAGTGGTTGAGGTGCCGGCCGGCGATTCGCTCCTCGGTGTCGTCGAGAAGCGTCCCGTCGTCGTTCATGAAGATCGGCGCCTGGAACATCAGGCCCGCCTTCTCCTCGAGCGTCATCCGCGCCACCAGGTCGTCGACGCGCTCCTCGACCGCACGACCCGCGTCCGTGTAGATGCTCATGCGCCGCGATGCTCTCACGTCTCTCGCACGCCGCGGTCTTGTTGAACGGTGCCGGCGCTCTCACGGCCGCGACAGACGGCGTGCCTTCATATGCCTCGCTCGCGCATCCCGTGGTCCGGGAGACGCTCGCGCCGTGTTTGGCGGCGACCGCGTCGGCGATCCACTCGACCTTCCGGCTCGGGTCAGGACTGCCGAACATCAAGACCGCGCAAGGGCCTGTGCCCCCGCCCACCGTGATGTGGGCCGTCCCCGGCGGCGAGTAGAGGTAGTCCCACTGGCGCATGACTCGCTCCTGGCCCTCGACCACGGCGATGCACTCGCCGCTGAGAACGACAAACCCCTCCTGCGCAGCTTCGGCGTGGTAGTAGCCGTTCGACTCGCCGGGCATCAGCACGTGAAGGTGGACACCGATCCCGGGCTCGTCCGCACCCTTGTTCGGCGCGTTGAACGAGCACCAGTTGCCGAACCCGCGAGCCGTCTTCCACGCCATTTCCCCGAGGTTCAGGATGAACCACCCGTCGCCCCGCGCCACGCGTCCCTCTGGCGTTTCGTCGATCTCAGCCTCGCGCACGCCGAACCTCCTGATCACTCGGATTACCGGAGCAGAACGTAGCGACGGCTCAGGGGCCAACCTGTCGGCGGATCCACGCTTCGGCGAGCGGCGCGGCGCGCCGATCGGTCGGAGGATCGTCGAGGAGACCGTGCCCGGCTCCGGGGAAGACGACGATCTTCCAGTCCTTGTCGCGCTGCTGCTCGATCCGGCGCAGCGCGTCCGCGCTCGACCCCGCCGGGACGTTGCGGTCGGCGCCGCCGAAGAGCCAGAGGGCCGGCACTTCGAGCCGCTCGAGGAACGGCGACGGGTCGAAGCCGGACCGCCGCCACGAGGGGATCTCCCGCGCGATCGCATCCGTGCTCCGTCCGGCCGTCGCTCGCCTCCTGCTCGAACCGCGCCACGATGCTGTGCTGGAGGACGCCGGGACTCGCGATCGCGACGAACACGACGTGGCCTGACTGCTCGGCCGCGCGGGGCGCGACCCAGCCGGCGGCGCTTGCTCCGAGGAAGCCGACGCGCGCACCGTCGACGTCCGGAGACTCGCGAACGGCCGCAACGGCGCCGACCGCGTCCGAGGTGACGAGGTTGAACCTGCCGTCTTCGTCGGGGCAGCAGCGACCCTCGGACTCGCCCGCGCCGCGCTTGTCGTAGGAGAAGAACGCGATCCCGTCCTCGACGTAGGAGGCGACAAGCGGCCCGTACCTGAGCCGTGGCTGGTCGCCGCTGCCGTGGAGCCAGACGACCGCCGGATGCGGCCCGCGGTCGGCTGGCAGGAACAGCGTTCCGGCGAGCCGCGCGCCGTTGCAGGTGAAGTGCACGGCGAGCTCGCGGTGGTCGAGCACGATGCGGGGCGTGCCGACCGTGGTCGGCGGGCGACGGCACGGGGCGACGGCCGGGTCGTCGATCGAGCTGCCGAGCGAGCCGAGTGCCGCGAGGAGCCCTGCCGCGCCGAGGGCGATCGCGGCGAGCGCGAGGAACGTGATCAGGAGTGCCTTCTTCATCTCGTTTCCTTCGTTCGGGGACGCGGACGAACGTAGGCCCGGCCCGCGCGATGCGCATCGATGAAATCCCTGGACCTGCGGATTTCGGGGTTTTCATCGGGGTCTCGTCATGCGACGATCGGCACATGGCGCGGCTGGCGCTCGCGGCGCTCGGAGCCGCTCTCGGCGCTGTTCGCGATCGGAATCGCGATCCGGGAGCCGGACGCGCTGACCCTGCCCGCGCCGGTTCACGTCGCCATCGGCTGGTCGTTCGTCGCCGCCGGGTTCGTCGCGTGGCGGCAGCGGCCGGAGAACCGAATGGGCCTGCTGATGACCCTGGCCGGCATCGCCTGGTTCGGGCGCGATCTCGACTGGTTCGACTCCTCGGCCGCCGACCACGCGAGCGAGCTCTCGCTCAACCTCTTCCTCGCGCTCGTCGCGCACCAGCTCGTCGTCTTCCCGCACGGCTTCACGCGCTCTCGGCTCGAGCGCTTCCTCGTCCTGGCTGTGTACGGGCTCGCGGTCCTCGCCTACATCCCGAGCGAGCTGAGCGACGCCGCGAACACGCTCTTCTCCGCGCTCGGGATCGTGCTCGCGGTCCTGATCGTCTACGTCGTCGTCCGGCGCTGGCTCGAGGCCGATACCGCCGAGCGTCGCGCCCTACGGCCGCTGCTCGTCTTCGGCCCGCCCGTGATGGTCGTCGCGGCCGCCACGATCGCCCACGACTACATCGGGATCGGGCTGACCGACACCGGCGAAGAGGTGCTGCGCTGGTGCGCGGTCGTCTACGCGGCTCTGCCACTGGCGTTTCTGATCGGCGTCCTGCGCACGCACATCCGCCGGGCGATCCTCGGCAGGCTCCTGGCAGATCTGAGCCGCGGCACCGTGTACGAGGACGCCGCCCTCGAGGAGGCCGCGGCGGCCGCGCGGCGGGCGCTGCGGAGCGACGAGCCGCTGCCTCGCCTCGAACAGCTGACCCCGCGCGAGCTCGAGGTGCTCGCCCTGATCGCCGAGGGCCGTACCGACCGCGGGATCGCGAAGGAGCTCTACGTGACCCCGAAGACGGTCGAGGCCCACGTCCGCTCCATCTTCCGCAAGCTCGACCTGCCCCGTGAGTCGACCGAGAACCGCCGCGTGCACGCGGTGCTGACCTTCCTCGGCGCGCGCACTCCCTGACAGGGGCGGACACCCCCCGACCTTTGACCAGGACCCGTTTGCGTCGGCTCGGCTAGAGGGGCGTTCTGCCCAACCCCTCGCCGCGCAGGTAGCTGATGACGAGGAAGACGATCGCGATCAGCGAGCCGACCATGATCGCAAGGATCGCGAGCCCGAACACCGGATGGATTGTGTTGGCGGCATCCTCGATCTGCTGCACGCCGAGAACGCCTGCGCTTCGCGGCCGCTCAACCGGCGTCGCTGCAGGGTTTCCGCCCTCGCCGCTCTTCGCCGCCTCTCGCCCCGACGCGATCAGCGCAGCAGCCTCCGGACCGGTCGCTGCGAGGAAGACGATCCCGAACGGGCCGGCAGCCGCAGCCGCTGCGGCAGCCGCGCTCGAGCAATAGTCGACCGCCGAGTTCGCTGCGGCGCGCGGAAGCGCCCGAACGCCTGCCGACCCGACCTCGAGCGCGCCCCAGCGGGTGACTGTTCGACCCGCTGGCCTGAGGCCGAGCAGGTATGACCCTTCGGGGAGCGGCCGGCCGCCGGCGCGTCCGTCGAAGCGGAACGTGTTCGACCCTCGCCGACCCTGGATGACGAACCGGGCGACGCGGGTGCAGCTCGGAAGCGGCCCGCGCAGGCTCACGACGACCCGGCTGCGCCGGGGAAGCCTGAACGAGACCTTGACGACGTCTTTCCTCCCGCGGACGTTCGCCACCCTGATCCCCGCCGTCGTCGCGCTCGAGCGCTCGAGCGGTGCAGCCGCGGCCGCAGGAGCGTAGGCGGCTCCGGAAGCCCCGCCGCCAGCGGCGCCAGATCCGGCCGAGGGAAGCAGGATCACACTGCGTGCCGGCGCGGAGCCCGCCGTGCCGCCGACGGAGACGGTCACCGGCGAGGAGGATGTCGGCACGGGCACAGACGGCGACGTCGGGAGCGGCACCCCAGGCGCCGGACCGGGCCCAGGAAGGGCAGGCGCGGGCACCGTCGGGGTCGGAGCCGGAAGCGTCGGCGTCGGCACGGGCACCGTGGGTGTCGGAGCCGGGACGGTCGGCGCCGGCACAGGCACGGTGGGAGTCGGCACCGGCACCGTTGGTGTGGGAACGGGGACGGTCGGGACGGGAACAGGCACGGTCGCGGTCGGCGTCGGAACGGGAACCGGGGTCGTGACGGTCGGCACTTCGAGGGCGGCAGCCGAGCCGGTGTAGGCGAGCGAGACGCCGAAGCCTCCGGCGCCGAGCACGACGGCCAGCGCGACCAAGGACAGCCGGCGCGGGAAACGGACGAACATCGCGACCCACCCCTTCCGCAGAGAACGAAGACGCCTTCAGCCGTTCAACTCCAGCAGGCTCCGCTCCGGATACGGGCCGCAGCTCTCGCTCTGTCCACCTCTCGGCTCGAAGTGGCGAACATCTGTTCGGGCGAACCGAGAGTGCGTACCGCAACCGAGGAGAGGGAAGAACGACGGCTGTGCCGAGTGTTCCAGGACGGCTCGAGGTCGCTCAGCGCTACAACGACGAGTGGCGGGGGTGGCCGGTGCTGCCGCTCCACCGCCAGCACCCGATCCGCGGCTCCTTCCTCGACCCGCGCGCTCACGACCAGCTCGGCGCCGTCTACCACGACGGCGTCGACATCGCCGTCCGTGACGACCTGCCCGGCCGTGGCGCGCCGGCCGGGCGCACGCACCGCGTGCACGCGATCGAAGGAGGCCAGGTCACGCACGCCACACCGCACGGCGTGCGCGGGCTGATCGACATCGCGCACTTCCGCTACGAGCACGTCGACGCGCTCGTTCGCGTCGGCGACGTCGTCCAGCCCGGACAGCAGATCGCCTGGGCCTGGAAGGGCGACTGGCACGTCCACCTGGGCGAGTTGCTCGACCTGCCCGACGGACGGCGCGTGTTCGTCAACCCGCTCCGACCCGGCGGCAAGCTCGCGCCCTACGCAGACACCGCGAGGCCGGTGATCGAGGAGGTGCGCTTCTACACACCCGCGACGCCGCCGTGGGGGCGGCGACCCGCGAACGTCGCGCGCTATCCCCAGGCCGGCCGGAGGCTGAACAAGCGGCGGCTCTCGGGGACGGTCGACGTGCGTGCTCGGATCGCCGACCCGCAGTCCTTCATCGGCTGGTTCAAGGACAAACCCTGGCTCGCAGCGCCGCACCACCCGTTCCGCGTCGCCATCAGCCTCGCGCAGCACCGAACCGGGCGCGTCTTCCACGACCGCGAGGTCTTCCGCTCGGAACGCATGCTCGAGCTGCCCGGCCGGGCAGCACTACGCGCCCGGCACCGAGCAAAACCTTCCCGCAGGCGCCTGCGTCCGCCGCCACACCTCGATCCGCTGCCAAGGCAGCTACTGGTTCCGGCTCTTTCCCCCGCCCTTACCTCGACACCAGGGGCCTCCCGAACGGGCGCTACCGAATCAGCATCCGCGTCTGGGACGCAGCAGGAAACGCCCGCGTCGACAACACGGACATCAACGTGCTCAACTGAGCCGCGCGCGCGCGCGCTACTTGATGAGCGTGAGCATCTTGAACATCGGCAGGTACATCGAGATGATGATCACGCCGACCATCAGGCCGACGCCGATCATCATCAGCGGCTCGATGATCGAGGTCAGCGACTGGATCGACGGCGTCGACCTCGTCCTCGTAGAAGTCGGCGATCTTCCCGAGCATCTTCTCGAGCTCGCCGGTCTCCTCGCCGATCTTCACCATCTGCGCGACCATCGGCGGGAAGACGGGGTTCTCGATCAGCGGCTGCGCGATCGGCACGCCCTCGTGCACGCGCTCGCGCACGTCGCGCGAGCGCGTCCTCGACGACCCAGTTGCCGGCGGTCTGGCCGGTGATCTCGAGCGCCTTGATGATGTCGACGCCGGCGGCGACGAGCGTCGAGAGCGTGCGCGAGAAGCGCGCCATCGTGACCTTGAGGACGACTGTCGCCGATCTTCATCGGCACCTTGCAGCTTGAACGCGGTCCCAGCGCTGCCGGCCGCTGCTCGCGTCTTCTTCCAGCGCCGGAAGCCGACGATCGACCCGACCGATCGCCGGGAAGATGATGAACCAGTGGCTCGCGCAGCAGGTTCGAGACGCGTCACGACGTACTGCGTCAGCGTCGGCAGCTCGCCGCCGAGCTGCGCGAAGATCTTCACGAAGATCGGGACGAGGAACATCAGCATCCCGATCAGGACGAGGGTCGCGAAGATGAGGACCATCGTCGGGTAGATCATCGCGCCCTTGACGCGGCGCTTGATCTGCGTCTCCTTCTCGATCTGGAAGGCGACGCGGTCGAGCACCTGGTCGAGGATTCCGGCCGCCTCGCCGGCCTCGACCATCGCGACGTAGAGGCGGTTGAAGACCTTCGGGTGGCGCGCCATCGCCTGCGAGAGCAGCAGGCCGCCCTCGACGTCGGCGCGGAGCTCGGCGATGACCTGCCGCGAGGTACTTGTCGTCGGTCTGCTCCTCGAGGATCGACGAGCGCGCCGACGACGTTGAGGCCGGCCTCGATCATCGTCGCGAACTGGCGCGAGAAGATCTGGAGCGACTTCGGCTTGATCTTCTTGAACGACCGTGCGCGACGCGCGTCCTCGCCGCTCGGCGCGGCAGCTCCGTCGAGCACGTTCGGCGAGCAGGCCGCGGACGCGCAGCTGCTCGCGCGCCGCGTTCGACGTCGGGCGCGTTGATCTCGCCCGACGGCTCGAGCCCCTGCGCGTTGATCGCGCGTGTAGGCGAAGGTCGCCATCTAGCTTCCCGTCGCCTCGTCGAACGTCGACGCGATGCGCGCGAACGGCCGCGCGCGTCAGGCTGTTCGCGTTCCGGATCACGACCGTCACGCGCTTGAGCGGCCGTGCCGCGTTGACGCTGTCCATGATGATGTAGGTGTCGACGCGGTAGCGCTTTCCGTCCGGGCCGGTGATCGACTGGATCGGCTTCGAGTCGGACGGCGGCGTCGCCGACGAGCACAGCGGGTCGATCGACGGCGTGAGCTGCGCGTTCGCGTACGCGACGTCGGCCGTGTACGTCGAGTCTCCCTGGGCCGACGTGACGTCGGAGGTCGTGAAGAGGATCCCGCAGTACTTGTAGCCGCGGTAGCGCTCCATCTGGAGGTCGGCGATCGCCGCCGCGGTCGACAGCTTGCTCGCGCGCTGCAGCGCGAGCGCACCGGACTGGAACGCGGCGACGAGCGCGAGGATGCCGACGTTCAGGATCGTCATCGAGATCAGGAGCTCGATCAGGCCGAAGCCGTCCTGGCTGCGGGCACGCAGACGCACGAAGGTGTTATCGGCAGGGAGCGGCGAGTGCCTTAGCCGACGGAGACGAGCTTCAGCTCGTACCGCGTGCCGTCGGCGGTGTTCACGAGCGTGAGCGTCTTGCCCTTCTTCAGCGTCGTCGTGGGCGCGCCCGAGGCGAGCGCTCCTCCGGCGATGGCGATCCGCGCCTCACCGCCGACGACCTTCACGAGCGTGAACACGGGCGAAGCCTTCGGGAAGTCGCCGCCGACGGCGACGGCCTCCTCCGCGCCGTTGACGGCGATCACGGCGCTGCCGGCAGCGGCGCTCGGCGACGAGCCTTTTCCGCCGGAGCTCGACGAGGGGCTCGGCGAGCCGACGACGGCGCCGGGCTTGGGGCTGCTCGGCTGCTGCTTCGAGCCGCCTGAACCGGAGCTCGGGCTGCCGCCGCCGGAGGAGCCGGGCTCCTTCACCTGCTCGACGAACGGGTCCTTGCTCCGGAACCGGCCGAACGCCTCGAGCTGTCCGCTCGCCGCGGTCGGCTGGAGATCAGAGTCGACGAGGGTGCCGCCGCCTGAGGCGGTCGGCCCGGCACCCTCGCCGACTGCGCCGGGCGTCGGGAGGACGCTCGGATCTGTCGGAACCGTGGACGGCGCGCTCGCCGGCGGCGGCGGCGGCGCGGACGACTGGTTCAGCATCTTCATGGTGCGCGGGACCTGGAAGGCGAGCAGGCCGAGCAGGAGCACCGCGCCGACGGCAGCGATGATCTTCTGCTTCTTCTCCTTCGCCTTGAGGTCGACCTTCTTGGGCATCTACGGCGCTCCCACCGCTTCGGGCGTGGCCGGCGGCGTCTCCGGCGTGGTCGTGTCGGTGCTCGTCGCGGTCGTGTCGGTCGACGCAACGGGCGGCGCAGCGGTCGGACCGGAGCCGTAGAGGAACGCGCTCAGCGTGAGGTTCGCGCGGATCGTCGGAAAGCCGGAGGGCGCCTCGGCGAACTGGAGCTTCTCGACCGAGAAGAGCCGGCCGTTCGCGATCAGGCGGCCGCGCTGGACCGAGACGAGGTTGCGCACGCGGTAGAGGAAGTCCGAGAGCGAGTAGAAGTTGCCCTCGAAGGTGAGGTCGATCGGCTGCGCCCGCATCGTCCCGGCCGCGAGCGTCGCCTGCGGGACGATCTGCTCGAACACGATGCCGGTCTCCTCGGCGATGCGGCTCAGCTCGAGCATCACGCCCGGGCATGTCGTTGTCCGTCGGCATGGCCTTCGTGAGGCGGAAGAGGTCGGCCGAGCGGATCGGCTTCGCGCCGGCCGCCTGCATCTGCGCCGCGCGCGACGCGGTGATCTGCTGCTCGACCGACGCGATCTTCGCGTCGAGGTCCGACGAGCGCGAACGCTGCGGCGAGACGAGCAGGAACCAGCCCATCGCGGCGATCACGAGCGTGAAGCCGATCCCGATACCGGCCGTCGCGGCCGGCGAGAACTTGCGCTTCGTGACCTTCACGACGCCGCCCCTGTGGCGCGGACGTCGGCGAGGATCGTGAACGAGACGATCGGGCGGCCCGCGAGCATGCCGCGCGAGCTCTTCGTCAGCCAGACGTTCCGAAGGTCGGGGATCGACGGACAGCCGCGTGAGCAGGCGCGCGACCGACTCGTGCGAGTACGTGTAGCCCTCGAGCGTCATCAGCGTCGGCGGCTGCCCCGGCGACGAGGCGGCCGCGGTCGAGCCCGACGCCGGCGTCGGCGTCGCCGCGGTCCAGTTCGAGAGCCAGACGTCCTCGGGGAGGACGAGCGAGATCTCGCGCAGGATCCGGTCCCACGCGACGCGCTTCGTCAGCGCTGCGGAGAGCGCGCTGATCCGGGCGTCGTGCTCCGTCTTCAGCTTTTCCTGTGGTGCGCTCTTCGCGGCGATGTCGGCCGGCGACGGGAGCGAGCGCGAGCTCGGCTTGCGCGTCCTGATACTCGAGCGCCTTCGCCTGCGCGGTGCTCTTCGACGTGAAGTACATGACCCCGAGCAGCCCCGTGACGAGCACGATCAGGCCCGTCGACACGACTGCGGGGATGTTCTGCTGCCGGCGCGAGCGCTGCGCGTCGTCCTTCGGCAGGAGGTTGACCGCACGCATCGCTAGTCCTCGATTCCGAGGCCGATGGCGACGGCGAACGAGCCGAGCTGCTCGGGCTCGCGAAGCTTCTTCGAGACCTTCACGCGCACGAGCGGGTCGCCGACGCGAACGCGCACGCCGATCAGCCGCTGCAGCTCGTCGGCGAGACCCGTCGAGGTGCGCGGTGCCGCCCGTGATCACGATCTCGCCGATGCCGAGAGATCCGGGCTGGTTCTGGTAGAACTGGAGCGAGGAGACGAGCTCCCGCGCAAAGGCTTGCACCTGCCGGTTGAGCGCGTCGCGAGCGCGTGTCGCCTGTTCCTCGCGCAGCCCATCCGGCACGTCGGTCCCGTGCAGCGAGAGGCCGCGCTTGACGACGTCGACGTCGGACGGCGCGACGTCGAGCGCGCGCGCGATCGCGATGTTGATCGACTGGCCGCCCCAGTCGAGCACGCGTGTGAACTCGCACACGCGTCCGTCGGAGACGGCGAACGTCGTGCGGTCGTGGCCGATCGTGACGGCGACGAGGGCCGCCTGCGCGGGCGTCCCCTCCTCGCGCGGCGCCGCGAGCGCGCGCAGCAGCGCGAACGCCTCGAGGTCGATCCCGACGAGCTGGATGCCGGCCTTCCGGCACGCATCGACGTAGCGGTCGATCAGGTCGCGGTACGCGACGACGAGCAGGATCTTGCGCGTCGTCTCGCCTTCCTCGTTCGTCGACTCGCCGAGCACCTGGTAGTCGAGCACCGCCTCGTCGATCGGGATCGGCAGCGCCTCCTGCGCGCGGAAGCGGATCGCGTTCGCGAGCTGCTTCGGGTCCTGGATGCCGGCGATCTCGAGCGTGCGGACGCCGATGCGGTTCGTCGCGATGCCGAGCCGGACGCCGCGCTTCGGCAGACCGTGCTCCTTGAAGAACGCGCGCAGCGCCTCGGCGAGCAGCTCGGGGTCGCGCAGCTCGCCGTTCGACGACGATGCCGGCGTCGAGCGGCGCGCGTGCGACCTGCAGGACCTCGGCGTGGCCGTTGTTGGCGACGGTCGCGGCCGCGAGCTGCGAGGCGCCGATCTTGAGGCCGACGACCTTCTTCGGCGACCTTCCCGCCGCCGCGCGGGCGCGCGCGGGGTCGGCCGCGGCAGCGAGAGCGAGAGGGAGCGGCGCTCGCGCTTCGGCTTTTCGGGCTTCTCGGGCTCGTTGGTGCGCTCCGCCGTCGCGGGCTTCTCCTTCTTCTTTCCGAACGAGAGCTCGCGGCGGTAGAACGGCGTGGCCGTTTCCTTCTTCTCCTTCTTCTTTGCCGGTGCAGGTCGGCCCGTCGTCGACCGGCGGGAGCTGGGCGGCAGGGACGGGCGGATGGACGACGACCGGCTGCGGAGCGGCCGCGACGGGTGGGGGCATCGGCGCGGGCGTCTGCGCAACGGGTGCGGGCGCCACCGGCGCGGGCACGGCGGCGAGCAGGTCCACGACCTCCGCGACCGCCTCCTCGTGCGGCGCGGCGAGGACCGTGTCCTCCGGCGCTGCCGGCGGCGAGTTCGACCGGCGCGGGCTCCTCCGGCATGTACGCCTGGACGAGGTCGACGGCGGGCGCGGTCTCGACCGTCTCCGGCTCTTCGACCTCGGGCTGTTCGGCCTTCTTGCGGCCGAGCGAGATCTCCTTCTTCCAGAACGACGTCTCGCCCTCGCCGGGCTCCTTCTTGCCCCCGACGATGTCGGAGAGCTTGATCTCCTTCTTCCAGTCGACCACGGCTACGCCTCGGCGATCCGGAGTCCGCCGCCGAGCGGCTGGAGGGACAGGTCGTTCGTCGGCGCGGGCTCGGCGTACGCGGAGCTCGTGTCGAAGTTCGCGCGCTCGAGCAGGCCGAGCAGCTGGTCGGGCCGGCTCGAGCGGGAGAGCGCGGTCTCGAGCGAGATCTGCGTGGCGGAGCGTCAGCTCGGCGAGCGACTGCTCCATCGTCTGCATGCCGCGCTGGGTTCCGGTCTGCATGATCGTGTAGATCTGCTCGACCTTCCCCTGGCGGATGAGGTTCCGTGTCGCGTCGTCGGGGAGCAGGATCTCGAGCGCGGGAACGCGGCCGTTGCCGTCGCCCGTCGGGAGCAGCGCCTGCGTGATGATCCCCTGGAGCGAACCGGCGATCTGCATGCGCACCTGCTCCTGCTGCGCGGGTGCGAAGACGTCGATGATGCGGTCGACCGTGCTCGAGGCGCTCTGCGTGTGCAGCGTGCCGAGCACGAGGTGGCCGGTCTCGGCCGCGGTGAGGGCGGTCGCGATCGTCTCGAGGTCGCGCATCTCGCCGACGAGGATCACGTCGGGGTCCTGGCGCAGCGCCGCGCGCAGGCGCCTCGGCGAAGTTCGGCGCGTCGAAGCCGATCTCGCGCTGGTTGACGATGCACTTCTTGTGCCGGTGCACGAACTCGACGGGGTCCTCGATCGTGAGGATGTGCTCGGCGCGCGTGCGGTTGACCTCGTCGATGAGCGACGCGAGCGTCGTCGACTTCCCCGAGCCGGTCGGGCCGGTGACGAGCACGAGGCCGCGCGGCTTCTGCGCGAGCTCGTGCAGCGACGACGGCAGGCCGAGCTCCTCGAGCGTCTTGATCGCCTCGGGGATGAGACGGAAGGCGCCGCCGAGCGAGCCGCGCTGGAAGTAGACGTTGACGCGGAAGCGCGCGAGGCCGGGGACGCCGTACGCGAAGTCGAGCTGGCGCTTGATCTCGAAGTTCTTCTGCTGCTCGGTCGAGAGGATCTGGTACAGCAGCTGCTGCGTGTCGTCGGGCTTGAGCGTCTCGAACTCCTCGAGCCGCTGGATGTGACCGTGCACTCGGATCGCGGGCTTCGAGCCCACGCTCAGGTGCAGGTCGGAGGCGCCGCGCGCCACCATCTGCTCCAACAGATCGTCGATCGAGTACGTCCGCATCCGTCCCTCGTCCGAGCTATCGGCAGCGCGATGGGTGTCCTTGAATACGCGGCGGTCGCTCGCTCGGGGGGAGTCGGCATCACCCGTTCGGGGCTATGCCCGGTGTCAGCCGCGGTCGATGAGCGGTGGGCTGCTTCCACTCAAGACCGCAGGAGGACACAACTACATGAAGGCACTTCGACAGCGGCTGGCGTCCGATGAGCGTGGTTTCACACTCATCGAGCTCCTCGTCGTGATCATCATCCTCGGCATCCTGCTGGCCATTGCGGTGCCGTCGTACCTCAGCTTCCGCGACCGGGCCAACAACTCGGCCGCGCGTGCGAACGTGCGCGCCGCCATCCCGGCCGTCGAGGCGTACAACGCCGACAACTCCAAGGGCTACTCCGGCATGACGCTCACCGCCATGCAGGCGTACGACCAGGGCGTCAAGAACGTCGTCATCCTGGGCACGCCCAGCCAGACCTCCTACTGCCTCCGCAGCACGGTCGGCACGAAGAGCTGGTACAAGCGCGGCCCCGGCGGCGACATCGTCACCGCGGCCTGCACCGGCCCGTAACCACCGGCGCAAACGGCTTGCCACGAGGGGCGCGAGAAACCGCGCCCCTCGTCGTTTCCGGCCTCGGGGCATCCCCCACGGTGAGGGATGCGCATCACTCGTTCGAGGCTACTGCTCGGGGGATCGATCGGCCGATGAGGAGTGCGACCACTCCTGTCCCACCCGAAGGAGCACGAATGCTTCAGGCACTTCGACAGCGGCTGGCGTCCGATGAGCGTGGTTTCACACTCATCGAGCTCCTCGTCGTGATCATCATCCTCGGCATCCTGCTGGCCATTGCGGTGCCGTCGTACCTCAGCTTCCGCGACCGGGCCAACAACTCGGCCGCGCGTGCGAACGTGCGCGCCGCCATCCCGGCCGTCGAGGCGTACAACGCCGACAACTCCAAGGGCTACTCCGGCATGACGCTCACCGCCATGCAGGCGTACGACCAGGGCGTCAAGAACGTCGTCATCCTGGGCACGCCCAGCCAGACCTCCTACTGCCTCCGCAGCACGGTCGGCACGAAGAGCTGGTACAAGCGCGGCCCCGGCGGCGACATCGTCACCGCGGCCTGCACCGGCCCGTAACCACCGGCGCAAACGGCTTGCCACGAGGGGCGCGGGAAACCGCGCCCCTCTGCTTTAGCGGGGCGGTCGGGATGCCGATAGCGAGAGAGTGGGCGCGCAAGTCTCTGCTCCGATCAAGGTGTTCGCCCTCGTGGGCGTCCTCGCGGCGCTCGTGCTGGGCGGCGGGATGATGTTCATGGGGCGCGGCACGGCCGACGTCGACACATCGCCGGTCGTGATCCCGAGCAAGAAGGCGGGTCTGCTCGACGCGCCTGCCGCGGCGAAGAAGGTCGCCGCGAAGGCTTCGGCTGCTGCCCGGAACGCCGGGAAGACCACGCCGGCCGCGAAGGCTCCGGCCAAGGCGGCTGCGAAGCCGAAGCCGGCCGTCAAGGCGCCGGTGCAGCTGATCGCGGCGAACGGGCTTCCTTCGCGTCTCGTCTCGGCGCTCCGCACGCACGACGTCGTCATCGTCGCGCTCTGGGGCAGCGGCGGGAAGATCGACGCGATGTCGCGTGACGAGGCCGCGGCCGGCGCCGACGCTGCGCGCGCCGGGTTCGTCCCGATCGACGTGATCAAGAACTCCCGCGAAGCGGAAGCGCTGACGCTCGAGCTGGGCTTCGTCCTCCGCGCGCCTGCCATCCTCGTCTTCAAGCAGCCCGGCACGCTCGCGAACAGCCTCGACGGGTTCCGCGATCGCGAGACCGTCGCGCAGGCTGCGCTCGACGCGCTCCGGTGAGCGACCTTTTCTCCGATCCCGGCGCGACGGCGGTCGCCGCGCCCCGCGAGCTCTTCGTGCGGCACGCCCGCCGCGACGGACGGGCGGTCGCGGTGCTCCGCGCGGTCGACCACGGCACGTCCTGCGTCGTCGAGGCGGAGGTCTTCCCGTCGGGCCCCGGCGCGCAGCCGGCGCGGCCCGGCCCGTACACGTTCGCGAACGCCCACGAGGCGACGGCATTCGTGACGGAAGCGGTCGAGGCGCTCATGTACCTCGGCTGCGACATCACCGCCGACTAGGCCCGGCGTGCCAGATCCAGGTACGGGCGGCGCGCACCTCTCGTGCACGCCGCCCGCACGAGCGATCAACGCAATGACCTGAAAGCCGCCCGCACCTCGGTTGAGAAGAGCTCCGGCTCTTCCCACGCGGCGAAGTGGCCGCCCCTCTGGGCGTCGTTGAAGTAGCTGAGCGTGGGATAGCTGTTCTCGACCCAGCTGCGCGGCGCACGGAAGATCTCGTCAGGGAACGTGGTGAAGCCGACCGGGATCGTGACCGCGGGAGGAGCCTGGCCGGCCGCTTGAGCCGCGGCTCCGGCTCGTCCGCTCTCCCAGTAGGACCTGGCCGCCGAGGCGCCGGTGGCCGTCAGCCAGTACAGCGTGATGTTGTCGAGGATGTTGTCCCTCGTGAGGTTGCCCGTCGGCTCGCCGTCGACGAAGGCGTGGGCGATCTTGTAGTAGCTGTCCGTGTCGTGGTCGAGCATCCAGGCCGCGAGCGCGACCGGTGAATCGAGGAGGGCGTAGCCGATCGTCTGCGGCCGCGTGGCCTGCTCGAGGAAGTAGCCGAAGCCGGTCGCCCTGAAGGCGGCGAGCTGGTCGGATGCGGCGCGCTCCTCCTCGGTGTCCGTCGGCTGGGGAATGCCCAGCGCCGTCACGAGCAGGTTCGTGTGGATGCCGACGAGCCCATCGGGTCCCTGGCGGCCCATCGCGTCGGTGATGGACGCGCCCACGTCGCCGCCCTGCGCGACGTAGCGGCTGTAGCCGAGGCGCTTCATCAGCTCGCCCCAGGCCTTCGCGGTGCGGCCGGGGTCCCAGCCGAGCTCCATCGGCTCGCCGGAGAAGCCGTAGCCGGGGATGGACGGCAGCACGAGGTGGAACGCGTCATCGGCGGCTCCGCCGTGCGCGGTCGGGTCGGTGAGCGGACCGACCGCCTCGAGCAGCTCGATGACCGAGCCGGGCCAGCCGTGGGTCATGATCAGCGGCAGCGCGTTCTCGTGCTTCGACTTGACGTGGATGAAGCGAATCTCGATCCCGTCGATCTCGGTCGCGAACTGCGGAAGCGCGTTGAGCTTCGCCTCGGCCTTGCGCCAGTCGTAGTCGGTCACCCAGTAGCGGGCGAGCTCTCGCACGGTTGCGAGCTGCACGCCTTGTGACCGGTCGTCGACGAGCTCCTTCGACGGCCAGCGCGTCGCCTCGATACGCCGGCGCAGGTCGTCGAGCTGCTCCTGCGGAACGTCGACGTGGAAGGTGCGAATGTCGGTTGCGGTCTCGACGCTGGTGCTCATTCCGACCTCCTTGGTCGTGTCGGTTCCGAACTACCCTGCTGCGACGGGGATCTGGTCCGGCGCGCTGACGGTCGAGGTGCGCCGCCGGCCGAGGATGATGTAAGACCGCCTTTCTCCGTGGGACTCCATTCGGTCCACGCTGCTCACCGATGACGCTCGGCCAATCGCAGTGGGGTGTCTTGGTCGGGCTACTCGGCCTCCCCCAGGTTGGGTACCTGTCGCACGAGGCCGATGAGCGGGCCTCGCAGGACCCCGAAGCTACGGTCGCGCGGCGCCGCGGCCGCCGCATCACCCGATCTGGACGACTCGCGCTACGCCGCCGAGTCGAGGTGTCGGCAGCCGGTCAAGTCGCACCGGA